>NZ_JAOWGS010000019.1:0-1364130 GCF_030333035.1 Citrobacter sp. Cpo015 | reverse complement strand
GGTAATGACTCCAACTTATTGATAGTGTTTTATGTTCAGATAATGCCCGATGACTTTGTCATGCAGCTCCACCGATTTTGAGAACGACAGCGACTTCCGTCCCAGCCGTGCCAGGTGCTGCCTCAGATTCAGGTTATGCCGCTCAATTCGCTGCGTATATCGCTTGCTGATTACGTGCAGCTTTCCCTTCAGGCGGGATTCATACAGCGGCCAGCCATCCGTCATCCATATCACCACGTCAAAGGGTGACAGCAGGCTCATAAGACGCCCCAGCGTCGCCATAGTGCGTTCACCGAATACGTGCGCAACAACCGTCTTCCGGAGCCTGTCATACGCGTAAAACAGCCAGCGCTGGCGCGATTTAGCCCCGACGTATCCCCACTGTTCGTCCATTTCCGCGCAGACGATGACGTCACTGCCCGGCTGTATGCGCGAGGTTACCGACTGCGGCCTGAGTTTTTTAAATGGCGGAAAATCGTGTTGAGGCCAACGCCCATAATGCGGGCGGTTGCCCGGCATCCAACGCCATTCATGGCCATATCAATGATTTTCTGGTGCGTACCGGGTTGAGAAGCGGTGTAAGTGAACTGCAGTTGCCATGTTTTACGGCAGTGAGAGCAGAGATAGCGCTGATGTCCGGCGGTGCTTTTGCCGTTACGCACCACCCCGTCAGTAGCTGAACAGGAGGGACAGCTGATAGAAACAGAAGCCACTGGAGCACCTCAAAAACACCATCATACACTAAATCAGTAAGTTGGCAGCATCACCGAAATACCGTTGTCCGCCAGGGCACGCATAAACTCTTTCGGGTAGGTCGCCGTCTGATCGCAGGTACGGAAATATTCTTCCGGGAAATTGCTGGTAATCAGTTCTCGAATACTGGCAAGCAGCAGTTCTTGTTCTTCAGTTAAAGAAAAGTCCATCAGGGTACTCCTTTTAATTGGCGGCGACGGGTAATACAAAACCCATCGAGGCATCGATAAATAATCTTTCGTCCATCAGCTTCAGATTTGGCGAAATAATTGGCGTGAAATCCATCTTGTCCAGGATGTCTTCCTGTAAAGAGACTCCCGGTGCAATTTCGATTAAATGAAGACCATCTGCTTTTAACGTAAATACAGCGCGTTCAGTGATGTAACGCACATCAAGTCCACGTTCGAGAGCAATTTTTCCGCTGAAAGTCACTTCAGGTAATTCGTTGACGAATTTTTTCACCCGACCTTCCTGCACAATATTTAACTTGCCATCGGCAACTTCCGTTTTCAGACTTCCGGCAGTTAACGTGCCGCAGAAAATAATTTTTTTGGAGGTGGCGCTAATATCGATAAAACCGCCGGTACCCATGATTTTGCCATTGAATTTGTGTACGCCGACGTTGCCGTGGCGATCGACTTCGGCAAAACTTAAATAGCACACGTCCAGTCCACCACCGTGATAGAAGTCAAACTGGGAGGTCATATCCAGAATGGCGCGGGTGTTGACGTTGGCGCCGAAAGCAATACCTTGAGAGGTGATGCCGCCAATCGGACCCGTTTCGACTGTCAGAATAAAATCGTCAGCACAGCCTTCTTCGCGCGCGACGAGGCCAATGCCATCGGCAATGCCTACGCCAACGTTGCCGACCGCACCTTTGCGCATTTCAAACAGGGCGCGTCTGGCCACCAGTTTACGCTGATTGAGCGGCAGGGCAGTCTGTTGGCTGTCATCGAGAACAAAATCGCCAGAGATAAAGCGGTTAACCGGCGCGCCACCATACAGTTGCGTTTGGTCGGGGTCGATGACCACAATATCGACCAGATAGCCGGGAATACGCACCGATTTCGGATGCAACGTGGCTTTCTTCACCATCTTTTGCACCTGCATCATAACGATGCCACCGTTATTGTGTACGGCCTGGGCAATCACCAGCGCATCAAGATACATCACTTCATCTTCAAAGGTGGCGTAGCCTTCACTGTCGCAAGTGGTGGCGCGAATAAAGGCGATGTTTGGCGCAATGGCTTTGTAATACAGGTACTCTTTGTTATCAATTTCCACCAATTTGATCAGATCTTCGGTGGTCACTTCATTCAGCTTACCGCCCTGTTGGCGAGGGTCAACAAATGTACCGATGCCGATATCACTCAGGATCCCCGGCTGGTGAGCCGCCGATGCACGCAGGGTTTGGGTTAATACGCCCTGAGGATAGTTATAGGCGGCAATTTTATTTTGTTCAGCCAGATCGGAGATTCGCGGTGATTGTCCCCAGTGTCCGCATAATGCCCATTTGACTAAACCTTCCTGTGCCAGTGGGCTAATTCCCCGGTCGGCACGGTCACCCAAACCTGTAGGACTAATCAACGCTAAATTTCGCGGTGACTGTGAGTTTTTATATTTTTCAGCCAGTGCATTAATTAATGTTGTTGCTTCGAGAATCCCCCCTCCAGCACCTAATACACAAAGCGTTGCTTCATCAGGAATATAATTGACTGCATCTGCAGCGGATAATACGGGTACCCGACCATCTATACGATTTGGCCTTGAAAATTTCATGTGAACTCCAGATTATATGCGTGCGACTACCTGTCGCTATATTCGACAATAATATTGTGAGTTATTTAATAACGCTTGATTACCGGCCAGATATCCGTGGTTAGACGAATATCTGGGGTAGGGCATTACTGATATTTATATGGATATATCTGTAATTAAGCCTGATGCAATATTGTCAATACAGTACGCAGGTCGGTGACCGAAATTTGTCCTGGTGCGGAGGCTTTTTTTACTGCCCCAAAGGTTGCCGCTGAACCGAAAACCTCACCAGACAGACGTGAAATCACCCCTGTTTTAGCCATCGACATGGTGATTATCGGGCGATCGGCATAGCGTTCTTGCATTTCCAGCGTGGCACTAAGCAGCGTCAGAACATCCGTTTTATTTTGCGGCATCAAGGCAATCTTGGGGATATCTGCACCCAGCTCCTGCATTTTACGCAGGCGCTGGACAATCTCTTCCGCGGCTGGTGTCTTATGAAAATCGTGATTGGACATAATCACAAAGACATTTTTCGCATGCGCATGCTTGACGGTCGCTTTGACCAGTTCGTCACCGGTAAACAGTTCCAGATCGATCATATCCACCAGACTGCTGTCTACCGCCGCGCGGTTAAGTGCAATATAGTGCTCGACAGACAGAGCCTGTTCACCGCCTTCTTTGGCGCTACGGAAGGTGAAAAGCAGTGGTTTGTCAGCCATCACATCGCGGATGGTGCGCGCAGCTTCCAACACCGTCTCAATGGAAGAGACATCGGCGAAATGGTCTACGCGCCATTCCAGAATGTCGAAATCCGCTTCGCGATAGGCCAGCGCTTCGCTTTTTACCGTTGCGATGTCTTTACCCATCAGCGAGACAATGATCTTCGGCGCACCCTCGCCAATAACGAGGTTTTTTACGGTTACGGTTTTCATTGATTACCCTTTAACTATTGTACAAATGCTTGCCCGTCAGGCGGCAAAACCCATAACCTGTTTCACATACTCCAGTGGGAAATCTTTCCCGGTCCAGAGCTTGAACTGTTCAGCCCCTTGCCACAACAACATGCCGTAACCATCAATTGTTTTGCAACCAGCACTTTGTGCCTGCTGCAATAATTTGGTCATATGCGGGTTGTAGACGCATTCGGTTACCAGCAGTTCCGGACGCAGCAGGGAAGCGTCGGTCACGAGAGATTCATTTTCCAGCGGCTTCATGCCGACTTTAGTGCCGTTGGTCAAAATATCTGCGCTGGCAAGTGCGTCAGCAAAAGCCTGGCGATCGGCGAGATCGATAACGGTGACCACGCAGTCGGTGTTTTCATTGACGCGTTTGGCAAACTCCTGCGCTTTGGCAAAAAACTCATCCTGGCGGTTAAAGAGTTTAATTTCTTTGATGCCTTCAATCGCTGCCTGTGCACCAATAGCCGTCGACGCACCGCCTGCGCCCAACAGTACCATGGTTTTACCTTTGATATCGAAACCACTTTCCTTAATTGCACGAATATGGCCCGTGCCATCGGTATTGTAACCGCGCAGGTAACCATCATCATTGACGATAGTGTTAATTGCGCCGACCAGCTTGGCTGCGGGTGTTAATTCATCAACATACTCACATGCCAGCTGCTTGTTGGGCATTGAGACCCCGGTACCCCGCATCTTTAAGGCCTTCAGCCCGGCAATGGCATTAGCAAACGTTGAGTTATCAACTTCAAATGCCATGTAAGTGAATGGCAATCCCGCTTTTTCTAATGCCTTATTTTGCATTTCAGGCGACAGACTGTGTCTGATAGGGTAAGCCATCAAACCAATCAGTTCATATTTAGCAGTTACGTCCATTTGATACTCCTTCTAAACAATTTATTGAAAATAACGCTCGCCCAACCGCACATCATTTTTGGGGATATCAAATACGCGGTAGTAACGAATAAAGACGATGATGGCGGTGACAAAAGCCAACAGAGCAAATGCAAGGTCCAGCAAAATAATGTATTGCAGACCAATGTTAGAGAGGTATCCGGTGATTAATGGGATAATAAAGTTGGCTACGCCACCCATCATCATATAAATACTGGTGACTTTGGCCTTGCTCTTGGGAAAGAACTCCGACATCACCGAAACACCGAGCTGTAAAATACCGCCAGCGGCAGAGAATCCAATGAGAAATGAACCGGCGTTACATACCAGCGGAGATGGGTATAAATAGATCACGGCTGCGGTGATGGTTGCCAGTCCGGCATTAAATACATTCGCCCAAATAGGCCGTACCCATTTTTTCAACAGTGCGGCAAAGATAAATACGCAGACCAACGACCCCATACTGTAGTAAGAGATTGTTTTCAGTGCGTCGGATTCTGCCATACCGGCAAAGGCCATCGCATATTTCGGCATCCAGACCACGATGACGTAAAAAGTCGAAAAGGCAGCAACACCAAACATGACGGATGCCACACCTTCCAGCCAGACCAACGGTTTACTGTTCATCTGTGGCAGATCTTTCGCGATGCCGGCATCCACCATCTGGCTGGGGAAACGACTTTTTAGCAGCATCAGGGTAATGACTACAAACAACGCACCCGGGATAATGACCGCATAACCGTACCAGATATGGTTGAGCAGCATGGTGCTGACGACGATGGGGTAGATCATCTGCCCAAACGAGACCATAGCTTTCACCAGGATAACGGCTGAGCCAGAGGCTTTAGGGAAGCATTCCATTAACGCCGGGTACCCACCGGTATCCAGTGCCGAGTTTGCCACGCCAACGCAAACGGCCAGAATAAAGGCAATCATCAGATTAGGGCTGGCGGGAATACCGAAGAAGAACAGTATATAAAGAATAGCCCCTAACAGAATGATAGCCCGACGACCAAATTTATCTGAGAGCACACCAAAGAATAAGATGCTCACCAGTCGCCCCAGACCAATGCCTGAAATCAAATAGGCAATTCCTGCATTATCTGTGGAAAACTTTTCTGCAAGAGAGGTCATATTTTGCGCCAGTGTAATGACGCTAATGCCGTGTAGGAAATAACTTAAATAAATACAGGTTATCGCCAAAAGAAATGGCGTATTAAAGGTCTTGCTTTGAGACATTTTCACAACTCCTTGCGGATTTTAAAATTGTTCTGTGCTCGTCGATATTGTTTAAATTGCGGCGACCTTGTAATTAATATACCGGGCGGCAGCCACAGAACCTACATAGCATGGCGTTTAAGTTACCAGGTATATTGCATAACACACTGTGAAATTGAACTCTGCCAGCCGGTGTTTTGCTTATGTTTTAAAATAAATGCCAATTATTTTGCAGAAGGGGGGAACAATATTGCATCCACGCTATTCTACGGCTTGTATCATTTTTAGCTGATGCTTTGACGCGATGTGGCTGCGATAACCAATAAATAACGCCAACAGGAACCCAACAGCAGCTATGCCAGTATCAAGCCACATGATGTGAGCAATACTGGTTTCTGAGAGTTTTGCTGTTATCAATGGAATAGTGAAGGTCGCAATGCTGCCCGCACTGTAGTATATACCGGTCGCTTTACCCTTCGCATGCGGAAAGCGTGCGGCCATGAGCGTTAAACCGATTTGCACAACGCCCCCAGCGGAAGAAAAACCGATGACAAATGCAAAGATAATGACCACGTAGGGTGTCGGATGCAGACAAACCATCAACAGTGCGACAAATGAGATAAACGTATACAGCATCAGCATCGATGTCGCGCGTTCTGCTTTTCGCGCCAGCGGGGCGGTGATCAGCACGCACAGTAGAGAGCCGCAGGTATAAATGCTTAACAGTTTGATAGATAACGTATAGGACATTCCTGCGACAAACTGTCCGTATTGCGCCAGCCACTGGCTTACCAGGTAAAATGTTGCCATTGCGATGTAGCCGTACAGGGTGTAACTGGCAAGGTCGAGCAGGGAGCAACGATGTTCAGGTTGTGCGGTTTCTCGTTCTGCAGGTTGTGCCCGGATGACGATATGAGGCCCTGGGTGTGGAGGAAACCGACAGCGAAACAAAAACACGCCGTTGAGTATCATAACGGCAGCCGCCAGCAGGAAGGACCAGCCAAACCAAAGTTCGGCCCACACCAGCAGGCTGATGATCATTGGCAGCAGGAACTGACCGCTGGAGACGAAGGCTTTTATCAAAATATTGGCCGTGCTGGGGGAACGGGGGAATGCCTCCATCAGGCTGGGATAGGTTCCGGCATCGAGAAAACTGTTTGCCATTCCTGCTAAAAAACCAAAAGCATAGGCAAGAAAAATACTGTGAGTATTGATGATGCCAATAAAGAAAATCAGGTAGCAGGTCATACCAAGGATAATAAATGGTCTGCGACCGTAGCGATCGGAAAGCATCCCTGCCACTAATAAAACGCTTAAGCGGCCGATGCCGAGTGAGGAAATAACAATCGAGACGCCCGCAGCATTGGTTTGCCACTGTTGTTCCAGCGAAGACATATTGAGGCTCATCAGAATGACCCCCATACCGTGCACAAGGTAATTTAGGTACAGCCCTATCGCAGTGGAGAAATAGGTGTTTTTCATAATGTGTTACTCAGCGAAGAGGCTAAATAGGTATGGCGTTGCAATCTCTTAACACATACGCTCAAGATCGTGAGCATAGAGTTCAACAGCAGCTGACTGATAGATTTTCCAGTCGAGAAAACCATCGTGGTGATAAACCGCCTGAAAAGCGTTCAGATCGGGGAAAAAACGCATGGTGTTATTACCGATACGATTATTTATTTTGTCGATAATTGCATTAATTCTTAACTTCCTCCTGGCTTTCATTTCTGAACAAATGCGGATGATGTCTTCTGGAATTTCTCTTTCACCCTTTTCCCATTGCTGCCAGGCGGCAACATTGTTATCGCGCGCGATATACCTGGCGCTTTCTTCCACCGTCATAGCAAAAATATGGCGGATCGCCTGTAGTTCTAATGCGTTCATTATTTGGTCACTTCATAAAAGACGGTGGAATAGTAATAACATTGCTGTGGATATTTCTGCTTGAAGAGAGTCACAGTATTTTGTGCAATATTATTTGTTCCTTGACGGGGAAGATAATGTGTTGGTGCGTTAAGGTTGGTGGAGTGGCGCGCGAAGGACAAAAAAAAGCCCATCGTGGGAGATGGGCAAAGACTACACACAGCAATTCGTTGTTTCACTCAGGGGATTTCCATGCTTATAAATCAATGTGTTGATCTAAAGCCATGGGCTAATAGTAGGCATAGTGATTTTTTACGTCGATCAGATTCATCTCAATAGTTTAAAAACTGTAAAGAATTTGCGACACAAATGATTATTTAAAGAAGGGCGAGGTTGGGTCTAATCCCGCAAGAGGGAGGATTGATTAGTATTGTTAAACAATCAGGCGGCGCTGCCGCCTGATGTTGGATTACTTATTGCGTTCGATTTCAGCAATTTCTTCGAGGATTTCATCCGGATTGGTACCTGGCGCAGGGGCTTCGTTTACCCAGGCGGAAAACAGACGCCAGGAAACGGCCAGCACTACTGGACCGATAAACAGACCAATCATGCCGAAGGCAATCAGTCCGCCGATGACCCCGGAGAGAATCAGGATCAGTGGCAAATCGGCACCCATACGAATCAGCATCGGTCGAATAACGTTATCCAGCGTTCCGACTACGCCGCTCCAGACCAGCAGAACCGTGCCCCAGGTTGAATCACCCGTCCAGTACAGCCAGATAATGGCCGGAATCAGCACCGGCAACGGCCCCAGTTGCACCAGACAAGACAGGATCATCAATACCGCCAGCAGCGTGGCGTAAGGCACGCCGGTTACCGCTAGACCAATTCCCCCGAGCACTGCCTGCACCAGAGCGGTGACCACAACGCCTAATGCGACGGCGCGAATGGCTTGCGCGGCCAGCAGAATGGCAGCATCGCCACGTTTTGAGGCAAGACGGCAAGCGAAGTGACGAATACCTAATGCGACCTGTTCACCGCGCCAGTACAACAGGGCACTGAACAGCAGCATCAGACCACAGTGCATCATAAAGCGGCCGATATGCGCGGCCTGACCGACAAACCAGGTGGTGGTGGTACCGATATAAGGACGAACCTTGGCCATAATGGCCGAACCGCCCATATCCAGTAAACTGTGCCATGCGCCATACATTTTGGCACCCACCAGTGGAATGCTGTTCAACCAAGCCAGATCCGGTAGCGTCATATCACCTGCGGTTACGGCATGGATCAGCGGCCCGCTGCCATCGACGATACTGTTAACCAGCAGCGCGATAGGGATGATGAACAACAGCACTAACAACAGTGTCATCACCAGTACGGCAAGTGAACGACGTCCCCAGAGCAATTTTTGTAAGCGTAGCAGGATAGGCCAGGTCGCAATGACAATCGTACCTGCCCAGGCAAAACCGAGGATAAAGGGCTGAACAATCCAGAGACAGGCCACAATCAGGATGGCTAAAAACAGCACCGATAGCAGCACTTGTGCAATATCCCTGGGCTGACGGAAATTTACCATAAATACTTTTCACCTTTGTCTTTGCGCCAGAACGTTGACGCGACGTGAACACGTTAATCACACTCTATAATGATGAGCAATTTCAGCGGTTTTGAACAGGCGGATTCTGCCTGTAAATCTGCTGAGCGTATTAGAAAAAAATGTGATACAACAAACAAAGCAACACGCAAACGATTAAATTCACAACACAGACCGCAGGAAAGGGTCACTATAATGATTCCACAAATTTCTCAGGCGCCAGGTGTCGTTCAGCTGGTGCTCAATTTTTTGCAGGCGCTGGAGCAGCAAGGATTCACGGGTGATACGGCAACGAGCTATGCCGATCGTCTGACAATGTCGACGGATAACAGTATTTATCAGCTGCTTCCTGATGCTGTCGTTTTCCCTCGTTCAACCGCAGATGTGGCGTTAATCGCCCGTCTGGCGGCAGAACCGCTATTCTCGTCGTTGATTTTTACCCCGCGCGGCGGCGGCACCGGGACCAACGGTCAGGCGCTGAACCAGGGCATTATTGTTGATATGTCCCGCTATATGAGCCGGATTATTGAAATCAACCCGCAAGAAGGTTGGGTGCGGGTAGAAGCCGGGGTGATAAAAGACCAGCTCAACCAGTTTCTGAAGCCATATGGCTATTTCTTTGCCCCGGAATTATCCACCAGTAACCGGGCAACGCTCGGCGGGATGATCAACACCGATGCGTCCGGGCAAGGATCGTTGGTTTACGGTAAAACTTCCGATCATGTGTTGGGCATCCGTGCGGTGCTGATGGGCGGTGATATTCTGGATACCCAGCCCATGCCGGTCGAGCTTGCCGAAATGCTGGGTAAAAGCAATACCACGATTGGCCGTATCTATAAGACCGTTTATGAGCGTTGTCGTGATAACCGACAGCTGATCATGGATAAATTCCCGAAACTTAATCGCTTCCTGACGGGTTACGATCTGCGGCACGTCTTTAACGATGAGATGACCGAATTTGATTTAACCCGCATTCTTACCGGCTCTGAAGGTACGCTGGCGTTTATCACCGAAGCCCGCCTTGATATCACGCCACTGCCCAAAGTCAGACAGTTGGTTAACGTTAAGTACGATTCGTTTGATTCGGCGTTGCGTAACGCGCCGGTGATGGTGGAAGCGCGCGCATTGTCGGTAGAAACCGTCGACTCCAAAGTACTCAATCTGGCGCGTGAAGACATCGTCTGGCACTCGGTAAGCGAACTGATTACCGATGTCGCGGATAAAGAGATGCTGGGCCTGAATATTGTCGAGTTTGCCGGTGACGACGAAACCTTGATTAATTCGCAAGTCAGCGCACTCTGCGAACGCCTGGATGGGTTAATCGCTCGCCAGGAAGCGGGCGTTATTGGCTGGCAGCTATGTACCGAACTGGCGGGCGTCGAACGAATTTACGCCATGCGCAAAAAGGCTGTCGGTCTGCTGGGCAATGCAAAAGGTTCCGCGAAGCCCATTCCGTTCGCCGAGGATACCTGCGTTCCTCCGGAGCATCTGGCTGACTATATTGCCGAGTTTCGCGCGCTGCTCGACAGCCATGGTCTGAGTTACGGTATGTTCGGCCACGTGGATGCTGGCGTGCTGCACGTCAGGCCGGCTTTAGATATGTGCGACCCGCAGCAGGAAGTGCTGATGAAACGCATTTCTGATGATGTCGTCGCGCTGACGGCAAAATATGGCGGTTTGTTGTGGGGTGAGCACGGGAAAGGTTTTCGTGCGGAATACAGTCCGGCGTTTTTCGGTGATGAACTGTATCGTGAACTGCGCAAAGTGAAATCGGTGTTTGATCCGCAAAACCGGCTCAACCCCGGCAAAATCTGTCCACCGGAGGACGTTGATGCGCCGATGATGAAAGTGGACGCGGTGAAACGCGGAACGTATGACCGTCAAATCCCGCTGGCCGTACGCCAGGAGTGGCGTGGGGCAATGGAGTGTAATGGCAACGGGTTATGCTTTAACTTCGATGCGAAAAGCCCCATGTGTCCGTCGATGAAAATCAGCCTTAACCGTATCCATTCTCCGAAAGGGCGAGCTACGCTGGTACGTGAATGGCTGCGTCTGTTGGCCGATCGCGGGATCGATCCTGTGCAACTGGAAAAAGAGCTACCGGAGAAACGCGCCAGTTTACGCACGCTGATTACCCGTACCCGCAACAGCTGGCATGCACGCAAGGGCGAATACGATTTCTCGCACGAAGTAAAAGAGGCGATGTCAGGTTGCCTGGCGTGTAAAGCCTGTTCCACACAGTGTCCGATTAAAATTGATGTGCCGGAGTTCCGCTCACGCTTCCTGCAACTGTACCACACGCGTTATCTGCGCCCGTTGCGCGATCATATGGTGGCGACCGTTGAGAGCTATGCACCGCTAATGGCGCGGGCGCCTAAAACGTTTAACTTCTTCATCAATCAGCCGCTGGTGCGAAATCTGGCTAAAAAGCACATTGGAATGGTTGATTTACCGCTGTTGTCTGCGCCGTCGCTGCAACGCCAACTGGTGGGGCATCGTTCTGCCAATATGACGCTGGAACAGCTCGAATTACTCAGCCTCGAGCAAAAAGCCCGCACGGTGCTGGTGGTACAGGATCCGTTCACCAGCTATTACGATGCGCAGGTGGTGGCTGATTTTATACGTCTGGTAGAAAAACTGGGTATGCAGCCGGTACTGCTGCCGTTTTCGCCAAACGGCAAGGCGCAGCACATTAAAGGCTTTTTAAACCGTTTTGCCAAAACGGCGAAAAAGACATCCGAGTTTCTTAACCGGGTAGCGAAGCTGAATATTCCGATGGTGGGTGTTGATCCGGCGCTGGTGCTTTGTTATCGCGATGAATACAAGCTGGCGCTGGGAGAACAGCGGGGTGATTTCCATGTGCTGCTGGCCAACGAATGGTTATCAAAAACTGTGGAAACACAGCAGTCAGTCGCTGTTGGCGGTGAACCGTGGTACTTCTTTGGCCACTGTACCGAAGTGACGGCTTTACCGGGCGCGCCTGCACAATGGGCGGCTATTTTTGCTCGCTTTGGCGCAAAGCTGGAGAACGTCAGCGTGGGGTGCTGTGGTATGGCTGGCACTTACGGTCACGAAGTGAAGAATCACCAAAACTCATTGGGTATCTATGAGTTATCATGGCACCAGGCAATGCAACGATTGCCACGTAACCGTTGTCTGGCTACAGGGTACTCCTGTCGCAGCCAGGTTAAACGCGTTGAAGGTACGGGCGTTCGCCACCCATTACAGGCACTGCTGGAGATTATAGGATGATCTGGAAACGTGAAGTCACACTCGAGGCGCTCAATGCCATGGGTGAAGGAAATATGGTTGGGTTGCTCGATATTCGTTTTGTGCACATTGGCGACGATACGCTGGAAGCTACGATGCCGGTGGACCATCGCACCAAACAACCCTTTGGGTTGTTACACGGCGGCGCATCCGTGGTGCTGGCGGAAAGCATTGGTTCGGTAGCTGGCTACTTGTGTACTCAGGGTGAGCAGAAAGTGGTGGGCCTGGAGATCAACGCCAACCATATCCGTTCTGCACGGGAAGGGCTCGTCAGGGGCGTATGTCGCGCGTTACATACAGGTTCTCGTCACCAGGTGTGGCAAATAGAAATCTTCGATGAGCAGGGTCGATTGTGCTGCACGTCGCGTCTGACGACCGCAATTTTGTGATGCATATTGCTTTTGGTCATTATCTGCACAGGGAATGGTGTTATACTGTGCAGGTTTTGAACACAAGCGAGGATGATATGTCTACCCAATTAGACCCTGCCCAACTGGCAATAGAATTTTTACGTCGTGATAAAACCGATCTTTCACCGGCTCAGTACCTGAAAAGGCTGAAACAGCTTGAGCTGGAGTTTGCAGATCTGTTGGCGCTCTCTTCCACTGAACTGAAAGAAGAGATCTATTTTGCCTGGCGCATGGGCGTTCATTGATTCCGGTATGCTTATCGTAACGAAACCCCGACACGCGTTCGGGGTTATTTTTGCCTTAAATCTTCATTACCACTTCATCTCGCCGCTGTTAACTTTTGCACTTAGTTCCAGCGAGCTTACGTCTGCAAGGCCTGGCCATGCTGCCGTCATGGTTTTAATCACATAACCCGATCCTTTTTTCGCCCCTAGCGCCTGCTCAAACGACTGCAAATAGTCCTGGGTGAAGCGAATAGCTTTATCACCGGTTGGGCGGTCGCCAATGTAATGACCCGGTACCACCTGAGTGGGCTGTAAGCTCTGCATTTCGCTCAGTACGCTACGCCATGCACTACGTTGTTGTTCAGACTGTGTGTCCGCCGTCCAGACGTGAATACCTGAAGCCACGCCTGTGCCGCCAATAATGGCTCGATTCGCCGGGATCCAGATATACGCTGCATAATCGTTGGCGTGACGCAGTTCCAGCGTTTCGTCATCAACCGTGAACTGCGTTTGCGTAGTCGCCTGCGGAACGGTGAGCGATGTTGGTGCGCCGTCCTTCATTTGCGGGCCCCAGAACTGCAGCTTGGCCTCTTTGGTGGCGCGGATATGGTCTACCACCTGCGGCGTTGCCAGGACTTTTACCTGTGGGAAGGCCTCAACGATGGGCTGCAAACCAAAATAGAAATCCGGATCGCCGGAGGTGATCACAATAGCCTTCAGCGTTTTACCGCTGGCTCGAATCATTTGCACCAGTTGTTCGCCATCTTTGGTACTGAACTGGGCGTCAAACAAAATCGCCTCTTTTGGGCCAGACACCAGCGTCGAAGAAACCGGGAAAATAGCCTTATCCTGTGGATTATAGACGTCCAGCTGTAGTGGCGCGGCGAAAGCTGAAGACGCAAACAGAGGTAACAGCAGGGCCAGAGTTTTAACTTTCATACCAGGTAACCTTGTGCAGGAAATTGTCTTTTGATAGTTCCCGTATTTTAAGGATATTCGGATCTGTTAGAATTCCCTCATTAGGACATGCTGAGTTTCATAAAACGATCGGATGGGAACAATGGACAGAGTGATGGCGGCAACGGTATTCAACCATATCTGTGATTTGGGTAGCCTGAGCGCAGCCGCGCGTGCGTTGGGGCTTTCCCGTCCGATGGTCAGTCGTTATCTCGACGAGATGGAAAAATGGGCAGGCGCAAGGCTTATCCATCGCTCATCGCGTCGTTTGACGATCACGCCAGCGGGTGAAGAGGCATTAGTGAAAACACGTTCTCTGGCGCAACTTTCGCTGGATATTGGTGCCGCCAGTGCCGCGCAAATTCCCTCCGGCACGCTACGTGTAGCCTGCGCCCATTTTACCGCGATGCATATTCTTGCTCCGGTTCTGCCGACGTTTATGGCGCAATATCCGCAATTACGTATTGAGGTGGAGATCAATAATCAACCGGTAAGCCTTGTGGGGGAACGCATCGATGTGGCGATCCGCATAACAGATAATCCAGAGCCAGGGACTATTGCCCGTCGGTTGGGCGACTGTAAATCGGTGCTTTGCGCGTCTGCAGATTATCTGCATCAACATGGCACACCTGAGACAATCGACGATCTCACACGGCACAATTGCCTGTACTACAGCGGTTTTGCCGGGCAATCCTGGCACTTTTTGGATCCTCAGGGGCAGTCTGTCTCCGTTGCAATCAAAGGGAATTTGAGTGCAGGGATCTCTTCGCTGCTCTGCGAGTCGGCGGTGGCCGGAATGGGGATCGCGTTGGTGCCAGAGCTGGAGGCGCAGGAAGGGCTGGAGCAGGGAAAGCTAATTCGATTACTGCCAGAACTTCAACCTAAATGCCTGCCGATTTATGGTTTGTACCTTTCACGTGAACATCAACCCGCAGGGCTACGCCTGCTGCTGGACACGCTCAGTGAGGCACAGCGTTAAATATGTGATTGAACGCGTTTATAAAAGAGTCAAACCGCAATTAGTGTTAAAAAAAACTAATCGGTGTATGAGATTCTTCTTATCGCCCCTTCAAGAGCTAAGCCAATATGAGTGCCGGAGATAAGCGCCGGATGGGGCCGGAACCCTTAAGCCTGCCAGCAAGCAGACTTAAGGGTTTTTTGTTGTTTGTTTATTATTTGAATTGTTTTTCCCTACCTTCATCCCCACCTATCCTTTAAATAGACATTTTCTATACATCTTTTGTCATTTGACCTGACTGAACGATTGGATTTTCATAATCCATTATTAATCAATGCATTGAACAAAATAATCCATCCCTGTAAACCCTCGCTGCAGGGTCTATGCTTAGTAAAAGTAGTCAGAAAGGGCGATTAACCCGAATGCCCCTGCTGTTGAGGGGTTGAAGTGATAATCATTATCACTAACATGGTGTTATAGCTTAAAAGCTAGTGACTCGAGGTAACTCTATGGAATTGCATTCAGGAACATTTAACCCGGACGATTTTGCCTGGCGTGGGCTGACGTTAACGCCAGCGGCTGCGGCGCATATCCGTGAACTGGTGGCAAAGCAACCTGACATGTTGGGTGTGCGTCTAGGTGTGAAGCAAACAGGGTGCGCGGGATTCGGCTACGTGCTGGATACCGTCCGCCAACCCGAAAAAGACGATCTGCTGTTTGAAACGGAGGGCGCCAGACTTTATGTGCCGTTGCAGGCGATGCCGTTCATTGACGGTACAGAAGTCGATTTCGTTCGCGAAGGATTAAACCAGTTATTTAAATTTCATAACCCGAAAGCCCAGAACGAATGCGGCTGTGGCGAAAGTTTTGGGGTATAGGCGGTACTATGTCTCGTAATACTGAAGCAACTGACGATGTCAACACCTGGGCTGGCGGGCACCTTAATTACAAAGAGGGCTTCTTCACCCAACTGCAAACCGATGAGCTGGCAAAAGGGATCAATGAAGATGTCGTGCGCGCGATTTCGGCAAAACGAAATGAACCCGACTGGATGCTGGAATTTCGCCTGAATGCCTTTAAAGCGTGGCTGACCATGGAAGAACCACACTGGCTTAAAGCGCATTACGACAAACTGAATTATCAGGAGTATAGCTATTACTCCGCACCTTCCTGCGGTAACTGCGATGAAACCTGTGCGTCCGAACCGGGAGCGGTACAGCAAACGGGCGCGAATGCATTTTTAAGCAAAGAGGTTGAGGACGCATTCGAACAGCTTGGCGTGCCGGTACGTGAAGGCAAAGAAGTGGCGGTTGATGCTATTTTCGACTCGGTATCGGTAGCGACCACCTATCGCGACAAACTGGCGGAGCAGGGCATTATTTTCTGTTCGTTCGGTGAGGCCATTCACGATCATCCTGAGCTGGTAAAACAGTACCTGGGCACGGTTGTCCCCGGCAATGACAATTTCTTTGCCGCGCTGAATGCGGCGGTGGCATCTGACGGCACGTTTATTTATGTACCGAAAGGCGTACGTTGCCCAATGGAGCTGTCGACCTATTTCCGTATCAATGCGGAAAAAACCGGGCAGTTTGAACGCACCATTCTGGTTGCGGATGAGGGCAGCTACGTCAGCTATATCGAAGGCTGTTCAGCCCCGGTGCGCGACAGTTACCAACTACACGCGGCGGTGGTGGAAGTCATCATTCACAAAGATGCCGAAGTGAAATACTCCACGGTGCAAAACTGGTTTCCCGGCGATGGCAATACGGGCGGTATTTTGAATTTCGTCACCAAGCGCGCACTCTGCGAAGGCGAAAACAGCAAAATGTCGTGGACGCAGTCGGAAACCGGCTCGGCCATTACCTGGAAATACCCAAGCTGCATTTTGCGTGGCGACAACTCGATCGGCGAATTCTACTCCGTCGCGCTGACCAGTGGACATCAGCAGGCCGATACCGGCACCAAAATGATCCACATTGGCAAAAACACCAAATCGACCATTATCTCGAAAGGGATCTCCGCCGGACACAGCCAGAACAGTTATCGCGGCTTAGTGAAAATCATGCCGACCGCTACTAACGCCCGCAACTATACCCAATGCGACTCGATGTTGATCGGTGCGGATTGTGGGGCACACACCTTCCCGTATGTGGAGTGTCGTAACAATAGCGCCCAGCTTGAACATGAAGCCACCACGTCGCGTATTGGTGAAGACCAGTTGTTTTACTGCCTGCAGCGCGGCATCAGTGAAGAGGATGCCATTTCGATGATCGTGAATGGTTTCTGTAAAGACGTGTTCTCTGAACTGCCGCTAGAGTTTGCTGTGGAAGCGCAAAAACTTCTCGCCATAAGTCTTGAGCACAGCGTCGGTTAAATTTTAAGGAAAGCACATGTTAAGCATCAAAGATTTACAGGTCAGTGTGGAAGATAAGGCGATCCTGCGTGGGTTGAGCCTTGAGGTTCGACCCGGAGAAGTTCACGCCATTATGGGACCAAACGGTTCGGGGAAAAGTACGCTTTCCGCAACTCTCGCTGGACGGGAAGACTACGACGTCACTGGCGGAACGGTAGAGTTCAACGGCAAGGATTTACTGGAACTGTCGCCGGAAGACCGGGCCGGTGAAGGGATCTTTATGGCATTCCAGTATCCGGTGGAAATCCCTGGCGTCAGTAACCAGTTTTTCCTGCAAACGGCGCTGAATGCGGTGCGGAGTTACCGTGGCGAAGAGTCGCTGGATCGATTCGACTTCCAGGATCTGATGGAAGAGAAAATAGCGCTGCTGAAGATGCCGGAGGATTTGCTCACGCGCTCGGTAAACGTCGGTTTCTCCGGCGGTGAGAAAAAACGTAATGACATTCTGCAAATGGCCGTGCTGGAGCCTCAGTTGTGCATTCTTGATGAGTCAGACTCCGGGCTGGATATTGATGCGCTGAAAATCGTTGCGGATGGCGTGAACTCGCTGCGTGACGGGAAACGCTCATTCATTATCGTCACTCACTATCAGCGCATCCTGGACTATATCAAACCCGATTTTGTTCACGTTCTCTACCAGGGGCGAATTGTGAAGTCCGGTGATTTTACGCTGGTCAAACAACTGGAGGAGCAAGGTTATGGCTGGCTTAGCGAACAGCAGTAACGTGCTGCAACAGTGGCATCATCTGTTTGAGACGCAAGGGGAGACACGCTCACACCATGCGCAGCAGCACTTGCAACAGATGCTGCGTCTGGGGCTGCCAACGCGGAAGCATGAGGACTGGAAATACACGCCGCTGGAGGGATTAACCAACAGCCAGTTTGTCAGTCATGTCGCTGAGATAACGTCAGCCCAATGTGCAGCGTTGTCGCCGACAATTGATGCTGTACGACTGGTGTTTGTTGACGGGCAATTCTCTCCGACGCTCAGCGACAGTACAGACGGTAGCGGTTTTGACATTACCATTGACGATGCGCGCCAGGCGCTGCCAGCGGCTATCCAACCGGAAGTGTTTTTGCACCTTACCGAAAGCCTGGCCCGTAGCGTAACGCACATTCAGGTGAAGCGTAACCAGCGCCCCGCGAAACCGCTGCTGCTGCTGCACATAACCCAGGGGCTGGCGGGCGATGAGGTGAATACGGCGCACTATCGCCACCATCTGGAGCTAGCGGAAGGCGCAGAAGCCACCGTCATTGAACACTATGCCAGCCTCAGCGAGCGTCGCCATTTCACCGGCGCACGCTTAACGATGAACGTCGCGGCAAACGCCCATTTGCGCCATATCAAACTGGCGTTCGAAAATCCGTTTAGTCACCACTTCGCGCATAATGACATTCAATTGGGCGCGGATGCTACTGCCGTTAGCCACAGTTTCTTGCTTGGTGATGCGGTATTGCGCCATAACACCAGTACGCAGCTTAACGGTGAAAACACCACGCTTCGGCTGAACAGTCTGGCGATGCCGGTGAAAAATGAAGTCTGTGATACACGGACCTGGCTTGAGCACAACAAAGGGTATTGCAACAGTCGCCAGCTGCATAAAACGATTGTCAGCGATAAGGGACGAGCGGTCTTCAATGGTCTGATCAACGTCGCCCAGCACGCCATCAAAACCGACGGTCAGATGACCAACAATAATTTGTTGCTCGGAAAGCTGGCGGAGGTGGATACCAAGCCACAGCTCGAAATTTACGCCGACGATGTGAAATGCAGCCACGGGGCGACGGTAGGACGGATCGACGACGAACAGATGTTCTATCTGCGTTCGCGAGGGATCGGCCAGCAGGATGCTCAACACATGATTCTCTATGCGTTTGCCGCTGAGCTGACGGAAGCCCTGGGCGATGAAACGCTGAAACAACAGGTACTGGCGCGGATCGCCCAACGCTTGCCGGGAGGCGCAGCATGACATTTCCCATTGAAAAAGTACGGGCAGACTTTCCGGTCCTGACGCGTGAAGTGAACGGTTTACCGTTGGCGTATCTGGACAGCGCTGCCAGCGCGCAAAAACCCAATCAGGTGATTGATGCCGAGGCCGAGTTTTATCGTCACGGCTATGCGGCGGTCCACCGCGGTATTCATACGCTGAGCGCCCAGGCCACGGAAAAAATGGAAAATGTGCGCAAGCTTGCCTCGTTGTTTATTAACGCCCGCTCAGCGGAAGAGCTGGTGTTTGTTCGTGGTACGACGGAAGGCATCAATCTGGTGGCGAACAGCTGGGGCAGCAGCAATGTGCGAGCGGGCGATAACATTATCATCAGCGAAATGGAGCACCACGCCAATATTGTGCCCTGGCAGATGCTGTGTGCCCGCGTAGGGGCAGAGCTGCGCGTTATTCCGCTCAATGCCGATGGTACGTTGCAGCTGGAGACGCTGCCGACGCTGTTTGACGATCGTACGCAACTGCTGGCGATTACCCACGTTTCTAACGTGTTGGGTACCGAGAACCCGTTATCGGAAATGATTGAGCTGGCGCATCAATACGGCGCAAAAGTGTTGGTGGATGGGGCGCAGGCGGTGATGCATCATCAGGTGGATGTCCAGGCACTGGATTGCGATTTTTATGTTTTCTCCGGGCATAAACTTTATGGACCAACCGGTATTGGCGTTCTGTATGCCAGAGAGTCGCTGTTGCAGGAGATGCCACCCTGGGAAGGCGGTGGTTCAATGATTGCGACGGTGAGTTTGAGTCAGGGAACAACGTGGGCTAAAGCCCCCTGGCGTTTTGAAGCCGGAACGCCAAACACCGGAGGTATTATCGGACTCGGCGCGGCTATTGAGTATGTTTCAGCACTGGGGCTTACTGAAATCAGCGAATATGAACAGTTCATGATGCGCTATGCGTTGGAGCAGCTGGCGGATGTGCCGGATTTGACACTCTACGGACCGGATAACCGCCTGGGTGTGATTGCATTTAACCTTGGTAAACATCACGCCTTTGACGTCGGCAGTTTTCTTGATAACTATGGAATAGCCGTGCGGACGGGGCATCACTGCGCTATGCCGCTGATGGCCTACTATAACGTTCCTGCTATGTGCCGGGCGTCGATTGCAATGTACAACACCCATGAAGAAGTGGATCGCCTGGTAACGGGCCTCAAGCGTATTCATCACTTACTGGGCTAACAGGGAGGCGTTATGGCTGCGCTACCGGATAAAGAAAAGTTGTTGCGTAATTTTCTGCGTTGCGCTAATTGGGAAGAGAAATACCTGTACATTATTGAGCTGGGTCAGCGTTTGCCGGAATTAAACGACGACTTACGCTGCCCGGAAAATAGCATCCAGGGATGTCAAAGTCAGGTATGGATTGTTATGAACCAGAATGGCGAAGGGATTATTGAATTACAGGGCGACAGTGATGCGGCAATTGTGAAAGGACTTATTGCCGTGGTATTCATTTTGTATGATCGCATGACGGCCCAGGATATTGTGAATTTTGATGTGCGCCCGTGGTTTGAAAAAATGGCGCTCGCACAGCACCTCACACCGTCTCGTTCACAAGGGCTGGAGGCGATGATTCGGGCTATTCGCGCCAAAGCCGCAACTCTTAGCTAAACTGATAAAACACGTTAACTTTCAGACCGACTTGAAAGCGTTCGTGTAAGGCAACGCAGTGACTCGTAAGCCGGATTGGGCGCTCGCCGCCGTCCGGCAAGAACGCCAGGGGGGTGAGTGAGTATGAAACGCGCGTCTGTTATTACGTTAATGCTAATCGGCGCTTACAGCGCTATTCAGGCCGCATGGGCGGTCGATTATCCTTTGCCCCAGGCGAACAGCCGCCTTGTTGGGCAAAACCAAACCTACACTGTGCAGGAAGGCGATAAAAACCTACAGGCGATAGCCCGTAAGTTTGATACCGCTGCCATGCTGATCCTTGAAGCCAACAACACTATTGCCCCCGTACCTAAACCCGGAACCCTGATTACTATTCCCTCACAATTACTGCTGCCGGATGCTCCACGCGAAGGCATTATTGTGAATCTGGCGGAACTGCGTCTGTATTACTTCCCGCCGGGAGAGAATATTGTTCAGGTATTCCCAATTGGTATCGGTTTGCAGGGGCTGGAAACGCCGGTAATGGAAACCCGGGTTGGGCAGAAAATCCCGAATCCTACCTGGACCCCTACACCAGGCATCCGTAAACGCTCTCTGGAGCGCGGCATCACATTACCGCCTGTTGTACCTGCCGGGCCAAATAACCCGTTAGGACGCTTTGCACTGCGTCTGGCGCATGGAAACGGTGAGTATCTGATCCATGGCACCAGCGCGCCGGACAGCGTGGGCCTGCGTGTGAGTTCTGGTTGTATTCGCATGAACGCGCCGGACATTAAAGCACTGTTTGCTCAGGTCCGCACAGGCACGCCGGTCAGGGTGATTAATGAGCCGATAAAATATTCGATTGAGCCGAACGGCATGAGGTATGTCGAAGTGCATCGACCGCTGTCGCCGGAAGAGGAGCAAAACGTCCAGACCATGCCGTATGTGCTGCCAGCCGGTTTTACCCAGTTTAAAGATAATAAAGCGGTGGATAACAGTCTGGTGGAAAGGGCGTTGTATCGTCGCGCAGGTTATCCAGTCACCGTCACTGCCGGGCAAGCATCGGTCGCGAGCAATGGGCCAGAAGTGAAGTCTGCGCAAAATGGCGTGCCGGGAGGAGATGCTGAGGTGCGCGCTACGCAATAACAGGGAAGGGGAATTCAGAGCAAAAAAAATGGCGCACAATGTGCGCCATTTTTATTACACAGATACTATTACTTGCGGTATTTAGTAGCTGCGTTGTCCAGACGCTGGTTAGCGCGAGCTGCGTCATCTTTAGCAGCCTGAACGTCGGAACGCATTGCGTTCACGTCGTTGCTCAGCTGGTCAACTTTAGCGTTCAGAGTCTGAACGTCAGAAGACAGCTGATCGATTTTAGCGTTGCTGGAGCAACCTGCCAGCAGAGTAGAACCCAGGATTACCGCGCCCAGTACCAGTTTAGTACGATTCATTATTAATACCCTCTAGATTGAGTTAATCTCCATGTAGCGTTACAAGTATTACACAAACTTTTTTATGTTGAGAATATTTTTTTGATGGGAATGCACTTATTTTTGATCGTTCGCTCAAAGAAGCATCGAATTGTGCAAAAACGGCTAAAAACCCGAGTGAAAACAGAAAGCTTCCATCGGATTCATCTTAGATAATCACGGATTAGATAGTGAAATCCGATTTGATTTTTTATTAATTGTGGCTATCGATAAAATAAAAAAAGCGCCACCAGGGCGCTTTTTTAAGCAAATTAATTCGCGATGGAATTATTACAGCACGTGAACGGATGCGGTGTTGGTGGTGCCGCTCGGAACCAGTGCACCAGAAACCATAACCACAACGTCACCTTTTTGAGCCAGACCGCTTTCCAGAGCGACTTCTTTACCCAGACGATAGAAATCATCGGTAGAGCTGATTTCTTTAACCACCTGTGCAACAACGCCTTTGCTCAGCACCAGCTGACGCGCGGTAGTTTCGTTGGTGGTCAGCGCCAGGATGGTGGCATCCGGGAAGTATTTACGTACTGCGCGAGCGGATTTACCACCCTGGGTTGCGACGACGATCAGCGGCGCGTCCAGTTTTTCAGCAGTTTCAACCGCGCCACGGCAAACGGCTTCGGTGATGCGCAGTTTGCGGCTGTCGTTGTTGAAGTCCAGACGGCTAGTCATCACACGGTCAGTACGCTCACAGATGGTCGCCATGATGGTAACGGCTTCCAGCGGGTATTTACCTTTTGCAGACTCGCCAGACAGCATTACTGCGTCGGTACCGTCGAGGATGGCGTTCGCTACGTCACCGGCTTCAGCGCGGGTCGGACGCGGGTTTTTGATCATGGAGTCCAGCATCTGGGTTGCAGTGATAACGACTTTACGTGCACGGATACATTTTTCGATGATCATCTTCTGCGCGAAGATAACTTCTTCAACCGGGATCTCAACGCCCATATCGCCACGCGCAACCATGATGCCGTCAGACGCTTCGAGGATTTCGTCGAAGTTGTTCAGGCCTTCCTGGTTTTCGATTTTGGAGATGATCTGGATGTTTTCGCCGCCGTGCGCTTTCAGGTGCTCACGGATTTCAACGACGTCAGAACGTTTACGGATAAAGGACGCTGCAACGAAGTCAACGCCTTGCTCGCAACCGAAGATCAGGTCTTGTTTGTCTTTTTCAGCCAGTGCTGGCAGCGCGATGGAAACGCCCGGCAGGTTAACGCCTTTGTTTTCGCCCAGGTCGCCGTTGTTCAGCACTTTACAGATAACTTTGTTACCTTCGATGGCGGTAACTTCCATGCCGATCAGACCATCGTCAACCAGAACGGTGTTGCCGACAGACAGATCTTTAGTGAAGCCTTCGTAAGTTACAGCAACGATTTCGTTGTTGCCTACGACAGATTTGTCGGTGGTGAAGGTGAAGGTCTGGCCCGCTTTCAGGGAAACGTCATTACCGCCTTCCAGTTTGATGGTACGGATTTCAGGACCTTTGGTGTCGAGCAGGATTGCGGCTTTTTTGCCGGTTTTGCTCATGACGTTGCGCAAGTTCTTGATGCGCTGACCGTGTTCTGCGTAGTCGCCGTGGGAGAAGTTCAGACGCATGACGTTCATGCCCGCGTCCAGCATTTTGGTTAACATCTCTTCGGATTCGGTTTTCGGACCGATGGTGCAAACAATTTTCGTCTTTTTCATGACAGTCTTAGTCTTTAAGTTGAGAAGGATATGGAAATCTGGCTCCCATCGCGCACGGATGGGAAGCTAAACCTGAGTTACGAAAGTTGTGATGCCTCGCTCTAAGGATAGGTGACATCGAAAAAGCGTGCAGAGGAATGTGTGCTTGTGTTTCAGCCCAACGGGATGGTGAGTTCTGTAGTCGTTGAGTTTTACAGGTCAATGTGCTGAAACCATTCAAGAGACAATTGGCGCGCATTATACGCTGAAAATTATCAAAAAGGAAAATGGAAACAGCGTTTCAAAACACTTCTGTGAAGTTTTACAAAAATTATTCATTAATTTGTTCATCGGTATGGATAAAGAGGCTATGGGGCTTGCGATTTGTTGCGCAACAAACTGCATTTAACATCTCGATGACTACGTTTTATGCCGTTGACGTCGATGCAGTACTATATTTCTAAAAGTTATATCAAATGCGTTTTAATTCATTTTAAAAGCCAATTCCACTGATTACACTCGTTTGGACATCCATACTGCTAAACAGCTAAAAGCGCTAGCAGAAGAACAATAAGCAGCAGCGGATACCCAAACGACATGATTGTCCTGAAAAATATTTCGAAAGTGTTTACGCCAGGCAGGCTTGCCATCACCGCTGTCGATAACGTCAACCTGACGGTTGAACAGGGGCAGATTTACGGCATTATTGGTTACAGCGGGGCAGGTAAAAGCACCTTAATTCGTTTGCTCAATGGTCTCGAAAAACCAACCTCCGGCAGCGTGACGATTAACGGCCACGATATCTCGGCCGCCAGTGGGGAATCGTTACGCCAGGCGCGACTGAAAATCAGCATGGTGTTTCAACACTTCAATTTGCTGTGGTCGCGGACTGTTAGCGAAAACATCGCGTTCTCTATGCAAATCGCCGGTGCGTCCAAAGCGTCCATCAAAACGCGGGTTGCTGAACTGATTACGCTGGTTGGGCTGAGCGGTCGTGAAAATGCGTATCCTTCCCAGCTCAGCGGTGGGCAAAAACAGCGTGTAGGAATTGCTCGCGCGCTGGCGAACAATCCAGATGTCCTGCTGTGTGACGAAGCCACCTCGGCGCTGGATCCGCAAACTACCGATCAGATCCTCGATTTACTCCTCGATATAAACCGTCGCTTCAAATTGACCATTGTGCTGATCACTCATGAAATGCACGTGGTACGCAAAATCTGCGATCGCGTCGCGGTAATGGAAAACGGCAAGGTCGTTGAGGAAGGTGATGTGCTCAGCGTCTTTACCCATCCTCAGCAGCCTATTACCCGACAGTTTGTTCGTCAGGTTAGCCAGTACACCGAAGAAGACGAGTTTAATCCGCAGCTGGCAAGCGAGTTGGGTGGGGTGGTTATCAAATTAACCTTTACCGGGCAACGTACCCATCGACCTGTGGTTGGGGAATTGACCCTGCGCTATGGCCTGCCGTTCAACATCTTGCACGGCAAAATGACGCAAACCGCACACGGCGTGTTTGGTCAACTCTGGGTGCACGTGGTGGCCTCTGAGGAACAATTGAACAATATTTTGGCCGACCTGCGCCAGAGCGACATTGAAGGCGAGGTGATTCAACATGGCTGAAGAACTGTTTCCCCATCTGAAGTGGGAGCAATTGTTAGCGGCAACCCAGGAAACGCTGTATATGACAGCTCTTTCGGGGGCGGCGACCTTTATTCTGGGCATCGCGCTTGGTCTGGCATTGTTCCTGACCGCGCGCGGCGGATTGTTCCCTAATCGCGCGGTATATAGCGCTATTTCGCTGGTGGTGAATATCTTTCGTTCGATCCCATTCATCATTTTGATCGTGCTGCTGATCCCGTTTACCAAAGCGATGGTAGGCACCATTCTCGGCGCCAATGCCGCGTTGCCTGCGCTGATCGTGGGGGCAGCGCCGTTTTATGCGCGTCTGGTCGAAATCGCTCTGCGTGAAGTGGATAAAGGCGTTATTGAAGCGACGCGTTCAATGGGCGCACGACTGAGCACACTTATTTTTCGAGTTTTACTGCCGGAATCATCTCCTGCTCTGGTGTCCGGGATCACCGTGACGCTAATTGCGCTGGTGAGCTACAGCGCGATGGCAGGGGTAATTGGTGCCGGTGGTTTAGGGAATTTGGCCTATCTGGAAGGATTCCAGCGCAACCACAGCGACGTCACGCTGGTGGCGACGGTGACGATTTTGCTCATTGTCTTCATCATCCAGCTTTGCGGCGATGTGATCACCTCTCTGTTAGATAAACGCTAATAAAATACGGAAACCATAATCATGAAAAAATCACTGACGTTACTCGCCGCAGCAACCTTAAGCGCCCTGAGCTTTGCCTCCTGGGCTGATACTCTGACCGTTGGCGCGTCTAACGTGCCGCATGCGGAGATCCTTGAACAGGCCAAACCGATTTTGGCGAAGCAGGGGATCGATCTGGAGATTAAACCGTTCCAGGATTACATTCTGCCGAACACTGCGCTGGCTGGCCGTGAGATTGACGCCAACTACTTCCAGCATATTCCGTACCTGAACAGCGTGATTAAAGACCATGCAGGCGATAAAACGTATGACTTCGTCAGCGCCGGAGCGATTCACATTGAGCCGATTGGTATCTATTCGAAAAAAGTGAAATCACTTAAAGATCTGCCGGAAGGCGGCAAAGTCATCATGCGTGACGCGGTATCTGAGGAAGGCCGTATTCTGTCGATTTTCGAAAAAGAGGGGGTGATCAAGCTGAAGCCGGGCGTGGATAAAGTAACTGCGCGCATTAGCGATATCGTCGAAAACCCGAAAAAGCTGAAGTTCCTGCCAAACGTGGAAGCCGCGCTGTTACCGCAGATGTATAACAACGACGAAGGCGATGCGGTGGTGATTAACGCCAACTACGCCATCGACGCCGGGCTGGATCCAGTGAAAGATCCTATTGCCGTTGAAAGTGGTGAAAACAACCCGTATGCCAACATCATTACCGTGCATCGTGGCGACGAGAAGAAAAAGGATATCGTAGCGCTGGTTGATGTCCTGCATTCAAAAGAGATCCAGGACTGGATCCGTACTAAATATAAAGGTGCGGTGATCCCGGTAAACAACTGATCTGCTTTTTGCCGGGTGGCGGCAGTGCTTTATCCGGCCTACGACGTCCTGTAGGCCGGGTAAAACGCGTTCGCTATGCCATACGGCACCAGAGCTACACTCGCTCAATTCTCGCTGGCAACCCCTGACGCACCGACGCACCCGACACCCAGTCAAGCCAGGTATTGGCTACCTGTCGGGTTGGGTCCGCAAAACCCAACTCGTTGAGATTAATCCCCGACTTAATCTGCTCATCAAACGCCATCGGCTCACCGTCGAGGGTATGCCGTGCCGCGCCCATTTCTTTATGTCCGTAACCATGTTCAATGGCGATGACACCCGGCATGACGCCATGCAGCAGGCTTATCTGCGCTTGCGCCTGACCACCAGGGGTGGTGATACGCACGATATCGCCGTGTGCTAAACCATACCGCTGACCATCCTGTGGATTGAGCGCCACCAGATTAACCGGCTTCAGATGATGAAGGCGTGGGATCACCGCCGTGGCGCTGGACATGGTATTGGATTTGAAGGAAATCAGTTTCAACGGCCACTCTTGTTCCGGGAACAACTCCTCGACCGCACGTCCATCTGACAGACGTGATGGATACCAGGCCGGGCAGCCGCTGAAGCGCTCGCCGGTAATCGCATGGCGGTGCGCGGCGACGTTCGCATTCCAGATTTGGAGCGGTTTTTCCCAGGCATTGCCGACGCGGTTATCAACTCGCCCGCTGTTGTCCGGCGCAAAGCGCCCGCCGCGGGAGTAGATAAACGCCACTCGGCTGATTTCATCGGTTTTCAACGTTTGGGTCATCACAGGCATGATCCGCTGGACCCCGGTCAGCGCTATGTCTTCCGGCTGTGCCTCAGCAACCGGAGCTTTGCCCATAAACGCAATATTGGCCGCGAGACGCAGGTAGTAATCTTCCGCACGGTTTAACGGATAGTGATTACCTTGCGGATCGGTAATTGCATTGTCGCCGAATCCAGGTAGCCCGATGCGCTTTGCCACTGCGATACAGAAAGACTCCATCGAGGCCGGTTGACCGTCAGCCGTGAGGCTGGTCGCCGATCTGACAACTGGCCAACGCGCGGTGGTGGCTTTGCTGGCCACGCCCGCCCACGGAGCGCTGAATCCCCAGCTTTCGAAGTTGTGGGTATCCGGCACGATGTAATCTGCCAGCGCCGTGGTTTCGTTCATAAAGGCGTCAATGGCAATAAACAGCGGCAGACGAGCAGGATCCTTGAGCTTTTCTTCCGCCACGCCGCGTAACCCCGCAATGCCGTAAAACGGGTTGGTCATGTTGGAGATCCAGGCTTTCAGCGGATAAGGGTAACCTTCAAGCGCCGAGACGAGGAGTTCGGTAAGCTGACCGGCGACAAACGGATACCACGGCGCTTTAGCCGGGAAGGGCGATTGCCCGGCAGCCACCTTATTGCGGTACTCTTCCGAAGACTCATAAGCGGTTTTACTGCGCGCGATGCTTAACCCTTTCGGTTTTACCTTCCCGGCGAAGCTGTCCATGTTGTAGCGCGGACCGTCGGTGGCGCCATTAAATTTGCCGCCGCCGACGAACACGCCGCCTTCAAGACTAAGGTTGCCAATCAGCGCATTGAGCATCATCACCGACCAGGCGTTATAAAATCCATTACCTGCCATCATACCGCCGTGCGTGATCACTGCCGCTTTACGCCCGTGGCGGGTGAATGCGTCGGCCAGAGCGGCAATGTCTGCTTCTGACACCCCACACTGCTGGCTGTACTGCGTTAGCGACAGTTTCTCTGCGGACTCACGCAGACACTGGAAGCTGCTTTTTACCGTTACTGTCTGCCCGTCGGCCAGCGTCACTTCACGGGTAACAAACAGCTGAGCGCGCGGGCAACTGCTGGCGGCGACAATCTCACCGGCCTCGTTGACGACCACCGGCTCCTGGGCTGCGTTTGCACTCAGATGGGCGAGGGTCAGGTGCTGTCCGGCAAGCGTTGGAATTTCATCGGTAATCACCAGATGCGTAGCGTTAGTCCAGCTTTTTTCTCCAGCCTGCTGCATGGCCTGCACGCCGGGAATGGCGAGATAATCAGCGTTATAGCGTTGTTTATCGATAATCCAGCTTATCATCCCCATAGCCAGCGCGGAGTCGCTTCCCGGTCGTACGGGCTGCCAGTGACCGCGATCGTCAGCCAGCACCGTGGTTAATGGCAGGGCTGGCGCCACCACAACATAGCGGAAGTCGTCACGTAAACGGGCGCTGGCCAATTGGCGGGCCTGGCGCTTAAACGGGTTGCCGGATTGCGCCGGAGAGGTGCCCATAAACAGCGCGAATTCGACGTTATCCCAGTCGGGTTTCACGTGGGTATTTTTATCCAGATCGCCCATTAACGCGCCGGAACCGGCCCGATAGGCCAGGCCGCAGTAAGCGCCATGAGCACCGAAGTTTTTACTGCCGAAACTGTTCAGTGCGAAGCGACGTAAAAAGGTATCACGTCCTTCATCGCTGGTATTGGTGACCAGCAGTTGATTGGATTTTGGGCCAAAGCCGGGATGTTTCGCATCAAGCGGTGTAGTGGGATCGTGGATGGCTCTCAGACCATCAACGTGGCCTTCACCAAACAAATCGCCACCTTCCACCACCTCTTTGATCAGCTGTTCGAAGCTGATGCGCTGCCATTTTCCTTCACCGCGTTTACCGACACGCTTCATAGGCTCCAGAATACGTAGCGGGCTGTACAGACCTTCGAGTAAGGTTGCGCCACGGGCGCAGGCGGTGGAACGTGCGTCAAGACCCGACTCCCCGGCCAATTGTTCCATTGCCGTAGCAAAGGGGACGGAGGCGTCTATATGGTGCTCGTGCGACAACGGATGATAAGGGTTGCCCGCAATGCGCAGCACTTTGCCTTGCTCAGTGTCAACGCGAACCCGTACACCACACTGCGTCCAGCAACCAAAGCACTGCGTCATCGAGATCACCTGCTGCGGGTTTTGCTGCCAGTGAGGCCGGGCGTTGGCTTCTGGGATGAGCGCGTTGGCAAAAATGCGGTCACGGGTAATTTTGCCCGAGGTTCCGTCCAACAAACCGTCTATAGCGCGCTTTGCCACATCCCGATAACTCAGGCCAAAAGTCACCATGCCACCTACGGCAAGGCCCACTTTAAGCCACTGACGACGGGTTAAATTAGCCATGTTGCATTCTCCTTGCGATCGCGTTCAGGGCTTCACGAACAATAATAATCAGTGCTATCCACAGGCCGAAGGTACCCACAATAGCCAGCCAGCCATCGGTGCCGCCGGGCAGGGTATAGGGATTAAACTGCGCGTTAAATTTCGGTACGGTCTGCACCTGGATGAGTAACGTCCAGCGCATTAGCCAGCACAGCGCCATAGCGCTAAAAGCGAGTAATATGCGCAGCGGTAGCGACAAGGGGTAACGTACAACCAACCCGCAAAGACCAAGCGAAACAAGCCATAGCGCAACCCAACCGATAGCGTAGTGTTGTGCTGAAGAGGCAACATCCAGCCACTGACGGATAGCCGAACCGGAACGCGTATTTCCACTCGCCCAGATCGCCACCACGATAGCCAGCGCGATCAACGTGACCATTTGCCCCCACGCTAGCTTACGCGGTAGTGCGTCCCTGCTATTTGTCGTGGCAATAAGCAGGGCAAGAAATGTTTGCAGCGCGCTGAGGAACATCGCAACCGGAAAGGCGTAACTGAACCAAATGGGACGCGCCTGTACCACCGACACTTCACGGCCGGTGTAAACCAGCAATCCGATGGCGGACAGCGCGCTACCAAGTGCTAACCATTTTGTGACGCTGTAACTTTTTAGCGTTAGCCGTTTCACATGCTGCGCCAGAAACCACAGACCTAAAAAACCGGTAAACAGCGGTAAAAACAGCGCGCCCCACGGCATCCAGGACCATGGCGTCGGATACGCATAGAAATGCCAGACGCGGGCGGTTTGGTGTAGATCAGCGGTCAGCGCCAGTGGCGCGGTAATCGCGCAGGTTAGCGCGATTAACAGCGTCAGATTCTCCAGGTCTACCGTTTCTTTTTTGCGCCAGTGAAGAACGCAGGCGAATAGCGCAGCGCAGGCGGCAATGCCGATGAAAAAGAAGTATTGTACGGCCCAGGGTAACCAGCTTACGTCCTGGGGATGGGCCAGAACCTCGTCGATAATCAGTGAATGGTTCATTTAAACCTCCTGCCATAGAGCGGGTTGAGCTCGTCCCATCAATGGGGTGACAAACGCCTCATCCAGTCCCAGATAGAACACGTGAGGAGACGTACCGCTTTCCGGCTTCAGGACTTTGATGGCGTCATGGTGTTCATGCAGCATTTGTGAAATGCGGCTGTGCGGATCTTTAATATCGCCAATGATGCGCGCGCCGCCGACGCAGGATTCCACACAGGCCGGGAGCAGCCCCGCTTCTAGGCGATGAACGCAAAAGGTACATTTATCGGCGGTTTGCGTTTCATGGTTGATGAATCGCGCATCATAAGGGCAGGCCTGCACGCAATAGGCGCAGCCCACGCAGCGTGTGTTGTCGACCACCACAATGCCGTCTTCTCGTTGGAAAGTGGCTTGTACCGGGCAAACGGGCACGCAAGGGGGATTATCACAATGGTTGCACAGTCGCGGCAGCAGGACGTTGGTAACGCTTTGCTGGCCTTCAATCTGTACTTGATACTGGTTGACGAGGGTACGAAATTCGCCCTGTGGCGTCTGGTTTTCAATGGCGCAACTGACGGTACAGGCCTGGCAGCCGATACAGCGTCGCAGGTCAACCAGCATGGCGTAGCGATGCTGTTGTGAGCCTTCGTGGGGTTCAGGCGAAAAGGGAAATTGCGCCTGAGCCAGCGGAACCAGTGATGCGCCAGCGGTCAGGACGCCCAGTTGCTGGAGAAACTGCCGTTTACTGCTGTCCATATATTCTCCCGTCACGATGCAACAACGAAACATTGGTCACGCCGTTGATTTGCGTGTGATGAATAAAGAATCTCAATGATTTACAGTGTAAAAATCGTGACGGGGTATACTCTATTGTGGTTAACCACATACCCGGCTTGTTGTTGATCTAAAACAACATAATTGACAGGGATAATTGAGTGGGACGCAACGTAGTAAGATGTCTGACGGTGCTGGCGTCGCTGTGGATGCTAAGCGGCGCGGTCAGGGCGCAGACATGGAACATTGGCGTTTTGGCGATGCGCGGGGAGGTTTCTACACGTAATCACTGGCAGCCGCTGGAAACCTTGTTGAATCAGCAAATCCCCGGTGAGCAGTTTCATATTCAACCGCTGGACCTGCGGCAGATGCAGGAGGCGGTGAATCGTGGAACGGTACACTTTGTGGTCACCAATCCGGCGCAGTTTGTCCAGCTTAACAGCCGCTCGGCGCTACGCTGGCTGGCGTCGTTACGCTCCACCCGTGGTGGGAAAGCCACCAGTAACGTGATTGGCAGCGCCATTCTCGTCAGGCGCGACAGCGGGATAACCTCCGCACACGATCTGATCGGCAAAACGGTTGGCGCCATTGATGCTCAGGCGTTTGGTGGCTATTTGCTGGGATATAAAGCGCTCAGTGATGCCGGTCTGCGCCCTGAACGTGATTTACGTCTGACGTTTACCGGATTTCCCGCCGATGCCTTACTCTATTTATTACGTGAAAAAGCCGTGCAGGCGGTGATCGTGCCGGTGTGCCTGCTGGAAAAAATGGATGAAGAAGGCCTCATCCGTAAAACCGATTTTATGACCGTGTTGAATCATCCGACTTCAATTCCCTGTTTAACCAGTACGCCGCTCTATCCGGACTGGTCATTTGCCGCACTACCTGCAGTGAGTGACGAGCTGGCCGATCGCGTGACGCGGGTACTGTTCAATGCACCGCAAAACGCGACGTTTCGCTGGGGCGCGCCCGCCTCGACCCGTGAAGTAGAAGCGTTGCTGCGCGACGTCCGACAGCATCCGCAGCAGCGTCAGCTGTGGCTGGATGTCAAAAGCTGGTTTATTCAACACCGACTGGCGATGGGGGGCGTGGCCATCGTGCTGCTGTTGCTTACGCTCAATTACATCTGGGTGATGCTGTTGGTTCGCCGACGTGGCAGGCAGTTAGAGCGGAACAACGTGTTGTTGCACAAACAGGAACAGGCGCTGGAGACTGCCCGCCAAATGAGCGTGCTGGGGGAGATGACCTCCGGTTTTGCCCATGAGCTCAATCAGCCGTTGTCGGCTATCCGCCATTATGCCCAAGGCTGTCTGATTCGCCTGCGTGGTCAGGATGAGCAGCATCCGTTGTTGCCCGCGCTTGAGCACATAGACGCCCAGGCACAACGGGGAGCCGATACGCTGCGCAATCTCCGGCAGTGGGTCAGCCAGGCACAGGGCAATCCGGTACTCACCGATGGCTGGCAAGCCATCAACGTTCACGATGCTATCCATCACGTCTGGCAATTACTGCGCATGCCCCAGCAATTCCCGGCGGTAACGCTGCACACGCAGGTTAGCAAGGCGTTAACGTTGATGCTGCCAAGCGTTCTTCTTGAGCAGGTGCTGGCTAATCTGGTACTCAATGCCGCCCAGGCAGACGCTACGACAGTATGGTTTAGCGCCCTGCACAAGGATGGTGGCGTGCGTATTCAGGTGCAGGATAATGCCGGAGGCATTGACGAGGCTCAGTTGTATCAGGCGTTTCAGCCGTTTATGACCACCCGCAAAGAAGGTATGGGACTAGGACTGGCCATTTGTCAGCGACTGGTACGCTACGCAAACGGAGATATTGAGATCAAAAATCAGCAGGCCCCGGACGGTAAAGCGGGGGCGAGAGTGACATTGTATTTTAAACCAAATCAGGAAGGAGGCTGTAGTGGCGATAATTCATCTGCTGGATGACGACATTGCCGTTACCCAGGCCTGTGCGTTTTTATTGGAAAGTCTGGGATATGAAGTGTCTTGCTGGGAGCAAGGCGAGAAATTCCTCGCCGAGGCAAATCTGCACCAGGTGGGCGTACTACTGCTGGATATGCGTATGCCGGTACTGGATGGGCACGCTGTGCATGAAATCATGCGTCAGAAAGCAAGCACGCTGGCGGTGGTCTTTCTCACCGGGCATGGCGATGTGCCGATGGCGGTTGAGCAAATGAAACGTGGCGCGGTCGATTTTTTGCAAAAACCCGTGTCAGCCGTGCCGCTTCAGGCGGCATTAGAACATGCCTTGCAGGTCTCGGCAGCGGCGTTCTCGCGACAAGAGATCATCTCATGCTACCAACAACTTACGCCAAAAGAACGGGAACTGGCGCATCTGGTAGCAAAAGGGTTAATGAATCGGGAAATTGCTGATGCCATGAATATTGCCGTGCGTACGGTTGAAGTGCACCGGGCGCGGGTGATGGAAAAAATGCAGGCAGGAAGTCTTGCTGAGCTCGTTAATCGACTTCAGAGAATTCAGTAGAATGATGACATTTATTTGATTTTCATTGAATTTTGTCTAAATCCTCAGAGTGATATATGCTGTTGGTTTGAGTTAATGACGAGCGGGCAAAAATGGGAAATCAGACGAAAGACGACGAGTTGTACCGTGAAATGTGCAGAGTAGTCGGTAAAGTAGTGCTGGAAATGCGCGATCTGGGACAAGAACCTAAGCATATCGTCATTGCGGGAGTACTGAGAACTACCCTTGCTAACCAGCGCGTGAAGCGCAGTGAGTTAGAAAAACAGGCTATTGAGACCGTAATTAAAGCATTGGCCGGTTAATTCATAAAAAGAGGACCGCAGAAATTTTTTGCCGTCCTCTTATTCTCGATACGTTAATCTATCAATCTATATAATTTATCTCCGTTAATAATTGGTTGTAGAGAACTATAAAGTGATATGTATTTATTTATATATCGGTAGCCGTGCAATATTATATTTGGGAGAGGGTTCACAAATATTTGTAATTTAAATGGGCTGCTATTTCACTCCATTTCTTAATGATAATAAATCTCACTCCGCATTAATTATATCCCTTCCGTTTTTTAATTGATGACGATCAAGACTATGTATGCTGAATAACCACATTATTTCTGCGCCTAACCCTATAGGATTAGATTCATTCAGTTTAACCACCGTCATTTACGCGATCAGGTTAGGGCAAAAATTTACGTGTTGTTGGCAACATTAACCGCCCGATATGGCTTGAGCTGCGCTGGTTTAAATTAGCCTGGAGGTGTTGCTACCACAGCATTTGCGAAGAGGATGCGAAATAAATGAACCAGGTTGATCGTCCATTTTTAGATTGTGGTTTAACGCGACTAGAATTCCTGCGGATATCAGGGAAAGGACTGGCGGGATTAACGATTGCCCCCGCGCTGTTATCCCTATTTGGTTGTAAGCAGGAAGATATCGATAGTGGGACCGTGGGGCTTATCAATACGCCGAAAGGGGTTCTGGTGACCCAGCGAGCTCGCTGTACGGGCTGTCACCGCTGTGAAATATCCTGTACCAATTATAACGATGGTGCCGTAGGGACCTTCTTTTCCCGGATAAAAATCCATCGCAATTTCTTCTTTGGCGATGATGGCGTCGGGTCCGGTGGTGGGCTGTATGGCGATTTAAACTATACCGCTGATACCTGCCGGCAATGCAAAGATCCTCAGTGCATGAAGGTCTGCCCAATTGGTGCAATTACCTGGAAACAGGAAGACGGTTGTATTGCGGTGGACCACAAACGCTGTATTGGCTGTAGCGCGTGTACCACAGCCTGCCCGTGGATGATGGCGACCGTAAATACCGAAACGAAAAAGTCCTCAAAATGTGTGTTATGCGGGGAATGCGCCAATGCTTGTCCGACTGGAGCATTAAAAATTATCGAGTGGAAAGATATTACTGTTTGATAGATAACAGGCATACCTGATTCGCGCCATTAATTGCCAAAAATACTGCAGTTTTAGATCAAAAAGCTGCCTGAAGAATGGCGGGTATATCTATTAAACCTTCTTGCAAAGGAAAACATGATGGCTAATGGTTGGACAGGTAATATTTTACGGGTCAATCTCACCACGGGTAATATCACCCTTGAAGATTCCAGTAAATTTAAAAAATTTGTCGGTGGGATGGGCTTTGGTTATAAAATTATGTACGACGAAGTCCCGCCAGGCACCATGCCTTTTGATGAAGGGAATAAACTGGTTTTTGCCACCGGACCATTGACGGGGTCTGGCGCTCCCTGTAGCTCCCGCGTCAATATCACCTCCTTATCGACGTTTACCAAAGGTAACTTAGTCGTAGATGCCCATATGGGCGGTTTCTTTGCTGCACAAATGAAATTCGCCGGTTACGACGCCATTATTATTGAAGGCAAGTCCGCATCACCGGTCTGGATCAACATCAAAGACGATAAAGTCAGCATCGAAAAAGCCGATTTCTTGTGGGGCAAGGGGACTCGCGCCACAACCGAAGAGATTTGTCGGATTACCAGCCCGGAAACCTGCGTTGCCGCTATTGGGCAGGCGGGTGAGAATCTGGTGCCACTGTCCTGCATGATCAACAGCCGCAACCACAGCGGCGGTGCAGGTACGGGTGCGGTGATGGGTTCTAAAAACCTGAAGGCCATTGCGGTAGAAGGGACCAAAGGCGTCAACATTGCCGATCGTAAAGAGATGAAGCGTCTCAATGACTACATGATGACCGAGCTTATCGGCGCCAACAACAACCACGTTGTGCCAAGCACCCCGCAGGCCTGGGCAGAATACTCTTCGCCAAACTCGCGCTGGACAGCCCGTAAGGGACTTTTCTGGGGCGCGGCAGAAGGGGGGCCAATCGAAACCGGTGAAATCCCGCCGGGAAACCAAAATACGGTGGGTTTCCGTACCTATAAATCGGTGTTCGATCTGGGTCCAGCCGCAGAAAAATACACGGTCAAAATGAGCGGCTGCCATTCATGCCCTATTCGTTGTATGTCGCAGCTCAATGTCCCGCGGGTGAAGGATTTTGGCGTGCCGAGTACCGGCGGCAACACCTGCGTGGCGAACTTTGTTCACACCACCATTTTCCCCAATGGCCCGAAAGATTTTGACGATAAAGACGATGGGCGAGTCGTAGGGAACCTGATCGGACTGAACCTGTTTGACGATTACGGTATCTGGTGTAACTACGGCCAGCTGCACCGTGACTTTACCTACTGCTATTCGAAAGGCGTCTTTAAACGCGTGCTGCCAGCCGCAGAGTACGCGGAGATCCGTTGGGATCAACTGGAGGCGGGCGATCCTAACTTTATCAAAGATTTTTACTATCGACTGGCGCATCGCGTGGGGGAACTCAGTCATCTTGCGGACGGTTCGTATGCCATTGCTGAACGCTGGGATTTGGGCGAAGAGTACTGGGGTTATGCCAAAAATAAACTGTGGTCGCCGTTTGGTTTTCCGGTCCACCATGCAAACGAAGCCTCGGCGCAGGTGGGGGCGATCACCAACTGTATGTTTAACCGTGACTGTATGGCGCACACCCATATCAACTTCATCGGTTCCGGTTTGCCGCTGAAATTACAGCGCGAAGTGGCGGGCGAGTTATTTGGGTCGCAGGACGCCTACGACGAGACCAAGAATTACACCCCAATCAATGCCGCCAAGATCAAATATGCCAAATGGACGCTGCTGAAAGTCTGCCTGCATAACGCGGTTACGCTGTGTAACTGGGTTTGGCCGATGACGGTTTCACCACTCAAGAGCCGCAACTATCGCGGAGATTTGGATCTGGAAGCGAAATTCTTCCAGGCTGTCACCGGTGATGAAACCACGCAGGCGAGTCTGGACCTGGCCGCTGAACGCATCTTTACCCTGCATCGTGCCTATACGGTCAAACTGATGCAAACCAAAGATATGCGTAATGAACACGATCTCATCTGCTCCTGGGTGTTTGATAAAGACCCGAAAATTCCGGTCTTCACCGAAGGCACCGACAAGATGGACAGGGAGGATATGCGTCAGTCACTGACGATGTTCTATCAGGAAATGGGCTGGGATCCCGAGTTGGGTTGCCCAACGCGTGAAACCCTGAACCGACTCGGACTTGAAGACGTGGCAGCCGATTTGGCTGCGCAGGATCTGTTGCCAGCGTAAGGAACGCGAGATGACTAACGTGAGCAACGTTCAGGCACCCGTTGGGGCGCTTCCTGACGAGGTTGATAGCCAAAAGAGACACTGGCTACAGGCGTTTCACCCGTCGGTCGAGCAGGTGACTGCGCCGCAGGTTCAGGAAGCTGCCAGCCCGGAGTCGATTGTGGCAGATTTTATCCGCCAGCATTCGGCATCGGGGCACCTGGTGGCGCGCAGCGTGTTTCTGCAGCCACCTTATTCGGTCCCTGAAGCCGATCTCTCCGCGCTGCTGGATGTGCTGTGCCAGGACGCGAATAACGCGGATATCACCCGTGTGAAGGGTGCGGAAGATGTCTATTTCTACTCAACGCAAACCATGACGGCAAACTACGCCGGCATGTGCGTGCAGGTGGTGGAAAACGACATCTGCCGTGCGATTGCCGAGGCGGTACGCTTCGACTGTCAAACGTATCCTCGCCCCTATAAGGTCGCCATGTTGACGCAGCCGCCGTACAGCTTCGAGTCCCAACAAATTACAGCGGCGCTAACGGCCATGGAAACGCACCCTGATTACGCAGATATACGTACTGTGGAATCGTCAAATGCGGAGCCTTATTTGTTCAGCGAACGTTTTATGAGTTATGGCAAAGCGTACGGCCTGTGTGAATGGCTTGAGGTTGAGCAGTATCAGAACCCCTGAATTATTCAGGTTGATGTCATGGAATGTGTGGACGACCACTGTCACAGCATTAGAGGATAACCCGATGTCCTTCACCCGACGAAAATTTGTCATTGGCATGGGGACGGTGATTTTTTTTACCGGCCCAGGTCAAAATCTGTTAGCGAGTACCAGGAGCCCTAAAGCCGTTCGTTACGTCATGATTCACGACGAATCACTGTGTAACGGATGCAATATTTGCGCTCGTGCATGCCGGAAAACCAACCATGTACCTGACCAGGGCAGCCGTTTGTCGATCGCTCATATTCCTGTAACCGATAACGACAACGAAACGCTGTATCACTACTTCCGTCAGTCCTGCCAGCATTGTGATGATGCACCTTGTATTGAGGTGTGTCCGACCGGTGCCTCCTGGCGAGATGAGAACGGTATTGTGCGAGTAGATACGTCTTGCTGTATTGGTTGCAGTTACTGTATTGGCGCGTGTCCTTATCAGGTGCGCTATCTCAACCCGCAAACCAAAGTGGCGGATAAATGCGATTTCTGCGCTGAATCTCGGCTGGCGAAAGGTTTCCCTCCGATCTGTGTTAACGCTTGCCCGGAACATGCGCTGATTTTCGGTCGTGAAGATAGCCCGGAAATTCAGACCTGGTTGCGAGAAAACAAGTATTACGAATATCAACTTGCAGGCGCCGGGAAACCCCATCTGTATCGTCGGTTCGGTCAACATTTGATTAAAAAGGAAAATGTATGAACGTGTCGCAGAATGCCGAACAGTTTCACGCCCAGCTTGCACAGTATGTTCCCCTGTTTTCACCGGACTACTGGCCTGTGTGGTTAGTCGTTGCTGGGTTAATGCTGGTGGGAATGTGGCTGGTGCTGGCGCTTCACGCCATGCTGCGCTTTCGGGCTGTGCATAAAGCGTCGGCAGGGCACGGTGAGACGGTCTATTTATATTCGAAGGCTGTCCGCCTGTGGCACTGGTCGAATGCGCTGCTGTTTCTGTTACTTCTGGTCAGTGGCCTGGTCAATCACTTCTCTGCCGTCAGCGCGCCCGTAATGAAAAGCCTGCTTACCGTTCATGAGGTCTGCGGCTTTTTGCTACTTGCCTGCTGGATTGGTTTTGTGCTGATCAACCTGATTGGCGGCAACGGACATCACTATATTATTCAACGTCAGGGCTGGATCACTCGTGCGCAAAGACAAACTCGTTTTTACCTGTTTGGCATTATGCAGGGCGAGTCACACCCATTTCCGGCCTCACCTCGCTCTAAATTTAATCCGTTACAGCAGGCGGCCTATGTTGGCGTGATGTATGGTTTGTTGCCACTGCTACTGATCACTGGATTGTTATCGCTTTACCCGGTAGCCGTCGGCGATCTGTTCCCCGGAGTGCGTTACTGGCTGCTTCAGGCGCACTTTGCGCTGGCAATAGTCAGTCTGTTTTTCATTTTTGGGCATCTTTATCTCTGCACTACGGGTCGCACGCCGGGCGAAACCTTTAAGTGTATGGTGGATGGCTACCACCGGCATTAAGCGATGATGATTACGCGAAGTGACTTACGGGCCTGGCGTGTTGGGCCCGTCATGTATCGCTGGTTTCTACGCGCGTTTCCCGCAGGAGGAAGCTATGCCGATGTTCATCGCGCGCTCCAGCGGGAAGGGTATACCGATTGGGCAAATAGCCTGGTGGAATACGGCTGGTCAAAATGGCGGGAAGAGGCGAGTTTTGCTCAGCAGGATATTGACGCGATGGGGAATATTTCCCGTGAGCAAGCCGCGGGGGAAACCAGTCGTCCGTTGGCGAGTGCGGAAGATTATGCCCGATTTAGCAGTGCGGGTGATAACGTAAAAATTGCCAGCGCCGGGTATGCTGCGCAGATCGCCTGTGCCGGTTACAGCGCACGGATTGGCAGTGTAGGCTATAACACGCATATCGGCAGTTCAGGCGATCGCGGGCGAATAGCGATTGCGGGAAACTCGGCGCGTATCAGCAGTGTGGGCGATGGAACACGTATTGCCAGTACTGGCATGCGCGTACGTATCAGTTCGCTCGGCGACCGAAATCGGATTGCCAGTAGCGGTGATTTAACCCAACTGGCCTGTTTTGGCGCAGAGGCGAAAATCGCTAACTGCGCGGATAATATCCACATTATTGCCAGCGGAGAGAACGCCGTTGTTGCCAGTACCGGTGCTGTCGACTCAATAATTCTTGGTCCCGGCGGATGTGCGGCGCTGGCTTATCACGATGGCGAAAGAATGCGTTTTGCGCTTGCCGTTGAAGGGGAAAATAACATTCGGGCGGGCGTGAAATATCGGCTCAACGAAGACCATCAGTTCGTGGAATGTTGAGCCGAGAGGTCATTTTAGTGCGAATCGGCGCTGGGTGATTTTTTCAAGGCTAAAGCACAGCAGGTAATAAACCAGCCCGGTAAAGATAAAAATGGCTGCGGGGTAAATTTGCACCCGGCTGTTAACCTGACCGGCAACTGTCGTGAGTTCCGGCACGTTAACGATAAACGCCAGTGACGTATCCTTCAGCAGCCCAATAAAAATCCCTGTCAGCGACGGCAGTACGTTACGCAGCACCTGCGGCAGCAAGATAAGCCACAGGGCCTGATCTGGGCGAAAACCCTGAACGACTGCCGCTTCATATTGCCCGCCAGGCAGTGCGCTAATTCCAGCATACACCGAGTGCATCACCGAGGCGGCGGTGAACCATGCCAGCGCCAGCGTCACGGTAACTGCACCGGGCAGATCGCTTCCGGTCAGCATGGGTAGCAAATACCACATCCAGAAAATCACAAAGATGAGCGGAATGCCGCGAATAAATTCCGCCCAGATAAACAACCCGTTGCGAACCGCGCCCGGAAATCGCCAGGCGCAGCAGGCAAGAACGATCCCGCCAGGCAGCGCCAGCAATGCCGCACCGATAGCCATCAGCAAAGTGAGCAGTACACCGCCGGGTTGCCCCTCAGCTACACGTCCCCACAGGAGATAGTCAAGATTATCGGTAATGACCGAAACATTAGCGATCATGCAGTATGCTCCTGACGTTGAAGATGCGCATTCTTATCTTTGACGATTTACCCGACGCAGACTGCGGGCCAAGACGCGTAAGCAGCATTCCCAGAACGATGCCGGTAAACAGATAGAGTGCAGTGCCAACGGCAAAGGCTTCCAGCGCGTGCGCGTTGTAGCTCTCAATTTGCCGTACCTGGTAGGTGAGCTCAGCAAATCCAATACCGCTGGCAAGCGAGGAAAGCTTCATCAGGTTGAGATATTGCCCAACAATCGGTTGCCAGGCGTTTGCCAGCCCCTGCGGCAGCAGAATGTGACGAAATATCGCCCAGGATGAAAACCCCTGCGCCACGGCAGCCTCGCGTTGTCCGGCAGAAACAGCCTGTAAACCCGAAGCGATCTCTTCAACCAAAAATGCTGAGGTAAATACCCCCAACCCCCATGCTGAACAGATAAACTCCGGTGTTAACCACCAGACATCACCCGGCAAAATTGACCATGGATGATCGGCATTGATAAAGCTAATGACGTTACGGGGTAGCCAGTTCCAGGCGGCAAAATACCAGAACATCAGTTGCACCAGTAAAGGCGTGTTGCGAAACACCGAGACCCACACCCCGACCATCGCTTTAGCGAGACGATTGCCCGTCAGGCGCAGGCCGAGCAGTGAGATGGCAATGAGCGTGGCGAGCACAATACCTGCCAGCGTCACCCAGAGCGTGGTGAGAAAACCGGAAATTATCCATTGCAGGGGTTGCCCGCTCAGCACCCCCTGCCAGTCCATTGCATGCATTATGACGATGACTCCTGGTGTAACGGGTCGAGCACTTTTTTCAGGAAACGCTGGGTTCTCGGGTGCTGTGGTCGGACGAAAAAATCCTCCGGCGCGGCCACTTCCAGAATATCGCCACCATCGATGAAAACCACCCGATCGGCAATCTCGCGGGCAAAATGCATTTCGTGGGTCACGACGATCATGGTGATACCGCTGTGGGCCAAATTTTTCATTACCTGTAATACCTCGCCGATCATTTCCGGATCCAGCGCGGAAGTGGGCTCATCAAACAGAATAATTTGTGGCGACGAGGCCAGTGCGCGGGCGATGGCCACGCGCTGCTGCTGCCCACCGGACAACTGCGCGGCATAGGCGTTGGCTTTTTCCGCCAGTCCCACTTTTTCCAGCAACTCAAGTGCCCGACGATCCGCTTCCGTCTTGTTCCAGCCGTGAACGTATTCCAGCGCCAGTGCGATGTTCTGCTGCGCAGTCAGGTGCGAATAAAGATTGAATTGCTGAAATACGAAACCGATACGGCTACGTAGCTGGCGTAACGCCGCCCCGCGCAACTGGCTAATCGGTTTACCATCAATGAAGATTTCGCCACCGCTGAGCGACTCAAGCTGGTTGATAAGACGTATAAGAGTGGATTTTCCTGAGCCGGAAGGCCCCAGAATAGTCACCACTTCACCGGGTTCAACCGCCAGGCTAACGCCGTTAAGGACGGTGTGAGCGTCATACTGTTTAATCACATTGCGTAGTTCGACGCTCGACTGGCGCAAATGGGTAAAATCCGCAGCCGAAGCTGCGGATCGATGAAAAAGGGTTGAGAGCATATTACTTGGCTTCTATTTTAAAGGCGCGGGCTTGCGGATTTTTGGTTTCAGGACCAAACCAGACATCATAAATTTTGGCTGCCTGCCCGGTAGATTCCAGCTTCAAAAGTTCATCGTTGACGGCTTTTAACAACGCTGGCTCACCTTTTTTCACCCCCACGCCGATCTCTTCTTTGCTCAGCAGGTCCGGCAGAATTTTGAAATCAGCTTTATCCGGCGCAGCGCCTAATAACCCGGCCAGAATCGTACTGTCCTGGGTAATGGCCTGAACATTGCCGTTGCGTAGCGCGGTTAACGCCAGCGGGATATCGTCGTAGGCCAACACGCGCGACTGCGGGAAGCGCTGATGCAGTGCCTGTTCACCAGTAGTGCCTTTTACCGCGCCGATGCGTGCTTTGCTGTATTCATCGAGCTTATCCGGAGATTTTGCTGGCACAAGGAACTGCTGGCCGGTAACAAAATAAGGAACGGAGAAATCTATTACCTGCGCCCGTTCAGGTGTAATCGTGATATCTGCGACGATTAAATCAGCTTTACCAGATTGTAATAACGGAATGCGGTTTGCCGGATTGGTCGCTACAAGTTCCAGTTTTACACCAAGGGATTTGGCCAGCGCTTCGGCAAAATCAACGTCGTAGCCGACAATCTTATGGGTTTTGGCATCGACGGAGCCAAACGGAGGATTCGCGTCAAATGTCGCGACTTTTACGACGCCTGCGGCTTTGATATCGGCCAGTTGGTCAGCCTGAACCTGCGAGACGGTAAGTCCTGAGGCCAGCAGCACGCCCAATGCCAGCAGTGTTTTTTTAGCGCGGTTAGTTTTCGTTGCCATCATTGTATGAAATCCCTGTAGTTTTTGGTTTGTGCTTTTTACGCTCCCATAACTTACGGTTGGGACAAAATAAGAAAAAATTCTTATCTATATACAAAATGTTATTAGTGAAGGATGTGTTAATAGCGGGTGAAAATAATGCATGAGTGAAAGGTAAAATCGTGCATAAGCCTGGTAATAATTCGCATTTTGTTTTTGTGTGAGAGCACGCTTGAATAAGATTGAGCTGTGCTAATGTCCAGAAATGCTACTGGAATACCCTCCGGACCTGTACCATATATCACAACAGGTCTGGAGTGGGGATAAGCATGCTGCGTGATAATTTTAACGATCTCTATTATCTCATTATCGTTGCCCGCGAGCGTAGTTTTACCCGGGCAGCGGCAAAACTTGGGGTTTCGCAATCCGCGCTAAGCCATGCGATTCGTGGGCTTGAAGAGCGGCTGGATGTACGGCTTCTGACCCGCACCACGCGCAGTGTTGCGCCGACCGAAGCCGGAGAACGGCTTATCAACAGTATCAGCCCGCGTTTTGATGACATTGAAACAGAGCTGCTGGCATTAACCGATGTCCGTCAGCGCGTGGCCGGTAACATCCGCCTGACGCTGGGCGAACATGCATTGCAATCTACCGTCTGGCCCGCGCTGGAGCCGTTTTTGCAGGCTTACCCTGATGTGAATGTGGAAATGACCATCGACAATAGTCTGACGGATATTGTGACTGGCCGTTATGACGCGGGTATTCGGCTCGGTGAGCAGGTGGCAAAAGACATGGTCGCCGTCAGAATTGGCCCGGACTGGCGCATGGTAGTGGTGGGGTCACCGGCGTATTTTGCTCGTCATGGCAAACCGCAAACCCCTCACGACATGCAAAATCACAGCTGTATTAACATGCGCATGCCGACGTTGGGCGGATTATACGCCTGGGAGTTTGCTAAAGACGGGCAAGATTTGCGCGTACGGGTGGAAGGGCAGCTTATTTTTAACAATCTACCCCCGCGAATTAGCGCTGCGATGGCGGGAATGGGGCTGGCTTTTGTGCCGGAAGACACCGTCGAACAGGCTGTTGCAGAGGGGGCATTAGAAAAAGTGTTGGAGGACTGGTGCGAACCTTTTCCTGGCTATTATTTGTACTATCCCAGCCGAAAACAACATACCGCCGCCTTTGCGCAACTGATTGAGGCCTTACGGTATACGGGCTGAAGTGGGTGGGGTTAACAGGCGATAAAAAACCGGCATTGCGCCGGTTTGGAAATCAGATTTTGCAGGCGTCGCCGCAGTCATTATCAGCAATAATTTCCTGCGCTTTCTTGTCTGCATCTTCCAGACGTTCAGCGTTACGCTCTTGCGCTTCTTCCAGTCCATCAAAGACCAGATTATCGAGATCAATTTCCATCATTCACCTGCTCAGGTTCAGCGTTTAACATCACGTTATTATATTGCAAAAATGTTGCTTAACAGCAGCGATTCTTGCTACTTAGCATCGAACGCAATCCGCTGTGCGTATTTATCCGCCAAAATAGCCTATGGTTCGCAATTGCTAAAGAATCGTTGGTTGTAAATACCGCAAAATCCTCGCTCTCTCTACCGTTTTATCTCCACTTTTTCATTAACGTGATGCGCGATCATTTTTAACAAATCTGCGACAAAATCACTATACATATAACTTAATATCTTTTATACATTAATTGTTCAACCCTGCGACTATTCCACAAAAGAGAAAGCAATATGGAACAGACACCTGATAAGAAAAATGATAATTTTCAAAAAGATGGCAAAGAACAGTTCAATCGCTCGATCGGTCTTATTTCAAACTTTGCGTTGGGTTTTACCTACCTGTCGCCGCTTACTGCCGTCTATTCGCTGTTTGCACTGGCCGTAACGCTGGCGGGGCCGCCCGCAGTATGGTGGATTTTAATCGTCGCATGTGGGCAACTTTTGGTGGCATTGGTGTTTGGTGAGGTCGCTTCCCAGTATCCGATAACCGGCGGGCTTTACCCCTGGGCCAGAAGGTTGTGGGGCAAGAAGTATGCGTGGATCGCCGCCTGGATCTACCTGTGGGCGCTGGTGGTCACCATTACGTCGATCGCGGAATATACATCAACGTTTGTTGAATCACTCTTCCACTATGGTCAGACGCCGGCCACGATGTTGGTGACTTCCGTCCTGCTGCTGCTGTTGATGATGGCCGTTAATATGTCCGGGACTAAAAATCTGGCCCGGGTGGCGAAAATTGGTTTCTGGTGTGAAATTGTCAGCGTGATCGCGCTGGGGATTTATCTGCTGATTTTCCACCGTTCGCAGCCGTTCTCTGTGATTTTTGACTCGATGGGCGTGCTGGCTCATGACGGCAGCTACTCCACCGCATTTATGTCTGCTGCGCTGATGGGACTGTTTATGTTCTTTGGCTTTGAGGCCTGCGGTAACGTTGCGGAAGAGGTGCAGAATCCGAGTAAAAAGATCCCGGTGGCGATGATTTTAAGCATCGTATTCGGCGCGATTTCCGCCATTATTTCTGTTATGGGTTATTTGCTGGCTTCACCGAATCTGGTCAGCATCGTGAATGGCAAAACGTCCGATCCGATCCCGGCAATCCTTAATGAAGCTCTGGGCGAAACTGGCGCGACTGTCTTTATCGTGGTTGCAATTATCGCCATGTTGTCGTGCATTTTGTCTCTGCAGGCTGCGTTAAGCCGTCTTATCTTTTCTTTCTCCCGCGACAGAATGCTGCCGGGAAGTGAATGGATGGCCAAAATCTCTAAAAATGGTGTTCCGGATAATGCCATGGTCGTCAGTTGCCTGCTGCCAGTGATCATCTGCGTTTGGGTTTATTTCCAGCCAGATAACCTGTCGCGTATCACCGCGTTTGCTGTTATCGGGATATACATCTCGTTCCAGATGGTTGTGCTGGCCGCGCTGCGTCAGCGTCTGAAAGGCTGGAAACCGGCGGGGGAGTGGACCATTGGCGGTTGGGGCGTAATCGTGAATGTGCTGGCGTTAGCTTACGGATTGTGCGGGATCTGGTTACTGGCGCAACCGGCAGACAGCAGCGACTTCATCGACCGTTGGACGGTCCTGTTCGGCCTGGCGATTGTTGTTGGCTCGGGGCTTATTTATATGTTCCTGACCCGTCCGTTTGGTCGTTCAGCGGCGCCGGAAAACGACGCCATTGCCTACGCCAATAAGCTCAATATGGGGCAGGATAACTAAAAACTAAGGGCCTTCGGGCCCTTAGTTTTGATAGTGATAAAGGATAAAGTAGTCGCTCCGATACACCACGGTACTGTTTGCAGGTGACAGCAATTCACCCACGCGAAAACGTGGCCAACTGGAGAAAATGATCCTGTTTTCCAGATTGGTCAGAATCACATAGTCAGGATGGGCACAGGAAAGCAGTTCGGCTTCTATCTGACTGACCAGCAGATCGACCGCGGCAACACCGAGAAACTGGTTGTTGTAGTAGACCGGGACGGCTGACGTTAGGGTATAGGAGATATTGCAAATATAGTCGACGTAGGGGCCGTGGATATAGGCTTTGCCTGCCGGAGGAGAATGCTTAAACCACTCAAAGGTTCTGAAATCCAGTCGTTGTTGCGTGGCCTGATCCAAATCCAGATGCGCCTGGCTTAAACCATTATCTTTCTTATACCACCACTCCAGCAACCAGTACTCTTTTGTGGTTGCGGTGCTCTCAATATGGCTGGCGAATCCTGCCCCTGAGCAGTAATGGTTGTTATTGAGCGTGCGCTTGATGTGCTGTTGAACGGTGGATCTGACTGAGGGGTCGAGAACAACCTCGGCTGAGGCCTTTTGTACCCCTGAAATCGCCTCATGGATGCTCCTCGCCAGCGCAACGGTAGAATCTACGGTAGAAACAGTAATGTCATCAATTTTACGAATTAATGCGCTTAGGGATGTCGAAGAGCTCATTGTCTGTCCTGTCTTCACTGATTGTCAGTTCGAATTATATTTCAGCTTTTTTTCAATAAGGTAGTAGGTAAACGTGTCGATGATCTGCGTGGCAAACTGTACTGACTCTGCCTCGTTGTGAGCAGCCAGCGCATCGGCCAGCGCCGAATAAAGCGCGATAATTTCTGCATGAATACTGTCTGTGCGATAAAGTATCGCCACCAGCGATGCCCATTCAGCCTGAACCTGCAGCTCCTGATTGGCCAGTCGCGCTGAATGCGAACTGGCGGCAATCGCCAGCAGACAACGCATATCGGCCTGGGTCATCAGCTCAGGTGAGTTTGCCTTTCTGAGCACCTCGACAAACTCGCGAAATTTGGCGATATCCGCACCGGTCATCCGTCGGGAAGCCAGCCTCGCGCTATGGCTAATAATGGCGCAATGCATTTCACCCAGATCAGACAGATAATCCGTACTGATCGCCTTGAACGGATGAAGGGCGCTATTTTTGCCATCAATATTTTCGCAAACGAAACTCCCGCCATTACGACCACGAACCGTATGGATAAGATTATTAGCCCGAAGCGTGTTTAGCGCTTCCCTGATAGTGATATGTGAGACACCCATCATCTTTGCCAGATCAGTTTCGTTGGGGAGCTGTTCTTTTGGCTCCAGCAACCCCGTGATAATGGCATTTGAAAGGCGTTGGACTATCTGGTCTGAACGACTGACCTGCCCGATAGGCGCAAATATGACCGCGTGAGTAATCATAATCTTTTCTGTACTCAATTCCCTGAAACAACGACCATTTTTAACACATGCCCGTCGGGCAAGGAAGGTAAGAATGGCCGAGTTATTTTACATGCCTGGGCGCAACGTCACTGCACAAGCGGATGTGTGTCCCGATAACCTTATGATGAGCTGGGCGTAACGCGTCAGCTGGCAATAAAAAGCCTCATCCTGCAAATGTGAAAATTAAGTTAAAAATGCGAGGCTTATCATAGTGTCAATGTTGCGCATTTGAAAAAATTTTACAATATATATATTACATAAGATTCTTTATGTATTAATTGGCAGGAGACAAACATGAAAACCCTGAAGCATTTTATTAATGGGCACTATGTAGCAGGCAGTAGCGAAGATAGCTTCGAACTGGTGAGTCCGGTTGACGGTGAAACGTACGCAATATCTCCCAACGCTAACGAGGCGGAGGTAGAGCAGGCTTACTCAGCAGCGGAGGCGGCGTTTAGCATCTGGAGAAAATCGACGCCGGCACAGCGGCAAAAGGCGTTATTGCGGCTGGCCGATGAGATTGAACGTAACGTTGAGCGACTGGTAACCGCGCAGAGTCAGGAAACCGGTCAGCTTCGCCATTTTATTGAGAAAGAGGAGATCGCAGCATCTTGCGATGCCATCCGCTTTTTTGCCGGTGCGGCGCGCTGTCTTGAAGGAAAGGCGGCCGGAGAATATTCCTCAGGATTTACTTCAACCATTCGTCGTGAACCGCTGGGTATTGTTGGGCAAGTGACGCCGTGGAACTACCCGTTCATGATGGCGGTGTGGAAGATTGCACCAGCGCTGGCGGCAGGCAACACGGTGGTGCTAAAACCAAGCGACACCACGCCAGTCAGTACGCTGCTGTTGGCTGAACTGGCCGCACCGTTGTTCCCGAGAGGGGCATTTAACGTTGTATTGGGCAAAGCCAGCACTGGTTCGCTGGTGGTTTCAAACCCGAAAGCCTCACTGGTCTCGATTACCGGTTCGGTCCGTGCGGGTTTGCAGGTTGCGGCTTCGGCGGCGGCAAATCTGACCCGAGCACACCTGGAATTGGGTGGGAAAGCGCCCGCAATCGTATTCGCCGATGCGGATATGGACAAGGCGATTGCGACGATTACCACAGCAGGCTTTTTCAATGCCGGGCAGGATTGCACAGCGGCAACGCGGATTCTGGTAGAGCAATCCATCTACGCAGAGTTTCTTGAAAAACTGATCCAGAAAACAAAAAGTATCAAATATGGGCCGCCAGAAGATCAAAATGCACTGTACGGCGCATTGAATAGCCGGAATCAGTTGGAGCAGGTGAAAGGCTTTATTGAGCGTTTACCGGCACATGCAAAAATTGAAACCGGTGGGCGCGCAGGATCTGGTCCAGGCTTCTATTTTGAGCCGACGATCGTCTCCGGTTTGCATCAAAATGATGAAGCTATTCAGCATGAAGTATTTGGCCCGGTAATGACTATTCAGTCGTTTTCTACTGACGAAGAGGTACTACACAAAGCGAATGATGTGGAGTATGGTCTTGCCGCCAGCGTCTGGACCAGTAACCATGGTCGCGCCCAACGCTTCAGCATTGACCTCGATTTTGGCACGGTGTGGATTAACAATCACATTCCTCTGTGTGCCGAGATGCCGCACGGCGGGTTCAAAAAATCGGGGTACGGCAAAGATCTCTCATCTTATTCACTCGAGGAATACACTCGGGTGAAACATATCATGTGCGACATTTCTGAATAGAGAGGATTACGATGAAAACATTAAAAATCGCGGTGCTTTCATTAGTGATGTTCTCGGGCTATAGCCTGGCAGAAAGTACATCGCTGAATACCGTAAAAGAGTATATGGCGGCGTGGAATGCGCATGATGCTTCGCGAGCCGCTCAATTTCTTGCTGATGATGCGGTCTATTATGATGCCGCCGCAGGAGAACCGATAAACGGCAGGGAAAAAGCAGAAAAAGAGGTTATCGGCGCTTTTATTAAGGCGGTTCCAGATCTTAGCTGGAAAATGGTTGGAAAACCCGTCTACGACGAAGATACCGTGGCCTTTCGTTGGGAATTTTCAGGCAAAAATAGTGGTGAATGGGCAGGGAGTCCGCCGACAAATAATCCGATCAAATTTGAAGGCGTCAGCTATATTCATGTTAAAGCAGGAAAAATCACCTGGCAGGGTGATTATTATGATTCTAAAAAACTGGATGAAGAGTTAAAGCCAGTGAAGTAGTCGGTTGTACCCCTTTATAAATAAGAAGGGGTATCTCTCTTATTTGTGTCGTATTAAAGGCAGTGTGTAGCAATAAGGAAAAAAGTTAATGGCAATTACCAGACGTGATTTTCTCAACGGCGTCGCGGTGACTATTGCGGCGGGACTTACCCCGCTGGAGTGGGTCAGGGCGGCAGGAAAGGGAAACGCATTTATAGATGGAAATTATTATCCTCCTGCGCTGACGGGGCTGCGGGGTAATCATCCTGGATCGTTTGAAATGGCGCATGCGCTAGGTCGCGAGCATAAACATTTTGATTTAAACGCTCTGCCCGTTGAGGAAGAGTACGATCTGGTGATTGTGGGTGGCGGGATTAGCGGGTTAGCTGCCGGTTGTTTTTGGCGTCAAGTTGCCGGGCAAAATAGCCGGATCCTGATCCTCGATAACCATGACGACTTTGGTGGACATGCCAAACGTAATGAATTTACCAGCTCGGGTAAGAAATTACTCGGTTATGGTGGCAGCGAAGCATTCCAGTCACCTGCGCATAATTTCAGCCCTGAAGTACAAAAGTTGATGGAAACTGTGGGCGTCAGCGTCACGCGGTTAAAAGAGAGTTTTGACGTAAACTTCTACCCCGACTGGCAGCTCAGTCGCGGCGTTTTCTTCGATAAGAAGAATTTTGGCGAAACAAAAATCGTCAGCGGCGATCCGGGCCGCGCGGTATCTGATGATATTCCGCCGGACAGGCTCAATGGGCGTAAAATTGAAGACTTTATCAATGATTTTCCGCTAAGTGAGAACGACAGAAAAGCGCTGATCGACCTGCACGTCCGGCCCGGTGATTACCTGCCGGGGATGACGGTCGATGAGAAAATGGAATGGCTGGATACCCACAGCTACAGTGAATTTTTGGCAACAAAAGTTGGTTTGAGCAAAATGGCGCTGCTCTATTTCCAGCAGCGTTCCAACGACTTCTTTGCTATTGGTATTGAAGGTATTTCCTGTAGCGATGCCCGTGCGTGCGCCTTACCCGGCATGGAAGGGATGGGGTTACCGCCGTTGGACGGTGAGTCACTGGCCGACCTCGAAGAGCCGTATGTTTACCACTTCCCGGACGGTAACGCCGGGTTAGCCCGCCTGTTAGTCAGATATATGCTGCCGGATGCGCTACCGGGCAACACGATGGAAGACTCTGTCCTCGCCAGACTACATTACGAAAAGCTGGATCTGCCGGAAAACACCACGCGCCTGCGCCTGAACAGCACGGTGATTAATGCGGCCAACGTGCAGGATGGCGTGGCGGTGACCTATCTGCGTGACGGTAAAATGCACCGTGTGCGCGGTAAGAACACCATCATGGCAGGCTATAACATGATGATCCCGTATCTGGTGCCTGAGATGCCGGAACAGCAGCAGGCGGATCTTAAACTGAACGTGAAGGCACCGCTGGTGTACACCAACGTGGTGGTCAAAAACTGGCAGGCGTTCAAACAGCTTGGCGTACATGAGTTTTATTCTCCGGCGGCACCTTATAGCAGGGTTAAGCTCGACTACCCGGTCAGTATTGGTGGGTATCAACATCCGGCCTCCCCGGACGATCCGATGGTCATTCATATGGTCTATGTGCCGACTTATCCGGGCAGTAACTTGTCGGCCAGAGAGCAGTTCCGTCTGGGACGAGCCTATTTGCTGGGGACCACTTTTGCCGCGCATGAGGAGATGATTCGCTCCCAGTTGCAGGAGATGTTCGGCTCAACCGGATTTGATAATCAACGCGATATTGCCGCCATTACGGTTAACCGCTGGGCGCATGGCTATGCGTACTACGCCAACTCGCTGTTCGATGATATGGATAAGATGCCAGAAATTATCGAACGGGCGCGTAAGCCAGTCGGTCGCATTGCCATCGCTAACTCCGATTCTGACTGGAGTGCTTATGCCCACACGGCAATCGATCAGGCATGGCGTGCGGTTAATGAACTCAAGGATATGGGGTGATCTATGCGTAATGTAACCATTCTCGCCGCCTGTTTATTTACCGCTTCGGTTTCCGCTGCTGAATCTAACGGTGAATACATCGCGCGAATTTCAGACTGCGTCGCCTGTCACACAGCTGAAGGTGGTGCGGCGATGGCGGGGGGCAAAAAGTTTCCTACTCCGGTGGGGGATATTTATTCGACCAACATTACCCCGGACAAAACGCAGGGTATTGGAAATTATTCTTACGAGGATTTTGAAAAGGCCGTACGGCAGGGGATCGCCAAAGATGGTCATCCGCTCTATCCGGCTATGCCTTATCCCTCCTATGCGAAACTTTCTGACGAGGATGTTAAGGCGCTGTATAGCTATTTTATGCATGACGTCACGCCGTCAGCACAGCCCAATAAAGAGAATGCCATTCCGTGGCTACTCTCCGCCCGCTGGCCGCTGCATATCTGGAACTGGCTGTTTACCGACGCGCCAGTGACGGCTGTAGAGGGCGCGAAAACGGATGATAATGCTGCCCTGGTAAAACGGGGTGCTTATCTGGTGGAAGGCCCCGGACACTGCGGTTCATGCCATACCCCGAGAGGCATGGCGATGAACGAAAAAGCGTATACTAATGCTGATGCCGAATACCTGAGCGGCGCGATGATTGACGGCTGGTATGCACCGTCGCTGCGCGGCACCGGTATGTCTGAGCAGGAGTTAAAATCGCTGTTGCTGACCGGTAAAAGCAAGCATGCCGCGGTTTCAGGTTCGATGGCTGAAGTCGTCACGCAGAGTACACAGTATCTGACCGACGAAGATGCCACGGCGATCGCCCAATATCTGTTGAGCCTGAAAAGTGCGAAGCCTGAAACGGTACGTGCTGCGGCGACTACAGCATCCTGGTCGAATTCACCTGAGGCGGGCAGAGTGACCTATAACCGCTACTGTTCAACTTGTCACGGTCTGGAAGGGAAAGGTACGGATGATAACGCGCCTTCTTTAGTTAACAATCCACTGGTGATGGTTGATGACCCGACACCGCTGTTCAGAGTGATTGCCCACGGCGCAGAAACACCGACAACGCGTGGCAGCGTCTCCTTTAAGATGCCTGCCTACGGTGGCTTGTTAAGCGACAACGAAATGCGCGACGTGATTAACTACGTGCGTAAAAGTTGGGGTGAAGGGAATAGCGAAGTAAGCCAGGAAGACCTGGCTGGCGTTAAAAAAGCGTCACATTAAACAGTATGCCGGATAAGGTGCTTGCACCTTCATCCGGCAGTGCTTACACGGTGTTTACCCTGATAATATCCACGAGTCGGGTAAACGCCGCCGTCATTTCATGCTCTTCAATACTGGCAAACCCCAGCAGCAGGCCGCTGCGTTTCCCTTCATTTACGTAATAGCGTGACAGCGGGCGCACCAACAACCCTTGCGCATTCGCCTGTTGGGCAATGACCGTGTCATCGCTCCCGGCGGGTAACTGTAAGATCATATGCAGCCCGGCGTTGCTGCTGAAGGAACCAAGAAAATGTTCACCAAGTTGGCGGCTGATAAGCTCTACCAGCATCTGGCGACGACGACTGTATAGCTGACGCATTTTCCGAATGTGTGCCGCGTAATAACCCTCGCGAATAAACTCCGCCAGTGCGGCCTGAATCAACAGATGCCCACCACGATAGAGGTCGTTATGAACCTTTTTCAGCGGAGCGGCTAACGATTTAGGTAGCACGACATACCCGAGTCGTAGTGCGGGATAGAGTGTCTTACTGAATGTCCCGATGTAAATGACCGGTGTCTCTTCTTCCAGCCCCTGCAAAGAGGGAATCGGCTGGCCGGAAAAGCGGAACTCACTGTCGTAATCATCTTCCACTATCCAGCTTCGCGTTTCACGTGCGCGAAAGAGAAGTTGCCGGCGGCGGCTCAGACTCATTACCGAACCGAGTGGGTATTGATGTGACGGTGTCACAAAAATAAGTTTTGGTGGTGTTTCGCCGGCATCCGGCGGGACCATGCCTTGTTCATCAACCGGGATAGCCGAAAAATTAACGGCATTGATGCGCAGAATATTTTTGATTCCCCAGTAGCCCGGTTCTTCAATCCAGGCGTGATCGCCAGGGTTGCATAAAGTCCGGGTCACCAGATCCAGGGCCTGGTGAATACCTTCAGTAATCAGAATTTGCTCCGGTGAGCACCGTACGCCGCGAGCGGTGCGCAGATAGTCTGCCAGTGCTTCTTTTAGCTCATTCACGCCGCCTGTGGCATCGTAAGTGAGATACTCCGGGCGCAGTCGTCTTGCCAGCCTGTCCTGAATTTTCTTGAGCACCCGGTGCGGGAAATGCTCTACATCAGGTACGCCTGGAATAAATGCCCCCCACTGACGGGGACTGGCGCTGGCATGACCCAGCAGCTCAAGGCAGCGGGCGGATAAGCGGGTGTGATCTTCCAGAGCGGCAGCAACAGGCTCTTTGTCAGGACGCAGGTCGAGATTGTCCAGCACGCTGTCGGTCACAAATGTGCCGCTGCTGGTGCGCGCGGAAATATACCCTTCAGCTTGCAACTGTTCGTACACCCGCAGGACGGTATTGCGCGATAGCGTCAGCTCTCCTGCCAGGTCACGCGACGGAGGCATTCGGGTAGCCGGTTTCAGGCTACCTTCGAGGATGCAACTACAAATGGCGGCATACAGGCGGCGATGTAGTTTTTCGTCAGTCTGCTGATTAAATGCATGCTTGATCACATCTCCGGCAAGTGAACGCATTTGGATCCTTAAAATAAAACGATTTGGCTCTCGATTAAAGTACCAGACGGCGTCTAAATTTAAAGGGTAATTCAACCGAAATGTATTAATGGACAAGGTGTAGAGAATGAACAATAAAAACCTGCAACAACGTCGTCTGGATGCCACCCCGCGTGGCGTGGGTGTGATGTGTGATTTTTATGCCCAGTCGGCAGAAAACAGCACGATTACCGATATCGAAGGCAATCAGTACATCGATTTTGCCGCCGGGATCGCCGTGCTGAACACCGGACACCGCCATCCTCGCCTGGTGCAGGCAGTCGAAGCGCAACTTCAGGCTTTTACCCATACGGCTTATCAGATTGTCCCGTACGAAAGCTATGTGTCTTTAGCTGAGAAAATCAACGCCGTTGCGCCAATCGACGGCAAGCGTAAAACCACATTCTTCACTACCGGGGCTGAAGCGGTAGAAAACGCGGTGAAAATTGCGCGCGCGCATACCGGCCGTCCTGGCGTTATCGCATTTGGCGGTGGTTTTCATGGGCGTACTTACATGACGATGGCGTTAACCGGCAAGGTGGCACCCTATAAAAAAGGTTTCGGCCCGTTCCCTGGCTCTGTTTACCATGCGCCGTATCCTTCTGAATTGCAGGGTATTTCCACGGCGGATTCCCTAAAAGCGATTGAGCGTCTGTTTAAAGCCGATATCGATCCAACCCAGGTTGCGGCGATTATTTTCGAACCCGTCCAGGGCGAAGGAGGCTTCGTGGTGGCACCGCCAGAATTTGTGGCTGCCATCCGCCGTATTTGCGACGAGCATGGCATCGTGATGATCGCTGATGAAGTACAAAGCGGGTTTGCCCGTACGGGTCAGCTGTTTGCGATGGATCATTACGCCGATAAAGCGGACCTGATGACCATGGCGAAAAGCCTTGCGGGCGGCATGCCGCTGTCAGGCGTCGTGGGCAAAGCCGAAATTATGGATGCGCCTGCGCCGGGTGGTCTGGGGGGAACCTACGCCGGAAACCCGCTGTCGATCGCAGCGGCCCATGCGGTGCTGGATATCATTCGTGATGAGCAGCTATGCCAGCGTGCGGCGGCTCTCGGCGAACAGCTGCGCGCCGCTCTGACAGACGCGCAAGCAGGGTGTCCTGAACTGGCCGAAGTGCGAGGTTTAGGCTCTATGATTGCTGCTGAATTCTGTGATGCAGCGACAGGAGAACCCAACGCTGCTGCCGCACAACGCGTGCAGAAGAAAGCCCTTGAGCAAGGATTACTGCTGCTGACCTGCGGTCAGTATGGCAACGTTATTCGTTTCCTTTACCCGCTGACAATTCCGCAGGATCAGTTCGCCAAAGCGCTCGATATTATCAAAGCAGCAACCAAGTAATTCGTTAGTTGTCATTTACCCAAAGCCGACGGTCGTCATCACCGTCGGCTTTTTTGTTGCCGTGGATTTACCAACCACATGCCGTTATATATTTACATATATATCGATTGGATCTATTCTATTCATCATACAAATATAATAACTGTACTCTTCAAGAGAAGGCGCTTGCGTTAGCGGCCTCCAGTCTTTCTATCTAACGAATTGAATTAACGAATGTTAAATAACAAATTTACCCCAGTGGCCTCTGGGTTGTTAACCTTTGCCTGTTTTTCCACCGCCGTCACGGCTCATGCTGAAGATACCGTCATCGTTTCGGCGCCAGCCACGTCACAATCCTCGTTATCGGAACATGAACCTCCGGCGAGCGAAAAAAAAGTCACGTTAGGTAGCCTCGGCGAGCGAGAGTTGATAGACGTTCCCTGGTCGGTGCAGACGTTGTCGAAAAAAGTGCTGGATCAGCAACAAATCAAAGATGTGAAAGACGCCTATCGCTACCTACCGTCCGTTCAGGGTGACGGCGTCCGCCCACAAACCCGCGGCATGCAGGGGAGCGTGGTACAAAACCATATGATTGATGGCCTGAACGCCGTCTCCACGACGGAATATTCGACCGAACAGTTCCAGAACATTGAGGTGTTGAGCGGCATCGCTGGATCGCTGTATGGCCCTGCTAATCCAGCAGGGATGTTTAATTTGGTGTCTAAACGACCTGTCGATACACCGTTGCATCGTGTCACAGTAGGGCAAGGTACAGGGTCGGGAACGTTGGCATCGATGGATTTCAGCGGCCCAATCGATGCGGGAGACCGGGTGAAATATCGCCTCAACTTGCTGAACGATGAGGGCCATAGCTACACCACCGATAGCCATGTCCGTCGACAGTACGCTGGCTTGGGGCTGGACTTTCAACTGACAGATCAAACGGTGCTGGAGAGTAATTTCAGCTATTACCATTATTACGAAAAAGGCATGCCGGGTAGCTTTGCCCTGGCGAAAGGCGTTCACTTTCCCGCGGCATTTGATCCTACGGACAGTAAATATGGTCAATCTTATGCGGATCATGATGACGAAACGACTACCGTCGATATGCATATTAAGCATGATTTTGACGGCAACTGGATGCTGGACCTGGGGGCGCTGCACCAGGTTGCAGACCGCGAGTCGACGGCCGTGACCAACACCCTGACGGATAACCGGGGCGATTACACCACTACAACCTCTAATTCGGCGGCCAGTCGGTTTACCATCAACAGTTATTTAGCGAACCTGACCGGTAGCATTGATACCGGCTGGCTGACCCAGGATATTGCTACCGGAATGCGTGGATTTGTGTGGAAAAACTATAATCCAAGAAACGGCGGCACTTTCACTCTGGGGCATTCTTCCCTCGATCAACATCCCGACTATCCACGACCACCGTATCCAGATTTTAACGATCGCTATCATTCAGCGACCACCACTCAACATGCATTTTTGCTCAGCGATACGCTGCATTTTTCCCCGCAGTGGAGTTTGCTGCTTTCCGGCAGTGAGAACCTGTTTACCGTCAGTAACTACAACAAAGCTGGACATGAAAGCAGCCATCAGCAGGACAATGGCATGAGCGGTTCTACCAGCCTGATGTATAAACCGGTGGAGAACGTCACACTGTATACCACCTGGGCGGACAGTTTGCAGCAGGGCGATACCGCGCCCGCCGGGGCGCGCAATGCCGGGCAGGTGTTAGATCCCTACCGTAGCCATCAACTGGAGGTGGGCGCAAAATATGCGCCAGTAAAAGATCTGCTGCTTACCGCTGCGCTTTTTGAAGCCAAACGCCCCTTTGCCTATACCAACGACAATGGCGATTTTGCTCAGGATGGTACGCAGAAAAACCGTGGGCTGGAACTGATGGCTGATGGGCATATCACCCGTAATTTGCGCGTGTTAGGCGGCGGAGCCTGGCTTGATCCAACGCTTCATAATACCGCGGCCAGCAATGCGGATGGTAAGCAAGTTGTTGGTTTGCCGCGCTTCGCCTCGAATATCCTCGCAATCTACACCATCGAACGGGTTCCGGGACTGGATATCGACACGAACGTGCATTACGTCGGACGTCGGGCTACCGATAATGCCAACGACAGCTGGGTCGGGAGTTACACCACGGTGGACATCGGTACGCGTTATGCCACCAGACTGTGGAACACACCAACCACTTTCCGGTTTGATATCACCAATCTCACCGACCGTCACTATTGGACCAATATCGTTCCGGGCGCATTGACTGGTTACACGGGCGCAGGGGCTGCCAGCGCTCAACTTGGTGCACCGCGCCAGGCTCAGTTTTCTGTTCAGGTTGATTTTTAGGGGTTGCTTATGAAAACGTGCCACACATGGCTGCTTTGTGTGTGGCTGGCGTTTCCTGCCCTGGCAACACGCCAGGTTGTGGATGATGCTGGTCACACAGTTACCGTTCCCGCGCATGTTGAACGTATCGCGGATGGCTGGTTTGCCCATCATTCGGTGCTGATGACGCTGGGTGCTGGTCGTAACATTGTTGCGACGGTCAACCATGAGGAAAACCAGCCATGGATGTTCAAAATCAATCCTTCTCTGAGACAAGCCTTACAGATACGAGGAACATCATTTAATAGCGAGGATTTGCTGGCCCGGCACGTCGACGTCGTGTTTGTGGCAAAAGGAAAAGGGGATGCTCAAAGCTACAGTCAGGCGGGTATTCCGGCCCTTGAAATGGCATTTACTGACTATGCTTCGATGGAAAAATCGGTCACTACGACCGCAGAGGTTCTGGGTACCGAGCAGGCTCGCGTCCGTGCAACGGCTTACAATCAGTATCTCAACCGTGTACTCGCGGATGTGCAGGCTAAAACTGCGGAGCTGGCGGAAAATCAGCGCCCTCGGGTACTTCATATTCAATCGCTAAATCCGCTTAAAGTCGACGGCAGGAACACGTTGATCGATACCTGGATTACGCTGGCGGGTGGACGGAATGCGGCAGGTGAAGTTGACGGCAACATGAAAGAGGTGTCGCCCGAGAGGGTGCTCTACTGGCAACCGCAGGTCATTATTCTCGGTGCGGGGTGTGGTGATATCGCCAGTTCGCCATACGCAGCATTGTTCAAAGAACTTAACGCAGTGAAACAGGGTAACGTCTGGCGCAATCCGGCGGGCGTGTTCCCCTGGGATCGCTACGGCACTGAAAGCGCGTTGCAGCTACAGTGGGCTGCATCGAAACTGCATCCGGCATTGTTTAGCGGCCTGGATATGGTCAGCGTAACGCGAGATTTTTATCGCCAGTTCTTCGATTATTCGCTCACTCAGGAGCAGGCGATGCGAGTTTTAAACGCGTTACCCCCACAGGAGTAGCGCTCACGTATAAAGACAGGCGTGATAAGGATTGCACGCCATTTTTACCCCTCTGAAATGTGGGGTTTGGTGCGCTCATGATGAAAATGGTTTGCCAGGACTCTCGTTATATAATTTAATGCATATCGTTTTTACTCCTCTATTCAGATGGTATCCCATGTTAACTTTCCGCTCTTTTGTGCTGGTTTGCGCCAGCATGTTGTTTGCGTTTTCTGCTCAGGCCGACCGAACGATCACCGATCAGCTTGGTCGACAGGTCACGATTCCTGACCACGTGGACAAAGTGGTCGTGCTGCAACATCAGACGTTGAATATTCTGGTCCAGCTCAATGCCCAGCAGGACATTGTTGGTGTGATGTCGAGCTGGAAAAAGCAGCTCGGGCCTGAATTTGCGCGCTTTATGCCGACGATTACTACATTGCCGACGCCAGGCGATCTCACCAGCGTGAACATCGAAAGCTTGTTGGCGATTCATCCGCAGGTGGTTTTTGTCGCCAACTATGCGCCCGCGGAAATGATCCAGCAGATTCAGAACGCCGGTATTCCGGTCGTGGCTATCTCATTACGCAAGGATGCCACCGGGCAACAGAATAAAATGAACCCGACCATGGCCGATGAAGAGCAGGTCTACAACGAAGGGTTGAAGCAGGGTATTCGCCTGATCGCTGACGTGGTTGGGCGCAAACCGCAGGCCGAAACGTTAATCGACTACGTTTTTACCGCGCGGGCAAAATTCAATGCGCCGGTTGCAAAAATCCCGGATGCACAAAAAGTCCGTATTTATATGGCTAACCCCGATCTGATGACTTACGGCTCCGGGAAGTACACGGGACTGATGATGCAGCACGCGGGGGGATTAAATGTGGCGGCTGCCAGTGTGAAAGGTGCCCGTCAGGTTGCGCTGGAGCAGGTATTAGCGTGGAACCCGCAGGTGATTTTTGTCCAGGATCGCTATCCGCAGGTGGTAACTGAGATCCAAAACGATCCGAACTGGCAGGGGATTGATGCGGTGAAAAATCATCGCGTCTGGTTGATGCCTGAATATGCCAAAGCCTGGGGCTATCCGATGCCGGAAGCGTTGGCGATCGGTGAACTTTGGATGGCCAAAAAACTGTATCCGGATGCCTATAAAAACGTGGACGTTGATGCGCAGGCCAAGGACTACTATCAACGTTTTTATCGTGTGAACTGGCAGTCTGATGCAGCTAAGTAACCGTATTTTGCCCCAGCAACCGCTCTTAATCGTTGTGGTCCTGTTGCTGGGCGTCAGTTCGCTATGCCTCGGACAGTATCCGCTGTCGTTAAGCGAGGTGTTTTACCACCTGACGCACTATAGCGACGCTGAGGGAATAGGCAGCCAGGTTATCTGGACGGTCAGGCTACCGCGTATTCTGATGGCACTGCTGGCGGGGGGCGCGCTTGGGTTATGCGGCGCGACGCTGCAAGGGGTATTTCATAACCCTCTGGTCGACCCGCATATTATCGGCGTGACGTCGGGGGCGGCCTTTGGTGGAACACTGGCCATCCTGCTCGGACTTTCGCCCTGGCTGATGATGGGATCAACGTTTTTCTTTGGTCTGACAGCGTTGATCCTGGTGTATGCTATTGCTGCGTTACAGGGGCTGGAGAATACGCTGGTATTGATCCTGTCGGGTATCATTTTGAGCGGTTTTTTTGCCGCGCTGGTGAGCCTGATCCAGTATCAGGCTGATACCGAAGAGACGTTACCTAATATTGTGTTCTGGCTACTGGGCAGCTTCGCGACGGCCAACTGGCATAAAGTGCTGCTGTTGGCGGTCCCGGTCGGTATCGCCGCGACGGTTTTGTACCAGCTACGCTGGCGGATAAACCTGTTGTCGCTCAATGACAAAGATGCCAGAGCACTGGGTGTGGCGGTGGTTCCTCTGCGACGCAGCGTTTTGGTGTGCTGCGCATTTTTGGTCGCGGCTCAGGTGGCGGTCAGCGGCAGTATTGCCTGGGTTGGATTAGTGATTCCGCATCTGGCGCGTTTGCTGGTGGGGGTTGATCATCGTCGTTTACTACCGTGCGCCTTCTGGTTGGGGGGCGGATTTATGATTGTGGTGGACGATATTGCTCGCACCCTGATGCACGCGGAGATACCGTTGGGGATTATTACCGCATTGTTCGGCGCGCCGTTGTTTGCTTTCTTACTCATACGTACCAGCCGTCGGGAGAAATCATGATACCTGCCGCACTGCGTGTACATCAGCTTACTTATGGGTATCGCGCGCCACTATTTGAGCCGCTAACGTTCTGTTGCCAGAAAGGTGAGATCTGGGCCGTGCTGGGACGCAATGGCCTGGGTAAAAGTACACTGCTCGATACGCTAACCGGCACGCTGCCTGCTTTAGGCGGGAATATTGAAAATAACGGTGGGATAGGGATTGTGGCACAGCATAGCCATCTGCCGTTTCCGTACACGGTCAGCGACGTGGTGTTGATGGGGCGAGCACAGCACGTGAAGCTGTTTGCGCAACCCAGTCCGCAGGATCAAAAAAGAGCAATGCAGGCGTTAGAGCAGTTGAATATCGCGCATCTCGCCTCCAGCTCATTTGGCTCACTTTCTGGCGGGCAGCAACAGTTGGTGATGATTGCCCGGGCTCTGGTGACGGAGTGTCAAACGCTGTTACTGGATGAACCGTGTTCCGCGCTGGATCTCGCCAATCAGCAGGTGGTGCTGCAGCTCATCAGCGATCTGGCCCATCAACAGGGATGCAGTATTCTCTTTTCGACTCACGATCCGCTTCATGCGTTACAGGTTGCTTCCCATACTTTGCTGCTACTCCCTGAAGGAAAATGGCGGGCAGGGCCCACGAACAGCATTGTGACGGAGGAGAATTTATTCCTGGCCTATGGCTTAACGCTGAGAAAACTCAGCGTGGAGAACTACCAGACGCCGTTTATCGCACCGTTGTTTTCTATTCGCCGTTAAGCGTTAAGAATCCTGCGGCGCTAAGAAATTCCTGCCCGCCGCGGGAGAGTATGAATTCAACCAGTGCCATGACTTCATTGGATGCATCAAGCACCGCCAGTTGGTATTCGCAGCGAATATTGTGCTCATCGGGAATAGCCACGTAATGTACGTCGGGCATCGCGCGCAGCGCGTGTACGTAATGCGCGTAACCGATAAACAGATCGGCCAGCCCCTGGCGCAGGATCCAGGCGCTCGCCAGTTCACCTTGCGGGATTTTTATCGTATCACGACCACCCACCAGCGGGATTGCGCGCGTCCGAAGCTGTTGCCCGAGTCCTGGTTCCAGTACATCCATATTGTCGAAAAATGCCCAGGTATAGTCTCCGGAAGGGTCGCTGCCGGGCGTTGATGTACCTGGTCGCAGCGTAGGGTCGCGGAGTAAATCCAGCCAGACACCGGTTCGGTTGCTGACCAGGCTCAGTTTGTTCCAGCAAAAAGTGTGCGTAGAGACGGCTATATTACGTGCTAACAGGTTTTGCGGATGTTCCCGGTTGGCCGAGGCAAAGAGCGCACACGGTTCTCCCGCTTCAATACGCTCACGCAATAAACCGGCCGGACCATATTCAACCTTAACGTCTATTCCACTCATGCGCGTGAACTGGCTTATCAATGGCGTAAATGCAGGGCGCAAACTGCCTGCGGCTAACAGGAATATGGAAGAGGGCATGGTATCCGATCTCTGGCGAATGACATTATGCGAAGAAGGTGAATGATACGCGTTGAGCATGGAATTTAGAATGATTTAGCGCAGTGCTATTGAATCATCAAAGGAAATGATAAAACTGACGGATACAAACTGAAGATAAAAAAATAGTTTTGAAGTGAAATAGCACCAAATCAAAGGGATATGATTTGGTGCGTCCGAGTGGACTCGAACCACCGACCCCCACCATGTCAAGGTGGTGCTCTAACCAACTGAGCTACGGACGCAAAATGGTGCGTTCAATTGGACTCGAACCAACGACCCCCACCATGTCAAGGTGGTGCTCTAACCAACTGAGCTATGAACGCAACGTTGTAGGTGACAACGGGGACGAATATTAGCGGCACAGACCGAATGAGGCAAGAGGGAAATAGCATTTTTCTTCCTGATCTCACGCGATTGCAGAGTAATTAAGCAAGTTGATTATATTTTGTTGATTTTGCAGCGTGTTTTTTATTCAGACAGCGAACTGGGGCATACCAGGGACGGTTTGAATTACAGAGGCGCTCAGACTTTAAGCAATGTAAGGATGGTGGTATCTATTTTCTCTGGGGTAGTGAAGGGGGCAAATCGCTTAAGCGGCTTGCCGTCACGCCCGATCAGGAACTTAGTAAAATTCCACTTGATCCGCCCACCCAGCACGCCGGGTAATTCGTCTTTCAGGTAACGAAATACCGGGTGCGTAGCGGCACCGTTGACTTCCACTTTCTCAAACATCGGGAAGCTCACACCGTAGTTGATGTGACAGGTTTGCGCGATTTCGTCGGCTCCACCGGGCTCCTGGTTACCGAACTGGTTGCAGGGAAAACCAAGCACCACCAGACCCTGCGCGGCGTACTTCTTGTAGAGCGCTTCGAGGCCTGCATATTGTGGAGTGAAACCACAATGGCTGGCGGTATTAACCACCAGAACCAGTTTGCCAGCGTAGTCGGCCATACAGATGGGCTGGCCATGCAAACTGGTGGCAGTCAGTTGATGAAAGGGGGCCATGCCAGAATCCTCAAATAAGATAGCATTACTCATGTTGCCCGCGAGTGACAGGCTTCGCTGCGTATCTATTTATTATGATCGCAACTGCAGTTTTAATAAACTTGCCATTGGTGCAGGGCAAAAATAGAAATTTTCTGCGGTTCGGTTATGGACATTCCATAATTTATTTTAACCAACCTGACGATCGTTCCATTCGTCGCGCGTGATTTCCCAAAGTTCAGAATCCAGCAAACCGCTGACATACTCTTTCTTTTCCGTTTTGATAAGCCGCATGCCGCTACTGTCTGAAATACGTTTGGAACGGACATTAAGAGAGGCTTTCGGCGCACGCAATACCGTCTTATTTAACGTATTAAACCAGTAATCCGTAGCGACATTACTGGCTTCACGCATAAAACCCTGCCCCTGATATTCCGGAGCTAACCAAAATCCACGGTTATTATCCTCAACGTCATAAAGGCATATTAAACCTATGAGATCGTCAGGGGCCTCACGGAGTCTGATAGTCTAGATCCACGCAATCCCTTTATCCATATCAGGCAGGGCAACGTTATTGACGTAATTCTCCGCGCCGTTATCAGGATAGGGCCAGGGTACTGAGGAGACCATATAGCGAACTATCTCCCAGCGGGGATAAAGCACCTGAATCTGCGAGGCATCTTCGGCTTCTAATGGTTTTAACAGCAAGCGTTCCGTATGGAGTATTGGTATTTTCATATGCACTTTTCCTACTCGATCAAGATAAGAGGATCAATGTGGGGAGGATTTTGAAAAAATATTAATAACCAGAACCCCAGCACAAATAAGAAGCATACCTGCGATCGCCGGAAAATCTAGCTTTTGCCCACTTACCAACCAGCCCAAAAGACTGATTAATACGATTCCAGCACCTGACCAAATTGCGTACGCAATACCCGTTGGAATAGTCGACAGGGTCTGAGAGAGAAGATAAAAGGCTGTGCAGTAGCACACAATAGTTGCTACAGATGGCCATAGGCGTGTGAATCCGTCAGAGAACTTCATCAGGGTTGTACCTATGACTTCAGCTACGATGGCCCCGGCAAGGAAAATGTATGAATTCAAAATCTGACCCCATGTGACAATCTAAAGCAAATATCGTATCACAAAGGGGTGGGTGAGTTTGAACACAGGAGTTATCCGCCCAAGACCTCGAAGCTGCCGTACTGAACTCATAGCGATTAGATTTCCGTTGGTGAGTTCTCCTGCCAAGAGCATAAGAAAACTCAGGCTGATAATGCGATGGACATATCCATACAACGCAGATCTGTTTGGGCAAGTCTTGATGGGGATGTCGTTTCCTTGATAAACATAAAACCATGCTTTTCGTAGAAAGTTTGTGCGTTTGGTGTTGAGGTCAAGGTTAACTGTTTCAGCCCTCTTTTAATCGCCTCATTACATTTATAGATTTATCATGAAACGGTTTCGTTTCAACATCGTTGTTTAACAAAAGAGGGAAGTCCATTACTGGCACGGAGTTGACAAGTTACCATCATGAGCAGTGAGCAGATAATCGACTCTTGATGAGTCGATTATTCAATGCAAACGGGGCATAGTAATTCATTCAGTACAGGATTATGCAGCTCAATCAATCGACACAAAATAATTGTGAGGTCACAAATATGACGCCTACATTGCAAGGATCTCTTGTCACGCTCCGTCCTCTGCTTGAGACAGATGCTCAGCTATTGATTGATGCGGCTGCGGATGGGGAACTCTGGTCCCTGCCATTTACGGTGGTTCCGTCTGCTGACACCGCAGATTCGTACATTCAGAAAGCCCTCAAGGGGCAGATCGAAGGCACAGTCATGCCGTTTGCTGTAACGCTTTCGTCCGATCAACGTGTCATTGGATCAACACGTTTCTGGAAGATTGATAGAGAAAACCGAAAGCTCGAAATTGGTCACACCTGGTATTCACAAAGCTGGCAAAAAACAGCTGCAAATACCGAGAGTAAACTGTTATTGCTGCGGTACGCCTTTGAGCAACTGAAGTGTGTTCGCGTTCAGTTTACGACTGATGTATTGAATGAGCGCTCGCAGGCTGCCATTCTCCGTATTGGTGCGATCCAGGAAAGCATCATCAGAAATGAACGAATTATGCCTGATGGTCGAAAACGTACTTCCATACGGTACAGCATAATTGATGATGAGTGGCCGCAGGTTCGGACCAACCTTGAGCACCGCCTTTCCAGCTACAGGAAAGAGAAATAACTCGAGGTTTTGCGGACAGAAGGTCTGCTGTGAGCGAGAAGCGGACATCTGCTTTAAAATTTTTTTCGTTTATTAAAAATTATTATGATAATGAAATTTTTTTTAGTATTCTCAGAGTTCGCACTTTACAAAATGATACCATAAGGGATTGAAATAATTGTGAATAATGAATCTGATGAGTTTACTTGGCCTATTAGTGTTAAATATCCACTGGTCGATAATCTAGGTACAATAGCGACAATAAAAGTCGGCCCTGGTATTACAGTATTGGTTGGACCGAATGGTAGTGGGAAAACCAGAGCACTACGTGCAATAAAATCACAGTTAATGAGTGAAAACCTATTAAACGCTAATAATAGGAAAGTACATTTTCTCTCGGCAGGACGTAGTAGCCCATTAGAATCTTATAGGTCTAGTTCAAATTCTCCTCATGGTGTCGATACTAACAATGCTGCAGTTGGTAATATAGGTTACATGGATAACTGGTGGAATTTTGAAAGTATCACTGGGGACTTAATGGTCTTAGATCGGAGACCTGATCTCAAGTTAAAGATTGAAGCGCGCTTGCAGCAATTGTTTGACAGAAGTGTTGAGCTAAAGTGGTCTCAGAGCGGAATGATTATTAGGATGACATCCGTCACTAGTGGTGATGGCTATCCAGCTAATCACGAAGCAAGTGGAATTCTACAGGTTATCGCGTTACTTTCGGCAATTCATAACGACGAGATAGGTACATTAATAATCGATGAGCCAGAAATCTCACTCCACCCACAGCATCAAGCATTTTTGCTCGAAGAAATGGAGTTGGTAGCAGGAGATCCTAGTGATCCGACTAAAAAATTAATTATCATAGCAACACATTCACCTTCCATGTTACCGCTTCGGCGAATTGAAGAATTATCAAAAATAATATTTTTCAACTCGGCACAGCGGGTTCCAGCTCAGATAGAAAGCAAATCAGAAATTCTGAAAAGTAGAAAGCTGACCGCATTGATAGCACGCCTTAGCGCTACCCATCGAACAGCAATGTTTGCTGAGCATGTATTACTGGTCGAAGGCCCGAGCGACGAAATAATTGTAACACAATTGGCAAGAAAGTTTGGTCTCCGCATGCTTGCGCGTAATGCCCAAATACTTCCCGTTACTGGAAAGGGCGAATTTATAGAGGCTGCTAAGCTTTTTAGATTAATGAATAAACAAGTAAGTTTGCTGGCAGATCTTGACGCTTTGGCTGATGAGAATGATTTAGTTAATTATTTTAGCGGATTACCAGAAGCTATGGCTATTGCAGATCAAATCGGGCGAACAAATCTCGCTGATTTTGACAGAGATTTGAGAGGAGAAATTACAAGTTTCATTGCTGACTTCAAAGCGGAGATCGATATGGCAGCTGATGATTACCCTGATTGGTCAAGTAAAGAATCTGGAGCAGATACTAAACGTCGAGTTACGTTAGCTCGTATTCTTACTAATCCCAGAAGTTTTGGTACAGAAACATCTTCCAGTGCTGAAAGACTTCTCATAAAATATAATTTACTCTTGAGTTCATTAGAAAAGGTTGGATGCTATTTTTTACGTCGGGGAGCCATCGAAAATTATTACCGTGAGACAGCAGATATTGGAGCAGGAAAGCCAGATCGTGCAGCATTAGAATCAGCTGGGTTCGATGTTAGAGAAAAGCACGAACTTGAAGCAAGTTATAAAGACATTTATGCTGCCTTACAATATGCTGCTCCAAATAAGATTGTAGATGAAGATACACTCCTCCGTATGAAACTTGGTGCTATTTTATTACCAGTAATGCTCGGTATGAAATTTAACAGTAGCGACAAAGAGATCGAAGCGTTGGCTAGCTCTACAATTGGGAATGATGCAACAGTTTTCAAACTTTCGAATAAATCCGATGAGCAACAAATTAAGCTCGAAGTGGATCTCCGCTCACCGTTGTTCAAGCGTGAAAATTTCCCCTTCGAAATATCAACTTCTGAAAATCCAATCGCTGTTTTGCAAAAAGTGCTACCTGGAATTAATAGATAAATTACGAGATTTAAACTCTTAAATAGATAGGTTTTATCGATCGCCAATGTTATTGGCTGATGATTTAATAAATTTTAAATTAGTAATAAAAAGTCCTTAACCAAGACTAAAGTAGTCTTGGTTAATTAATATTGCTATCATCCAGAGCATAACTAATGCATTCTAAATTCTAGGTTATATATATAAATCATGCTTCCCTTTGTTATTAGTGATTCTAAGAAATAGTTCATTCGTGATTTCTTAGTTTCATGCACACAAGATAAGGACAAACAGTGTCCGCTCCTGGCACAGGGCTGCTGTTGCAGCCCTGACAACCTTAGACTTCAATCGATTCAGAAATCTCTAACGCATCATCGACTTCAATGCCCAGATAACGGACCGTGCTTTCCAATTTCTTATGACCTAACAGGAGTTGAATCACACGAAGATTCTTAGTTTTCTTGTAGATCAGGTAAGGTTTTGTTCTTCTCATGGAATGTGTACTGTAAAGCGAATCTTCGAGACCAATTTTTGCTACCCACCCATGAAAAATTCGGTTGTATTGCCGGGGTGATATGTGTTGGTTAGTACCGACCCGAGATCGGAACAGGTAGTCTTTACTGTGTAAATTGCCAAGCTTTATCAATGCAGAAACAGCCTCTCTTGTCCCTTTGGTTATCTCAAATTGGACAGGGCTGCCGGTTTTCTGTTGTAGCACCGTAGCTCTGCTTGAAACAGAGCTACCATATGCAACATCAGATACTTTGAGTTTTACCAGATCACAGCCTCGACGCTTACTATCTAGGGCCATATTGAACAGAGCCAAATCGCGCGTTTTACCTTCCAGTTCAAGCCTGATTCGGATCCCCCAGATATGAGATATCTGAAGTGGTCTTTTTTGGCCGATGATACGGTCTTTGTTCCACGGTGATGTGTTCATACTCAAATCTCCTGAAATGTGGGTGATCTGAGTATGGCTGTCCCTCATGAGCGAACAGCAGACGTTTGCACTTCCCCCCCCCACAACGGCGTTAGCATAAACAGTCAGACATGGGGGTTATGCGGACTGGCGGCACAGTCTTACTCTAAATTTCATAAATCTGAAGATCAGCTTCCTGGAATACTTCAGCATATTTTTTGCTCACACCCCCCTCAATGACGAGCACATCTATCTGGCTGCTACTTGCAACGACATAGCGAGCGGCCGCAGGGATCTTGTCGGATGTTAATCCCACAATCACTTCGCTGCACTGTCTGATAACCGCTTTCTTGAACTCACAATCAGCATAATCGAAACCAGTCAGACCTGATTCTAACGACATTGCACAACCTCCGATGAAACCCTGATCGAAGATAATTGCTTTAATTTGTTCAAGGGCAGGACTGCCAACACACCCTCCAGATGAGCGTTGAACCGCTCCACCCAGCATGATGACTTCGCATAACGGTTTTCTTAATAGAATGGCAGCTATTTCTGGCGAGTTTGTCACCACAGTTAAAGCCACTGACTCCGGAAGAGCTATGGCCATAGCAAGATTCGTCGTGCCTGAATCGATAAAGATACAGCTATTTGCTTTGATAAGTTGCGCGCACTTTTGCGCGATCATGCTCTTTTCATCTGTTTTTGTAGTTGTGCGATCAGCATAATTCCCTACTTCAGGCAGTGTGGCCACAGCCCCACCGTATACCTTTTTGCAAACGCCATCCTTACTAAGCTCATGTAAATCACGGCGAATTGTGTGTTCTGACACACCTAGTTGAGCAGAAAGCTCGACACAAACAACCCGTCCTTTTTCTTGTAAGAGCTCACGAATTAGGGCTTGTCGTTGATCCGGGAAAGCTGCATAATCGAGCACGTTAACTCCTAAGTTCATTTAAACGAGCAAGAGGGTGCATGATCGTGCATTCATATTATCTGTGTCAACTCCGTTGATTTACATTACTCCCTGGCGCATAGGGGATTCATAAATCAACATAAATTTCAGCTGGTTAAAGCATGTTTCGACCGTGCCCCTTTATCTCATTATCAGAGCAACATTTGTGTATCCATGAGTCAGGCTGGTGCAGTGCGAAAATGCGAAAGACCGCTCTCGTAACGAACGCAAAGCGAGCACAAGAATGAACGAAAAAGTTGCAACACGATGCATATTCTTCATCGCAGGATTGGCAACGTCAGCCTGGGCTGTGATGGTCCCTTTTGCAAAAATTAATACTGGAGCTAACGAGGCAGTTTTGGGTGTTTTACTCCTGTGCCTAGGAGGGGGCGCTATTATTTCTATGCCCCTTGCAGGGCCTCTCACAGCTCGCTTCGGCTGTCGTAAAATTATCGGCTGTGCAGTACTGATTATTCTGTTATCCATGCCGTTTTTAACATTAGCCAATGACCCCGTTTCACTTGGCCTTCTTCTACTCACGTTCGGCACTGGGATTGGCCTTGCCAACTGCGCCATGAATATTCAGGCAATACTGGTAGAGAAAAACGAAAGCATCCCACTTATGTCCGGTTTCCATGGGATGTATAGCGTAGGAGGTATTGCGGGAGCTGGCGTAATGACCGGCCTGCTCACTGTTGGTCTGAACATTCACACAGCATCATTGTCAGTCTGTCTCATTATCTTCTTGTTGTTAATAGCCAGTTACAGACAACTTCTTACCTATGCCAGCCCAGCAGAAGGCCCATCATTTTCCTTTCCTAAAGGAGATGTCCTGCTCTTAGGTGTCATCTGCTTTATCGTTTTTCTGGCTGAAGGAACCGTACTTGACTGGAGTGCTGTTTATCTGTCGGAAGTAAGGCAAGTTGCGGATTCTCAGGCAGGTCTCGGTTTCACTTGCTTTGCTGTCGCTATGACGGTGGGAAGACTTAGCGGTGATGCGGTCATTAGTCGCCTTGGCGCTTTGCCTGTCGTCATTTACGGTGCAATTCTGGCCTTTTTCGGTTTTTGCCTCATTATCCTGGTTAGCTCAATTCCCGCACTCCTTGCCGGCTATTTCTTTATAGGCGCAGGCTGCGCAAACATTGTACCTGTTATGTTCAGCCAGATTGGCAAACAGCAGAGCATGCCGCAGGCAGTTGCAGTTCCAGCTGTGACTACGATGGGGTATATCGGCGTACTTGCAGGACCAGCCATGATTGGTTTTATTGCCCACCGAAGTTCTTTGCCTGCTGCCTTTATCTTTGTAGCGGCACTCATGATTCTCGTATTAATGCTAAGTCTGGCATTAAGTAAAACACTAAAATTGCACCAGGAGATTTAAAGTGAAGCGTATTGTTTTGTTTTCTGGTGGCAGTGCATGCCGTTCTCTGAATATTGCGCTTTGCCACCATCCAGTTTCTTTGACTCGTATTGTTCCTGCGTGGGATAGCGGTGGAAGCTCACGATCAATTAGAGAAAATATCGATGTATTATCTGTAGGTGATATCCGCCAGGCGCTAATGACCATGGCCTATGGTGAAAACTGTTCGGGTGATATCGTTCGCATCTGCAATACCCGTTTATCATCCGAGGGGGAAACTCAGGAAGCTTTGAGAGAATTTCAGGCTTATGCGGAGGACAGACATCCTTTGCTTGAGCGCCTCGATACTGGATTGAGAGGCGCAATTGTTAATTATCTCCAGATTTTTTCTACCACGGTGGGTGTCGCATTTGACTACCGTAATGGCAGTATCGGGAATTTCATCTTAACCGGCGCCTATTTGGCACATAATCGGGATATGAATACCGCGATTTTTGTTTTCAGAAAACTCTGCGGCATTACAGGAGAAGTCTGGCCTTCTTCACTCAATAATGATCTTGTGCTTTCCGCTAATCTTAATGATGGGCAGCATGTTTCACCTCAGGACAGAATTACCCATCTTTCTAGGCAACAGGCGGAGATTGGCATCAATTCTGTCACATTACAAACGTCCAACGGAAGCAATGCTCAGGTAAATACTGCCGTGCTGGAAGCCATAAAGAACGCGGATCTTGTCGCTTTCGGTCCTGGCAGTTTTTATACCAGTATCATGCCACATCTTCAGGTTAAGGGCGTAATCGCAGCCATAGCAAAAGCAGGATGCCCCGTAGCACTGATCGCTAATATTTTAGAATGCCGTGAGAGTCATGGACTGGGTTTGCAGGATGTTGCTAATCGTTTTATCCAGCAATGGCACGATGCAGACGCATCCATTGCCTTGCCTGAGTTGATGGTTCTGGGAAATCAGAGATTTCTTTCAATTGAAAAATATGTGGGTGAATTTGCCTATCTCTCGGATGAAATCAATGAATCAACCCGCTACACCTGTGTGCTGGATGAGTTTGAAGATGTCTGGGTGCGTGGTAAACACGATGGTGAAATACTTGCAAACAGGCTATTGTCTCTGGTTGAAAATTAATCGGAAAGAAGTCTTTTTGATTGATAAGTTGAATGCTTAGTTCGTTATTACAACATACGTGGAGTTCGAACGATGAATCATCATATTGGTGAAGTTATTCTTGATGAAGAAAGTATTGCTGTCGGTGTCAGTCGTGTGGCTGAGCAGTTGAACAATGACTACACCGATGCTGTTGTTATAACTGTTGTTCCAGGCGGTATTCTCTATACAGCAGACTTAACAAGAAAGCTGAAGTTTGATGTAAGCATGGATTACATATCCTGCCCTCACACACCTGGGGAACGAAATAACAACTCCACTATTGTTTACCATCAAAATATTGAGATTGAAAATCGTCATGTCATTCTTATTGATGATGCAATAGAATCAGGTGGTACAATGAAGCGCCTTATTAAATATATCTTAGATAATTTCAATCCAGCATCCCTGTCTGTTGCCGTCCTCTTCGTCAAACCTGGAAGAGTGAATATTCCTGTAAAACAGTATTTTGCCTATGAAATGGAGAGTGATGATCTACTCATTGGCTATGGTATGCCATGGGATAATAAATATCGCAATCGGCCCAATATTACTAAATTAATGAAATAACCAGTCGTGCACTTATGTTAAGTGGGGCTCGGTTACGGATAAATTGCCTTTAATGGTTAATTTTCTGGATCACTTTTCTGTGTGCTCGCAGATTCAATTCCCGCCAGCCCCACAAAAACAGTCAGTTAAGAAAAGTTACAACACTGACAGTAGACCGAAACAATGTCCGCTGTTGGCACTGAGCGGTCGTATGAGGAGGTACTGTTTTCCACGTGAAATTTGAATAGTTGAAGGCCATAAGTACTGATGATGAGAGGCTTGAATAACCTGTGTGGCTTTGGAGTGGTTTTTACCCCACTTGAAGCGTGATTTGGGGGCATCTTTTGGAGCAGGGACATAAAAAGGGACACATTAATAGCTGCTATAACCCGCTATTAACTGTCCCAGCAATTGTTTATCGTAATGATTTATATGTTTTTTTTGAGTTTTGAAATGATTGTATTTTGTTAATTTTGCAGAATGCAATTTACTCAACCTGTGCGTCGGGCGAGTCGCACCTGATTGTTAAACTGCGTGATGTTTTGCATTTCTACGTGCTGGAGTCACTTAAATAATTACACAGCAACTTCCATAAGTAATGAGCAGCCGGTGTAAAACGATGATCGGAGCTACGCAATACATGCCACTGACACTCTCTGGCAATATGATGATCAATCGGTATTGCCGTCAATTCCCCAGGATAAGAATTTGCATTAGCGGTTTGTTCTGTCATAAAAGCAATCCCCAGTCCCGCGCGGCACAGGGCCATTGCGCTGGTAAACAAATTACAGCAGTAGGATGGCCTGAACATAATCGCTTCATCGCGAAACATCGCAGTGAGATATCGCTGAAGCCCAAAATTGTCATGCATAGCAATCAGGCGATGCCGGGAAAGTTCCTGAAGCGTTACTTTCTTTAAATCAGAAATAACATGATCCTTCCTGACAATGGCACAAATGGCTCCCCGATTATAGCTATATCGTTTAAGTGCCGGTTGCCCAACGGGACCAAATCCCACGGCCATATCCACTTCACCTCTTGCAATGAGTTCCATCGACGTTTCCATGTTGCCAGAAGTGATATCTACAAACACATTCGGGTAGATTTGGGCAAAATCGCTCACGACGTGGGTAATGATTTCCTGGACCATCCCTTGTCCAACGCGCAGCGTAACTGTCCCTCCACGCATATGGCGCATATCGCTGAGTTGCCGCTCAAGTTCATTGCGTTTTTGTTGAGTAATGGCGTAGTCATCAGCCAGTAATCTTCCCGCCTCGGTGAGGACAACGTTACGTCCTCTTTTCTCCAACAATGGCAGCTGTATTGTTCTTTCCAGAAGAGAGATTTGGCGACTGACAACCGAAGGGTTAAAGCCAAGGATGTCGGCGGCTCTGCGGATCCCACCGTACAATCCGACCATATATAAATAACGGATCGCTTTTTCTGGATAGGTGCTCAATGTCATGTTTTTGCCATTATTGTTGACCTGAAAGCAACAATAATAGCATAGGAGCCTGATTCTTTTTCAACCGGGATTCATCACATACTAATGCTAAATACCTATGCGGAGAGTGTGGCAATGAAGAGCGTTGTTAATTACTTACAGAAACATACTGACCTTATCATGGAAGATATCAGCGATTTGGTACTGGCTGAGTCTCCTTCAACTGATAAAGCTGCTGTTGACCACTGTGGTGACGTTTTAAAAGCTATTTTCGAAAAGCGTCTGGGTATACAGGCTGAAACTGAAAAACAGACACATTACGGTAACCAGTTAAAATTTGTTCTGGGAAAAGAGGGCCCGCAAACCACAATTTTGGGGCATTTTGATACGGTCTGGGATAAAGGGGTACTCTCACTTCGCGAAGAAGAGGGGAAATGGTATGGCCCGGGGATCCTCGATATGAAAGCCGGGATGATTCAGTCTATCTGGGCGGTTCGTGCGTTAAAAGAGAGCGGGCATCTCGGTGGTAAGCGCATTGTTTTCCTGTGCAATAGTGATGAAGAACTCGGAAGTCCAAGTTCGAAGGAATGGATTATCTGTAATGCTACAGGATCTGAGCAAGTATTGGTTGTTGAACCGGCGACAACTAATGGTGATTTAAAAATTGCCCGTAAAGGCACTGGCCGCTACCGCATTGCTATCACAGGTCTTGCTGCGCATGCAGGCAATAATCCAGGTGAGGGGGTTAGTGCTATTGAGGAAATGGCTTTTCAGATCCTCAAATTGCGAGAGTTGAATGATCCTGAGCGCGGTACCACCGTTAACGTTGGTATTGTACGGGGTGGCAGTCGGGTCAATGTCGTCGCGGATTATGCCGAATTAGAAATTGATACCAGAGTGGAAAATCAGTCAGAAGCTGCACGGATCCATGATGCTATCACCCGTTTGACACCTCATTTGCAGGGTAGTCAACTCAGGATTGAAGGAGGGCAAACTCGCCCACCGATGGAACGTTCTTCAGCTTCCGAACAGCTATTTGAAAAAGCGCAAAAGATTGCGGAAATACTGGGCATTACGATTACCGCGAAATCGGCTGGAGGTGGTAGTGATGGAAACTTCACCGCGGCGTTAGGTATTCCTACATTAGATGGCCTTGGTGCGACAGGAGCCGGTATCCATGCGCTCCATGAGCATATATTACCCGAAAATATCGTTACCAGAACCGCACTGGTTGCTGGAATGATGCTTAACGATATTAATTCTGATGATGGGGCATAATTTTAGCTAAATACATCATGCACACTCAACGACATTATTGTTTGTTATCCTCATGTAACCACTGTGGCTATATGGATTATTAATATCTTGACGAATAAATAACAGGAAATATCCATGAGTGCTTTTATTATTGCGATAGTTATTACTGTCGTTGCGGCTTGGTTAATTATCAAGAATTACCAGCCGCAAACTGTTTTGCTGTTAGCGGGGCTTTCCTTGTTAACAATTACAGCCATTTTCTACCCTGAAAAAAGTATCTTATATGGAAATGCAAAATCCACAGGGTCTGTCTGGATTGATATATTTGCTTTTGTAAAAGGTTCATTATCAACGCAGGTAGCAGGGATCGGTTTGATTATTATGGCGGCCGGTGGTTTCGCCAGCTATATGGATCATATTAAAGCTTCAAAGGCCATGATTGATGTCTGCATTCGGCCGCTGGAGACTTTAAAAGCACCTTACCTGATCCTTGCCATCGGCTACATTTTTGCGCAATTGCTCCATGTTGCCATCTCCAGTGCTACGGGCCTTGCAATGTTATTGCTGGTGACATTTTTCCCGGTTTTGGTTCGGCTTGGGGTAAGTAAGGCTGCTGCCGCGGCTATGATTGGCATGTGTGCCTTTATGGATCTTGGGCCGGCCGTTGGCACCGCGAACTTAGCTGCTGAATATGCTGGCATGGAAACAGCACTGTATTTTGCTCATTATCAGATGCCGGTAGCTGCGGCGGTGATGGTTGTCGTTTCTATATTAATCTATTTTACGGCGAAATATTTTGACAAAAAAGATGGACATGTTGTTGCGTCACAATGTGCTGTGCAACCCGAGATTGCTGAAAAAGATGACGTGCCAGCACCTAAGTTCTACGGGTTATTGCCCATTTTTCCTGTCGTTCTGGTATTGGTGTTCAGTCCGTTGGTTGTTGATACCATTAAAGTAGATGTCGTGACTGCAATGGTTATTGGAACTATTGTCGCCTTTATTTTTGAGCTATGTGTAAAACGAAACTTTAAAGAGTGCTGCAAGGGAGTACAAGTCTTCTTTAAAGGTATGGGGAGTATGTTTACCAGTATCGTTTCATTACTGGTATGCGCCGAAATTTTCGCACAGGGATTACAAAAAATTGGTGCAGTGGATTATTTACTCGATGCGACACATAACGCTGGCTTTGGTTTCACCAGCATGACGATTGTAATGGCATGTTTGGTCGGGGTAACGGCCGTACTGACAGGATCGGGGGTTGCAGCCTTCTTTTCATTTGCCGGTATGGCGCAGTCTATTGCAACAAAATTTGGTATGAACGCCGTACATATGCTTCTGCCAATGCAACTGATGGCTGGGATGGGACGCGCAATGTCGCCTGTTGCCGGTATTATTATTGCCGTCAGTAAATCGGGAGAGTGTTCCCCATTTATGATCGTGCGCAGAACGGTCATTCCGGCACTTGGTGGAATCATAACTATGCTAATCGCTAATACGCTAATTTCCAGTATGTAAGAGTAACTGAATACGGAAGGTTTTTATCTGGATGAACACTATGTTAAATGAAAATGTGGATAATTTGCTCTATATTCCTTACTCAGGTTCTGTTCTACTCGAATCTCCTCTTCTTAATAAAGGAAGTGGTTTTAGCGAAGAGGAACGAGTGATATTCAATCTGGAAGGATTGCTGCCCAATGCAGTTGAAACAATTGAGGAGCAATCCCATCGAGCATATCGCCAGTTTAGCGATTTTAAGTCTGCTATTGCACAGCATATCTACCTTAGGAACATTCAGGACACTAACGAAACACTATTCTATTATCTGGTGAATAAACATTTAGCAGAAATGCTACCTATTATTTATACACCTGTTGTTGGCCATGCATGCGAACATTTTTCTGATATTTACCGTAGGGCCAGAGGGTTATTTATCGCATGGCCGGATCGCCATAAAATCGATGATATATTGCACAATGCCACGAAGCAGCATATTCGTGTCATCGTCGTCACCGATGGTGAACGGATCCTGGGACTTGGGGATCAAGGTATTGGCGGCATGGGGATTCCAATCGGCAAACTGTCTTTGTATACCGTCTGCGGTGGTATAAATCCGGCAAATACATTACCCATTCTGCTGGATGTTGGAACCAATAATTCTCAACTGCTAAATGATCCTCTTTATATGGGATGGCGTCACCCAAGAATTACCGGGGAAGAATATTTTGAGTTTGTGGATATGTTCATAAACGCGGTTAAACGTCGATGGCCTGAGGTCCTACTGCAATTCGAGGATTTTGCTCAGCAAACGGCACTTCCTCTTCTGGAGCGATACAGAGATGAGATGTGCTGTTTTAATGACGACATCCAGGGAACTGCTGCCGTCGCGCTAGGATGTTTAATGGCGGCAAGCTCAGTCTCCGGTCGTTCATTATGCGAGCAAAAAGTTGTATTTCTGGGGGCCGGATCGGCTGGTTGCGGTATTGCGGAGCATATTATTCAGCAGATGATCGCTGAAGGCTTGTCTGAAGTGGAAGCTCGCGCCAGAATTTTTATGGTGGATCGGTTCGGATTGTTGACTGATGACCAGGCAAACCTTCCACCTTTTCAGCGACAACTGTCACAGCCTCGAACGATCGTCGAAAGCTGGGGTGTGGAAAGCGAAAAAATGACGCTGATGGATGTTGTTTGTCACGCACATCCTACGGTGTTGATAGGTGTTACCGGCCAACCAGGCTTGTTTAGCGAAGCTATTATTAGGGAAATGTACAAGTACTGTAAGCTCCCAATAATCATGCCGTTATCCAACCCAACTTCGCGGGTCGAGGCGAGGCCGGAAGATATTATTGAATGGACAGATGGAAACGCCATTGTTGCAACGGGAAGTCCATTTAATCCCGTAATATACAAAGGAAAGGAGTATCCCATTGCACAATGTAATAATGTTTACATCTTCCCTGGTATTGGTCTAGGGTGTCTGGCAAGCCGCGCCACACGAATTACAGAAAATATGTTAATAACGGCAAGCCGAACGTTAGCCTCTTTTTCGCCAATGAAAAGCAATAAAGATTCTCCATTATTACCGGATATAAATAATATTCAGGAGGTAACAAAGGCCATTGCCTTTAGTGTTGGTATTGCAGCGCAACGCGATGGCGTAGCCATTCGTATACCGGAGGAATCATTACGAGGCAAAATTGACGAGATTTTTTGGCATCCGCAGTATCGTCAATACAGACGGACCTCATACTGACGCTAATCAACCCCCTCTCTGGAGGGGGATTGACGCCACTCATCGATAGGGAGGTTGGATTTTGACACAATGCATCTTATTCTCAACGCAAGACACCCTTGCTGACCGATGGCGAAGCTCATGGGATATTAACCCGTTACTCAGGGAAGGCGGCAATGACAGATTATTGGTGGAAAGACCTGGTTGATCGTAATAACCAGTGGCAAGGGTTGGAACTGATCTTCAAAGAAAATCAAAGAACTGAGCCAGCGATGGAAATGCTCAGTGGCCATTTTGGGCGTATGGCATTGCAGCTCGGCGGAGAGCCGTTATTCTGGGCTTCAATGCTTGAAGATCATTCCGGCGTTTGGCTGGTTTTTAATGCAGATCATCCACGGAGCCAGGAGATATTACCTGCGGTAACGTCTGAAGATATTGAACGGATAAAAGCCAAAGGCGAGCAGGTGCGGATCGGCGAATGGTGCCGGTATTTTGTTCGTCAGTTAATGAATGCGCCAACACCATTACTCTCACCGCAGCGTTGGTTGATAAGACCGATGTTACCGATTCAATGTTCATCGCGCTATTCCAGTCCCCAACCCATTGCGTTAGAAAACTGGCGTTTCTCAGCGCCAGAAAGCACTGAAAATATTAACTGCCAATGGACGCTGTACGTTGAAGATTTCCCTGATCTGACGCAGCCGGAAAACGTCAGATTGGTTGACTGGTGGTGGGGCGGTTATTTGCTGCGGGGGCGTTATGCCATTCAACCCAATACGGGGAGATTAAAATGGTGGCGTAAAAAATGCCGAGAGGGGACGTTGCCGCCGATACTGGTCTGGTATATCGCCGGATTAGGATCTTATGTGATCCTTGATGGGCATTATCGATTACAGGCGGCGATCGAAGAGCAGATCCCCCCTTTATTTCTGGTGTTGAGCGAGCTTAATGTAACGGAATATCCTGCCGATGCTGCCCATCAGGCGCGTATCGTTCAGTCGCTGGAAAAGCAGCTGGCTAACAACCCCAATTACAGTGTCAATGCGGTAAATCAGACGCTGATTAGTCTCTATGACAGACGATATCTTTACGCGTCAACGCATAGCCGCGCTACTCTCGGTGAGGGAACCCAATGGGCTACGGAGGTGGAACGTTATCTGCAAAAACATCATCTTGATGCGTATCGGGACAAGATTTTTCAGCGGGTTAAAGGAGATTGATTTTTACCCTTAATTTTTTCGATAAAACGCGAGCCAGCTTCTGATAACTCCCGGCGGTGGCATTCAGACGGGAGTCATCGTTACTTATCGCTCCTGTTGCAACTCGATATCAGAACACCGGCAAACCCAGTCCTTGCTTCACTTCTCTTAATGTCTGCTGCGTAATCTCGTGCGCCTGCTCGCTTCCTTTTTTGAGCATCGCCATCAGCATGCCTTTATCCTGAATGTAGGTTGCACGCCGCTCGCGCATTGGCGCGATGAGTTCTTGCAAGCACACTTCCAGCTCGTTTTTGCATGTCCGGTCACCCAGTCCACCCCGTTGGTAATGCGTTTTCATTTCCGCCACTTTTGCTTTATCCGGATGAAAAGCATCGAGGTAAGTGAATACCATATTGCCATCTATTTGCCCTGGGTCGGACACTTTCAGATGATTAGGGTCGGTGTACATTGCGCTAACCGCGCGGTGAATGGTTTCTTCGCTGGCTGACAGGAGCAATGTGTTACCAAGCGATTTTGACATTTTGGCATTTCCGTCGATCCCTGGAAGGCGGCTGGTTTCACTCAGCAGCGCTTTGCAGTGCGATAGGACGGGGGCCGGTAACAGGCTATTCATCTTATGCACTATCTCATTAGTCTGTTCAATCATTGGCAACTGATCGTCGCCGACGGGAACGACTTCGGCTTTGAAGGCCGTAATATCTGCCGCCTGACTGATGGGATAAACCAGAAAACCAACCGGTAACGAGCGGGCGAACCCTTTCTGCGCAATTTCGTTTTTGACCGTAGGATTACGCTCCACGCGAGCCACGGTGACGATGTTCATATAAAGCGCGGTTAACTCTGCGAGAGCAGGCAGTGCAGATTGCAGACAGATGGTGGTAAGTGACGGGTCTATTCCTGCGGCAAGATAGTCGGCAAGTACTTCGGGAATATTGTTGCGGATCTTTTGCGGTGTGCTGCCGTTATCGGTTAACCCTTGTAGGTCAGCCACCAATATAAACTGCTGATAATCGTGTTGCAGCGTGGCGCGCTGGCGCAATGACCCCACATAATGGCCAAGATGCAGCGGGCCGGTGGGACGATCGCCAGTGAGGATGATGGTTTTATTGTTCATGTAAGACTCCTAAGTCATAAAACCGAAAGGGGTCTCTAAATGCAAATAACCGCCTTTCGGCGGTTATTTAAAATGAGGAAAACACATTCTGACCGCCTTTAAGAAGGCAGCCACCACAGGTTGTGATTAAAACCGTTGATATCGTGTTTTGTGTTCATCCAATTAACATACCACCTGGCGTAGAGGTAAAGCAATGCCCGAAGTGCTGGCGCATATCAACTCGCTTCCAGCATGCCAAAGCTCACAATGCGCGAACGACCTAACTCTTTCGCGCGGTACAGTGCAACATCTGCGGCGCGTAACAGGTTGTCGCTCTGGGCATGCTGCGGGTAACTGGCGACACCTATAGAGACATCCACGTGTCCAATATCGGAAACGCCAAAGCGCAGCGACAGTTCGCGTACGCCGTTGTAGATTTCCGTAGCAAAGCGGTTAGCGGCCTGTTCATCCGTATTGGCCAGCAGTACCAGAAACTCTTCACCGCCGTAGCGGAAGGCCATGCCGCTGTTGTGGACAACGCGCTGAATAGTCGCAGCGATACTTTTAATCACGCTATCGCCAGCCTCATGGCCAAAGCGGTCATTAATACTTTTAAAATGATCGATATCGATCATCAGGCAACTGATTGGTTCTTTGTTACGCACTGCCTGGCTCATCTGGGTACGCAGTGTATCTTCAAGATGATGACGGTTGCGCAGTCCGGTTAGCGGGTCATAGAGCGCTTTCTCCAGTAGGGCGTCACGCAGACGCTGGTTGGCTAATGCGAGGCCGAGTGCTTCTGCCATCAGCTCCAGATATGCACGGGAGGGGGCGGAATCATCTCTAAGGTTTTGGAATGAGAGCAGACCGATGGCTTCGCCCTGGGCAATCAGCGGGACGCACAGAGTGTGGTGCTGGCATGACTCTGGCAGATGGTAGCAGGTGATATCGGGTTCACCTTGTACCGGAGGATGACTCTGGCCGCGGCGCACAGCCCAGCATTCGTCCGGGTGGAACGCATCCGCTTTACCCTGCGGAGAAAGCCATTGTGCAACGCAGCGCATTTGCCAGGGTTCCTGATCCAGTATGTAAAGCCGCCCGGCAATACCTGGAGCAATATTCGGTGCAAACAGCTCTGCCACATTGATGACATCGGCAAAACTCTCGCAACCCTGCAGACGTTGCGTCATGCGCGCCAGCAGATCGCGGATTGCCCAGTCGGCATCTCGCTCTTTCTCCAGTCTCTGACGCGCCAGACCGTTCTCGCGAAATATCCGGATCGCCTGTGCCATGTCGCCTATTTCATCTATCTGGTTAAAACTGGGCGTCTCAACGGCATAATCCTGCGATGCGAGACGGTTTACGACATCGCTCAAACGCACGACGGGGCGCAGGACGCGACGCTTTAAAATGAAACCGAGAACGAATAAAAACAGCAGCGCCGTCAGACCGACCATCACTTCAGAGGCCGTCCGCAGCATGCGGGATGACTGGGTTGCATCTTCAATTGTATTGCGTACGCGGTTATCGAGCAGTTGGCGGAAATGATCTATCCGGTCCTGGGCGCGTTCCAGTTCCTGTTCATAGCCTTTCCCATAGAGCAGGGCAATAGCCTGCGACTCTTCTGCGCGCGCGACGCTGGCAAGCGCCGCAGCTTGCTCGTCCTGCAGGGCATCAACAATCTGTAGCCCTTCGTGCAATAGCGCCAGCTCTTCATCCGTTGCCCCAAGGTCTTTGAGCTTTGACAGCCGATGCTCAACAGCTTTCAGCGTCGCTTCTTTCTGACGGTAGGCGTTAAGCACCTCAGGATCTTTTGCAATAACATAGTCGCGCGCCAGGTCGGACAGCGACCAGGCATCGAGTTCGACTTCTTCGGTAAGTTGATCGAACTGATAACGCTGTTCTACCACCTGGCGTTCTGTGTTATCGGCGCTGGATGCCATCAGCATGACAACGCCTGAAGCGATGGTCAGGCATACCGTCGCGCTATAGGCCCAGTTGGTGATTGTGGCAATTCGCACTGATTAGTTCCTTCTGCGACGATTAATGAATACGCATGATTGCAATTATAGGAAACGCATGATTTTGCGTGAAAATAAAAAAGGCGGTCCAGAAACCGCCTTCTGTTATCGTCCTGCAATCATAAATCTGGAGGATTTTTTCCTTCTTCCATAAAGGCTTCGTCGATTCCTTCCACGTTACCTTCATGGTCACGCCCGGAAAACAGGTTCCAGCAGGTTATGAATAGTGCAGCAATCAGGGGGCCAATCACAAAGCCGTTAATGCCGTAGATCTCCATGCCGCCGAGAGTGGTAATCAAAATCAGATAGTCCGGCATTTTGGTGTCTTTACCTACCAGCAGCGGGCGCAGGATATTGTCCACCAGCCCAACGATAATCACGAAGAAGCCAACGATAAACAGCCCTTGCCATAGCTGGTGGGTGGCGAACAGGAATATTGCTGCAGGTACCCAGACGATTGCTGAGCCCACGGCAGGCACGAGCGAGAGAAACGCCATCAACGCCCCCCACAGAACGCTGCCGTCGATATCCACAATTGCAAACGCGATGCCGCCAAGAATACCCTGAACCAAAGCGACGACCGCCGTGCCCTTGACGGTTGCCCGCGTCACGCCGACGAATTTGGCAAACAGGTGCTGTTTGGCAAAATCAGAAAGGGGTAATGAGTCCAGAATCTGGCGCACCAGATACGGTCCATCCTTCAGTAAGAAGAACAGCAGATACAGCATGATGCCAAAACTGATAGCAAAGCCGAATGTCCCTTTCCCAATCAGAAATGCACTGCCAGCAAGGTACTGCCCGCCTTGCAGCACGACATCGGACAGTTTTTTCTGGATCTGCGCGACATCATCCAGATTGTGTTCTGCCAGAAATCCTCTGGCCCAATCAGGAAGGTACGAAAGAATAGAAGTGACGACTTCCGGGAACTGCGTGTCATTCTGTTGCAGTTTGGTGTATACCACGTTCAGTTCAATGGCCAGCGATGACAGGATTACCATCAGCGGGATAAAGACAATCAGACAGATAATGGCGATGGTAATCAATGATGCCAGCCCGTTGCGTTCGCCAAGCGCGCTACGCAGTCTGTTTTTTACCGGGTTAAAGATAGTCGTTAATATCGCGGCCCACAAAATGGCGGAAAAGTAGGGGGACAATACATCGAAGAACGCCCAGGTCACGAGGGCAAGTATGAAAATGAAGAAACCTTTAGTCAGTCCGTTAAATCGCATTAGTGAACCCTGTAATGAAAAGCAGTCCCGACTATAGAACCGTTCAGGGAATTTACCAACTTTAGCTGTAAATTGTCGCTTATTTTGGCTAATACGATGACTCACTAAAGATGAAAACTAATGAATCTCCATACTATTAATGCGCCTTTCGAATGGTTTTACGCATGAATACACTTAAGGGGTCGGCTATATAAGGGAGGAACGCTTCGCAAATCTCAAAACCGCAGCGGTGATAAAGAGCGATAGCGGGCTGTTGGTGAATCCCTGTTTCCAGGCGCAGCAGATAGCAAGCATTTTCTGTGGCAAGCCTTTCCAGGCCGGCAATTATCTGTTCGCCAAGTTTGCGCCCTCTGTATTCCGGCCGGATATAGACGCGCTTTAGCTCGCAAGCTCCATCTCCCTGGAAGAGTATCGCTCCGCAACCCACGGCACTCCCATTTTCCCCACGTACAATGATGCATCGTAACTCTTTTTCGCTTACCGTTGATAAATCCAGGCAGTGATTACTTTCAGCTGGATAGAGTTGGCTTTGAAAAGCATCAAGTTCACCGATCAGATAAGCTAACTCAGCGTCACTTTTATCCACTTCTGAAATATGAAACATTCGCTATCCCAGTTTAATGTTCATTCTGTAAAAGCTAGCACGCTATTTCTCATCCGGTTAAATAGGATTTTATTATGTGTAGCGGCAGGTATTAACATTGAGTGATGACTGACATTATATTTTAAGTGCAACAAGGATGACGGTTTCTATTTTATCTGGGGTGGTGAAGGGTGCAAAACGCTTAAGCAGTTTCCCATCGCGTCCGATCAGGAATTTAGTGAAGTTCTACTTGATCCGCCCACCCAGCATGCCGGGTAATTCAGTTTTCAGGTAACGAAATACCGGGTGCGTAACGGGGCCGTTAACCTCCACTTTCTCAAACATTGGAAAGCTCACGCCGTAATTGACGTGGCAGGTCTGTGCGATTTCGTCGACTCCCCCGGGTTCCTGCTTACAGGATGGGTTGCAGGGGAAACCAAGCTTGCCTGCATAGTCGGCCATCGAGAAAAGCTGACCATTTAGGATGGTGGCGGTAACCTTGTGAAAAGTAAATGTTTTTTAAATCGCAGGTCAGGATAAATTTAGCGTCGACATTGCCACTCAGCACGTTGCTGGAAGTTGAAGCCTGATAGAAAGTCTTCATGGCATCGTTCTTCTGTTGTTTATTCGCGCCACTTGACCATTTCTGATTTCATCATTGACACAGGGTTGAGGTTTACCAAACAGATATCCTTGGGCGAAATCGCAGCCCAGCGCCTGAAGGCTTTTTAGTTGTTCCTGCGTCTCAACACCTTCTGCGACAGCTTTCATATTCAGGGATTTCGCCATGCCAGTGATGAGTTTAATGATATTCAGCGCATCTTCCTGTGTGGATATTGAATGCACAAAAGACTTGTCTATTTTTATTTTATCGAAGGCAAGCCTGCTCAGGCGAGAAAGAGACGAGTACCCCGTACCAAAATCATCGATGGAGATTTTCACGCCCAGGGCTCTGAGCTTGTTCAGTGTATTCATCGGTGTCGTGCTTTCGGTGAAGAGGGAAGACTCAGTGACTTCCAGTTCAAGACGGTCAGCCGGAAGACCTGTTTCTTTCAGAATAGACAGTACGATGCCGGCAAAAGCTTTGCTGCTGAGCTGGACGGGGGAGACATTGACTGAAATTTTAGCCGGAATTACCCAGGAAGCAGCTTCCCGACAGGCAATTTCAAGTACAGATTTTCCCATCTCGTTAATCATTCCTGTTTTTTCAGCAACAGGAATAAAACTATCCGGTGACAGGAGGCCTTTTAGCGGGTGTATCCAACGAATAAGCGCTTCATAGCTGTAAATTTCCTGGCTGAAAGAATCCACAATAGGCTGATAATAAACCACGAATTCTTTGTTCACTAATGCCAATGCCATATCATGCTCAAAAGTTCTGCTTTCTTGCAGCTTCTCTAGCATTCGTTGCCGGAAGACTTTTATTTTACCGGCGCCTTCATTTTTAGCTTCATAAAGGGCCAGATCGGCGAATTTATAAAGATAGTCGGAACGACGTTCGGTGTCTGAGATGACAATGCCAACACAGGTAGTGATATTTATGATTGTGTTATAAATAGTGTAGGGCTGGCTGATAAAATCACATATTTTTTTGGCTCGCGAAACAGCATGGCTTTCTGTCAGGCCACTCGAGAGAAACGCAAACTCATCCCCACCTAAGCGATACAGCGTATCAGAAGTAAGGCTCATCGAAACCAGACGGTCCGATATCTGACGCAATAAAATATCACCAGCATCATGGCCATACGTATCGTTAACTTCCTTGAATCGATCTAAATCGAACAACATCACAGTGACAGAATCACTATTTCTTTCTGCCATCTCGATTGTTTTATTTAAATTACCCCAGAATAGCTGGCGGTTATTCATTTCGGTAAGAGAGTCATGGTAGACGTCATATTCCAGTTTTGCATTCTGGATTTGCAGTTTTTCTTTCGACTTCTGTAATTCTTCGGCAAGGCTCTTGACCTGAAGATGCGCTCGCAGAATATTTCTGTTTTGATAGAATATCAGAACGCCAAGAATCGCACTCAGTATTATCAGCAGTACAGAGGTTGCTGAGTAAATATAGTACAGAGTTTGAATCTTGATGTTGGCGTTATTAATAGAGTTAACATCTTTGTTTAATGCACCGGATGAAAGACGACCAAGTGGCGCATCCAGCGCATGCATTTGCTTCAAGTATGCCTGGAGCTCGGATCGATTCATTTTCTCGAGGTTAACGTCCAGATAATCAAGCGTTTTTTCAAGCTTTATCGCCAGATCACGATGCGTTTTATTGCTTTCTATAAAATGCCCCAAATCGCCTTCTTTTATCAAATCACTCTGGCTGAGCATAATGTCGAGACGCAGGCGTACATCATCGAGGTTCATCGAATTATCGATAGTGTAAAGACCAAGCCATGATTCGAATCGATAATATTCTGATACCATCTGTGCAGCAGACCATGAATCGGTGTAGTGAGTGAGTTTCTGTAACTCTTGTTGCCTTTCATGCACAAGGAAAGATATATATCCGGTCGATATAAAAAGGAAAAATATGATGCCAGCCAGTATTCTGTTCATGATGTTCTTCTGAACTCCTACTCAATATCCATTTTACTGACCTGCCATGCTGATCTTGAATAATAAATCTGGTTATTCAGTTCTGGCAGGCTGTCATAGGGATACACAATAAATAATGGGCCTTTATCACGGATGCGCATATATTCTCCGTTGATTTTTAAGGCAAGGATGGCATTGTATTTCTTGAAGTCGCTGAGAGGGATAACGGTGGTGTAGTCATTGAGCGCAGTGATTTTGACAACGGAACCGTTCGCCCCAACATAATCCATGAGCTTTTGCAGTGGAATACCCGTAAAAGTAGTGCGTCCATTATACCAAGGCGAGGTGGTCTGGAAACTGACCATGCCCAGTTTCTCGAGACTGGCGGTATCAAAAACGGCTTTCCCGTCTTCATTTGTATTTTCAATATTACCGGACATTGTTAAAAGGATTTTACCGGCAGGTTGGGCAAGCTCACCCGCCCAGAGTTGGGTGGAGACCACAAAGCTAAACAACATGACTATTAACCGCATTCTAACCTCACCAATCTACCGGATGTAAAAGAATTATAATTTAGATATCATGTTATTTATATATGACGCCTAACTATTATTGATGCAATTAATTTATTCATATTTTAAATCATTAGAATCAATGGGTTAGAGTTCTTCGATTTTAAAAGTTTATTAAGCAATGTCGATGCTGTTATTCGAAGATACTTAATTTTATTCGATTTGTACAAAAAACAATCTCACTGTAAACGTTAAAAAATACACACGAACATAAAGGTTTATTTTTTTGTGCTGCTACCGTGTATCGTTGTTTTTACGGCGGGTCGCTTTGTTGAATCAATCGAATATTTGACCAACCGCGGGATCACTTTGCATGTGGCGTAGCAATCGTTTTGTATCACCGGCGGGCAAGTACGGACACCCAAACCAGCACCTACTCTATTTGTGTTTAACTTCATCTGTAGCCAAACTGAATTCAGTGACACAAAAACAGTTAATTATCAGGAGTTCACAACATGCAAAATCAACTACAGGATCGACAGCAACTTAATGACCTTATCAATGGCTGGATGCACCGCGATCTGGGCGAATGGGAGCAGTTGCGTGAACTGTTCCACCCTGATGGCACGATTGAAATAACATGGTTTGAAGGGCTGGGAAGTGACTTTGTGAATGGCTCAATGAGAATGGGGGCATCTGATTTCAGGACTAAACATATTATTACTTCTCCTGCTGTGTCCTTTAATGAAGCAGGGGACAAAGCTCTCCTTGAAACAAACGCAATGATCATTGGCGAGAATACCAAACTGAACATTGGCTGTGAATGCCATAACCGTTTTTACGATATGGCAGAAAAAAGAGAAGGTCAGTGGAAATTGTTTCATCGCCAGACGATATATGACTTTGGTCTATTCACTTTTCCGTTAGGCCCGGTCGCTATTGATCAGGCTATTGTGACGAAGTATCCGCGGGAATATGCCGCGCTGGCTTATTTACTGGAACAGAGTGGATTTCCTCTTGGGCGCGTTTTTGCAACGCGAGGCAGCGAATTGGAAGCGAACATGAAGGCAGAAGGTAAGCGCTGGCTGGCAGCCTGACCCAGACGGATAGGCCTTGCTGGCGCTATCCTCGCTTGCCAGCTTATTCACCCGCCTGAGCTGACTGGCGGGCATACAGATAGGCGGTGGCCCTCGATACGCCCAGATGCTGTGCAACCGTATCCATAGATTTGCGTACGTTCAGCAAACCGTCCTGGCGTAATTGTTGAATCAGCAGCTTACGGTCTTGAGGTTTAAGGGCTCGGGCCGTCGTCGCGCGTTTAGCGGCAAAGTCATCAATACGCTGGCGGATGACTTCATTACTGCCGGGATCGATATGTTCCTTAATGGGGGAATTTTCAGTTTCAGTAAAACGCGCAAGAGCACTCTGCATACCACGGAACAGCGTCATATCGACATTCAGGCAAAGTGCCGCTACGTATTTGCCGTCTTCGTCCTTGATGCCAATCGATGTACTTTTCACCGGGCGGCCATCGGCAAACTGATTACTGTAGTTCGCAATGATGCTGGGAAAGTCAGGTGATGCGATTCTCGCCAGACCAAGCTCGGTTGCTGGCTGGCCGGGTTGACGTCCGGAAAGATTATTATGGATGGACAAAATGGCATGATCAGGATTTTTGAGGTCATGAACCACCACTTCGCAAAACGGAGAGAAGGTCTCACTCAATCCCCTGGCGATAGTATCAATTTGGCTGAGAAGCGAGTTATTGTCGGTTTTTGGCATGCCAGTCTCCTGCGGTGATGTCTGTTGCCATGATTGCGAGCAGTTTACAGTGACCTGGGAGCGTTTTTCCAGACGGGAGTGTACAGACAGTAAAAGTAGGGTATCTGCATGGCAGATACCCTGTTTATCATCCGGCCAGAAATTCACTGTAGCGACTGATATCCACATTTCCGCCGCTGATGATAATGCCGATTTTCTTGCCGCGAAGCTCAGCTTTACGCGCTCTGGCGGCAGCAAAACCCAGACACCCGGTCGGCTCTACGACGATTTTCATGCGTTCAGCGATAAATTTCATTGAGGCAACTAACTCAGCGTCTGAAACAGTCAGAATATCGTTCACGTTTTGCTGGATAATCTGAAACGTATAGTTCCCGAGATGTTGAGTCTGAGCACCGTCAGCAATGGTTTTGGGCGTATCGATATGAACTATTTTTCCACTTCGGAACGACTGTTGACCATCGTTACCCGCCTCAGGTTCGACACCATAGATGATGCAGTCAGGAGACAGATGTCTGGCCGCCAGGGCGGATCCTGAGAGCAGGCCGCCACCGCCCAGACACACGAAAAGGGCGTCTAACTGACCCACTTCTTCAATTAGCTCTTTTGTGGCGGTGCCCTGGCCTGCGATCACGTGCGGATGGTCGTAAGGGGGGATCAGCGTTAACCCCTGTTTCTCCGCCAGGTCCCGACCAATTTTTTCACGATCTTCAGTATAGCGATCGTAAGTTACCACTTTTCCGCCATAGCCTTTCGTCGCCGCAACTTTGGCCGCCGGGGCATCATGCGGCATGATAATTGTTGCTGGAATACCCAACAACTTTGCCGACAGGGCAATGGCCTGTGCATGGTTGCCGGAAGAAAACGTCACGACGCCCGCAGCGCGTTGTTGTGGCGTGAACTGGCGTAGCGCATTCATAGCGCCGCGAAATTTGAAGGCGCCCATTCTCTGGAAGTTTTCGCACTTAAAGAAGACTTCCGCGCCAAATTCTTCATTTACCGTTCGGGAGGTCATCACCGGCGTTTTGTTGGCATAATCTGCGATGCGCTCTGCCGCAGCGGCAACATCGTTATAATCAGGCAGTGTCATTTCAGTCATTGTTGTTCACCTGTATGTTGTTAAACGTCACGCTTGCGGGACCAACGCAATAGCTTCAACTTCCAGCGCAAAACCATAATGAAGTTCCGCAACACCTGCTACTGCACGGGATGGACGGAAATCACCGATCCACTCTCCATAGATTTTGTTAAACGTCGGCCACTGGTTCATATCCGTCACATAGACGCGAACAGACACCAGATGCTGACGTGATGCCCCAGCACCAGCCAGACAAGCATCAATATTCTTGAGTACCAGCCGGGTTTGATCTTCAAAAGAGGCCTCCGCTTTTTTCTCGCCGTCGAAAGTGACCGGCAATTGCCCGGAAATGAAGACGAATCCGCCAGCCGTTGTACTGTGCGAGTAATGACCTGCTGGCGGGAAGCTTCCAGCAGATGAGTTCAGTGTAATGTCCGCGGTCATATGAGAATCTCCAGTCGCCGTTTGTGATTCATTTTGTATAAAATAATACTGTTTGTATTATTTTATACTCCTTCATAGTGCGTTCGGCCAGCGATAGTTTTCGCTAACGCTGATTTTGTGAACTACTGCAAACGTGGCCCAGGCTAAATCACTGTCCTGGAGCGGTGACGGGGATATCGCTGTTGAAAGGGGAAAGCAGGGGGAAATGAAGAAACGCCCCGGGAGGGGGCGTCTAAGCCAAAAGTTTAGCTGATATGACCGTGGTTAATTTTACTTAGCGGTTCATTGATATCGAAGATTTTGAACGTTACTTCCTCCACACCCAGGTGCTTCAGGCGGGCGGTATGCTTTTTGATATAGGCCTGAGCGGTGTCTTCGTCCTGGAACAGGTAGATGCCTCCCGCTTCGTGATTTGCTTCGTTCTCGGTCCAGATTTTCCAGATGAACCCCGGCTCCTGGTTGATTGATTCGGCCAGTTCAACGAGCTGATTCGACATCTCAGCCCCAAACGGACCATGAAAATCAAAGTGTATCTGCACGAGTTTGTTCGACATAAATCCTCCATGGATTGGTTATTTTGGGTAAGGTTGCTAGCGCAACAGCACTTTACCGATCAGGTAAGTTATCGCCTGCCCACTGATATATACACGCGTTCCTGCTAACTGACAGCGTAAATCCCCGCCGCGTTCAGAGACCTGGCGTGCCAGCATCTGTGTTTTATTCAGTTTTCCAGCCCAGTAAGGGATCAGCATGCTATGTGCCGAGCCTGTGACCGGGTCTTCCGCGACGGCTTCGCCCGGGCAGAAGAAACGGCTGACAAAATCGTATTCCCCGTCACCCGGCGCGGTGATGCACACCATTTTCCCCAGCGGAAGCATGGCGTGGATGTTTGGGCGCACAGCCTCAACCTGCTGTTGATTTTCCAGCACCACCATGTAATCGCGCGCCACACGCATCTCTTTGTATTCGGTGATGCCTAATGTTTCCAGCAGTAAAGCGGGCGGCACGGCAGATTCGCTTTGCCAGGCTGGAAAATCAAGCGTCAGCCATTCACCGCAGCGCGTGACCGTCAGCGGTCCCACAAAGCGGGTAGCAAATTGGATTTTGGTATCCGGGTAATCCAGATGTTCAAAGATGACATGCGCGGCGGCAAGCGTGGCATGCCCACACAGATTAATTTCACCCTGAGTGGTAAACCAACGCAGCTCAAAGCCATTCTCATTGGCGACAAAAAAAGCGGTTTCTGACTGGTTATGCTGCTGCGCCATCTTTAATAATGTTTCATCGGGCAACCAGTCCGTGAGCGGACAGACTGCTGCGGCATTACCACCAAATGTCGTGGTGGTAAAGGCATCCACCATGTAAAAATCGATTTGTTGCACAGAGTAACCCTCTCATCGCACTCAGGATAAATCACACTCTACCATGCCAGCCATTGGGTCAATGCTCAGATTCGCCACTGTGGTGAAAATTCGTTATCATCCGTTCCCACACCTCATTCTGGCCGCCTGATGTCTACGATCCTCGATACCTTTATTGCCCCGCCTTGCCATGACAAGATAGAGACCCTCTATCAGGACGAGCATCTGGTGCTCATCAATAAACCCAGCGGGTTGCTTAGCCTGTCGGGCAAAAATCCGCAGAATCTCGATTCGGTACATCACCGGCTGGTACAGATTTACCCTGGCTGCACGCTGGTACATCGGCTTGATTTCGGCACCTCTGGGCTGATGGTGGTCGCTCGTAACAAGGCTATTAACGCCGCGCTTTGCCAGCAGTTCAGCCAGCGGACGATCACTAAGGTGTACAGTGCGCTGTTATGCGGGCATCTGGAAAACGACGAAGGGGTTATCGACGCCGCAATTGCCAAAGACCCGGCGCTGTTTCCATTGATGTCGATTTGTGCTCTCAACGGCAAACCCGCGCGCTCGCGCTATCAGGTTGTCGAGCGTTTTTATCATCGTCAGGAAGAGGGGACGTTGCTCCCCTTGACGCGGGTACAACTGACCCCTGAAACCGGGCGCACCCATCAACTACGGATCCATTGTCAGCAGTTGGGACATCCTATTTTGGGGGGCGCTCTGTACGGTGGACGTCTGCTGCCGGGGACTGAACAAACGCCACGGCTGATGCTGCATGCCAGTGAACTGCATTTCAGGCATCCCATTAGTGAAGCGTGGATGAACGCCAAAAACGCCAGCCCGTTTTGAGGCGAAAAAAAGCCGCCTGGTGGCGGCTTTTATGAGGTTATCGCGCAGCGCGTTGTAAAATAACCGCTGACGGCTGGCGTTGTAGAAACCGCATCCGCAGCATCATCAGTATCGCCGCAGAGGTCAGGCCGATAATAAAGCCCATCCAGAATCCCGCCGGTCCCATCCGGTCAACTACCAGATCGGTAAGCGCCAGAATATAACCGCTCGGCAGGCCCAGCACCCAGTATGCCGTAAAGGTAATAAAGAAAATGGAACGCGTATCTTTATAACCACGCAGGATCCCGCTGCCAATAACCTGGATAGAGTCCGAAATTTGATACACAGCGGCCAGTAACATGAGCTGAGCCGCCAGGGCGACAACTTCCGGGTTATTGTTATAGAGCAGGGCAATATGCTCGCGGAATGTCACGGTGAAAATCGCTGTTACGACCGCCATGCACACACCAACACCCAGACCCGTTCTGGCTGCGGTTTGCGCATCCAGCGTGGAACCCTGGCCCAGACGATAACCGACACGAATGGTGACGGCGGCAGCCAGAGACATTGGCAGGACGAACATTAACGAGCTGAAGTTCAGTGCGATTTGGTGTCCGGCTACGTCGACAATCCCCAGTGGAGAAACCAGCAGCGCGACCACCGCAAACAACGTCACTTCGAAAAATAACGCCAGCGCGATAGGTAAACCCAGCTGTACCAGACGCTTCATTACTGCGGTGTCAGGTTTCTGGAAACCACGCTCATTACGGATATCTCGCATTGAACGCGCACGTTTGATGTAAGAGAGCATGGCGATAAACATCACCCAGTAAACCGCTGCTGTTGCCACACCACAACCCACGCCACCCAGTTCCGGCATGCCTAAATGCCCATAGATGAAAACATAGTTAACCGGAATGTTCACCAGCAGGCCGAGAAATCCCATCACCATCGCCGGTTTAGTCTTGGCTAATCCTTCGCACTGGTTACGGGCTACCTGGAAGAACAGATAACCCGGTGCGCCCCACAGCAGGGCACGCAGGTAGCCAACGGCTTTATCTGCCAGCGCCGGGTCGATGTTATGCATGGAGCGAATAATGTACCCCGCGTTCCATAGCACAACCATAATCAGTACGGAGACGCTGCCCGCCAGCCAGAATCCCTGACGTATTTGATGGGCGATACGGTCGCGGCGTCCGGAACCATTGAGTTGCGCAATTACCGGCGTCAACGCCAGCAGTAGTCCGTGACCAAACAGAATGGCCGGTAGCCAGATGGACGTACCAATGGCGACTGCCGCCATATCCGTCGCGCTGTATCCGCCCGCCATGACGGTATCAACGAATCCCATTGCGGTTTGAGCGATTTGCGCAAGAATCACCGGAATTGCCAGAGCTAATAACTGACGCGCTTCACTTACATACTTTTGCACGTGTACACCACTATATTGTTGTTATTTGAGAGACTAAAAAAGCCGCCTTATATGGCAGCAAGGAGAAAAAGCAGGGGAAATTTCAGTCTATTGTAGCGAGGAATACGTAATTCTCCAGTGAAAAAACAGGCGCTGGTGGCGCATTGCTGGCAACCTGAATTTCCACCTGCTATTGTGCTGTGCAGAGATGTCTTAATTGAGTTCAGGAGTAGGAAGTATGTTTACGGGTATTGTGCAGGGCACTGCAAAATTGGTGTCCATTGATGAAAAACCGAATTTTCGTACGCATGTTGTGGAGTTGCCTGAATATATGCTGGATGCGCTGGAGACCGGCGCATCGGTTGCCCACAATGGATGCTGCCTGACGGTCACCGAAATTAACGGTAACCAGATAAGCTTCGACCTGATGAAAGAAACGCTGCGTATCACCAACCTGGGCGATCTGAAGGTCGGAGATTTGGTTAACGTTGAACGTGCGGCAAAATTCAGTGATGAGATTGGCGGACATTTAATGTCGGGCCATATTATGACCACTGCCGAAGTGTCGAAAATTCTGACCTCGGAGAATAACCGTCAGGTGTGGTTTAAAGTCCAGGATCCGTCGCTGATGAAATATATCCTGTACAAAGGATTTATTGGTATTGACGGTATCAGTCTGACGGTCGGTGAAGTGACGCCGACGCGTTTCTGTGTGCATTTGATTCCGGAAACGCTGGAGCGTACGACGCTTGGCAAGAAAAAGCTGGGCGCACGGGTTAATATCGAAATCGATCCCCAAACGCAGGCGGTGGTTGATACCGTTGAGCGTGTCCTGGCGGCGCGTGAAAGCGCCATCAGCAACATAACGGGCGAAGCGGGAGCCTAAGCCTGAGAGTAAAGCCCCCGTTGCTACGGGGGCGAAAACGATTAGCGGGGAACGCGCAGGCCGTGTTCAACACCGCGGGAAAAGACCACCTGCCATAGCTGAATATCTCGAGCACGAAACGCCCCGGCGCAGGCGTTCAGATAATAGCTGAACATCCGCTTGAAACGTTCGGTATAGTTATCGGCGATTTCAGGCCAGGAACTCATGAAACGCTCGTGCCATGCCATCAGCGTCGTGTCGTAATCCGCGCCAAAATTATGCCAGTCTTCCATCACAAAATGCGGTTCGCTGGCGTTGGCAATCTGGCGAACTGACGGCAAACACCCGTTTGGGAAGATATACTTATTGATCCACGGATCAACGTTATTGTCGGTCTTTTTGGAGCCGATGCTATGCAGTAAAAAGAGACCATCCGGTTTTAAATTACGATCGACCACCTCAAAATAGGTGGCGTAGTTCTTCGGTCCAACATGTTCAAACATGCCGACGGAGACAATGCGGTCGAATTTGTCGTTCAGGTCGCGATAATCCTGCAGCAAAATAGTGACATCCAGCCCAGCGCAACGTTCCTGTGCCATTTTCTGCTGTTCTGCCGAAATGGTCACACCCACCACGCTCACGCCATATTGCGATGCCATAAACTGGGATAAACCACCCCAGCCACAGCCAATATCAAGCACCCGCATTCCTGGCTTCAGTTGCAATTTTTCAGCAATCATTTTGAGCTTCGCCTGCTGGGCAGATTCCAGAGTGTTGGCATCTTTCCAGTAGGCGCAGGAATACTGCATATAGGGGTCAAGCATGCGGGTAAAGAGATCGTTGCCCAAATCGTAATGTTCTTTGCCGACCATCCACGCACGTTTTTTGGTCTGTAAATTGAACAGGCGAGCAGTGGCGATACGTAGCGTATCTTTAAAGTGGCGGGGGAGTTGGTTTTCAAGACCGGCACGCAAGACTTTACTAAAAAACATGTCCAGCCGGTCGCATTCCCACCAGCCATCCATATAACTTTCACCCAACCCTAACGATCCTTCCTGCAATACGCGTTTGAAAAAATCGGGGTTCTTTACTCGAATATCAGCCGGTGCAGGGCCATTAATGGCAATGCCTGCACGGCTCAATAATTCATTGGTAATGCGGTACCAGTCATCATCCGGTACGCTGACGTCTTCTAAACATGATGAACTCATAGCTTCTCCATCACTGGTCGGTGATCAGAACCTTAAAACAGCGTAGACGCTTTTTTGGGCTTTGTGAGAAATCTCACGGAATTAATCCGCGAATCTATAATCCGACGTAGAACAGAGGAAGGGAGAAACCCTTGCCGAAAAGGCCATCCGTGGTAAAACGGGAACGTTCTTGTCCCCGTTAACGCATTAAAATTATCGTTTTTTTAACAACTGAAAATCAGTATATGCCTGAATTTTTGACGATTCAACCAATAATTGTTAGCGGGCTAACTAAATGCCCGCAACCATTATTAGTGCGACTCTCCGTGGGCAACTTGCGCACGATCATCTGTTTGCGGGGCGTCAGTTTTCTGCGACTGCATTTTGTAACCCACAGCAGCCAGCAATACTGTTGTCAGCATAACGCTGGTGGTGGTGAGCAGTGGGGTGGCAATCAACCAGGAAACGACAAGGCTTGCCAGGAAGCATAAACCCAGTTGCAGCGTATTCTGCAATGCGGCTGCGCGTCCAGTGGCCTGTGGGAAAGGGCGTAATGCCTGCGCGACAACGATAGGGTAGATTGCGCCGTTCGCAATCGCCATAACGCAGAATGGGATCAGGATTTCAGCCAATGCAACATGATGAATAAAGCCGGTCGCCCAGGTGCCTACAACGCTGAAGGCATACAGAATGAGTAACCAGGGCAGCAGCTGACGACCCTGCCATTTTTGCAGCGCTGCACGACAGCCGTAACCACCAATTAAGAAGGCGATAGTTTGCGGAACATAGCTCAGACCAATTACCGCTGGGCTATAACCCATTTCGCTTAGGATGAACGGGGAACCCGTCAGCCATGCGAAAAAGCTCGCGGAACAGGCGGCATAAATCAGCACGTTTCCACGGTAAGTTTTCGAGCGCAGCAAGGTGGCGAAAGTCAGTTTATCCTGGCTGTCATCGCGCGCTTTAGCCGTTGGCTTTAGACGCAGAGCCGGAAGCATCAGAATCAGAGTAATGGCAAACAGAGTTGCAAAAATGGCCTGCCAGGAAAAATGTACCAGGATCCAACTGCCTAAAAGCGGGGCGAGTGCAGGAGATAACCCGACCAGCGGCATAATAGTGGCAAAGATGCGGTTTACTTTTTGTGAAGGATAATAATCGGTCACCAGCGCTTGCCAGATAACCGATGCCGCACAGACGCCAACGGCCTGAACAAATCGCAGTACCAGCAGACCAGTGGCGTTTTCAACCCACAGCATGCCCAGACTGCCCAGTGCAAAGATAGATAAACCCAGTAGCAAAATAGGTTTGCGACCGTAGTGGTCGGAAAGTGGCCCCCACAAAAGTTGCGCGACGGCAAAACCGGCTAAGAACAAGCTCAGGCTGGCGCTGACGGCAGATGCAGGTGTTTGCAGATCGGACTGAATAGCAGCAAAGGCGGGTAGATACATATCCGTTGCCAGAAAACCGAGCACGCTAAGACCTGCCAGCCAGACTAAAAACCCTTTCCCAGGTTGCATCATCATTTCTCTTTTTTAGCAGTAGAACAATGCCGCTGAGTGTAGTGAGTGTAATTCTCGCTGTGAAACGCTAATATTTGCTTACTGATTTCAAATTTTTTGCAGGCAGAATATGTGGTCGGAATATTCACTTGAAGTGGTTGATGCGGTTGCGCGTAACGGCAGTTTTAGTTCGGCCGCGCAGGAGCTGCACCGTGTACCTTCGGCAGTAAGCTACACCGTACGCCAGCTGGAAGAATGGCTAGCGGTGCCACTTTTTGAGCGACGCCATCGGGATGTGGAATTAACGCCTGCCGGGGCATGGTTTTTAAAAGAAGGCCGCTCTGTTATCAAAAAAATGCAGATCACGCGCCAGCAATGTCAGCAAATTGCCAACGGCTGGCGCGGACAGCTGGCGATCGCCGTCGATAACATTGTCCGCCCGGATCGTACCCGACAGATGATCGTGGATTTCTACCGTCACTTTGATGATGTGGAGTTGTTAGTTTTTCAGGAAGTGTTTAACGGCGTGTGGGACGCACTGTCTGATGGGCGTGTGGAGCTGGCCATCGGGGCCACACAGGCCATTCCGGTCGGGGGGCGCTATACCTTCCGCGATATGGGAATGCTGAGCTGGAGCTGCGTGGTAGCCAGTCATCACCCACTGGCGTCAATGCCTGGACCGTTAAGTGATGACACGTTGCGCAACTGGCCGTCACTGGTGCGCGAAGATACCTCCCGAACATTGCCGAAGCGTATTACCTGGCTGCTGGACAACCAAAAGCGCGTCGTCGTGCCGGACTGGGAATCTTCTGCGACCTGTTTGTCCGCGGGATTGTGTGTGGGCATGGTACCGACGCATTTTGCCAAGCCGTGGATCGATAGTGGTAAATGGGTTGCGCTGCAACTGGAGAACCCCTTTCCTGATGCCGCATGCTGTCTGACATGGCAGCAGAACGATACGTCACCGGCATTGAGTTGGCTGCTGGACTATTTAGGGGATAGTGAAACGTTGAACAAGGAATGGCTGCGGGAGCCAGATGAGACTCCCGCACAACAGGCTTAACGGCGGTAATCGCGGAACGGACCGTCGGCAACGGAGCGACGCTCAACCAGGCGCGGATGCACCTCGATAGACTGTGACTCTTCACGTTTATTCACGATACGGTCTAACAGCATGTTGAAGGCCGTTTCACCCAGTGAATCCTTCGGCTGGTGAATGGTCGTCAAGGCTGGCGTGAAGAAGCGGGCGTTGCGCACGTTGTCGTAGCCGATGAGTGAGACATCCTGCGGTACGCGCAGCCCCATTTCGTCAGCGGCGCACAGCGCACCCATTGCCATAATATCGCCACCGCAGAAGACAGCGGTCGGACGATGTGACTGCGACAGAATTTGCTGCATGGCGCGATAGCCGGATTCAGGCTCGAAATCGCCCTGAACAATCCAGTTTTCAGGCACTTTAATCAGCGCTTCTTCCATCGCTTTCATAAAGCCAGCCAGACGCCCGGCCCCGGTGTTACGTTCCATTGGGCCAGGGATCACGCCAATCTCACGATGACCGCGTTCTACCAGATACCGGCCCGCCATGTAACCGCCTTCGAAGGCGTTATCAATGACCGTATCGGTAAAGTCGGCTTTTGCTTCGCCCCAGTCCATGACGACCATCGGGATATGGCGATACTCTTCGAGCATCGAAAGCAGCGACTCCGGATACTCAGAACACATCACCAGCAGACCATCAACGCGCTTTTGCGCCATCATCGACAGATAAGCCTGCTGTTTTTCGAGACTGTTCCATGCGTTACCCAGGATCAGGGTATAGCCTTTCTGGAAACAGTTTTTCTCAACGGCTTCGATAATTTCGGCGAAATAGGCCGCTTCGCTGCTGGTCGCCAGCAAGCCGATAGACTTGGTGTGATTTACCTTCAGGCTGCGGGCAACTGCGCTCGGAGAATAGTGCAGTTCTTTGATTGCTGCCCAGACAGCATTACGTGTTTCTTCCGCGACAAAGCGCGTCTTGTTAATTACGTGTGATACGGTTGTAGTGGAAACGTTTGCTCGCTTCGCTACATCTTTAATTGTTGCCATTACATCTCACTCCAGACCATATCCTAAGCTCCTGAGAATACTCCAGGTAAACGTTTGCCTTTACACACCCTTATCGCAACGTAAGGGTTGCGGCACGCCGGGAAAACGACACGGAACGTCAGGAAGGGGTCAATGGCCGGTACGCTAATCAAGTAAGCGTGGAATTTTGTCTGATCTTAACGAAAAGGGGAAGAGTTAAAAGCAGTTATCAATATAAATCGTGAGAGATTTTTGCTTTCAAGTGTGTAAAAATGCGCAATATCACTTTTTGTGTGGGAATAAAAAGGAGAAAACTTGATGAGCACCGATCTGAAATTTTCGTTAGTGACTACCATTATTGTTCTGGGTTTGATCGTCGCGGGTGGTCTGACCGCAGCGCTGCATTGATTTCCCCGAGGGAGTTAGCTCTCCCTCATCCCTTCGACTCGTTTTTCCCCTCTATTGTTTGCGAATAAGCAAAAGTCTTTTGCAGTTTTGTTAACTTTATTAATTTTGCGATCAATGTCATGCTTTTGACTCTTATTTTATGTCGTGCCACGGCTCGACGAAACGGAGTCGAAATATGAAAATCAATTACCCTTTACTGGCGCTGGCAATCGGGGCGTTTGGTATTGGCACCACCGAGTTTTCGCCAATGGGGTTATTGCCCGTCATTGCTAAAGGTGTGGACGTCTCGATTCCGGCGGCTGGCATGCTGATCAGCGCTTATGCGGTAGGTGTGATGGTAGGTGCACCGCTGATGACATTGCTGCTGTCTCATCGTGCGCGACGTAATGCTTTGATATTCCTGATGGCGATTTTCACGCTGGGTAATGTGCTTTCGGCTATCTCACCGGATTACACCACGCTGATGCTATCGCGTATTTTGACCAGTCTTAACCATGGGGCCTTTTTTGGTCTCGGTTCTGTGGTTGCAGCCAGTGTGGTACCCAAACATAAGCAGGCCAGCGCTGTGGCAACGATGTTTATGGGGTTAACCATCGCCAATATTGGCGGCGTTCCGGCGGCGACCTGGCTTGGTGAAACCATCGGCTGGCGCATGTCGTTTATGGCCACTGCGGGGCTGGGTGTCATTGCGATGGTCAGCCTGTTCTTCTCATTACCCAAGGGTGGAGCAGGAGAGCGCCCGGATGTCCGTAGCGAACTGGCGGTACTTATGCGCCCGCAGGTGCTGTCGGCGTTACTGACTACCGTACTGGGTGCTGGGGCAATGTTCACGCTTTATACCTACATCTCGCCGGTTCTGCATACTATCACTCATGCTACACCGGCATTTGTTACCGGGATGCTGGTGTTGATAGGCGTTGGCTTCTCGATCGGTAACTATTTTGGCGGCAAACTGGCTGACCGTTCAGTCAACGGTACGCTGAAAGGCTTTTTACTGCTGCTGATGGTTATTATGCTGGCCATTCCTTTCCTTGCGCGTAATGAGCTGGGAGCGGCGGTCAGTATGGTGGTCTGGGGCGCGGCGACGTTTGCGGTCGTTCCACCGTTGCAGATGCGTGTGATGCGCGTTGCCAGCGAAGCACCTGGATTATCATCGTCAGTCAATATTGGCGCGTTTAATCTGGGGAACGCTCTGGGGGCTGCGGCCGGTGGGGCGGTAATATCTGGCGGCCTGGGCTACAGTTTTGTACCGGTGATGGGGGCGATTGTGGCGGGTCTTGCGCTGCTGCTGGTGTTCATTTCCGCAAGAAGACAGCCTGAAGAGGCTTTCACTACCGCGAATTAATGCAAAAACGCAGAAGGAAGTCCTTCTGCGTTATCTTTTTTATGCTGCGAAGTTCTTCGCAACAAATTCCCAGTTCACCAGCGCCCAGAAATGTTCCAGGTAGCCAGGACGGGCATTGCGATAATCGATGTAGTAGGCGTGTTCCCATACGTCAACGGTCATCAGCGGCGTCGCGTCGGTGGTCAGCGGAGTACCTGCGTTGGAGGTGGAGACGATAGCCAGTTTGCCATCCGTTCCTTTAACCAGCCAGGTCCAGCCAGAACCGAAGTTTTTGATAGCGGCATCGGTGAATTGCGCTTTGAAATCTGCAAAGCTGCCAAAGGAGGCGGCAATTGCATCAGCCAGTTTACCGGTTGGTTCGCCACCGGCGTTCGGTGCCAGGCAGTTCCAGTAGAACGTGTGGTTCCATACTTGTGCTGCGTTATTGAATACACCGCCTTCAGAGCTACGAACGATCTCTTCCAGTGATTTGCCTTCAAACGCCGTGCCTTTAATCAGATTGTTCAGATTGGTCACGTAGGTTTGATGGTGTTTGCCATAGTGATATTCCAGCGTTTCGGCAGAAATGTGCGGTGCCAGAGCATCTTTGGCATACGGTAATGCAGGTAATTCAAACGACATTGCTTCTCTCCTTATTATTTATATTGAGTACACACAATAGCCTCATTGTGAGTAAGGATAGGGTAGCAAATTGAAAGGTTATGCAAAAGAAGAACTTACCCTACAGCATGTTCTGTAGGGTAAGTTTTTAGCGAATTGTTTTTGGCGTCATTACCCGACGAGCGCCCACATAGTGGCGCTGCCAGTAATCTTCGCTCAGAGAGGTGATTTGAATTTCCTGCCCGCTGCGCGGTGACTGAATAAACTTACCGTTGCCGACGTAGACGCCGACGTGATCGGCTGTTCCGCGACCCTGGGTACGAAAGAATACCAGATCACCATTTTTCAGTTCGCCACGTTCAATTGGTGCGGCATCACGCAGATGGTACATTTCATTCGCGGTACGCGGAATGCGGAACTTCACCAGATCTTTATAGGCGTAATAAACCAGACCGCTGCAGTCAAACCCGGTTCTTGGCGAGGAGCCGCCCCAACGATAAGGTTTGCCGATTTGGTTCATCAAGGTAGACATAGCGGTTTTAGTCGCTTTCTGCACTTTCACTTTATGTGCATCAGCAAGCGTAGTCGGTGCAGTGGTTTTCACCTTCACGCAGCGTGGTTTATGACCTTTGCGCGGTGTGCATTTTTCCGTCCAGGTAACGGCTGCGGTTTGTGCTGCGGCAGTTTTACCACGGCGATTTGCAGTTTTAGTCGACTTTGCCGGAGTGGCAGTGCGTTTTTTAGAAGAGGAAGCGGTTTTGGTGCTGGTTTTGCTGGTGGTTTTTGTCGCCGTTTTCTTACTGGTCTTTGTTGTTTTTTGGCTGGTTGTTGCGCTTTTCTTTTTATCTACCGTTTTGATGGTGTGAGAATTGGTAGGTGTCGTCCTGGCCTGCTTGGAAGCATGAGCCATAGGCGTAAAGGGCAGTGTAGTAAAAAGTAAAGCACAGAGCGTGATCGAGATTCGGTTTATCCGCGCCACTGAGCAGTCCTCTGGTAAGGCAGGTCTATCGTGCCTGCGTGTGATTTTCAAAACTTGACGATTCTAATCTATAGAAAGAGGGAAAGTTAATAGCTTTTTTAGTTTAAAACTGCGTTTCGTAACCGACCGCAAAAAAAAACAGCAAATAGAGATAGAATTGGTGAACAGATAATCAAATCCACATGTTTGAAGGGGATAAGTGAGATTGTGAATGCAACTTTTAGCGTCAGGGGATAAAATAATAACGCGTAATGAAAATGTTATTTTCCGTTGCCTGTCTGACCCGTTACAATGTCAGACTACTGCCGTAAAAGAAGTTTAAGGAAGCAAGATAATGAGCACCACTATCGAAAAAATCCAGCGCCAGATCGCTGAAAACCCGATTCTCCTGTACATGAAAGGTTCCCCTAAACTGCCAAGCTGCGGTTTCTCCGCACAGGCTGTGCAGGCGCTGTCAGCCTGTGGTGAACGCTTTGCTTATGTTGATATTCTGCAGAACCCGGATATTCGCGCCGAACTGCCGAAATACGCAAACTGGCCAACTTTCCCACAGCTGTGGGTTGATGGTGAGCTGGTTGGCGGTTGTGACATTCTGATCGAAATGTACCAGCGCGGTGAGTTGCAGCAGCTGATTAAAGAAACAGCAGCGAAATACAAAACCGAAGAGCCGGACGCTGAGTAATACCAGCAGAAGTAAAAAAGCGACCTGAAATGGTCGCTTTTTTTATGTCGCCGTTACGCTTCTTCAGGCACGGGAAGAGGCCAACCGCCGAGACGTTTCCAGCGGTTAACGATTTCGCAAAACAGCACGGCCGTACGTTCGGTGTCATACAGCGCCGAGTGCGCCTGATTCCCGTCAAACTCCATTCCCGCCGCCAGGCACGCTTTTGACAACACAGTCTGCCCCAGAGACAGACCGCTTAATGCTGCCGTATCAAAGGTTACAAATGGGTGGAACGGATTACGTTTGAGCGAGGCGCGTTCTGCTGCAGCCATCATGAAACTGTGGTCGAACGTAGCGTTATGCGCCACCATGATTGCCCGATTGCAGCCGCTGTCTTTAATGCCTTTACGCACCATTTTGAAGATGGCATGCAGAGCATCATATTCGCTGACCGCACCGCGTAGCGGATTGTTAGGGTCAATACCGTTAAAGGCGAGCGCTTCCGGTTGCAAATTGGCACCTTCAAACGGCTCTACGTGGAAATGTAACGTCGTGTCCGGCATCAGCCAGCCTTGTTCATCCATTTTCAGTGTGATGGCGGCAATCTCAAGCAGCGCATCGGTTTTGGCATTGAACCCTGCGGTTTCGACATCAATGACGACAGGATAAAAACCACGAAAACGGTCACACAGACCGGAAAGTTGAGCGTTATCGGACATCTGGGTCTCTTAATACGGGAAAATTGCAGCGCGTATTATGGCAAAATGATGAGTATAAAACTATGGGCACAGACGATCTGCGCCCGAGGGGGAGATTAATCGCCCAGGCCGCGCCCGGCGTCTTTCTCTTCGATCAGCTCAATTTTGTAGCCGTCCGGATCTTCAACGAACGCAATCACTGTGGTGCCGCCTTTTACTGGACCAGCTTCACGCGTTACGTTACCGCCATTCTGGCGAATACGTTCACAGGCTTCAGCCGCGTTGTCTACGCTCAGGGCGATATGGCCATAGGCAGTACCCAGATCATACTTGTCGACACCCCAGTTATAGGTCAGTTCGATTACTGCTTCACTGGTTTCAGGACCGTAGCCGACAAAAGCCAGAGAGTACTTGTATTCAGGGTTTTCGCTGGTACGCAGCAGCTTCATGCCCAGCACGTTGGTATAAAACTCGATAGAACGCTGCAGGTCACCCACGCGCAGCATGGTATGGAGTAAACGCATCTTTTTCCCCTTCGAAAATGGCTAATACATTCAAAATGTTGTTTTAGTATAGCGGCGTTGTTACGCCGCTATCAATGGCAGAACGGAGATTGTGACGTTAGAGGGTAGGATAGTCGGTGTAACCTTCCGCGCCGCCGCCGTAGAAGCTCTCGGCACGTTGCGGATTCAGTTCTGCTTTGCGTTGCAGACGCGCCACCAGATCCGGGTTAGCAATATAGGCGCGACCAAAAGCAACGGCGTCGATCAGACCTTTCTCGATCAGCGCTTCTGCTTTTTCTGGGGTGTAAGCACCAGCACCAATGATAGGGCCGTGGAAGCGCGCGCGAACTTTTTCGCGGAACGCATCGGAATACGGCTCGCCACCGGCCCAGTCCGGCTCAGACATGTGCAGGTAAGCGATTCCACGCTTGCCCAATTGTTCAATCAGATACAGCGCATCGGCTTCTTCGTTTGGACCATTGTCTACGTTCTGGAAAGTGCCAATCGGGGAGACGCGAATACCAATGCGATCGGCACCCCATTCTTTAATACCGGCGTCAACCACTTCCAGCACCAGACGCGCACGATTTTCGACGCTGCCACCGTATTGATCGGTGCGCTGGTTAGACGTTGGCGACAGGAACTGGTGCAGCAGGTAGCCGTGGGCAGAGTGCAGTTCAACCATATCGAAACCCGCTTCGCGCGCATTGGCTATCGCCTGACGGAAGTCATTAACGATGCCCGGAATCTCTTCGGTTTCCAGCGCACGCGGCATTGAGGTATCGGCACGCGTTGCCAGGCCGTTTTCATCGCGCAGCGAGGTGCGGGTTCCAGCGCTAATCGCGGAAGGTGCAACTGGAGCTTGACCGTTTGGCTGCAGACTGGCGTGAGAAATGCGTCCAGTGTGCCACAACTGGACAGCAATATGACCTTGCTCAGCGTGTACGGCAGCAGTGATTTTCTTCCATGCGGCAATTTGCGCTTCGCTGTGTAAGCCGGGTGCTCCGGCATAGCCTTTCGCCTGTGCGGAAATCTGCGTCGCTTCGCTGATGATAAGACCCGCGCTGGCGCGTTGACGGTAATACTCGGCCATCAGCGGAGTAGGGATGTCGCCAGGCTCAATACTGCGCAGACGCGTCAGTGGCGCCATAAATACGCGGTTTGCTGCCGTAATGGCACCCACTTTCAGTGGGGAAAACAGTTTTTCAGATGACATGTGGCACTCCTGAATAGACCGGTCGTCTAGTAATAAAGAAAATAAAAACGCCTGTTAAACGGCAGGCGTTGTGATGATGTTTTTAACGTGCGCCAGCGCATTTTCCAGCGGAGTGGCGCTACGAGAAATCTTGGCCTGCAGGTTGGCGCCAAGCCACAGCGCATACAGTACCTGCGCCTGCTGTAATGGCTCGCCAACAAAAGACAGACAATGGCTGGCCTGACCTTTCTCCAGCGCCTGCGCTAACAGCACAATAATGTGCCGCGCGCCTTTATCCATCGCTGTGCGCATATCTTCTGACAGATCGCACACTTCGGCAGACAGTTTTACAGTTAAACAGCCGCTAATAATGCCGTGCTGGCTAAACTGGTTCAGGGTTTCCTGATAGTAGGCCAGAATTCGATCGCGGTAGTTTCCCGCTCCCGTATCAAAGTGCGTAGCCAGTCGCCGATGATAGGCCGCATAGTGGCGTTCCAGCATCGCGACACCGAACGCTTCTTTAGAGCGAAAGTAATGATAAAACGAACCTTTGGGTACTTCAGCGGTTTTCAGTAGTTCGCTTAACCCCATGCCGGTGAAGCCGCGCTGCATACACAGCAGTTCGCCAGTCGCCAGCAGATGTTCGCGTGTATCGTGTTCAGTGATTTTGTTCATGGGAAGGAGTGTAATAGACCAGTCGGTCTAATGCAATAGCGCTTGCGAGAAATTCAGTTAACGTCTTCAATAGGTATATCAATCTTATTAAAGGAGGGGATGTGGCCGAACAGCTGGAGTTTTTCCCCGTCCAGAGCCCATGCCGTGGAATATGTCAGTCTGACGAACGCGGCTTTTGCCGTGGCTGTTTTCGCAGTCGGGATGAGCGTTTTAACTGGCAAAAGATGAGCGATACCCAAAAGCAGGAAGTGCTGCGGCTTTGTCGTCAGCGCCTGATGCGTAAATTACGTGCAAACAAAGCCAACCCTTCGGAAGAACCGCAACAACCTTCACTCTTTTAAAAGCGTAATTGCGTATACTCGAGACACATTCACTTAAAAGGAAGCTGCTATGGTTCAGCGTATTACTATTGCGCCGCAAGGCCCGGAATTTTCTCGCTTTGTGATGGGGTACTGGCGCCTGATGGACTGGAATATGTCCGCGCGCCAGCTAGTCAGCTTTATTGAAGAGCATCTGGATCTTGGCGTGACCACCGTCGATCACGCCGATATTTACGGTGGATACCAGTGTGAAGCGGCGTTTGGTGAGGCAATGAAACTGGCTCCGCATTTGCGTGAAAAAATGCAGATTGTGACCAAATGCGGGATCGCGACGACGGCGCGCGCGGAAAATGCGCTGGGCCACTACATCACCGACAGTGCACATATTATTGCCAGTGCGGAAGAGTCGCTGAAGCTGCTGGCGACCGATCATATTGATCTGCTGCTGATCCACCGTCCCGATCCGCTTATGGATGCTGACGATGTCGCCGACGCTTTTAAAAAATTGCACCATAGTGGCAAAGTGCGTCACTTTGGCGTCTCCAACTTCACCCCGGCACAGTTCTCATTGCTGCAATCGCGTCTGCCGTTTACTCTGGCGACCAACCAGGTAGAAATTTCACCAGTACATCAGCCGCTCCTGTTGGATGGTACTTTAGATCAACTGCAACAGCTGCGCATTCGCCCGATGGCCTGGTCCTGTCTCGGCGGTGGTCGCCTGTTTAATGATGATGCTTTCCAGCCTTTACGTAATGAGCTTGCCGTGATCGCAGAAGAGTTGAATGCGCAATCTATTGAGCAGGTGGTATACGCCTGGATTTTACGTCTGCCGTCTCAGCCGCTGCCGATTATTGGCTCAGGAAAAATAGAGCGTGTACGTGCTGCCATTGAGTCTGAGTCGCTGAACATGTCTCGCCAGCAATGGTTCCGCATTCGTAAAGCGGCGCTGGGTTACGACGTACCCTAATCGCGTTTTTGGCGCATCTCCGTTCAAATTTGTGTCACTGGTTTACACTTAACAATCAGACACCTTTTGGACGGAGGTCTTATGAAGCGTTTGAGTTTGGCCATCATCACTCTACTTGCCTGTGCAGGTGCGCAGGCTGCCAGTGAAGAAAAAGTGACGATGAATCTGGTCACATCGCAAGGCGTCGGCCAGGCGATTGGTACGGTCACTATTGCTGAAACCGCAAAGGGGCTGGAGTTTACGCCCGATCTGAAAGCGTTGCCGCTAGGTGAACATGGCTTCCATGTGCATATGAACGGCAGCTGCCAACCCGCGATTAAAGAAGGGAAAGCCTCAGCCGCAGAATCGGCTGGTGGCCATTATGATCCGCATCAAACCGGTAAACATGAAGGCCCGGAAGGCGCAGGTCATATGGGCGACCTGCCGCTATTGGTGGTGAATAACGAAGGTAACGCCACAACGCCGGTCGTTGCGCCGCGGCTGAAAACGATCGATGAGGTTAAAGGCAAAGCGCTGATGATCCATGTGGGCGGCGATAATATGTCCGATCAACCGAAACCGCTTGGCGGTGGCGGAGCGCGCTACGCCTGTGGTGTTATCAAATAATCAACGACTGAGAGTACCCGGTGGCGGCGCCTGTTCGAGTTGTGAAAGCGAGCAGTGTAGCCGCCAGACCAGTGCCGACAGTTCCTGCGCAGCGGGTTGATGATGGTGGGCAAGCGTATCGCAGATGCGCTGTAGCTCATTCAGCGTGGCATTCAGTGGTCGTTGCTGGACGCCACGTTCGCTCATTACATCGCGCAGCAGCGAGATACACACGTCCCTGACGCGAGCCAGCGGATCGGAACGCGCCTCCCAGGTGCGCAGTTGCCACACCACATGCGAGCAGTTCAGTAAAACGACCCCCCAACGTAATAACCAGCGTCGCGCCAGCGCATCCTGACTGTTGCTGAGCTGGCTGACGTGATGATAGGTCAGCGATTCAAATTCGTTTTCACTGAGCGATGGATGTCGGCTGAGCTGATCGACAAAATCCCGGCGCAGGGCGCGAATATGGCGGCGACTTTTCCGTGCATCCGATCCGGGGCGCAGAATGGCGAAGGCCAGCCATGACAGCGCCACGCCGGTGATTTTCGCCATATTGTCATTCAGGAAATCAGCAAAATCATATACCGGCGGATTGGTCACCGCGATAAACGAACCCATAAATACAATCAGTTGCCCCCAAAGACCTGCCAGGGCAGGCATTTGTAGCTTCAACAGTTGCATGGTGGCGAGTAGCGGGAAGAGAAAGAGAATAAACTGCCAGAGGTCGGAAATTTGCACCATCAGGCCAAACTTAACCACAAAGCTAAATAGCGACAGTAGAACCAGCGTACGCATCAGCAAAGAAAGCGACTTGAACGGTGTGGCAACGGCGGAATACAGCACACTGCTGATCGCGGCGAGCGTGAGTGCGCCAGAGCCTGATTCCCATTGTGCACCAATGCTCCATGCGCCGATAAGCATCAAAGTGCAGAACGTACGCAACCCGCTCCAGATAGCTTCCGCATTATCGGTATGACGGGCAAGTCCCGGCGTGCGGGCGATATTAATACGCTCGGCGGTAACACCATTTTCCAGTAAATGCAGATAATGACTGCTGCGCAGGTAGAGCCGACAAAAATAACGCAGTCGTTGCCAGAAGGCGACGTGTCGATAGTCGCGGGCATCGACGGGCCGCAGTGGGGCAATTATACGTGCGACGGTGTAGCTATTCGCATTGGATTTTATTAGTTCGCTGAGCAACTGCTCGATGATTTCCCGGGTGTTGGACGGGGGATTAGGCCAGTTCAGCAGCATCCTGCGCAGACTGGAAATCACGCTGGTCATCCGTAACTGCTGGTGCAACAGCGAATTGAGCAAAGCATTCTGGCGACGAAAGCGGTAATGACTCCAGAAAGCCTGAATACGCAGCAGGTTCATGGTCAGAATCTGCCCGATAACACCTTCATGGGCTGTGCGAATGGCATCCGTGGTTTCTGGTTGCCAGAGTAGGCTGGCATGTTCCAGTAAACGTGAATGCATGTTTTTCAATGCAGTCAGTAACGTGGTGCCATCGGAGGTGCTGGGCAGGATCATCATCATCACGCCGCCACACAGGATACCGACGATGACTTCACACACGCGTGCCTGCGCGATATCCCATAACTGCGTAATTTCCACGGTATTGACCATGGGAAACGCAATGATCGCCGCCGTATAACCCGCCAGTTGAAAGGCGTAGGCAACGTTATTGGTGAAGTGCGCGCATGCCCAGGTACAAAAACCGATCCACACTGACATGCTCAGCAAAAACAGCCACGGCTCATTGAGAGTATGACCGGCAATAATCAATGCGGCGGTGGCACCCAGTAAGCTACCCGCCACGCGACCCAGACTTTTGCTGATAACCCCGCCAACGGTGGGAAAACTGACCACCGCCGCCGAGGTCATCGCCCAGTAGGGCTCGTCCAGATTCAGATAATAAGCAAAAGTTAACGCCAGGCACATCGCAATGGTGTTACGCAGCGCATAACGCCACTGTGCCGCCGTGGCTTTAAACCACGGCAAATTGCCTGGTGTCAGGCGGGGCAGTTTCATTTACGCTGGCCGATGGATACGCTGCAGGTTGTACCTGACACCAGCGTGACCTCCCGCGGCAGGGCGTCGAATTCGATGCGTACCGGGACACGCTGCGCCAGACGCACCCACGGCACGTTGGGTTTGATGTCGGGAATCAGGCCGGAATCACTTTCCACACTTTGATCGTAGATGGCACGGCCAATACTGGAAACGTGACCCTGTAACTTTACATTGCCGCTGTAGAGTGTAATCGTCGCAGGTGCGCCTTCTCGAATATGGCGCAATTTGGTTTCTTCAAAATACCCCATCACATAAAAAGAGTGACTGTCGACAAGGGCAAACAGGGGCTTACCGGTTGAAGCGTAGTCTCCGCTACGGGTTGAAAGATTGGTGACCCAACCCGCTACGGGGGCTTTGACCACCGTTTGCGTCAGCTGCCACTGGGCCTGGCGCAAACTGGCCTCAGCCGCTTCAACGCTTGCCTGCATGGCTTTCACGTTGAGATTTGCGGTATCCAGATCCTCGGCTGAGATGTAATTTTGCGATAAATGACGGCGGCGGTTGGCTTCGTTATTGGCTTTCGCCAGGTCAGACTGCGCTTTTGCTAGTTGCGCTTGCGCATTCAGTTCAGCAATGTGAAATGGCGTCTTGTCGATAATAAAAAGGACATCGCCTTTATTCACAAACTGGTTATCTTTTATATAGAGTTCGCTAATGCTGCCTGACACCTGCGGCGTGATGCTGACCTGCTCAGCACGTACTTTGCCATCACGTGTCCAGGGCGATTGCATATAGTAATTCCACATCCACCATCCGGCGAAAACTGCGATTGCAGCGACTATAATAGTGGAGAAGTATTTAACGGTTTTAAGCGACATAATCACCACGCTATCAGCATAACAAAGGCCAGACATACGCAAAGCGTAAAGAGTGACAGATCCATTAGCAGGGGATGCCAGATTTCGCCGGAGTAAATCCAGTCGCGCAGCAGGCGATGAACAACCAGCCAGAGAATAAATCCTGCTACAATCGCCTTGAAAACAGGAGGAAAGTAGACAGATGCGCCGATCATTAAATCTTGTAGGGGCAATCCTGTTGCATTAAACATAAACTTCACGGGCAAAATCCTTGGCGGAAGAGAGCATTGCTATAGGTTTAGCAAAAAAGGGACAATGAGTCTCCGTAACGCATAATGTCTGAAAAAATGTCAGCCGGTAAGCAAATTTGGCAATACATTTGTTTTGGGAATACAAATGCTGCACACTATTCTAAAATCAGCACAATAACTTAGCAAGCTAATTATAAGGAGATGAAATTGGAATCGCCATTAGGTTCTGATCTGGCACGGTTGGTGCGCATTTGGCGTGCTCTGATTGACCATCGCCTGAAACCTCTGGAGTTGACGCAGACGCATTGGGTTACGCTGCACAACATTCATCAGTTGCCGCCGGATCAATCGCAGATTCAGTTGGCTAAAGCGATTGGCATCGAGCAGCCTTCGTTGGTACGTACGCTTGACCAGTTGGAAGAAAAGGGACTCATTTCACGACAGACTTGCGCCAGCGATCGTCGAGCTAAGAGAATTAAACTGACAGAGAAGGCTGAGCCGCTGATCGCTGATATGGAAGCGGTGATCAACAAAACACGTGGAGAAATTCTGGAAGGGATTTCAGCTGAGGAAATTGATCTGCTGATTAAGCTGGTTGCCAAACTCGAACACAATATTATTGAACTGCAGTCACAAGGTTGAAACGATAAGTTACGTGTGGCCAGAGCCTGACCACACGTGAATTCGATTAGCGTGGAGACACGGTAACCTGGCTGCCGTTGTTAGCCATAACAACGCGCTGGCCGGCTGAAAACTTGGTCGCACCCTGTTTCTGAACCACCATGATGGTATTACCATCATCCTTACGGATTTCCAGTTCCACACCCTGGGTTTTATTCATCGCACCTTGTACGCCTTGACCCGCTACGCCACCGGCAACTGCACCTGCAGCCGTCGCTAATGAACGACCCGTACCGCCGCCGACGGTGTTACCAAGGAACCCGCCGAGTACCGCACCACCAATAGCACCAATCACGTTTGCGTCATCGCCACCCTGGATTTGCACCGGACGAACATGAACAATCGTACCGTAGGTAACGTTCTGAACTTGTTTCGCTTCGGATGCGGTATATACGTCGCCTGAAAGGCTGTCATTGTTAACGCAACCCGCTAAAGATACGCCCATTAATGAAACAATCAGCACACGTTTAATCATTTACAAATCTCCTTTGTCACCACGAAACGCTAATAAAGCACCCTTCATGGCTAAATTATATGGCATTTGTGAGCCTAAGGTCACATGTTCTACTGGAACAATATGAAAATCTTAACCGAAATCGGATCAACCGAGTATAAACGAATCATTCATGTAATTGATGTAATTAAACGATCATTGTAATGATTAGCCACCAAAAATCATTAAGGAAGCATGGCATTAGTCGACACTTTATGGTTGAGTGTCAAGGCTAATTTGCTTAAAAGGATGACCTATGAAATCGGGCCGTTTTATCGGTGTAATGTCTGGAACCAGCCTTGATGGCGTCGATGTTGTGCTGGCGACAATAGATGAAACGATGGTTGCGCAGCAGGCGAGTCTGACCTGGCCCATCCCCATCCATGTTAAACAAGCGATTCTGGATATCTGCCAGGGGCAGCAGCTTACACTTTCTCAGTTTGGTCAGTTAGATGCACAGCTCGGTTATCTATTTGCTGAGGCGGTGAATGCGCTGTTGGCGCAAGAAAAATTGAAACCGCAGGATATCGTTGCGATTGGTTGCCACGGGCAAACCGTGTGGCATGAACCGAACGGTGCTGCGCCGCACACGCTGCAAATTGGTGATAACAACCAGATAGTCGCGCGTACCGGGATAACCGTAGTCGGTGATTTTCGTCGACGTGATATCGCCCTCGGCGGGCAGGGTGCACCGCTCGTTCCCGCGTTTCATCAGGCACTGCTGGCACATCCAACCGAACGGCGAATGGTGTTAAACATCGGCGGAATTGCCAATCTGTCTCTGCTTATTCCGCAACAACCCGTTCGCGGATACGACACCGGGCCGGGCAATATGCTGATGGATGCATGGATCTGGCGGCAATGTGGCCAGCCCTACGACAAAGATGCGCAGTGGGCCATTTCAGGAACGGTGATCCTGCCGTTGCTGCAGAATATGCTTAACGACCCTTATTTTTCCGCGCCTGCGCCGAAAAGCACCGGCCGTGAGTATTTTAATTACGGCTGGATAGAGCGTCATCTGGCGCAGTTTCCGGGAATTAGCCCACGAGATGTACAGGCGACGCTTGCCGAACTGACGGCAGTAACCATTTCAGAGCAGGTCTTGTTAAGCGGCGGCTGTGATCGACTCATGGTTTGCGGTGGAGGGAGCCGTAATCCACTGCTGATGATGCGTCTGGCGGCATTATTACCGGGTACAGAGGTTACCTCTACCGATGAAGCCGGGATCAGCGGTGATGATATGGAAGCGTTAGCCTTTGCCTGGCTGGCGTGGCGAACGCTGGCCGGATTACCGGGAAATTTACCTTCTGTGACGGGGGCGTCAGAGCCGAGTGTTTTAGGGGCAATTTATCCTGCCAATCCGCGAACTCAGAGTTAACTGAAATTATTCAGCGCGGTATGCCGGTAAACTAAGGATATTAGGGAGGGTGCCATTACCCTCCAGGACCAGGAAAGTCTTCAGGATATGGCTATGAAAAAACTGTTGTTAGTGTGTCTGCCCGTACTGCTTAGCGGTTGTAGTGTGTACAACCAATTTGTCGAGCGTATGCAAACGGATACGCTTGAATACCGCTGCGACGAAAAACCGCTGACCGTGAAGCTGAACAATACCCGCCAGACGGCAAGCTTTGTTTATGATAATCAGCTATTGAACCTCAAACAGGGCGTGTCGGCATCAGGTGCACGTTATACCGATGGTATCTACGTATTTTGGTCTAAAGGCGACGAGGCAACGGTCTATAAACGAGACAGAATTGTGCTAAATAACTGTCAGTTACAGAACCCGAAGCGTTGAGATTTTCACCTGGGCGGCGCACAATAGCGTCACCCACTGACAATCCGTAGCCCAACATCATGTCTGATAACGACGAATTGCAGCAAATCGCGCATCTGCGCCGTGAATACACGAAAGGCGGTCTTCGCCGCCGCGATCTTCCCGCCGAACCCCTTGCGCTGTTTGAGCGCTGGCTGGGGCAAGCCTGTGATGCCAAACTGGCCGATCCCACCGCAATGGTCGTTGCGACCGTCGATGAAAATGGTCAGCCGTATCAGCGCATCGTGTTACTCAAACATTATGATGACAAAGGGCTGGTGTTCTATACCAACCTTGGTAGCCGTAAGGCGCATCAGATCGAGAAAAATCCACGCATCAGCCTTTTATTTCCCTGGCATACGCTGGAACGGCAGGTGATGGTGATCGGCAAGGCAGAGCGTCTTTCCACACTCGAAGTGGTGAAATACTTCCACAGTCGCCCACGCGACAGTCAGATTGGCGCCTGGGTCTCAAAACAATCCAGTCGAATCTCCGCGCGCGGTATTCTCGAAAGCAAATTCCTCGAACTGAAGCAGAAGTTTCAGCAAGGGGAAGTTCCTCTGCCCAGTTTCTGGGGCGGCTTTCGCGTGAGTATTGAACAAATGGAGTTCTGGCAGGGCGGTGAAAACCGTCTGCACGATCGTTTTTTATACCAACGCGAAGATAACGCGTGGAAAATTGATCGTCTGGCCCCCTAAAGATGCAAATTTCTTGTTTTAAGCGCTGGTGCTGATCAATCCGGCGCTTTATTCTATGTTTCTTTCGCATCAGGCGAAAAGTCGTGTACCGGCAAAGGTGCAGTCGTTTTATACATGGAGATTTTGATGGCAAGCAGTAACTTGATTAAACAATTGCAAGAGCGGGGGCTGGTGGCCCAGGTGACGGACGAGGAAGCGTTAGCAGAGCGACTGGCGCAAGGCCCGATCGCGCTCTATTGCGGCTTCGATCCTACCGCTGACAGCTTGCATTTGGGGCATCTGGTTCCATTGTTATGCCTGAAACGCTTCCAGCAGGCAGGCCATAAGCCTGTTGCACTGGTAGGTGGCGCAACCGGTCTGATTGGTGACCCGAGCTTTAAAGCCGCCGAGCGTAAACTGAATACCGAAGACACCGTGCAGGAGTGGGTGGATAAAATCCGCAAACAGGTTGCACCGTTCCTCGATTTCGACTGTGGCGACAACTCGGCGATTGCTGCGAACAACTACGACTGGTTTGGCGGTATGAACGTACTGACTTTCCTGCGTGATATCGGCAAACACTTCTCCGTTAACCAGATGATCAACAAAGAAGCGGTTAAGCAGCGTCTGAACCGTGACGATCAGGGGATCTCCTTTACCGAGTTTTCTTACAACCTGCTGCAGGGTTATGACTTTGCCTGCCTGAACAAACTGCACGGCGTGGCACTGCAGATTGGTGGTTCTGACCAGTGGGGTAACATTACTTCGGGTATCGATTTAACCCGTCGTTTGCACCAGAATCAGGTGTTTGGTCTGACCGTTCCGCTGATCACTAAAGCTGATGGCACCAAATTCGGTAAGACGGAAGGCGGCGCAGTGTGGCTGGATCCGAAGAAAACCAGTCCGTACAAATTCTACCAGTTCTGGATCAACACCGCCGATGCGGACGTTTATCGCTTCCTGAAATTCTTTACTTTCATGGACATTGAAGAGATCAATGCGCTGGAAGAAGAAGATAAAAACAGCGGTAAAGCGCCGCGTGCCCAGTATGTTCTGGCCGAACAGGTTACGCGTCTGGTTCACGGTGAAGAAGGTCTGGTCGCGGCAAAACGCATTACCGAAAGCTTGTTCAACGGCAATCTCAGCGATTTGAGTGAAGCAGATTTCGAACAGCTGGCGCAGGATGGCGTGCCGATGATCGAGATGGACAAAGGTGCCGATTTGATGCAGGCGCTGGTGGACTCCGAGCTGCAACCTTCTCGCGGTCAGGCACGTAAGACCATTGCGTCAAACGCGGTAACCATCAACGGTGAGAAGCAGTCCGATCCGGAATATTTCTTCCAGGATAATGATATCCTGTTCGGGCGCTATACCTTACTGCGCCGTGGCAAGAAGAACTATTGTCTGATTTGCTGGAAGTAAGATTGAGTTAGCAGGGGCGTGGGAAACTACGCCCCTTTATTTTTTCAGGGTTGTGGTAAGTAAAATGAAGAATATCCTCGCCATCCAGTCCCACGTTGTTTTTGGTCATGCGGGCAACAGTGCAGCAGAATTTCCGATGCGTCGTCTTGGCGCAAATGTCTGGCCGCTGAATACCGTTCAGTTTTCAAACCACACGCAGTATGGCAAATGGACCGGTTGCGTTATGCCGCCGAGCCACCTGACTGAAATTGTTCAGGGCATTGCTGATATTGATAAACTCCAGACCTGTGACGCAGTACTGAGCGGCTATCTTGGCTCAGCAGAACAGGGCGAGGATATTTTGAGTATTGTTCGCAAAGTAAAAGCGGCAAACCCGCAGGCAAAATACTTTTGCGATCCGGTGATGGGACACCCTGAAAAGGGGTGTATTGTCGCACCCGGAGTGGCGGAATTTCATGTACGCCATGCGCTCCCGGCTAGTGACATTATTGCCCCGAATCTGGTTGAGCTCGAAATTCTGTGCGAGCATGCGGTGAACAATGTCGACGAGGCCGTTGCAGCAGCGCGTGAACTGATCGCTCAGGGACCAGAAATTGTACTGGTGAAGCATCTGGCACGCGCAGGTATCAGCACCGACCGTTTCGAGATGCTGCTGGTCACCGCTGAACAGGCGTGGCATATCAGTCGTCCGTTAGTCGATTTTGGCGCACGTCAACCGGTTGGTGTGGGTGATGTGACGAGTGGCTTGTTGCTGGTAAAACTGCTGCAGGGCGCATCTTTACAGCAGGCGCTTGAGCATGTGACTGCGGCGGTGTACGAAGTGATGATTGCCACTAAAAATATGCACGAGTATGAGCTGCAGGTTGTGGCCGCACAGGATCGTATCGCGAAGCCTGAACACTACTTTAGTGCAACTCAGCTGTAATTAATGCCCGATGGCGCTCACGCTTATCGGGCATATTTTAGCTGTAGGCCGGGTAAGTGCCACCCGGCAACAACTATTAATTTAACCCTTCTGCTTTCAGCGCTGCGGCAACCGCCGGGCGTTCAGCCATTCGCGCCATATAGGCGTCAATATTACTTAATCCTGCCATATTCAGCTTAACCGCATAGGCCCAACGCAGTACGGTAAACAGATAGGCATCGGCGATGCTGAAGCGCGGGCCGCAGATCCATTGGTTATCTTTCAGCGAGTCGTTCACATACTGCATTTTTTTCTCCAGCAGCGCACGAACGGTTGGCTTAAAGTCTTCCGGCGTATCGGGACGGAACAGTGGCGTAAAGCCTTTATGCAGTTCAGTCGCAATGTAGTTAAGCCATTCGATGGTTTTGTAACGGGAGAGGCTGCTGGTAGGGGCAAGGAGCTGGCGGTCTGGCACGCTGTCCGCCAGGTATTGCATGATGGCGACACCTTCGGTAAGTAGCGTACCGTCATCCAGCAGCAGTGCAGGAACTTGCCCTTTTGGGTTTACCGCGAAAAAATCATCGCCATTTTCCAGACGTTTCTTCATCAGATCAACACCATCCAGCGTGAAATCTTTACCGCTCTCACGAAGTGTGATGTGGGAAGCGAGAGAACAAGCGCCCGGTTTGTAGAACAGTTTCATCGGTAACTCCTTTTGGCTGAGGTATATCGTATGGTAGTGCTACCTCAGGCAAAAAAAAAGCCGCTAACAACAGTTAGCGGCCTGAAAATGAGTTTCCCTGAGAATTACGCTGTCGCGGCCTTAGAGGCTTTCTCATTGACGTCATCGTCCTGAGTCATACGGTTCAGTTTCGGAGCCGTCAGCAGCATCAGAACAGCGATAACAGCCGTTGCGACACCAATCTGCAGGAACACACGACCGTAGACTTCAAGGGACATCAGCGGGTCAGTCACGTTCTCTGGTACAGCCATCATGTTAGCGACGTAGCCACCGATGATGTTTGCACCGGCAGTGGTCAGGAACCAGCTACCCATGATGAAGCCCATCAGGCGTTGCGGAACTAACTGTGCCACCATTGCCAGACCCAGACCGGAGATCATCAGCTCACCGATACTTTGCAGACCGTAGCAGATAATCAGCCAGTTAACGGAAACGATGCCTGCATCGGTAGCGAATTTCGCGCCCAGCGGCAGGATCAGGAATGCACCGGAACACAGCACCATACCAATCGCAAACTTGGTCGGCATCGGCAGGGTATCGCCCATCTTGTTATAGATAGCAGCGAGGATTGGGCTACCAATGATGATCCAGAACGGGTTCAGTGCCTGGTACTGTTCAGGTTCGAAAGCAATGCCAAGAATAGAGTGCTCAACGTTACGAATCGCAAAGAAGTTCAGTGAGGTCGGCATCTGGCTGTACAGCACGAAGAAGATAATCGCTTCCAGCATCAGGATGAAGGCGACGATCATTTTACGACGCGCAGCACCGTGCATGGTGAAGGCTTCTTTACCGAAGATGAACACGATACCCAGTGCAATGACGCCCAGAACCATACGTGCGATCTGCTGGTTGTGCAGCAACCAGGTTGCAATCGCGATCAGTACCACAACGCCAGCAATGGTCAGTAGCAGGTTACGGAAGTTGATCGGTTCAAAGTCAGGTTTAGAACCGTACTGTTTAACCCAGCGCTGACAGAATGCGAAGTTAACAACGGTAATCAGCATACCCACGACGCTCAGAGCGAACGCGGTGCTCCAGCCGTAGCGCGCAGCCAACCACGGTGTTGCCAGCATAGAGAAGAATGAACCGATGTTGACGGACATGTAGTACATGGTAAATGCACCATCAAGACGCGGGTCATCTTTGGCATAGCAGGTAGAGAGCAGGGAGGATGGGTTTGCTTTAAACAGGCCGTTACCGACCGCGATGGCCGCCATGCCCATATAAACGATACCCGCATCGTGACCGGACCATGCTACCAACGCATAACCGATGGCCAGCACAACGGCACCCAGCATAATGACACGTTTTGTTCCCAGAACTTTATCACCTAACCAGCCGCCAATGGCAACCAGACCGTACACCAGGGCGCTAAAGGACGAGAAAAGGGTGATGGAATCCGCTTCTGACATACCCAGCTGTTTAACCAGGTAGACGGCCATAATCCCTTGCAGGCCGTAATAACCAAAACGTTCCCACAGCTCAATAGAGAAAATGAGATAGAACGCTTTTGGTTGTTTGAAGGCGTTTAAACTTACGCTTTCTGTTGGTTTATTGTTTGCAGTAGACACTTTTACCTCTTTTTTTACATCCCATATCAACGGGGGTGTTCAGGTACGTGATGAGTCAAGTTCATCCGTCCGATTGTTATAGTGGGAGGGGAAACGGCAAGTAATGTTCACTATCTTGACCCTTCAGACAAGTGGTTTGTAATAATCTGTTACATATATCATGACTGGTGAAATCGTCGGGGCTGTGAAATGTTATCTAGCGTTAAATTTCTTCATTTCTAAAATGGCAGATTTTTACACTATTTAATCACCACCACAACCGCAATGTGGCGATATGTTCTGCTATTTAAGGTTGAATCCAGTGATATAGGCCATTATCTGAAAAATAGGCAGTGTAATGTTTTGTTTAGAAACTGTGCAGTTAGGTCATCTAATTGTCACCTTAACTAAAAAATAAAAATTTATTAACATTGTGTTAGCTGGATGATCTGGATCACGTATAGATAGAAATTTCTTTTGCTAAAAAAACGATTAACCTGCTCAGGTGTTAATTAACAAGAATATTGCATTAGATATGAGCAATTGAATGGCATCATTGTCGGGAAAATAAACGCTGGGGAGTGCATAACTAATCGTTATGTATGTAAGGGGCGAGGAGGATGCCCCGGCAGCATTAGATATCGACTTTCTCTTTGAATTCGCAGAGATCTTCAATAATACAGGAACCGCAGCGCGGCTTTCTGGCGATGCAGGTGTAGCGACCATGAAGAATTAACCAGTGATGGCAATCGACTTTAAATTCACTGGGTACGACTTTCAGCAGTTTCTCTTCAACCTGCTCGACGTTTTTACCCGGGGCGAATTGCGTGCGATTACAGACACGAAAAATGTGGGTATCTACAGCGATAGTGGGCCAGCCAAAGGCGGTATTTAACACCACATTAGCCGTCTTTCGCCCAACTCCGGGGAGAGCTTCTAACGCCGCACGGTCTTCTGGCACTTCACCATTATGTTGTTCCAGCAGAATGCGGCAGGTTTTAATTACGTTTTCCGCTTTGCTGTTAAACAAACCGATTGTCTTGATGTAGGACTTAACACCTTCAACGCCGAGCTCCAGCATCTCAGCAGGCGTATTGGCGACGGGGTATAGCTTAGCTGTCGCTTTATTGACGCTGACATCGGTCGCTTGTGCGGAGAGCAAGACCGAAATCAACAGTTCAAACGGCGATGTAAAATTAAGCTCGGTTGTCGGATGCGGGTTGTTATCCCGCAGGCGCGTCAGTATTTCCAGACGTTTTGCTTTGTTCATTACGCATTCCCTGTTTCACCCGCGGGACTGTCCACGACAGCCGCCTCGGCACGACGTTTCTTCATTTTCTCATCAATCAGATACTTCACCGCCAGCATCAGACCCAGGCCAATAAACGCGCCCGGTGGCAGCATGGCCAGCAGAAACGGTGTATCAGTATGGAAGATCTCAACGCGCAAGACTTTGGCCCAGCTACCCAATAAACCGTCTGCACCATCAAACAGTGTACCGTTACCAATTATTTCACGCAGCGAGCCCAGAACAAACATGGCACCTGTTGCGCCCATGCCGATGGAGAAACCATCAAGTGCGGATAACGCAGGGCCCTTTTTGGCGGCGAAGGCTTCTGCACGGCCAACAACAATGCAGTTGGTTACAATCAGCGGGATGAAGATGCCCAGAGACTGATACAGGCCGAAGGCGTAGGCATTGATCAACATCTGTACCGCACTCACCACGGAGGCGATAATCATGACATAAATCGGAATACGAATTTCTGGCGGTGTCCAGCGGCGAAGGGCTGAAATCGTCAGGTTGGTCAGCGTCAGGACGAGCGTAGTCGCAAGTCCAAGACCCAGCGCGTTAGTTGCGGTAGAAGTGACGGCCAACAGCGGACACATCCCGAGTAGTTGCACAAGCGCGGAGTTATTTTTCCATAACCCCTGGACAATCACGTCTTTAATTTCGCTCATGGTTATTCTCCACAGGCGCTAAGTTGAGGGAGTTGCGCAGGCAGCGTCTGCGCATACAGGCCGGCACGTTTAACCGCGTTAACCACCGCACGTGGTGTAATGGTTGCGCCAGTAAACTGGTCAAAGTCGCCGCCATCTTTTTTCACTGCCCAGTGAGAGGTGTTATCCGCAGAAATTGTTTTACCGCTAAAATGGGTGATCCAGTCGGACAGTCGCAGTTCGATTTTATCGCCCAGCCCAGGCGTTTCATGGTGTTCGGTAACACGCGTACCCAACACGGTACCCGTGAAATCGACACCCACCAGCAGTTGAATCGCCCCGGAATAACCATCTGGCGCCGTAGCTTCAAGAATCGCAGCAACAGGACGATCGTCCTGGCGGGCAATATATACACGGTGCGTACCTTTGCCTAACGCCGGCGCATTGACCAGATAACAACTTTCAGACAAGTTATTATTGTAGCGATTGCCAGGCAGAACCTGATCGAACAGCGTTTTTTGCTGTATCGCGGCCTGTTCATCAATGGTTGACTTGGTTAATTGATTGATTGCTGCGGTTAACCCCGTTGAGCCCGCAGCAAACAGCGCCAGTGTAATACCGTGTTTACGAATCGTTTTCAGCATATCTAGTCCTTAGCGATGTCCGTACACGCGAGGGCGGGTGTAATAATCAATCAGGGGAACCGTGATATTGGCCAGCAACACGGCAAAAGCCACGCCATCAGGATAACCACCAAAACTGCGTATCAACCACACTAACAGGCCCGCAAGCGCGCCAAAAATCAGACGACCACGGTTGGTTGTTGATGCTGTAACGGGATCGGTAAGAATAAAGAACGCACCTAACATCGTCGCGCCGGAAAGCAAATGCAACTGAGGCGATGCCAGTGAGTCTGGCGAAAAAATCCAACCTAAAGTGGCGCAAACGGCGAGCGACAGCAGGAAGCTAACCGGGATATGCCAGCGAATCGCTTTTTGCCATAACAACACGATGCCACCAACCAGCCAGGCAAGGTTCACCCACTGCCAGCCAGCGCCTGCCAGCATGCCGCTGTAGATCGGGTATTGCATCACCTGCTCAACGGTACGTCCGGCATGCAGGGATGTCTTAAAAGTATCAAGAGGTGTTGCCTGACTGATACCATCGATACCCATACGCAGCGAATTCATATCCCCTCCGCTGGCGGTATGCCCGTTAAAGATAACGTTCAGGGCGTCAAAGAAACCAGGCACCGTGGCTGCAATTTCATGCGGCGGCAGCCAACTGGTCATCTGTACCGGAAATGAGATGAGCAGCACGACATAGCCAATCATGGCAGGGTTAAACGGGTTCTGCCCGAGCCCGCCATACAGCTGTTTCGCAATGATAACCGCAAATACCGTGCCTAATACCACCATCCACCATGGCGCGAGGGGCGGAATACTGACGGCCAAAAGCAACCCAGTGAGTAACGCAGAGTTGTCTTTTAAAATTGCCACAATGGGTTGTTTACGCAGTTTAAGCACACCCGCTTCGGCAGCAATAGCGCTGATGGCAGCGAGAACGATCTGGAACAACGTGCCCCAGCCGAAGAACCACAGCTGAGCGGCGATCCCCGGCAATGCAGCAATTAACACCAGCATCATGATACGCGATGTCTGGCGCTGGTTATGGGTATAAGGGGAGCTTGCTATTCTGAATACCATTTATTCCTCGTTTACAACCTGCTGCTGTGCGGCTTTCTTTGCCTGAGCGCGTGCGATGGCGGCCGCGACGGCGGCTTTACGTGGATCAACCGGCTCGGCTGTTTCTGTTACCGCTTCTTGTTCAAGCTTGCGGGCTTTGGCGCGGGCGATTGCCGCTTCCACGGCAGCTTTACGCGGATCAACCGGTTCGGTTGTTTCTGTTACCGCCTGCTGCTCGAGCTTGCGAGCTTTGGCGCGGGCGATTGCCGCTTCCACGGCAGCTTTACGCGGATCAACCGGTTCGACTGTTTCTGTTACCGCTGCTTGTTCAAGTTTGCGGGCTTTGGCGCGAGCGATTGCTGCTTCGACGGTGGCTTTACGTGGGTCAACCGGCTCGGCCGTTTCTGTTACCGCTTCTTGCTCAAGCTTGCGGGCTTTGGCGCGGGCAATTGCCGCTTCCACGGCAGCTTTACGCGGGTCTGTACCCGTGCTGCTGCCTTCACTTTGCGGCGGATTTTCCTTACGGGAAGCACGAGCTTGCGCCTTACGCGCCTCGCGTGCGGCAATCACGGCGCTATTGTCAGGTTTTTCACCTGCCTGAATGACCACCGGTTGCAGTGCCTGAGCCTGCTTTTCTTTTACGCGAGCCAGCGCGGCGGCAATGGCATCATGATCTTTGGCCGCCGGCTGAGCAGCGGCGCTCTTATGGCGTTCAAGACGTGCTGCTTTTTCACGTTCAAGGCGCGCCTGTCGGGCTTCAAACCGAGCTTTTGCTTCTGCGGCGCGCTTTTCTTCCTGACTAATGGCGTAAATCTCGGCTTTTTCCTGACGGAAATACTGTACCAGTGGAATATTGCTTGGGCATACCCAGGCGCAGGCACCGCATTCAATACAGTCGGCGATATTGTGGGCCGTCGCTTTGTCGTGCTGTTGCCCTTTACTGAACCAGTAAAGCTGTTGTGGCAGGAGATCGGCCGGACAGGCATCGGCGCATGCGCTACAGCGAATGCAGCCTTTCTCTTCTGGCGTTTCACCCATTTCACTGGCAGAGGGGGCCAGAAGACAGTTGGTTATCTTCACCACTGGGACATCCAGCCACGGCAGCGTAAAGCCCATCAGCGGCCCGCCCATAATCACCATCTGGTCGGCGGAAGGGCAGAAACCCGCGTCGTTGAGCAGATGACGAACCGGCGTACCTAAACGCGCCCAGACGTTGCCCGGACGACTGACTGCTTCTCCGGTTAGCGTCACGACACGTTCGGTGATCGGCTCTCCGTCGATTACTGCACGTTTAATTGCATAGGCGGTTCCGACGTTTTGCATCAATACGCCGATATCAGAGGAGCGTCCACCGTGGGGAACCTGCTTGCCGGTCAGGATTTGTGTTAACTGCTTGGCCCCGCCGGACGGGTACTTGGTGGGGATCACGCGTAGGCTAATGTCGTGTGAATCAGCCAGCACCGCGCGCAGCATAGATATTGCCTGCGGTTTGTTATCTTCGATACCAAGGAGGATCTCGCGTGGCTGAAGAATGTGCGCCAGGATGCGGATACCTTCGACGACCTGAGCGGCACAGTCCTGCATCAGGCGGTCATCTGCCGTAATGTACGGCTCGCATTCGGCGGCGTTAATGATCAGCGTTTCAATTTTATCTCCGCCGCCCTGCAGTTTAACGCCGGTGGGAAAACCTGCGCCACCCAGCCCGGCAACGCCGTACTGATGAATACGCGCAATCAGCTCTTCCCGGCTGTGGGAGCGATAATCGGTCCAGCCGTCTCGCTCAATCCAGCGATCTTCGCCATCGGCGTCTATGATGACGCTCAACTCAGCCAGTGCCGAAGGATGCGCGGTGGAGTGCGGGGCAATGGCAACAACGGTGCCTGATGTTGGCGCATGGACTGGAAGCATTCTGCCACGTCCGCGGGTTAAGGGCTGACCACGCAGCACGGTGTCACCCACGTTTACGCACAGTTCACCCTCCGCACCAATATGTTGTTTCAGCGGAATAACGAAACGCGGCGCCAGCGGAACCTGTCGCAACGGCGTTCCGTTTGACTGGGTTTTCATTTCTGGTGGATGAATGCCGCCATCAAAGTCCCAGATTTTATTTTTTCTGAATGCAGAGAATAACTTAAACATGTTGTTCCACGGGAATGATGCGCACAGGGATGGTGTTTAAATCCCATTTCCAGCTATCGGGTGTCTCGGCTACCGGGCGTAATTCAATACATTGCGTCGGGCACGGGTCAACGCACAGGTTGCACCCGGTGCAGAGATCGCTCATTACCGTGTGCATGGCGCGGGTCGCGCCCACGATGGCATCGACCGGGCAGGCCTGAATACACTTAGTGCACCCAATACAGTTATTTTCATCAATGACCGCCAGCATTCGCACCGGCGTAACGTCTTGTTCATCGCCATCAATAGGCTGCGGATCGACATTCAGCAGGGCGGCAATTTTTAACATCACCGCTTCGCCGCCGGGGGCGCAACGGTTAATTTTTTCACCCTGAGACCCGATCGCTTCAGCATAAGGATGACAGCCCGGATAGCCGCACTGGCCACACTGGCTTTGCGGGAGAATTTCATCAATTTTCTCCACGACCGGATCATCTTCAACGGCAAAACGTCGTGAGGCGTACCCCAAAATAGCGCCGAACGCCAGACCCAGTAGACTCACTGCGGCAACGGCAATCCAGATAGCATTCATTACAACTTCACCAAACCACTAAAGCCCATAAAGGCCAATGACATTAAACCAGCGGTAATCAGCGCAATCGCATTGCCGCGAAACGGCGCTGGGACGTCCGCCACGGCGAGGCGTTCGCGGATCGCGGCGAACAGTACCATCACCAGCGAGAAGCCGACGGCGGCGGAAAAACCGTATAGCGCCGACTGTAAAAAGTTATGGCCGAGGTTGATGTTCAGTAGCGCCACACCTAACACTGCGCAGTTAGTGGTGATCAGCGGTAAAAAGATCCCCAGCAGGCGGTACAGCGCAGGGCTGGTTTTGCGCACAACCATTTCGGTAAACTGCACGACGACGGCGATAACCAGAATAAAAGCCAGCGTGCGCAGATAGATGAGATTGAGCGGAATTAGGATCCAGGTATCAATCAGCCAAGCGCAGATGGATGCCAGTGTCATGACAAACGTCGTGGCAAGGCCCATACCCATTGCGGTTTCCAGTTTTTTGGAAACGCCCATAAACGGGCAAAGGCCCAGAAACTTCACCAGTACAAAGTTATTGACCAGTACAGTTCCGACAAACAGCAGCAGGTAATCAGTCATTTTTCGGCCTGAAATAAAAAGCCGCCTATTATCTGACAATCTTCAACAGGCGACAACAGGTTAACTGTAGGGTTATTACGGGTTCACAAACGTCGATTTAACGCGCTGCGATCGTTTGAAGTAGGGCACCAACAGTGCTGCAGCCAGTAATGGGAACAGCAGTTGGCGCACGGCAAAAGCGTCTGGGACGGGTGAAAACGCAAACGCTTTAATCGCCAGCAACACGGAGATCAGCAGCCACAGAATGTAATGCTTAGGTACACAGGCTCTGCGTTTGAAAAACGCAATCGTCAGCCACAGTGTGTAATACCACATGGCGATCGCGGTAATAAAGGAGACGCCCCATAACAGCAAATTTGCCGTACTTTGCTCACCCAGCGTTTTGAAGGTTTGCGGTGTAGCCAGCGCAGTGACATAAAGTAATAACGCCAGCGAAGCGCTCAACAACGCGACTAACAGCCAGGCCAGTGGCCCAAGTAGCCAGCCTCCGATACGTTGTGCCGGTGTCGTAGTCATCTCTTCTCCAGGTTTACGCGCGCAATCAATCATGCCATTCATTTTGGGGCAATTATTATAAAGCTTTTAACGTTGAGCGCTACTTTCTTCTTTATTGCACGTAATGCCAGACTGATTTAGGTACCTGACCAACATCAAACAGACGACCTCCGGAGATAAGCTCCGCACGGCGATGGTCTGCGGCACGGTACATATTGATAATGTCGTTATCATCGGTGAGCGTGTAGTTAAGATGGTCGAACAGTTTTTCCAGACTTTCGAGCGAACTGATTTTGCGGAATTTTAATAAGTAATCCTGAACGGTCATAAATGCAGATCCATATTAATAAAATAATACCAACGGAGTAGAAAATATAAAAATGAACAACGAGCACAGGTAAAAACGCATTTACGTGCAAATGTAAGAAGAGTGTTCATACCTGTGAAAAATCAGGCGCTATGCGCGTCTTGAGCAAGGGTAACGCGCTTAGCGATCGCTGGCAATATGCAGCGGAGCGGGACGCGGCATAATTCGCTTTTTTTGACAGAAAGCGAGCAACTACCAATGTTAATTGCCGGGCAATAAAAGGCTGCGGATGCTTATTTCTTCTGCACTGCCGCAACGGGCTCTGGTGGCTGGTAATTGTCAATATGATTGGCAACACCCAGTAGGATCACGGAGACGGCGAGAACAATCCAACCTGTTAATTCAATAAGACGATTCATTACTGATGACATTTGCTTTGATTTATCCATAAACACAGGCTGCAAATGTTACTAATCTCTCATTAATACAGCAAGATGATTGGGAACGATTTCTACCTCTTTTTCGCTGCAAGTTAAGCATAAGTGGCATATGTTTGACTTAAGTTAAAAAACAACCTTTGTAGCGCAAAGGTTATTAAACTATTGAGACGTTGCAAGGTATGGTGTGAAATAGGTCAGTCCTGAATTGAGAGGCAATAACATGAGTGACAACATCCGCGTTGGGCTAATTGGCTATGGTTATGCCAGCAAAACCTTCCATGCCCCACTGATTGTGGGCACACCGGGTCTGGAACTGGCTGCAGTGTCCAGTAGTGATGAAGCAAAAGTGAAGGCAGACTGGCCTACGGTGGCGGTTGTTGCTGAGCCTAAGCATCTTTTTAACGATCCAAATATCGACTTGATTGTGATCCCCACACCAAACGACACGCACTTCCCGTTAGCGAAAGCAGCGTTGGAAGCGGGCAAACATGTGGTTGTTGATAAGCCCTTTACCGTGACACTGTCACAAGCGCGTGAGTTGGATGCGCTGGCGCGCAGCCTCGGGCGTGTGTTGTCTGTGTTCCATAACCGTCGCTGGGACAGTGATTTTCTGACGCTGAAAGCTCTGCTGGCGGATGGTGTTTTAGGTGAGGTAGCGTATTTCGAATCCCATTTCGATCGTTTCCGCCCACAGGTTCGTGACCGTTGGCGTGAACAGGGCGGTCCGGGAAGCGGTATCTGGTACGATTTAGCACCGCATCTTTTGGATCAGGCGATTAATCTGTTTGGTTTGCCCGTCAGCCTGACGGTAGACCTGGCCCAGCTGCGTCCGGGCGCGCAGGCGACGGATTACTTCCATGCCATCCTGACGTATCCGCAGCGTCGTGTGATCCTGCATGGCACCATGCTCGCTGCCGCAGAATCGGCCCGTTATATTGTGCATGGATCGCGTGGCAGCTATGTGAAGTATGGTCTTGACCCGCAGGAAGAGCGCCTGAAAAATGGCGAGCGACTTCCACAGGAAGACTGGGGTTATGATATGCGCGATGGCGTATTGACGCGAGTCGAAGGCGAAGAGCAGGTTGAAGAAACCTGGCTGACCGTACCGGGCAACTATCCGGCGTACTATGCTGGCATTCGGGATGCGCTAAACGGCAACGGTGAAAACCCGGTACCGGCGAGACAGGCTATCCAAATTATGGAGCTGATTGAGCTGGGTATAGAATCAGCGAAACATCGTTCGACGCTGTGCCTTGCCTGATTAGGTAAATGGTGCAAGGCGATACCTTCCTGGCATCGTATCCGGCCTACGTTGGTTTTCATTGTAGGCCGGATAAGCGTTAGCGCCATCCGGCACTTTACCTGTTACGCTGCGGCGACTTTCTCGCGCAAGGCTCGTTTTTCCTCGTTACTCAGGAATGCCATTTCCAGACCGTTGATTTGCGCCTGACGGATCTGTTCGCGCGTTAGGCCTGCAGCTGGTGCGGCAATGGTGTACTCGTGAATAATATCCACACCCTGAACAGCCGGGTCGTCCGTATTCAAACTGGCGATAACGCCATGCTCAAGGAACGTTTTCAGCGGATGGTTCGCTAGTGAGGCAACGGTGCTGGTCTGAATGTTTGATGTCAGGCAGGATTCGATGCCGATACGGTGCTCGGCGAGGTAATCCATCAACGCACGATCTTCAACGGCTTTAACGCCGTGACCAATACGCTCAGCGCCTAGCTCTTTAATGGCCTGCCAGATGCTTTCTGGTCCCGCGGCTTCGCCCGCATGCACGGTGATATGCCAGCCGGCATCGCGTGCCTGGTTGAAGTGAGACAGGAACAGGCTGCCCGGGAACCCCAGTTCGTCACCGGCCAAATCCAGCGCCGTAATATGGTCTCGGTGGGCTAACAGCGCATCCAGTTCCTGCAAGCAGGCGGCTTCGCCAAAAGTACGGCTCATAATGCCAATTAAGCGTGCTTCGACGCCAAAGGTCTTGCAGCCCTCGCGTACGCCTGCGATGACGGCTTCAACCACACCTGCAACCGGGAGCTGATGCGCCATCGCCATGTAGCCTGGGGAAAAACGCAGTTCAACATAGTGCAGGCCGTTACGTGCTGCGTCCTCAATATTTTCAAATGCCACGCGAAGACACGCATCCAGCGAGGCCAGTACCTTCACGCCCCAGTCGAGCTTGGATAAAAAACTCACTAAATCTGGCTCAGTTGATGTGACTTGCACATGAGGGATCAGCGTTTCCAACGTTTGTGCCGGAAGCGTTAAGTTGAACTGACGGCCCAGATCCAGGATCGTTTGTGCACGGATGTTACCATCAAGGTGGCGATGGACGTCGGTCAGGGGGAGGGAAGTATCAATCATGGTCGCACTCGTGTATTTAGGTAAAGTGCAGGCCATTATACAACAGAAAAATGTTCCTCTAAAAACTTTAAAAAAAGCAGTGCAGAGTTCGGGGTTATGGGGAAGCAAGCATCGCCAAATTGTTGACCATGCTGTTAGTGTACTAACAGAGTGGTGTTCCGACTCCCTGATCCTTGAGACCGTATCACGTTGCTTTTGCCTTGCGGTGGTAAGACGGGCGTAAAGTAAGCAATAACGCATTTCCTGCAGCATGTGTGTAATAAAATGATTTTATTTTAAGATTATTTACCTCGTTTTTATTTAATTACTGTCTGTCAGTGTTATTTCATTCGGATATTTATTTAATAACATTGCTAATAGCGAAAAATGGACACTTTCCAGTTTATGAATGTGCTGCGAGGTATGTTATAAAAACACAATAACGACTGAGGGTATTAATAAAGTGAAAAGTGTAAAGCTAATTATCAGTACAATGTTCTGTGGAAGTTTGCTGCTGGCAACTGTGCCTGCGCATGCGGCGTATAAAGCGGATGAAACGCATGTAATCCAGTTTAAGAAAGGCACCAGTGGCGCAGATATCAAGGGGACAATTACGGGTGATAAAACAAAAGATTATACGTTTGTCGCCAAAAAAGGGCAGACCATGCAAGCAGTTCTGAAAAGCGCCTGGCCTCATCCTTTCATGAGTATTATTGCACCGGGCGAACAATTCATTTTTGATGGCATGATGAGTGGTGACACTTATAAAAATACGCTGCCTGCCAGCGGTAAGTATACCATCAGAATATATCAAAAAGGCGCGGCGAAGGATGAGGGGAAAACCAACGCATTCCAGCTGCACATGAAAATTACCAACTGATCATGAGGAAAAGATCGCCCTGGTGGTGATCTTTTCCTTTGCGATTAAACTTCTTCGCCAGAATAGGCCACAACGCAATTACGGCCTCGGTTTTTTGCCATATACAGGGCGCGGTCTGCGCAATCAGCAAGTTGTTCGGGGGCTGAACGGTTATCAACCGAGGTTACGATACCCAGGCTGATGGTGATGATGCGTGGAAAATCACCTTTAGTCGTGGCCTGAGTTTGTTGTTCTACGTGTTTTCTGATTCGCTCTGCGATGTTAAATGCTGCATCTGCGTTAGTTTCAGGTAGCAGAATAGCAAACTCTTCTCCGCCAATGCGTGCCACGATGTCGTTACGCCGACTCAGTCGCTGCATAATTTCTGACAGTTTGATTATCACTCTGTCACCCTGCAAATGTCCCCAGGTGTCATTGACCGACTTAAAGAAATCAATGTCGCAAAAGACAATGCTCAGGGGTTTATGGGGCGCTGTCATTTTTATCTCATTGCTGAGTGCGTTATAAAAATAGCCACGGTTGAAAAGTCGGGTCATCGGGTCGCGGACTGAATTTTCATAGGATAATTCATAGGCCTGACGTGAGGCTTTGTAGCGCTTGAAAATATCAGACATGAGCACGATCATCACGGCCATTGCGCTAAGGCACTCCAGGCCTCTGGCGAGATACCATCCAGCGGAGTCTATATGCGTGTACTTCAGCATAATGATGACACTTAACAGATTGCTCAGGGCAACCAGTGACATACTTACCCAAAACTGTGTTTTTAGCCGGGTTAATTTTGCCCCTAATAAAACGATACAGGTCCACAAGATAATGAGGACATAAATAAAGCTACCACGCCAGGGTCTAAGCCATTCAAACGTTTCTGTGTCAACCAACTGAAACGATATTGGCGTAATACGGATGGAGTAGAGGATAGCCATTACCAGATGCAACATGCACCATAAATAAGTGGCGTAAATAACTGTTTTACCATGTTTTTCTTTTTTATTTTTAAACGTATATAAATAGTATGTTGCAAAAAACAACCCCGTAATTAACATGTTCCTCATAAAGTATAAAACAGCAATGTCATTGTAGATGACACCAGGAAGGCCGTTTTTATAAAAATAAATATAGAGCGCAAGAAATAAGAAAACCCCCGAGAAATAAAACGCGCAGGCCAGGGGTAAAAGATATTTTTTGCGCCGATAACTCATGTAATTCATCGTCATAAAGCACCCCGTCTGAATGTGCAATACACCAGCAAAGGTTGCAATAACCGGGTAAAAAGAGAGGCTATAACGCTGATTACTAAAAGGGATATACCAAAGAAAAATGGATGTCGTTAGGGACAGGAGTAAAAAAAAAGTTAAATTCTTTTTGTGAATGTTTATTTGTGTTGTATTCATGATTTTTATGTATATAAAACAGCGCTATATTTCGGCTATCTTCTCAGCTTTGTATTTTGTCTTTTTGATTTTTATTGCTGTTGATTTTGACTGGCAGGAAAAGTCAGGGAGGAATTGGTATTAAAAAAACGATAAAAAACAGATTTGTTTTTTTATATAAGGAGTTGCGCAATGAGTTCTTCATTGCGCAAGACTATTTAACGTATTGTGCGGATGGCGTTAATCAACCCCTTAACGCCTTTTTCAAGTTTGGATCGTGGACATCCGGCATTGAGGCGCACAAAACCGCGTCCTTCTTCTCCGTATGTGTATCCGGGCATGATGGCGACTTTCTGCTGATGGATGAGTGCTTCCTGCAGTGCGTGGTCATCAAGGTTGAGTGGACGCAAGTCAATCCATGCCAGATAGGTGGATTGCGGAACCTGCCAGTTCAGTTCGGGGAATGCGTCATTCAGCTCGTGCGCGATGTAATGCAGGTTACTGGCAAGATAATCCCGCAGCGCATCAAGCCAGCTAGCGCCCTGTTGGTAGGCTGCGATATGTGCGCTAAGCGCGAGCACTGCAGGTGAGGAAAGACCATCCCGACCCTTTAACGCACTGAGGTAATCGTTGCGACTCTTCTCATCCTCAATAATCCCGTAAGCCCCGGTTAATGCCGGAATATTGAAGCTCTTTGAACCGGAGGTGAACAGCGCCCAACTGTCGCGCGCGACGTTACTCCACGGGATGTGCGGCTGGTCTGCCCATACCATATCCATATGGATCTCATCAGAAATGACTTTTACACCGTGGCGCTGACACAGCTCCGCCATGGTTTCCAGTTCATCGCGCGTCCACACCTTACCGGTTGGGTTGTGCGGGCTGCAAAGCAGGAGAATTTTGCTTTCAGGCCGGGACAGGGCTTTCTCTAGTGCAACCATGTCGCAAAACCAGCCGTCAGCGCGTTTTTCAAGTCCGACAGCGCATACCTGACGCTGATTACCTTCAATCGCTTTGTAAAACGCGTCGTAAGCCGGCGTATGAATAACCACCGCATCACCCGCAGAAGACCATTGGCGGATCAGCTCCGATACCATATAGATGACCGAGGGGCCATAAACCAGCGACTGAGGATTGATTTGGGTATTATGACGCGATAGAAACCAGTGGCTAATCGCCGCCAGAAATTCATCATTTTTCCAGCGACTGTAACCCAACACGCCATGTGACAGGCGCTGAGTCAGCGCCTCCAGAATGCAGGGGGCGGTGGCAAAATCCATATCGGAGATGGTGAACGGCAGAAGGTCGGCTGAACCAAAACGGTCGGCAACGTAATCCCATTGAGTACACCAGGTACCATGCCTGTTCACAACCTTTGAAAAATCAAACATATTATTGTCCTTAAGCCTGTACGGTGTTCATTAGAACTGCGATCTCATCTTTCACTGACTGGACCTGCGGACCAATAACAACCTGAAGATTATGCTGATTGAGTTGCACTACGCCAATGGCGCGATTGTCCTTCAGTGCCTGTACGTTCACAAGCGACATATCCTTTACTGACAAGCGCAGACGGGTAATGCAGTTATCAAGGCTGACAATGTTTTCCGCACCGCCCAGCGCCGCCAGAATGGCAGGGACGTTGTAACCGGATTTACCCGGTGCTCCCGCCATGACTTTATCGATATTGCTGGCAATTTCGACGTCCCGACCCGGGGTCTTCAGATTGAAGCGTGTGATGGCGAAACGGAAGATCACGTAGTACACCGCGAACCAGATCGCAGCCACGACAGGGACCAAATACCACTTGGTAGAGAGTCCGTGCAGGATGCCGAATACAACAAAGTCAATCAGGTTACCGTCCGTGTTGCCGATGGTGACGCCTAACACCGCCATCACGGTGAAACCAAGACCGGTCAGCAGGGCGTGGATTACATACAAAACAGGGGCAACGAACAGGAATAAGAACTCGAGTGGTTCGGTTGTACCGCCGATCACGCAGGCAATGAGACCAGAAATTAACAGCCCTTTAATTTTATGACGATTTTCAGGGCGAGCACAGTGGTACATAGCGAGCGCTGCCCCCGGCAAACCACCGAGGAACGCCGGCATTTTACCCTGCGACAGGAAGCGGGTTGCGCTTTCAGAGAAACCTTGTGTCGTTGGGCAGCTCAGTTGAGCCTGGAAAATAGTCAGTGCGCCGCTCACGCTGTGACCGCAGACTTCCTGCGTGCCGCCAGCTTCGGTGAAGCGAATGAGCGCCACCAGAATATGATGCAGACCAAACGGCAGCAGTAGACGTTCACCAGTACCAAACAGCATTGGACCAAATTCGCCCGCGCTGTTGATGATGTGGCCGAGCCCGTTAATGCCCATGGCGAAAACCGGCCAAACCAGGGGAATGACCAGGCCGACCAGTCCCATCACCACCGAAGAGATAATTGGTACAAAGCGGGTACCGCCGAAGAAGGCCAGTGCATCCGGCAGGCGAATGTTGTGGAAACGTTCATGCAGCATCCAGACGATGATCCCGGCAATAACAGCGCCGAGGATCCCGGTGTCGATCGACTGGATCCCCAGGATATTCTGTACGTTGTTAGCCTTCAGGATCGTGGCATCCGTGGTAGGCAAGATACCTTTCGCGGTTAACCAGAAGTTGACGGCAAGGTTCATCACCGCATAACCAACAAAACCGGCAAATGCCGCTACGCCTTTGTTCTCGCGGGCCAGGCCGAGAGGTATGGCAATACAGAACATCACCGGTAAGAAGCTAAACGCAAATGAGCCTACTTTGCTCATCCAGGTAAAAATAGCCTGCAGTACCGGATTACCCAATGCCGGAATCAGCGTTAAGACATCATGACTACTTAACGAGCTGCCGATCCCTAACATGATCCCGCAGAATGAGAGCAGAGCCACGGGCAGCATAAAGGTTTTGCCCAACTGCTGGAAAAATTCCCATAACGTAATTTTTGGTGTGGTTCTCGTCGTCATCAAACGACTCCTCGTAAAAGCTAGCTGACTAATGATGGCGAGAAGATAAAACGTTTTACCTAATTTTAGTGCGGTATAAATCACATTATCGAACGATAATAGGGCGTATAAATATATGTGATTGATAAAACGTTTTATCCGTCACGTTATCAGGGAGTTTTCCGTTTTTATGGCTATAGCCAAAAAAATAACCATCCATGATGTTGCGCTGGCCGCGGGCGTTTCGGTTAGTACCGTCTCATTGGTGCTCAGTGGAAAAGGCCGTATTTCATCCGCGACCGGCGAACGGGTGAATGCCGCTATTGAGCAACTGGGGTTTGTGCGTAATCGCCAGGCATCAGCGCTGCGTGGCGGGCAGAGCGGGGTAATTGGTTTGATCGTGCGCGACCTCTCCACCCCGTTTTACGCCGAGTTGACAGCGGGGCTGACGGAAGCATTAGAAGCGCAGGGGCGCATGGTTTTTTTATTACATGGTGGCAGAGATGGCGAACAGCTGGCGCAGCGTTTCGCTATGCTGCTTAATCAAGGGGTTGATGGTGTGGTGATCGCCGGGGCTGCCGGCAGTAGCGACGACCTACAACAACTGGCCGCCGATAAGGGGATTCCGGTAGTGTTTGCGTCTCGGGCCAGCTACCTGGATGACGTCGACACCGTCAGGCCTGACAACATGCAGGCAGCGCAATTGCTGGTTGAACATCTGATACGCCATGGACATCAGCGCATCGCGTGGTTGGGGGGACAGAGTTCTTCATTGACCCGTGCAGAGCGTGTCGGCGGCTATTGTACGACGTTGCTAAAGTATGGTTTACCGTTTCATAGCGACTGGGTGCTGGAGTGCTCATCCAGCCAAAAGCAGGCCGCAGAGGAGGTGACCGCGCTATTACGTCGTAACCCAACGATCAGCGCAGTGGTGTGCTACAACGAAACCATAGCCGTTGGCGCCTGGTTTGGCCTGATGAGAGCAGGGCGTCAGAGTGGTGAAATTGGCGTAGATCGCTACTTCGAGCAGCAGATCTCGTTAGCCGGATTTGCCGATGTAGCGGAAAATGCACTGGACGATATCCCCATTATTTGGGCCTGCACGCCCGCGCGTGAAATGGGTTATACCCTTGCTGAGCGCATGCTACAGCGCATTGGGCACGATGATGGTCATTCGCGTAACTTAACGCTTTCCGCCCGGCTGGCGGTGGCAAAATAAAAAAGGCCCGATAAACACACGGTTATCGGGCCTGTTGTCACGCGTATTTACTGTTGCGGAATAGCCGGGACATCCGGCTCGCCGAGAGAAGGCATACCGAACATACCAACAAACTCATCCAGCGACATTTTTTGTCCGTTTAACGTAACCTGGCCGTTTGCATATTGCAGGCTGGAGCCGATGACGTTGTCCTGCATCGTTGTAATACGGAACATCTGACCCATTGCCGCCAGGCCATTCACCTGTTGCTTCGCCAGATCGGCCGCTTGCTCCTGCTGATAGCCTTCAATTTTGGCAATCTGCGTCATGAACTCAGTCGCCATATCAACCGGAATCGTCAGCTTAGCATCCAGTGATTTGACCGAACGATCCACTTCCTGAGCCAGCGTTTGTGGTTCCTCAGTATTTGCTGTCGGATCTTTTAGCAGCAGTGACAGATTAAATGCGGTTTCACCTTTCGCATTTTTCCAGCTCAGCGGGGCAATGGTGATAACCGGCTCGCCTTTCATCAGAATCGGCAGCGCATTGAAGAAGGCTTCAGTGACTTTTTGCTGATAAAGCTCAGGATTTTGTACCACATCAATCTGCGCCATCAGCGCCTTGGTTTGGGCGCTATACTGCTGACTGAACTGGTGTAATGCTTCACCGTCAATCTGGCCAACTTTCAGCGTCAGTTTACCGCTACCCATATCCTGACCCTGCAATTTCAGACTGTTCAGCGTGTAATCCAACTGGCTGTTGACAGTTTTACCGTCGTTGATCAGATCGGATTTACCATCAATACCCATGCCTTCCAGAACCGCCAACTCTTTACCTTCGACGGAAATCGACAGTTTATCGAGTGACAATTTCTGGTCGCCTATGCGCTCACCAAAGCTGGCAATACTGCTGGAACCCTCAGTTTTCAGGTTATTGAAAGTCATTTGTACTTTCTGGTCATACTCGTTGACTGCATTGACCACGCCGCTTTGCGCATTGCCTGTCAGCGAGACAGCGTTACCTTCTTTGTCTGCTGTAAACTGGAATTCCCCGCCGCTGAAGGCTACTTTTTCGTCGCCTTTCTCATAGTTCAGTGGTTTGAGGGAGAGATCGGAACGGGTATCGCCGCTGTAGCCGATTCGGGAATTAATGACAAATGGCGACTCACCTTTGGCAATATCAAACAGTGGTTTGGTAACGTCGTTATTGACCAGAGTCGTTTTCACGGAGGCCATAGCCGGGACCAGATTCAGTGATTTCAACTGAGCCAGCGGGAATGGACCGTGATCGACGGTTTCATTCAGGACGATACTTTGCCCCGGTTTTAGCCAGGAATCTGCCTGCCCGGCGATTGGTTTCACCACCAATTGCAGTTGGCTATTGAACACCCCGCGCTGGTAGTTTTGATAACTCAGTTCAATGCCCGCCTCAGGGGAGAAACGTTTTAACTGATCGTTTGCCTGTGTCACCATCTCGGCGAGATGCGTTTCAAGTTTCTTACCTGTGTACCAGGCGCCGCCCGTCCAGACGATACCCAGCGCAACCACCACACCCGCAGCTACCAGCGATTTTTTCATTTCGATATCCATAAAATAAAACCAGGCGTTTGAAGACGCCTGGAGGAGTGACATGTCTTTAACTCACTACAGCTTAGCAAGAGTTGTCAAAAATATCAGTATCTTGCTATAGCTTGTTATAAACCCGGGCTAAACGACCTGCGCCACTGATGTTAACCGGCGATTCATTCGCGCCAATAAAGGCCGATTCACCCGGTCGCAGAACCAGACGTTGCTCGCCTTTGCTCAGCACGGCTTCACCCTCTATGCAGAACAAAATGGCTGCACTTTGCTGGCTGATATCTGCGCCATTAGTAGTAAGGTCATGCAGGGAGAACGCAAAATCGTCAACCGGGATTGGGAAGTCCAGTTCACCATCAGATTCAACCGGCGTGGTCAGTAACTGGTTTGCTGGCTTGGCGACAAACTTCACGTTGGCGACCAGTTCCGGGATATCAATATATTTTGGCGTCAGTCCGGCACGCAGCACGTTGTCCGAGTTAGCCATCACCTCAAGTGCCACACCTTGCAGGTAAGCGTGCGGGGTTTCGGCAAATAAGAACATAGCCTCGCCTGGATTGAGTTTCACCACATTGAGCAGCAGCGGGGAGAAAAGCCCACTGTCGTTCGGGTAGACGTCAGCGATCAGACGGATGGTTTGCCAGGGTTCACCCTGCTGGCTGTTCAGCGCCGATTTCAGGATCGCCAACGCATGGGATTTCTCCTCATCCTGCATATTCAGCAAGCTGGCGAAAAGATAGCTCAGACGTTCCGCACTCGGTTCTTCCAGGAAATGTGCAATAGCTGGATGTGCGGCGGAAACGGGTTGTAACAATGCAACAATGTCAGAGAACTCGCGGAATGCGTTCATCGCCAGGAAAGGCGTCAAAGCAAATACCAGTTCTGGTTTGTGGTTAGGATCTTTGTAGTTGCGCTCGGCGGCATCCATCGGGATCCCCGCGGCGTTTTCTTTGGCAAATCCAATTTCAGAATTGTGCTTGTTAGGATGAACCTGAATCGAAAGTGGTTGAGCAGCGCAGAGTACTTTAAACAGGAAGGGCAGTTCACCAAAACGTTGCGCTACGGCTTCGCCTAGCAGTGCGGATTTATCGTGCTCGATAACGTCGCGCAGAGCAACCGTCTGACCGTCAGCGCCCAGAACCTGCGAACTGCTTTTCGGATGCGCGCCCATCCACAACTCAGCCATCGGTTGCTGAGTGGGGTTGGCAATGCCATAGAGTTCCGTTAACGCCGTTTTACTTCCCCAGGCGTAGTTCTGCACTGAGTTGATGAGTTTTTGCATTATCAAGCCCTGTTTCAATGTTGAATTTTCTACGGCTATTAAACCAAGAAACCCTGAGGGAAGTAACCTGCACATGTAAAAAGTCGTACTTGTCTCAGTTTTTGTTAAAAAAATGTGTAGGATATGGTGACTCGCTTTTAATACCCTGAGTAATTCCGGTTGCAGAAAGCTCTTCCTTCTACAACCGGATCTGCGGCAGGGAAGCAGGGCAATGGAACATCTGCCCAGAGAATAACCAGACCGAGCAGTAAGTGAGAGCACAATGTCAAACAAACCCTTTCATTATCAGCATCCTTTCCCCCTCAAAAAGGATGATACCGAATACTATCTGCTGACCAGCGACTATGTCTCTGTTGCCGAATTTGAAGGGCAGGAGATTGTTAAAGTTGCACCGCAAGCCTTAACCCTGCTGGCTCGTCAGGCCTTTCATGATGCGTCGTTTATGCTGCGTCCCGCACATCAACAGCAGGTAGCTGATATTCTGCGCGACCCGGAGGCCAGCGAAAACGACAAATATGTGGCCCTGCAATTCCTGCGTAACTCTGACATCGCGGCAAAAGGCATTTTGCCGACCTGTCAGGACACCGGAACTGCGATTATCGTGGGTAAAAAAGGTCAGCGTGTCTGGACCGGTGGGGGTGATGAGGAGGCGCTGGCACGAGGCGTCTATAACACCTACATCGAAGACAACCTGCGCTATTCACAAAACGCCGCGCTGGATATGTATAAAGAGGTGAACACCGGTACCAATCTGCCAGCACAAATCGATTTGTATACCGTCGACGGAGATGAATACAAATTCCTGTGTATTGCCAAAGGTGGTGGTTCGGCGAACAAAACCTATCTGTACCAGGAAACCAAAGCGCTGCTAACACCGGGCAAATTAAAAGATTACCTGGTTGAGAAAATGCGTACGTTGGGCACTGCGGCTTGTCCGCCGTATCACATCGCGTTCGTAATCGGTGGAACATCGGCAGAAGCCACGCTGAAAACGGTCAAACTGGCTTCTGCAAAATACTACGACGAACTGCCGACAGAAGGTAACGAACATGGTCAGGCATTCCGCGATGTAGAGCTGGAAAAAGAGCTGCTGATTGAGGCGCAGAATTTGGGGCTTGGCGCGCAGTTTGGTGGGAAGTACTTCGCGCATGATATCCGCGTGATCCGCCTGCCGCGTCACGGCGCGTCGTGTCCGGTTGGAATGGGCGTTTCTTGCTCAGCCGATCGGAATATCAAAGCCAAGATCAACCGTGAAGGTATCTGGATCGAAAAACTGGAACATAATCCTGGCAAATTTATACCGGAAGAGCTGCGCCAGGCGGGAGAGGGTGAAGCGGTGCGCGTTGACCTCAATCGCCCGATGAAAGAGATCCTGGCCCAGCTGTCGCAGTACCCGGTTTCTACGCGTCTGTCACTTAACGGTACAATCATTGTTGGTCGTGATATTGCGCATGCGAAACTGAAAGAACGGCTGGATAACGGCGAAAGTTTGCCGCAGTATGTTAAAGATCACCCGATCTATTACGCAGGTCCGGCAAAAACGCCGGAAGGCTATGCCTCTGGTTCGCTGGGGCCAACCACTGCCGGACGTATGGACTCGTATGTTGACCAGCTTCAGGCCGCTGGTGGGAGCATGATTATGCTGGCGAAAGGCAATCGCAGCCAGCAGGTGACCGATGCTTGCCATAAACATGGCGGCTTCTATTTGGGCAGTATTGGCGGCCCCGCAGCGGTACTGGCTCAGGGCAGTATCAAGAGCCTGGAGTGCGTGGAATACCCGGAACTCGGGATGGAAGCCATCTGGAAAATTGAAGTAGAAGATTTCCCGGCATTTATTCTGGTTGATGACAAAGGCAACGATTTCTTCAAGCAAATTCAGACGTCGCAGTGCGCACGCTGCGTTAAGTAACGTCAGCCGCCCTTCGGGGCGGTTTTTTTTACCGCACGAACCACCAAACGACAGCTTTATCCTCGTTAATACTCATAAGACCAATGCAAATGGGCAATGTCGAAACATAACCTAATCAACTGTTAATGTAAGGAGCAGGTAATGGTAACGGTACGCCGCGAGAATGATTCAATGGGGGCGATTGATGTTCCTGCCGATAAGCTTTGGGGCGCGCAAACCCAACGTTCGCTGGAGCATTTTCGTATCTCTACGGAGAAAATGCCGGTCTCGCTGATCCATGCGCTGGCGCTGACGAAACGCGCCGCGGCAAAGGTTAACCAGGATCTGGGGCTGCTGGCGGAGGATAAAGCCAGGGCTATTATGCAGGCTGCAGATGAGGTGTTGGCAGATAAACACCGCGATGAGTTTCCGCTGGCCATCTGGCAAACCGGCTCAGGCACGCAAAGCAATATGAACATGAACGAGGTGCTGGCAAACCGGGCCAGCGAATTGCTGGGCGGCGTGCGGGGGATGGAGCGAAAAGTACACCCCAACGATGATGTCAATAAAAGCCAAAGCTCGAACGATGTCTTCCCGACCGCAATGCACGTTGCCGCACTGCTGGCGCTACGTAAATCTTTGATCCCACAATTAAATGTGTTGACCAAAACGCTCAGTGATAAGTCCCACGCTTTCGCCGATATCGTTAAAATTGGTCGTACACATCTGCAAGATGCAACTCCACTTACGCTTGGCCAGGAGATTTCCGGCTGGGTAGCAATGCTTGAACATAACCTCAGACACATTGAAAACAGTTTACCGCATGTGGCAGAACTGGCGTTGGGGGGAACCGCGGTAGGTACCGGACTGAACACTCATCCCGAATACGCCCGCCGGGTCGCGGACGAACTGCGGGTCATTACCTGCGCGCCGTTCGTTACCGCTCCGAATAAATTTGAAGCGCTGGCCACCTGCGATGCCCTGGTTCATGCCCACGGAGCGCTAAAAGGGCTGGCAGCGTCGCTGATGAAAATCGCCAACGATGTACGCTGGCTGGCATCTGGCCCGCGCTGTGGTATTGGCGAAATTTCAATTCCGGAAAACGAACCGGGCAGCTCGATCATGCCGGGTAAAGTCAATCCTACCCAGTGTGAAGCGCTGACCATGTTGTGCTGCCAGGTGATGGGTAACGATGTCGCCATCAATATGGGCGGGGCGTCAGGTAACTTTGAGCTCAACGTCTATCGACCGATGGTCATCCACAACTTCCTGCAGTCGGTACGCCTGCTGGCGGACGGTATGGAAAGCTTCAATGAACATTGCGCGACGGGAATCGAGCCCAACCGTGAACGAATAGATCAACTGCTCAATGAGTCGCTGATGCTGGTGACCGCGCTCAACACCCATATCGGTTACGATAAAGCGGCTGAAATTGCCAAAAAAGCGCATAAAGAAGGGCTGACGCTAAAAGCCTCCGCTCTGGCGCTGGGATATCTAACCGAAGCGGAGTTCGACAGCTGGGTACGTCCGGAGCTGATGGTTGGCAGCATGCGGCCAGGCAGTTAATCCGCAACGTACAGGTGCAGCCGGGGAATAATCAATCTCAACGGCTGCGCCTGAGGTTTAAAGCGATGCTGAACGTTATCGGCATCGTAATTCAGTAACTCGCCGATATCCGGTACGGTCATACCGTTGTCGTCATTAAGCAGTGCAATTAGTGGCGTCGGGCAGGCATATTGCACCTGTTTTTGCTCTCCTTTGTACCAGACTCGGGCAATAGGCTGCACTTTTACCGGCCTTTTAATTTTCAGGCGGGCCTGCTGCGGTAAGTCGGCGATATCCTGATATTCGCGTTCAAGCTTCGCCTGCCATTCTTCACGTGTCCAGGGATGTACGCTGCGCGGTGAGGTCAGGCTTTTTTCCAGTTGCTGCAGTACTTCATCACGTTTCAGGTTTTTAATAATGTGCTTGTTAGCCCAGCCGAATCGCAGGGTGGCAGGATCTCTGACAACGGTGAGCGTGCGATAGGCATTCAGTGTAATCAGCCCCGGCAGGTGGCGATGCACCCATTCGAAACGTGCTGCCGGCGCCAGCCCTGATTCTACTGTAACAATGCGCTCGAAGGTGGTTTTCAACTGGTTTATACGCTGGATTTGTTCTTCCAGAGCACATTGCCCCGCATTATCAACCTGGTAGCACAATACACCCGGTAGGCGGACGGCCGCTTTGCTGCTGCGGTTTTCGGACTGCTGCTGAATAAACAGGTGACGGTAATGGCGCAGTGCCAGCGCTTCAGCCTCTTTGCCTAAATGCTGCTTAACATCAATGCTCTGTAGAGGGGCATGCTCTGCCTCTTTGACCACTTCCGGTAACGAGAATACGCGGGCAATCAGCAGCGTCTGCTGCAACAGGTTTTCGTTCAGAAGCGCCAGTCCTTGTTCCATCTGGCGAAAGGTGCCGTTCAGGCGGTCAACAAGATCGTAACGGGCCATAGATTTACCATTTTAGTTACAACATACTTTTTTATAGCACAACATCTACCGCCTGGCCACCGAGCAGAATAGGTCAGGCAGCCGAAATTTCAGGAATGTTATGCCAGACGGGCCAACGGAAAGTAAACCGGGCGCCGCCAAGTTCACTTTTATCACAGACGACCGTCCCTCCCATAGCCAACGCTATTGAGTGGACGATGGCTAACCCAAGCCCACAACCCCCGGTTGCCCGATCACGGCTGGGATCAAGGCGTACAAACGGTTCAAAAATCTGTTCGCGAGCGTCTGGTGCAATGCCGGGGCCGTCGTCTTCCACTACCAGCGTGGCTTGATTGCCGTTCAGCAGCAGACTGGCTTGCACCGTTGACTGGCAATAGCGCAGGGCATTATTCAGCAAATTATCCAGGACCCGCTCCATCAGGCGCATATCCAACGCGCCGTAGTCGCCAGTTTCGAGATGACGTAATTGCACCGCACGGTCAGGATTTACGCTTTGCACATCCTCCAGATGGGTTGTCAACCAAGCAGGCAGGTCCGGTACGCTGAGTTTCAGTTCATTTTGCGGGCGATCCAGGCGGGCGTAGGTCAGTAACTCTTCGATCAACGCTTCCAGTTGGCCGATATCACGATTCAGCGCCTGAGATTCCTGCTCGGTGAGGTTATCACTCATTTCCAGCCGGTAACGTAAACGTACCAGCGGAGTACGAAGCTCATGGGCAATACCATCGATGAGCTGTTTTTTACTGGCGATCAGCGCATTGATATTGTCGGCCATTTGGTTAAACGCTACGCCCAGGCGCTCAAAGCTGGAACCGCTGTCAAAATGAAGGCGTTCACTCAGATGTCCTTCACCAAAACGTTGTGCGGCGGATTCGAGTCTGAGCATTTCCTGCCAGTGCGGGCGCATCCAGATCAGTACCGGGAAGGCCAGTGAGATAGCAATAAACGCCATCAGCGCGATGTCCAGCAAGCGCATTTGATGGAGAAAATAGAGGTAGGGAACCGGACCGACGGCCAGCACATAATGGCTGCGAGGAATGCGTTGAATGAAGGTGTATTGATCGTCAAGTGCCACAATATCGCCTTCGCGCAAACGCTGCATGGTTGGGGCATCCAGTGTGTACTTATTCAGCGGTTCAACGCGCAGGTCAAATGAGAGGTTTAAATCCATCTCCTTCAGCGTCTTACCCCAGTCGCGTGGCGGGATTTCGCGTAGTTCACTGCGCATCAGGTACAACGAGCTTTTCATCAAATCGTCGAGCGACTGTCTGCCTGCGCGTTCTGCGGTGAATTTGTATACCAGACCGACCAACAGGGTCATCACCAAAAAGCAGACAAACAGCAGGAGGTAAAACTGCACAAACAGTTTCTTCATAAAAAATCACCGAACGCTCAATAAGTTAGCGAGTGCACGTGTCCCTCAGGGGAAAAGTGGGCACAGCGGTATCCGCCGATGCGTGGGTTCAGAAAGGTTCTCCGATCACCATCCGGCGTGCTTGTCCACGCAGAGTACACTGTATATCTCTTTTCTGCATTCTTATGGCTCCTACGGGCGCGGAATGACCTTTCGCTGGATCACGCATTGCTTTCTACGCTGTAAGTTAATCAAAATCGGGGTGGGGTTGTTCTGGCGTATGTCACGACCGCACCTAAAAGGTTACTTCGTTTCTCAACGTAGATGGTGTTGTTATATTCGTAGTTACCTTCGGGATAGCAAATTCTGATGTTAGTCCCGAGATCCGGATCGTCAACATCAGCCCCCGAACAACTTTTAGAACTTCCTGTAGCATAGACGTATGTGGCGGTATAGGACGAGGGGACACCCGGAATGAACCAGGTTATCGCCATAACCATGATCACTGAAAACAGCACCATGGCAATGCTGATGCCACCAAATAATTTCAGATAGGTTTGGAAGGGACTTTTTTTCATTATCCCATTACCTACCAGAAATAAGGTAATTAACAATGACACTGCCAGAGAAATAAGCATGAGGTATTTGGATGTGAGCGGGTAGAGAAATGTCGCTCTGTATATCGTTACCTTCCACCAGTAAAAGAGAAATATTGCGCCGAGAGATGAGACGGTAACAAAAAACAAATATGGATATGAGTATTTTCTCATCCTTGTGACTCCAGAACAATTTCTCCATTTGGGTTTAATAAATTACCATTTGTTTTGAATAATGAAAACGGCTCTCTTGTTTGAATTGTTAGGTACGCCGCAGACCAGAGCATTTGCGCTATCTTTGGGGATATAGGCATAATAATAAAAGGGATATTCTCACCCGTGGCAGGGATGACTGACCTTGCGTATAATGTGTGCCGATACTTCCTGAAAAGTGCTGTGACTGAAAATATGAATCTCAATCGCTGTTGTTATTCGCTACTCATTTTCGCAGCGGTCGGCTGCATTTTCACCGCTTATCCTCTTGTTATATGGTTTCTACTCGCCAACGTTCTGACGCTGCTGTTATACGGCGTGGACAAAATGGCGGCACGCAAGGACTGGCGCAGAGTGCCGGAATCCACATTGCTGGTGTTTGGCGTTGTGGGCGGATGGGGCGGCGCGATAGCGGGTCAACAAATCTTTCGCCATAAAACACAAAAGCAGCCTTTCAAAACCTACTTCATTATCAGTGTGATAGTGAGTGTTTCTGTGATGGGCGTGATTTATAAGTTCTATCCATTTTTACCTTCCTGAGCATGGTTGGTGAATAAACTGCGGTTTATTTGAGGCAGGAAATATATTTTTCACCTGAACGGCGCACAATTTCATCGGCATTTTGCGTAATATCTTTACCTTCAAATGCGCCGTAAAGTTGCTTAAATTTCACTGTTCTCAGGCGTTGGATGATGTCGCTGACGGTGGCGGCTGGCAACGGTAGCATATTGGGGTAGCTCCACATAAATGAGACTGCATGGGCACCTGGTGTAACTTGAACGATGTCGCCAGAAAGCACCACGCCTTCGTCACGCGCCCAGTGCAGGACGCAGCCGCCAGCAAAGTGCCCGCCGAGACGTATCATCGTGACGTCACGGGTTAACTCAATGGTGTCGCCATCCCAGAATCTAATCCACGGGCTGTCACGCATTACCCACCTTCTGTCGCTTGTATGAAGGTAAATCGGCGCGTTAAATTCCGCAGCCCAGTCCTGCATGGTGGTGTAGTAATGAGGATGCGAAATCGCGATAGCCTTAAGGCCGCCAAGGGACGTTATTAGCGTTTTTGTGGCATCGTCGAGCGTGGCAATGCAGTCCCACAGAATATTTCCTTCTGGGGTACGCACAAGAAACGCGCGCTGATCAATTGCAAAATCAGGAACGGTGCGGATGCTGAGGAGGGTACTGTCGTGTTGCTTCCACTTATTTGTATGCGATGCACACAGGGTGTCAAAATCGATCCATTTCTGCCCGCTTGTGGGGACATATTGACGTTCATCCAGGCAGATATCGCAATGTTCCGGATGGGCGCCAGTTACCTCATAGGATGTTCCACAGGTTTTGCATAACGTGATCATCGTGTCCTCCTCATATACCGAACACAGTCAGCATGGCACACAGATACACAAGGATGTGCCTGTTAGTGCTCTACCCGATAAGTCAGTGATGATGGAAGTGGGGGTTGTGGCTCAACCAAAAGAAAACAGGAATAATGCCGACACGGATCTTTTTGATTACCATCTTCCAGAGAAAAATGAGGATATTGTTTGGAAAATCGTCTGTTCAACACCTGGCTTAACCGTTGGGGGCTCACTCCAGATGGTGAACCGTTTGAAACGCACACATCGCAGCTTTTGCCTGTGGTGGTGGTCAAGGACGGGCAGAAAGCCATACTAAAGATCACCGATGATGACAGTGAACGGATCGGCTGTGAACTCATGGTCTGGTGGAACGGAAATGGCGCAGCGAAAGTACTTGCTCATGCAGCAGGGGCGATTCTGCTGGAACGTGCGACAGAGACATGGTCTTTAGCGGACATGTCCTGGACTGGCAACGATGCGCAGGCCTGTCGCATTATTTGCCATGCTGCCAGTAGACTCCATCTCTCCCGAAATGCTTCTACGCCTGCGTTAACACCTCTGCACCATTGGTTTCGCGATCTGGCTCCAGCCGCGAAAAAGCATGGCGGTATCCTAACGCGTTGTGCTGCGGTGGCAAACGTACTGCTATCTTCACCCCATGATGCAGTCGTATTACATGGCGATCTACACCACGGCAATATTCTTGATTTCGGAACGAGAGGATGGCTGGCTATCGATCCCAAAGGGCTGGTGGGCGAGCGTGGCTTTGATTATGCCAATATCTTTACTAACCCCGATCTTGCCGAACCTACCAGACCTGTCGCCATTGAGCCGGAAATATTCACGCAACGAGTCAACATTGTGTCTGAAATCGCCAGAATTGAACGGCAGCGTTTACTGATGTGGATTGTTGCCTGGTGTGGGTTGTCGTCCGTCTGGTTTCTGCAAGAGGGTGACAGCGCAACGGTACCTCTGCGTATTGCGGAGCTAGCGATGGCAGAACTTGCTTCAGGTGGTAATCAACTTTGATCTACGACACTGGGTTAGTAATTCTTAAGAGTTATCATTAGCCTGGTAAACGTTGTATTAATCAATTAATGAACGGCGGTGTGGTGAGTTGTTGAGCGAAAATTTGACAGGCCGGAAACAATGAACGCATTGTTTTCGTTATTAAAAAAACGCCCGAATATTCTTTTGTTGATGGTCTTACTCATCGGGGCAAACATCGTAGCGTGGCTGTGGGCTTTCACCGCGTTTAGCAACAATACTTCCTTACTGGCACTGAGTCTGATTGCGTGGTGCTATGGTTTGCGCCATGCCGTTGATGCCGATCATATCGCCGCGATAGACAGCGCGACGCGTAAACTCATGCAGCAGAAAAAACGTGCCCTGACAACGGGGGCCTGGTTTTCTCTGGGACACTCTACCATTGTGGTGCTGGCCAGCATTGGCATTGCGTTAACTACCAGCGTGTTTAAGCAACATATGGCATGGTTTCAGAATGTCGGTGGTCTGATAGGAACTACGGTTTCTGCCGTATTTTTGCTGATTCTGGCTACCATCAATCTCATTATTTTCTGCCAGGTCTGGAAGGCATTCCGCCATCTTAAACGCACCGGTACTTACGATGGCACTACGGAAGACATTACAGTTTCAGGCCCTCTGAACTGGCTTTTCCGCTCAGCGTTTCGGCTGGTAGGTAAAGACTGGCATATGTATTTTGTCGGCTTTCTGTTTGGTCTGGGTTTTGATACCGCCACTGAAATTTCTCTGCTGGGAATTTCTGCTTCAAGCGCGTCCAGCGGCATGTCGATTTGGTCAATTCTCGTGTTCCCGGCGCTGTTTACCTGCGGTATGGCGTTAATTGATTGTCTCGACAGTATTCTGATGGTTGAGGCCTACGGATGGGCGTTCAATAAGCCGCAACGTAAGCTCTATTACAATATGACCATTACCGGGACTTCCGTGATTGTTGCGCTATTTATTGGCGGGCTGGAGGCGCTGGGACTTCTCTCTGACGCGTTTTCGCTTCAGGGTGGTTTGTGGGATACCGTCAGCAATTTGAGTGACCATATGGGGAATGTCGGTTTTGCGATTATTGGCGTCTTTATCGGCTGCTGGATTATCTCCGCCGTAAACTACCGTTGGAAAAAATACGACGGACTGACGTTTAGTTGACACAAAAGAAAGCCTTCCAGGAACAGGAAGGCTTTGATCTTTTTAGGACTGACTAATTCGCGTTCACTGGTTGTGGTTTTTCAGCACTCTTTTTCAGGAGCCTGTTAGCCAGCACGCCAGACATCATCGAACCGTTCACGTTTAATGCCGTTCTGGCCATATCGACGACAGGCTCGATAGCAATGAAAATCCCCACCAGCGCGACCGGGAAGTTCAGCGTTGAAAGGACGATCAGCGCAGCAAATGTTCCGCCACCGCCGACACCCGCCACCCCAATAGAACCCAGCGCAATCGCAGGCAGCATGGCGAGCAAAAAATGTACTGATAGCGGATCAATCCCAATTGTTGGAGCAATCATCGCCACCATAATAGCCGGATAGATCCCGGCACAGCCGTTTTGACCCATGCTGGAGCCGAATGAAGCTGCAATATTAGCTATGGTGTTTTGCACGCCAAATTTTTCTTGTGCGGAAATAGCCAGTGGAATAGATGCTGCACTGCTGCGTGAAACAAATGCAAAGGTTAAAACTGGCCAGACAGTTTTAAAATAGTGAACGGGATTATTACCGCTCAGAACCAGTATCAGTGCGTGGACGATAAACATCATCAGAATCGCAAGGTAACAGGCAGCAATAAAGCCTAACAGACTGGCAAATTGTTCAAATCGATACGCGGAAAATACGCCTGCCATTAATGCCATCACACCATAAGGGGTGAGGGCAATAACGATACGCACCATTTTCATCACCCAAATCTGGATAGCGTTAATGCCAGCACTTAATTTTTTACCTTCTTGCGGGGCGTCTTGTTTGACCTTTAATAATGCCACGCCGGCAAGCAGGGTGAAGATAACAATGCCAATGACGGAAACGCTTCTGGCTCCTGTTAGATCAAGGAAGATATTCGTTGGGATCAGAGATGTAACCAGTTTAGGCAGTGAAATGGCGGCAGTTTTACTCACATCGTCTGCCGTCAGTGTGGACTGCATATGAACAAACGCGCTGGCGTCCAGACCTAATACATGTGCAGTCAACAGCCCAATAAAACCGGCAATCATTACCAGACAGAGCATGCATCCGACAATGGTTAACGACATTTTCCCAATGCCAGCGCTGTTTTCGAGCTTATTAATGGCTGAGAGAATAGAGATGAAAATCAGCGGAACCGCAACCAGCTTCAGTAAATTAACATAACCGTTGCCGATAACATTATACCAGTCGATAACTGTTTTACTTTCGTCAGCAGCAATGAGATGCAGGGATAAGCCGATAACGGCACCCATAAAAATAGCGATGAAGACGCTTTTTGAAAGAGAGTGACTTTTTTGGTTGATTCTAAAAATTGCCCATGAACAAACCAAAAAGAACGCGATATACGCGAGCGTTACGAACATATTGTAGCCTCTTGCCTCATTCAGCACCTGAAATGCCGGAAAGAGATTTGTTAGTGCGAAAAAAACCTATGAACCATAAGGGTTCAGGACCGCGACGGATTATAGGGAGGGGGGAGGGTAACAGCCACACAAAAAGTGTGGAACGGCGTCGGATGGCGTTTATATGCCTGTTCTGTAGACGATTTTACGTGACGGTGTAACGTATTGTGAACAATCCCGCCGACCAATGAGATCGGCCCGGTTGGATTACTTCTGCGGCGCGTCGTCCCAGGCGTGCGGTGCGAACAGATAACCTTTGTTGCGTACCGTTTTGATTCGATAGGGTTCAGTCGCGTTATCGAGCAGTTTTTTGCGTAAGCGGGAAATCGCGACATCGACGCTGCGATCCATGCCGTCATAACTTACGCCGCGCAGGTTTTTTAGCAACGCATCACGGTCCATAATCTGCCCGGCATGGGTTGCCAACTCCCACAGTAATTCAAAATCAGCGGTAGAAAGAGAGATTTGCTCGCCGCCGAGCAGCACGGAGCGGTTGGTGGGATCGATTGTGAGTGTGCCAAAGCGCAGCGTTGTGTGCGGTGTGATGGTTGCCGCTTGAATGCCTTTAGACTGTGCTGAGTGTTCATTCTGGCGCAGGTGCAGGCGCAGGCGAGCCAGCAGCACAGCTGGCGGCGTTGTCTTCAGGATATAGTCACAGGCGCCCATTTCCAGCGCCAGGATATGGTTCATGTCGCTGTCCAGCGAGGTGAGCAGAACAATCGGGCCTTGCCAGCGTCCGCGTAAATCGCGGCAGATAGTCATCCCGTCTTTGCCCGGCAGCATGATATCTAATAACACCAGATCGGGTTGAACGTGCAGGATTTTCTCCTCGGCCAAATCACCACGAGGTTCAAGGATAACCTCAATATCATGCCGGGCCAGATAGGCTGCAATCAGTGAGCCAACTTCGGGATCATCTTCAACAAATACGATGGTGTTCATATCATTCATTTTGAATATAAAACGCCAACATACACCGCCCCGGTTTTTCCTTCCATTAATCTTTTCTAAACAAGAACGCTTCCGTTATGCTAGAGGCTGATGTTATTGATGTGTTAAGGCAGAGTGATGGGACTCGTTATAAAAGCGGCGCTCGGTGCGCTGGTGGTGGTGTTGATTGGTTTGCTGGCGAAAACAAAGAATTACTATATTGCTGGATTAATTCCACTGTTCCCGACGTTTGCGTTGATTGCCCACTACATCGTGGCCAGTGAGCGTGGGATCGAGGCGTTACGTACAACCATTGTATTCAGTATGTGGTCGATTATTCCCTATTTTGTCTACCTTGTTTCACTGTGGTATTTCACCGGGTTTATGCGCTTACCCATCGCGCTCGGCGGTGCAGTAGTGTGTTGGAGCCTGAGCGCGTGGTTGCTGATCTTTTGTTGGATCAAACTGCACTAACGTAGATGACGCCCGCCATCAAGGGCAAAACTACGTCCGGTGACAAAACAACTGGTTAGTAGGTAGTCAATTAAATCAATGACCTCTTTTTCACCAGGCGCGGTTTTCATCAGTGATTTGTTTAGTGCCTGCTGGCGATACTCTGCATCGTCACCCTCGTTAAACAGGATAAGTGAGGGGGCAATCGCGTTCACTTTCACTTCCGGTGCCAGTTTGCGCGCGAACGAACGGGTCATATTATCCAGCGCCGCTTTGCTGGCAGCATAAGCAATGTGTTTGTCGCTGCCACGCTCCACAACATAATCCGTAAAATGGATGATGTCGCTGGCTGCGTGCCCATGACCGCGTAGCAATCCTTCCAGCGCGTGGTTGAGCAGATATGGCGTATTGACGTGGATCTGCATCATACGTGACAGTACTTCGCTAAGCGGTGTGCCGGGTTTTTCGGCGACCCAGGCGCTGGCATTATGCACAATGGCGCGCAAGCCATCCGTCTGCGCTTTGACCTCATCAGCAAAGGCCAGTACGCCTTCATCCGTGGAAAAGTCAGCCGGGATACAAATCGCGCCCGCTTCTCGCAGGCCGTCAATGGCAGGATAGTGAGTTCGGTAGCTGACGATAACTGGCTGTTTTTGGTTCAGAAAGTGCCATGCGACGGCGAGGCCGATACGACGAGCACCTCCGGTGATAAGAATTGGCAAAGGAGGTTTTTTACCCATTGTTATACTCAGGCTCCGTTAAAAACAGCATCTTACAAGAGAAAGGGTGTAAGTGGTGTAGTGATCAGTACAAACTCATGTGTACACAGTAGCACACAGGAATAAAGTTGTTGGGGTTTGTTACAGCATCCTGATTTAGCGGCGAGCACATTTTAGTCGGGCTATAGTCGAAGGAGTAATAGAGAGAGGGGGATTAACGTAATAGAATGATTAGTCATTAAAAAAGGGAACCAGAAAACAGGCTCCCCATTGTAGCTATGTTTTCCTAAGCTCTCTCAGTTTATCCATTATTTTATTGAATTCTTCTGTGAACTTTCTGTGATCTCTTTCTTCTGCTTCTTGCATAATACGAGCGGCTTCAAGCCTTCTTGCTTCAATCAATCTTTGTTCTCGTTCTTTAATCTGAATCTTCAATCTCTGTTCAAATTCTGATATGTCGATAGAAGCAACAATCACCGGATTCTCTAAGAGTTGGTAGAGTGGGGAAAATAAATCTGAATACTGATCTATAGCGTCTTCTGGCGGTGGTGAACGATAGAAGGTTAAACCTTTTCTCCATCGTGATAGTTGTGCATAGTTCAGCTTAGGTTTCTTGCCTGTGCCTTCATACGCCTCTTTCACAGCATCTAACACAGCGGCAGGTTTTACGTCCTTGCTTATCTTTAACGCTTCTTTCATTCGGCGTTCTTGTGGCTGTGTGCTGTCTCCGAGTAAGATCAGATTTACGTTCTTCATTGTCTACCCTTAAATGATTAAGGGAGCATGATAATACACACAGCCTCTTGTGTTCAATCTGATGGCTTCCAATTAGGAAAGATAGCTATCATCATCTCTATTGCTTTCTGTTTTGCCCGTGTTGCTGCCTTCTCTGTAAAAGCTTTTAGTTCAGCTTGTGATTCTTCTTCGATACGTTCGACGATACCCGCAAAAATGGCTTTCTGATTGTCCTCAGAAGCGATAGAAGCAATAACCTGATTTTGTTGTTGTGACGCTCTCAGTTCCGCTGTGAGACGGGCAACTTCTTCCTTTAGCTTTTCTTTTGTGCTCTTACTGGGGGACTGCTGAAATCGTGCGGGAATTTCTCCGAGATCATCGGCGAAAAACTTGTTTAACCATCGTTCCTGTAAACGGCAACCCGCAGATGCATTTAACCATTTGAGGAAAAAGCGGAGATTTACATGACCTTCTTTTACAGCAAGGCGTAGCTTTTCTAATTCAATACTACGCTGAACAGAGACACCTGCTTCATTGTTTAGCTTCTTGAATGGTTCAAGATCAATAAGTTTTAGAAAATCTGCTGCTGTTAAAACTGACATAATTATTTCCTCTAAAAAGGCTGGATTGCTCCAGCCTCATTTAGTTTAGATATTCCAATACAAGATGACACTATCACCGAGTTTATCGTTATACACGGTAGTCGCTGGTGTGGCTGGGGTAATCGTTGATGCTGGAACAACGTGAACCACGACAGGAGGATTCACAGGCGTCGCAGGAGTCAGAGGAGTTACGGGTACAACGTGTACGACAACTGGAGTTGGTTGTGGTTGTGGCGGAGTGATATCGGTGATTGTTTTCACTTCACCCGTTTTCAGATTTTCTGCCTTCTCTGCATAGTGACTAGGGCCATATGCCCCAACAGTTGCTATGCCAAGTGAATTGACTGAAGTTTCGATTGCATAACCATCTTCTTTAGCTACGCCCTTAGAGAAACCATACCCAACAGTCTCATTTCCAACATAACCACGAAGGTGAGTGATTGTGAGATCACCTTCTTTCACCATAACATTATGAGTACGCATGGTTGGTGCAATCACTGTTGTTGCTACACGAGTCAGGTCAGCGTTTTTGAGCGCGTGGGTAGTTTTCACTGCGTTGGATACATCGTTGTATGCAGTGACTGTACCAATAGCTTCATCACCTTCTTTAGTGCCGTGAATCGACAGGCCGCCAACGCCTTCAACATAGCTATGGTCGGAGAAATGCGTTACATCACCGTTCGTCACGTCAACGGTGTGGGAACGCATTTCAGGCGACACAACAGTTGATGCTGTTTTGGTCACACCATCACGAGTAACTGTTGAGGTACGAACCACACCTGTTTCTTGACTGATTGTGGTTGTCGCAGAATATTGTTCATTAACGCCGTTGTAGGCAATGTTTTTAGTAACGACACCATCTTTCACACTGATGGAACGTGTCGTGTTATCTGCAATGGGGTGATCGCTCATATTGATGGAGCCTTTAGAGAATCCTGTGAAGCCACCACCTGCATTCATGCGCTCCGCAAAGTGACCACCAAACGAATGACCACTAAAAGCATGACCAATGTTACCACCATGGCCATGGCCACCAAAATTGTGACCGCCCATACCGCCGTGGCCACCGTGACCATGAGCAAAAGCAGACATTGGAAGAACTATTAATACTGCAACCACTGATTTCTTAAACATTTTAATACTCCATTTAGGATTAATAGGGGGTGTCATCATTAATTCTTTATTTCTCATTTTGTTTGTCCCTCAATGACTAAATACTGCCGATTACATAATTAATCGATGCAGTAGCAGCTATTAATAAACCTTTTTTATTTCCGACATAATTGACGAGGGGAGTGTAGCTGGTGGGACCAGCGCACGGGTTGCATTATCATCAAACACAAATACCAACACAACTGCATGATAAACTCAACACAAGATAAAGCACAAATAGTTAATTGTGTGATGATTAATTGTTCTTTTATTTATCCATATATTATGATGTGTATGTGTTCGTTAAGTGTTTCTTTTTTATCTTTTATCAATATGAAAAGTGAACAAAGAATTGAGAAGGTTATGATGTGTTTCTGTATGTTATGTTGTGATTCATAAGAAGATAAAGCAGGTGATCGTGACTGACTGTTGCGCCGTAAAGCAGTTTGCGATTGTGAAGTGTAGAAAGAATAACTCGAACTCAATAGGGGGATCACACCTTGTGATGAGTCATCATCTGGAGAGCCGTGATAAGCGCTTCACACGCAGCAACAAATAGTGTGGGGGGCAAGCATGAAGGGAGAGCAAGAGCGATTATTTTCGATTAATCAGCGTTAACCATGATATCCCGATAATCCTTTATCAGGATATTCATAGTCTGATATTTTCCGAAGCCAGCGATGGGTATAACGTTAGCCTATCAGCATCCAGGTAGCTGGCACAGCAGCAACAAGCAGCAGGCCGATCAGCGCCATCTCCTGGCGTTTTAATACGTTTTCATGCGTGTGCGTTTTACGGGCATAAAGGAAAACCAACAGCCCTGGCGCATATAACACCACAGACAGCAACAGATGCATCGGACCTGACGCATACAATAACCAGATGCCATAAATACTCGCGCCGATACCGACAGCCTTATGAATCGGACGGGTGGCAATTTTTAACAGAAATGCGCCGACCAGCAAATAGGGCACCAGAATCATCTCTGAAGCGATAGTCAGTAACGTATTGTAGTCGGAGCCTGTGAGCCAGATTAGCACAAGGCAGATTTGTACACAGATGTTGGTTAGCCACAGCGATGCCGATGGCGCACCCTGTGCATTCTGTCGTGCAAAAATACGCGGAAACGCTTTGTGCGTGGAGGCGAGGAACGGCACTTCCGCCGCCATAATCGTCCAGCTTAAATAGGCACCGCACACGGAAACAATCAGACCCGCGGCAATAATAATTTCGCCCCATGGCCCCATCATTTTAACCATCAGACCGGCCATTGATGGATTGCGGATCTCTGCCAGTTCTGGTCGCGCGACAACGCCGAGGGATAGCAGGGTGACTAACAGGTAAACGCCCAGTGCGGCGAGTACAGCTAACAGCGTGGCGCGACCAACATCGCGTTTATTTCTGGCGCGGGCAGATACCACCACCGCGCCTTCCACACCAATGAAAACCCACAGGGTGATGAGCATGGTGTTTTTGACCTGCTCCCAGACAGGCACGCCCAACGCGACGCCGGTAAAATCGAGAGTAAAGGTGTCGAGCTTAAACAGCATGAACGCCAGCACGATAAAGAGGCCTAGCGGCAATAGTTTTGCCAGAGTAGCGACCAGGTTAATGCTGGCCGCGGTTTGTACTCCCCGCAACACCAGAAAATGGACTATCCATAACAGTACCGATGCGCCGACAATCGACTGCCAGGTATTACCGTCGCCGAACAGACGTAATTCCGGTGTGTCGGTAAAGAAACTGAGCGCAGAGAAGACGATGACCAGATACGAAACGTTAGCGATAACAGCGCACAGCCAGTATCCCCACGCAGAGCAGAAGCCAATCAACTCGCCGAAACCTTCACGTGCATAGGTGAAGATACCGCCGTCCAGTTCAGGACGGATACGCGTCAGGATCAGCATGGCAAAGGCGAGCAAAAGAATACCCGCACCGGTAATCGCCCAACCAATTAGTAATGCAGCCGGGCTGGCTACTGCCGCCATATTTTGTGGCAGGCTGAAAACGCCAGCGCCGAGCATTGAGCTTAAAACCAGCGCGGTCAGTGCGCTCAGACCCAATTTCTTTTCCATTTGTATCCAGTTACAAAAACGAGAGTGAGAGAATAATTATTTTGGCAAACCGCATAAAAATGGTGAAAGCCACTAAGGCGCGGGATTTTACGGAGAGAAGAGAACGCATGCAATGGGGATAGAGAGATTTGTGACTAATAGTGTGAAAAGTTGTCTTAATACTGCTGTTTTTGTTTTATCTGGAAACAGAACTGCGCGAAATTATCAGGTCTACAAGGACTGTAGACCTGATAAGGCATTGGGTATTACTTATACAGATCGGCGCTGATCGTCACGTTGTTACCACGTTCTGACCACTGGCGGGTAATGTGATAGTACTTCGCGCCTTTCTTCGCTGCGCGTTTTGCTACCTGATAAGAGACTTCCGTCATGTTGCCGTAGTTACCGGTGAACTTGATGCTGTCGAACGGTACCATCATGGCGGCGGTCGCTTTGTTCAGCTCTTCAACTTTGGTTCCATCCGGCAGCGTGACAGTGTAACGTCCGCCTTTAGTGGATTGCGTTTCGAAGAAGCGGCCAACTTCAGCACTCGGAGAAGCGGTAGTTGCTACGCCCGGGATCTCAACTTTCTTCGCGGCTTCGCCACCTGCTGCTAATGCGGCACGACCAGCATCTGAATCTGCTGGGATCGCATCAGGGCTTTGTACAATGCGTTTTTTCGCATCAGCTTTATAGATGAATGCAGTAATACGCTGGTTGCCGCCCTGGTTGGCATCGACCTGACGCACGATATAGAAGGAGTAAGCACCTTTCTCTTTCGCTGCTTTGGTGATGGCATCGTTTACTTCAGGCTGGCTACGGTAGAAACCTTGCACTGTAACGGTGTCGTAAGGTTCTATCAGAACGGCCTGATCTTTTGGCAATTCCATAACGCCGTTAATGACACGGTTTTTTGACGCTTCCGCTTTTTCAGCGTCGGCTTTATAGACGTCGGCAACAACGCGCCAGTTACCGCCGCTGCCAAAATCTGAGGTATCAACAACATAAAAGGAGGCTGCACCGTCTTTATCTGCACGGCGTGAAACGGCAGCAACCGCATCACCGATAGCATTAAAACGACCGGTGACCACAATGCGGTCATAGGGTTTCAGGGCAGCCGCTTGCTCCGGCGTCAATTCTGTTGCTGCATTTACAGAAAAAGCAGTCGCAGAAATTAGTGCGGACGCCAGGAGAGTGTTCTTAAGCTTCATAAAAATAATCCTTCGCCTTGCGCAAACCAGGTACTGGTATTGTTATTGACTAGAAACGTCGCTGATTATTGCATTTAAATTGTGTCAGTGTCTGCGTCATTTTTCACTCATCGTGTCACGTTAGGTAACAACAGCGATAACATTTTGTGATATGCCGAAAATTTCGGCGTTTGGTGACCAAAACTGATAAAGCAGTTGAATTTCATAAGTTAATTTAATGTTAATCAATTGTTTTTGGCAGGTAGGTAATCATGTTTTGCCGCTTCGCTTGAGCGAATTATCAGCCTTTGGGGGCTATTTTTAGGGCATTTTATCTGTCTGAGGTTCGATTCATCTCTATTTCGCGAATTTCATAATAAATACTGTTTTTTGGCGCTAGATCACAGGCGTCATTTTCAGTAGGTTATACAGAGTTTGTTACTGTTTTATTTTATTGAGGTAACACTGACCTCTCTCGAGAGTGCGCGCATGCCTCGTGCGAACATTGATAAACCATCATCATAATTACAGATGGAAGGGAACATTATGCGAATTGGCATACCAAGAGAACGGTTAACCAATGAAACCCGCGTTGCAGCCACGCCGAAGACGGTTGAGCAGCTGCTTAAACTGGGTTTCAGCGTCGCGGTTGAAAGCGGTGCAGGTCAACTGGCGAGTTTTGACGATAAGGCGTTTGTACAAGCAGGCGCAGAAATTGTTGATGGAAATGCAGTCTGGCAGTCAGAGATCATCCTGAAGGTCAATGCGCCGGAGGAGGCGGAAATTCCGTTACTCAATCCGGGCACGACGCTGGTGAGTTTTCTTTGGCCCGCGCAAAACCCTGAGCTGCTGCAAAAACTTGCAGAGCGCAACGTGACGGTCATGGCGATGGACTCCGTGCCGCGTATTTCGCGCGCACAGTCGCTGGATGCCTTAAGCTCGATGGCGAACATCGCCGGGTATCGCGCTATTGTTGAAGCTGCACATGAATTCGGTCGCTTCTTCACCGGCCAGATCACCGCCGCAGGCAAGGTTCCACCTGCCAAGGTCATGGTGATTGGTGCGGGTGTGGCAGGTCTTGCGGCGATCGGTGCGGCAAACAGCCTGGGTGCTATTGTGCGTGCTTTTGATACCCGTCCGGAAGTGAAGGAACAAGTGCAGAGTATGGGCGCAGAGTTCCTTGAACTGGACTTTAAAGAAGAAGCGGGCAGCGGCGATGGCTATGCCAAAGTGATGTCCGAAGCGTTCATCAAAGCTGAAATGGAACTCTTCGCTGCGCAGGCGAAAGACGTCGACATTATCGTTACCACAGCGCTGATTCCGGGCAAACCGGCCCCGAAACTGATCACCCGTGAAATGGTCGATTCGATGAAAGCGGGCAGCGTAATTGTCGATCTTGCCGCGCAAAACGGCGGTAACTGCGAATATACCGTGCCTAATCAGGTGACCACCACCGAGAACGGGGTGAAGGTTATCGGCTATACCGATCTGCCAGGCCGTTTGCCAACGCAATCTTCCCAGCTGTACGGCACGAACCTCGTCAACCTACTCAAACTGTTGTGCAAAGAGAAAGACGGCAATATCACTGTCGATTTTGACGACGTGGTTGTGCGTGGTGTCACGGTGGTTCGTGATGGTGAAATCACCTGGCCTGCGCCGCCAATCCAGGTTTCTGCTCAGCCGCAGGCAGCGCCAAAAGCCGCACCTGCGCCGAAAGAAGAGAAAAAACCTGTCTCTCCGTGGCGCAAATATGCGCTGATGGCGCTGGTAGTGATTTTGTTTGGCTGGCTCGCCGACGTCGCGCCGAAAGAGTTCCTTGGTCACTTTACGGTGTTCGCGCTTTCCTGCGTGGTGGGTTACTACGTGGTCTGGAATGTGTCACATGCGTTGCATACTCCGCTGATGTCTGTGACTAACGCCATCTCGGGGATTATCGTGGTTGGGGCGTTATTGCAAATTGGCCAGGGTGGCTGGGTGAGTTTCCTGAGCTTTATCGCGGTGCTTATTGCCAGCATTAATATTTTCGGTGGCTTCACCGTGACTCAGCGCATGCTGAAAATGTTCCGGAAAAACTAAGGGGTAACATATGTCTGGAGGATTAGTTACAGCTGCATACATTGTTGCCGCGATCCTGTTTATTTTTAGTCTGGCGGGGCTTTCGAAACACGAAACCTCTCAGCAGGGTAACAACTACGGCATAGCCGGGATGGCGATTGCGCTGATTGCTACGATTTTTGGTCCGGATACCGGCAACGTTGCGTGGATCCTGGTAGCGATGATCATCGGCGGCGCGATTGGTATTCGTCTGGCGAAGAAAGTCGAAATGACCGAGATGCCGGAGTTGGTGGCGATTCTGCACAGCTTCGTCGGTCTGGCTGCGGTACTGGTGGGTTTCAACAGCTACCTGTATCACGATACGGGCCTGGAGCCGATTCTGGTGAACATTCACCTGACGGAAGTGTTCCTGGGTATCTTCATCGGTGCGGTGACCTTTACCGGTTCTGTGGTGGCTTTTGGCAAACTGCGCGGCAAGATCTCCTCTAAACCGCTGATGCTGCCGAATCGTCACAAAATGAACCTGGCGGCGCTGGTTGTATCTTTCCTGCTGCTGGTGGTGTTTGTTCGTACCGAAAGCGTGGGCCTGCAGGTTCTGGCGCTGCTGGTGATGACCATCATCGCGCTGGCCTTTGGCTGGCATCTGGTGGCGTCCATCGGTGGGGCAGACATGCCGGTAGTCGTTTCAATGCTCAACTCCTATTCAGGTTGGGCGGCGGCAGCGGCGGGCTTTATGCTCAGCAACGATCTGCTGATCGTTACCGGTGCGCTGGTCGGTTCTTCTGGTGCGATCCTGTCTTACATTATGTGTAAGGCGATGAACCGTTCATTTTTCAGCGTTATTGCGGGCGGCTTTGGTTCTGACGGTTCTTCTACCGGGTCTGATGAAGAAGTGGGTGAACATCGTGAGATTACTGCGGAAGACACAGCAGAAATGCTGAAGAACTCGCACTCCGTGATCATCACCCCGGGCTACGGCATGGCAGTGGCTCAGGCACAGTATCCGGTCGCGGAAATCACTGAGAAACTGCGCGCGCGCGGCATCAAAGTGCGTTTTGGTATTCACCCGGTAGCAGGGCGCTTGCCAGGTCATATGAACGTGCTGCTGGCGGAAGCCAAAGTCCCTTATGACATCGTGCTGGAAATGGATGAGATCAACGATGATTTCGCCGATACCGATACCGTGCTGGTCATTGGTGCCAACGACACGGTAAACCCAGCAGCGCAGGATGACCCGCGCAGTCCGATCGCCGGCATGCCGGTGCTGGAAGTGTGGAAAGCGCAGAACGTAATTGTGTTCAAACGTTCAATGAACACCGGCTATGCAGGTGTGCAGAACCCGCTGTTCTTTAAAGATAACACCCATATGCTGTTTGGCGATGCCAAAGCCAGCGTGGATGCGATCCTGAAAGCGTTGTAATTGCCAGTAAAAGTAAGACGGCCTCTGCGGAGGCCGTTTTTTTAAACATCCAGTTTACGTTGGGTGATCCATTCCACACGAGCCGGATCGCGATGCGAGAAGAACGCACTAGTCCCGCTGTCCATCGCGGCAATTTGCGTCATCTCTTCCGCCGTTAGGGCAAAGTCCAGCACCTGAATATTCTCGGCCATCCGCGTTTTACGCACGGTTTTCGCCAGCGAAATAATCCCACGTTGATAAATCCAACGCAGCACGACTTGACCAACGCTTTTGCCATATTTTTCACCAATAGCCGATAAGACCGGGTTCTGAAACAGGTCATTGCGTCCTTCAGCGAACGGCGCCCAGGCTTGCGGTTGAATATTCCGGCTCTGCATCCAGGCTACGGCATGCGGTTGCTGATGAAAAGGATTCACCTCAATCTGGTTAACGGCTGGAATAATGCGATTGAAAGCGATTAAATCCGCCAGACGATCCGGATGAAAGTTACTCACGCCAATCGCGCGGATTTTCCCTTCTTCATATAATTCTTCCAACGCGCGCCAGGCACCGTGCACATCGCCATAGGGCTGATGAATCAAATAAAGGTCAATATAATCCAGTTGAAGCCGTTGCAGAGAACGTGCGAATTGCGCCTTTGCGCCTGCATAGTTGGTATCCTGTAACCACAGTTTGGTAGTCACAAAAAGTGCCTCGCGGGGGACTCCGCTTTGCTTAAGAGCATTGCCGACCTGAGTTTCATTCTGGTAGGAGGCAGCGGTATCAATCAGGCGATATCCTGTATCAATGGCATCCCGTACGGCTTGCTCACATTCGCTGGCATCAGTCATTTGATAAACGCCAAATCCGAGCAGGGGCATCTCAACACCGTTATTCAGAACTGTTGTATTCATTGGGTTCTCCTGAGCATCATCGTTGCATTGGCTGCAGATTAGCAAATCTGTGTTGATACGATTAGTCTGTGAAATTCGCATGGACCTATGAGTAGAATTCATTTCTGAAAGGTAATTGTTGGAAGTCAGTCACAAAATATGACGCATATAATTTCACCATTCATGATCTCAGTTCATAAACTCATGCGGTTTTAACCGTCTAATCACGGCAATACGTTGTCTATATACTGCGACCTGACTTTTTAGAACATGACAGGGCACTATGCGTACACGTGAACATGCCTCACCGGTAACTACCGCAAGCCAGACCGGTCTTACTTTTATTCTAATCCTCAGTGGCCTGATGGCCTTTACATCGCTTTCTACCGATATTTATCTTCCAGCAATGCCGACGATGGCCGAGGATTTACATGGCAATGTTGAGCTGACGATTACTGGTTTCTTAATTGGTTTTACTATTGCACAGTTGATTTGGGGGCCGATTAGCGATCATATGGGGCGGCGCAAGCCGCTGTTTATCGGCATGGTGCTGTTTATCATTGGTTCCGCAGGGTGTGCGCTGTCTACAAGTATCACGCAAATTGTTTTCTGGCGGGTATTTCAGGCGCTTGGAGCCTGTACCGGACCTATGCTGGCGCGAGCGATGATCCGCGATCTCTTTGCACGTACTCGTGCGGCGCAAGTGCTCTCGACCCTGGTGTTGGTGATGGCGATTGCGCCAATCGCCGGACCGTTGATTGGCGGGCAAATTATTCGCCTGAGCACTTGGCACTCTATTTTTTGGCTACTGGTAGTGATTGGTGCGCTGATGTTTATCTCCCTAAACTGGCTGCCCGAAACATTGCCGGAAGATAAACGGGTGAAAGCCTCTTTGGCTGGCGCATTTCGTAATTACCGCTCGTTGTTAACGAATGGGCGTTTTATGCGCTATACCCTGAGCCTGACGTTTTATTACGTCGGTGCGTACGCGTTTATTACCGGGTCACCGTTTGTTTATATTAGCTATTACCATGTTGATCCACAGCATTACGGCTGGTTGTTTGCGCTAAACATTATCGGTGTTATGGCGATGAGCGTGGTTAACCGTCGTCTGGTTCAACGACATGCTCTGGAACAACTGCTGAAATATGCGACGATGCTGGCGGCGCTGGCCGCAGTGGCGCTTGCACTGCTGGTTAAGCTGGAGTCAGGAGGAATTGTTGCCATTATCGTTTCCATTTTTCTGCTGTTCTCGATGAATGGCATTATTGCCGCGACGTCGACTGCCGCGGCGTTGGACGCGGTACCGAACATTGCGGGTTCAGCTTCGGCGCTGATTGGCGCGTTGCAATATGGCAGCGGTATTATCTCATCGTTGCTGCTGGCCGCCTTCAGTGATGGCACGCCCTGGACCATGGCGTGGATAATAGCGCTATTTACGCTGTTAAGCGCCGTTTTGGCTTTCCGCGTGAAACGATAAAGGAAATGCCCCGTAATGGCGGGGCGAAAACTCATTCTTTGTTCAGATCGCTAAGCAGCACGGCAATGCTTTGACCGCCGTTGGTTTGCTCAAGCGCGATTTTCACGATGATGGTCAGCGGCACAGAAAGCAGCATTCCCACGGGACCGAGCAACCAGCCCCAGAAGATTAACGACAGAAATACCACCAGCGTAGACAGCCCCAGCCCGCGGCCCATGATCCGCGGCTCGAGGATATTCCCGAATACCAGGTTGATGACCAGATAGCCTGCCAGAACCACCAGCGCATCGTAAAGACCGCTGAATGCCAGCACCTGAGCAATAGGGGGAATGGCCGCCAATACAGAACCGATATTAGGGATGTAGTTCAGGGCGAAGGCCAGTAATCCCCAGACAAAGGCAAAGCGCACATCCAATGCAGCAAGCATGCCCCAGGCGACCAACCCGGTCACAATGCTGATTGCCGTTTTAAGCACCAGATAGTGGGAGACGCTGTCGATGGCGCGTTGAATCGCCGCCATACCTTCAATGGGGCGACTCATCATTTGTTTGAGTTTGTTGGGCAGTTGCGGTACTTCCAGCAGCATAAAAACTACCGTCAGTAGCAGTAAAAATATCGATGACATAGCATTTGAAAGCTGCGCCAGTAAATTGGTCACCAGCGTCATTGCCGCGTTCGGATCGATATATTTGACGAGCTCGTCCACGGAAACGCCGATCCCTGCGCGTTGTAACCATGGTTCAAGATTTTTCAGTGGGATAACCAGTGAAGAGCGATATTGCGGTAGCGTTCGCGCAAGTTCATTTAAGGATGTACCTAAATACGCCAACAGCAGCACCATTAACATTACAATAATAACGATAAGCAATGACACCGCAATTACGCGCGGTATGCGAAGCTTGACCATCCGCTGCACCACGGGATTGAGCACAACGGCTATAAATAACGCCAGAATAAAGGGGACGATGATATCTGCGGCAAAGCGAATACCGCTCAGGATGATAACCAGCATGCCCAGCATAATGACTATTTTTAGACCGTTAAGCGTGATGATCGGTTTCGCCATGTGTATTCCCGCATTTTTCATTTTTGAATCTGCATAATAATGTGATTTGCGTCGAGCCGTTATAACAAAAATCAAACGGGGCAGGTAAAGAAGTGAAAAGACTTTGAGTTCGTCTTGAAGCTATGATACAAATCATCTGTGTTTAACTACCGAGGACAATTATCATCCGCGATGATGAGAAGCAACACTGCGGATAATTGTAATATTATGGACAATATGTTCAGGATGTTTTTGCGTTTACCTACACTTCTTCGTACCTCCTCCACTTTCTTGCTTGCGGGTGAGCAACACTGGCGCAACGCGCTTTAGTCCCTTCTTCTGCCTGAGCTGGCGCTGTGCGCTGAGCTAACTAATTTTATTTTTTGGTTTACTGCATGCAGTAGGCCTAAAGGACTATATTCTCAAGCAGGAGAAGCATCATGTTTTACTGGATATTATTAGGTCTGGCCATCGCGGCTGAAATTACTGGTACGCTGTCAATGAAATGGGCAAGCGTTGGCCATGGTAATTCAGGCTTTATTTTAATGCTGGTAATGATCGCCTTATCATATATTTTTCTTAGTTTCGCTGTTAAAAAAATTGCCCTTGGTGTGGCCTATGCCTTGTGGGAAGGTATCGGTATTTTATTTATTACGCTGTTTAGTGTGTTGTTATTTGACGAAACCTTGTCCACGATGAAAGTGGCTGGACTGGTCTCGCTGGTATTAGGCATTGTGCTGATTAAGTCTGGTACTCGAAAACCTGCCAAAACGAGTAAAGAGGTGACCCATGCAGCAGTTTGAGTGGGTTCATGGTGCCTGGCTTGGCATGGCCATCGTGCTGGAAATAGTCGCTAACGTCTTTTTGAAATTTTCTGATGGATTTCGCCGCAAGGTTTATGGCGTGCTGTCGCTGGCTGCCGTGTTAGCGGCCTTTAGCGCGCTGTCGCAGGCGGTAAAAGGTATTGACCTTTCTGTTGCCTACGCTTTGTGGGGCGGGTTTGGGATTGCCGCGACGTTAGCGGCTGGTTGGGTGTTGTTTGGTCAGCGCCTGAATAATAAAGGCTGGATCGGCGTGGCGCTGCTGCTGGCCGGAATGGTGATGATTAAACTTGCCTGATATCCGTGCTGCCCGTTAATGCGGGCAGCATATGTTACTCCTGCGCCAACTCTTCCAGCTTATCGCGAAAACCGGTCACGGATATGGCGCGATTATCGGCTCGCCAGCGATCTTTCGCCGCCGGAGCGGAGCTTTGTACGCCAATCAACTGCCAGCCTGAATCTGTCTTCAGCATCAACGGTGAACCGCTGTCGCCCGGGAGCGTGTCGCACTGGTGCGACAAGACGGTATTCTGCGCCCAGCCGGTCACCACGCAATCCTGATGGGTGTACAAATCGTCCAGATGATCTTCCGGATAGCCCGACTGTGTGACTTTGCGATCGGCGGTTTTCAACGCCGCGGTTAACGCCGCTTTATCACCTTCAAATAATGGTAGGGGCGTGATTCCGGAAGGCGGGTAACGCAGCACCACCAGACCAAAATCCCACGGGGCTGCGGATGGCGGCACAATCCAGCCATCGCCATCTGCTTTCAAACGCTTACCGAGTGAGGGATCAACCCGTCCTTCGATTCCATGGATTTCATAGCGCCAGACACCCTTTTTCGACACAAAGCGTAACGCGACGGCTTTATCCGGTTTGCCTTTTGGTGGAGCGAGCAAGCAGTGTCCGGCAGTCAGGGCCAGATGCGGTGAAATGAGCGTGGCGGTACACAGATTACCACTGGCGGTTTCCAGTTGTCCGATAGCGTCCCACGGTGATTGCGTTGGATCCGTTACTTTCGTGCGATCGTCATGACCAAAAAACAGCGTTTTTATGCTTTCTGCTTCAGCGGTGGTCGTTGCTGGCTGATCCGCATGCGCAACAACAGGAAAAAAACAAATTGAGCCCAGTAATACAGCAATGGTTTTATGCATATCACACTCTGGTGGGGAATTATGATTATAAACAGCAAACCCTCAGTTAATACTATAGACGGGACGGCGAGAAAGTGGGAGTAAAATCAGATAACTACACTCAGGAAAGATAAAAATGCATGGCAATAAGGGCGCAAATTATCAGAGTAATAAGAATGAACTCAAAGCGGTAATGTGACACCATTTTACCCTCCGAAAGGCGGCGCTACATCAGGTTGATCTAGCGCCGTATGCTATGGCGTGGGGGACGCCATAGTGACTACAAATACGTTATGCTGCAGGTTGAGCTGCTGGTTTAGCGGTGTCGTGTTTTACGGCTTTTTTGGTGTGTTTTTTAGCTGCCTGAGCTTTCTGCTCTGGTGCTTTTTGTTCTGCTGCTGGCTTGGTTGCTGCTTTTTTGGTGTGTTTTTTAGCAGCCTGAGCTTTCTGCTCTGGCGCTTTTTGTTCTACAGCCGGTTTAGTGGTGGATTTTTTAGCGTGTTTCTTGGCAGCCTGCGCTTTCTGCGGCGCTGCTTTGTGCTGTTTTTTATGATGCGTGGTTTTTGCCGGCGCTGCTTTGGTGGTTGCTGCAGCAGTCGGAGCGGTAGTAGCAGTTGTCTCAGCAGCAAAAGCCGCAGAAGACAGACCCATAGCAGCGGCAACAACCAGAGCTAATACTTTTTTCATTCTCATACCCTCGATTTGGTTTTTCATTCAACCCCACTGCGGGGCCGTTGAAATAACTATATCGCTGTAAACACAGGGCTTCCGTGAGTCATTGGTTTCGGCGTGTAACGATATGTACAATGACTCACGGTATGAGATTACAAATAGCGGGCTTCCAGATGAGAACGGAAATAACGGCTGCTGAGCGGCTCTCCGGTCGCCTGGGTAATAAGCTGTTCAGTAGTAAAGCGGCTGCCATGCTGCCAGATGTTCTGACGTAACCAGTCAAACAGGGCACCAAACTCACCTTGGGCAATAGACTGATTCAAATCAGGCAATGCGCGGTTAGCGGCACTGAACAACTGCGCTGCATACATGGCGCCTAAGGTATAGGAAGGGAAGTAGCCAAAGCCGCCGTCAGTCCAGTGAATATCCTGCATACAACCGTTACGATAGTTTCCGATCGTTGACAGCCCCAGCCAGGCCTGCATTTTCTCGTTCCACAATGCCGGGATATCATCCACTTCAATATCGCCATTAATAAGCGCACGTTCGATTTCATAACGCAGGATCACGTGAGCGGGATAGCTTACCTCGTCGGCATCAACACGGATAAACCCGGGCTTGACCTGCTGGTTCCAGGCGATGAAATTGCTTTCTTCAAACGCTGCCTGATCGCCAAAGTGGCGCGTTACAGCCGGAATCAACCGCATCAGAAAGGCTTTACTGCGTCCCAGTTGCATCTCAAAGAACAGACTCTGGGACTCATGAATGGCGGTTGAGCGTGCCAGAGCAATAGGTTGCCCAGACCAGCTGCGTGGCAGGTTTTGCTCATAGCGCGCATGACCGGTTTCATGGATCACGCCAAACAGCGCGCTGAGTAATTCGTTTTCATCATAGCGGGTGGTAATGCGGACATCTTCTGGTACGCCGCCACAGAAAGGATGTGCACTGATATCCAGCCGACCAGCGGTAAAGTCGAAACCTAGCTGTGCCATTGTTTCAAGACCCAGCTCTCGCTGTACAACTGTTGGGAAGGGACCTACCGGGGCGATGAGCGACTGTTGAGACTGCTTTGCCACCACCTTGTTTAGCAGATCGGGCAGCCAGCTTTTAACGTCCGCGAAAAGGACATCCAACTGAGCGCTGGTCATTCCTGGTTCAAAGATGTCCAGGAGTGCATCATATGGAGAACAACCTTTTGCTTCTGCGCGCAGTCGGGCTTCTTCGCGGCTATACTTCACAACCTCTTTCAGGTTTTCGGAAAATCCTTCCCAGTCATTAGCTGGTCGCTGGCTACGCCAGGCATGCTCACAGCGGCTTCCCGCAAGTGATTTTGCTTCTACCAACGATTCGGGCAACAAGGATGCCTGGTGATGCAATCGCGACATTTCGCGCAGATTCGCCTGTTCTACATCGTTGAGATCTTCCTGTTGCGCTGCGGCAATCCACGTTGCCACTTTCGGGTCAGTTAACAGTTGGTGTTCAAGCACGCTCAGCTCGGCCAACGCTTCGCCTCGGGCTTTACTGCCTCCTGGCGGCATCATGGTAAACATGTCCCAACTGGCGATTGCCGAGAGGTGGGAGAAGCGAGAGAGCCGCTGGAACGTGCGGGTGAGCTGATGGTAATTATCATTGTTACTCATTTTTTGTTCTCGTTCTGTTTAGGTGTGGTTAAGAAGTTTACCGTGATTCACTCACTTTTCATAAACACACCTTTGTACCCGGTTTTCCGTAACAGCTTTTTATAGCGAAAAGCCAGCAGAACCACAAAACAGATGGCGTAGATAATAGGGAGCGGTGATAACACTTTTACCGACCACAGATAATGCAGCGGTAGCAAAATGGCGGCCAGGTAGACGTAGTTGTGCAATGTTTGCCAGCGTTTGCCCATTTTACGCTGAGCGGCTTGTGTCGAGGTCAACGTCAACAGGAATAAGATAATCCAACCGGCCATACCCAGCATGAGCCATGGGCGTGAAACCAGTTCACGACCCAACAATCCCAGGTTTTGTATACCCAGTTCCAGCAGAGCATAGCTGGTTATATGCAGTGTGGCCCATGCAAAGCACCATAAACCTAACAACCGCCGGGTACGAAACAACAAAGGTTGCTTTGCGTAGCGTGCAAGCGGCGATACCAGCAGGGTAGCCAGCAAAAACTTCAGCGCGGTAATGCCCGTAAAGTGCTGGATATTTTTTCCCGGGTCGGCACCCAACCCGCCATGCCGCGCGGCCCAGAAGAGCCATAGCAGGGGTAAAAAACCGGCGAGATGCAGCAGCACTTTCAGGCCGGTTATCTGTTTTGCAGTCAACCTCACTTAAAAATACTCCCGAAGATCCATGCCCTGATATAACGATGCCACCTCATCGGCATAACCATTAAAAGGTAACGTGGGCTGTCGCTGTACATCGAGAATGCCACCCGAACCGATAAAACGCTCAGTAGCCTGAGACCAGCGAGGGTGATCGACCTGCGGATTTACGTTGGCGTAAAATCCGTATTCATTCGGTGCTGACATATTCCAGGTCGTCGGCGGCTGCTCACGCGTCAGCTTGATACTGACTATCGATTTAATGCCCTTGAAGCCGTATTTCCAGGGTACGGTCAGGCGTATCGGCGCCCCGTTTTGCGGCGGCAATGCTTTGCCATATACGCCTACGGTGAGAAGTGTAAGCGGGTGCATGGCCTCATCCAACCGCAGACCTTCGACATAGGGATATTTCAACCCACCGCCAATAAAACGGTCTTTCTGACCCGGCATTTCATCAGGGGCGTAGCGTGTTTCAAAGGCAACATATTTGGCGTGACTGGTTGGCTCAACCAGCGCCAGTAATTTATGCAACGGAAAACCCACCCACGGCACAACCATCGACCAGGCCTCAACGCAACGCATCCGATAAATACGTTCTTCTAATGGAAAGCGTGTGGTCAGCGCATCATGATCCAAGGTTAAAGGTTTGTTGACCTCACCGCTGATGGTTAACGTCCAGGGATCGGTTTTCAGGCTACCGGCATTGGCCGCAGGATCGGCTTTATCCAGACCAAATTCGTAGAAATTGTTGTAGCCCGTCACCTTGTCTTCTGGCGTCAGTGACAGGCTGTTTTGCCAGCGTTCGGGCTTTGTGAACTCAAGCGCTTTGCCTGCGGGTGCGGGTGGACGATCGTTGCCTTTAAACCAATCCAGCAAATTAGCCTGTGTAGGGGAGGACAGCGTGGCCGCAGCAGCACCTATCCCAAGTGCTTTGAGGATCTGTCGTCGTTGCATAAAAAATACTGACTCGGCTGTAACATCTGCTTCCCGAAGTGGACGTTTTTTTAGCATGACTTTTCCTTCTTATTTTCATGTTAAGGAAAACAAGCGACGTTTCCCTGTTGATGTCTGACGTGTCTATAACGACATACTGCTCGCATGCGTATCCCTGGATCCTCACGAAAAGTTAAAAATTTTGTGATAACTTCCGCCCCTTGCCTGAGGTAAGCTTTCAGCACGACGAGAGGGGGATGACACTGATGGCAGGCGCGAAAAAGATATTTTTGGTGGAAGATGACAGCGATATTGCCTCACTTTTGCAGCTTAGCCTGAAGGATGAGGGTTACGAGATTGTTCATGAGGCAGACGGAGCTCGTGCGCTTGAACAACTGGAGAAACACGTCTGGGATGCCGTTATCCTCGATCTGATGCTGCCGGGTGTCGACGGGCTGGAGATTTGTCGTCGCATTCGCCAAATGAGTTTTTATTTGCCCGTCATTATCATCAGCGCCCGCACCAGTGAAACGCACCGTGTATTGGGGCTGGAGATGGGTGCCGATGATTATCTGGCCAAACCTTTCTCGGTGCTGGAGTTGATGGCCCGGGTAAAGGCATTGTTTCGTCGTCAGGAAGCGATGAGTCAGAACCTACGTATGGAGGCGGGGATTATCACCGTTCATGGCGTAGAGATTGACCCATTAGCCCGGGAAGTCCGGCTGCATGGTAAATCCCTCGATTTAACGCCGCGCGAATTCGATCTGCTCTATTTTTTCGCCCGTCATCCAGGCGAGGTCTTTTCGCGTCAGGCGCTGTTAGATCAGGTGTGGGGCTACCAGCATGAAGGGTATGAGCATACGGTGAACAGTCATATTAATCGCCTGCGGACCAAAATTGAAAAGGATGCTGCCGAGCCGGAAATTATTCTCACGGTTTGGGGACGAGGCTATAAGCTTGCTGCGGTTAACGCGGAGCATCAGCCATGATTTATCGCCTGTCGCTGAGCCAGCGTCTGACCCTCGTCTTTACCGCCATTATGCTGATTTGTGCGGTTACCGTCAGTGTTGTCCAGATTCGCAGCAGTAAACAGTATGGTGACGCCATGGTGCAAAGGCTCTCACTGGAGCTGGCGAGCAAGATTGTCAAAAGTGAGTCGCTTATTGATACCAGCGGGCAGATTAATCGCCAGACCTTAAAAGGATTGTTTAATCACCTGATGACGCTCAACCCCAGCGTGGAGCTGTATCTGGTTTCACCATCAGGTGAAATACTTGCTGATGCCGCACCGCCGGGGCATATCCAGCGGCAGAAAATTAGCGTACAGCCGATACAGGATTTCCTTAACTCAGATGCGTTGCCCGTCTATGGCAACGATCCGCGTAGCAGCCAGCAAAAGGTATTCAGCGCCGCGCCAGTTTTATATAACGGTGAGCTACATGGCTATTTGTACATTATTCTGCAGGGCGAAGATCTGAATATGCTGGCGAATACCGCCTGGCAAAAAACGCTCTGGAATACCGTGGCCTGGACGTTAATACTGGTTTTATTAGCCGGTGGAATTGCAGGTTTTCTGGTGTGGCGATGGGTGACGAATCCAGTAAAAAGGCTAACCGGACAGGTGGTAAAACTGGAGAAGGACAGCATTACCGTCATCAAACAATTGGCACAAAAAAATCCCGAACCGGTACCGGAGAATGAAATAGCGCTGCTGAACAATGCGTTTATTGAGTTAGCGCAGAAAATTGCCCAGCAGTGGGATTTATTAGCAGACAGCGATCGTCAGCGCAGAGAGTTTATTGCCAATATTTCGCACGACCTACGCACGCCGTTGACTTCGCTGTTGGGGTATCTGGAAATGCTGTCGCTGAAAGCCGATACGATGACGCCGGAGGAAAACCGGCATTATCTTAGCATCGCGCTGCGCCAGGGGCATAAAGTTCGCCATCTGTCACAACAGCTGTTTGAGCTGGCAAGGCTGGAGCATGGCGGTATAAAACCGCAGCGTGAACGTTTTGCTATTGGTGAATTGATCCAGGATGTGGCACAGAAATTTGATCTCCCTGTTGCCACGCGTCATTTGCAGTTGCACCTTGACGTAACGGGGCCGTTACCGCTGGTGAATGCCGATTTATCGATGATAGAAAGAGTCGTGACGAATTTGCTGGATAACGCTATCCGTCATACGCCTGACGGAGGCGAAGTGCGGCTAAAAGTCTGGCGTGATGAAGACCGTTTATTCGCCGAAGTGCAGGACAGTGGGCCAGGGGTAGAAGAAGCTGTGCGAGAAGTATTGTTTCAGCGCCCGACCGCGTTAATTCCCCGTGAGCAGCGGGCCGAGCGCGGCGGCCTGGGCTTACTGATCGTGCGTAGAATGCTCGAACTGCATGGAGGAGATATCCATCTGGTTAGCTCAACGGCAGGGGCCTGCTTCCGTTTCTCGTTGCCGCTGGCGGATTCTCCTCTGAGTAGTTGACGGTGAAGTTCCGGAGTAAAGAGGGTTTTGGCATTGTACTCATGGGCATTGCGTAAAAGTTGGTAGGTTGTCAGTGATAATGAGAATTTTTATCATGCATAGGTAATTCATCAACTTATCTTCGATGAGCGCAAGGAGATTGTATGTCACAGGATGCCGACAACCTGTATATCGCCAGGACTAAAGCAGTTGCTGGCTGCTTTTCAATGTTTTTACTGATGTTTGGCCTCACGTTTACCCCGTTGTTTTTGGACCTGCTTGCCAAAGGGTTACTTTTTCCGCTGCTGTTTGCGCTGGAATTTATTGTGCTGGTTCCGCTGTATTACTTCTTCTTTAGAAAAAGAGAGGGACTGGGCAAAGGCATTTTCAACGCCAGGTGGTTTGCCATTTTGTTCGCGGGGCTGCTGTTTATTCAGCTTATCCTGCCATTGATTTTGGGGCTCAGACAAACCGAAGCGTGGGTGACCAGCCAAATATCCTTAAGTAGTTATGCGTTGTGGTTATCTACGTTGACCCTGATATTTATCGCGCCAGTTTATGAAGAAATTGTTTTTAGAGGCTGTTTATTCAACGCGTTCCAGTACTGGTTCAATAATAAAACCTGGCTGTCGTCAGTGGTGGTATCGGTCATTTTTGCCATCATGCATACGCAGTATGTGGATCTACGCACGTTGCTGATGTTGTTTCTTGTGTCGCAGGTGTTGATCCTGGCCAGACTGAAAAGCAACGGTCTGTTGATGCCAATTTTGCTGCATATAGTGATGAACGGGACGGTTGTTGCTCTGCAGATGGCGGCTCAGACGTTACAGCCAGGGTGATGAAGGTGATGCCCGGAACCCGGGCATCGCGGATTATACGTGCAGACGATGGTGCAAACGCGCACCGACCAGCAACGCCAACACCAGCATCAGGGCGATAAATCCGCCCACGCCGTTCCAGCCATAGCTGTGCCAGAACACACCGCCCAGCGTACCGGCAATACTGGATCCCAGATAATAGCTGAACAGATACAGGGAAGAAGCCTGGCCTTTAGCGCGTTTTGCTCGTGGTCCAATCCAACTGCTTGCTACGGAGTGCGCGGCAAAGAACCCGGCTGAAAAGAGCAGCATCCCGGCGAAGATCAGCCATAGCGATGTGAACAGGGTCATCAAAAGTCCAACCAGCATCACGCCTGTTGAAAAGAGCATTACCGGGCCACGACCATAACGAGTGGTCATAGAACCCGCCTTTGGCGAACTCCATGTCCCGGTCAGATACGCCACAGATAACAAACCTACAACCGCCTGGCTGAGCTCCCACGGGGAGAGCATCAGGCGGTAGCCGATATAATTAAACAGCGTGACAAACGATCCCATCAGTAAAAAACCTTCCGCAAACAGCAGCGGCAAACCTTTGTCGCGCCAGTGCAAACGGAAGTTGATAAACAACGTTTTCGGGCGCAGCGATGTGGGTCTGAAATGACGGGATTCCGGTAAGATTTTCCAGAACATCAGCGCAGAGGCAAGGGCAAAACAGCCGATCGCCGCCAGCGCGATACGCCAGTTAAAAAAGTCGGTAAACACGCCGCTGATCAAGCGACCACTCATTCCGCCAATTGAGTTACCGCTGATATACAGGCCCATTGAGAAGGCGACGAAACTGGGATGAATTTCTTCACTCAGATAGGTCATCCCTACCGCTGCGACGCCGCTCAGTGAAAGTCCTATCAGAGCACGCATGATTAAAATACCGTGCCAGCTGGTCATCATCGTTGAAAGCAGCGTACAACAAGAGGCGAGCAGCAGCGCGGTAACCATCACCGGCTTGCGGCCAATAGCATCTGAAAGTGGGCCGGTAAACAGTAACCCTATCGCCAGCATCGCCGTCGAGATGGAAAGCGAGATACTGCTGCTTGCGGGAGAAACCCCAAACTCGTGCGAGAGCACTGGCAGTATGGGTTGAACGCAATAGAGGAGGGCAAAAGTCGCCAGTCCGGCGGAAAACAGCGCCAGCGTGACGCGCATAAATGGGGATGTTCCGCGTTTGATAAATCCATCCGGCGGGGTAACTATCTGTTCATCAACATCGCTTGTTGGCGCGGTATCGACAGTTGTTGTACGGCTCACTTGAAATCCTTGCTCATTCAATTACGTCTACAGGACCAGCCTTAAGAGTATGAAAATCACAATATTCTGTCTAATATATTAATAATCTCAAATAATATTTTAAAAATATGAATATCGAACTGCGTCATTTACGTTACTTTGTGGCCGTTGCCGAAGAGTTGCATTTTGGTCGGGCGGCGGCGCGGTTAAACATTTCGCAACCGCCGCTAAGTCAGCAGATCCAGATCCTTGAACAGCAGGTTGGCGCCCGGTTACTTGCCCGAACTAACCGTAGCGTGGCGCTGACCTCTGCCGGAAAGCAGTTTCTGGCGGACAGTCGGCAGATCCTCGGGCTGGTTAATGAAGCCGCCGCCAGGGCTGAGCGTTTGCATCTGGGAGAAGCAGGGGAATTGCGTATCGGCTTTACGTCGTCCGCGCCGTTTATCAAAGCGGTTTCAGATACGTTATCGCTGTTTCGCCAAAGCTACCCGGCAGTGCATATGCAAACCCGTGAAATGAACACGCGTGAGCAAATTGCCCCGCTCAATGAAGGAACGCTGGATTTGGGACTTCTGCGTAATACGCAGCTTCCGGAAACGCTGGAGCGTGAAATCATTCTGCATGAACCACTGATGGCGATGATCCCACGCGCGCATCCGTTGGCGCAAAAACCCGTGGTCACGTTGGCCGAGCTGGCGAATGAGCCATTTGTCTTTTTTGACCCCCATGTGGGGACAGGGTTGTATGACGATATTCTGGGCCTGATGCGTCGCTATGGACTGAAGCCGACGATTGCGCAGGAGGTTGGCGAGGCGATGACTATCATCGGGCTGGTGGCCGCAGGATTAGGGGTTTCTATACTTCCTGCTTCTTTTAAACGGGTGCAGCTGTATGAAATGTGTTGGATCCCGATAGCGGAAGAAGATGCTGTCTCGGAAATGTGGTTAGTGTGGCCAAAGCATCATGAGCAAAGTCACGCCGCGCAACGCTTTCGCGAGCAGCTTCTGGCGGCCGTTCAGAGCGGTTAATTTAGTTTAAAAATGGGCGAAAATGTGCAGTAAATCACAAGGCTAAGTAAAAAGTTGACGGAAGCCATTGAAGTGCTTCACCATAGCCCGCAGATTATTTCGGAGCGCGAAAATAAAGGGAGTAAGTGGTGGTTGCTGATAGTCAGCCTGGGCATATCGATCAAATTAAGCAGACCAATGCGGGTGCGGTTTATCGCCTGATTGATCAGCTGGGTCCGGTATCGCGTATTGATCTCTCCCGCCTGGCACAATTGGCGCCTGCCAGCATTACCAAAATTGTCCGCGAAATGCTCGAAGCGCATCTGGTGCAAGAGCTGGAAATTAAGGAAGCGGGTAGCCGTGGTCGTCCGGCCGTTGGGCTGGTTGTCGAAACGGAGGCCTGGCACTACTTATCCATTCGTATCAGTCGTGGCGAGATTTTTCTGGCGCTACGCGATCTGAGCAGCAAGCTGGTGGTTGAAGATTGTCTTGAAATGGCGCTGGTCAGCGAAACACCGTTGCTGGATCGCGTGATAACCCAGGTCGATCAGTTTTTCATCCGCCACCAGCAAAAGCTGGAGCGCTTAACCTCCATCGCCATCACCTTACCCGGCATTATTGATACTGAAAACGGTATCGTTCATCGCATGCCATTTTACGAAGATGTCAAAGAGATGCCGTTGGGCGAAGCGCTTGAGAACCATACCGGCGTGCCGGTGTATATTCAGCACGATATCAGCGCCTGGACGATGGCCGAGGCGCTTTTTGGCGCATCGCGCGGTGCGCGCGACGTCATTCAGGTGGTGATCGATCATAACGTGGGTGCAGGGGTGATCACTGACGGCCATTTGCTGCATGCAGGCAGCAGTAGCCTGGTGGAGATTGGCCATACGCAGGTCGATCCCTACGGTAAACGCTGCTACTGCGGCAACCATGGTTGTCTGGAAACAATCGCCAGTGTCGACAGCGTGCTCGAATTGGCGCAGGTGCGGCTGAAGCAGTCAATGAGTTCTTCTCTACATGGACAACCGTTAACGGTAGACGCGCTGTGTCTGGCGGCAATGCAGGGTGATTTATTGGCGAAAGATATCATTAGCGGCGTTGGGACCCACGTCGGTCGAATTCTTGCCATCATGGTGAATTTGTTCAACCCGCAAAAGATATTGATTGGCTCTCCGCTCAGTAAAGCGGCAGATATCTTGTTCCCAACCATCGCGGACAGCATTCGTCAGCAGGCGCTTCCGGCTTACAGTCAGCATATTGTCGTTGAAAGTACGCAGTTTACCAATCAGGGGACGATGGCGGGTGCGGCACTCGTGAAGGACGCGATGTATAACGGTTCTTTGTTGATTCGTCTATTACAGGGTTAACATTTTTTAACTGTTGTACGAAAAATTGCGCTATCTCAAGCTGATCCTGGTCGTCATACCTTAGACTTTCTCCACTGTTTTATTTTCCTGACTTATATTTTCAAAGCATAACGGTGGAGTTAGTGATGCTGAAGCGTTTCTTTATTACAGGTACAGACACTTCTGTTGGGAAGACCGTGGTTTCCCGCGCATTACTACAAGCGTTAGCGTCAGGGGGTAAAAGCGTTGCAGGTTACAAACCTGTGGCCAAAGGCAGCAAAGAGACGCCTGAAGGTCTGCGCAACAAAGATGCACTGGTACTGCAAAGTGTGTCATCTATCGAGCTGCCTTATGAGGCGATTAACCCAATTGCGTTGAGCGAAGATGAAAGTAGCGTGGCGCATAGTGGTCCGGTCAATTACACCCTGTTATCCAACGGTCTCGCAAGCCTCAGCGAAAAAGTCGATCACGTTGTCGTGGAAGGCACCGGAGGCTGGCGGAGCTTGATGAACGATCTGCGTCCGTTATCGGAGTGGGTGGTGCAGGAACAACTGCCGGTGCTGATGGTAGTGGGTATCCAGGAAGGCTGTATTAATCACGCGATCCTCACCGCGCAGGCGATAGCCAGCGACGGGCTGCCGCTGATTGGCTGGGTTGCGAATCGCATTAACCCGGGGCTGGCACATTATGCGGAAATCATTGATGTGCTGGGTAAAAAATTACCTGCACCGCTGATCGGTGAACTGCCTTATCTGCCTCGTGCAGAGCAGCGTGAACTGTCTCAGTACATCCGCCTGTCAATGCTCGGCAGCGTGCTGTCGGTAGATAGAGTCGTGGCGTAACGTACGCGACAGCACCGACGCCAGGACACAGGCGATCAGTAATCCGGGGAGCAGGCGATACTCCCCGGTCATTTCACAAACCATCAGCGTCGACATTATTGGTGCATGCGTGGTAGCCGCCAGCAGCGTGGCCATCCCCGTTAATCCCAGTAAAATAGCAATCTCATCCGAGCCTGGAAGCCATAATCCCCATACCTGACCCAGCAACATGCCCACCGACAAGCCGACAAACAGCGTTGGCGTAAACACGCCACCCGGGGCACCGGATCCACTGCTGGCAAGCACCGCCAGTAATTTGCAGATAAAAATCCCGCTAACCACGGCCAGCAGCGGTGGTGAAAGTAAATATGACTGCACCACGCTGTAGCCATTACCCCAGACCGTAGGCGTGAGCAATGAAAGCAGGCCAACGATCAACCCGCCAAGCGCCAGTTGCCACGGTGGCGAGAGTTTTAAGCGCAAAAATACATTATGGCTGGCGGTCATCAACCACATGAAGAGCGGTCCGCAGATGCCAGCAGCCAGACCGGTGCTGACAATCATAACGTATTCCAGAGCATGTAATTCCCGCGACAGGTGCACGGTATACAGCAGTGCATTGCTGTCGCTAAGCAGATTGGTGGTGAGTAATGCGACTACGGCGGACACCACTACCGGCCCCAGTGAGGCGAGGATCAGCGTGCCAAACAATACTTCGGCAATAAATAAACTGCCCGCCAGCGGGGCATGATAGGCTCCAGCCATACCTGCAGCGGCGCCGCAGGCAATCCATAACTTCCATTCTGTACGCGGGGTAAAGCGTTGAGCAAAGCAGGAGGCCGCCAGCGCCGCCAGTAAAATCATGGCACCTTCACGTCCGATGGCGCTCCCGCTGGCGACGACCAGTAAAGAGGCCAGCGATTTCACCAGGCTTGCACTGACGTCAAATTGTCCGTCGGTTTGCAGGGCTTCCATATAATCAGTGGGAGCCTGCGGACGTAAACGGTTAAATTTTTGCCAACCCCACAGTAGTAATCCAGCCGCCAGGCCGCCGAGTGCAGGTGTCAGCATACGCCTTAAAGGCGAAAGGTTTGTCGCTGCGTTGACCAGACTTCCCGTGTTGTTGCTCAGAAACAACCATTCGAGAAGCAGCATGGCATGACGAAATCCTGCGACGGCCAGCGCAGCAAGGACGCCAACCAACGCGGCGATCAGCAGGCGGCGGAACATGGCACGCAGGTCAGGGTAAGCATGTAAATGATGCATGAGTGGCCAGACTGGAAAATTCAGACGCTCTATTTTGCGGCTATTAGGCAACAGAAGCAAAAGCTCAGCGTGCGCAACAGGATGCACCACAGGCAGGACAATTCCTGCCTGTGACGAAATTAACGGAACAAAGGCTTATCGGCTACCGGGATCAGTAACTGTGATTGCCACTGTGCCAGCGTCAGGCGCGCCAGCTCACCAAGCGCCTGGTAGAACGGGTGATCGGCTTTTTCGATAAACACATTAAGAAAGCGTGATGACCATGGGAACAGATGCCAGGCCAGCAGTTGCTCGCACTCGGTGTGGCGTTCGTTCTCGGCAAGCCAGGCCGTCAGCAACAGCAGCGAACCAAAGTGATCTTCTGGCTCATTTTGCTGCATGGCAAACTGGATGCCGTTGTCCCGCATCCACTGACGTAATGCCAGCGTGGAGTCGCCAAACAACACGTTTTCACGATCCAGCCAGACGGATCCCCATGGCGGAGAAGGGAGCGCATAAGGTCCAACAAACAGACGTTGCCAGGCCTGCGGGAGAGACTCATCGGCCTCAGCCTGAAACTGAGCGACTAACGGCGAAAGCGTTGTCTTTTCAAGCGGCCACTGCGCCTGCCAGCCATCGGTTCTTAACGCACTGACCAGTGCCGAAGCTTCCGCACTGTCTGGGGCATAGTAAAATAGCGCGCCGAGCACGCGCGCTGCGGTAGAAAAGTTGTCACGTTGTGAAAAATGGGTCATGCAAACAATCCTGAACAGTGCGGGTTGCCCCGCACCCGAAAGTTAACCTGCGACAGCCATTCCGACTGTCATATGTAAACCGTAAAACAAACCGCGGCCAATGATTTCACCGACAAGCACCAGAATTAACCCGAGCGCCAACCCGCCAACTGACGGTCCTTTGCGACGGATCAACGGACATATCCAGCAACCCAGACCCGCGGCCAGCAGCAGGACTCGCCAGACCTGTAAACTGCCGTAGTCGGGAACCAGTGCGCTGGCGGATTGTACCGAACTGTGGATCTCGCCGAGTGACAGTCCCTGCAGCACAATAACGGCCACCGTAACCAGCAGAGCCAATACGCTGATACCGGCGAATCTGGCGGCGTTAAAAGAAACACCTGCAGCACGCAGCAGCAGAGCGGCAAATAGCGGTCCACTGAGCAGCATCGTCATGAAAAACGCCAGTGTAGTATAGCCGTTATACCAGGTTGGGACGGTGTCTATCTGGTAGACGTTGGTCATCGCAAAGACAAATACCAGGCCCAGCAGCATGCTCAACAGCATCCAGATTTTACCTAACGCTGCGGGCATTTTACCGAGAAACGCCACCAGCCACCACAGGCCACCGACGGCGAAAAACAGCGAACCGCTGGCGATTTCGTTACTTAGCGCCGATGCGCCAATTCTGTTCAGCGAGTTAAACGCGCGCAGCGGCGAACCTAAATGCATAACCGAGGCGAGAAAGGCGATGCCCATTACCAGCCAGAGAAAAAACATACTGCGAACGATACGTTGTTTTACCAGCTCGTCTTTAGCGGTCAGCCAGCCGTAACCACTGACGATCAGCGCCCCGGCTACGCACTGGCCCAGCACCGTGAACAGTACCAGCGGCCATTCATGCCATCCATTTCCCATTTTACACCTCCTTTGGATTAGCCAGAAAACCCGTGGTATCCCCGGTCGGGCGGCAATTGGCGTTTGGTTTGATCACAATATTTGGTTTGGTGAAGTGCGCACCCGGCAGCGGGGCGACGGCAGCCAGTTCACCATGTTTTTTGCGCAGTTCGTCGATGGGGCCAAAATCCAGCGCACGCAGCGGACAGGACTCGACGCAGATGGGCTTTTTGCCGTCTGCCACACGATCATGGCAGCCATCACACTTGGTCATATGTCCTTTTGCAGCATTGTACTGTGGCGCACCGTACGGGCAGGCCATATGACAGTAGCGACAGCCAATGCACACGTCTTCATCGACCACCACAAAACCATCCTCACGCTTATGCATCGCACCACTTGGACAAACCTTGGTGCAGGCCGGATCCTCGCACTGGTTACAGGAGATGGAGAGATAGTAGGCAAAAACGTTCTGGTGCCAGACACCGTTGTCCTCCTGCCAGTCACCACCTGCGTATTCGTAAATCCGCCGGAAACTGACGTCAGGGGTGAGGTCTTTGTAGTCTTTGCAGGCCAGCTCGCAGGTTTTGCACCCGGTGCAACGACTGGAATCAATAAAAAATCCATACTGAGTTGTCATGGGTTAGTCCTTAAACCTTCTCGATCTCGACCAGATTAGTGTGCTGTGGGTTGCCTTTTGCCAGCGGTGAAGGGCGCTGTGTTGTCAGCGTATTGACGCAGGCGCCATGGTCAATTTTGTCGCCGGCCATATCCGCATCGTGCCATGCACCCTGGCCCATTGCGCTGACGCCAGGCAGGATCCGTGGCGTCACTTTGGCCGGAATACGTACTTCCCCGCGGTCGTTAAAGACCCGCACCATATCGCCATTTGCAATACCACGTTTTTGGGCATCGACGGGATTGATCCACACTTCCTGACGACAGGACGCCTGCAGAACATCGATATTGCCGTAGCTGGAGTGCGTACGGGATTTGTAATGGAAGCCAAACAACTGCAGCGGAAATGCGCTGCGTTTGGGATCGTCCCACCCTTCAAACGTGGAGGCGTAGACGGGAAGTGGGCTAATTACTTCATCCTTCTGCAACTCCCATGTGTTGGCAATTTTCGCCAGCCGGCTGGAGTAAATTTCAATCTTTCCAGACGGTGTTTTGAGCGGATTGGCCTGCGGATTGTCGCGGAATTTTTTATAAGCGACAAAATGCCCGTTAGGATCTTTGCGTTTATAGATCCCCATTTTTTTCAGCTCGTCATAAGAAGGGAGCGCGGGGTCCTTGGCCAGCATTTTTGCATACAGATACTGGAGCCATTGTTCCTGAGTACGGCCTTCCGTAAACCGTTGATAGATATCATTGCCAAGGCGTTTGGCGACTTCGCTCATTATCCAGTAAATCGGTTTGCGCTCGAACTTCGGTGACGTCGCGGGTTGAATAAAAATGAGGTATCCCATGTTGCCCGCATAGTCGTTAGGAATGATGTCTTCCTGTTCGACGGTCATTAGGTCCGGCAGCAGGATATCGGCGTATTTCGCCGAAGATGTCATGAAATTTTCGATGACCACTATCATTTCGCATTTCGTATCATCCTGAAGGATCTCATGCGTTTTATTGATATCTGAGTGCTGATTAGTAATGGTGTTGCCCGCGTAGTTCCAGATAAATTTAATCGGTACATCGAGCTTATCTTTCCCGCGCACGCCATCGCGGGTTGCGGTCATTTCCGGACCCCGGGCGATGGCGTCGGTCCAGCTAAAGCAGGATATTTGGGTTTTGATGGGATTATCCGGCAGCGGCATGCGTTCAATCGTGATGGTGTAGGTTGATTCTCGTGCACCGCTATTGCCGCCGTTGATGCCAACGTTGCCAGTCAGGATTGGCAGCATTGCGATCGCGCGCGAAGTCAGTTCGCCGTTAGCCTGACGTTGTGGACCCCAACCCTGACAAATATACGCCGGTTTTGTACTACCGATTTCTCGTGCCAGTTTAATGATGCGCTCGGCCGGGATCCCTGTGACATGCGAGGCCCATTGGGGCGTTTTAGCGACACCGTCATCGCCATTGCCAAGTATATAGGCCTTGTAATGTCCGTTAGCGGGGGCGTCAGCGGGTAGGGTTTTCTCGTCATAACCGACGCAATATGTGTCAAGGAACGCCTGGTCGACGAGATCTTCGTTAATCAGGACCCAGGCGATTCCCGCCACCAGTGCGGCATCGGTTCCCGGACGGATAGGGATCCACTCATCTTCACGACCCGCAGCGGTATCGGTATAACGCGGGTCGATGACGATCATGCGGGCGTTAGAACGCTCCCGGGCCTGCTCAAGGAAGTATGTTATGCCACCGCCGCTCATGCGCGTTTCGGCAGGGTTATTGCCGAACATCACCACCAGCTTCGTGTTTTCAATGTCGGAGGTACTGTTGCCGTCATTTGAGCCGTAGGTGTAAGGCATTGCCGCCGCGATTTGTGCGGTACTGTATGTGCCGTAATGGCTCAGGAATCCGCCATAGCAGTTCATCAATCGAGCGACCAGCGAGGCATAAGGGGAGGAGCGAGTAATATTGCCGCCGACAATGCCAGAGGTGTAGTTGATGTACACGGCCTCATTACCGTATTTTTGTACGGTAATTTTTAAACTGGTGCTGATGGTATCCAGCGCTTCCTGCCAGGTTATGCGTTCGAATTTACCCTCACCGCGTTTGCCCACGCGCTTCATAGGATAATTGAGACGATCCGGATGATTGATCCGTCGACGGATTGAGCGTCCACGTAAACAGGCACGCACCTGGTGCTGACCATAAATATCGTCTCCGGTCGTATCAGACTCCACCCATACGACCTCGTCATCTTTTACGTGGAGTTGCAGGGCACAACGACTGCCGCAGTTCACGGAACAAGCGCCCCAAACCACTTTCTCTTCAGCCGGTTGTATCGCCTGTTGTACCGCAGCAGCTGCGGTGCGCATCCCAAAAGGTAACGATAACCCGCCAGCGGCAAGCGCCAACGAACCTATAGCCGAGGATTTCACTAACATCCTGCGGCTAATGCCTCCATATTGCTCTGTATCAGACATAACTCACTCCATTATAGTTATCGCTATATATTAATCTCTACAGCTAAATTAATAGCATGCTAATAATAGAGTGAGTTTACCCATTTATGAGTATGGCATCTTAATGCAAATCAAACTGGAGTAACCCTCCGCGTACGGAGGGTATGATTTATTGCGGTTCGGCGACGTGCCCGTCCTGTGCAGGCGAGCTGTTGGCAGGGGCGTTTCCACTGTTAGTCCGGGTGTAGAGAATTTTGTGCGTATCGTTTGCACAATGTCCTACCACCAGCGAATCAGGTTGAGCGGCCTGATCGTTGGGGACGATGTTCAGCGTAAAGCTGGACTCTGCGACTCCATTATTGATGATGCGCTGCTCGATATCGCTTTTCACGCGTTCACATGACGCAGGTGCCGCCAGAACCTGTGGGGATGCAACTGCCAGTAAGATCGCGGCAATTCCTGTTACGTATTTCATCATCAGCTCCTTTATGATCGACATAGACTAAGATTAGCATTTCTGGTGTAAATAACTGTATTTGCTAATATGATTGAGAATTATCTTCTTATCCCGGTGAAAAATGTGAAGAAACAGACCCTGTTAGGTTTCCTGTGTGTCGTGCTGGTCGGGTGTGATAACGCCAAAGGGCTGGTTTCCTTTACGCCGGAAATGGCCAGTTTTTCCAATGAGTTTGATTTCGATCCGCTGCGCGGGCCGGTGAAAGATTTCAGTCAAACGCTGCTCAACGACAAAGGTGAGGTCACCAAGCGCGTCGCTGGTACCCTGTCACAGGAAGGGTGTTTCGATACACTTGAACTGCACGATATCGAAAACAATACCGGTATGGCGCTGGTCCTGGATGCTAACTACTATCGGGATGCCGAAACGCTGGAAAAACGGATCCGTTTACAGGGCAAATGCCAACTGGCGGAACTGCCTGCTGCAGGTGTGGTGTGGGATACCGACGATAACGGTTTTGTCGTTTCCGCCACGGGGAAAGAGATGAAGGTGCAGTATCGATATGATGCCGAAGGCTACCCGCTGGGCAAAACAACCGTCAGTAAGGACAGCACTTTGCAGGTTGATGCTAAACCGTCGGTTGACCCATTGAAGAAGTTAGATTACACCGCGGTGAGCATGCTCAACAATCATCCGTTAGGCAATGTCAAACAAACGTGCAAATACGATGAATACGCAAATCCGATCAACTGCCAGCTTGTTATCGTTGATGAAAGCGTGAAGCCGGCAGTTGAACATCATTACTCGATTGAAAACACGATCGACTACTACTAGTCGTGTTTACTGAGCGGTAGGCGGCAACAGATTAGGGCCTGCCGTTTTGTGCTCTGCCAGATACTGCTGCTGGAAGATACACATACGAATCGTGTTGCGGTATTGGCCGTTGATAAAGAACTCATGGATCAGCTCGCCTTCCACCATAAAACCGAGTTTACGGTAGATGTGGATAGCCTTTTCGTTCTCTTTATCGACGATCAGATACAGCTTATAGAGGTTGAGCACGGTAAAGCCATAGTCCATTGCCAGCTTTGCTGCCCGTGAGGCCAGACCCTTCCCCTGATATTCCGGCGAAATAATAATCTGGAATTCGGCCCGGCGGTGTACATGGTTAATTTCAACCAATTCCACCAGTCCGGCTTTTTCACCGTCGCACTCCACCACGAAGCGGCGTTCGCTTTGGTCGTGGATGTGTTTGTCATACAGGTCTGACAGCTCAACAAACGCTTCGTAAGGCTCTTCGAACCAGTAGCGCATTACGCTGGCATTATTATCAAGCTGATGGACGAATCGTAAATCTTCACGCTCCAGCGGGCGCAACTTAACACTGAGGGCGCTAGTCATATCGTATCCTTTCAATATCCTTAAAAGTGCAATGATTATGGGGCAACGGTGCGGCCAGTACGGCGGTCGAGGCAGCGCAGGGTGTTAGGTTCCCAGTACGCATTAATATTAGCGCTCTGCTCGCACTTATCACGGCTATCAAAGGCCGTATCGGCTTTGTCCCACTCTTTCTCTGCACGTTTATTGACTTTCTGGCGAAGCTGACGCGTATCGTTCCATTGTTCCTTTTCCATTGCGGCTTGTTGACGACTTTGCGCACTGTCTCCGGATTCAATGACCAGTTTACTGGTTTCAGCAAATGCGGAAGAGGTGTACACAGCCGCAGCCAGCGTCAGCATAGCCGTCAGGCACAGGCGTTTGGTCAGTGTAATTTTCATGGTGAATTCCTTTTATGGGAAAGGGTAAAAACGATAAAACAGGGTTAAATTCTACACTATTCCAGTTTGCGGGCATACCCACCCGGTGGATATGGATACGCTAACGAGATTCTGTCGTATCATGGTTAAACCGAAGGTAACTGAATAACATCAATGCTTAAGACCACATTTCTTTTTTTCATCACCGCGTTATGCGAAATTATTGGCTGCTTTTTACCCTGGCTTTGGCTTAAGCGAGGAGCTACAGCCTGGTTGCTGATACCCGCCGGGGTGTCACTGGCTTTATTCGTCTGGTTGCTGACACTGCATCCGGCAGCCAGCGGGCGTGTATACGCAGCCTATGGCGGTGTTTACGTGGTGACCGCGCTGCTATGGCTACGTATTGTCGATGGTGTAAAACTCAGTTTATATGACTGGTCTGGCGCGCTGGTGGCGTTGTGCGGCATGCTGATCATTGTGGCTGGATGGGGGCGCGCATAGCGCCTTTTTTGTGATCAAACAGCGTTTTTTTGATCTTTATACTTGTATGGTAGTAGCTCAGTTGAGTAAATTTCCTGCATCACAAGAACAGATGTAGGGAATAAGAAATGAAGATTGTTGGGGCTGAAGTGTTTGTCACCTGTCCTGGGCGTAATTTTGTAACGTTGAAAATTACGACAGAAGATGGGATCACCGGGCTGGGAGATGCCACGTTAAATGGACGCGAGCTGTCCGTGGCGTCCTATCTGAAAGATCACGTGTGTCCGCAGCTTATTGGTCGCGATGCGCATCGTATTGAGGACATCTGGCAGTTTTTCTACAAAGGCGCGTACTGGCGTCGTGGTCCGGTCACCATGTCGGCGATTTCTGCGGTGGATATGGCTCTCTGGGATATCAAAGCGAAAGCGGCGAATATGCCGTTGTACCAGTTGCTCGGCGGTGCTTCTCGTGAAGGGGTTATGGTCTACTGCCACACCACAGGCCATACCGTTGATGACGTACTCGAAGATTATGCGCGTCATAAAGAAATGGGCTTTAAAGCGATTCGCGTACAGTGCGGCGTGCCGGGTATGAAAACCACTTACGGTATGTCTAAAGGCAAAGGACAGGCCTACGAACCCGCCACCAAAGGGCAATGGCCGGAAGAGCAGTTGTGGTCAACGGAGAAATACCTGGATTTCACACCAAAACTGTTTGCTGCCGTGCGTGACAAGTTTGGTTTCAACGAACACCTTTTACACGATATGCACCACCGTCTGACGCCAATTGAAGCGGCCCGTTTTGGCAAAAGTATTGAACAGTACCGTTTGTTCTGGATGGAAGATCCAACGCCAGCTGAAAACCAGGAGTGCTTCCGCCTGATCCGCCAGCATACGGTCACGCCGATTGCGGTAGGGGAAGTGTTCAACAGCATCTGGGACTGTAAACAGCTTATTGAAGAACAACTGATCGACTATATCCGCACCACCATCACCCATGCGGGTGGCATCACCGGTATGCGCCGGATTGCTGATTTCGCGTCGCTGTATCAGGTTCGTACCGGTTCACATGGACCTTCCGATCTGTCGCCTGTGTGCATGGCAGCCGCGCTGCATTTTGATCTGTGGGTGCCGAACTTCGGCGTACAGGAATATATGGGCTATTCCGAGCAAATGCTGGAAGTGTTCCCACATAACTGGACCTTTGATAACGGCTATATGCACCCAGGAGACAAACCTGGTCTTGGGATCGAGTTTGACGAAAAACTGGCAGCGAAATATCCGTATGACCCTGCATATCTGCCCGTTGCTCGCCTGGAAGATGGCACGCTGTGGAACTGGTAAATATAAATTTTACGTACGAAAGATGTTGATTAACCCAATACCCTACAGAAGGTTAAACTTATGGTTAGTTCAGTCGATATTAAAAATAACGTAGATAATAAGCCTATTATTCGTCGAGTGGCTTCAGCATCCGCAATTGGTACTGCTGCTGAGTATTATGATTTTTTTGCATACGGGACTGCAGCTGTACTCTTTTTTGGTCATCTATTTTTCCCGAGTGACGATCCGTTAATAAGTACTCTCGCTGCTTTTGCAACCTATGCTGTTGGTTTCCTTGCAAGACCATTAGGAGGAATCGTCTTTGGGCATATTGGCGATAAGGTTGGGCGTAAAAAAGCACTGGTTATTACTATATTAATTGTTGGTTTGGGGACGTTCTGTATAGGGTTATTACCTACATATGAGAAAATAGGTGTCTGGGCTCCAGCTTTACTTATTTTTATTCGTGTATTACAGGGATTTGGCGTTGGAGGTGAGCAAGCTGGTGCAGTACTGATGACGGCTGAATATTCTGAACCCAAACATCGTGGATTTTTTTCCAGTTGGGTTCAAATCGGTGCGCCGGTTGGTTTCCTCCTGCCGTTAGCGCTCTTTGCGCTGTTAAATGCCACACTTTCTCCAGAGGCAATGATGGATTACGGGTGGCGTATACCGTTTCTGTTGAGTCTGTTGCTGGTTATTGTTGGACTGTTTATCCGCTTAAAAATTGATGAATCACCTGTCTTTGCTCAGATTAGGGAGACAAAAGCAGAAGAATCACGTCCATTAGTTGAAGTTATCCGCGATTTTCCTGGCATTGTTGCCAAGGGGGTCTGCGCGAAACTGATTGAAGCTTGCACATTTGCAATGTTCACAGTGATTGTTTTGGCTTACGGAAAGGCAAACAATCTTGATGCTAATATTTTGATGGAGACAATGATCGTTGCGGTCATAATAGAAATAATTGCAATACCGTTGATGGGGTCGCTATGCGATAAAATTGGACGTAAACCAGTCTATATTATCGGTGCGCTGCTGCAGGTCGTTATGATTATTCCTTTCTTTCTTGCGATTAATCAGGATAGTTTTTGGCTTACACAAATAGTAATGATCCTGGTACTGAGTGTTGGGCATAGTATGTGTTATGCACCTCAGGCTTCTTATTTTCCGGAGCTTTTCCCAACTCATATTCGCTGTAGCGGAATAGCTTTAATTTGGCAACTGGGGTCGCTAATAGGCAGTGGCATTCTTGGACTGGTAGCAGTAAAAATTCTGCAAGTAACAGGTGGACATTACTATGGACTTGCAACCTATGTGATTGTACTTGGAGTTATCTCAATTATTGGTTTGTTGATGATGCCGGAAACCGCTCCGCAAAGACTTAAGCGTGAATACCAGCAGTGGCAGAAACATTAATATCCTTTGGCGGCAGTATGCCGCCAAATTCACTGACTTTGGTATATAACTCAACAAATGATGTCATACCAATCATAAAAAGCTTAATGCAAATCAAAACATACAACCATACAGGCGTTACTCTGGAACAGTCCTGATTTCATTTATAAGTAGGCCATACCATGCAAAACAAGCTCTTAGCGGCTAAGGCTGCACTTCCTGACTACGATCGTACAAAACTGGTTACGCGTATTGTTCATCTGGGATTTGGCGCGTTTCATCGCGCACATCAAGGTGTTTACGCTGACATTCTGGCCGCCGATCACGGCAGTGACTGGGGCTACTGCGAAGTGAACCTGATTGGCGGCGAGCAGCAGATTTTCGATCTGAAACAGCAAGATAATCTGTATACCGTTGCAGAGATGTCTGCTGATGCCTGGACTGCGAGAGTCGTGGGCGTGGTGAAAAATGCATTGCATGCGCAGGTTGATGGTCTGGAAAGCGTACTGGCAGCGATGTGTGAACCGCAGGTCGCGATCGTTTCCCTGACCATCACCGAGAAAGGATACTGCCATTCTCCGGCGACCGGCCAACTGATGTTAGACAACCCGATGATTGCAGCCGATCTGCAAAACCCTAAACAGCCTAAAACTGCGCCGGGCGTGGTGGTTGAAGCCCTGGCGCGTCGCAAAGCTGCGGGTTTAGCCGCCTTTACCGTGATGTCCTGCGATAACATGCCAGAAAACGGTCATGTGATGCGCAATGTTGTCATTGCATATGCCCGAGCGGTAGATATGGAACTGGCCGCGTGGATCGAACAACATGTGACATTCCCATCAACAATGGTTGACCGCATTGTCCCTGCAGTTACGCAGGAGACGCTGGACAAAATTGAACATATCACCGGTGTACGCGACCCGGCAGGCGTGGCATGCGAACCGTTCCGCCAGTGGGTAATTGAAGATAACTTTGTTGCCGGCCGTCCTGAATGGGAAAAGGCCGGGGCGGAACTGGTAGCCGATGTCATTCCGTTTGAAGAGATGAAACTGCGTATGCTCAACGGCAGCCACTCTTTCCTTGCGTATCTTGGGTATCTGGCGGGATATCAACATATTAACGATTGCATGGGCGATGAAAACTATCGTCTTGCTGCACGTGCGCTGATGTTGCAGGAACAAGCACCTACGCTGAAAGTAAAAGGTGTTGACCTACAGCGCTACGCCGATCTGTTAATTGAACGCTACAGCAATCCGGCGCTGCGTCATCGTACCTGGCAGATCGCCATGGACGGTAGCCAAAAACTGCCGCAGCGTATGCTTGATTCCATTCGTTGGCACATTGTGCACGGTAGTGACTTTGCGCTGCTGGCACTGGGTGTCGCTGGTTGGATGCGTTACGTAGGTGGTGTGGATGAACAGGGCCAGGCGATTGAAATTAGCGATCCACTGTTGCCGGTGATCCAGAATGCGGTGCGTAGCAGCAACGAAGGCGAAGAGCGCGTTCAGGCGCTACTGGCAATCGATGCTATTTTTGGCCGTGAACTGCCACAGGTTGAACTGTTCAACCGTCAGGTCACACAAGCGTATCTTACTTTACTGGCTGAAGGGGCGAAGGCGACGGTTGCGAAGTATGCAGCAAAACTGAAGTAACGAAGATTATGCTTTATGTCGCCATCTGGCTTGCAACGGCCAGATGGCGCTGTGTTTTCTGGCATTCACACCAATTAGTTCATGCCTAAACGAATCAGCTCGAGGGGGGCGTATTTGCCTTCACATCCTTCGATTTCCACTGTTTTCCCGCGGCGAATCTGCTCAGCGGTCAGGCCATCGGTATCTATTGCTGTAATGCGGCCTGTGAGTCCGGTGTCGCTGATCATGACGCGGCTGCCAGTGGTGATTGCGTTACGGTTACGATCGTATGTTTTCATGGTGTTTTCTCCTTTCCAACTTACCGTCAAAGCCCGTGGGCTTTTAGTCCCACGTAACGGGCGCAATATAAATACGCTTCTCGTTAATGATTTTTTTTGTTTTCGATCAAAATCACAGCTTTTTTTATGCAGTTATGCGGGAGAGGGGAAAACGCAGGAGAAACTCACCCCGGTGTGAGGTGAGCGTAGTATTAATCTTCGCTGAACCAGTCGCTATTTTCCTGACGAATAAGCTGAACGGACTCACCAATTTCCTGAAGATGGAGCATCATTGCGCGCTCGACCGCATCGCCGTCATGCTTCTCAAGGGCGGCAAAGATATCGTGATGCTGGCGTAGCAGCATTTCAGGCGGGGAAATATGATCCAGGCTCATATAACGAACGCGGTCAATTGTAGCCTTTATATTCTCAACGGTATCCCAGGCGAGTTGGCACTCGGCGATTAAAGCCAGTTTCTGATGAAACTCATCATCAAGCTGGAAGAAATCATTAATCTGTTTTCGGTCAATTGCGATGCGCTGCTGATTCAAATTCTGTTCAAGCTGATAGCACTGTTGATCGTTGATCAGCGATGCGGCGCGGCGTACCACGGCACATTCAATTGCCTGGCGAACAAAACAGCCGTTTTGCACTTGCGACAGCGAAATTTTATTCACGTAGCTGCCACGCTGCGGGCGGATCTGAATCAGACCGTTCTCAGCCAGTTTGATGAATGCTTCTCGTACCGGCTGGCGTGACACATTAAAGCGTACAGAAACCTCTTTCTCCGACAGCGGTGTACCGGGTGCAATCAGACAATGCACGATATCACGGCGAAGAATACGGTAAATCTGTTGATTTACTGGCTGTGTAGGGTTGAGCTGCGTTTCTACGGTCATTCATTCTTACTTTTTAGAGAGTTAACCCGGATATTTTATCACTTCTTTCAGGCTATCTATACCCGGCACAAGGCCGGGCAGAGAAATTAGCCACGATGAATACTCAGCCCGGCAAAAGACTGTGTGACAGGCATCATTTCAAGGGTGTTGATATTGACATGAGCCGGTAAAGAAGCCACCCACCATACCGCTTCTGTAACATCTTGCGGAGTCAGCGCCGTGGTATTTTCGTAGGCTTTTTCAGCTTTGGCGTCATCACCTTTAAAACGGACATTAGAGAACTCCGTACCGCCAACCAGACCCGGCTCGATGTCGGTAACGCGAATTGCAGTGCCGTGTAAATCAGTACGTAAATTCAGGCTAAACTGGCGAACAAACGCTTTGGTCGCACCGTAGACGTTACCGCCAGCGTATGGCCAGCTGCCCGCGGTAGAACCGATATTGATAATATGACCGCGGTTGCGTTCAACCATGCCAGGCAGAACGGCACGGGTCATATAAACCAGCCCCTTGTTGTTGGTGTCGATCATATTTTCCCAGTCTTCAATGCTGGCCTTGTGAGCAGGCTCAAGGCCCAGCGCCAGACCCGCGTTGTTGACCAGAACATCAATATTGCGCCATTCAGCAGGAAGGGCGTCCATCATCTCTTCAATCGATGCACGATTACGTACGTCCAGTTGCGCGGTATAGAGGCGGTCACCCAATTCCTCTTTCAGTTCCTGCAGGCGCTCCTGGCGGCGTCCGGTGGCTATAACTTTATGCCCATTCTCAATAAAACGACGCGTAATGCACTCACCAAAACCTGCGGTTGCTCCGGTTACTAAAACGATCATCTCACTGTTCCTCAACGCTTTTTATGTCGTACTACCATAGCACGTCATTTCCGTTCAGAGCTATTCCTGCGTAACGCGATTGCGGTTGATTCCTGGGACGTCTACTCTGGTAAACAAATCGTTTTCAGGAGTGAAAGATGTCGTTAACGAATCCTTTTTTACGTCACAGCACGTTGCCGTACCAGGCACCGCAGTTTGATCAGATAGAGGTGCAGCACTATCGCCCAGCGTTCGATGAAGGCGTGCGGCAAAAACGTGCAGAGATCGAGGCTATTGTGCAAAACCCGCAGGCCCCTGATTTTGCCAATACGTTGCTGGCGCTTGAACAAAGCGGCGCTTTGCTGACACGCGTAACCAGCGTTTTCTTCGCGATGACGGCGGCGCACACAAACGATGAACTACAGCGCCTTGACGAAGAGTTTTCCGCAGAACTGGCGAGCCTTGCCAATGATATTTATCTCAATGGCGCGCTTTTTTCGCGCGTTGAAGCGGTCTGGCAACAGCGAGGTTCGCTGGGGCTGGATAGCGAATCATTACGCTTGCTGGAAGTCATCCACCAGCGTTTTGTATTAGCCGGCGCGCGTTTAAATGAGGTCGATAAAGCGAACCTTAAAGCGCTCAATACAGAGTCCGCCACGTTGACCAGCCAGTTTAATCAACGTCTGCTGGCGGCGAACAAGTCCGGTGCTCTGGTGGTGGATGATGCACGTTACCTGGACGGACTCAGCGCAGAGGAAATTGCTGTTGCCGCCGAAGCTGCAAAGGAGAAAGGGCTTGAAGCGCGTTGGGTTATCCCGCTATTGAATACGACTCAGCAACCGGCGCTTGCGGCGTTACGCGATCGCCAGACCCGTGAGAATCTGTTCAACCGCGCATGGGCGAGAGCAGAAAACAATGACGCTAACGATACTCGGGCGATTATTCAGCGACTGGTCGAGATCCGGATGCAGCAGGCGAAACTACTCGGTTTTGCCAATTACGCTGCATGGAAAATTGCCGATCAGATGGCAAAAACACCGGAAGCGGCACTCAATTTCATGCGGGCGATTGTTCCCGCTGCGCGAGCCAGGGCATTGGATGAACAGGCCGAAATCCAGAATGTTATCAATCACGAACAGGGGAAATTTAACGTCGAGGCCTGGGACTGGGCATTTTATGCCGAGCAGGTTCGTCGTGAGAAATATGCACTTGATGAGGTGCAGCTCAAACCTTACTTTGCCCTTGATACGGTGCTGAACGAGGGCGTTTTCTGGACAGCTAATCAACTCTTTGGCATAAAATTTATAGAGAGGTTCGACATTCCTGTTTATCACCCGGATGTTCGGGTATGGGAAATATTCGATCACGATGGCGTAGGGCTGGCGTTATTTTACGGCGATTTCTTTGCCCGGGAATCGAAAAGCGGTGGTGCCTGGATGGGCAATTTTGTTGAGCAATCGCAACTCAATGAAACCCGGCCGGTTATTTACAACGTGTGTAATTATCAAAAACCGGCAAAAGGTCAGCCTGCATTGTTATTGTGGGATGATGTTATTACGTTATTTCATGAGTTTGGGCACACGTTGCATGGCCTGTTCGCCACTCAGCGTTATGCCACGCTTTCAGGGACCAACACTCCGCGTGATTTTGTTGAGTTTCCTTCGCAGATCAACGAACACTGGGCGAGTCATCCGCAGGTCTTTGCTCGTTTTGCTCGTCATGTTGATACCGGGGAGCAAATGCCGCAGGCGTTGCGGAATAAGATGCAGCGGGCCAGCCTGTTTAACAAAGGTTACGACATGACCGAACTGCTCAGTGCCGCATTGTTGGATATGCGTTGGCACAGTCTGGAAAAGAGCGCGTTATCTCTTTCGGTCGATCAATTTGAACAGCAGGCGCTGGCGGCTGAAGGTTTGGATCTCAAGGCCGTGCCGCCTCGTTATCGCAGCAGCTATTTTGCCCATATCTTCGGCGGCGGCTATGCCGCAGGTTATTACGCCTATTTGTGGACGCAAATGCTGGCCGATGACGGCTATCAGTGGTTTGTAGAGCAGGGCGGATTAACTCGTGAAAACGGGCAAAAGTTCCGTGAAGCTATTTTGTCCCGCGGTAACGGTACTGATTTAACTGAACTCTATCACCAGTGGAGCGGGCGCGATCCCCGTATGGAGCCGATGCTGGAACATCGTGGTTTGAGCGTCTAAGAGATTATTAGCCAGAATATTGAGCCGGGCGTGATGCCCGGTTTTTTATTATTTTAAAAGATGGCAATTTTTAGGGTTTTATATGAAAGTTGACAATAATAGTTATCAACAAATGATGATGAAATATATTCAGGAATGCTAGTTTAATAATGATGATGCCTTTGGATGTTTGATAAGATTAGCGTTCATGTACGGGCAGGTTTCTCAGGTAATTGTTAATGAAAATAGGGGTTCTAATAGCTGTGCTTGTTATGTCCGGATGTGCAGATAGTACAATTGTGCAATCCAGCGTCACTCCGTTTACGCCACATGTTTCACGCTCAAATGCTGAAATCATCGCACGGTATAAAGAAGCGCGTGAATCCGGGTTTTCCCATGGTTCTGCGTATCAATATGCCAGAGGCGACAAAACCTACACATCCGATCAATTAGAGGTGATTGGGCTTAATGAAATGCTGAATGAACCGTTATTGGTTTGACCACTTTATTGACAACGCTATGCCACACCAGAAGGTATAGCGTAATATCCTGTTAATTACGATTTATTAATTACTATTAAAAAATTTACATAAATTTTCTTTTTTATCGTTAAGATAATTCCATCAGAAACGCTCGAACAGGGAGGGAGAACGTGATGATGAGAAATACGAAGGAAATAGATGCAATTTTGATTGAGTTGAACAAGTCCATTGATGCCCACTACAAATGGTTAGTGACAATGTTCCGCTGCGTGGTGTCTTCAGATGTTACGCAGCCAGATATTATGGGTGAAAACTCGCATTTTGCTTGTCGATTTGGACAGTGGCTTAATAATCAATCACGGTACAATGAGGATGATTGTAGTTACGTAAGCAAGATAAGCGCCACCCACGAAAAGATGCATTTATCAGGCAAGAAATTGCTAATGGCTATCGTGGAGAATCGTAGCCATTCATGGCATTTCGACAGCTTCCAGGATGCGCTGCTGGCATTTACCTCATCTGTAATGGACTACAAAATATATTTATTGAGTATCCGCAGTAATATCGACGCATTAACAGGCTTACCTGGCAGAAGAATGCTCGATGAGTCTTTTGATCGGCAGTTGCTCGATGCCGAACCGCTTAATCTTTATATATTGTTGTTAGATATCGATCGTTTTAAATACGTTAACGATACCTACGGCCATTTGGTTGGTGACGTGGTATTGCGGGCTCTGGCATCAAATTTATTGTCATGGACGCGATATGATGAGGCGGCGTACCGCTACGGTGGTGAAGAGTTCATTATCATCATCAGAACAAAAACGGACGAGCAGGCATGCCAGGCGGGTTTGCGACTTTGTCGTCTGATTGGTCAGAAAAAAATTCCCTACGCTGAGGGAGAGATCGGTATCACGGTGACGGCAGGCATAACCCGGGTTCAACAGGGTGAAACGCTGGATACCGCGCTTGGTCGGGCCGACAGGGCGATGTATCAGGGGAAACAGACCGGCAGGAATCGCTGCATGTTTATAGATGAAAATGAGCAAATTGCGTTGGTGGACACCAATGACGGAACCTCGTATCCCCTCAGTGCGTGAGTTTTCGAAAAACGCTTTGAGGTAGTTGCGTTTCGTTTAACTTTCATTGGGGTTGTCGGTGATAGGTTAGCTGACTATCCGTTATCTTCGCAGGGAATTGCCAGATAGCGTATAAAAGCAAAACACAAATCTATCCATGCAAGCATTTACCGCTGGTTTATCCGGCGGTTTTTTTTATCTGTAAATCAAGAAAAAGGCACAGCGAGTGCGATTCAGGTAAAAAAATGGCCCCTTGTGCAGTTACGCTACAAGGGGCCGGGTCGGTGCAGGACTATCTCCGTTCATCAATCATCCCATCTGTGGCTAAAATACGCGGCCAGGAAACCGGAAAATAAAATAATTCCCAGAACAGCCATAAAAATATTCATATTACCCAGCATAGTAAATGCTCCTTTATCTGTGAGTTTCCTCTCTTACCTTAAGTTCACCTCGCTTATGACTATAGTAGCAATTCAATCTTAAACAAAGGCTGAACTGTGTGATTATTTCGACTGAAAAGTAAATTTTTGACATGATCACGTCGAATAAAATAAATAATAGTGACGAGACACATTTATCTGCGCACAAACAACCCTGTTTTTAAACCCTGAGACGCTGTTATGACGGTGTGCTGCTGATACAGATTGTTGCACGTTTATAATGCAGAGTTGTCTCATGGTGGTTCAATTTTTCGTTTGATTAATCCTTTGGGCGGGGAAATGTAATACTGATTTATGTGCGTCAGATGCTAATTTATTGATTTTATATGAGGTTTTAATATCTGGCATCGTTTTTGCCTTATCACTTCTGAACACCCTTAATTTGCACCGTTTTGTCTGCCCGGCTGCACCGGAGCTTTCAGCAAGTCTAATTTCAGGAGTGAAACTATGCAGCGTCGTACATTTTTAAAAGCTTTTGCACTTTCTGCCTCTGTTGTCGCAATGGGCGTGAGTTTTAGCGTTCAGGCAGCCGACACCATTAAGGTTGGCATCATGCATTCGTTATCCGGCACGATGGCCATATCCGAAACGCCGCTAAAAGATGTGGCGTTGATGACCATCGATGAAATAAATGCTCAGGGCGGTGTGTTGGGTAAAAAGCTGGAACCGGTGGTGGTTGACCCGGCCTCGAACTGGCCGTTATTTGCTGAAAAAGCAAGACAACTGCTGAGTCAGGACAAGGTGGCGGCAGTTTTCGGCTGCTGGACATCGGTGTCGCGTAAATCGGTTCTACCGGTATTTGAAGAGTTAAACGGTCTGCTGTTTTACCCGGTGCAATACGAAGGTGAGGAGATGTCGCCTAACGTCTTCTATACCGGCGCAGCCCCCAATCAGCAGGCGATCCCTGCGGTTGAGTATCTGATGAGTGAGGACGGCGGTAGCGCGAAACGCTTCTTCCTGCTGGGCACGGATTATGTTTATCCGCGCACGACCAACAAAATTTTACGCGCCTTTTTGCACTCAAAAGGGGTCGCCGATAAAGACATCGAAGAGGTGTACACTCCATTCGGACACAGCGATTACCAGACCATTGTCGCCAGTATTAAAAAATTCGCCGCAGGGGGAAAAACGGCGGTGGTATCAACCATCAATGGGGATTCTAACGTACCGTTCTATAAAGAGTTAGCGAATCAGGGGCTGAAAGCCACCGATGTGCCGGTGGTGGCTTTTTCCGTGGGTGAGGAGGAGCTACGCGGTATTGATACCAAACCGCTGGTGGGCAACCTTGCCGCCTGGAACTACTTTGAGTCCGTCGATAATGCGGCCAACAAAAAGTTTGTCGCTGATTACCGGGCGTATGCCAAAGCGCACAAATTACCGAATGCTGATTCGGTGGTGACGAACGACCCAATGGAAGCCACATATGTTGGCCTGCATATGTGGGCGCAGGCGGTAGAAAAAGCTGGAACTACCGATGTGGATAAAGTTCGTGCTGCTATGGCGGGGCAATCCTTCGCTGCGCCATCAGGTTTTACCCTGACCATGGATGAGACCAACCATCACCTGCATAAACCCGTCATGATTGGCGAGATTGAAGGCAACGGCCAGTTTAACGTGGTGTGGCAAACCGATGAGCCGGTCCGCGCCCAGCCGTGGAGTCCGTACATCGCTGGTAATGATAAAAAATCTGAACAGCCAGTGAAAACCGCCAGCAACTGATCTAACGCCCTCCTGCGGGAGGGTAATGCTTTGGAGAACGCTCATGAAAGCTATGCGCTTTATTCGTGGTGTGTTGTTGCTGATGTGGTTTTTGCCGTGGATAGCCCAGGCCGCAGATGCTGATACCTTTACCGCCGCCAACCGTGCTCAGCAGGCCGCCTTGCTTGAACAATGGGCGGTGAATCCTGACGTTCAGCGCATCCCGCTGCTCAGCGCACTGCGAGATGAGAACCTGCTGACCGATAACACGAAAAATGCCTTCATCATGAACGGCTCGCACGTACAGCCGTTAGGAACAGCGATAGCCCCAAACGGCGAGCTAAAAAAAATTCGCCTGACTAACCGCCTGCGTAATCTGGTAGCCGGAGCGTTGGCTGTCCATCAGCTTTTAAGTGACAGTGTCACGGTAAGGGAGGCGGCAGCTCGTACATTACAGCGTGAGGCGCAGCCGGACATGCTGCCGTTTTTACAACAACGACTGGCTCAGGAGTCAGATGGTGATGTGAAATCCGCACTCGCTATTGTACTGGCAAATCTGCAATTGGGTAGCACCTCGCCGGAAGTCAGGCTTCAGGCAATCGAACTATTAGGGGCGTCAAATGATCCTGAAACTCAGGCGCGCCTGCAGCCATTCACCAGGGCTGAACATGAACCCGATGCCCGAGTGCGTGCTGCCGCTGACGAAAGTCTGAATTCCATCTCGCATCGCATGAAGGTTGGGGATCTTCTTGGGCAGGCTTTCATGGGACTGTCACTGGGTTCTATTTTGCTGCTTGCGGCATTGGGTCTGGCGATAACCTATGGATTACTCGGCGTCATCAATATGGCGCATGGCGAGATGTTGATGCTCGGGGCGTACTGTACCTGGATGGTGCAACAGCTGATGGGGCAGTTTTTCCCGCACGGGTTAGCCTGGTATCCGGTTATTGCACTTCCGGTCGCCTTTTTGCTGACTGCGGCAGTAGGAATGCTGCTCGAGCGTGGGGTGATACGCCATTTATATGGCCGTCCGCTTGAAACGCTACTGGCGACCTGGGGTATCAGCCTGATGCTCATCCAGTTGGTGCGTATGACTTTTGGCGCGCAAAACCTGGAAGTCGCCAATCCGGCATGGCTTTCCGGCGGCATTCAGGTTTATGCCAATCTGATATTGCCGTGGAACCGAATAGTGGTGCTTGGCTTTGCCATGCTGGTGCTGTTCTTCACCTGGCTGCTGTTGAATAAAACACGCCTCGGGCTGCGCGTGCGTGCCGTGACGCAAAATCGCAATATGGCGGCCTGCTGCGGCGTACCTACCGGACGAGTCGATATGCTGGCCTTTGGCCTTGGTTCAGGAATTGCCGGACTGGGAGGCGTGGCGCTCTCGCAACTAGGTAACGTAGGACCGGAGCTGGGGCAAAGCTACATTATCGATTCGTTTTTGGTGGTGGTACTGGGCGGCGTTGGACAGCTTGCCGGGAGCGTGGCTGCGGCATTTGGGCTGGGGATCTTCAATAAAATTCTGGAGCCTCAGGTGGGAGCGGTTCTCGGCAAAATCATGATCCTGGTGTTGATCATTCTGTTTATTCAGAAACGACCTCAGGGACTGTTCGCGCTGAAAGGGAGGGTTATTGACTGATGACGATGCCAATGACAATAACGCTGGCGCGTAAAGCGCCGCGTACAACACGCGTGCTGGGTCTGGGCTTACTGCTGGCGTTGATTATTCTGCCGTTTCTTGCGCTGTTACCTGCGGAGCATCCGCTGGCCATATCGGTGTGGACGTTGACGCTGGCCGGGAAAATTCTCTGCTATGCCATTGTGGCCGTTGCGCTGGATCTGGTGTGGGGTTATGCCGGAATGCTCTCGCTGGGACACGGTATTTTCTTCGCGCTGGGGGGCTATGCGATGGGAATGTACCTGATGCGCCAGGCTTCCGGCGAAGGATTACCGGCCTTTATGTCGTTCCTGTCGTGGAGCGAGCTGCCCTGGTTTTGGTGGGGGACGCAACATTTTCTCTGGGCGATGCTGCTGGTTGTTCTGGTGCCGGGCCTGCTGGCGCTGGTATTTGGTTGGTTTGCCTTCCGTTCAAAAATCAAAGGTGTCTATTTCTCCATCATGACCCAGGCCCTGACTTTCGCCGGAATGCTGCTGTTTTTCCGCAATGAAACCGGCTTTGGTGGAAATAACGGTTTTACCGGTTTTACCACCATTCTGGGGTTTCCGGTGACCGCGACGTCCACCAGGATCGCGCTGTTTCTGGCGACGGTTATGCTGCTGGTGCTGGCAATATGGCTGGGACTTGCGCTGGCCCGCAGTAAGTTTGGTCGTATTCTGACCGCTGTGCGCGATGCCGAGAACCGTCTGATGTTCTGTGGTTACGATCCGAAAGGTTTCAAGTTACTGGTGTGGACGCTTTCCGCTGTACTGTGCGGCCTGGCCGGGGCGCTTTATGTCCCGCAGGTAGGGATTATCAACCCCAGCGAAATGTCGCCGACCAACTCGATTGAAGCGGCGATTTGGGTTGCTCTCGGCGGACGTGGAACCCTGATCGGCCCGGTATTTGGCGCTGTACTGGTGAACGGTGCTAAAAGCCTGTTTACCGTCATTATGCCGGAATACTGGCAGCTGTTTCTTGGCCTGATCTTTATTGGCGTTACGCTTTTTTTACCCCGTGGTGTGATTGGCCTGTTTCGCAAAGGAGACAAATAATGCAGCCGGATGAAGGACTTTTTACTCGCCAGATGCCTGGCGATCGGTTTCGCGAACAAACGGACCCAGTGCTCCAACTGGAAAAAATTAACGTTAATTTCGACGGATTCCAGGCGTTAACGGATCTCTCGCTCAATATTGGCGTCGGGGAGCTGCGCTGTATTATTGGCCCTAACGGCGCCGGGAAGACGACGTTAATGGATGTCATAACCGGTAAAACCAGACCGCAAAGTGGTCGTGCGATATACGATCAGTCGACCGATTTAACAACGCTGGATCCCATTGCCATCGCGCGTCAGGGGATTGGACGGAAATTTCAAAAGCCCACGGTATTTGAAGCATTAACGGTGGAAGAGAACCTGGAGCTGGCGCTGAAAAATGATAAATCTGTCTGGGGGGCTCTACGGGCACGACTCTCAGGCGAACAAAGGGATCGTATTGATGAAGTACTGGCGCTGTTGCGGCTGGGTAATGAGCGGGCCCGCCGCGCAGGTCTGCTTTCGCATGGGCAAAAACAGTTTCTCGAAATTGGCATGCTGCTGGTACAGGAGCCGCATTTACTGCTACTGGATGAACCCGCGGCGGGGATGACGGATGCGGAAACGGAATACACGGCGGAGCTGTTTCGCCAGCTTGCCGGTAAGCACTCTCTGATGGTTGTTGAGCACGATATGGGATTTGTTGAAACCATTGCCGATCGCGTCACAGTATTACATCAGGGACGTGTCCTCGCTCAGGGGAGTCTTCGCGATGTGCAGGCCAACGAGCAGGTTATTGAAGTCTATCTCGGGCGTTAAGGAGTTCATATGCTGCAGGTGAAAGAACTGAATCAATATTATGGTGGCAGCCATATTCTGCGCGGGGTGAGCTTTGAAGCGCGTATCGGTGAGGTGACATGCTTGCTGGGGCGTAACGGCGTGGGGAAAACAACACTACTAAAGTGTCTGATGGGGCTTATTCCAGCCCGTAGCGGAAGCGTACTCTGGCAGGATAAAAATGTCACTCACTGGAAGCCACACCAGCGGGTAAGAGCCGGTGTGGCGTATGTCCCACAGGGGCGTGATATTTTCCCGCGTTTGACGGTCGAAGAGAATCTGCTGCTCGGTCTTTCCAGTTTTTCAGCACCGGAGGCCCGACATGTGCCTGATGATATTTACGCGCTCTTTCCGGTTTTACAGGAGATGAAGCATCGGCGTGGCGGAGATTTGTCCGGCGGGCAACAGCAGCAACTGGCCATTGGACGAGCGCTGGCAAGTCGCCCACAGTTGTTGATTCTTGATGAGCCAACGGAAGGGATCCAGCCGTCGGTGATTAAAGAGATTGGTCAGGTGATTTCTCAACTGGCGCACCGGGGGGATATGGCTATATTGCTGGTGGAGCAATTCTACGATTTTGCGCAGCAGCTGGCCGACAAATACCTGCTCATGTCGCGGGGCAGCATTATTCAAAGCGGCGATGGTAAAAATATGGAGGCCGAGGGCGTTCGGGGACTGGTTGCAATCTGAGGTATGCGACAGAGCGGCTTCGGCTCTGTCGCTATACTCATCAACAGACCACCGTCTGCCCCCAGGGCTTGGCGCGCATGCCTTTTATCATGAGCGCCCAGGCAAGAACGATCGCCACTATCAGCGCGACAAACAGCGACCATGGCGGCAATGTGGTTAAAATGACGCCGCTGACTAATGGGTTAACCGCTGCGCCAAGCCAGCCCAACGACTGGGCGGAAAAATAGCTGGCTTTCATGCCTGCTGGCGCGATGTTGTCGATAAGCATGTATTCACCCGGCGCGTAAATGACTTCGCCGATAGTGAAAAAGGCAGCAGAAATTCCCCATAACAACAGGCTGTTGCCGGAGAAAGCGAAACCGACCAGGCCAACGACAAAGAAGACTGTACCCACTGTCATCAGCGGGCGGATATTCGTGGCGGTGAGCCTGCGGCCAAGTGCGTATTGCAGTGATACTACGATGGCGGCGTTAACGGGCAGGACGACTGCTACCACTTTCTCGGCAAAATCGCCATCCGCTACCACCATAACGTATTGCGAAATACAGGACGCAAAAGCACCGCCAACAAACGATGCCAGAAAGGCCGATAACGTAAACCAAAATAATGCCCGGTCGCGCAGGAGTACCGAAGGGGACCACACCGCGGCGTTTAAACCTTCTGATGGTGCTGTCGAACGTTTTACCCAGGTCTGGATAAACACCAGTGGCAATGCTGAACAGGCGGCAGCCAGCCAGAATGGCAGGTTAATGCTTTGCATCACCAGTAGAGTGCCCAGCGGTGGACCAACGGTCCAGCCAATATTCAGCACGGTATAGTTAAGCGAGAAAATTTTAGTCTTGTTGGTGGCAGACAGATTATCGGCAAACCAGGCCTTCAGCACCGTGGCGAAGACGGAGTAGGCACAGTTGATCAGGGCAAAAAGCAAAACCACTACCACCACGTTATGCACCAGCGGGATTGCAATAAAGCCGGAAGCAAAGCCACAAATTGCCAGCAGCATATAGCGTTTTTTATCGAACTTGTCGGCCAGAATACCAAAGCCAAGGCTGAACACCACGCCAATGGTCAGCGCGACCGTCATCGCATAGCCGATCAGGTCAACGCTCAGATGATACTGCCGACTGAGGTAAATCGTCATAAATGGCAGAGTGGCGCCACGGCCAATTGTTAATAATAATGATGACGCGAGTAACGCGAGAGTGGACCTTCTCAAGGAGATATTCATTTGCCTGCCCGACAATGCTGTTGTTATGTTTTTTTTAGATATAAGAAACAAATAGCATGCCAAAACTGTGATGTACACTCAATAAGTTGTCCGAAAATGCCTTGCGTGGCCTACCTGAAATAATGATCTGTTACGGCACAACGATTTCCGTTACTTTAACTTGTTTACAAAAATTTAATATTTGCAGGGGCGGTGGTATGTCGCGTAAAGACGGGTTGTTAGCGTTACTGGTTGTCGTGGTTTGGGGACTGAACTTTGTCGTTATTAAAGTGGGTCTGCACAATATGCCACCGCTAATGTTGGCGGGATTACGTTTTTTACTGGTTTCGTTTCCGGCAATACTCTTTGTTGCCAGGCCGAAAATCCCACTTTCGCTGTTGCTCGGCTATGGCCTGACCATCAGTTTTGGGCAGTTCGCATTTCTCTTTAGCGCTATCAAATTCGGTATGCCTGCAGGGTTAGCTTCTCTGGTATTGCAGGCTCAGGCGTTTTTTACCATTGTTCTGGGCGCATTTGCTTTCGGTGAGCGCCTGCAGGGTAAACAATTGGTTGGGATTGCGCTGGCGGTATTTGGCGTGCTGGTGCTGATTGAGGCCAGTCTGAACGGTCAGCATGTTGGCATGCTCGGTTTTATGCTGACGCTGGCGGCGGCGCTAAGCTGGGCCTGCGGTAATATCTTTAACAAAAAAATCATGCAGCATACCTCGCGCCCAGCCGTTATGTCGTTGGTGGTATGGAGCGCCTTAATTCCCATTGTTCCGTTCTTCCTGGCATCATTGCTTCTGGATGGTCCAACGCAAATGACCCACAGTCTGGTGGAGATAGATATGACCACCATTCTTTCACTGGTTTATCTGGCGTTTGTGGCGACCATTGTGGGTTACGGTATCTGGGGTTCGTTACTCGGACGCTATGAAACCTGGCGTGTCGCGCCGTTGTCGCTGTTGGTGCCGGTCGTTGGACTGGCAAGCGCCGCCGTGCTGCTGGATGAAACGCTGACCGGATTGCAACTGCTCGGTGCGCTACTGATCATGGCAGGGTTGTATATCAATGTGTTTGGCTTTCGGTTGCGTAAGGTTGCGTCGGTGAGGGGCTAAAAAAGCCCCGCAGTGGCGGGGCAATATAATTACAGGTTGCGCATATTGTAATAAGGCACACCTAATTCGTCGGACTTGTCGCTGCCTGCACCCATATGATTAAAATCGAACGGGGACTGATCGTGCGCAGGGGGCATAATCATCGCGTCGCGACTGTTCTGGGTGGCAGGTTGCGCGGTCTGTTCCGCCATGCTCTGGCCCGAAACAACAAACAGCAGGGCCAGCATTGCATAAGACAGAAGTTTCATGATTTCCTCGGTTACGTCGTTAACTGGCGATTAGCAATTACATTGATTGAGTGGAAGCAAATAGCGTGATTCGCCGTGCATATTCGTCATACGGTACTTATGCGGCGGAACATCAAAATAGTTTTTGAATGTCCGGGTCAGCGTCTGCTGAGACTCAAAACCGTAACGCTCTGCCAGATAAAGAATGGGCTCGTTACTCTCTTTTAATTTTTGCGCTATTTCAGTCATTTTACGGCTGCGAATGTATTGACCCAGTGAATGGCCGGTTTCTTTTTTAAACATCCGTTGCAGGTGCCATTTGGAGTAACCTGAACGCTCAGACACTTTTTCCAGCGAGAGCGGCGATTCAAGGTTATTTTCGATCCAGTCCAAAATGCTATGAATAGTGATTGTGTCAGTATTGCGTCTGGACATCGTCATACCTCTTTCTGTTTACGGCAGGATTCTCTTAAGCAAGTGCTCAAGTGTGGCTACTTCATCCGCCGTTAAGTTTTTTGTTAGTTCCTGGTGCAGGTCTTGCCCTACTAATTGATGACACTGCTCGCAAATTGCTGCGCCATGCTCAGTGAGTTTCACCAGCACGCCACGCTTGTCATGTGGATTCGGAAGCCTTTCGATCCAGCCTTTACAGGCCAGTCTGTCCAGCATTCGCGTCAGGGCGCCAAGGTCGACAGACAGCACTTTTTTCAATTCGACAGGGGTGATGCACACCGCGCAACGGATGGAGCAGAGCACCTTGAACTGCGATGCCGTGATATCCAGCGGTGACAGATAGTCGTTTAGCAAACGATCTTTTTTCTGATTAACCATATAGATCAAACGACCCAGTGGGATGATTTCGTTAAACAGATCACTGGTGTTTTTCACAATGGTTGCCCTGGCAAGTAGTTAGTCACGGCTGATATTATTGCTTAGGCAAATATAAGTCAAATGAATGAGTCAGCAAATGCCACGTTTTGCTAAATCATCAGACTTAATACCTGGCGAGTGGAATTTTAACGGTTTGATAATTATGGTTTATACGTGCTGATGAAAAATGAATCCTTACATCGCGAAAATGGCTTATCTCGCGGATTTCACCGTATACTTGCCGTTGACGATTAACGCACAGGAAAGATGACATTATGATGGACTTGTTTAAAGCGATAGGACTTGGGCTGGTAGTCCTGTTACCGTTGGCAAACCCGTTAACCACCGTAGCGTTGTTCCTTGGCCTTGCCGGCAATATGAACAGCGCAGAGCGTAACCGTCAGTCACTCATGGCGTCCGTTTACGTGTTTGCCATCATGATGGTGGCGTACTATGCCGGGCAACTTGTGATGAATACCTTCGGGATTTCGATTCCCGGACTACGTATTGCGGGTGGGTTAATCGTTGCGTTTATCGGCTTCCGGATGCTGTTTCCGCAGCAGAAGGCGCATGATTCTCCGGAAGCGAGAAGCAAGTCAGAAGAGCTGGAAGACGAGCCGACTGCCAATATCGCCTTTGTACCGTTGGCTATGCCAAGCACTGCCGGTCCGGGGACGATTGCGATGATCATCAGTTCCGCGTCAACCGTGCGTCATGGTTCCGAATTTCCGGACTGGGTGATCATGGTCGCACCGCCGATTATTTTTGCGGTTGTTGGGATTATCCTGTGGGGCTGTTTGCGCAGTTCCGGGGGGATCATGCGCCTCGTCGGCAAAGGTGGTATCGAAGCGATTTCTCGTTTGATGGGCTTCTTACTGGTGTGTATGGGCGTGCAGTTTATTATTAACGGCGTGCTGGAAATTATTAAAACCTACGCTTAGAACACTGTGCCCGGTAATCGTTAATGTCTACCGGGCACATTTTTCACGAATGCTGAGGCTGTTCTTCCAACGATACCGGCCATTTACGAAAGATAATCACCGACCATATCAACGCGGCAACGGCAGGCACTGCGCCGACGTAACCAATTGTAGACATCGACCAGTGTAAACTCACCTGATTGCCTACCAGCGCACCAGCGCCAATACCGATATTAAAGATACCTGAGAATAGTGCCATTGCGACGTCAGTCGCATCCGGAGCAAGCGCCAGCACTTTCACCTGCATTCCCAGACCTATCAGCATGATGGCGACGCCCCAGAAAATACTCAGGACAGCAAGGTGCATTTCGCTGTCAGCAGCGGGAAGTAACAGCACCAGGCATACCGTCAACAGGGCAATGGCACTGCTAATCAGCACGGACGCATGTAGATTCCCCAGCTTACCGAAAATGACGCTACCGACAATTCCCGCGCCACCCAGAACCAGCAACAGCACGGTAGCAAAGTTTGCGCTCAGACCCGCGACGGTCTGCACAAACGGCTCGATATAGCTGTAGGCCGTGTAATGTGCGGTGACCACAATCACCGTCAGTAGATACAGACTCATCAATGCCGGACGATGGAATAACACCGGCAGGCTTTTTAAAGAGCCGGAGTGCTCACTGGGTAGTTTGGGCAGGAGCTTTATCAGGCAAAGCAAGGTAACTAACGCCCCCATACCGATGGCGAAGAAGGTCGTGCGCCAGCCAAAATACTGACCGACGATACGCCCGATTGGCAGCCCCAACACCATCGCCAGTGCGGTGCCAGTGGCAATCAGGCTGAGAGCCTGTGCACGTTTACCGGCAGGGGCCAGGCGGATCGCCAGCGATGCGGTAATCGACCAGAAAATAGCGTGCGCAAAAGCAATACCAATACGGCTAATTACCAGCACGGTAAAATTCCATGCCAGGAAAGAGAGCACATGGCTGGCGATAAACACAACAAACAGACAGATCAGCAGTTTTCGGCGCTCCACCTGACTGGTAAGTAACATAAAAGGGAGCGACATCAGGGCGACAACCCAGGCGTAGATCGTCAGCATGATCCCGACCTGAGCGGTCTGCATATTGAAGCTTTGTGCGATGTCGGACAGCAAGCCGATAGGGACAAACTCGGTGGTATTGAAAATAAAACCGGCAATGGCAAGCGTAACTACCCGTAGCCACGCGACCTTGCGGGAAACAGTGTCTGTTGTCATATCAAATAAGAGGATTAGCTGCGAAAAGGTAAGGCCACGATCTTAAAACGTTTGCTGGCGAAAATACAATCATTTTGTGATATGGATCTCATTTCATTGGCAGGGCGCCACAATGTGCTGCCGAACATTCCTCGGATTTTTAAGTATTTCAATAATAATGAAATTCCGGGCGTATGACTTCACCCGGATTTACAGGTATTCATGTTCTTTGAGGATTGCCAGTTACTCCGGGCTCTGTGATAACTGAGGGTTCAACACCTCAATAAACGCTTCCAGCTGACGTGTCATTGCACCTCTGCGCCAGACCAGCCATGTATTCAGCCAGCGCCAGTTCTCGCTTAGCGGCCAGGCGTTGACCTGATGATGCCCTGGCATGCTCTCCAGCATCGAACGCGGGATCAGTGCGATACCCGCGCCGGCAATGACGCAGGCCAGCATGCCGTGATATGACTCCATTTCATGAATGGTGCCGGGCATGGCGCGATCGGCATGAAACCAGCTTTCAAAATGGCGGCGATAGGAACAGTTGGCGCGAAAGGCGTAAATACTGCAACCGTTGACGTCGCTGGCCCGCTGAATGGGGGGATGGCCGTGCGGCGTCACGATCATCATCTCTTCACGGTAGACCGGCATTCCTTCAAGTCCCGGATGGGTAATCGGGCCATCGACAAAGGCCGCGTTCAATGTACCGTCGAGTACTCCGTCCAGCATTGTGCCTGAAGGACCTGTCGCCAGCGCGAACTGAATTTTGGGGTAACGCTGGTTATATTCAGCCAGCGTGGCGGGGATGCGTACTGCTGCTGTACTTTCAAGCGAGCCGAGAGAGAAGAGTCCTTGTGGCTCATCCCCGGCGACGACCATCCTGGCTTCCTCAACCAGTGCCAGGATCCGCTGGCTGTAGCGCAAAAAGTTGTGCCCGGATGGGGAAAGCCGCAGGCGCTGGTTTTCACGAATAAACAGATCAACGCCCAGGTCGGCTTCAAGCTGACGTATACGGGTGGTGAGATTGGATGGCACGCGATGCACCTTCGCGGCGGCCTGCGTAATACTGCCAGTCTCCGCGACGGCATTGAACATTTCCAGCTGCGTCAGATCCATAATCTTCTCTATTCGTGAATGGTATGGTTAATATTATTCATTTTTCAGAAAGAGTAAATATGCTCATGATATAACCATACCCTGCGATAAAGAGAGGCACTTATGACTATCACAGCAGCAACACATGCGATTTCCATTGACCCTGCCAGCGGTGAAAGGCTGACGGCGATACCGTGGGCCAGCGCGGAAGAGATTGATCATGCGCTGAACCTTGCCGCGAATGGCTATAGCGAATGGAAACACACTTCCGTTGAGCACCGTGCGCAAACGCTGCGCCAGATCGGGCAATCTCTGCGCCATCGTGCGGAAGAGATGGCGCAGTGTATCTCACGTGAAATGGGTAAACCCATTAAGCAGGCGCGTGCTGAAGTCGCCAAGTCAGCTGCATTGTGTGACTGGTACGCCGAGCATGGACCGGCGATGCTCAATCCGGAACCTACGCTGGTTGAGAATAACCAGGCAGTGATTGAATATCGTCCGGTAGGAACCATTCTGGCGATCATGCCGTGGAACTTCCCGCTCTGGCAGGTAATGCGAGGTGCCGTCCCGATTCTGTTGGCCGGAAATGGCTACCTGTTAAAGCATGCGCCTAACGTAACAGGCTGTGCTGCAATTATTGCGCAGGTTTTCGCTGATGCTGGTGTACCCGCGGGGGTTTACGGTTGGGTGAATGCCGATAACGCCGGGGTCAGTCAGATGATCAATGACCCGCGTATTACGGCGGTAACGGTGACAGGCAGTGTACGTGCCGGTGCGGCGATTGGTGCTCAGGCTGGGGCCGCTCTGAAAAAATGTGTGCTTGAACTGGGCGGCTCCGATCCGTTTATTGTCCTCAATGATGCTGACCTCGATCTGGCCGTTAAGGCGGCGGTCGCTGGGCGTTATCAGAACACCGGGCAGGTTTGTGCGGCAGCCAAGCGCTTTATTATCGAAGAAGGGATTGCGGCAGAATTTACTTCACGCTTTGTGGCCGCTGCGAGCGCGCTCAAAATGGGCGATCCGCTGAACGAAGAAAACGATCTGGGGCCGATGGCGCGATTTGATCTGCGTGATGAGCTGCACCAGCAGGTAGAAGCTACCCTTGCCGAAGGGGCACGGTTACTTCTCGGCGGGGAAAAAATTGCGGGTCAGGGCAATTACTATGCCGTGACGGTACTGGGCGATGTCACTCCAGAGATGACGGCGTTCCGCCAGGAGCTGTTTGGTCCGGTTGCGGCAATTATCGTGGCGAAGAATGCTGAACATGCCTTAGCGCTGGCGAATGACAGTGATTTCGGCTTATCCGCCACGGTGTTTACTGCGGATGAAGCGCTGGCGCAGAAGATGGCGTCACGCCTGGAGTGTGGTGGCGTATTTATCAATGGTTACAGCGCCAGCGATGCTCGCGTTGCGTTTGGTGGTGTGAAGAAAAGTGGCTTTGGCCGCGAACTTTCTCACTTTGGCCTGCATGAGTTTTGTAACGTGCAGACCGTCTGGAAAAACCGCCTTTGATGGTGTGGGTGCCTCCGCTGGGGGCACCTGTCTTATTTCTGCAATTTTTCTGTCATTTACTCTCCGTACACTCGCGGCTAACGCTTTGATACAGAAGAGTAATATGAACATAACGCAAATTTTCCATCGTCTAATACCCCGTCAGTTCGGTCTGTTAACCGGCATTTTTTGCATTATTGCGCTGTTCTCTGTTTTGCAGGTCGTGTCCTCCTTGATGCTCTCGGCCTCAGTCAGCGACGCACAGCATAATGAAGGGCGTAATCAACTCGCGCTTTTGCAGCAGGCAAAGGTCGATGAAGCGCGGGTGGCGTTATTATCTGCCAGCGATTTACTTAACCGTGCGGGAATTTATTTTATGCAGGATGCCGCCACCGGTTCGGACGGGAGTTGGCGGCCGTTAATGGAAGAGGCGTACCGGGCACTGGCGCAGTCAAAAAGTGCATGGGATGCCTGGCGGGATATGAAGCCGCAGTCGGATCAGGAACTAACTGAGAGCTATCAGCGTTTTTATAGCGGTATTCAGGAGCAGGCGGATGGGCTGATGCAGTCAGGTTCCATTGATGCGTTTTTTGCCGTACCCGTGCAGGCCTTTCAGACAGACTTTAACGGTAATTACGCGCGCTTTCAGCAGGACAGTGGGCGACATGCGGAAGCTGGACGTCAGCAGCTGTTGACCAGTCTTGAGCGTTTACAGAATCTATTTTTGTTTATTCCTCTGGTGCTGGTGGTTATCGCCTTTCTGGTCTGGCGTAGTATGTTCCGTTGGGTGATTATGCCGCTGCGACGGCTGATCGATCATATCGATATTTTAGCGGCGGGTGATCTTTCTCGGCCAGCCCCGCAGGTGAGTCAGTTTAATCGGGAAGTGACGCAATTAAGTTCGCGTATTGCTGCAATGCAGCAGGGGCTCTGCGCGTTGGTGCGGCAGGTGAATGATGCCACCACCGCAATGGTAGGAAATATCAACGAACTTGCGCAGAACAATAAACAACTATACCAGCAGTCGGCAAAACAAAGTGAAGAGTTGAGCACTGTGACATCGCATATTTCGGTTCTGGAAACGCATGTTGAGGATAACAGTGGCTTTGCTGAACTGGCGAATCAACGCGCAGTGCAGGCGCGTGATATTGCGGCAGGTGGAGACCGAATGATGGCGACGGTAAATGCGTCAATGCAGGCGATTGTGACTCGCTCGTCTGAAATGCGAGGGATTACAACGCTTATCGACAACATTGCATTTCAGACAAATATCCTGGCTCTCAACGCCGCAATCGAGGCAGCACATGCCGGGGAGCAAGGGCGCGGGTTTGCCGTAGTTGCGAAAGAAGTTGGGCTGCTGGCGCGAAAAAGTGGTCAGTCTACGCAAAACATTCAGACACTGATTAAACACTCGTTACAGGGCATTGAAGAGGGCTTTCACGCGGTTAACGGACTGGATAAGAATTTGCAGCAGGTTATCGCACTGGTGGAAAACCTCGGCGCGTTACTGAACGACATTTCGACTGCAACGTTAAATCAGGGGAACAGTATTCACCAGTTAACCCGTCAGCTTCATGTCCTGAACGGCGAAGCCCGACAAACCAGTGATCTGGTGAATGCTGCATCTGATTCTTCCTTACAGCTTCACCATGAATCTAACCAGCTTATGCAGGCCGTGGCCAGATTCCGCCTTCCGGCCTGACGCTGCGTATTCAGCTCTGTTATACTCGCAGGCCTTTCATACCTGCGAGCAAGGAGCATGTTGTGGCCAGGGCCATGGACAATTCAATTTTAGAGACCATTGTGCAGCAGGTTCGTCCGCTGATTGGTCAGGGTAAAGTCGCTGATTACATTCCGGCATTAGCCTCCGTCGACGGTTCAAAACTGGGTATTGCTATCTGTACCGTTGATGGACAGCACTATCAGGCGGGAGATGCGCAAGAACGTTTTTCTATACAGTCGATTTCAAAGGTGCTCAGTCTGGTCGTGGCGATGCGTCACTATCAGGAAGAGGAGATCTGGCAGCGCGTTGGCAAAGATCCTTCCGGTCATCCTTTTAACTCCCTGGTACAGCTGGAAATGGAGCAGGGTATCCCTCGCAACCCCTTTATTAATGCCGGGGCGCTGGTGGTTTGCGATATGCTGCAAGGGCGTCTAAGCGCACCGCGTCAACGGATGCTGGAAGTGGTGCGGGCATTAAGCGGCGTTTCGGATATCGCCTATGATGCGACGGTCGCGCGATCGGAGTTTGAGCACTCGGCGCGTAACGCCGCTATTGCCTGGCTGATGAAATCCTTCGGCAATTTTCACCATGACGTGCCCACCGTTTTGCAGAACTATTTTCACTACTGCGCGCTGAAAATGAGCTGTGTGGAACTGGCGCGGACTTTTGTCTTTTTGGCAAATCAAGGGCATGCCTTTCATCTTGCTGAGCCTGTGGTCACTCCGATGCAGGCCCGGCAGATCAATGCGCTGATGGCGACCAGCGGCATGTATCAGAACGCAGGGGAATTTGCCTGGCGGGTCGGGCTTCCGGCGAAATCAGGCGTGGGTGGCGGCATCGTGGCGATCGTGCCACACGAGATGGCGATTGCTGTCTGGAGTCCGGAACTGGATCCGGCGGGAAACTCACTGGCCGGTATCGCCGTGCTGGAGCAATTAACACAACAGCTGGGGCGCTCGGTTTACTGATGAAAACGCTCGATCCTCTTTTTGCCCGGCTGGCGAAATCAACGTTTCGCTCGCGGTTTCGTCTTGGTCAGAAAGAAAGGCAGTATTGTCTGGATAAAGGGGCACCAGTTATCGAACAACATGCTGCGGATTTTATAGCTAAACGACTGGCACCTGCGTTTCCCGCCAATGATGGAAAACAGACTCCTATGCGTGGTCACCCGGTATTTATTGCTCAACATGCTACGGCGACGTGCTGTCGAGGGTGTCTGGCGAAATGGCATGATATACCTCAGGGTGTAGCGCTAAACGATGAACAGCAACGTTACGTTGTCACGGTTATTTACCACTGGTTAGTGCTCCAAATGAACAAGCCATAGATAACATTATCCTATGATATGCCCCCTTGAGTTGTGTAATTGTTAAAAGCAGTATGAAGGGGTCAATCTAAGGAGAAACCATGGCTTCCGGCAAACCCTGCATTGTGCTGAGCGCGGCACAGATTCTGTCGAGAATCGACGAGCTCAGCGATGTTCTTGAACAGTGCGTCAATGACGGCGCCTCCATCAGTTTTATGCTGCCCTTTAATCGCGAAAAATCAGAGCCTTTCTGGATGAAGGTCGCGCAAAGTGTTTCTCGCGGTGAACGGATCGTTCTTGGTACGCAGAATGCGCAGGGGGTGCTTGTCGGTACCGTCCAACTCATTATCGATCAACCCGAAAATCAACCTCATCGTGCTGATGTCGCCAAACTGCTGGTTCACCCTTCAGCGCGACGCGGTGGCCTGGCCCGTGAATTGATGAATGAACTGGAAAGTTGCGCGCGTCAACAAGGTAAAACGCTGCTGGTGCTTGATACGGCGACGGGCAGTGGTGCGGAGTTGTTCTACCACAATTGTGGGTGGAAAAAGGTAGGGGTGATACCTGACTATGCCCAAATGCCCGACGGGACGCTGACCGGAACCACACTTTTCTATAAAACGCTCTAATTTGTCGCCGGGGATTGATCAAAACAGGGTTTCAATGTATTAAAGTTTGCTAACCTATTGGACCAATTCAATCAGGTTGTATGACTAATCATAAATGGAACCCATTGTGCAAACACTAAATCGTCGCGATTTCCCCGGTGCTCAGTATCCTGAACGCATTATTCAGTTTGGTGAAGGAAACTTCCTGCGCGCCTTTGTAGACTGGCAGGTAGATCTGCTCAACGAGCATACCGATCTGAACGCTGGTGTGGTCATTGTTCGTCCTATCGAAAGTTCCTTCCCGCCATCGCTGAGTACGCAGGATGGCCTCTATACCACTATCATTCGTGGTTTGAATGAGAAGGGCGAGGCCGTCAGTGATGCCCGTCTAATTCGTTCAGTTAACCGTGAAATCAGCGTCTATAGCGAATACGATGAGTTCCTGAAGCTGGCGCATAATCCTGATATGCGTTTTGTGTTCTCTAACACCACGGAAGCAGGTATCAGTTACCACGCGGGCGATAAGTTTGACGACGCGCCAGCGGTTAGTTATCCGGCTAAACTGACGCGTCTGCTGTTCGAACGCTTCAGCTATTTTAACGGCGCATTGGATAAAGGCTGGATTATCATCCCTTGCGAACTGATTGATTATAACGGTGATGCGCTGCGTGAACTGGTTCTGCGCTACGCTCAGGAATGGGCGCTGCCGGAAGCGTTTATTGAGTGGCTGGATCAGGCCAATGCATTTTGCTCCACGCTGGTGGACCGTATTGTTACCGGCTATCCGCGTGATGAGGTAGCTAAGCTCGAAGCTGAACTGGGCTATCATGATGCTTTCCTCGATACCGCAGAACATTTCTATCTGTTTGTCATTCAGGGGCCGAAGTCATTAGCCGCAGAACTACGTCTGGATAAGTATCCGCTGAATGTCCTGATCGTGGATGACATCAAACCGTACAAAGAGCGCAAAGTGGCGATTCTCAACGGTGCTCACACCGCGCTGGTCCCTGTTGCCTGGCAGGCAGGGTTGGACACCGTGGGCGAGGCGATGAATGACGCTGAGATTTGTGCTTTCGTGGAGAAAGCGATCTATGAAGAGATCATTCCGGTACTGGATTTACCACGTGATGAGTTAGCTTCTTTCGCCAGCGCGGTAACCGGTCGATTCTGCAACCCGTATATAAAACATCAGCTGCTGTCGATTGCCCTGAATGGCATGACCAAATTCCGCACCCGTATATTGCCGCAACTGCTGGCAGGGCAACAGGCCAGCGGTAAGCTGCCGGCGCGTTTGACGTTTGCACTTGCCGCGTTAATTGCTTTTTATCGTGGAGAGCGCAACGGTGAGTCTTATCCGGTTCAGGATGATGCGCACTGGATAGAACGTTTTCAACAGCTGTGGTCCCAGCATCGCGATCGCCAGATAAGTACCGAAGCGTTGGTCAAATCTGTACTGGGTGTCAAAGAACACTGGGAACAAGATCTGACGCAGGTTTCTGGACTGGTGGAACAGGTCTCTGCCGATCTGGATACCATTCTGGCAAAAGGTATGCGTGAAGCCGTTAAGCCACTGTGCTAAGACGACTACCGATAACCCGGCTCAGGCCGGGTTTTTTCCGGACATGCATTAGTTACAACATACTGTATGGTTTATATCATAAACCCGGTCTGTGACTTAGGTGCGGCTTCATTTTAAGCAGGGCCAAAGTTGTTGGGATAATGTTGCGATTAACTTGCAACATTGATCGCTATCGCGTCTAATGTGACGGATTTCACATTTTCCCGAAGATAACCATGATCGTTCGTCCCCAACAACACTGGCTGCGCCTGATATTCGTCTGGCATGGTTCAGTATTATCTAAAATATTCTCACGGTTGCTGCTGAACTTCCTGCTCTCCATCGCCGTTATCATCATGTTGCCCTGGTATACGATGTTGGGTATCAAATTTACCCTGGCACCGTTCAGTATTCTGGGCGTGGCGATTGCTATCTTTTTAGGTTTTCGCAATAACGCCTGCTATTCACGTTATGTCGAAGCCCGACACCTGTGGGGGCAGTTGATGATTGCTTCCCGATCGCTACTTCGCGAGGTGAAAACCACCTTACCGGATGACGCCGAACTGGGACAGTTTGTTCGTCTGCAAATCGCATTTGCCCACTGTTTACGCATGACATTACGTCGAAACCCACAGGCAGAGCCGTTGGCGAAATATCTCAGCGAGAAAGATCTGCAGACGGTATTTGCCGCACAATCGCCAGCAAACCGCATTTTATTGCTGATGGGGGAGTGGTTGGCCGTACGCAGACGTGATGGACAGCTGTCCGATATATTATTTCATAGTTTAAACAACAGATTAAATGATATGTCGGCAGTACTGGCAGGTTGTGAGCGAATCGCGAATACACCCGTTCCGTTTGCTTATACTTTGATCCTTCATCGCACTGTTTATCTTTTTTGTATCATGCTGCCATTCGCGTTGGTGGTGGATCTTCACTACATGACGCCGTTTATTTCAGTGCTTATTTCCTATACTTTTATCTCGCTCGATGCGCTTGCGGAAGAGCTTGAAGATCCGTTTGGTACTGAGAACAATGACCTGCCTCTGGATGCGATTTGCAATGCAATCGAAATCGATTTACTGCAAATGAACGATGAAACCAATGTGCCAGCAAAACATATGCCGGATAAACATTACCAACTAACTTAGTTTCGTTCAGTTTCCCACCATGCTGGCCGCATATCAGAAAACGAATGAAACTCCGGCGCCAGATCTTCATCATTAGGATCGTCAAAAGCGCCGGCTAAAAGCGCAATGACCGGAGCGTCATCGATGGCGCCCACGGAACTACCGCACTGAGGGCAAAAAGCCCGACTGGTGGTTTCAGATGAGCGCCAGGTTGTCGGTTTTCCGGCTTTTCCCGTCCATTCTACATTTTCTGCATCAAACTCAATCCAGACGACGGTCGGGGCACCCGTATGTTTTCGGCATATATCGCATGAGCAGGTATGGGAATTATTAGGACTGCTGGCAGTGAAGCGGATCGAGCCACACAGACACCCACCAATGTAGACTTTAGACATAACAACCCCCGTCAGAAACATGTGGCAAGACACTAGCAGATGCCTGACATAGCCACTAGATCCTTATGATAAAAAGGCGAGGGCGCGCATACTCGGTAGCCCTGTCCTGTGATCTGTCTGATGATAAACGCTTAACTATTGCGTCTGGCAACAATAAACAACCGCGGAAATGCCAGCAAAATATTGCCGTTTTCCTGCAACGGATATTGATCCTGAAGCAGTTCATGGTAGCGAGCCAGGTAATGACGCTGCTCGCTTTCGCTCAAATCCTGCAACCAGGGGCGTAGTCCCGTTGAGCTTACCCAGTCGATAATCGCCTGATGCGAATCCATAATGTGATAATACGTTGTACGCCAGATATCCACATCACAACCCGCTTCGGTCAAAATATCATAGTAGGCGTGAACGCCAGGAAGCGGAGCACGCCCCCGGTCGGGGTAATCTTGTTCATAAGCCACTTCGCGCATCAGTACATGCGTGGGCTCCAGCCAGTTATCCGGCATTTGCACGGCCAGAACGCCGTTGTGACTCAGTTGTGAGACCAAATGTGGGAATAATTCATAGTGATCGGGCACCCACTGTAACGACGCATTTGCATAAAGCAGATCCACGGGATGCTCGGGCTGAAACTGGCTAATATCCGCTTCGATAAAATGGCAGTCAGGTAATGCGTTGCGCGCTTCATTCAGCATAGCAGGTGAAGAATCGACACCTGTTGTCTTTGCCGTGGGCCAGCGTTGATGCAGCAATGCCGTACTGTTTCCCGGACCACAACCTAGATCAACAACTGAGCGGACATTTTCTAACGCCACACGGCTGAGTAATTCTGCTGCGGGTCTTGAACGTTCAGTTGCATATTGCAGATAAAGCGAAGGGTTCCAGTCGGCCATGTATAAATCTCCAGTATGAGAGGAAAAGTCGGAAAAGGACGGTATAAGACCTTGCCGATGAGCCACTTATTTTAGAAGATTATATGAAAATGAATGATAAGGGCAGGAATATGCTGGAAACATCAAGGTTGATATTACGACAGTGGGAGGCTAAAGACCGAGCCCCTTTTGCTGCACTCAATGCCGATTCTGACGTGATGCGTTTTTTCCCCGCGCCGCTACAGAAAGCTGAAAGCGATAACCTGGCCGATAGATTTAGTGAAGGTATTGCAGAACGCGGCTGGGGATTTTGGGCCGTAGAGCTAAAAGAAACACACCAGTTTGTGGGCTGTGTGGGGTTGCATCCACAACCTGATAAATTTCATTTTTCACCCTGTACCGAAATTGGCTGGCGCCTTGCTAAAGCATACTGGCACCAGGGTCTGGCGTTAGAAGCCGCGCAAGCGAGTCTTGCATTTGCTTTTGACGTACTGGCGCTAAATGAAGTCGTTTCATTTACTTCTGTGCTGAATAAACCGTCAGAGAATCTGATGATACGACTTGGTATGAATAAAACAGAAGAGTTCACGCATCCCGCGTTGCCGCCAGATCATCGATTGGCACAACATGTTCTGTATCGTCTTTGCCGATAATTAATCAGTCTATTTTGCTCCTTTTCTCATATCAGAGAAAATAACTAAGCCAATTCCAGCCAAAATAATGACGCTTGCGAGAAGGATTCTGACGGTGAGCGTTTCGCCCAAAAATAGGATCCCACCGAGAGTGGCCAGACAAGGTACGCTGAGTTGAATAGTACTGGCCGTTGTGGACCTGAGTAAGGGGAGCAATGAATACCAGAGCAGATATGCACCTCCCGATGTAATTGCACCAGAAAGCACGCCCAGAACTAATCCATATATATCAATATGAAGATGAGAGCGGAAGAACAGAGGGATAATCAATGCGACCGGGATTGCCAGGATGAAATTCCCCCCGGTTGAGGCAGCAGCATCCGTGATTTTTTTCCCTGTGATACTGTAGAAAGCCCAGGCTAACCCAGCAATAACCATCATTATTGCAGCATACAAGGAAGGGCGTTCTGCACCAGGAAGCAGCAATATGGCTATTCCAGCCAATGCCCCGAGTATTCCTGTTATTTTTAAAATTATGAGCTTTTCTCCCTGAGCTATCCCCCATACTGTCATGACGAGCTGAACGGTACCAAAGAGCAGCAGGGCACCAGCACCGGTGCTGAGAGAAACATAGGCAATGGAGAATGAAAAAACATAGATACAAAGGAGCAGGGCATTTAACCACTTGAACTCAAATTTTCTGCTGTCAGATGTTATCGCAATAAAAAAGAAAAGGGCAATTGCGCCACTTATCAACCGGAGGCTGCTGAATGAAATAGCATCAGCATGCATCCCCTTCAATGCGAGTCGGCAAAGTACGGAGTTGCCGGCAAATGCGACCATTGCGATGATGATTCTGATGAGCAAGATAACGTCCTTTAGTCGATACGATAATTAGCGCAAGATGCAGGTGTTGTCTTTAAAAACAGGTGTGTTGATTAACATAATTGCCAACATCAACGACTCTATTCGTGTTGGGATCGACATTAAGAACGACAAAACGCATTTGCGGGCAGAACAGCTCTGCACTTTTCTTGCTGCATTCAGTTTGTAGCCATCGATGCTCACCCTGTTCGGTTACAACCGTGTTCACGTTTCCGTATTCGCTGCACACAAAACCTTTTTCAGTTGCTCTTTGCCTTGCTCCCTCCAGGCTCAGACCAATAACATTCAGCTCATCGACCTCTTTGGCATGTGTGCTGTCGGAAACACGGGTTAATGTGCAGCTCGACAGCGTAGAGGTAGAAAGTAGTAATAATATGATACGTAAGAAGATGTTATCGTCTTTTAGGAACATGGACTGATGCCTTAAACAGATCGTTATGGTGATGATTTCACGACGCACTGCGCCGGGTCAAATACGGTCTTCCAGTCCTGTTTCATATCAACCACGGTCCAGCCATGCGATTTCGCCTGCGTTAATCCATCAACAAGTTTTCCGCTTGCGGGTGGGTGACTATCATAGGCGTATTCACGTGCGGCATCGGTATGATGGACCAGCAGTCCGAAGGTTTTCGCGTCCGGATTGGCGGCCGTGTACTGCAGCATGGCGAGATCGCCATCGCTATTGCCAAATGCGCCCACGGGGCGCTGCCCCATAAACAGGTGGATCGCCACGGGCTTGTTCGCCGCGTCATCATTGAAGGCTCCCGACATCGTCTTGGTGATTGTTGTCCCATCTCCGGATAACGCGAACTCGCCGAGCGCGAACGATCCGATCACCTGTTCTGGCGGAATACCATACATTTTTTGCGAGAGCACGCGCATGAAATCTATCCCGCCGCCGGAAACAATCCAGGCTTTAAAGCCATTCTCTCGTAGATAATCCAGCAACTGACGCATAGGTTGATATCCCATCTGGTCATACTGGCAGCCAAAACGTGGGTCTTTATGCGTTGAAACCCAGTTGGTAACGCGCTGAGTAAAGTCCTCCGTTGTCATGCCACTGTGCGTGAGCGATAGCAGGTGCATAAGCCCTTTTTCTCCTGAACCGACGACGCTTTTGAGGTCGTCTTTCAATACGGCCTGCACCAGCGGATCGTTCGACCAATTGGGATTTTCTGGGGCAAGACGTTTAATCTCGTCCAGCGCGAACTGGATCTGAAACGTCATCGGCGCTTCCGGCCACAGTGTCCCGTCATTATCAAATACGACGTAGCGTTTATCAGTGGGAATAAACGTTGGACGATCGGGGTTGGTGGCATTTTGTACCCATTCTTCAATAGCGTGTTTGGCTGCCGTGTCATTCCATGCGGAGAGGGGCTCAGCCGCGGCGGTGCTGCAAAGGCCGCATAAAGCCAGTGTAATTAACGTACGCTTCATTGTGAGTTCCTGTTATCTGGGGTTTGTCCCGGTAACGAAATCGGCTGCCAGAATCGGCACCAGCGGTGAGATAAATAACGCGCGCTACGCAGCAATGTGCGGCGGAAAATAAACATAAGAACGAGTAAAGCGAGGCTGCCCGTCAGCAGCAGCACGGTCGACCATGTGAAGGTGTCGCGGCTGCCTTTTAACACAGATTCTGCCCCAGCGGTGCGTGAAGCGGCAACGGTATATTTACTGCCGGGCAGTTCAGCGATTTGCCATTGCTGATGGGTTGTATCCCACCAACGTAATTTAATCGGCGGTAGTGTGATTTCTCCTGCAACAACCGGTAAATAGCGGAGTGTTTCCACGCGTTCAGCGCCTGTAATGTCACCGCGCCCCGACGTCAGCATACGGTTTTCAGGTGTCAACCGTTGGGTGTGCGTGCCGTTTATAGCATACAGCAGCTGTGGGATCTGAGCGGGCATGACATCGGTAGCGCTGGCGGTGACGACGCGTTCGATTACGTCACCGGCGCGCAGCGTTTTATCTTCACCACTGCGGTAAATATTGACCTTCTGGCTGAGCGAAAAGCTGGAAGCGGGCAGAAAACGGTCCGGTTGTTGGACACCTGTCGGCCAGCTAACCGCCGTTTCCAGTGCAGGCAGTTTGACCGTAACGGGTGCTTGCCCGGATGCGGTTAATGTCATTTCGAAAGCCGGTAAATCCAGCTTACCCTGATCCCATGCAGTGATTTGGCGTTCCATGCGCACGCCGCTCCAGCTTGTACCGCCATCGTGACGGGTCAGCAATTGATTCGGTGACGTGCTGGTTAGAATATCGCCATTTTCTACTGGGAAATCAGGCCACTGCGGCGGCGGGTTAAACCAGGAATCTGTCCAGAACGTTACCGCTACCCGCACCGGCTGGCCAGGGACAACGTGTTCGGGGGCGATCAATTCGCGGGAGACCGTCATTGCCGCCTGGCAGGGAAGTACCGCCAGCAGTAATAACCAGATAAGCTTCATTGGTCTTCTCCTGGCTGGGTTCGGTAGAGGCTTTCTAACAGCCCAGAAGGTGAAACCGCCAGATTTTCATACCACTGATTCACCTGTGGATTCCCTCCGGCAATGGGCTGAATATCCTTTTGTTCTGCCCCCTGGTGGGGCTTCAGGTCGTGCTTAATTTCATCGGGTTTGTAATCTTCTTCTTCTCCCTGAGCCGATTTATTTTCGCGCTCCTTTTGTCGCAGTTGCATGATGATTGCGGCGATTTTTGCGCGGTTACCCTGCGCCAGCTTCCAGTCCGGGCGCAGGCTTAATGCCCGATCGTAGCTGTTCAACGCCTGTTGCCACTGTTTTTGCTGGGCGTAGCTATTGCCTGTCCAAAGCAGCGCTTCCGGGGTTTGTTCAGCCTGTCGGAACGCGGCGGTAGCGGCGGGATAATTTCCCGCCCGATACCATGCGATACCTTGCCGGAGTGGATCGTTAAAATGCTGGGCCGCGCGTGTGTAATCCCCCCTGGAGAACGCACGCTGCCCCTGCACATCGGGGCTTATCCAGGCATCCAGCCAGGCGGCGTGGCCGGAAGGCTGCCAGAACAGCATCGGCGCGACCAAAACCCAGCAAAAGAGCTGGCGTCGCCAGATTAACAGCAGGGCAAGTATTGGGATCGTTAGCATCCAGCCATCGTTCCGCCAGTGTAAATCGCTGCGGGCATTGTTTTGCGCGGTGACACTTTGCTGGATGTGGCTCTGTACCACGGGCAGGTCTTCACCATCGGTGGTTACCAGCGTGACCGGAATTCCGTCGTCGCGCATCTGCTCGAAGCGCGAAACGTTCAACCGTGTATCCGTACCGCTGGCGGCATATTTCTCGGGCAGCGCGCCCCCTTGCGCGGTTCCGGGCACCCAGATTTGTAGCGGCGTATTTTGTTCACCAAGCCATCTGGCGTCTTCCGCGCTTAAGGTATCGGTCACCAGGATAATGCTGCGCGGCGCGGCGGGCATATTGTGCATTGCCAGCGAGACCGCATGTTGTAATCCAGAACCTTCGCCAGAGGGTAATAGTGCAGGCGTTTGCGCATGCAGGAACAGCGAGTAAAAGGCCGTATCGACGGTAAGTGGAGTGGTAAGCCAGGCCCCGGCGTTATAGACCACCAGGCCAAAGCGTGTTCCCGGCATGCGTTCCATCAGCGACATGATTTTGGTCTGCATCCGCTGATGTCGGCTGGGAGGCAGGTCGCTGGCAAGCATCGCGGTATCCTGCTGCAAAATCACCATCACGTTGCTTTCTGGCGTCAGGGCGGCGGGAAGCTGACGCTGCCAGCTTGGGCCTGCGAGCGCGATAACACCAAGCATCACCAGCCACGGCAGCGCCCGACTGAGTTTACGTTGTCGCCCGACGATCAGCGCGTTTGCCAGCGACTTATCCATAATGCGCGACCAGGCGCTACGCCCTGCAGAGGGTAACCACCACAGCGCGATGGCAGGAATCAACAGCAGCAAACGCCAGGGGTATAAAAAGTGAAAATCACTCATGCCATTCTCTCCCTGAGCGCGCGATAAATATTAAAAGCCAGCAATAAAACCAGTGCGGCAGCGAGAGGCCAGGCAAACAACGGTATTCGCCATGACCAGCCAATACTCTTCACCTGCACCGGCGTGATGGCGTCAATTTCTTGCCAGACCGCATCCAGCGACGCACCGCTGTTCTGCGCCGTCCATGCGCGCCCGCCGGTGGTATGGGCGATATCCTGCAAAAGACCTAAATCCACCTTGTCATCGCCGCTGCTGTTGACGTCGCCAAAAGCGATGGTGTGGACCTGTACGTGATGGCTGGCCGCCAGCTGTGCGGCAAGGCGAGGTGTCAACTGCGAAGCGGTGTCGTTACCGTCGGTCAGAAGAATGGCCAATTTGCTGGCTTCATTATCGCCGCTGGAATCTAACAGTTTCACCGTCACGCCCAACGCGTCGCCAATCGCCGTCTGTTGCCCCGCCAAGCCTGGCGCAAGCTGATTGATACGGGTTTCCAGCGCCTGTTTATCCTCACTGACGGGCGCAAATGGCCAGGCGCTGTTAGCAAAGATCACCAGACCGATACGATCTGATTTGCGGGCGGCCACGAATTTTTTAACCGATTCCTGCACCGCCTGTAGCCGGGTAATGCCCCCCGCAACATCGTTTTCTTCCATTGATCCAGAAACGTCCAGAATCAGCATGATGTTGCGCATTGGTTTTTCAATATGTTGTGGCGGAGTCAGCAATTCCGGGCGGGCAAGCGCGCAGACCAACAGCGCCCAGACCAGCCAGAACAGCCCGGTCGATAACTTTCCGCTGTGGGCAGGCTGGCTATTGAGCTGGAGTTCATTGATCAGCCCGGGCAAAAAAGGGACCCGAACATACTCTGTAAGTGAGCGCTCTTTGGCCATCACAAAGCGGCCTACCAACGGTAGGATAAGTAGCAGCCAGGCCCATGGCCAGGCGAACGCCAGGCGTGAGAAGTATTCAGACATGGGGTAGTCCTTCAAGCCAGGTGCGAAGCTGCACACGCAGCCGCGCGGTATCGGCATCACTCAACTGGTTGTCTGGTTGACAGTATCGTTCGCAAAGACGTTGGCGCAGCGCATTATCCAGTGGGACGGACGGGAGCCATTGGGCAGGGTCCAGCGCACCGCTAACCTGTTCACGCGGCTGATGCACCAGCAAAATACGTTTCATCAGCAGCAGCCAGCTGTCCACCGTTTGCGGTTGAGTGAGGGCCGTCAGGGCCTGACGACGCCACAGATTGCGGCGCCATCTGGCGACGCGAAAGATGAGAAAAACCAGTATCACGAGGAGCACGACGCCGCCCAGAGCGAACCATCCCGGCGGCAGGGGAAACCATGACGGTGAATCGGGGAGAACCGGTTCCGCCAGTTCGGGTACCGTAAATCCTTTCTCCAGCATCTAAACCCCTTTTTGTAGCTGTCTGAGCAGATCCCCGGCGACAACAATCTGCTTCACCTGGACGCCAAGCCGCGTGAGGCGCGACGCCTGCGCCGAAAGCCGCGCTGTAATACTCTGTTTGATGCCGTCCTGTAGTGCAGGCGAGAGTGAAAATGCCGCCTCTTGCCCTTCATAACGGGCCGCCAGTCGCCCGTGAGCAGGCAGGCGCAAATGCAGATCGTCGAGTATCACGAACGCGCTCACTTCTCCCCGACGGCGCAGGGCCGCCAGCAGTGCATCGCATTCACTATCCATATCGTGAAAGTCGCTGATTAACGCGACCCAGCAGCCGGTTGGAATCAACGGCAGGCTGTGGCGCAGGATGGCTGCCAGCGTGAGCGGATGGGGAGCTTCATGCGGATAGTTGTCCGCCACGGCGTGGTTGTACTGCACTAAATCGTCGAGAAATGCAGGGAGTGAAGCGTTTGGCGCACGGCATTTGCGCAGGGAAAAGTCCTGGTCACCAAAGACGATACCGCCTAAACGATCGCCGTCGTGCCAGCTGCGCCAGGCCAGCAGCCCGGCGGTTTTAGCCGCAGCGACGGATTTTGTCTGCGCGCGCGTCGAAAAAAACATATCCCGCCGCTGGTCGACCAACAAGAACACGGGACGTTCTTTCTCTTCGTTATACAGGCGAATCCACGGCGTACGCATGCGCGCGGTGGCCTGCCAGTCAATCAGCCGGACGTCGTCGCCGGGCTGATAGCGGCGTAGGCTGTCAAAGTTCAGCCCGCGACCTTGCTGTCGTGATGTGCGCTCTCCGCCAAGTGCACCTGGTGGGATCTGCCCTGGCGGATTGGCAATGGCTCGCGCATCGCCAGCGAGCTTCAGCAGCGTATCGCGGTCAACGCGAACGGCACTGTTCATCACGCTACCACGGCATCAAGGAGCATCCGTACGGCATCATCCGGCGTGCAGTTGTCGGCGCTGGCCTGGTAGCTGAGCATCAGGCGGTGGCGCAACACGGCCGGGGCTATCTTTTTAATGTCTTCTGGCAGCACCGCATCCCGACCTTCCAGCCAGGCCTGAGCGCGACCGCAACGCTCAAGGGCCAGGGTGCCACGGGGACTAATGCCAAAGGTCAGGTACCCGGCAAGCGTATCGCTCACCGACTGCGGATGGCGGCTTAAGTCCACCAGATTGACGATATAGTTTTCGACAGTAGAGGAAACATGAACGGCGGAAATAGCCTGCCAACATTCGGCAATTTCTTGTTGGCTCAGCATCAGCGCATCGGGTTGTTCAGGTGCGGCCGGTGTGACGTTCGTCAATTGTTGGTACTTTTGCTGCTGTTCTCTGCGCACCAGTTGCATCACTTTCTGTTCGTTTTCTTTAGACGGGTAATGCACCAGCACCTTCATCAAAAAACGGTCCAGTTGGGCTTCCGGCAGCGGCCAGGTTCCTTCCTGATCCACCGGGTTTTGCGTGGCAAGGACCATAAAAACACCGGGCAGAGGCCAACTGTTGCCCGCCACCGTTACGTGACGTTCTTCCATGGCTTCCAGCAGAGCGGACTGCACGCGCGCCGAGGCGCGGTTAATTTCATCGGCGAGAATGATATTGCCGAACACCGGGCCAGGGCGGAAGCGGAACTGATCCTCTTCGCGGGAAGCGTTTTGCTGATAGATTTCGCTGCCGGTGATGTCTGAAGGCAGAAGATCCGGCGTGAACTGAATACGGCGGTAATCCCCCTCAACGTGGCGCGCAAGCTCACGCACAGCGCGAGTTTTCGCCAGACCCGGTAGGCCTTCCAGCAGAACGTGTCCATCACAAAGCAGGGCGATGATCAGCATGCGCACCAGCTCTTCCTGACCGAGAACCTGCTCATTCATGCGTTGTTCAAGCTGTAATAATTTTTCTCGATTTATCATCGGCGTAGCCCTGCAAAATCACGTTTAAGTAAGGTTGTGATGCCCACCAGAATCGGCTCGGCATAGTTAAAAAAGGCTTTAATGCCCGGGCAAAGGTAGTTCAACCCCAGTTCGCCGTCCGGTGCGCGTACAATGCGGTTTTTCGGGCATTCGCCCCAGCACAGCTTCAGATAAGGGCAGGTTTTGCAGTAGTTGGGTAGCGTGTCGCGCTTGCCCATGCCGAAGGCTTTTTGCCGTTCGGAAAAAGCCAGGTGTGAAAGTTGGGCATGTTCAATATTGCCGATCTGGTACTCGGGATAGACGTAGTGATCGCAGGAAAAAATATCGCCGTTTTTCTCGATCGCCAGCCCTTTACCGCAGAACTCTGAATGGGTACAGATTTGAGCAGGCATTCCCATAGTCTGCGCGACCGCCGTTTCGAACAGATTGACCTGTACGCGGCCCAGATCGTTATTAACCCACTCTTCAAACACGGCGATCAGAAATGTGCCCCAGTCCTCCGGGTCAACTGACCAGTCGGTGACGATCGAATCGAGATCGCCAGGGCGCGCGCGGCGGCTACCGGTTAACGGGATGCTTTCGTCCTGCCAGAACTGTGGTGCGGTTTGCTTGAAATCGACCGGTTCGACGCACGGGTTAAACTGTACGTAGGTTGCGCCCAGTTCACGGGTGACGAAGCGGTATACTTCCAACGGAAAGCGGGCATTGGTGCGGTTTACCGTGACCAGGGCGTTAAATGGGACGCCGTGACGCTTGAGGGCCTCAACGCCCGCCATCACTTTGTCGAATGTCGGTTTGCCGCTACGGGTGACACGGTAGCGGTCATGCAGTTCTCGTGGACCATCAATGGACAGCCCCACCAGAAATTGATGTTCTTTAAGAAATTCAGCCCATTTGTCGTTCAGCAACACGCCATTAGTTTGTAAATCGTTCTCGACGCGCTGGCCGGGCTTCTGGTACAGCTTCTGAAATTTGACTACTTTCTGGAAGAATTCCAACCCCATTAACGTGGGTTCGCCACCTTGCCAGGAAAAGACCACCTGGTCGCCGTCCTGGCCATCAATGTACTGGCGAATGAAATTCTCTAGCACCTCATCGCTCATGCCAGTATGTCTGTCCTGATGCAGCAGCTCTTCTTTGTGCAGGTAAAAACAGTAGGAACAGTCGAGGTTGCAGGTCGAGCCGGTGGGCTTGGCCATTACGTGAAAGCGGCGCTTGTATTCTGGTCCTTTACCGTCATATTTTTCCGCCGACGGAAGCGCTTTAACCGGTAGTGTGGTGCTGTACTTCATATAGCAGACCCCTAACAAGAAAACGTCACTACTCTTCAAAAAACGGGCAGGCTGTCTGAACAGCCTGCCCGGAGGCTTAGGTTATTTATTGATATTAGAGCCTTGTTCCAGCATCGCCGAAGCGTCGGAAATGGTGAACGAACCCGGTTTCTGACGCGGTGGGAACTCTTTGAAGGTTTCCAGCATCTCTTTCGCGTATTTCTGCGCGCCGCCCATAAGGAACAGACGGTCGTAGAACCAGGAGTTGTAGCCCATACCGTCGCTGCCTTTCTCCAGCGGATCGACCTCAAGGTCAAAGATCAACGGCGTACGCAGCTTGGTGAACGGGTATTTCCACAGATCAAGACCGGTATGCTCCTGAATCATAAAGTGAACTTTCCAACGCTCGTAGCGCATAGCCAGCAGATCGCCGTCATCGCTCCAGTAGAAGAATTCTTTACGCTGATTCGGGCCTTTGCCCTGGAGGTAGTCGAGCTGGTTGTAGCCATCCAGGTGCACCTTGTAGGTAATGGACGGCGTTTTGTAGCCTTTTAACAGCTCGTTTTTAATGTTCGGATCGCCCGCAGCCGCAACCAGGGTAGGGAACCAGTCGTTACTGCCGAAAATGCCGTCAACAATGGTGCCTGGCTTAACGTGGCCCGGCCAACGAATCATCGCCGGTACGCGGAAACCACCTTCCCAACCGGTGTTCTTCTCGCCGCGGAAAGGCGTTTCGCCTGCATCAGGCCAGGTTGCTGTCATCGGGCCGTTATCGGTGGTATAGACGAGAATCGTATTGTCTTCGATGCCGAGATCTTTAATCTTCTGCAGCACTTCACCAATCATCTTGTCATGTTCCACCATGCCGTCGGCGTAGGTTCCAAGGCCCGTAGCACCAATGCTCCCGTCTTTCAGGTGCGTTTTGTTATGCATACGGGTGGTATTGAACCAGGTGAAGAATGGCTTACCGGCTTTAACCTGACGTTCCATGAAGTCGTTGTTGGCCGCGAGCGTTTCTTCGTCCACGGTTTTCATACGCTGGACGGTAAGCGGACCGGTATCTTCAATCTTGCCATCGGCGGTGCTCTTAATGACGCCACGTGGGCCAAACTCTTTGCGGAAGGCCGGATCTTTCGGGTAGTCCGGGTTCTCCGGTTCTTCTTCGGCGTTCAGGTGGTAAAGGTTACCCATGAACTCATCGAACCCGTGCGCGGTTGGCAGGAATTCATCGCGATCACCGAGGTGGTTTTTACCAAACTGGCCAGTAGCGTAGCCCAGTTGCTTCAGGATGTTCGCAATGGTCGGATCTTCTTTTTGCAGACCCTGCGGCGCCCCCGGCATCCCCACCTTACTCATCCCGGTACGGAACGGCATTTGTCCGGTAATGAATGAAGAACGGCCAGCGGTCGAGCTTTGCTCAGCGTAGTAGGAGGTGAACTTGGCACCTTCGGCAGCGATGCTGTCGATATTTGGGGTTTTATATCCCATGGTGCCCTGATTGTAGGTACTCAGGTTCCAGTAGCCGATGTCATCACCAAATATAACGACAATATTTGGTTTAGATGAGTCTTGCTTTGGCGCATTTTCCGGTGCGGTAGATGTCGCCGGTGCAGCATGAACAGTGGACACAGCGCCAGCTGCTAACGTTAGCACACTGGCAATCATCGTCCTTCTAAAAGGGACACTTTTATGCATGGTGGGGAACTCCGTTCATTAGGAAAGCCTTTTGAGTATAGACACGAAAAAAATCCTCCAAATTTTTTCTAATGGAGGTTAATTACTTTCACAAGATAACTATTCGAGAATTCCTGCAAAAATATGAATAATGCAGGGCATATCTTTCGCATCGTGATTAATTTAATGCAGCTTAATTAAGGCGGAGGGGTTATTCCATCTGGAAGTTATTTAATAATAAATTATGGAAGAAGTTATCATTATTGGATTTCAACATAATGCTGAATCGATGCAACACACACTGACAGTTAATTTTATGCACCAGGACGCTATGCAAGCCACGCGGATACATAGCTGCCAAATGCTCTATTCAGGTCAAAGAGGCGCTATTTCTTTACGAATGGATACGCTGACTGACCCCGTAGGGAAGCGTTATTTACCTTTTTATCAGAGGGGATAATCGAACGCTTATATTTAGTAATGAGGAAAAGAACCTTTGAAAGGCAATGTCATCTTTCACATGAAATGAAGATCTCTTTATCACTAACATTGCGTAAGTGAAAGGCTGGTCTATGCTAAAAAAAGCAATCAAATTTGCGTTGGCTTTTTGAATAATAACGATAATTCTCGTGTTTTCGGTGGCGAATATGAACAGGATTGTGATCGCTTTTTTAATGTGCTTTCTTTCCTCTTTGGTTGTTAACACATATGCGGCGGAACCTCGTCAGGAGCCCACCGAAAAGGAACGCGCGCGAACGGTTTATATTTTTCATCAACCGATTGTCATGCTCCAGGCGAAATTCGGCCTTACCACGCCAGAAGAGCGGGTGCTACGCATCCGCAATACGCTACGAAATTTCACTGAAGCCGATGTTCGCGAACCGCTACAGGTTGTGTCGGTCACGCGTTATAACCAGCCGGGAAGGCTTATCGTGATGAACGGTAAACCGGTGATGTTGCTGACACAAGGCGATCTCGACGAAGGAGACGATCTTACGCTCGACCAGGCGGCGCAGCGCGTACTGGCGCGCATGGAGGCGCAGCGGTCTGCATTGAGCGATCAGTATAACAGCGGCTGGCTGGCGCTGTCGGCGGTGAAAACGGTGGCTGGTCTGGTGGGACTGGTACTGTTTTGGTTCGGTGCATACCGTTCCTGGCGTTGGGTCAGACGCGTTTATCGTCGTCGCATTTTTGAGAACAAAAGCTGGATCCCCCAGAGTTGGCGGCGTTTTATCGGCGCTATCGAGACACGCCTGTACGCACTGTTGATGATCCTGCTGGGTATCGTTGCACTTTACGTTTGGCTGAGTTGGGTCTTTAGCCTGTTTCCCTGGACGCGCGTCTGGGGAGAGTCCCTTGGTGACTGGTCTGTACGCGTAGTGCGTGATATTGCATTGTCGATTGTCTCAGCGTTACCTGGCTTGATGATCGTCCTGATCATTTTTCTCATCACGGCCTTCATCCTGAAGTTGCTTAAAGTGGTTCTCAACCAGGTGGAGGCAGGGCGTTTGCAGTTGCCTGGAATTCACCCTGAAACCGTGGGCGCAACCCGGAAGTTGATCTCTGTGGTGGTGTGGCTCTTTGCGCTATCTGCAGCCTATCCCTTTTTGCCCGGTGCCAATTCACTGGCGTTTAAAGGTATCAGCGTTTTCTTTGGCCTGATGCTCACGCTGGGGTCGGCCGGGGTGATGAACCACGCAATGAGTGGACTGGTTTTGATCTATTCGCGCGCGCTGCGCAAAGGCGACATGATTCGGGTAGCGGACAACGAGGGATTGGTAAGCGAAATTGGTATGCTCGCGACCAAAATTATCACTCGTGAAAATTACGTGGTCACCGTGCCAAATGCGGTAGTGGTTAGTGGAAAAATTACTAACCTTAGCGCACAAAGCACTAACGGCGGCGTCAACCTGACGGTCGGCGTTACCATTGGCTACGACACGCCCTGGCGCCAGGTCCACGCAATGCTGGAGTTGGCAGCCAAGCGGGCCAAAGGAATCGATCTTTCACAGCCGCCGTTGGTGCGTCAGCTGAGTCTGATGGACTGGTATATTTCCTATGAATTGCAGGTGCGCCTGCTGCCGGATGTATCACTGGCTGATGCCCGTAATGAACTGCACAGCAATATTCAGGACGTCTTCAACGAATTTAACGTGCAGATTATGTCTCCGAATTTTGTGCTACAACCAGAAAACAGCGTGATGGTGGCCAAAGAGAATTGGTATACCGCACCCGCAACACCGCCTGAAGGCGGGAAATAATGCGTTGGCTTTTTCTGCTAATTCCTCTGCTGTGCTGGCGCGCTATGGCGACAGGGCTTATCGATCCTGAAGACGGCATGGTGGACATGAGCCGTTATTTACAAGAAAACCCGTACGGTTTTCTACCGATTCCGCTGGTTATTACCGAACCGGCCATTGGTTATGGCGGCGGCCTGTTCGGTCTGTTTCTGCATGGCAAGGGACGACAGGTTGATGGGCAGTTTATTCCCCCGGCCATGAGCGCGTTTGGCGGTGGCGGAACGCAAAACGGTACCTGGTTTGTAGGTGGAGGGCATCGCCACACCTGGCAGGATGACCACATTCGCTATCTGGTTGCAGGAGGCTATGCCGATGTCAATCTGGATATATATTCTGGTGACGTATTGGGCTTTGGCAATAACCGAGCCGTGGAAACCGAAACTCGCGGTTATGGCGGTATGCAAAAGCTTCTCTTTCGCGCAGGGGATTCTCCCGTTTTTTTGGGAGCATCACAGTTCTGGGCAAAGATGGATATCTCTGCCCGCAATAATCCGCTCGTCAACCAGGTATGGCGGCAGCTATTGGGTGAAAGCAGCATCACCTCTGCATTGGGGCTGGTAGCGGAATACGACACAACCGATAACTTCTTTTGGCCCGGACGCGGGCTTTCTCTTAGCGGCGAGTATCAATTCTACGGCCACTATCTTGGGGGCGACTATCGCTATGACCTGCTGACGCTCGAAGGCAAGTTTTTCCTGCCACTGAACGCCGACTGGACGCTTTCACTTGCAGGGGACTATCAAACGCTGTCGCAGCAGGATAAACATCTGCCACCAATGGCGCGCCCTTATATCGAACTTCGTGGTATCTCTCGCTATCGCTATCAGGGGGATGACGTGAGTACCGTTCAGACGCAGTTAGCCTGGCAAATGTCGTCGCGTTGGATTGTTTTGGGTTTTGTCGGTGCTGGAAGTGCGGCAGACAGTACATCAGAGCTTTACCGTAGCGCAGAAGTGGCCTGGGGCAGCGGTATTCGATATTTGATTGCGCGCGAATACGGACTGCGTACCGGTGTAGATGTCGCTTTTAGCGATAACGAACAAGCAGTTTATTTTAATGTTGGCTCTGGCCTGTAGGGATGAGCGGAATGAATGAGGACAAATAATGAAATGGTTCCACGCGGTTGTTCCGTTGCTGTGGGTTTCCGGCGTGGCCAGCGCAGCTGAAACTGATGCCAGCACGTTTCCGATTTGGGGCGAGGAGGCCAGGGCGCGGGGATATGCCATTCCGCTACCGTTTGGCATCAACCTGAGCTATATGAACATGCGGCAAAATATTGATGTCGATAGCATCAGTTTTTCCGGACTGGCGCTTGGCAATCACCCGATTCCTGTCGATATGTTCAATATTGATGCCGGCCATACGCGTGAACAGAGCAAAACTGAAAACCTACGTCTGGACATGTGGGTCTTCCCGTTTTTGAACATTTACGGGCTGGTAGGGCACACACGCGGATCGTCGGTCTCGAATGTTTCAGTAGATGCAGACCCTTCGCGCTACACCGGTGTTGACCGCATTATCGCATCATCTGTGCATCAGCTTTATCAGAGCGGTGAGCTACAGGATATTGATTTTGTTCTAGATTTTAAAGGCACAACCTGGGGAACCGGTATTACTTTGGCAGGAGGATACGAAAACTGGTTTGCCCTGGTGGATACCAACTATACCCGTACTGATTTTGACATTCTGGATGGCAAAATTTCAGCCCTTACCGTGTCTCCCCGTGTTGGGTATCGCTTTAAATTTCAGGGGCCGGTGGGCGAATCGCATCTGAGCGTCTGGGTGGGGAGTATGTACCAGAACGTGCAGCAGGAGTTCAGGGGTAGCCTCTCCGATCTGCATATGCCCGCTGAGCTTCAGCCACTGATCCAGGCCGTAAACCAGGATGGCAACGGGCGATTTGATGTTAAACAGAATCTGACCTCTCCGTGGAACATGCTGCTGGGGACTCAGTTTGAAATGACACCACAATTTAACGTCCTGACGGAGTTTGGATTTAACGAACGCAATAGCTTCTTTATTGCCGGTGAATATCGCTTCTGATGAACGGTTATCGCGTCATGTTGACATCGCTATTGGCTCTGACGACCTGGTCTGCGGAGGCGTTAACATTGGATCAACCCTCAATTGACGCTTTCCTCGGGAAGCTGGGTGCGGATAACCAGTACGATCCGGCAAAAGGGGTGAACTGGAGCGTGTTGCCGGGGCCATTTTACACTCCAGAGCTGAAGCTGGGTCTTGGCATGGCGGTGGCGGGGATCTACCGGGTGGATGCGGCAGATAAAACAACTCAGAACTCTTCTGTTTCCTTGACGGGTTATGTCAGTGCCAGCGGGGCGTTGGGAATGGGGATCAGCAGTTATACCTTTTTTACCGACGACCGTTGGCGATTGTTTGTGGACGGCTCAGTGAACAAAGTGCCAACGGGTTTTTGGGGCATTGGCTACGACGCAGCCCAGGGTAATGAACAGGATTACACCAACAACTCCGTGAGTTTGCATCCTGTATTGATGCGAGAAATCGCTGAACGCGTTTATCTCGGCGCGGGTTGGGATTTTTCTTCTATGCAGGCGGACGTTGACGATCCGCATCAGGGGGACGTGTTCAGCCTAAATAATGCGCAGACATCGCCGTTATCGTCTGGACCCAGTGTAAGTCTGAGTTACGACACGCGTGACGTTGTCACGCGGCCACAGCATGGACACTATTTTAAGCTGGAGTACACCTGGTTTGATCCGTCTTTTGGTTCAGATACTCATTTTACGGCAGCACAGATTCAGTACGATCGTTACCTTTTACTTGATGACAGGACTGTGCTGGCGTTCGATTTATGGGGACGTTTCACTCGTGGAGACGTGCCGTGGGATCGTTTATCAATGGCCGGAGACGACCGCCGTCTGCGGGGGTATTACCAGGGGCGTTATCGGGATAAGGATGTGGTAAGTGGGCAGGTGGAATATCGAAAAAAACTCAACTGGCGACATGGTTACGTGTTGTGGTTGGGCGCAGGAGCTTTAGGCAGAAACATTGACGATATGGGACATCATCCGATCTTACCTAATGCGGGTGTCGGTTATCGCTTTGAAGTGAAGCCCGCCATGAATATCCGCCTGGATTTAGGTTTTGGGAGAGAGAGTGCAGGATTCTATTTTCAAATTGCGGAGGCATTCTGAATGGCTAAAGGATTTCTGTTTTTACTGCTGGTAGCCGGATTTGCCTGCGCGGAAGTTCCTGGCCTCACTCTTAAACAAGCGCATAAGGCATATCCCGTTGTCGGCCATTTAGCACCGCCGGAGTCACTACGCCCATGCTGCGCGTTTGGCTATGATCTTCATGTCAGGGCGATAGGTGTGCCGATCCCTGTCTACCAGATTGGCAATGTATTAACGTTAGATTCACTGGGGCGTCATCACTATAACGATAGTGCGTTGGGGGCCGTGAAAAATATCGTTGGACTGAGTGAGGAAAAAAACGGACTGCTTTATACCCACCGTGGGGGTTTTATCGACATAGCGCACGTTCGCGATACGGCGGATAACACCTTTTACCTCTTTTCTCGTATTTATCCAAAACTTGGTCAACAGTGGCGTTTTTTTTACAGCGAAGAATTGGGCGTCAGACGGATACAGCTACACGGTTTCACACCTCCTGCAGCAATGGCGCAGCGTTACACATTGGCCGCCTGGTTGGCGGGGAATCTGGCCTTTGAACTGGCTCAATGGCACGAAATTGCACAGTGGTATGGATTCGAGTCTGTTCCCGGTTTTTCTGAGCAGATTTCTGCATTTTCCCCGGAAGATCTCTATTCAAATCTACTGGGTGCTCGTATCGCCATCAACGTGATTTTACAGGGCAGGGTGGAATCCATTGCGGCCTACAACGCGGCGGTGGATCGCGAACTGCAGCGGGTTTTACTGCAACTTGGCGTCGCAACCCGGACTGAAACTGAGCGTAAGTTTCGCGAATTGGACGGTGACTGGTGGAACAGTAAACGTAGGGTTCCAGATAAATTTCTGGTGTTAAAGCGTAACTATAATCTTGAGCATAACCGGTTACCAACCCCAGTTTCGTACGAGAACGCCACGCCACTGCAACTGACTTTTCCCGCCGTGATCGAAGGATATCGGCTTGCGCGCCTGGGCGAGTTACAAATTTACCCGGGCACTTCCATGCAATCGCTTCCGCGACCGAAAACTTATTACGCACCAGATAGTTTTCAGTCCCTGGCTGACACAGCGAGTGAAGCAGACAAAATCCAGCTCGAACGTATGCACAAGTCGCGCTTTTAATCCGGTGCTTTTGCCTGACAATTTAAATGCTGCGAGCTACGCTTTTACAGACGCTAACTACTTCAATAATGAAGAAATTCTGCAGGTGGCCTATGAAAAAATTGACCTTGATTTATCTTAGTCTTTTTTGCTCGCCGTTAGCACAAGCTAGCGCACTCTATTTTTATGAAATAGGCACCGAAGATACGGCTTTGGCAGGGGCGGGGCAGGCAGCACGTGCGCAGGATGCCTCCACCATCGTGACTAACCCCGCAGGAATGACGCGACTTCCGGATCATATGTTCACCGGTGGATTACAGGCAATGGATGGTGATGTGTCCTACACACTTGAAGACGAGACGGGGCGTAAAAGTCCCGGTGACATCATGCGCTTCTTTCCAAATGCCAGCGCATTCTATGCCCAGAAGGTGAATGACGATCTTTATGCTGGTATTGGGCTATACGGAAATTACGGTCTGGGGATCGATTTTGGCAATTGGTCCGGCGACCGGCTGATTAAGAAAAGCACCATGGTTGCGATGACGCTCAGTCCATCGCTGGCTTATAAGCTTAGTGACAGGGTTTCCGTTGGGGGCTCTGTTAACGTCAATTACGGTTTTCTGTCACTCACTCGAAATGTTGATGGCAACGATGAAAAAGAAAAGGATCATGACTGGGCGATGAGCTATCGTCTGGGATTATTAATGGAACTGACCGATCAAACCCGGGCCGGTATCTCCTGGACCAGCAAAACTGAGTACGATTTTGATATTGACGGCAAAGCGCGTTTCCCGAACTTACCGAACGTGGAATACGATTTGCCTATTTCTGCGCAGGTACGTGCTCCACAGCAGATTATGTTAAGTCTGGTTCATGACATTAATAAACAGTGGTCAGTGATGGGCGATCTTGGCTGGCAGGACTGGAGTCAGTTCGGCGCGCCGCAAATAACGGTGGTCGGGCAAGAAGTTGATAAGTCCAGTCGTCTTAAGGATTCGTGGCATACGGCTTTAGGTGTGCAATTTCGACCTACGGAACAATGGCGTTTGAATGCGGGCGTAGCATTTGATAGTACGGTCTATAATTCGCAAAGCGATGTGGCGCTGACGTTGCCGACCGGTGATGAATGGCGATTTGCTACCGGAGCGCAATATCAAATTACACCACAAAGCAATATCGGTGCTGCCGTGTCGTATCTGCATATGCAGTCGTCCCACGTACAGTCACCATCAATTTATCAGGGGAGTTACGATAATCCGTATCTGTGGTTTGCCAGTGTGAACTACAGTTATCAGTTTTAATGTTCAGTGAAGTGAGAGTCGCGGTGGAATTGTAGAAGACATAAAACAGCTATTTGCATAACCAGCTGTAGTCGAGAGCCATCATCCAGAACTGTTAGCGCTGTTGAGGCAACTGTGCTTGAAAGGGTTTTGAGGCGTCATTATTGAGCAGCACAAGGATGACCATAAAACATCAGATTCAGCCTTTATCTACGTTAGTGCGCATAATGTATATTATGTTAAATGCAATTTGATACGTACTCAGTTGAATCCCCATGTGGCCCACGTTTGGCCATTGACCTCCTCTGCTCATTACAATCATGAAAGCCTGAGAAACAGAGTTCGTCCCTGCAGTTGAGATGCTTTGAATCCGTGGTGAAGATAAAAACGTTTAGCTTCGTCTGTGAGCGCATGCACCATAACGGCACGCACGCCAATATTTTCTGCCACTTTGTAACACCGCAGTACCGCATCGTGAAGCAGATCGGCCCCTAACCCTTTTCCACGAACAGAAAGATCTACGGCCAATCTGGCAAGGATAATTACGGGGATTGGATCTGGCATGTTACGCCGAAGATTGCCTGTTGCTTCTGTGTGGTTGACGCTACCAGTGGCCAGTGAATAAAAGCCAGCGACTTGTCGCGTGTCTGTTTTGCAGACAACAAACGTCCTGGCTGCGCCGAGAGCCTGATTTTTTAGCCCTTTTTGCTTTAACCAATCATCGAGAACAATTTCTCCGCTGACAAATTCCGCCAATTGATGAATGTGAGTTAGCGGTTCTGGTGCGGTTACAAATCCCACTGTGGTTTCCTTGCCAGTAGCTTCCTGATAGCGGGATCTTCGGCAACCGGAGCATCAAGCATCTCGATAAACTCAGCGTATTGTTCATCATTAAAATTAAACACTCGGCGATCGAGAATAACGTTCTCTGCCGCCTGGCAGGCCATTTCCAGAATAAAGTCTGTACGCGATTTATGTAGAATCTCTGCGGCCGCATCAATAAGTGCGCGTTGGGATTCTTTAGCTCTAAGGTTGAGCTGGACATCTGATTTCATTATTAAGCCTCTTGTATAGCAATTGCTTTACAAGCATATCATAAGGCTTATGTATAGCAACTGCTATACAGTCTCGTACAACTCAATACTCTGATAAGCAACAATAAAAAACCCGCCAGTGCTGGCGGGTTATGGCATGGTTTGTCTCTACAGTTAAGGCGTTACCATGTTAAACCAAAAATCAAAGCTATCTAAATACCCGAGGAACTCATCAAGCTTGGCATGATTGCCGGAAATTTGTACATCACCCTTCTCTTCTGCCTGTTTCAGCGATTCTTCCTTGAGAATAATTTTGTTCAACGTTGCACGGTTAAGCGTAATGGAGGCATCAGCATTGCTGGCCTGTGCATCAGCGCTATGGTTAAGAACACCGTTTTCCAGTTCCAGTTTGTATTTACCGCCGTCAGCACCTAAATCGACGTTGAAGACTGCCTGCGCATTTGCCGCTTTTTCTCCGTTAATATGTACCGCGAGATAATCAAAGAACATCTCAGGTGACATGGCTTTAACGGTATCCGGGCTGGCGGTATTTGGCGTCGCGCCTTTCACCACACCGTTGCGTAATTCTTGTGCACCAGTCAGATAAAAATTACGCCATGGACCGGACTCAGCCTGATAACCCATTTGCTCAAGGGCATCTGCTTCCAGATTACGGGCTTCTTTATTGCTCGGATCAGCAAAGACGATATTGTTAGTGACTTGCGCCACCCAACGGTAATTGCCCTGGGCGTAATCAGTTTTCGCTTTTTGCATGATTGCATCGGCGCCGCCCATATAATCGACATATTTCTTCGCGGCATCAACGGGCGGTAATTCATTCAGTGTTGCCGGATTACCATTGAACCAGCCGAGGTAAAAGACATACGTTGCTTTCACATCATGGCTGACAGAACCATAGTATCCACGGCTGGCCCATGATTTTTCCAGGCCAGACGGCAGTTTGAAGTTAGCGGCGATTTCGTCACGGGTCAGCCCCTGGTTAGCCATGCGCAGCGTCTGATCGTTGATGTAACGGTACATATCACGCTGACTTTTCATTAACTTCACCACATTTTCATTACCCCAGGTCGGCCAGTGATGCTGAGCAATAATAATGTTTGCCTTTCCACCCCAGCGGCCAATAACGTCATTGATATATTTTGACCATGCCAGCGGATCGCGGATCTTCGCGCCACGTAATGAATAAGTGTTATGCAGCGTATGGGTGACATCCTCTGCAGCTTCGATCATTCCCTTCTCTTCTACATACCACAGCATTTCAGAAGGTGCTTCCGATCCCGGCGCCATCATGAAGTCATAGGTTAGACCGTCGATAACTTCTTTCTGCCCGGTGTGGGTAATATAGTTAGTGGGTTCAATCAGCGTCACCGTACCGGCGGAGGTTGTCGTCCCCAGACCCGCACCGACCTGACCTTTTGCATCCGGTTTCAACAGATTGCCATACATGTAACTGGCTCGGCGACTCATGGCGTTACCTGCCATAATATTTTCAGATACAGCTTCCTTCATAAAACCAGCCGGTGCATATACCTTCACTTTACCGGATTTCACATCCGCTTCATCAATCACGCCGCGGACGCCACCGTAGTGGTCAACATGGCTGTGCGTATAAATGACGGCAACAACGGGTCTTTTACCGCGATTCTTATAATAAAGGTCCATTCCCACTTTCGCGGTTTCTGCCGATACCAACGGATCAATGACCGTAATACCCTCTTTCCCTTCCATAATTGTCATATTCGAGAGATCAAGATTACGGATTTGATACACGCCATCGGTGACCTGGAACAAGCCGCCAATATTGATCAACTGCGACTGACGCCACAGGCTTGGATTAACCGTGTCGGGGGCTTTTTCGCCCTCTTTGATAAAGGCATATTGCTGAGGGTCCCAGACAACATTTCCCTGCTTACCTTTAATCAATTCACTGGGAAGCGGAGCAATAAAACCTTTATGTGCGTTTATAAAATCGGTTTTATCAGTGAATGGCAATTGACCATATAAGGCGTCATTCGCACTTTTGGTCTGAGCAGTCGCATCTTTTGCCCCTTCCTGTGCCAATACAGGTAGTGATATTAATGATGTTGAACACACACCAGCTAAAGCCAGATAACTTACTAGTTTATTAAGTTTCATAAATCCTCGCTAATAATATATTATCAAGAAGAAAGAAACCCTGCTGCTCTGATTGTTGAGAAGCTTCCGTAATACTGTATTTATCAGGTTTCTATGATCTAATGCTCGTAGGCTAACATGGTCTTATGAAACAATGTAATGCAATGACATTTATTTTTAAATTTCCTTTTGTTTTTATTTAAACAAAATAGCTGTAGACACCTGACTGTATAAAAAGATAATGGCTGGCATCCATTGCCTTTAGAACACTATATATGCGCACTCTCTATCTACTTCTCATCACTTGGATACTTTCTGGCTGTAATACTTCTCCCCCAGAGAAAGTTGTTAAAATCAATAAAATGGTGATCCCTGTTGTTCAGGCACAACCCGAGTCAAAATCAAGTAGTGACTCGGCATCCCTGTCCTTATACCAGGATAATAAACAGCAAATTGAAAACGTCGTGATTTCGTTAAAAAATGAATATCTTCATGAGGTTAAGCCAAGAGAGATGTTTGACGTTCATAGCCAGGCATACCAGGTTTATGCTTCTTTAACCAAGCTCGAACAAATGCAGCAAATGAACAATTTTTATTATAAGGAGCATAATCAAACAGGACTGTTAAGCATTAATCAGTCCGTGAACTCTCTTATTGAATAACAAAAAATCCTCCTCAGAGAATGATGAGGAGGATTTCTTGCGATTGATATATAGCATGCCACTACAATAGAATATTAAAATTAGAAAATCGATTTGTAACTTGTTTGTGGGTTTATTTAAAAGCGCTCAGGTAATTTATTGATGGAAGTAAGATACCCTCCGCGTTCAAAATCAATATACCCTCCTTTTTTTAACGCAGATACAACATTTAAAACACTGCTGCGCGATAAGTGGGTCCGATCCTGAATATAATCCAAAATAGAAACACGCTTGCGCGTCTCTTCCGGCAACAAAATCATCTCTTCGAGGTGGTTACGTATCACTGAATAAGTACGCTGCTGTACGACTAAATCATCACGATAAAAGAGATAACCCGTATGATATGAAAGCACTGCCGCCGCATCTTCCCACAAGCCTTGTTGATGAAAGAGTTCTCGTGCTTTATCGGCATCGACGCGTAATAAGGTTGATTCAGCTTCAGCGCGCAATAAATGGCCGTGTACCGGTTGGATCATTTCGGCAATACCGAACAGATGGGGTTCATAGACGGTCACGATTAACAGACCATCAGAAGAACGTAAAATGGACAGCTCCCCTTGCAAAAAAAGGTAGAGTTGAGGCTTATTCTTGTATTTCCACATGATACGCCGCCGCGGCACAACCTTCATCTTTTCTGCAATCGGTTCAAGTGCTTGCATTAAACGTTGTATGCTTTGTTCTGGGCGTACCGGAGGTGAAATTTGCATAATCAAACCTGTATTATTTAGATTGAAAACAATATGCTTTTACCTATATTCCATGAAGGTAGTACAGATTCATATTAAAACCATAAATAGCTCAATAATAAAAGTACAAATTTATTTTTATTTAAACGAGCGTGTGTGATACGACCACCAGCAGACGGTTACCAGACACTGTCGGATAGATAATCCGCTATGGTGACTATTAACAATGCGTGAGATATTTAATCGGGAATAACGGCGCTAGAATTGATAGCTGTAGTTGACACTGGCAAACCATAACCACGGGTTCTTATACTGGCCTGCAAAGATATCAGATTTGACGTTGGACGACTGCATGTGCAAATACTCAACGGCAACGCCAATATTGCTGGCTGGCGTAATCTGGTACTGTGCACCGGTGGCAAGTCGCCATTCATCGCCGGTTGGCATCGAAAGCACTACATCACTTTGCGATTTGTACGGTGAACTGTCATACGCAATACCGGCATTAATGCGCCACTGCTCATCGGGATGATATTGCACGCCCAACGCTGTATGCCATGTATCTTTCAGACGATTATCACGATCGCTTTGCTGACCATTTATTGTAATCTGCGGGCTGCCAAACTGACTCCAGTCCTGCCAGCCAAGATCGCCCATCACTGACCATTGACAGTTGATATCGTGAACCAGACTAAACATCACCTGCTGCGGAGCACGGACCTGTGTGGAGATCGGCAGATCATATCCAATATTAGGTATATTGGGAAAACGCGCTGTCCCGTCTATATTAAAATGATAATCAGTCTTGCTGGTCCAGGTTACACCCGCCCGAGTATTGTCAGTTATGTCCATTAATAACCCAAGGTGGTAATTCATCGCCCAGTCATGATCGCTTTGTTTCTCATCGTGGCCATCGACATCTCTGCTTAGCGACAGAAAACCATAGTTTAGCCCTGCAGCTGCGCCAACCGACACCTTATCACTTAGTTTCCATGCAACAGCGGGACTCAGCGTCATCGCAACCATGGTACTTTGTTTAATTAACCGATCCCCTGCCCAGTTGCCGAAGTCGATACCTAACCCATAGTTGCCGTACAAACCCAAACCGGCAGAAACGGTATCACTCAGCCGTTGCGTATAAAACATGCTGGCATTGGGGAAAAGCGTCATTACATTACCGGGGCTTTGTCTGCCATCTGTTGTATTATTCAGCGTATAGGGAATATCTCCGCCCATCGCCTGTAATCCTCCGGTGACCATATGCTCAGGTAAACGAGTCATCCCCGCAGGGTTTGTTAACAGCGTAGAGGCATCCTGAGCACGAGCGGCCTGCCCTGCACCAGCCAGTGCGGTATCCTCCGTTCCGATTTCATAGAAATAGAGCGCACTGGCGTGACCGACCGATGAAAAGATTATCCCGGAGAGAAAAATTATATTTTTTTTCATTGTATTACCTGTTTGGAGAGGTCGTTCTTTACTAAACGTAGGGTCAGCTATCACACGGTATTGATTTATGCTAATAGCATAATCAGGCATCAGGAATGATGTCGTGTTAAATTTTATCCAATATTAAATTTTATAATTCAACACAACGACATCTTAAAAGTCGACTTAATGAGAACTCTTCTTAATAAGTGATTTGACATAAATTCTAATGTAAAGAAATGAAAATTTAATCTTTTCATAAAAAAGTATGAGTGAAGTCGCCAACGGAAAAACCATAGTTATGATCATCACATAACTGTAATATGCGTTTTAAAAAGTAAAACCTTTACAGCCTTGAGGAGACCTTGTCTTCTCAAAACTTCGTGTCTCAAATATGTCTTTGATTTCAATGAGACACGATGATCATTAACCTCTAAAACCTAATATATAAGTGACGTGAATATCTTATTGTGCTAACTAATCTTCAGGAGAATAACGCTAATCTGGTCATGGATACATCATTTTTAAAATATGGACTTTTAATCATGCAATAACAATCAGGTATCTGATACGACTCATTCTTCTGTCATTTTTTGTAAGCGGAAGAAAAGAGTGATGATAGCTAATACAGGTAAAGATAGGGGTAATGACTTATGGCCTCACAATATGACTTTACTGTCACCCTGCATGATCTTGCTTTTATTCTTAAGCAGATCAAAATATCCGAAGCGGCAACTAACCCAGATGGTAGCGTTAATGCTGAATTGCTTAGAGAATTAGTTTCCAGCCCGCTATTACCTTATGGACTTCGCACGGTAGATGGTTCATGGAATAATCTTCTACCGGGTCAGGAGTTATATGGCTCTGCCGACCAGACAATGCCGAGATTAACCGCGTTAAACTGGCAAGATGCGGACCAAATGACCAGTTATATCCAAATTGGTGGCACAGTTATTGATGCCGACCCACGTATTATTAGTAACTTAATTTCCGATCAAACGGCATCTAACCCAGCCGCACTGGAGGTATTTAACGCGTTAAAAGATGCTCCCGGCGGGGGGACTATTACAGGAGACGGAGAAACGTTATCCATTCCTAACCAGTCTCCCGATATCGGTCTCTCCCCTGCTTTTAACGGCTGGATGACCTTCTTTGGCCAGTTTTTTGACCACGGTCTGGATTTGATTCCCAAAGGAGGCAACGGTATCGTTTTCATTCCGCTACAGCCGGATGACCCTTTATATGTTGAAGGGTCGTCGACAAACTTTATGCTATTAACCCGGGCAACGGTGGATGAAAACCGAGAGACAGTAAACCTGACTACCCCCTTCATCGACCAAAACCAAACCTACACCTCCCATCCTTCACATCAGATTTTCATCCGCGAATACGTCATTATTGATGGGAAACCTGAGCCTACCGGGAATTTATTAGGCGGTGCGAACGGTGGACTGGCGACCTGGGCCGACGTTAAAAACCAGGCTGAAACTCTGCTTGGCATTAAACTCACCGATCAGGATGTGTTTAATGTTCCCCTGCTGGCTACGGATCGCTATGGTAATTTGATTTTAAGTGAAAATGGAAAGGTACAGATTGTTACCACCGGGGGACTGGTTGAAGCCAACGGCGGTCTGTTGCCTGAGGGAACATTCCGCACCGGCCATGCGTTTCTTGATGATATTGCGCATACTGCCGCGCCAAAAGCGGGTCTGCTGGCAGATGATGACACTGCGATTGGGGGCGAAGGAGCGCAACCGGCAGGAACCTATGATAACGAACTGCTCGATCGTCACTTTATTACCGGTGACGGGCGTGGGAACGAAAATATAGGTTTAACCGCGGTGCATGCCGTTTTTCACAGCGAGCATAACCGTCTGGTTGAGCAATATAAAACAACACTGCTGGAAACCGGTGATATCGACCTCATTAATCAGTGGTTGATGCCCAATCATCAAATCACGGAATTACCTGCCGATACCAGTACGCTGGTATGGAACGGTGAGTACCTATTCCAGGCAGGTCGTTTCTCCACGGAAATGCAATATCAGCACCTCGTATTCGAGGAGTTTGCCCGTACCGTACAACCCGCCGTCGATCCGTTTGTTTTCTCCAACACGGCGGATATAAACCCGATGATCTTTGCCGAGTTTGCGCATGTGGTTTACCGTTTCGGGCATTCAATGCTGACAGAAACCGTAGCGCGCACCGACATTGATATGCAAAGCGGTGATATTGACCTGATTTCAGCATTCCTGAATCCGGTGGCATTTAATCAAATCAACGGGGCCACCGTCACAGACGATCAGGCTATTGGCGCAATTGTGCGTGGTATGACGCGTCAGGTGGGTAACGAAATTGATGAATTTATTACCGATGCTCTGCGTAATAATCTCATCGGCCTGCCCCTCGATTTAGGCGCGCTTAATATAGCCCGTGGCCGTGACACCGCAATGCCGACGCTGAACCAGGCCCGCGAGCAGTTTTTTGCATTAAGCGGTGATAGTCAACTGAAGCCTTATACCAGTTGGGCTGACTTCACTACCTACCTGAAAAATCCCGCTTCAATCATTAACTTTATGGCCGCCTATGGTCAGCATGAGCTGATCCTCAATGCCACCAGCCTTGAAGGTAAGCGTGCAGCGGTAAACTTCCTGTTGTTTGGTGATGCTAACAATGCCCCGCCTGCGGATGCGATGGATTTCTTTAACAGTACCGGAGCGTGGGCAACCAAAGAGACCGGCCTGAATATGGTCGATTTCTGGATTGGCGGGCTGGCAGAGCGCAAAAATGAATTTGGCGGCATGCTAGGCTCAACCTTCAACTTCGTCTTTGAAACACAAATGGAAATGCTTCAGGACGGCGATCGTTTCTACTATCTGAGCCGCGTTCAGGGACTGAACTTACTCAATGAACTGGAGGCCAACTCGTTTTCCGCACTAGTAATGCGTAACAGCGATCTTGGTGATGAGGGATCCTCCCACCTGCCCGCAAATCTGTTCCAGACACCGGACCATATTTTTGAAGTGAACCGCGTGCTGCAAACGGAAATCGACCCGAAATGGGGTAATCCGCTGAAGGATCTGCTCTCGCCGTTGTTGGTGCGTCGCGACCCAGGTGTGGATGTTGACGGCGATAGTTTTGCCGATGGCGGGTATCTGAAATATACCGGCGATGGGCATGTGGTGCTTGGAGGGACGGCAGGCAATGATACGTTAATCGGCGGTAAAGGGATCGACAGTCTGTGGGGTGATGGCGGAGATGACCGACTGGACGGCGGCGACGAAGCAGACGTGGTCCATGGCGGTGACGGTGATGACATTATTACCGATACCGGTACGCCTGTTGGTGATGCGGACTTCCTGCACGGTGATGCCGGACATGACGTTATCTTCTCCGGTAACGGAAACGATCTGGTCTTTGGTGGCAGTGGTAGCGACTTCGTGGTGGTCGGCGAAGATGCACAGGAGGTCTTCTCGGGTCAGGATAACGACTTTGCGCTTGGCGGTTCAGGTGGTGATTTCCTGATGGGCAACGAAGGCGATGACTGGCTGGAAGGCGGTGACGGGTTTGACACGCTGGCGGGTGACAACTCTGAGTTGTTCTTCAACAGTACCATTATCGGTCACGATGTCCTCAACGGTCAGGGTAACGACACCGACTACGATGGCGAAGCCGGTGACGACATCATGGTTCAGGGCGCGGGGATCCAGCGCAATAATGGCATGGCCGGTTTCGACTGGGCTATCCATAAAGGCGACCCAAATGGCGCTAACTCTGACCTTGGGATCCCTATTTTCGTCAACCAGCAGGAGTTTATTCTACGCGACCGTTTTGATCTTGTTGAAGGGCTGTCGGGCTGGAAATACGACGATATCCTGACCGGGACAGAACAGCCGATAGGTACTGCGCCTGTTCAGGGCGTTCCCCTCTCTAACAACCTGACCCAGGAAGGTGCGGATCGGATCACCGGTTTACAGGCTATTCTCGGCGTAGAGCGTTCTACAAATCCGGACGCGGTGCTCCTGAATCCTGATGATGGTAGCGATATTTTACTCGGCGGTGGCGGTAGCGACCGCATTATGGGTAAAGCCGGTAACGATATCATTGATGGTGATGCATGGCTCAACGTGCGTATTGCCGTTACGGGTATGGCGGGACTCACCAGCGCCGAAGGTATGGCTGAACTGAAATCGTACATGCTGGCCGGCACGCTGAAACCGAATCAGCTGTCGATTGTGCGAGAAATCCTGCATGAAGGTAACGGCACGGAAACTGACGTCGCGGTGTACCGTGATGTCAGCAGCAACTATGTCTTTACCCGTATGGCGGACGGTAGCCTGCGCGTCGATCACGCCACGCCGGATGCCGCGCTGAACCTGAATGATGGCATCGATCGTCTGTTGAACATCGAAAAACTGGAGTTTGGCGATGGGAAGCAGCTGTGGGTGACGGGGCAACAAGCGACGGGCGATCTGACCATCAGTAACCCTAACCCTTCGGTGGGCGACCTGCTGCGCGTCAACGTGGCGAACTTGCTGGATGGTAACGGGCTTGCGGCGGATGTGGCCATCACCATGACCTGGCAGGCATTCGTCAACGGCCAATGGCGAGATCAGGCAACCGGCGTTGAGTTCAGAGTGCCTGGTGCTATTCAGGGCGCACCGCTGCGTGTGGTAGCCAGCTTTAACGACCGCATGGGTGACGCTGAAACCCTGGTGTCGGCACAAACTCAGGCGATCCTACCGCGAAATCAGGCCACGACTGGTGTGCCGGTAATTAACGACCTCACCCCAACTGAAAGCCTGACGCTGACCGCGGTGGTTTCAGGCATTGCTGACGCCGATGGTCTGAGCGGCGGTAATTTCACTTATCAATGGAGAATGAGTTCGCCAACCGGATTCGTCAATATTAACGGCGCGACTTCCGCCACCTATACGCCGGGTCAGGCTATGGTTGGCAGAACGTTGCAGGTGGTCGTTACCGTCGTCGACGATGAAGGCAACCCCCCTGTTGTCCTGACGTCGACCACCACCCAGCCCGTGGGCGATCTGATTGTGGGTACCAACGGGGCTAACACCCTCGTCGGTACTGCCTGGAGCGATATCCTACGCGGTGAAGGCGGTAATGACACCTTACTCGGCGGTGCAGGTGACGATCTGCTCATTGGCGGTGCGGGAAACGACAACCTCTCTGGTCAGGCGGGGCAAGATATTCTGCAAGGTGATGCCGGTAATGACACGCTTGATGGCGGGCTTGGTGCCGACAGTATGACCGGCGGCACGGGCGATGATACCTACATTGTTGATGATTTCGGTGATGTAGTTATCGAAGGTGTGAATGGCGGCACGGACGTTGTCCGAACTAACCTCAGCAGCTACGACCTCACCGATAACGTGGAAGAACTGGTATTTACCGGCAGCGGTAGTTTTATCGGTACTGGTAATGCCATTGCGAACACCATTACGGGAGGGACCGGTAACGACTATCTGTTCGGCATGGGCGGTAACGACCAGTTGTTTGGTGGTATCGGGAATGACTTCCTCGATGGCGGAGATGGCGCTGATAACCTGCAAGGTGGAGTTGGCAACGACGTCATGATTGGCGGTGCGGGCGCGGATACCCTTTCCGGCGGTAGCGGGGACGATATTCTTAATGGTCAGGAAGGTAACGACATTCTGGACGGTGGTGCCGGGAGCGATATCTTCGCCTTTGGCGCCAACTTTGGGCAGGACCGAATTACCGGTTTTGACAGTAACCCCAACGGCGGGCAGGACTTCCTTGATCTCGTCTTGTTAGGTATCAACGCGGGTAATTTTGCCAGCAGCGTGTCTATCACCGGAAACAATGGCAACACCATTGTGACTATCGGTACAGATACCATCACATTGGTGGGCGTCAATTCGACCACCGTGAATATTGGTGACTTTTATCTGGAAATGCCCACTACCCTTGCCAGTAACAACGGCAATAGTTCATTGATCGTATAAGGAGAAGACTATGTCGCGCCAGCATACGCCAACAGAACTGAATGATGCATTAAAGGGAACGAAGCCCACTTTTCTGATGCTGTTGTTTTTTAGTTGTGTGATTAATATGCTTATGCTGGCGCCGGCAATTTATATGCTACAGGTTTACGACCGTGTGCTGGTCAGTAAAAATACCACCACGCTGTTAATGTTGACCTTATTAATTGTCGGCTTGTACATCGTTATTGCCATGATTGAATCTGCCCGCGCGCAGGTTATGGTCAGACTTGGCAACCGGCTTGATATAAAGCTAAGCCAGTTGGTCTTTAACGCAGCCTTTAAAAGAAAGATGGTTACCGGCGATAACAACCCGGCGCAATCTTTAGCCGAACTGGATCAGGTTCGTCAGTTTCTTTCCGGGAATAGTCTGTTCGCCTTACTGGATATTCCCTGGACGCCGATATATCTGTTCATCGCCTTTTTGGTCCATCCCCTGCTGGGATACCTTTCTCTCGGCGGAATAACGTTATTATTCATTCTGACGCTGGTATCTGAAATCTCTACCAAGCGCCCGATTCAGCAAGCGCACGCCTTAACCATTAACAATGCCAGCAAACTGAATAAACAGCTGCAAAACGCCGATGCCATTGAGGCGATGGGTATGCTCTCGACCCTGAAGTCCAACTGGCAGGAGCAACATAACAAAGTGCTGGCACTACAAACGCAGATTGCCGACAAAACGGCCGGGTTAAGTAGCCTCAGCCGCTTTGTGCGGGTGTTGCTGCAATCTATTGCGCTGGGTGCCGGGGCTTTACTGGTGATCGGCGGCCATATTACTCCGGGCTTGATGATCGCCGCCTCGATCATTCTTGGCCGCGTCCTCAACCCGGTAGAACAAGTTATTGGCAGCTGGAAGCAGTTCGTGCAGTTTCGTAGCGCGTGGCATCAGCTCTCAACCTTGCTGAAGGAGTATCCGGCACCGAAAGAGGTACTGACCCTGCCGCGTCCGAACGGCAACATCAGCGTCGAAAGCGTCTTCGCCGCTGCCCCCGGCCAGCCTTCCCCGCTACTGCGTAATATCTCATTCCAGCTGGAGCAAGGTGAAGTTCTGGGGATTATCGGCCCCTCAGCCTCAGGGAAAACCTCGCTGGCAAAGGTTCTGGTTGGCGTCTGGAAACCGCTATCAGGGAAAGTCAGATTAGACGGCGCAGATATTTGTCAGTGGGATAAAGCGCTACTAGGCCCGTCTATTGGCTATCTGCCGCAGGATGTGGAACTGTTTGACGGTACCATCGCGCAAAACATTGCCCGCTTCGCGCAGAATGACAGTGAGCTTATCGTCGCCGCCGCATTACTGGCAGGCGTTCATGAGATGATCCTGCGCTTGCCGCAAGGTTATGACACGCTGTTGGGCGCAGGCGGATACCAGCTCTCCGGCGGGCAGCGGCAGCGTATCGGGCTGGCACGCGCCGTGTATAACAATCCTGCGTTCATCGTGCTTGATGAACCGAATGCTAATCTTGACGACGCGGGTGAATTTGCACTCGTTAAAGCCATCAATACCCTGCGTACACAGGGACAAACTACCGTCATTATCTCACACCGCCCGACGCTGCTCGGCGTGGTCAATAAGGTTTTGCTGCTTAACGATGGCGCCATACAGGAGTTTGGTACTCGCGATCAGGTTTTTGCCCATTTGCGTCAGGCCAACGTACTGAAACCGGTGGCTACGCCTTCTCCATCCACGACTGAACAGCAACGTGAGGCCTGATGATGAAAAAGAATCCCCACAACACGGCATCTGCTGGCGTAGATACCAATATCTGGTCGCCGATTATCCGGGGCGTGATCGTCATTGTGCTTGGTGTCGGTAGTTTTATCCTCTGGGCAGTGCAAGCTCCATTAGATGCGGGCGTGGTCGCTGATGGTACGGTAACCGTATCGAGTAACCGCAAAACCATTCAGCATCTGAGCGGCGGTCGGGTAACGGATATCTTTATCAAAGAAGGCGACTTCGTGAAGAAAAATCAGGTTCTCGTCCGGTTGGATAAAATGCAGCTCGAAATGCGTTTCAGCGCGTTAAATGCCCAGTATATTTCTGCAAAAAGTATCGAAGATCGCCTGTTGGCAGAACGCGATGGCCTGGAAGCGATCCGCTTTAATACGACGCTGACGCAGCAATTCTCTGGCAATAAACGGCTGACAGAAGTCAGAAATCTGCAGGCTAAGCTTTTCGATACGCGTCGCAAAACGATTCAGGACGAACTGTCGATGATTGAGGAGACGCTCGATGGTCTGGTTGGGCAAACGGATAATCTCAATAAAATAAAAGGCTATCGCGACCACCAGTTTTCTCTGATTAACCGGGAGTTGGGGGCTATTCGCGCGCTGAGCGAAAAGAACTATTACCCCAAAGCGCAATTACTGGTGCTGGAGCGCGAAGCGGCTGAAATATCTGGCAGCGTTTCAGAAGATATTCTTAATATTGCCAAACTGAAATCGCAGCAAAACGAATTAAAAATTAAAGCCTACCAGGTGCGTCATCAATATTTACGTGAAGTTGAGTCTGAACTGACGGAAAACCAAAAAGAAGTGGCGATGCTGGAGGATGAACTGGTGTCCACCCGTCACGAGCTGGATAACACCGAGATCCGCTCACCGATTAACGGTATCGTGCTGGATGTTAAAGTCAGTACCGTGGGCGGCGTCATTCAACCCGGCGAACATCTTATGGATATTGTCGCCGCCGGACAACCCATGCAAATTGATGCCAAAATACCCGTGCATGCCATTGATAAACTGGTCCCCGGCTTAACCGTTGATGTGCTTTTCCCTGCTCTTAACCATGCCCTGTTGCCGTCGGTTCCGGCCCGGGTTCTGACTATCTCGGCGGACCGCTTAATTGATGAAACCACTCAGCAGCCTTACTACCTTGCGGAAGTACAGGTTTCAGCAGAGGGCGCGCGTTTGCTGGGCGATTACAAAATTAAAGCGGGAATGCCCGCCAGCGTGACGATCAAGACCGGTGAACGAACCCTGATGAGTTACCTGTTTAAACCGTTGATTGCCCGTCTGGAACTGGCTTTTAAAGAGTATTGAACCATCCATTGCCGGTATGGCGTACGGCTTGTCGCGCCATACCGCTTTCTGTCGTTGCTGGCAGCTTTGCTTTCTTGTAACCTTCTTCCCGTCACACTACTGACAAAATCTGGAACCACTGAACTGGACTTCATATGAATGCTCATATTTCTAAAGACCCTTTACATGGCGTAACGCTTGAAATGCAGGTCAATGCCCTGGTTGAACGTTATGGTTGGGCTGAACTGGCGCAACGCATTAATATCAACTGCTTTAAAAATGAACCGAGCGTTAAATCCAGTCTGAAGTTTCTGCGCCGTACGCCGTGGGCGCGGGCAGAAGTTGAAGCGCTGTACCTTGATTCGCTGCATGACCTGGCCTCAAACAACACCCCCGAACCGGCCTTCGATCCCTGGGCTAACAGCCGCAATAAAAAGAAATAAGAGCAAAATCAGATGGCAGCATCCGGTTTCTTTTCAGGAAATTATCAGAAAAAACTGGCGAAGATTCTCGCCCGTTCTCGTGCCAGACTACCGCTGACCAACATGAAATGGTTTGCTGTACTTGTGGGCAGTATGTTGTTACTTGGCAGCTGTTCTTCACAACCGCCCGGCCCCAAAACCACTCCGCTACCTCCGGTGAGCAAACCACAGCAGAGCAAGGAGCCAGTGCGCGGGATCTGGCTGGCCACGGTTTCTCGTCTTGACTGGCCGCCTATCTCATCCGTGAACATCAGTTCGCCTGCCGTACGCATCAGCCTGCAGCAAAAAGCGCTGACGGATAAGCTGGACAACCTGAAACGGCTTGGTATTAACACCGTTTTTTTCCAGGTTAAGCCCGATGGGACCGCATTGTGGAAGTCAAAGATCCTACCGTGGTCAGATACCCTGACCGGTACGATTGGCCAGGATCCGGGTTACGATCCGCTGCAGTTTATGCTCGATGAAGCGCATAAACGTGGAATGAAAGTTCATGCCTGGCTTAACCCCTACCGCGTGTCCGTAAACACCAAACCTTCGACGGTCTCTGAATTAAACAGCACGCTGTCACAGACGCCGTCCAGCGTATACGTCCTGCATCGTGACTGGATCCGCACTGCGGGTGAGCGTTTTGTGTTAGACCCCGGTATTCCCGACGTGCGCGACTGGATCACCAGCATCGTGGCTGAAGTGGTTGAGAATTACCCGGTTGATGGCGTGCAGTTTGATGATTACTTCTATACCGAATCTCCCGGCTCTGCGCTCAACGACAGCCAGACCTTCAGAAGATACGGCCAGGGATTCGCTTCCAAGGCTGACTGGCGTCGCGATAACACGCAACGGCTGATTGCCCAGGTTTCGCGGACCATCAAGAAACTTAAGCCTGAGGTTGAATTCGGCGCCAGTCCTGCGGGCGTGTGGCGCAACCGTTCGCACGATCCAGCGGGCTCCGACACGCGCGGCGCGGCAGCGTATGATGAGTCGTATGCAGACACCCGCCGTTGGGTGCAACTAGGTTTGCTGGATTACATTGCACCGCAACTCTACTGGCCTTTTGCCCGCGACGCAGCGCGTTACGATGTACTGGCAAAATGGTGGGCAGATGTCGTGAAATCAACCAACACCCGCCTCTACATTGGTGTAGCGCTGTATAAAGTTGGTGAACCATCGAGAAAAGAGCCAGACTGGACGGTAAAAGGCGGTGTGCCGGAACTGAAAAAGCAGCTCGATTTAAACGAATCCGAACCGTACATCAACGGCACGATCCTGTTTCGCGAAGATTATCTTAATCAACCGCAAACGCAGGAAGCCGTGACCTATATTCGTAATCGTTGGGGACGTTAATAGTTGTCCTGAGTGGGAAGTCTGAGCCAGACGCTCACGTAGCGGGTAAATTTCCCCACAAAAACGCCGGCGAACATGCCGCCTGTAATGATAGCCAGAGCGCTCATTGCGGGTTGACGTAAAACGTCGGGAGCAGTGGCGTTAAGTACGCCAAGAACGTACTTAACGCCAAATGCCAGCAGCATAAATGGCAATGCGGAATAATCTGCCGGACGATGAATACTCCGCGGTGCGCTACTGCGGCTCAAACGGTCTGGGTTAATTAATATGTAGCCAATTATCGCGCCGCTGATAATACCTATCGTCCACTGGATATAGGTAATGAGGGTCGGGTCGCGATAAGTGATTAAATCGTAGATATCCCAGAACAGAAAAATAGCCGGGATCAGCGCCAGCTTTTCCAGCGTGACGGTGGCGGGTGTTCTGGCTTTAATCCCTCTGTAAAGTAGAAAGGCAAACAGCAGATACACCCAAACTGGCGTGTGTTCCAGCATACCCAAGACAAATTCAGCCATAACATTGCCCCGCTCAGGTTTAATTCTTCGCTAAGTGTAGCGGCTGTATCTGCGTTACCGGGACATTAACCGACGGACATTATCATCAATTTGTTTCTGAATCGTCTTCAGCGTGGATTGCGTTATCTGATCGGGGTATTTGTCCCTGGCGATAGCGCTCAATGCCGTGGCAAAGTGACAGACTTTTTCGATTATGCCGTTCACATGGTCAGCAGATAACTCAGCTTCCTGAACGCCAAGCGACTGAAGGTGCTTTCTTTCGATATCCAGCGCCTCTCCCTGCACGTCCATTTGGTGATACCCGCCAGGCCCTTCGCACCAGGTGACATCGTAAGCCGGAGCCAGAGTCCAGTCTCCATCAGCTGACATTAAATAGGCAAAATTTTTCGGATGATCGTCGCGGTTGTTAAATGCCACGTTGAAAACCACGCGTTCGAACGCTTTTGCCTTTTCTCTGACATCATTGGTACAAATCTGCGTGGCGCGCAGAAAATCCCGGTAGTCTAAAGCGCCGGGTATCTGGTAATTTGCCCCGGTAAGTGCCGCCAGGCTCTGCATAGGAATACGTATCGACTGGTCACGGTCGAAACGGCGAGTGGCAAATGCCGCCTGTCCGCCGGGCAGATTGAAATACGCAGTATCGGGCGTGGTGATCCCACATTGGCGCAAGCATTCAGCATAAACCGCTTCGATGGCACATACCTCAGCATGCTCATGCCTGGCGGGAAATTTTATCAGCCAGCTTTCGCTCCCGGGTAGCGGCGCCGTGGTGAATTTAGACGTGACAGTGTCACGATAAAGTAACGCCTTAGGCCTTGCTCCCTGTGGCGAACCGCCCATCTGGAGTAGTTTTTGCAAGAATTCCCCGCCTTCGCCGCTCAGGACTTCCTGAACCTCAGCGGCCAGTTGTGCGAGAGGAACATCCTCTTTTGACAGCGTCTCGGCATCTGACTGAACGGGCTGGAATGTCATGGCGCCCATCGCGTTGTTGCCGACCCAGGTTAAGCGCTCCAATGGACCAATGCGTGCTGCGTTGAGCCCGCGGCGTTTAAATAGTCGGTCCATCAACAGCATACCCCAGCCGTCAGGTAGCGAATCATAGACTGGCCCAGGTAATCCCAGCTGATGAGCCGGGAAATCCCTGCGTAAACGGGGACCGTTCAGCGGTAACATCAGTCGGGACAGTTCCAGCCCCTTACGTAAGGCCTCTTCACTGTATTCAAAGGCGATCAACGGACGTCCGGTCAGGGCTGTGGAAGACACCAGTTTGCCCCACAGCCATTTCTCACCCCAGCCTTCATAGAAGACATCAACTTGCTCAGGCATCAGAATTTTTCCTTTTTATCCGCTGGCGCGTTGCGCTCTTTTCGTAACGCAAAATATCATCGAGACTATCAATCCTGGGTTTGAATAACCCCTCCAGCGCATCGCCATAGCCTAACACCATCGCGACTTTGACCAGATTCTCAAATCCTACATTCTTACCGGTTTCCAGATTCGACACGGTATTCACACCGACCCCTGAACGCGCGGCAACATCAGCCTGCGTCATTTGCCGGGCGAGTCGTTCTTTACGCAATCTGTCGCAAAGTAGTTTGACGATATCGGCTGCAGTATTTAGCGTTAAATCCATAATATTGGCTCTTATTGGGATAAAAACGACTTTACACCCAATATTATAGAGTTAAGTGGGGAATGATTCAAAACCTTATAAGGCACAATAAAAAGGAGTTAAACCGGAAAATCTTGCTTAAGGGCCATTATACTGGAGTTATCCGGGCGCATTGTCTGTACCCGGATATGGTGTTGTTATCAGGCAACGGAAGGTTCAGGTAATCTGAAGGATGAGACCAGCAATGCCAGTTGTTCCGCCTCCTCTTTCAGCGCCTGCGTCCGTGCTGCGGCATCATCAATTAATGAGGCGTTTTGCTGAACGGTGCTGTCCATTTCGGTAACGGCCAGCGTAACTTCGGAAACGCCCTTACGTTGTTCTTCACCCGCAACGCGTATTTCCCCCATCAACTGGCGCACCTGACGCACATTGTTGACCAGTTCTCCCAGACGCTCACCTGCATTGTGAATTTGCTGACTTCCGCTACCAACATGAGAAACGGATTCATCAATCAACGTTTTAATTTCCTGGGCGGCGGTGGCACTGCGCTGAGCCAGCGTGCGCACTTCGGAGGCCACGACGGCAAACCCTCTGCCAGCATCACCCGCTCTGGCGGCTTCAACCGCGGCATTCAGGGCGAGAATATTGGTCTGGAATGCAATGCTGTCGATGACCGCGACAATTTCCACCATTCTGCCGGATGAGGCGCTGACGTTATCCATTGTTGAGATCACGCCCTGCATCACATCGCCGCAGCGGTTGGCCGTTTGCGCGGTGCTATCGGATAGCTCATCCGCCAGTTGTGTGTTACTGGCGTTTTGATGAACGGTCGCATTTAACTGCTCCATGGCCGCCGAACTCTCTTCCAGCGCAGCGGCCTGCTGCGTTACGCGAGATGAAAGCTCCATATTACTGTCAGCCAGGCTAACGGCGTTATTCGCTACCACTGTGCTACTGCTTCTGACGGTGATCAGGATGGCCGAGATTTTATCGACGAACAGGTTAAACGCCTCGGCGATAGCCGAAATCTCGTCTTTGCCACGAACATCCAGACGACGGGTAAGATCGCCTTCTCCCTGCGCGATGTCATCAAGTGCCTGACGAGTATCATCGAGACGTGAAATTAGTCGACGAACCACCAGCCATGATCCCACCAGCAACAGCGTCATGATAGGGATCAATACTTCCAGAACGTCCTGCATCATCACTTTGGCAAGACCGACAATACGAGATTCCGGGGTTGCAAGTCCTACGACCCAGCCGGTATCTGGCATCGGGAACAGCATTACCTGTGACGCGGTATTCAGGACGTTGTCGTTTGCCAGCGTGATAGTCTTCACCCCATCTGTCGGGCGCAAAGATTTCAGACCGTTTTGCACCGGGATAAGCCACTGCGCGCTTTGCGCCAAATCGTTAATGGTTTTATATTTTGCCAGGTCGGCCTGCGGGAAATAGAGAATTTGTCCCTGCTTGTCTACCACAAATGCGTAACCACCGGTGCTGTTTCCCTGCTGCTGCATGAAAGTGGCGACGTTATCCAGACGGATATCAGTGGTAGCGACACCGGCAAACTTGCCCGCCTGTTGATAAGGCACGCTGCATGTCACCATGTTGACGCCTGAACTGGCATCCTGGTAAACGTCAGACCATAAACAGCTGTTTTGTGAATGGCCTTTGGCCAGTTGATACCAGCTTTCATTGTGGTATCCACTCGATCCTTCGACGTTATAATCATTGGAATACACCAGCTTTCCTTCAGCATTACGCGCCCAGAAAAAGCTTCTTTTCTCCACACCTCCGGTGAAGGCGTCTGGTTCTGGCCAGATGCCGCCGCCGGTTATAATCGAGTCTTTACCTTCACCAATAAGATGCGGAACAACGCTTTGGTACAGTGATTCATCGTTAGGCAACACTTCAGCCAATCGCGACAGGCTGACGGTCTCACCTTCAATTCGGGACAATACGGTACTCAACTGACGGGTTAAACCTTGCCCTGTTTCTTCGATCAGAGCGGTGTTGATTTCAACGACGCGCGGCTGACCGCGCCAGAGTATAATCACCACGATAACAAGGCTCGTTACTGCAAGCAGCAGAATGCCGCCAATGGTTAAACGCGTTGAAATACGAGTAGGATACCAGGCCATACAAACTCCTTCTGCAAAAGGCTAACTTTTATCCAGTATCGGCACAGGCGTTTATATCTTTATAAAGTTTTCTTAAGTATTGCAAAACAAACAAGTGACAGCGTCACAAATAACAAAACCCAGCACTTTGGCTGGGTTTTAATAACGGTTTAATCTTATTTAGATAATTCTTTTTTGATTTCGTCTTTTATTTTACTTAATTCACTCTGCGGATGTTTCTTACAAAGTTCAACGGTCAGAGGAACTGCAGTCGTAACGGTTTCGTTATAGTCGACGTAGTCACCACCTTTGAAGTCTTCGTCTTCATTGAGCACCCAGAAGGCCACCGGAGCCATAGTTTGTGGGTTCAAATCAATAAACTCCTGGCAGTTCATACCTTTCGGAGTCACTTCAGTTTTAGCGTTATCTGTTGCTGCATTGACGCTGACACTGGTTAACAGCGCTGCGACCAGAATACCTGCTGTAGAAAGGGAGAATTTATTCATTGTAGTACTCCATTTATAATATAAATAATATCTACACTTGCGCTTAACACCGTTAATGTAGCTCGCAAAAAATAATACCCCTACCGTCATAAGAATAAAGATTGCTGTTATTGATATGGCTGAAATTTATATTTCCCATTACTGATTCTTATGTCTGAGGGATAAATGTTGCCCACAATGTGATCGTTCCGACGAAATCAGCAGATTCATACCCCTCTTCCTCTACCGTTGCACCAAAACTGAACTACGCTGCACAAATGTTGATCATTAGTTAATGAATATCGGTTGGTTTTTAACAAAAGCAGTCGGCGTGCCGCTGTTACGCACATGGCACGCGTCCTGCATTGTTAATTCGCTAACAGAAATACGGTATCTGACAGGCAACTAACAGCGAGAAGGTAATGACAGCCAAACCAGAGTTATTTACCCGCATAGAGCAAACCTTTAGCCAGCTGACGCCCAGCGAAAAGCGCGTGGCCGGGTGGCTGTTAGCCCATGCTGTGCAGATCCCATTTGAAACCGCAGATGGCATCGCCAAAGCAACCGGAACCAGCGGCATTACCGTCGGACGTTATCTGCGTAAACTGGGCTTTCGTAACCTGGAGGATGCAAAAGCCAGTCTGCGTGAGCTGCCCGTTGTTCCGTATCAGCCCTGGGGAATGAATGAACGACTGGATTCCTGGCACCAGCAACAAAGCCTGCCGGATCGGGCACAGCAGTCGCTGTTACTGGAGATCGACGCCATTACCCACGTCTATCAACTTGCCCAGGGTGAGACGTTTCAACGCATTGCGCAGCAGCTGGCGCATGCGGAAGCCGTATACATCCTCGGGATCCAGTCCACCCGCGGGATCGCCAACGCCTTTTTTAGTCACCTGGAATACCTGCGACCTAAAGTCAGCTACTCCGAAGGCCTTTCCGGCAGTTGGGTAGAGTCGCTGAACTCGGGATTCAGCCAGCCTTACGTGGTTATTACCGATATGCGCGCCTACTCCGCTATTTCGCGACAATATTGCCGCGTCGCCACAGAACGCTGTATTCCGCTGGCGCTCATTACCGATGTGTGGTGCCCATGGGCCAGGGATTATTCCATTGATTTACTTCAGGTAAAAACTGACACCGGGCATTTCTGGGACTCACTGGCACCGGTGAGCTGTCTGTTCAACTTATTACTTTCTGCGGTGGTGGCGCAACTGGGTGACGCACTCGCAGGACGCCTGCAAACCAATCGCCAGTTACAACAACAATTTGGTCAATTCGAACAATAAACAGGAAACGTGCTATGTCAGAACTCCCAGAACTGGTCGATCTGTCGGTGATATTTCCGTCGCTGCATATCGATCTTAAATACGCTACTGCCGACAACATTACCGGCGCACCTATCTACCGGGAAGCGCGTTGTCTGTTGCACACTGAGGCGGTAACCGCGCTGGCTAAAAGCATCAGCATTGCGCAACTGGCCGGCCTGCAGCTTGTGGTGTACGACGCGTATCGCCCCCAGCAGGCGCAGGCGATACTGTGGAATGCCTGTCCCGACCCGCAGTATGTTGTCGATGTCGCAATTGGTTCCAATCACAGTCGCGGAACGGCCATTGACGTTACGTTGATGGACGATCGCGGCCATCTCCTTGATATGGGGGCCGGTTTTGATGAAATGCACGACCGTTCCCATGCCTGGCACCCGTCTGTACCTCCGGCAGCGCAGCGTAACCGCCTGCTGCTCAATGCCATTATGTTTGGCGGTGGTTTTGTCGGTATTAACAGTGAATGGTGGCATTTTGAATTACCTGATGCCGCTCGCTATCCGCTGCTTGACGATCAAATAGATTGTTACACTGTCACGCCTATAACAACACAACATCCCCTTTAATTCTGGAGCCTGGTTATGAAGACTACACCTGCGTTAAACGCGTTTTGCCGCCCCGCTCTGATAGCCGTTGCGTTAGCATTTACCCTGCCCGCCGCACAGGCTGCCGTTCCCAAAGATATGTTGGTGATTGGTAAAGCCGCCGATCCGCAGACGCTCGACCCCGCCGTGACCATCGATAACAATGACTGGACGGTTACCTATCCCTCTTACCAGCGGTTGGTTCAATACAAAACCGACGGAGGTAAAGGATCCACAGAAGTTGAAGGTGATTTAGCCAGCGGCTGGAAAGCCTCTGACGATCAGAAAGAGTGGACGTTTACCCTGAAAAACGATGCCAAATTCGCCGACGGAACGCCGGTAACGGCAGATGCGGTAAAGCAATCCTTTGAACGTTTGCTCAAAATTGGTCAGGGGCCTGCGGAGGCTTTCCCAAAAGATCTGAAGGTCGACGTCATTGATAACAACACGGTGAAATTTACCCTCAGCCAGCCGTTTGCCCCGTTTCTGTATACGCTGGCAAATGACGGTGCCTCAATCATTAACCCGGCCATCTTAAAAGAGCATGCCGCAGACGATGCCCGCGGATTCCTGGCGCAGAACACGGCGGGCTCTGGTCCCTTCATGCTGAAGAGCTGGCAAAAGGGACAACAACTGGTGCTGGTGCCGAACCCGCATTATGCCGGGGCGAAACCGACATTTAAGCGTGTCTCAGTCAAAATCATTGGTGAAAGCGCCTCCCGTCGCCTGCAACTGTCACGTGGTGATATCGACATTGCCGATGCGCTTCCTGTTGACCAGCTTGCCGCTTTAAAACAGGAAGGCAAAGTGAACGTGGCGGATTATCCCTCATTGCGCGTGACCTATCTGTATCTCAACAACAGTAAAGCGCCGCTCAATCAGGTGGATTTACGCCGCGCCATCTCGTGGGCCACCGATTATAAAGGCATGGTCAACGGGATCCTGAGCGGCAACGGGAAGCAAATGCGTGGCCCGATCCCTGAAGGCATGTGGGGTTTTGACGACAAGGCCATGCAGTACAGCTTTGATGAAGCCAAAGCCAAAGCAGCGTGGGACAAAGTTGCCACCAAACCTGAAAGCCTGAGCTTCCTGTACTCCGATAATGACCCTAACTGGGAACCTATCGCGCTCGCCACCCAGGCAAGCCTTGGCAAACTGGGCATTAAGGTGAAACTGGAAAAACTGGCAAACGCCACCATGCGCGACCGCGTGGGCAAAGGCGATTACGACATTGCCATTGGCAACTGGAGTCCGGATTTTGCCGACCCGTACATGTTTATGAACTACTGGTTTGAGTCAGATAAGAAAGGCTTGCCGGGTAACCGTTCGTTCTATGAAAACGGTGAGGTCGATAAACTGCTGCGCAGCGCGCTGGCCACGACCGATCAGGTGGCCAGAACCAATGACTACCAGCAGGCGCAAACCATCGTGATTGATGAAGCGGCCTACGTCTATTTATTCCAGAAAAACTATCAGCTGGCGATGAATAAAGACGTCAAAGGATTTGTATTCAACCCCATGCTGGAACAGGTCTTCAATATCTCCACCATGAGTAAATAAGCCACGTTTATGCGGAGCCGCTCTGGCTCCGCAAGGGGAAGCTAATGACGTTCTGGAGTATTTTACGCCAGCGATGCTGGGGACTTATTCTGGTGGTTATCGGTGTTTGCGTAATCACCTTTATTATTTCACACCTGATACCTGGCGACCCCGCGCGGCTGCTGGCGGGCGATCGCGCCAGTGATGAAATTGTCGAAAATATTCGCCAACAGTTGGGGCTGAATCAACCGCTGTATGTCCAGTTTTTTCGCTATGTCAGCGATATTTTTCACGGCGATTTAGGCACTTCCATTCGCACCGGACGTCCGGTACTGGATGAGCTGCGCATTTTCTTCCCCGCGACCCTTGAATTGGCTTTCTGCTCTTTGTTGCTGGCGCTGGTGATAGGTATCCCGCTGGGTATTTTATCTGCGGTCTGGCGTAACCGCTGGCTTGATCACCTTGTTCGGCTAATGGCAATTACCGGTATCTCCACGCCTGCATTCTGGCTGGGGCTGGGGGTTATCGTGCTGTTTTACGGTCATCTGCAAATTTTACCCGGCGGTGGGCGTTTAGACGACTGGCTGGATCCACCTGCTCACGTCACCGGTTTCTACCTGATTGATGCTCTGCTGGAAGGCAACGGCGAAGTCTTTTTCAATGCGCTTCAGCACCTGATTTTGCCAGCGCTGACATTGGCTTTTGTACATCTTGGGATCGTTGCCCGTCAGATTCGTTCCGCCATGCTGGAGCAACTGAGTGAAGATTACATACGTACCGCCCGCGCCAGCGGACTGCCGGGCTGGTACATCGTGTTGTGTTACGCGTTGCCGAATGCGCTTATCCCATCAATCACCGTCCTCGGCCTGGCGCTGGGCGATCTGCTCTACGGTGCGGTATTGACCGAAACGGTCTTTGCCTGGCCTGGCATGGGCGCCTGGGTGGTGACCTCAATTCAGGCACTCGACTTCCCGGCGGTAATGGGATTTGCGGTGGTGGTCTCGTTCGCCTATGTGCTGGTCAACCTGGTGGTGGATTTACTCTATCTGTGGGTAGACCCTCGAATTGGACGTGGAGGTGCTGAATGATGCTCACACAAGAAACACCGACCGCCCCTCAGACTGCACGCCGCCGCACGGACTGGGCCAAACTGTTCTGGATGATGAAAAGTAGCCCGCTGACGCTGGTTGGCGGGGTCATCATCGTATTGATACTGCTGCTGATGGTGCTGTCGCCGTGGATAACACCCCACGATCCGAATGCCATCAATTTGAGTGCGCGCCTGCTGCCCCCGTCAGCCGCTCACTGGTTTGGAACCGATGAAGTCGGTCGCGATCTGTTCAGCCGCGTTCTGGTAGGAAGTCAGCAATCTGTCGTTGCGGGTCTGGTGGTAGTGGGTATCGCCGGGGGATTGGGCTCACTGCTGGGTTGCTTGTCGGGTGTCATGGGTGGGCGTGCCGACGCGATAATTATGCGGATGATGGACATTATGCTGTCCATTCCTTCGCTGGTGTTGACGATGGCGTTAGCCGCCGCGCTGGGCCCCAGCCTGTTTAACGCCATGCTGGCGATTGCAATCGTCCGTATCCCTTTCTATGTACGCCTCGCCCGTGGTCAGACGTTAGTGGTACGCCAGTTTACTTTTGTACAGGCTGCCCGGACCTACGGCGCTTCACGCTGGCATCTGATTAGCTGGCACATTTTACGCAATTCTCTGCCCCCGCTCATTGTGCAGGCATCACTGGATATCGGCAGCGCGATCCTGATGGCCGCCACGCTCGGGTTTATCGGTCTGGGCGCCCAGCAGCCCAGCGCTGAATGGGGGGCGATGGTCGCAATTGGCCGCAATTACGTGCTTGATCAGTGGTGGTATTGTGCTTTTCCCGGCGCCGCCATTCTGATTACCGCCGTGGGCTTTAATCTCTTTGGCGATGGTATTCGCGATCTGCTGGATCCGAAAGCCGGAGGAAAACAGTCATGACACAACCCGTACTGGAAATCGAAGATTTGCATCTGAGTTTCCCCGGCTATAAAGCTGACGTGCATGCGCTGAACCATGTATCACTGCACATCAACCGCGGAGAAATCGTTGGTGTGGTGGGTGAATCCGGTTCCGGTAAGTCCGTGACCGCCATGCTCACCATGCGTCTGCTACCGGAGGGAAGCTATCGTATTCACCAGGGACGCGTTTCGCTGCTGGGTGAAGATGTGCTCAACGCCAGTGAGAAACAAATGCGCCAATGGCGCGGCGCACGTGTCGCAATGATCTTTCAGGAGCCCATGACGGCACTGAATCCGACCCGCCGTATCGGCCAGCAAATGGTGGAGGTGATCCGCCATCATCAGGCGTTAAGCCGCACGGATGCCCGCCAGAAAGCCGTCGCTCTACTCGAAGAGATGCAAATTCCGGACGCGCCGGAGGTCATGAAACGATTTCCGTTTGAGCTTTCCGGCGGTATGCGCCAACGCGTGATGATTGCGCTGGCCTTTTCGTGCGAGCCGGAGCTTATCATTGCCGATGAACCGACCACTGCTCTGGACGTCACGGTGCAACTGCAGGTGCTGCGTTTGCTGAAGTTAAAAGCGCGCGCCAGTGGAACAGCCGTGTTATTTATCAGCCATGATATGGCGGTGGTTTCACAGTTATGCGACCGGTTGTACGTCATGTATGCCGGGAGTGTGATTGAGAGTGGCCCGACGCAAACTGTTATTCAACGCCCGACTCACCCCTATTCCATCGGCTTGCTGAAATGTGCACCGGAACACGGCGAACCGCGCACATTGCTGCCCGCCATTCCCGGCACCGTGCCGAACCTAACCTGCTTACCTGCCGGATGCGCGTTTCGCGACCGCTGCTTTGCCGCTGGTCCTCGTTGTGAAGAAACGCCGGCGTTAAGTAGTCAGGGAGGTGCAGATCAACAATCTGCCTGCTGGTATCCGCAACTGGAGACAACACATGTCTGATTTTTTACTGGCGCTGCAGGATGTTCATGTCAACTTTCCTGCGCGTAAAAACTGGCTTGGCAAGGTTACGGAACGGGTGCATGCGCTCAACGGTCTGGATTTACAGATTCGTCAGGGTGAAACGCTGGGGATTGTTGGCGAATCCGGCTGTGGAAAAAGTACGCTGGCGCAACTGTTGATGGGCATGTTGAAACCCAGCCAGGGAAGCTATTCTCGCCGTGGTGATAAGCAGCATAATGGTATGCAAATGGTCTTTCAGGACCCTCTTTCATCACTGGATCCGCGCTTACCGGTGTGGCGGATAATTACCGAACCGGTGTGGATCCAAAAACGGAGCCCGGAGCGTGAACGACACATACTTGCCGAGGATTTGGCACGACAGGTGGGGATTCGTCCTGAATATCTCGATCGATTGCCGCACGCGTTTTCCGGTGGACAGCGCCAACGTATTGCTATTGCCCGGGCGCTATCGTCAGAGCCGGATGTTATCGTCCTTGATGAGCCAACTTCAGCACTGGATATCTCCGTGCAGGCGCAAATTCTCAACCTGCTGGTGTCGCTACAGGCGCGCAGAAACCTGACCTACGTATTGATATCACATAACGTGTCGGTGGTCCGCCATATGAGCGACCGTGTGGCGGTGATGTACCTCGGGCAAATTGTTGAGCTGGGCGATGCCCAACAGGTTCTCACTCACCCCGCCCATCCATACACACGATTATTACTGGACTCGGTCCCTAAAACGGGCGCACCGCTGGCGGAAGATTTGGTGTTACGTAAAACCGAGCTACCGGGAAACCGAACGTTGCCCCAGGGCTGCTTTTTCCGTGACAGATGTCCATTGGCAACCCACGGTTGTGAGAAGAAACAGGCATTGCTGAAGAGTGATACCGGATGTGACGTTCGCTGCTGGCGGGCGGTTACATGACCTGAGCCGTTGAGAAAAGTCAGGTGCAATACGCCTTTTTCAGTGAATCCACCAGCACCTCGGAAGCGGTAGATAATTTATGATGCGCCGAACGCAAAACCCCGATCCGACGCTGGATCACCGGCGTATCCAGATCGATACAGGTTGCGCCTAACTCTGTCATTTGCGTGCTGCATAGCGCAGGTACGGCGCTACCGCCCAGACCGTTAGCCACCAGACGGCCAACGGTTACCAATTGATGGCTCTCCAGCGCTACTTCCAGCGTATGTCCGCTTTGCACCAGTTGTTCTTCCAGCATCAGCCGCACGGCGGACGGGCGTTGCAGGGTGATAAAATCCAGCGTCAGCAGTTCGCGCCACGCAATACGATCCCTGTCTGCCAGCCGACAGGTTGGCGGCACAATCGCGATAAAACGATCCACGCCGAGCGGCGTGAAATGCAGATGTCCCGAATAGTCCGGCTCGAAGGCTATGCCCATCTCGACCCGCCCTTCACTGACCATTTCAATCACGTGTTCATTAATTACATCGTGAACCGTTACGTTGATACCGGAATAAGAATCACGAAATGTTTTCAGTACCGATGGCAGGACGTTAGCGGCAAATGAGGGCATGGCGGCGATCGATATTTTACCGCGCTGCAGCGTAAAGCGCTGGCGCATGGCTTCTTCCGTATTCTCCCAGTCCGCCAGCAGCTGTCGCCCCATATTCAGCAGCGTTTCTCCCTCCTGCGTCAGGGTCACTTTGCGAGTTGTTCTTAACAGTAACGCCCCGCCCAGCGAATCTTCCAGTCCTTTAATCGCCAGGCTTAACGCGGGTTGCGACATATTCAGTCTTTCGCTGGCATGAGCAAAATTCAGAGTGTGAGCTACCGCTAAAAATGCGCGTAACTGTTTGATGCTCATTCCCATTTCGCATTCCTTTAACTTGTTGAATACCTTTAATTAACATTAAATTGATAAAAAAACCCAATGAGTGAGTCACAAATTTAAAATTAACAAATCATTTTTCACCCCCAATGATGTCGGCAAGGACAACTGGGGAGGCAAGTGTATGGCTGGACTGGATAAACGTGTTGCCACTTATCAAGAGGCGCTGGAAGGACTGACCGACAACATGACGCTGCTGGCAGGTGGTTTTGGTCTATGTGGGATCCCTGAAAACCTGATTACCGAAGTACGCCGTCGGGAGGTTCAGGGACTTACCGTTGTATCAAACAACTGCGGCGTGGATGGCTTTGGCCTTGGCGTGCTGCTGGAAACGCGTCAGGTGCGCAAAGTGGTCGCGTCCTATGTGGGGGAAAACGCCCTGTTTGAGAAACAGGTGCTTAGCGGCGAACTGGAAGCCATCCTGACGCCACAGGGTACGCTGGCAGAGCAGTTGCGCGCGGGCGGCGCGGGGATCCCGGCATTTTTTACCGCGACCGGATATGGAACCCCCGTGGCGGAAGGGAAAGAGGTTCGCGAGTTTGCCGGACGCCCTTACATCCTTGAGCAGGCGATAACCGGTGATTTTGCGTTGGTTAAAGGCTGGAAAGCCGACTGGTACGGCAACGTCATCTATCGCCACACCGCACAGAATTTTAATCCGCTGATGGCCGCCGCCGGGCGCATTACCGTCGTGGAAGTCGAAGAAATTGTCCCTCCTGGAGAACTGGACCCTGCTGCGATTCACACTCCCGGAATTTTCGTTAACCGCATCATTCAGGGGCAGTTTGAAAAACGTATTGAACAACGCACCCTGCGCCAGAAAGGAGCCTGACCATGTTAACGCGTGAACAAATGGCGATGCGAGTCGCCCGCGAGCTGCGAGACGGATATTACGTCAACCTTGGAATCGGCATTCCCACGCTGGTGGCAAATTACATCCCTGACGGCATGGACGTGATGCTGCAATCAGAAAACGGTTTGCTGGGTATGGGCCCGTTTCCCACAGAAGACGAAATTGATGCCGACATGATCAACGCCGGGAAACAGACTGTGACGGCGCGCAAAGGCGCGGCGATTTTCGACTCGGCGCAATCCTTCGCCATGATCCGCGGCGGCCACGTTGATCTGACGGTGCTCGGTGCGTTTGAAGTCGATGTTAACGGCAATATCGCCTCATGGATGATCCCCGGAAAAATGGTGAAAGGCATGGGCGGCGCGATGGATCTGGTTGCTGGAGCCGACAATATCATTGTGGTAATGACCCATGCTTCCAAAAGCGGTGAGTCCAAACTGCTTCCCGCCTGCACCCTGCCGCTGACCGGCGTGGCCTGCATCAAACGTGTGCTTACCGACCTGGCTCTGCTGGAAATTGCCGACGGTGCGTTCATTCTGCGTGAACGCGCACCGGGCATTAGCGTGGATGAGATTGTCGCCAGAACCGCAGGCAAGCTGATCGTTCCCGAAACTGTCCCCGAAATGCACTTTAGCTGAGGAGCTGACCATGCAGGATGTTGTCATTGTCGCGGCGACGCGCACCCCGATTGGCAGTTTTCATGGCGCGCTGGCACCACTTTCCGCGGTTGAGCTTGGTTCAGTGGTGATCCGTTCGCTGCTGGAAAAAACGGCTGTGGCGCCTGAGCAAATTGATGAGGTGATTTTAGGTCAGGTTCTGACTGCGGGCTGCGGCCAGAATCCAGCCAGACAAACGGCGTTACGGGCAGGACTGCCGGTCACCACGCCCGCGTTAACCATCAACCTGCTGTGTGGCTCAGGTTTGAAGGCGGTGCATCAGGCGGTACAGGCGATTCGCTGTGGCGATGCGCAAATCGTGATCGCCGGAGGCCAGGAGAGCATGAGCAATGCGCCCTATTTTCTCGACGGCGCGCGGGCCGGTTTGCGGTTGGGTCATGCCAGTATGAAAGACAGCGTGGTGCATGACGGCCTGTGGGATGCGTTCAACGACTATCACATGGGTATTACTGCCGAAAATCTGGCGGATAAGTTCGTAATCAGTCGTGAGCAGCAGGACGCTTTTGCCCTGCACTCCCAGCAAAAAGCTGCCGCCGCCATTGAAGCGGGTCGTTTTAACGCGGAAATCACGCCGGTCAGCGTCCCACAGGGCAAAAAGCCGCCACGTGTGGTGGACCGTGACGAACAACCTCGCCCGGATACTCAGGCCGACAAGCTGGCGCAACTTAAACCGGCGTTTCGTCCGGGTAACGGCACGGTGACCGCCGGAAATGCATCATCCATCAATGATGGTGCCGCCGCGGTGATGTTGATGAGCGCCGCCAAAGCGGCGGAACTCAATCTGCCAGTGCTTGCCCAGGTGGCGGGCTACGCGGTTTCTGGCGTCGATCCCGCCATTATGGGGATTGGGCCGGTAGAAGCGTCACTCCAGTGCCTGAAGCGTGCTGGCTGGACGCTAAATGACGTGGATCTTATCGAAGCCAACGAAGCCTTTGCTGCGCAAGCGCTGGCGGTTGGCGAATCCCTGAACTGGGACAGCAACCGGGTAAACGTGAACGGCGGTGCGATTGCGCTGGGGCACCCGATTGGCGCATCAGGTTGCCGAATTCTGGTAACGCTGCTGCATGAAATGGCGCGTAGCAACGCAGCCAAAGGATTGGCCACGCTGTGCGTAGGTGGTGGTCAGGGGGTGGCGCTGGCGGTAGAACGTCCGCAGGGGGTAGCTCATGCAAAGTAAGCCTATCTGCATTCTGGGCGCGGGATTAATGGGGGTCGGCATTGCTACCCACTTCGCCCGTTTTGGTTACGATGTCTGGTTATACGATACCGATAGCAGCCGAATTGCAGAAATAAGCGGAGTTGCTGGCGGTATCCTGGATGAGCTGATTGTCACCGATCAATTTGCAATTGGTGAAAAAGCGACGGTCGTGGCTCGCCTGCACGGCACAACTTCGCTACAGGATATTGCCGCATGCCGGTTACTGATTGAAGCGATCCCGGAGCGGCTCGAACTTAAACACGCACTGTATGCGCAACTGGAAGAGCTGATCGCGCCGGAGGCCGTTATTGCCAGTAATACCAGCGGCCTGCCGCCGGATGCGTTGGCAGAAAAACTCGCCCATCCTGAACGGTTGCTGATCGCCCATTTCTGGCACCCGCCACATTTTATTCCGCTGGTCGAAATTGTACCTGGCACCGCAACGAAGCCGGAGTATCTCCATGAATTGCAACAACAACTGATCGCGATGCAACTTGAGGCCGTGGTGCTCGACCGCGCAGCACCAGGGTTTGTTGGCAATCGACTGCAGTTTGCTCTGCTGCGTGAAGCGCTACATATCGTTAAAAGCGGCATCGCCAGCGCAGAAGTGGTTGATCAGGTGATGCGCGCCTCGCTCGGACGTCGCTATGCAATGGTCGGTCCGCTGGAGGCTGCTGATATGACCGGACTTTCTACGGTGCAGGACATTTGTCGGCATCTGCTTCCGGAACTGGCAACCGGCAGCGACATGATGTCGCTGGTCGCTGACAAGGTTGCCAACGGTGATACCGGGTTGCGCAGCGGCCAGGGATTTTATCGCTGGGATGATTCGCGCAAGGAATACATCCAGCAACGCAGGGAGCATCAACTGCGCTTTGCCCTGAAACCGTAACTTCTCTTTCTGTACCCCACTATAACAATGATATTGAGGAGTCATGATGAGTGTATTAATCGCCCTGGCAGCGTTGGGCCTGCTGATGCTGGCAGCCTATCGCGGATACAGCGTCATTCTGTTTGCCCCCATCGCAGCATTAGGTGCTGTATTGCTTACCGAACCCAGCGCCGTCGGCCCTGCCTTCACCGGCCTGTTTATGGAAAAAATGGTCGGTTTTGTGAAGCTGTACTTCCCGGTGTTCTTGCTGGGGGCAGTGTTTGGCAAGTTAATCGAGTTATCTGGATTTTCACGTTCCATTGTTGCCGCCGCTATCAACATCCTCGGTCGTCGTCATGCCATCCCGGTGATTGTGCTGGTATGTGCGTTGTTGACCTACGGCGGCGTATCGCTGTTTGTGGTGGCCTTTGCGGTGTATCCGTTCGCGGCTGAACTGTTCCGTCAGAGCAATATTCCTAAACGCCTGATCCCGGCAACCGTTGCGCTGGGCGCGTTCTCCTTCACCATGGATGCCCTGCCAGGCACACCGCAGATCCAGAACATTATTCCGACCAGTTTCTTCGGTACCAACGCCTGGGCCGCGCCGTGGCTGGGTTTGATAGGTTCCGTATTTATCATCATTGTTGGTCTGGTTTATCTCGAACGTCAGCGTCGTAAAGCACAGGCTAAGGATGAGGGTTATGGCACTGAACTGTTAAACGAGCCGGAAACGCCGGATAACATTAATCTGCCGAACCCGATCATCGCGATCTCTCCGCTGATCCTGGTTGGGGTATTTAACCTGCTGTTTACCCGCTGGATCCCACAATGGTATGGCGCCACGCATCAGCTTGAACTTCCGGGCCTTGCCAAGCCGATTACCACCGAAGTCGGTAAAATCACCGCTATCTGGGCAGTGGAAGCGGCGCTGATTTCTGGGATCCTGCTGGTGGTGCTCTTCGGCTATCGCAACATTAAAGGTCGCCTGGCGGAAGGCAGCAGAACGGCGGTTGGCGGCGCGATCCTCGCAGCGATGAACACCGCGTCAGAGTACGGTTTTGGCGCAGTGATCGCCGCCCTGCCAGGTTTCCTTGTACTGTCAAAAGCACTGGCGGCTATTCCTGACCCGCTGCTCAATGAAGCTATCAGTATCACTACGCTCGCCGGGATCACCGGTTCGGCGTCTGGCGGGATGAGTATTGCCCTTGCCGCCATGTCTGACACCTTTATCGCGGCCGCTCACGCTGCCAATATCCCACTTGAAGTCTTTCACCGCGTGGCGTCTATGGCCAGCGGCGGTATGGACACCCTGCCGCATAACGGCGCAGTCATTACCTTATTAGCTATCACCGGTCTCAGCCACCGTCAGGCGTATGGCGGAATTTTTGCTATTACCGTCATTAAAAGTCTGGCCGTACTGTTTGTCATCGGCGTCTTCTACACCACCGGAATTGTTTAAGGAGAATCATCATGAACTTAACGGGAAAAACCGCCCTGGTTACCGGCTCGACCAGCGGTATCGGATTAGGTATCGCACAGGTGCTGGCGCAATCGGGCGCCACCCTGATCCTCAACGGGTTTGGTGATGTGGATGCCGCCAAAGACGCTGTTGCGCAATATGGCAAAACGCCAGGTTATCATGGCGCGGATCTGAGCGATGAAGCGCAAATTGCCGACATGATGCGCTATGCCGAGAGCGAATTCGGCGGTGTTGATATTCTGGTCAACAACGCGGGAATCCAGCATGTATCCCCGGTGGAAACCTTCCCGGTTGATAAATGGAACGCGATTATCGCCATTAATCTCTCTTCCGTTTTTCACACCACGCGTCTGGCGCTTCCTGGTATGCGCGCGCGAAACTGGGGGCGCATCATTAATATCGCTTCTGTTCACGGCCTGGTGGCCTCAAAAGAGAAATCTGCCTACGTAGCGGCGAAGCACGGCGTGGTGGGATTCACCAAGACCATCGCACTGGAAACCGCGCAGACGGGTGTCACCTGCAATGCGCTGTGTCCCGGCTGGGTGCTCACGCCGCTGGTCCAGCAGCAGATCGATAAGCGTATTGCCGAAGGCGCAGAGCCTGAGGCTGCGCGTGACGCCCTGCTGGCGGAAAAGCAGCCGTCGCGCGAATTCGTCACGCCGGAACAGTTAGGTGAGCTGGCACTATTTCTGTGTTCAAACGGTGCGGCGCAGGTGCGCGGCGTGGCGTGGAATATGGATGGCGGTTGGGTAGCGCAATAACATCATCAGGTGCCGGATAAGACTGACTTACATCCGGCACAGTCGTAGGTCGGATAAGACGCAGTCACATCCGGCGCGCCATGATTAAGACTTCAGCTGATAATCCAGCGTAATTTCCGCGTTTAGTACCTGCGATACCGGGCATCCGGCTTTTGCTTTCTGGATGATGCCGTCAAACGTGGCGGCGTCTATCCCCGGCACGCTCACCTGGCTATGCAACGCGACTTTAGTTATCGCAAACCCGGCATCTACTTTATCCAGAGAAACATCGGCAGTGGTATCAATGGCATCTGGGGTAAACCCCGCTTCACCCAGCATCAGCGAAAGCGCCATCGAGAAGCAGGCTGCATGGGCCGCGCCAATCAACTCTTCAGGATTGGTGCCTTTCTCACCTTCAAATCGTGTATTAAACCCATACGGTTGCTGATTCAACACGCCACTTTCGGTCGACACAGTGCCTTTGCCGCGCTTAATGTCGCCTTCCCAGTGTGCCTGACCTTTCTTATGGATAGTCATTACCGCTCTCCTGTGTTGTCGTCGGAGTTACTAGTATAGGACGGCTGAGAAAAAGCATGTTACATACGGGATAGTTCTCATTTGCCGCTTAAGCATTGACCTTTCAGATAAAATGACCGACCATCCAGAAAGCCGTTATGTTGAACATCGGCTTTATATCAGGTTGTATTTCGTCCGTTCTCATACGGGCTCGCCCTTGAAACCAGTAACAGGATTAAGGAGTTAGAATGAAATCGAACCGTCAGGCCCGTCATATTCTCGGACTGGACCACAAAATCTCAAATCAACGTAAAATCGTGACCGAAGGTGACAAAACCAACGTGGTCAATAATCCTACTGGAAGAAAGCGCCGCACTGACGGCAAGTAGCCTTTCGCACGTCTGACTGAGTAACGAGATAAACACCATTGCAACCGCAGTGGTGTTTTTGCTTATAAAACCCCTTAACCCATTCACAATGCTTTATACTTCGCCCGTTTCCCTGGCGGACAGGCCACATACGATCATAAAGAGCGCCAGGGACGGTTATTCAAAAAAGAGTGAGTGACATGGAAAACGAAACCAAAAAACTGCGTTCCCTTTACATCCCCTACGCTGGCCCGGTACTGCTGGAATTCCCTTTACTGAATAAAGGGAGCGCCTTCAGTGTGGAAGAACGCCGTAACTTCAACCTGCTGGGGTTACTGCCGGAAGTGGTCGAGACGATTGAGGAACAGGCTGAACGCGCCTGGATCCAATATCAGGGATTCAAAACCGAAATCGACAAACATATTTACCTGCGCAACATCCAGGACACCAACGAAACCCTGTTTTACCGACTGGTGCATAATCACCTGGATGAAATGATGCCAGTTATCTATACCCCAACGGTCGGCGCGGCCTGTGAGCGTTTCTCTGAGATTTATCGTCGTGCGCGCGGCGTGTTTATCTCTTATCAGAACCGCCACAATATGGACGATATCCTGCAAAACGTCCCTAACCACAATATCAAGGTCATCGTTGTCACCGATGGCGAACGTATTTTAGGTCTTGGCGATCAGGGGATCGGCGGGATGGGTATTCCAATCGGTAAACTGTCGCTATATACCGCATGTGGCGGAATTAGCCCGGCCTATACTCTTCCGGTGGTACTGGACGTGGGGACCAACAACCAGCAACTGCTGAACGATCCGTTGTATATGGGCTGGCGCAATCCGCGTATCACTGATGATGAATACTACGAATTCGTTGATGAATTCATCCAGGCCGTGAAGCATCGCTGGCCGGACGTGCTGTTGCAGTTTGAAGATTTCGCCCAGAAAAACGCTATGCCACTGCTGACCCGTTATCGTGATGAAATTTGCTCGTTTAACGACGATATTCAGGGCACCGCGGCGGTTACTGTCGGTACGCTGATTGCGGCTAGCCGCGCGGCCGGTAGCCAGTTGAGCGAACAGAACATCGTCTTCCTCGGTGCGGGTTCCGCCGGTTGCGGGATCGCCGAGCAGATCATTGCGCAGATCCAGCGTGAAGGTCTAAGCGAAGAAGCGGCGCGTCAACGCGTATTCATGGTCGACCGCTTCGGCCTGTTAACAGACAAAATGCCGAACCTGCTCTCCTTCCAGACCAAACTGGTGCAAAAACGCGAAAATCTCCAGCATTGGGATACCCAAGAAGATGTGCTGTCGTTGCTCGATGTGGTCCGCAACGTTAAGCCGGATATCCTGATTGGCGTTTCCGGACAAACCGGCCTGTTTACCGAAGAGATCATCCGCGAAATGCACAAGCATTGTCCGCGTCCGATCGTCATGCCGTTGTCTAACCCCACTTCCCGTGTTGAAGCTACGCCACAGGATATTATCGCCTGGACCGAAGGTAACGCGCTGGTTGCGACCGGTAGTCCATTCGCACCGGTACTGTGGAAAGATAAAATTTACCCAATCGCCCAGTGTAACAACGCCTATATCTTCCCGGGTATCGGCCTGGGTGTGATTGCGTCTGGCGCATCGCGCATCACTGATGAAATGCTGATGTCGGCGAGTGAAACGCTGGCGCAGTATTCGCCGCTGGTGCTCAACGGTGAAGGTCTGGTGCTACCGGAACTGAAAGATATTCAGACCGTTTCTCGCGCCATTGCCTTTGCCGTCGGTAAAATGGCTCAGCAGCAAGGTGTGGCAGTGAAAACCTCCGCCGAAGCGCTGCAACAGGCAATTGACGATAATTTCTGGCAGGCAGAATATCGCGACTACCGTCGTACCTCTATTTGACGGTTTGCCCGGCGGCACACTGCTGCCGGGCGTTCAACACTTGCGCTTTTGCGTAACTTACGATTACACTTTCACCACCGATTAACATTCTGAAAAATAAAAGGAGGATACTTATGCTGTACTGTGAACGTTTTATCGTTTCACATGCTTTTGGCGATCGCCAGTGCTCAAGCGTTATCGGTATCGTGCTGCGATAACTTCTGCTTGAGCGAAGCTAACTTCTAAATCCCCTTCTCTCGGGCTTACCGGGTTATCGTCAGCGATGTTTGACGAGGCGTTTTCACGCCTGTAACTCTTGAGTAAGCAACAATGAGCACATTACTAACCGCACAATCCTTACACGTTGATACGGCATTCGGCACGCTATTCGACGATCTTTCCTTTACCCTGAAAAAAGGCGACCGCATCGGGCTTATCGGTTATAACGGCTGCGGCAAAAGCACGCTGTTAAAACTGCTCGATGGCACGATCTCGCCCACCAGTGGGGCAATCGCGCAGGCGAATCACTGCCATCTCGCGCGTGTAGAACAACATCTACCTGACGATATACTGCCGCTTACGCTACAGGAAGCCGTTCTCGCTCAACTTCCCGAGCATGAACGCGCAGCTCAGCAGTGGCGAGTTGAAGCACTGCTTGCCGAAATGGGTTTTACGCCAGAGAATTTATCTCTGACTGCGCAAACGTTGAGCGGTGGCCAGCACACGCGCTTGCTATTAGCGCGGGCACTGATGCGTAATCCTGACCTGCTGCTGCTGGATGAACCGGGTAACCACCTGGATTTGCCTACATTACTGTGGCTTGAGCAGTTCTTACAGAACTGGTCTGGCAGTTTTGTGGTGGTCTCCCACGACCCGCAACTGCTGGACGCGGTGACTCATGGAACCTGGATCTTGCGCGATCGCACTCTCCATGCGTTTGATCTACCCTGTAGCGCGGCGCGTCAGGCTCTGGCAGAAAGAGATGTCAGTGATGCTCTGCGCCACAAGGCTGAGCAAAAAGAGATAGACCGGGTGACTGCCAGCGCCAAACGGCTGGCAACCTGGGGGCGGGTCTACGACAACGAAGATCTCTCCCGCAAGGCCAAGCAGATGGAAAAACAGGTACAGCGCCTGAAAGAGGTGCAAACAGAAGTAACGTCAGGAAGTCAGTGGACGCTAACATTGCAGGGGGATGCTCTGCGTGCGGATCGTTTGCTGGAGATGACCAATCTGTCTGTAGCCCCTGCTCCCGATGCAGATACACTGTTTTCCATTGCCGGTATCCGGTTAAAAAGCGGCGATCGCGTGGCGATTGTCGGGCGTAACGGTTGCGGGAAATCATCGCTGTTAAGGCTTATCTGGCAACAGTTTCAGTCACAGCTGGCATCACCTTCACTGGTGTTACACCCGCGCGTTACCCTGGGTTATTACGACCAGACGCTGCATCAGCTTGCCGATAACGATTCATTGTTTGATGCGCTGGAAGCGTTTGCCCCGCAGCCAGAGATTCGCAAGATGGCGCTGATTAGCGCGGGATTTCCGTGGGTTCGTCATGCGCAGCGAGTCAGCACGTTAAGCGGCGGTGAGCGCTCCCGGTTACTGTTTGTTGGGTTGACGCTTGCGCGCTACAGTCTGCTGATGCTCGATGAACCGACCAATCATCTGGATATGGAAGGCAAAGAGGCGCTGGCAGAAACGCTGCAAAGCTATAACGGCGGCGTGTTACTGGTCAGTCACGACCGGCAGCTTATCAGCCAAAGCTGCAACCGGTTCTGGTTAATCGACAATGGCGAACTCAGTGAATGGCACGATCTGGAGGCGGTCAATGCGCGTATTCGGGAAACGTCCGCGGAGATAACCGTTCCCAAAACGGTGGCTGAAGCGAAAACTGAAATAAGCGGTGACAGCGATAGATTGCTGGAACAACTTCTCGATCTTGAGCAGCGTCTGGCCGACGATCTCGCCCGCAAGCCGAAACATCAAAAACCGTTGTTACAGGCGCAATGGCGCAAGGAGATTGAACGTCTGAACGCACAACTTGAGTAATCTTTATTGCCGGATGGCGCAAGCTTATCCGGCCTACATCAGCAAAATGCGCGTGTAGGCCAGCCATCCGGCAATTCTTGCGTGACGCTTTCCAGTTATTCCCCTTCTCTCTTTTTCTTTTTGCACATTCGCCGCACAATTTTAAATATCGCAATCTTGGTGTTGCGTTGAACGGAACATTGATGGTAGTGTTCCTCTTGAAGGAACAAGGATGATACGGATGATCATGAACTTCAGGCACAAGGGATTGCGCGATTTGTTTCTTCATGGACGAACATCAGGCGTTATGGCGAAACATGTCCGACGATTACGACACAGACTTGCCGTTATTGATGCGGCAAGCAAGGTTACAGATATCAATATGCCCGGTTATAAGCTACATCCTCTGGTGGGGGAACGCGACGGCATATGGGCAATTTCTGTTTCAGGTAACAGGCGTATTACGTTTGAATTCGTCAATGGCGACGCGTACATACTGGATTACGAGGACTATCATTGATGAAGATGGCAAATCATCCCCGTCCTGGGGATATCATTCAGGAAGCGCTGGAAGAACTCAATGTCAGCCTGCGCGAGTTTGCCAGAGCTATGGAGATTGCACCGTCAACGGCAAGTCGACTATTAACCGGGAAAGCGGCTCTGACGCCTGAGATGGCGATTAAACTCTCCGTAGTGATTGGCAGTTCACCCGAAATGTGGTTAAACCTGCAAAATACCTGGAGTCTGGCAGAGGCCCAAAAAAGCGTGGATATTTCACGTCTGCGTAAGCTGGCGGTACAGTGATATAAATGCCGGATATACTTTTGTCATCCGGCATACCATTTATTGCTGCGGTTTTTTCTCTTTCCAGGCATCCCAGGCCTGTTTGATCTCTTGCTTTGCCGTAGCGGCGTCATTGAAACCGTTTAATTCGACCTTCTTGCGCCCTTCCGGCAGATCTTTGTACACGCGGAAGAAAGATTCCAGACGTTGAACTTCAATCTTGGGCAGATCGCTTAACTCTTTGATGTCGTCATAAGTGGGGTCAATTTTACTGGCCGGAACGGCGACAATTTTGTCGTCCTTTTCACCGCCGTCGATCATCTTCAGTACGCCAATAGCGCGCAGCTTAATCAACGTTCCCGGAGCAAGCGGCGCACGGGTATAAAAAATGACGTCCAGCGGGTCACCGTCACCGGCTAAAGACTGGGTGAGTGAACCGTAGTTGGCGGGATAGGCAACCGGCATTGACTGGAAGCGATCGGCAACGATAAAACCGGTTTTGGCGTCGGTTTCATATTTAATCATTCCACCTGCCGGAATTTCGGTTACGGCATAAAACTCTTCCGGGTTGTTCTCCGGCTGAGGAAATTCGAGGATGTTCTGTGCCTGAGCTGAAGCACAAAGAAACACGCTGACTGCGAGTAATTTTTTCACCAGATGCATTGTCTTTTAACTCTTCTATTATCGGAAAGACAACACCTTACGTTCAGCAGATGACAGAAACATGACGTTTTTTTGGCAAAAAAATGGCGCTACCGATGTAGCGCCATTGCGTAGAGGGAACATCAGGGATTAGTTAACCCCTTCCTCGCTCTCTTTTTTCGCTTCTTGTCTTTCAACTTCGCGATACCAACGTGGGTGATGTTTCTTCGCCCAACGACGGCTCACTTTCCCTTCGACCATACCTTTAATCGATCCTTTCACCCAGAATGCCATATACATATGGATGAGGATGGCGTGCATCAGGATAATCCCCGCAGCCGCATGGATCAGCAGGCTATAGCGCACGACCTGCATCGGGAAGAACTGCGCAAAGTACGGACGCCAGATAATGATACCGGTAATCAGCAGCACGAAAATCATGCTCATAATCGACCAGAACATCATTTTCTGCCCGGCGTTGTATTTGCCCACATCCGCCACTTTGTGTTCATTGCCTTTCAGTACTTCCACAATGTTTTTCAGCCACGGAATATCTTTCTTATCCGGGATGTTGTGGTGCACAAAGCGTACAAACATGAACATCAGCGCCACGAAGATTAGTATGCCGAAGAACGGGTGCAAAATACGTCCCATCTGCGGCGTACCGAAGGTTTGCGTCAGCCATTGCAGAGTCGGGAAGAAAAATGAAATCCCCGACAGCGCTACCAGGAAGAAGCAGATCACCACCGTCCAGTGACAGGCGCGGTCGATAAACTTCGTGCGCACAATCATTTTCGACTTACTCATGATGATCCTCCTCGTCGTCGTCCACTTCCTTATTCGGACCAATACCAATGTAGTGGTAAATCAGTCCGGCGAAGGTGGCGATAAATCCGGCAGCGGCCAGCGGCTTCAGCGCCCCTTTCCACAGATTGATAGAGGTATCTATCTGCGGGTCTTTTGGCAGACCGTGATACAGTTCAGGCTGGTTGGCATGATGCAGAACGTACATGACGTGCGTGCCGCCCACACCTTCCGGGTTGTAGAGACCGGCATGTTCAAAACCGCGAGCTTTCAGTTTTGCCACACGCTGTTCGCCCATTTCCAGCATTTCCTGCTTGGTGCCGAAATGTATTGCCCCGGTCGGACACGTTTTCACGCAGGCAGGTTCCTGCCCGACGCTGACGCGGTCCACACACAGCGTACATTTATACACCCGGTTATCCTCTTTATTGAGGCGCGGAATATTAAATGGACACCCGGCAATACAGTAGCCGCAGCCAATGCAGTGCTCTGACTGGAAATCGACAATCCCGTTGGCGTACTGGATGATGGCCCCGGCAGACGGGCACGCCTTCAGGCAGCCCGGATCTTCACAGTGCATACAGCCGTCTTTACGAATCAACCACTCCAGCTTGCCGTTCTGTTCGGTTTCGGTAAATCGCATCACCGTCCAGGACTTGGCGCTGAGATCGGCGGGGTTGTCATAAACCCCGACGCAGTGGCCAACTTCATCGCGGATATCGTTCCACTCTGAGCATGCCACCTGACAGGCCTTACAGCCTATGCAGGTGGAAACGTCGATCAGCTTCGCGACCTCTGCTTTGTAATCACGAGCCTGAGGTGGCGGCGTGATGGAGTTTGTTGCGGACCGTTTGATGATGTCCTGCGTTTCCATAGACATATGTTCGCCTCCCTTACGCCTTCTCGATGTTAACTAAAAACGCTTTGTATTCCGGCGTTTGCGAGTTTGCATCACCGACGTTCGGCGTCAGGGTGTTGGCGATAAAGCCTTTACGCGCGACTCCTTCAAAGCCCCAGTGGATTGGGATCCCAACCGTTTCTACCTGCTGACCGTTGACGTTCAGGGTACGCAGACGACGAGTGACCACGGCAACTGCGCGAATAAATCCACGTTTGCTGCTGACTTTCACGTGATCGCCGTTGTTGATCCCCTTCGCTGCCGCCAGCGTTTCGCTGATTTCCACAAACTGCTCCGGCTGGGCAATCGCATTCAACAATGCGTGCTTGGTCCAGGTATGGAAATGTTCGGTCAGACGATAGGTCGTCCCGACGTACGGGAAGTCCTGTTTCGTGCCCATACGAAGTTTATCCGCCTCGTACAGACGCGCTGCCGGGTTGGAGATCACATTCGGGTGCAGCGGGTTAGTGCCCAGCGGCGTTTCCATCGGCTCGTAGTGTTCCGGGAACGGACCTTCCGCCATCTTATCGATAGCAAACAGACGCCCCAGCCCTTCCGGCTGCATGATAAACGGATTGGTGCCACTGCCCGGTGCTGCGGTATTGAAGTCCGGGATATCGTTCCCTGTCCACTTCGTACCGTTCCACTGGATAAGCATGCGTTTTGGATCCCACGGTTTACCCTGCGGATCCGCCGAAGCGCGGTTATACAGCACGCGACGGTTCAGCGGCCATGCCCAGGCCCAGCCCAGCGTATTACCGAGACCTGACGGGTCAGCGTTATCGCGATTGGCCATCTGGTTGCCCTGCTCGGTCCAGCTACCGGTATAAATCCAGCAGGATGATGACGTAGAACCATCATCGCGCAGCAGCGCAAAGCTGTTGAGCAACTGACCTTTCTTCGCAACCAGCACGCCGTTGGCATCATAGAGATCTTCCAGCGCATAGCCGTTGTTCTCTTTCGCCACTTCTTCGGAGTGCGGTTCGTCCGGCTGCTTATAGTTCCAGCTCATTTTCAGAACGGGTTCTACAGCTTTACCGCCTTCAGTGCGATACATGTTACGCAGACGGTGGTAAATACCGGCAAGGATCTCGCCGTCGTTGCGGGCTTCACCCGGTGCGTCCTGACCTTTCCAGTGCCACTGCAGCCAGCGGCCGGAGTTGGCGATGGAACCGTCTTCTTCTGCAAAGCAGGTAGAAGGCAAACGGAAAACTTCGGTCTGAATCGACGCCGGGTCAACGTCGTTTGATTCACCGTGGTTCTGCCAGAACGTTGAGGTTTCGGTCACCAGCGGATCGATAACCACCAGATACTTCAGTTTGCTGAGGCTCTGCACCACTTTGTTTTTGTCCGGGAAGGACGCAACAGGGTTAAAGCCCTGACAGATGTAGCCGGTGACTTTCCCGCTATCCATCATGTTGAAGTATTTAATGACGTCGTAGGACTGATCCCACTTCGGCAGCCACTCAAAGCCCCAGTCATTTTCTTTCTGCGCTGCATTGCCGTAGAAAGATTTCATCAGGCTGACGAAGAACTTCGGATAGTTGCCCCAGTAGTTAACCTGATCGGCCAATGTCGCTTTTGGCGTGTTTGCGGCCAGATAGGTTTGCAGGTCTGTCTGTTTCTCTGACGGCAGCGTCAGGTAGCCCGGCAGGCTGGTAGAGAGCAGACCTAAGTCGGTTAACCCTTGAATGTTGGAGTGGCCGCGCAAGGCGTTGACACCGCCACCTGCCATCCCCATGTTGCCGAGCAGCAACTGGATCATCGCCATGGTGCGGATGTTCTGTGCCCCGACGGTATGTTGAGTCCAACCCAGCGCGTACAGGAACGTGGTGGTGCGATCGGCTGCGCTGGTGGAAGCCAGCACTTCGCAGACTTTCAGGAAGTCTTCTTTCGGCGTACCACAAATGTTTTCCACCACATCCGGCGTGTAGCGGGAAACGTGCTGTTTTAGCAGGTTCCAGACACAGCGAGGATGGCTTAACGTTTCATCGCGTTTCGCGTAGCCGTTTTCATCGAACTGGTAGTTCCAGGACGATTTATCGTATTGGCGTTTTTTCGCATCGTACCCGCTGAACAGACCGTCTTCAAAAGCATAGTCATCCCGCACCAGCAGGCTGGCGTTGGTGTAATGCTTAACGTATTCAGCGTTAATTTTGTTGTTTTCAATCAGGTACAGCAAGACGCCGGACAGGAACGTAATGTCCGTGCCGGAACGAATTGGCGCATAGATATCCGCCACCGAAGCTGTACGTGTAAAACGAGGGTCAACAACAATCAGCGTGGCATCATTGTTGTTTTTGGCTTCCATCGCCCAGCGGAATCCCACTGGATGTGCTTCAGCGGCGTTACCGCCCATCACCATCACGACGTTAGCGTTTTTAATATCAACCCAGTGGTTGGTCATCGCACCGCGACCAAATGTTGGAGCAAGACTTGCTACCGTTGGTCCGTGTCAGACGCGCGCCTGGTTGTCTACTGCCAGCATGCCGAGTGAGCGCACAAATTTTTGCGTCAGCATGCCGGTTTCATTACTTGCCGCAGATGCACACAGCATCCCGGTTGAAAGCCAGCGGTTTACCGTTACGCCCTGCTCATTCTTCTCAATAAAGTTGGCGTCACGGTCAGTTTTCATCAGCTTCGCGATACGGGTGAATGCTTCATCCCAGCTGATACGCTGCCATTTGTCGGAACCTGGTGCACGGTATTCCGGGTAACGCAGACGGTTTTCACTGTGCACGTAATCCAGTAATCCTGCGCCCTTAGGGCATAATGCCCCACGGCTCACCGGATGATCCGGATCCCCTTCAATATGGTAAATCGACTCTTTGGCGTTTTTTGCTCCATCTCCCAGGCTATACATTAATAGCCCGCAACCTACGGAACAGTATGTGCAGGTGTTTCGGATCTCTTTGGCGCGTAACAGTTTATAGTTTCGCGCCTGAGCCAGTGCCATTTTGGGTGCAAAACCCAGAGCAGCTACTGTTGTTCCCGCCATACCGCCCGCGCAGATTTTAAAAAATTGTCTGCGGCTGACGTCCATTGCTTTCCTCTTTTTTGCAGGGATTCGTACAGGACATCTCTCAGATCGCGCCAGCGCGGCATAATTGAAAGATGACATGTACAACTTCGCGACGAAACTATCAGCTATATCCATATTTTTTTTGCGTCAAATCAATAACGAAACGGTTCCGCTACTAAATAGTGCACTTTGTTTAACCTTTGTACCTATAAGGGGGTAGATAAAAGGTAATTAGTTAGCGCGCTACGGTGTAAAAGTGCTATAAATTTCAGCTTAAATTTTTACCAGCACCATGGACAGATAATCAGAATGACAAAACATAAAGCGACGTTAATTGGGCTCATTGCCATCGTGCTCTGGAGCACGATGGTCGGGCTAATGCGTGGGGTAAGTGAAGGACTGGGTCCTGCAGGTGGCGCAGCAATGATTTTTTCGTTAAGTGGCCTGTTGCTGATTTTTACCGTCGGCTTTCCGAATATCAGAAAAATTCCTGTGCGTTATTTAATCGCGGGTAGCGTGCTTTTTGTTACCTATGAAATATGTTTAGCGCTGGCTCTCGGTTATGCGGCTACTCGTCACCAGGCTATCGAAGTCGGTATGGTCAATTATCTCTGGCCGAGTCTGACGATATTGTTTGCTATTTTATTTAATGGTCAAAAAACAACCTGGCTGGTAATCCCAGGATTAATTATCGCATTGACCGGGGTTTGTTGGGTATTGGGTGGCGAAAATGGCCTTAATCCTGGTGAAATTATAAACAACGTTGCCAGCAGCCCGCTGAGCTATTTCCTCGCCTTTCTTGGCGCATTTATCTGGGCAACGTATTGCACGGTGACCAATAAATACGCAAAAGGCTTTAACGGTATTACCGTATTCGTTTTACTAACGGCTGCAAGTTTGTGGATTTACTATTTTATGACTCCGCAACCAGAAATGATTTTCAGCACTTCGGTGACTATTAAAATGTTCTCAGCGGCATTAACGTTAGGATTTGCCTACGCGGCGTGGAATATTGGCATTTTGCATGGCAACGTGACCATCATGGCCGTAGGTTCCTATTTTACCCCAGTGCTATCCTCCGCTCTGGCTGCTGTGTTACTCAGCGCCCCGTTGTCGCTATCTTTCTGGCAGGGTGCATTGATGGTTTGTGCGGGTTCGCTACTTTGCTGGTTGGCAACACGCCGCGCCTGAAAAAAAATCCGGGTTTTATCGCGCAAATCTAAAACCCGGCTACACTGTAATCAAATTAATGAATAATAAATGTTCATTCCACCTGTGGGTTATGTTTATTTTTGTTTAATTTAATGTTAAATAATTGGTGATTAATTAACTCCCGAAAATATTGCATGCTTATCTATATCCCTCAGTATGTATATATTATACCTGCGTGACTAACGCCATTTAAACCATAGACGGCACAATAGTCCCCTACGTAAATATACCCATTCAGATTTGTCACATATAAAGATTAATACAATCAGCTATATTATGTAGATCTGGATCACACAAATTCAAATATTTCGCAATATTATGAAACTTATTATTGAACTTATACCACTGCGTCATTTAAAAATAGTTTGCCATTGACGAACCCCTTCATTTAGCAATGGTTTAGGAAACACACCAAGAAAAAATTATAAGGATTATTTAGAATGAAACTTAAATTAGTTGCAGTGGCAGTGACTAGCCTGTTGGCGGCAGGTGCGGTAAACGCAGCTGAGGTATATAACAAAGACGCAAACAAACTGGATATCTACGGTAAAGTTCACGCTCAGCATTACTTCTCTGACGACAACGGCAGCGATGGCGACAAAACCTACGCGCGTCTGGGCTTCAAAGGCGAAACTCAGATCAATGACCAGCTGGTTGGTTTTGGTCAGTGGGAATATGAATTCAAAGGTAACCGTACTGAATCCACCGGTGGTTCCAACAGCGACAAAACTCGTCTGGCATTCGCTGGTCTGAAATTCGCTGAATACGGTTCTTTCGACTACGGTCGTAACTACGGCGTAGCATACGACATCGGCGCATGGACCGACGTCCTGCCTGAGTTCGGTGGTGATACCTGGACCCAGACTGACGTATTCATGACTGGCCGTACTACTGGCGTTGCAACCTACCGTAACACCGACTTCTTCGGTCTGGTTGAAGGTCTGAACTTTGCTGCTCAGTACCAGGGCAAAAATGACCGTGACAACCTGAAAGAAGCTAACGGTGACGGCTTCGGTCTGTCTACTACTTATGAGTATGAAGGCTTTGGCGTAGGTGCTACCTATGCGAAATCTGACCGTACCGACAAACAGTCTGTAGGTAACGGCGGTTTCATGGCTTCCGGTAAAAACGCTGAAGTATGGGCTGCTGGTCTGAAATATGATGCGAACAACATCTACCTGGCAACCACCTACTCCGAAACCCGCAACATGACCACCTATGGTGGCTCCGGTGTTACTGGTATTGCAGATAAAGCACAGAACTTTGAAGTTGTTGCACAGTACCAGTTCGACTTCGGTCTGCGTCCGTCCGTTGCTTACCTGAAATCCAAAGGTAAAGACATCAACGGTTACGGCGACCAGGATCTGGTTGAATACGTAGACCTGGGTGCTACTTACTACTTCAACAAAAATATGTCCACCTTCGTTGATTACAAAATCAACCTGCTGGATGACAACAACTTCACCAATGCAGCGAAAGTGTCAACCGACAACATCGTGGCTGTTGGTCTGAACTACCAGTTCTAATTTTGTTGTAGTCTGAATACAAAGCCAGTCCTCCAAGGGCTGGCTTTTTCTCTTAATGTAGACTCGGTCATAAGGAGTATGCCGTGCAGACATTCACTGGTCGTTGTCTTTGCGGACAGAGTCATTTTACCGTTGACGTCGAAATGCTGGATGTCTATGCCTGCCACTGTACGCTGTGTCAGAAATGGTCAGGCGGCATCGCCATGTATCTGGAAGCCAGCGCTCATCCGCTAATGTCGCCAGAATCGGCAGAACCTTCGCACTTTCCTTCCTCAAATCGTGGTGAACGGTTCTTCTGTTCCGGCTGCGGATGCCCACTGTGGTTTACGTTGACGGACAGCGATCGCTACTTTATTCCATGGACACTTCTGGAACTTAATGAGGTAGATCGCCGCCGCCTGATATTAGCGGCAGAGATCTATACGGAAACGCAACCTGCGTTCTGGAGACTGACGGGGCAATACGCTCGACTGAGTGGGAAAGAAGTCGAAGAGATGGATTACCCCTGTCATTTAGCTCACTAGTTATTAACGTTGTACCTTTGCCAGACTGAACCACATTCCTATCGCTAATATGATAAGCATGCTGCCGGCGCTGCTTAAGGCCACGCTATGTGACCAGGTGAACGCTTCTCTGGCAGCCGTCAGCAATGCCTCACTCAGTGACGACGGGAGCGAGTGCGCCAGTTGTACCGCCTCCCCCATTGACGATGTGGCTCGTTCTACTTCCTGCGGATTCAGTCCGGCTGGCGGCAGAATCGATGCAGAAAAGCTACGGCTCAGCAGTAAGCCAAAGATAGCGATCCCAAGTCCTGCTCCCAGTTCATAAGCCATTGTCTCGATGGCGCCAGCGGCCGCGGCTTTTTCCGCCGGCGCTGCTGCCATGATAGCTGCCGTTGAAGCCAGGAGCGCACTGGCGGCGCTGAAGCCGAGCAAAGCCATCAAAATCCAGGCTTGTACCTGTTGGCTACTGAAATCCGTCATCGCCAGGCCGTAAAAACTGACGGCGCTCAGTGCCATGCCCGCCGTTGCCACACAACGTAATCCAAGGCGTGAAACCAACATACCGGCAATCGGTCCGCTGAAACCACTTGCCAGCATCACAGGCAGCATGAACAATCCAGCCTGATACGGTGTTAAACCGTGAACAAACTGTAGTTCCTGAGCCATCAGCAACTCAAAACCCACCAGCGTTATCATCGCGGTCATCGCCATCACTACACCGCTCAAGATAATGCGATGCGTGAACAGACGCATATCAATCATCGGGCGAGCTGCCGCAAGCTGGATACGGACAAACTGCCACAACAGTAAAGCGCCGGTTAACAGCGTCAGGGCGATGGCAACGGTCGCCGTATGCCCTTTCAGCGCAGTTTTAGCGCTGTAAACCAACAGCAGAATGGCAACAATCAGCATTATCGCATGACCAAAATTTAACGATTGATCGCGACGTCCGGCCTGGCGTGGCACTAAGCGTGCGGTTAAGGCCATTACCACCAGAACAATCGGCACATTAATTAAGAATACGGACCCCCAGTAGAAGTGCTCCAGCAGCATCCCGCCAACCAGTGGGCCAAACGCCGCACCGCCGGAACCGACCGCCGCCCAGACGCCGAGCGCCATATTTCGATGCCGTTGCTCAGAGAACGTGGCGCGAATACCCGCCAGCGTTGCCGGAACAATCATCGCCGCGCCAATTGCCAATACCGCCCGGGTTGCAATCAGCCAGCTTGCGCTATGAGCAAAAGCGGCCGCCAGCGATGCGAGACCAAATAATCCACCGCCTAACAGCAGCAGACGTTTAAAGCCGATGCGATCCCCCAGCGCACCCATTGGCAATACCATTCCGGCCATTACCAGGGAATAAATATCAATGATCCACAGCAGCTCGTTACCACTGGCACCCAGCGTCATACTCAGCGTGGGCGCGGCAACGTGCAGCACCGTTGCATCAATCGCAACAGGGATGTAGACCAGCACAATAATGACTAACGTTAACCACTGACGAAACATAAAACTCCCTAACGAAACCAAAGCTGGACACATGTCCAGCTTTAGCGATCCTACGGAAAATTGAACATATGTCCAACTTTTTGTTAGACTGCGATCTATACGGGTACAGGAGGAATGATGAGCTATCTAAATCGGGATGAACGTCGGGAAGTGATTCTGCAAGCAGCAATGCGTGTCGCACTTGAAGAAGGATTTTCCGCCATGACGGTTCGACGCATTGCTGCAGAAGCTCACGTCGCGACGGGCCAGGTACATCACCATTTCGCCTCTGCCGGCGAACTCAAATCCCAGGCATTTGTGCGCCTTATCCGCACCCTACTTGATGCCGAACTGGTCAGCGAAGACGCCAGTTTCCGTGAGCGACTGCATGCGATGCTAGGCAGTGAAGATGGTGGTCTGGAACCCTATATTAAGCTATGGCGTGAAGCACAGGTTGTTGCGGGTAAGGATCCGGAAATTAAAAGCGCCTACCTGTTGACCATGCGAATGTGGCACGAAGAAACCGCCAACATCATTACACAAGGACAGAAAGCCGGTGAGTTCTCATCCGCGCCTGATGCCGCCGACGTCGCATGGCGCTTAATCGCATTAGTCTGCGGTCTGGATGGTATGTACATATTAGGTATTGAGGAAATGGCCGATCCTGCATTCGATCGTCATCTTGATCGTATGATAACGCAGGAGTTATTTATTTGATGTAATAGATGGATTAACAATACATCTTTTATGTTTACAATTAGTAACACTTAAGCAACGTGTAATTCTCCCATCACGCCGCGTTATTGCGCTTTTTTATCTATTCTTTCAGTCAATATTCCTAAAACTTTTCAATAGTTTCTAAAAAGAAGCCGCGCGGCGCTGCATGCGTTTATTTCTTTTTCATGAACGGCATGTGCATGGAGAATAATATGTCATCATCAAATGAGAAAAATAATCGTTATCTTTTAACTGACTGGAAACCAGAGAACCCCGGCTTTTGGGAAAATAAAGGCAAGCACATTGCGCGCAGAAACCTCTGGATATCAGTAAGTTGTCTGCTGCTTGCGTTCTGTGTCTGGATGTTGTTCAGCGCCGTAGCCGTCAATCTGAATAAAATTGGTTTTAATTTCACCACCGACCAACTGTTTTTATTAACGGCATTGCCATCTCTTTCTGGTGCAATATTACGCGTGCCCTACTCCTTTATGGTACCTATATTTGGTGGTCGTCGCTGGACCATTTTTAGCACGATTATTCTGGTTATTCCCTGCGTCTGGCTCGGATTTGCCGTGCAAAATACCGCTACTCCGTTTGGAGTATTTATAATCATTGCGCTGATGTGTGGTTTTGCTGGCGCTAACTTTGCCTCCAGCATGGGCAATATCAGCTTTTTCTTCCCCAAAGCGAAGCAAGGTAGCGCATTAGGCGTTAACGGTGGTCTCGGCAACCTCGGCGTCAGCGTGATGCAGTTGATCGCGCCACTGGTGATCTTTCTGCCCATATTTACCTTTTTGGGCGTACAGGGCGTACCGCAAGCTGACGGCTCGTTATTGTCGCTGGCCAATGCAGCATGGATATGGGTGCCGTTACTGCTGATAGCCACCGTGGCAGCGGGCATGGGAATGAACGACATTGCCAGCTCGAAGGCCTCAATTGCCTCTCAGTTACCGGTCCTCAAGCGTTTTCATCTGTGGTTATTAAGTCTGCTGTATCTCGCCACCTTCGGTTCATTTATCGGTTTTTCGGCAGGCTTTGCCATGCTGGCGAAAACCCAGTTCCCCGACGTGAATATCCTGCAACTGGCGTTCTTCGGCCCCTTCATCGGCGCGCTTGCACGATCGGCGGGTGGTGTTATCTCTGACAAGTTTGGTGGTGTGCGTGTCACCCTAATTAACTTCATCTTTATGGCACTGTTCAGCGCCCTGCTGTTTCTCACTTTGCCCGGCTCGGGCGAAGGTAGCTTTATCGCGTTTTACCTGGTGTTTATGGGCTTGTTCCTGACCGCGGGTCTGGGCAGCGGTTCAACCTTCCAGATGATTGCGGTGATCTTTCGCAAAATCACAATTTATCGGGTGAAGCTGCATGGTGGTACCGAAGAACAGGCTCAGCGGGAAGCGGTAACCGATACCGCAGCCGCCCTGGGATTTATTTCCGCTATTGGCGCAGTGGGGGGCTTCTTCATTCCTAAAGCGTTCGGCTCATCGCTGGCGTTGACCGGCTCTCCGGTGGGTGCCATGAAAATATTCCTCGTGTTTTACATCGTCTGCGTGCTGGTGACCTGGTTGGTCTATGGCCGTAAATCACAAAAAAAATAACAAAATGGATACCGCAGGATCGGACATTTAGGTAGGTCGGATCAGGCCTGGAGTTCGATTCACCGTCGGCAATATTATCGAAGCAGGAGTTATGTCATGAGTAAACTGTTAGACCGCTTTCGCTACTTTAAACAAAAGGGCGATACGTTTGCCGAGGGGCATGGGCAAGTAATGCACACCAACCGGGACTGGGAAGACAGCTATCGTCAGCGCTGGCAGTTCGACAAAATTGTGCGTTCTACCCACGGCGTTAACTGTACCGGCTCATGCAGCTGGAAGATCTACGTTAAAAACGGGCTTGTGACCTGGGAAACGCAGCAAACCGACTACCCGCGTACTCGTCCTGACCTGCCAAATCATGAGCCCCGTGGCTGTCCACGCGGCGCCAGCTACTCGTGGTATCTCTATAGCGCTAACCGCCTGAAATATCCGCTGGTGCGTAAACGCTTAATCGAATTGTGGCGCGACGCCCTCTCCCGCCAGCCCGATCCGGTGCTGGCCTGGGAATCCATTATGAACGACCCGCAAAAATGCCAGAGCTACAAGCAGGTACGCGGGCGCGGTGGATTTATCCGTTCGAACTGGAAAGAGCTTAATCAGCTGATTGCTGCCGCCAACGTCTGGACGGTGAAAACCTACGGCCCGGATCGCGTGGTCGGCTTCTCCCCGATCCCGGCGATGTCGATGGTTTCCTATGCCGCCGGCACACGCTATCTCTCGCTAATCGGCGGAACCTGTCTGAGTTTCTATGACTGGTACTGCGACTTACCGCCCGCGTCACCGATGACCTGGGGCGAGCAGACCGACGTTCCTGAATCCGCCGACTGGTATAACTCCAGCTATATCATCGCCTGGGGCTCTAACGTGCCGCAGACCCGTACCCCGGATGCGCACTTTTTCACAGAAGTACGCTACAAAGGCACCAAGACGATTGCCATTACGCCGGATTACTCGGAAGTCGCTAAACTGTGCGATCAGTGGCTGGCACCCAAACAAGGGACAGACAGCGCGCTGGCAATGGCGATGGGCCACGTCATCCTGAAAGAGTTCCACCTCGACAATCCCAGCGATTATTTCCTCAATTACTGTCGTCGCTATACCGACATGCCGATGCTGGTTTTACTGGATGCCCGCGAAGATGGCAGCTACGTGCCTGGACGCATGATGCGTGCTTCAGACCTTGTCGATGGTCTGGGCGAAAGCAACAATCCAGAGTGGAAAACGGTAGCCTTTAACAGCGCTGGCGAACTGGTTGTCCCGAACGGATCTATCGGTTTTCGCTGGGGGGAAAAAGGCAAATGGAACCTGGAACCACTGGCGGCTGGCGCTGAAACTGAACTTTCTCTTTCGCTGCTTGGTCAGCATGATGAAGTGACCGGCGTGGCATTCCCCTATTTTGGCGGCAACGAAAACCCACATTTTCGCAGTGTAAAACAAGAACCGGTGCTGATCCGTCAACTGCCGGTAAAACATCTTACCCTCGCTGACGGTAGCCGTTGCCCGGTGGTGAGCGTCTATGATCTGGTGCTGGCGAATTATGGCCTCGATCGTGGTCTGGATGACGTTCATAGCGCGCAAGATTACAGCGAAGTGAAAGCCTACACCCCGGCCTGGGGCGAGCAAATTACGGGGGTGCCACGCCGTCATATCGAACAGATCGCCCGTGAGTTTGCTGATACTGCGCACAAAACGCATGGCCGTTCGATGATCATTCTCGGGGCTGGCGTGAACCACTGGTATCACATGGATATGAACTACCGTGGCATGATTAATATCCTGGTGTTCTGTGGCTGTGTGGGACAAAGCGGCGGCGGCTGGGCGCACTATGTGGGTCAGGAGAAACTGCGTCCGCAAACCGGTTGGTTGCCGCTGGCCTTTGCGCTGGACTGGAACCGACCACCGCGTCAGATGAACAGCACTTCGTTTTTCTACAACCATTCCAGCCAGTGGCGTTATGAAAAACTTACCGCACAGGAACTCCTCTCTCCACTGGCCGATGCGTCGAAGTTTAGCGGACATTTGATTGACTTTAACGTGCGGGCTGAAAGGATGGGCTGGCTGCCGTCTGCGCCGCAGCTTAATCTCAACCCTTTGACTGTTAAAGCAAAAGCCGAACAAGCAGGGCTATCTCCTGCGCAATACACCGCACAGGCGCTGAAGTCAGGTGATATTCGTTTTGCCTGCGAACAGCCAGATAACGGCAACAACCATCCGCGCAACCTCTTCGTCTGGCGCTCTAACCTGCTCGGCTCCTCCGGTAAAGGGCATGAATACATGCTCAAATATTTGCTGGGTACCGAAAGCGGGATCCAGGGGGAAGCGCTCGGTTCAAGCGAGGGTATTAAACCTGAAGAGGTTGAATGGCAGTCGGCGGCGATAGAGGGCAAGCTCGATCTGCTGGTCACGCTCGATTTCCGTATGTCCAGTACCTGTTTGTTCTCCGATATCGTTCTGCCAACCGCTACCTGGTATGAAAAAGACGATATGAATACCTCGGATATGCATCCGTTTATTCACCCGTTGTCTGCGGCGGTCGACCCGGCATGGGAATCGAAGAGCGACTGGGAAATTTATAAAGGCATCGCCAAAGTATTTTCTAAGGTTTGCGTCGGACACCTTGGACAAGAAACGGATGTGGTATTGCAACCGCTGCAACACGACTCTCCGGCAGAGCTGGCGCAGCCGTTTGACATTCAGGACTGGCGCAAAGGCGAATGCGATCTCCTCCCGGGCAAAACGGCACCGAATATCGCCGTTGTGGAGCGTGACTACCCCGCCACCTACGAACGCTTTACTTCACTTGGCCCGCTCATGGACAAACTCGGTAACGGCGGGAAAGGCATTGCGTGGAATACCCAGGCGGAAGTCGATTTCCTAGGCAAGCTGAACTACACCAAGCGCGAAGGCCCGGCAAAAGGACGCCCGCTGATTGACACTGCGCTGGATGCATCTGAGGTGATCCTCGCCCTGGCACCGGAAACAAACGGTCAGGTGGCGGTGAAAGCCTGGGAAGCGCTGGGGGCGATGACCGGACGCGACCATACGCACCTGGCATTGAACAAAGAAGACGAAAAGATCCGTTTTCGCGATATCCAGGCGCAGCCGCGCAAAATCATCTCCAGCCCCACCTGGTCTGGGTTGGAAAGTGAACATGTTTCCTATAACGCAGGCTATACCAACGTCCACGAGCTGATCCCATGGCGTACTCTGTCCGGTCGCCAGCAGCTGTATCAGGATCACGCGTGGATGCGAGCGTTCGGTGAAAGTCTGGTGGCGTATCGTCCACCTATCGATACCCGCAGCGTCAGTGAAATGCGCGAGGTTCCGCCTAACGGCTTCCCGGAAAAAGCGCTCAACTTCCTGACGCCGCACCAGAAATGGGGGATCCACTCCACCTATAGCGAAAACCTGCTGATGCTGACGCTGTCGCGCGGCGGACCGATTGTCTGGATCAGTGAAACCGATGCCAAAGAGCTGGGCATTGAGGATAACGACTGGATTGAAGCCTTCAACGCCAACGGTGCGCTCACCGCGCGTGCAGTGGTGAGTCAACGCGTGCCACCGGGAATGACCATGATGTATCACGCTCAGGAGCGAATCATGAATATCCCTGGCTCAGAAGTGACCGGGATGCGCGGCGGGATCCATAACTCGGTGACCCGCGTCTGCCCGAAACCCACGCACATGATAGGTGGCTATGCGCAGCTGGCATACAGCTTCAACTATTACGGTACGGTCGGCTCTAACCGCGATGAGTTCATCATGATTAGAAAAATGAAAAATATTAACTGGCTGGATGATGAAGGTCGCGATCAGGTACAGGAGGCGAAAAAATGAAAATACGCTCACAGGTAGGCATGGTTCTTAATCTGGATAAGTGCATCGGCTGCCACACCTGCTCCGTTACCTGCAAAAACGTCTGGACCGGACGTGAAGGGATGGAATACGCGTGGTTTAACAACGTCGAGACCAAACCGGGTATTGGTTATCCGAAGAACTGGGAAGATCAGGAAGAGTGGCAAGGCGGCTGGGTTCGCGATGTTAACGGCAAAATAAGACCGCGTCTGGGCGGCAAGATGGGCGTCATCACCAAAATTTTCGCCAACCCGGTGATCCCGCAAATTGACGACTACTATGAACCGTTTACCTACGATTATCAGCATCTGCATAGCGCGCCGGAAAGCAAGAATCAGCCCACCGCACGCCCACGTTCGCTGATCGATGGTAAACGGATGGACAAGATTATCTGGGGTCCAAACTGGGAAGAACTGCTTGGCGGTGAATTTTCAAAACGTGCCCGCGACCGTAACTTCGAGAAGATGCAAAAGGAGATGTACGGCCAGTTCGAAAACACCTTCATGATGTATTTACCGCGCCTGTGCGAGCACTGCCTGAATCCAAGCTGTGTCGCCACCTGCCCAAGCGGTGCTATCTATAAGCGTGAAGAAGACGGCATTGTGCTGATCGACCAGGACAAATGTCGCGGCTGGCGCTTGTGCATCAGCGGCTGTCCGTACAAAAAAATCTACTTTAACTGGAAGAGCGGTAAGTCAGAGAAGTGCATTTTCTGCTACCCACGTATTGAGTCCGGCCAGCCGACGGTATGTTCGGAAACCTGCGTTGGACGTATTCGTTATCTCGGCGTATTGCTGTACGACGCCGACCGCATCGAAGAAGCGGCCAGCACCGAGCATGAGACCGATCTCTATGAGCGTCAGTGCGATGTATTCCTCAATCCGCACGATCCGGCGGTCATTGAAGAGGCGTTAAAACAAGGTATTCCGCACAACGTCATCGAAGCGGCCCAACGTTCGCCAGTCTACAAAATGGCGATGGACTGGAAGCTGGCGCTGCCGCTGCACCCGGAATATCGCACCCTGCCGATGGTCTGGTATGTACCGCCATTGTCACCGATTCAGTCGGTCGCCGACGCGGGCGGACTGCCGCACAATGGCAACATTTTGCCTGCGGTTGAGTCGCTGCGAATTCCGGTTCAGTACCTCGCCAACATGCTCAGTGCGGGTGATACCGGTCCGGTGCTGCGCGCGCTGAAACGTATGATGGCCATGCGCCACTATATGCGTGCGCAAACAGTGGAAGGCGTGACGGACACCCGCGCGATTGAGGAAGTAGGTTTGACCGTTGAGCAGGTTGAAGAGATGTATCGCTATCTGGCCATCGCCAACTATGAGGACCGCTTTGTGATCCCGACCAGCCACCGTGAAATGGCGCGCGATGCCTTCCCGGAGAAAAACGGCTGCGGATTTACTTTCGGTGACGGCTGCCATGGCTCAGATACCAAATTCAACCTGTTTAACAGTAGCCGTATTGATGCCATCGACATCACCGAAGTGCGCGATAAAGCGGAGGGTGAATAATGCAAATCCTGAAGGTTATCGGCCTGCTGATGGAATATCCCGACGAGCTGCTGTGGGAGTGTAAAGACGACGCGCTGGCGCTTGTGGCCAGCGATGCCCCCATGCTTACCGAATTTAGCCAGGGGTTGCTCAATGCGCCACTGCTGGATAAACAAGCGGAATGGTGCGAAATCTTTGACCGGGGCCGGGCCACCTCTCTGCTGCTGTTTGAGCACGTGCACGCCGAGTCCCGTGACCGGGGTCAGGCGATGGTTGATCTGCTGGCGCAGTATGAAAAGGTCGGGCTACAGCTCGACTGCCGCGAACTACCGGATCATCTGCCGTTGTATCTGGAGTATTTGAGCGTGTTGCCGGAGGACCAGGCCAAAGAAGGACTGCAGAACGTTGCTCCGATTCTGGCTCTGTTAGGCGGGCGCTTAAAACAGCGCGATACGCCATGGTATCAACTGTTTGACGCCCTGCTGCTGCTTGCCGGAAGCCCTCTTTCAAGTGACAGTGTCACCAAACAGGTTGGTGCTGAAACCCGCGATGATACTCGTCAGGCGCTGGATGCGGTGTGGGAAGAGGAACAGGTGAAGTTTATCGAGGATAACGCCACCGCCTGCGACAGTTCACCGTTACAAAACTATCAACGACGCTTTAGCCAGGACGTTGCGCCGCAGTATGTCGACATCAGCGCGGGAGGCCCGAAATGATACAGTACCTGAACGTCTTTTTTTACGATATCTACCCGTACCTGTGCGGTACGGTATTTATCCTCGGCAGTTGGCTACGCTATGACTACGGGCAATACACCTGGCGCGCCTCTTCCAGCCAGATGCTGGACAAACGCGGCATGGTGCTGTGGTCAAACCTGTTCCACATCGGCATTCTGGGGATCTTTTTCGGTCACCTGTTCGGCATGCTAACGCCGCACTGGATGTATGCCTGGTTCCTGCCGATTGCGGTGAAACAACAGATGGCGATGATTGCCGGTGGGCTTTGTGGCGTACTGACGCTGGTTGGTGGCGCAGGTTTGCTGGTGCGGCGTCTGACCAACCCGCGCATTCGTGCAACGTCTTCCACCGCTGATATTCTGATCCTTTGCGTTCTGCTGATTCAGTGTATCCTCGGCTTAACCACCATCCCGTTCTCCGCACAGCATCCTGACGGCAGTGAAATGCTGAAACTGGTTGGTTGGGCGCAGTCAGTGGTGACCTTCCAGGGCGGCGCGTCTGCACATCTGGATGGCGTGGCGTTGATTTTCCGTGTGCACCTGGTTCTGGGGATGACTATCTTCCTGCTATTCCCGTTCACCCGTCTGGTCCACGTATGGAGTGCGCCGTTTGAGTACTTCACTCGCCGCTATCAGATAGTGCGTTCCCGCCGATAATTGAACTCTGATGCCCGGTAGCGCTTGCGCTTACCGGGCCTGCATCGCTATCCCGCTTTTTGTACGTTATGATGCTTCTCCATTTCAGGGAGAACACTAATGAAACCACAGGTTTACCACGTCGATGCCTTTACCTCGGTCCCTTTTCGCGGCAACTCAGCAGGTGTGGTTTTACATGCTGATGGACTGAGTGACGCGCAGATGCAGCTCATCGCTCGCGAGCTGCGTCATTCAGAAACCGCATTTCTGCTGACCAGTGACGACAGCGATGTTCGCATCCGCTATTTCACCCCGACGGTCGAAGTTCCTATCTGTGGGCATGCTACCGTCGCCGCGCATTATGTGCGGGCCAAGGTGCTGGGTCTGGGCAACTGCACGGTCTGGCAAACCTCGCTGGCCGGACGTCATCGGGTGGATATTGACGCTACCGGGAACGACTATCGCATTAGCCTTGAGCAAGGTGAACCGGGTTTTGAACCTCCGCTGGAGGGCGCTGTTCGTACTGCGATTCTCGATGCGCTGCACCTGAGCGAAGACGATATGCTGGCAGGCTTACCCATTCAGGTTGCCACGACCGGGCATTCGAAAGTGATGATTCCACTGAAACCCGAGGTGGACCTTGACGCCCTTTCCCCTGATTTACCGGCTTTGACCGCTATCAGCCAGCAAATTGGCTGTAACGGTTTCTTCCCTTTTCAAATCCGCGAGGGCGAAAACGCCACTGATGGCCGCATGTTTTCACCTGCTATTGGTATTGTGGAAGACCCGGTTACCGGCAATGCCAACGGTCCAATGGGCGCATGGTTGGTCCACCATGGGTTGATGGCGCATGATGGGAAAACGTTACGTGTTCAGGGGCATCAGGGCCGTGCGCTCGGGCGCGACGGGATTGTTGATGTGACGGTGACTATCCGTGAAAACCAGCCGGAAAAAGTCACCATTACCGGTTCGGCGGTGATCCTGTTTCACGCAGAATGGGCGATAGATTTTTAATTGTTCCCGTAGGCCGGATAAGGCGATGACGCCGCATCCGGCATTAATTCCGATGCCCCTATTTCCCCGCCTCCGGATGCGTATCAAACGCCGCCATGACCGTCGCCAGCTCATCTTCGGTAAATCCATGCTTCACGTCATCCACACCCAGTCCAAATCGTTCTTGCAACAATGCATACAAACTGGCGACGTCAGGCAAATTAATCTGCTCTACCGCATGTCCATCCTGATAATGGGTAAAGTGAAAATTGGTTAACGTTAATTTCCCGCCGTCGGGCAGATGACGGCACATCAGCAGATGATGGCGAAAATGTGATTGCGGCCAGTGTGCGGACCAGAAGTTGCCCATCAGATAATCGCTCTGATGCTGCGCGACCAGATCGAAACGATACATTGACTGCCAGTGTTCGTGATGACGGAACTGGAGGATCCAATCTTCACCTTCCTGAATCAGCCGATATTCGCCGTGTGGCGTCTTCTGCTCAGTGTTGGCCTGCAGACGAATTGGTGCTGTCAGAGTTTGCCCGCCGAAGCCAACGTCGGCTATCCACTGTTCACCCTGTAATTCAACCAGCAACAGACGATGCGTGCGCGGCGGCAGGCTTGACGGATTTGCCAGTACCACGCGACCGAGAAGGCTACGTACGTTAAAACCGATTTCGCGTAACGCGCGCTCAAACACGCCATTCTGTTCAAAGCAATAACCGCCACGACGCGCCGTTACCAGCTTCTCTTCCAGCGACAAATCGTCAAGCTGCATCTCTCTTGGCAATAATACGTCCAGGTTTTCAAAGGGAATTGCGCTGTTGTGCAGTAGATGTAGCGCTTGCAAGGTTTCAAGGTTGACGTTGGCCGAACCTGACCAGCCAATACGGGCAAAATAAGCGGTTAAAAAAGGCGTCATACGGAGTTCCTGTTCGATTAATGCAGTACTTATAACGTATTTTTCGTTTTACGCTGTCGATTTTGTGCGTTGTTAATTCCTGTGAGGCGACAAAATCGCTAATACCGTTAATATCTATGTTTATTGTGGTGTGTTATCTCTCAGCCAAGGAGCATCCATGAGCCATTTTCGTCCGATCGAATTAAAACATGCCAGCCGGCTACTCAATCATGGCCCAACGATATTGATAACCAGCCAGGATGAGCATACCGAGCGGCGAAATGTGATGGCTGCGGCATGGTCAATGCCCGTGGAATTTGAGCCGCCGCGGGTAGCAATTGTTGTTGATAAGACCGCCTGGTCGCGAGATCTCATTGAACGTAGCGGTAAATTCGGCATCGTTATTCCGGGTATCGCCGCCGTCAACTGGACCTGGGCCGTAGGCAGCGTTTCCGGTCGCGTGGAAGATAAATTCAACTGTTACGGCATTCCCGTGGTGCAAGGACCCGTGCTAGGTTTACCGCTGATAGAAGCGAAATGTCTGGCCTGGATGGAGTGTCGCCTGTTGCCAGCCACGGCGGCACAGGAAAAATATGACACTCTGTTTGGGGAAGTAGTCTCCGCTGCTGCTGATGAGCGAGCCTTCGTGGAAGGACGCTGGCAGTTTGATGATGGCAAGCTCAATACTCTGCATCACCTTGGGGCCGGAACGTTTATCTCCAGCGGGAAACGCATTATCGCAGGTGAATGATAGTATGCTAACGGATGGCAGTTCTGCTCTGTCATCCGCAACTGTTTTCTTAAAACTTCTGAAAAACCAGTTAGATAAATTACTCTGCCTTCCTTGCCTAATCATTAATGTGAATTATAGTTAATCTTGCACTAACGCAAATACCTAATCAAAACGCTATCCGTCAAAGCAGCATCCCCAACTGTACTTTGAAGTGTCAGAGAGGTTTTACGATGCAACTTAATAGAATCGCACAAAGTTTTATACTTGCTGGGTTACTCACATCGTTTTCTATTCCCTTATGGCCGCTGAAGCCCCCAAAGACGCTACAGCCGCCACGCAACAAGCCAACAACGCGCTTTACAATCAACTGCCCTTCTCCGATAACACCGACTTTACCGACGCCCACAAAGGCTTTATCGCCCCACTCCCGCAGGACGTGATCAAGGGCGAGCAGGGAAATGTTATCTGGAATCCGCAGCAGTACGCGTTCATCAAAGAAGGCGATAAAGCCCCGGATACGGTAAACCCGAGCCTGTGGCGTCAATCTCAGTTGATCAACATCAGCGGGCTGTTTGAAGTAACGGATGGCGTTTACCAGATTCGTAACCTCGATCTGTCAAACATGACCATTATTGAAGGTAAAGAAGGCATCACCGTTGTTGACCCGCTGGTCTCGGCAGAAACGGCCAAAGTCGGGATGGATCTTTACTTTAAAAACCGCGGTCAAAAACCAGTTGTTGCGGTGATTTATACCCACAGCCACGTTGACCATTACGGCGGCGTACGCGGCGTTGTCGATGAAGCCGACGTTAAAGCGGGCAAAGTGAAAGTTTATGCGCCAGCCGGCTTTATGGAAGCCGCGGTCGCTGAGAATATCATGGCCGGTAACGTCATGAGCCGCCGCGCGAGCTACATGTATGGCAACCTGTTAAAACCTGATGCCAAAGGCCAGGTCGGCGCGGGACTGGGAACCACGACCTCCGCGGGAACCGTTACCCTGATTGCGCCAACAAATATCATTGAGAAAGATGGACAAAAAGAGGTCATCGACGGCCTGACCTATGACTTCATGCTGGCTCCGGGTTCCGAAGCACCATCGGAAATGCTGTGGTACATCGAAGAGAAGAAACTGATTGAATCCGCAGAAGATGTTACCCACACCCTGCACAACACCTACTCCCTGCGCGGAGCCAAAATTCGTGAGCCGCTGCCGTGGTCCAAATACATCAACGAAGCGATTGTGCGCTGGGGTGATAAAGCCGAGGTGCTGATGGCGCAGCACCACTGGCCAACCTGGGGTAATGACAAGGTGGTCAGCCTGCTGAAAAGTCAGCGCGATCTGTATCGTTACATCAACGACCAGACGCTACGCATGGCTAACGAAGGTCTGACCCGCGATGAAATCGCTGCCAACTTTAAGCTGCCGGACTCACTGGCACATACCTGGGCTAACCGCGGTTACTATGGCTCAGTGAGCCATGACGTAAAAGCGACCTATGTGCTCTATCTCGGCTGGTTTGACGGCAACCCGGCAACGCTGGATGAGCTGCCGCCGGAAGAGTCTGCGAAGAAATTTGTCGACTACATGGGTGGTGCGGACGCCATTTTGCAGAAAGCAAAAGCAGACTATGACCAGGGCAACTACCGCTGGGTGGCACAGGTGGTAAGCAAAGTCGTGTTTGCCGATCCAAATAACCAGGCCGCACGTAATCTGGAAGCAGATGCGCTTGAGCAACTGGGTTATCAGGCTGAATCCGGCCCGTGGCGTAACTTCTACCTGACCGGCGCGCAAGAGCTGCGTAACGGCGTGGTCAAAGGCCCAACCCCGAATACCGCCAGCCCGGATACCGTTCGTGCTATGACGCCGGAAATGTTCTTCGATTATCTGGCAGTGCATATTAACGGACAAAAAGCGGGTGATGCGAAGTCGGTGTTTAACATCGATCTTGGCAGTGATGGCGGTAAATATAAGCTTGAGCTGGAGAATGGCGTCCTGAACCATACCGCCAATGCCGAAGCGAAAGATGCCGATGCTACGATCACGCTTAATCGCGATACGCTGAACAAAATCATCCTCAAGGAAGTGACGCTGAAACAGGCACAAGACAGCGGTGACGTGAAGATAACCGGTGACGGCGCCAAGCTTGATGCCATGCTCGGCTATATGGATAAATTCGAATTCTGGTTCAACATCGTTACGCCATAAGCACAACGAAAACGGGCGGAAATCCGCCCGTTTTTTCTTACATACTGTAGCCAGGTTTTTTAATTAATCTCGCCATCTGCGGCACAATTTCCTTATCCCACACGGCCTGCCACGCCTCTGGCTCAACTTCATTGAGCGCCACGCTGACTGAACTGTCTTTGCTTTGCAAATGACGAATAATAACCTCGGTAATATCCGCCGCCAGGGCGGTTTTCTGTTCGTCGGTAAGAGAGCGAGGAAAACATTTAATATCAACGTGCGGCATAGCAGATTCCTTATTGTTTTGGGTTGCAGGTAACTTATGCGGACTCTCGTTCTACCAGATGAAAACCGACATCAATAATATCGTCTTCACGCGGAATTTGTTCGATACGATCGGCAAGCAGTGAGGCAGCACGTTGCCCGATGGCCCGTCTGTCGACGCTGACGGTGGTGATGGCGGGCCGATTGCTGGCAGCAAAATCCAGATCGCCAAAACCGATTACCGCCAACTCTTGCGGCACGCGTATACCGCGACTTTCGGCCTCCATGATCGCCCCCTGGGCTAGCGTATCTGAGCTACAGACAATGACATCAAACGCGCCTTCAGCCAATAGCTGCGTTAATCCAGAGCGTCCCAATGCCAGAGAGGCCGGAAGTGGGACGTCCACCTGTGCGTCAGCAGCAATACCATGACGACTCAACGCATCGCACAGTCCTTGTTTACGCTGGCCTGCCCGGCGATCGGCAGTCCATAACAACCCCGGACGTCGATAGCCTTTATTCAGCAGATAGTCTGCCACCGCTTGCCCGACCTTTTCATGCGAAAAACCGACCAGCATATCGATGGGTGTTGGGGTTAAATCCCAGATTTCCACGACCGGGATGGCCGCATTAAGAATCACTTTTTTAAGCTCGGAGGTATGATGAATACCGGTGAGTACTACACCATCCGGGCGACGAGAAAGCAGCGTCGCCACCAGCTCCGCCTCTGTTTGCGGCGTATAACCCGACACGCAGAGCAAAATGTGGTATCCGCGTTCTGCCAGTTCATCACTTAATGACTGGATGGTATCGACAAACATATTGTTGTTAATTTGCGGAATAACCACGGCGATAAGCTTGCTGCGACGCGACGCCAGTCCCCCAGCCAGTGCGTTGGGAATATAGCCGGTGGCGCGCACCGCCTGCATCACTTTTTCAACCGTTTTCGGGCGCACCAGGTGCGGGGTATTCAACGCCCTGCTCACCGTCATGGGTGACAATCCCGCGGTACGGGCAACATCTTCCAGCGTGGGTGCGCGCGGAGGTCTGGAGTTTTTCACTGTCGATGCCCTTGTCAAAAATTGCCGATTTATGCTGGCATTATTCATCATGATTTTGGCTATTGCCAGCGTCGCTCGGTGATAACGCAGGGAAAACAGCAGCTTAGTTAATTAAGCTTCATTCATAATGATAGCGCAATCACAATGATTTGTGCATTTCTCCATAAAGTACTGGAATGTGACGTCGTTTATAATTTACCACCCTTCTCTCTCTGAATTTGTGAGCAATTGTTCAAATCGCAGTCAATTCGCTGGCACAGTGATTGCGCTAACATTAAAAATGATAGCGCAATCATTTGTTATCACCAGGAGAGAACAATATGTCTTTAAGTGCCAATTCCGATGCCGTGACCTATGCCAAATCGGCTAACGCTAAAACCGCAGCAGAAACCGGTGACCGTATTGAATGGGTAAAACTGTCTCTGGCTTTCCTTCCTCTGGCAACCCCCGTGAGCGATGCCAAAGTGCTCACCGGTCGCCAGAAACCGCTAACTGAAGTCGCCATAATCATCGCCGAGATCCGCAGCCGCGACGGGTTTGAAGGTGTGGGATTTAGTTACTCCAAGCGGGCTGGCGGCCAGGGAATCTATGCGCATGCCAAAGAAATTGCCGATAACCTGTTAGGTGAAGATCCAAACGATATTGACAAGATCTACACCAAGCTGCTGTGGGCTGGCGCTTCCGTGGGGCGCAGCGGCATGGCGGTACAGGCCATCTCCCCTATCGATATCGCATTATGGGATATGAAAGCCAAGCGTGCAGGATTGCCGCTGGCAAAACTGCTTGGCGCGCATCGGGACTCCGTGCAGTGCTACAACACCTCCGGCGGATTCCTGCATACGCCGCTGGATCAGGTGCTAAAAAACGTGGTTATTTCCCGTGAAAACGGCATTGGTGGTATCAAACTCAAGGTTGGTCAGCCAAACTGCGCCGAGGATATTCGCCGCTTAACCGCGGTGCGTGAAGCGCTGGGGGATGACTTCCCGCTAATGGTCGATGCCAATCAGCAGTGGGATCGGGAAACCGCCATCCGTATGGGACGTAAAATGGAGCAGTTCAATCTAATCTGGATTGAAGAGCCGCTGGACGCCTACGATGTTGAAGGCCACGCCCAACTGGCCGCCGCGCTTGATACCCCGATTGCCACCGGTGAAATGCTGACCAGCTTCCGCGAACATGAACAGCTGATCCTCGGCAATGCCAGCGATTTTGTGCAGCCCGATGCACCGCGTGTGGGAGGGATTTCACCGTTCCTGAAAATTATGGACCTGGCGGCTAAACATGGTCGCAAGTTGGCTCCACACTTCGCTATGGAAGTTCACCTGCATCTGTCCGCTGCTTATCCGCTTGAGCCATGGCTGGAGCATTTCGAATGGCTGAACCCGTTATTTAACGAACAACTTGAGCTGCGCGATGGCCGGATGTGGGTTTCCGATCGTCACGGTCTGGGCTTCAGCATCAGCGAGCAGGCGCGCCGCTGGACGCAATTAACCTGCGAGTTTGGCAAACGTCCTTAATTAATTTGGCGGGTAAGCAATACCCGCCCTCCTCCCCTACAAAAACGCTCTCAACCTTATGAAAGGAGTGGGTGATGAACACAATAATAAAGCGTACAAAAGTGCGTTACGGCATTCTGATATTTCTGTTTCTTGCGACCGTATTTAATTACGCCGATCGCGCGACGTTATCCGTCGTGGCGCCGATTATGAGCAAAGAATTAGGTTTTGATCCTGAAGCAATGGGGCTGGCCTTTTCTGCCTTCGGTATTTCTTATGTCATTATGCAACTCCCCGGCGGCTGGCTGCTGGATCGCTATGGCTCGCGTCTGGTATACGGCTGCGCACTGATTGGCTGGTCGCTGGTCACTATGTTTCAGGGCACCATTTATCTGTACGCCAGCCCGCTTGTCGTATTGATTATCTTACGATTACTGATGGGTGCGATTGAAGCTCCGGCCTTTCCGGCCAATAGCCGATTAAGCGTGCAGTGGTTTCCTAATAACGAACGGGGCTTTGTTACCTCTGTCTATCAGGCCGCGCAATATATCTCGTTAGGGATTATTACGCCGCTAATGACGATTATTTTGCATAATCTCAGTTGGCACTTTGTGTTTTATTACATTGGGGCAATAGGCGTTATTCTTGGCATCTTCTGGTTGGTCAAAGTCAGAGACCCTATGCATCATCCAAAGGTGAACCAGCAGGAAATTGACTATATTCGGGAAGGCGGTGGTGAACCGTCGCTGGGTAATAAAAAAGAACCACAGAAGATTACCTTTGCGCAAATTAAAAGCGTCTGCGTCAACCGCATGATGATTGGCGTATATATCGGACAGTTCTGCGTGACATCCATTACCTGGTTCTTCCTGACCTGGTTCCCTACTTATCTGTATCAGGCGAAAGGCATGTCGATCCTCAAAGTGGGGTTTGTCGCCAGTATCCCTGCCATTGCCGGTTTTATCGGTGGATTATTAGGCGGTGTTTTCTCCGACTGGCTTTTAAAGCGCGGCTACAGCCTGACGATTGCCCGTAAGCTGCCGGTTATCTGCGGAATGCTGCTTTCCTGCGTCATCGTTATCGCCAACTACACCTCGTCAGAATTTGTGGTGATCGCGGCGATGAGTCTGGCGTTTTTCGCCAAAGGTTTTGGCAATCTGGGATGGTGCGTACTTAGCGATACCTCGCCAAAAGAAGTGCTCGGTATTGCAGGTGGCGTTTTCAATATGTGCGGCAATATGGCCAGTATCATCACGCCACTGGTGATCGGCATCATTCTGGCGAATACCCAGTCTTTTGATTACGCCATTCTGTACGTCGGTTCGATGGGGCTGATTGGTCTGATTTCTTATCTGTTTATCGTGGGTCCATTGGATCGTATTACGCTGACCCCTTCTGTCGCGTAATTTAAAACTTATGGCGATAGTTCGCCCGCTGTTCCGGGATTTGCACTCCTGCGGAACAGCGTTTTTTACTCAAATAATCTTATTGCTTTTCAGTACGGTACGCAGCCTCGGATGCTGACAAACCGCATCGGCGATGGCGCTAATATTCGGCGTGTTGTCCTGAAACCAGTCATGCCCTGGTCCCCAGGTGCGCATAACGGCAATGTAAATGTCCAGCAGTGTTAGCTGATCCCCAAATGCGTACGGCTCGGCGCTTAGCTGGTTGTTCAGCCACATATAGAGGGATTTACGGTACTCAATGCAGTTCTTTTTCAACTGCGCCGGGGCGTCCGGTACCCATCGGTCAGGATAATCGGCATAGGTAAACGTGGGATAGACATTTGCCACCAACCATATCAGCAGACGCTGAAACTGCTGGCGTTCGGCGTGTCCAACGGGTGGTGAAAGTTCGGGGCGACGATCGAGGATCATCAGCGCGATCGCCGCCGTTTCCGTCAACACGCTGCCATTTTCCAGTACCAGCGTGGGCACCTGGCATAGTGGATTCATTGTTTTAAGCAACTCCCGCGAAGGACCATCGCTGTCAAAACCGTCCACATCAATAAAGCTGTAAGGGATCTCCGCCAGTGTGAGCATCACTTCACTGATGGCCGATCCCCAGCCCGGTACCCCATAGACCTTAATCATGCTGCAACCCCCAACGTTAAAACCCTAAGTGTAGAGCAGCATTCGGCAACCTATGCAGACATGATTATTACTTTCATAATAACAATGGTCGAATACCGGGGGAGAATAAGCAATGCGTTCCAGTATGTTTGAATACATGAACATTTTTGTACAGGTTGTTGAGCAAGGTGGATTTGCCAGAGCCGCAGATGTGTTACACCTGCACCGCCCTGCGGTGACCAAAGCTATCCAACATCTTGAAGACGATCTGGGGGCAAAGTTGCTTAACCGCACGACTCGTAAAGTGAGTCTGACAGAAGAAGGTGATGCTTTTTACCAACGCACAAAAATACTGCTCAGTGACGTTGATGACATCATGGCTTCTTTCTCGCCAACTCGCCCGCCACGCGGAAAACTCAGGGTTAATGCACCTCTGTCGCTGGCGCACTCCGTGTTAGTTCCTGCGCTGAAAGATTTCCAGTCGCGGTATCCTGACATCGAGATGGTGCTCACCTCCACCGACCGTAGAATCGATATGCTTGCCGAAGGCATCGACTGCATGATCCGTATTGGCGAGCTACAAGATTCGACCTTGATCTCCAGGCAGCTTGGTGAGGTCAAAATGGTGACCTGTGCTTCACCGGATTATCTGCAAAAACAGGGGGTGCCGCAGGTACCAGAGGATTTATCCCGACACCAGGCGCTTAACTTTTTTAGCGAGCGTCATCGCGAAGCGCTGGAATGGACCTTCGTCAACAGAGGTAAAACCGAATCGTTCACCCCCGCAGGGCGGATAAGCGTTGATAACTCCGATATTCTGTTGACCGGCTGCTTATCTGGACTCGGCATTATACGTGGCGTTCATGCTGTCCTTGCGCCCTATCTTCAGTCAGGCCAGCTTGTTGAGGTGCTGGCCGATTATACCGGAGAATCAAAACCAGTTTCGGTGCTTTACCCGGACAGACGTCATCTCGCCCCTCGGGTTCGGGTATTCATTGACTGGTTATGCGAACTTTTTAGCCAACAAAAACCGCGACTTCAGGGATTATTACAAAATAAGTAATAGTGAAGTTCCGCAACAACGGTTTTTCACTCTCATCTGAGTCGTTAAATTGTGCAGACCCAATACAGAACAATTTACTGAGGTCTGCTATGTCTAAGGTCGTAGTTTTTAATCAAATTGGTGGCGCTGAAGTCCTGAAGATTCAGGAGATGCAGGTTCCCGCGCCTGATGCAAATGAGGTTCAGATCCGCGTGCGGGCTATTGGTATCAACCGTGCGGAAGTTATGTACCGCACCGGACAGTATATTTACCAACCTAATTTCCCGGCGCGACTGGGTTATGAAGCTGCCGGAGTCATTGAATCAGTGGGAGACAATGTACGTGAGTTTGCACCTGGCGATTACGTTAGCGTCATCCCGGCATTCAGCTTTCATCAATATGGAATGTATGGTGAAGTCGTTAATGCCCCCGCTCACGCGGTCGTAAAGCATCCACAAAACCTGAGCTTTACCGAGGCTGCTGCCAGCTGGATGATGTATGTGACCGCTTTCGGTGCGCTGGTTGAATATGCGGATATTAAGCCCGGTGATAACGTGCTGATCAATGCTGCTTCCAGCAGCGTCGGACTGGCGGCAATTCAGATTGCTAACATGCGGGGAGCAAAACCGATTGCGATGACACGGACCAGTGAGAAACGTGATCAGTTGCTGCAACTGGGCGCGGCAGAGGTTATTGCAAGCCAGGAGCAGGATCTGGTGGCCGAGATTCAGCGGATTACTGAGGGTAAAGGAACACGCGTGGTGTTCGATCCGGTCGGTGGCCCAGCGGTGGCAAGAATTGCCCAAGTGATGCCAGCCGGTGGGCTCTTTTTCCAGTATGGTTCGCTTGATTCACGTGACCTTTCTATCCCGGTCATTGAGATACTCGGTCGTCATCTGACCTTCCGCGGCTATGAGATTTTCGAAATCACCACGGACGCAGAAAAACTTGCGCGGGCGAAACGGTTTATCTTTGAAGGATTGCAGTCTGGCCAGCTCAAGCCGCTGATTGATAAAACCTTTGCCTTTGATGATATCGTCGAAGCACATCAATACATGGAAGCCAACGGCCAGGTAGGCAAAATCGTCGTCACTCTGTAACCTCTGTGCGGCACAGCCTTGTGCCGCATTGTGTCTCAAAGCACTTTCGACAAAAACTGCTGAGTGCGCGTGTGGCTTGGATGATTCAGCACTTGCTCGCTGCTGCCCTGCTCGATGATTTTGCCATCGACCATAAACACCACCTGATCCGCCACTTCCCGGGCGAAGCCAATCTCATGCGTTACCACAACCAGCGTGGTTCCCGACTTCGCCAGCGCTTTAATGACATCCAGTACTTCACCGACCAGTTCAGGATCCAGTGCAGATGTAGGCTCATCAAACAGCATGACGCGCGGATTTAACGCCAGCGCACGGGCAATAGCGATACGCTGCTGCTGACCTCCGGATAAGTGACGCGACCAGGCATCGGCTTTATTCCGTAACCCTACTGCATCAAGCAGAGTTAATGCCCGCTCGGTGGCGGTTTTACGCGTTGCCAGTCCGTGCGCAATGGGCGCTTCAATCAGATTCTCCAGAACCGTTAAGTGCGGGAACAGATTAAAGTTCTGGAACACATAGCCGACGTTAACGCGCTGGCGCAAAATTTCCGCCTCTTTCAGCTCATACAGCTTGTCTCCCTGCCGACGATAGCCAATGTAATCGCCATCGATTTGAATAAACCCCTCATCGACGCGTTCCAGATGGTTGATGGCCCGCAGGAGTGTGGATTTCCCTGAACCGGACGGGCCAAGAATAACCGTTACCGTACCGGGAGGGATCTCCAGCGACACATTATCCAGCGCTTTGTGGCGACCAAAGTATTTGCTAACGCCGGTAATAGAAATATGGCCTTCAGGCGAGCGGGACATGGACGGCCTCCTGCTGTGGACGTTGACGACTGCGTTTTTCTGCACGCCTCACCCGGGTTGTGTTGATCGCTGAACGTCGTTCGCTGCGTGCCAACGCACGTTCAACCAGGTGCTGAATTAACGACAGGACGCTGGTGATCACCAGATACCATACCGCACCCACCATCAGCAGCGGGATCACTTCCTGCGTGCGGTTATATATCATCTGGATGGTGTAGAACAGCTCCGGCATTGCCAGCACATATACCATCGCCGTCCCTTTCGCCAGGCTGATGATTTCATTGAATCCAGCAGGCAAAATGGTGCGTAGCGCCTGCGGCAGAATAATCCGCAGCGTACGTCGCCCTGCCGGTAAGCCCAGTGCTGCCGCTGCCTCGTACTGACCGTGATCGACCCCTAAAAATCCACCCCGAATAATTTCAGCGGTATAGGCGCTTTGCACCAGCGTCAGGCCAACCACCGCAGTGGAAAACTGACCGAGTACATTGATGGTCTCAAAACTTCCCCACTGAATGGGAGTAAACGGAATACCAATCGTCAACGTGTCGTACAGATAGGAGAAGTTGTACAAAACGATCAGCACCACAATCAGCGGTAACGAACGAAACAGCCAGATGTATCCCCATGCCAGACCGTTCAACAGCCAGGAAGATGAAAGCCGCGCCAACGCCAGCAGACCGCCGATGACAATACTCAACAGCGTCCCGATCAGCGTCAGTAACAGCGTTTGCCCGAGGCCGGACAAGATAACCGGATCAAAGAACCAGCGGGCAAACACGCTCCATTCCCAGCGCGGATTAAACGCCACGGACTGGAGAATTACCGCAAGGGCAAATAAGGCAATGACCGCGCCTACGGTACGCATGGGATAACGTGCCGGTACGACTCTAATGCTATCTGTCGTTTTCATTTTCTCTCCTCAGGCGATTCTGGCCTGACCGGCAATAGTCAGCAGTTTGGTAAAGCGCAGCCGTCCATCAAACGGCGGCAGGCTGTACTCTTCGGGATCGCGCGTCGTATCAAATTGCGGATCGTAGCCCTGGCTTAAATAAAGTCTGACGGCCTCCGGCTGGCGAAATCCCGTGGTCAGATAAATCCGGCTGTAGCCTGCGAGCAGCGCTCTACGTTCCAGTTCCTGCACCACGCGCGCCGCCAGCCCCTGCTGACGCAGGCTGCTTTTTGTCCAGATACGCTTAATCTCGGCGGTGTCCTTGTCGTAAGGTTTGTAAGCCCCGGTGGCGATAATTTCGCCGCGGCGCTCCAGTACCACAAAAAGTCCCTGCGGCGCCAGATACCATTCGGTCAGTTCCAGTTCAGCGTCGCGAGAAAAGTAATCGCCATAGCGGGCGGCATATTCACCGAACAGACCGTTCAAAATGGGCTGCAGCTCGCTGGCTTCCGGTGAGAGCACGCGAAATTGATCGCTCACGATGACCTCCTTAGTCGCCTAAACCGGCCGGGTTGATTTCAGATTGTGGAATGCGTTCCACCCCTTCTCCCCAGCGATTCAGCACCTTGTCATAGTCGCCGTTGCCAATCACGCCGTTGAGGGCGGTTTGTACCGGCAGAACCAGACCGCTGTCTTTTTTCAGCGTCACAGCGATATGTGCCGCTTTTGGCCAACCGCCATCAACGCTACCCACTAATTGCGTTTTACCGTTGAGTGCAGCTTTCCACGCGCCGATTACATTAGGACCGAAGTAGGCATCGGCGCGGCCTGACTGTAGGGCCAGGGTTTGCGCGGCATCATCTTTGGTATATACCGGCGTAAACGGCTGTAACCCTTTCTTCACGTTCTCATCGTTCCAGGCCAACAGAATGGCTTCCTGGTTAGTCCCCGAACCGACGATAATGCGTAGTCCTGCGATATCTTCCGCCTGCTCGATTTTCTTCAGCTTGCTACCGGTTTTGACATAAAAGCCAAGAGAGTCCTTCCGATACGTCGCGAAATCGAATTTTTCTTTGCGTGCTTTGGTGACGGTAATATTGCTGATCGCGGCATCGTATTTGCCGGAAGTGACGCCCAGCGGCCAGTCTTCCCATGACGTAGGTACAACGTTGAGTTCCAGCCCCAAACTGTCAGCCACCAGACGCGCGATATCCGCCTCGCTGCCGATCAGCGTTTTATTGTCATCGGCAAATACGGTCAGCGGCGGCTGGCTGAGCCCGGCAATCGCCACGGTGAATTTACCCGGTACGGCCAGGTGCAGGTTTGCGGGCAACTGCGCAATCGCCTGCGGATTCTTTGCTGTATTGATCGGCGCTTTATTGGCTTCCAGGCTTACGCCGGTGCCGTTAATCGTCACCTCATTTGCCCAAACGGTCGCGCTGAAAGCCAGTGACAGCGCGAGAAATACTGATTTTTTCTGCATAGCATTTTTCTCTTATTGTGTGAATTGATTTGCAGGTATCGCTAATCCCAGGCTTGCGCGCAGGGTCGTACCGGGATATTCATGGCGGAACAGGCCGCGCGCCTGAAGCACAGGGACAACCTGTTCGACAAAACGCGGGAAGGTATCCGGCGTGCCACCCTGGATGATAAAACCGTCTGCGGCTTTTTCGTCGAACCACTGCTGCAGGCCGTCGGCAACCTGTTGTGGCGTGCCGCTGAAACGCGGACGTGGACTGGCCGCTTCCAGAGCAACCTGACGAAGTGTTAAACCACGCTCACGTGCGTTGCGTTTGATCTCATCAGTCGTACTGCGAAAGCTGTTTTGTCCGAGAGAGCCCAGATCCGGGAACGGTGCGTCCAGCGGATATTGGGCAAAATCATGATGTTCAAAGTAGCGGCCAAGATAGTTCAGCGCGTCAGTAACGGAGACCAGCGCCGCGGTAGTCTGATACTGCTGCTCAACGTCTTCTGCGCTGTCGCCAACAATAACGCTGACGCCCTGGAATATATGCAGTTGTTCGGGATGTCGTCCGGCGACTTCCAGCTGGCTTTTTACATCCTGATAGAAAGCTTTAGCCTCTGCCAGCGACTCCTGATGGGTAAAAATGGCATCAGCATGCTGCGCCGCTAATTTTTTACCATCTGCTGAAGCGCCCGCCTGAAATATAATCGGACGACCTTGTGGTGTACGCCCAATATTTAAGGGCCCGGCAACCTGGAAATAATCTCCATGATGATTAAGCGTATGCAGTTTTTGCGGATTAAAAAATTCCCCACTTGTTTTATTACGGATAAAAGCATCATCTTCCCAGGAATCCCACAGCCCTTTCACTACCTGTAAATATTCATCGGCAATACGATAACGCTGGGCATGCTCTGGATGCTGAGCGCGAGAATAGTTTTTTGCCGATCCTTCCAGAGGCGACGTCACCACGTTCCAACCCGCGCGCCCCTTGCTGAGATGGTCCAGGCTAGCGAACTGCCGTGCGGTCGTAAACGGCTCGCTGTATGATGTGGACACCGTGCCAACCAGCCCCAGATTCGTGGTGATACTGGCCAAAGCGGATAATACTGTCAGCGGCTCAAAACGATTTAAAAAGTGTGGGATTGATTTTTCATTAATATACAGACCATCGGCGACAAAAATAAAATCCAGCTTCCCTTTTTCCGCAATAAGCGCCGTCTCTTTGACAAAATCAAAATTAATACTGGCATCAGCCTGAGCCGCCGGATGGCGCCATGCGGACATATTTCCCGATGCGCCATGTAGAATAGTGCCGAGCCGTAGTTGCCGATTTTCAGCCATAATAACCCCTACCCAACAGGTAAACTTAAAGGTGTGCGAATGCCGTTTTTGCTAACTGCGCAAAGTAGTGCGCGGCAGGTTCAATTAAACGCTCGTCCGGATTAAATCCCGGGTGATGTAATCCGTATTCACTGGCGCTGCCAATACTGACAAATGCGCCAGGTGTATTTTGCAGGTAGACGGCAAAATCCTCCCCGCCCATATGCAGGTCGGCATGGTGGGTGGTATAGCCTGACTGTTTCGCCACCGCGGTGGCAATATCGGCCCAACGATCATCATTTACCAATGCGGTTGGTCCCGCATGCCAGATTACGTCGATTTGTGCGCCAAAGGCGTGGGCAAATCCGGCGGCGATGTCATTAACGCGGGCCTTAACCTGCTGCTGTACCTGGGTTCGGTGCGTTCTGAGTGTCCCTTCCAGCTCAACGGACTCCGGCAGTACGTTCCATGTGTTTCCTCCCTGAATACGGGTCACGCTGAGCACCACCGAATCCAGCGTGTTTATGTCGCGGCTGGCAACGCTTTGCAGCACCGTTACCAACTGGCTGGCGAGCAGGATGGCATCTTTACCTTCATGCGGACGCGCCGCATGTGCGCCCTTGCCATTAATGCGCAGTACGAAGCGGTCGACATTGGCATAAAATGCGCCGCCGCGTGTGGCAAATTCGCCCACTGGCAAACCGGGCTCATTGTGCATACCGAAAATAGCCGCTACGTTTTGCAGCGCACCGGCGCGGATCAACGTTTTTGCGCCGCCGAAACTCTCTTCAGCTGGCTGAAACAAAATACGTACTCGTCCCGGTAAGGTTATTTCCTGCTGTTTTAGCAGCAGTGCTGCACCAAGCATGACGCTGGTATGGACGTCATGCCCGCAGGCATGCATCACGCCCGGCGTGAGTGAGCGAAACGGAACGTCGGCGCTTTCTTCTATCGGTAGCGCGTCGATATCCGCCCGCAGCGCGATGACATCTTCACCCTGACCAATTTCAGCGACCAGACCGGTTTTCAGCTCGAACGGCAGAATGTCGACGTCCGCAGCGTGCAACCAAGCGTGAATGCGCGCCGTGGTTGCTTCCTCCTGCAGGGAAAGCTCCGGATGCTGATGTAGTTCACGACGCCAGTCGATAAGCGTTGAGCCGAGAGTCATCAGAGCACCTCCACGGCGTTATGGGCTTGCGCCAACAAACGCAGCGATGTCAGACGCGCATGCCCTTGCGCCACTGGCGTGTCGATAATGAACTCGTCAATGCCAAATTGCGTATGCAGAGCATTCAGCTTTGCCATCACCTCCTGAGCGGTGCCGTGTAGCAACGCCTGCTCACGACGCGCGATTTTGCGTGGTGGGCTGCCAGACTGAGCGGCAAACGCCAGCGCCTGTTCTTCGCTGGCTACCGTGACACGTTGACCATCTTCCAGCTCCACGCCCCAGATTTGTACGTTTTCCGCCAGTTGCGCAGCGGTGTCGTAACTGTCAGCCACAATCACCTGGACGGCGACTATCGTCGGGCGTGCACTGTGGGTCTGCCAGAAGGACAAAACGTCATGCAATAACGCTTTGTCACCATTGAGGTGCGCTGCGAAGATGAAATTCCAGTCGGATTGCGCTGCTAACTGCGCGCTTTGCACACTGGCTCCCAGTACAAACTTTTCCGGTGGTATCGGTGGAATTGGCGTCGGGAATACCGTTTCCCCGCTTTCCGTTCCGCTCAGCACCAGCCAGTCGTTAAGCTGGGAAAGCTGGTCAGCAAAACTGCCTTTTTCATCCTGATGTAGTCCCTGCTGTAACGCCTGGGTCGAAAGCGGTAAGCCGCCAGGGGCTTTCCCTACGCCGAGATCGACACGTCCAGGGGCCAGCGATGCCAGAAGATTGAAGTTTTCCGCCACTTTGTACGGGCTGTAATGTTGCAGCATTACGCCGCCGGAACCTACGCGGATACGCTGGGTTTGCCCGAGGATCCAGGCGATCACCAGCTCCGGCGATGGGCTGGCCAGCTGTGCCGTATTATGGTGTTCCGCGATCCAGAAACGATGGTACCCCCACTCTTCTGCCAGTTGCGCCAGGCGCAACGTCCGGGAAAGCGCGGTCGCGGCAGTTTCACCTTCATCGATGGGGCTTTTATCCAGAATACTCAGGCGATATGACATGTTACGAGCCTATGTTTGTTAACATGTCTTTATTATTAATTTATCAAATAGCCATACTGAAACATTTAATTCACATTTACTCAGCTAAAAAGTAGATAACAGCCCCTGTCGCTGCCAGGGTTAAAATTTGGATCGCCCAGTACTGGTTGTAACGCTAAACAGAAAAACACCCGCAATTAATAGCCTACAAAATATAATAGGGTCGTTGGCATCACGGTAATAGCATCAAAATCATTTCATGCCAGTTTTCTTTTTACGAAAAGGTTTTTTAACGCGATTTACGTTAAGTCAGTTTAAACGACTTGTCACGTTATGCGCTTGTATTAATTGTTTCACTTTTATGACACAGGATGAATGATTTACATAGGAGTTTTTATTTTAACTACTTCCACAGAATTGATGATTAGTAGAGAATGCAACGTTCTTATTAAAACGGTTTAAAACAGATTTTAATATCCCCCGATTTTATTGCGGGGATTTTTGTATGGATTATACATAGCACCATGGGACCTCTATGAAAAGTAACATGCCCGTTACACAAATTGAGCACGCACTTAACGATAAAGCGACGCTGCTTTCTACGACGGATAAAGAAAGTCATATTACCTACGCCAACTCCGCGTTTATTGATGCCAGCGGATTTAACGAACACCAGTTAATGGGCGAACCACATAATATTATTCGCCATCCCGATATGCCTCCCGCGGCGTTCGCCGATATGTGGTACACGCTACAGCAGGGAGACAGCTGGACGGGGATGGTGAAAAACCGTCGACAGAATGGCGACCATTACTGGGTTCGCGCCAACGTTACGCCAGTCTGGCACAATGAAAAACTCACCGGCTACATCTCGGTGCGTACCGTTCCTTCGCGCGATGAAATAACTCAAAGCGAAAGCTTATATCAAAAAATTAATAATCAGCAGCTTAAAGGGTTTCGTCTTTTTAAAGGCATTATCATACGTCGCGGAATATTGTCATGGGCATCAATGTTTAAATGGCTGAGTATTAGCCAGCGCGTCAATTATTCTTTAGGGGTAATCGCCCTGCTCGCTGTGCTATTTCTCTTCGCTCCTGTTAATCCATTTATTCAGGCGGGAGGGTTATTGTTCTTATTTCTGATGCTTGCTATTTACCTTAAGTATCAAATTTGTCAGCCAGTTAATACGCTACTGACGCAAATGAAGAAAGTGGTATCCGGGAGAAAACCTGATAACTGTCATTTAAATCGGGTGGATGAGATCGGAATGCTGATGCGTCTGGTTAATCAGTCCGGGCTTAATCTGAGTTCCCTGGTCGATGATGTCAGTACGCAAATATCCGGTATTCGCGCCATCAGTCAACGGGTATCAAAAGAAGGTACGGCGCTGCACAAGCGTTCAGAAGAAACCTCCGCCGACCTGCAACAAACCGCTGCCGCCATTGAAGAAATTGGTAGCGCGGTACAGCAAACTGCTGAGACTGCGGTTCATACTATGACCATGGCCGATAAAACCAGCGCCAATGCGGCAGAAGGCGGCGATATTATGAAACAAACTATCGCCATGATGCAGGCGATATCGCGTGACAACGGGCAGATAGTCGACATCATCGGCGTTATCGACAGTATTGCTTTCCAGACTAATATTCTGGCGCTCAATGCCGCGGTTGAAGCCGCGCGGGCCGGGGAGTCCGGGCGTGGTTTTGCCGTTGTGGCGGCAGAGGTCCGTAATCTGGCGCAGCATTCGGCGTCTGCAGCAAAAGAGATCAAACAGCTGATTGAGAAGAATGTCGCTAACGTTAACAGCGGTGTCAAAATGGTGGAGCAAACGGAAACGCATCTCACAGGGATGATTGGCGATGTCCTGCAGATGTCGATGATGATCAAAGATATTAGTCTGGCGACGCGTGAGCAAACCCAGGCGCTGGATCTGATTAACGATTCGATTTCACGCGTTGGCACCATGACACACAATAACGCCGAGATGGTGGAGCGTGTCACCGATGCTACCGCCGATCTGACTCAACGTTCATCGCGCTTACAGCAGGCCGTTCAGGTCTTTGGCGTATCAGCATAACCTTACGGCGCTTATCGGGTGAATGTCTCGATAAGCGCACACCTCTCCACGTATTTACGCCCTTCTCTTTTATTGGCTGAATCGAGGCCACACCGCGCCAGTACTGGCTGTACAAAAATGCTGAATTCTTGTTATCGGGGCTTTGCGGAACCGAACAATTGAATGTAGGATGCTCGGCCGGCAGTTTTCCCCCGTAACACAATGAAGGGTAAGGCTGTTTTCGCCGCAGCAGGTGCGGCAAAAAGGATTTTGTATTTTTGTCAGGTCAACAGGAAAAGTAATGAACACAAACAACACGCAAGCCGCGGAACAACATGCGGCGAAACGACGCTGGTTGAATGCCCACGAAGAGGGGTATCACAAAGCGATGGGTAATCGACAGGTACAAATGATCGCCATTGGCGGCGCAATCGGTACCGGGTTGTTTTTAGGGGCTGGCGCACGCTTGCAAATGGCGGGTCCTGCTTTGGCGCTGGTTTATCTGGTGTGCGGTATTTTTTCGTTCTTTATACTGCGTGCGCTTGGTGAACTGGTTTTACATCGCCCTTCCAGCGGCAGCTTTGTCTCCTATGCTCGCGAATTTTTAGGTGAGAAAGCTGCCTATGTGGCTGGCTGGATGTACTTCATCAACTGGGCGATGACCGGCATTGTCGATATCACCGCGGTGGCGTTGTATATGCATTACTGGGGCGCATTTGGTGATGTACCGCAGTGGGTGTTCGCCCTCGGCGCGCTGGCCATTGTCGGCACCATGAACATGATCGGCGTGAAGTGGTTCGCGGAGATGGAGTTTTGGTTTGCGCTGGTCAAAGTGCTGGCGATTGTGATTTTCCTGGTGGTGGGTACCGTCTTTTTAGGCACTGGAAAGCCGCTGGATGGTAACGCCACCGGTTTTCACCTAATCACCGACAACGGTGGGTTCTTCCCACATGGTCTGCTTCCAGCGCTGGTACTGGTTCAGGGGGTAGTTTTTGCGTTTGCCTCCATTGAACTGGTGGGCACCGCTGCTGGAGAATGCAAAGATCCGCAAACCATGGTGCCAAAAGCGATCAATAGCGTTATCTGGCGTATTGGTCTGTTCTATGTGGGTTCTGTCGTGCTGCTGGTTCTGTTACTACCGTGGAATGCCTATCAGGCGGGGCAAAGCCCGTTTGTTACCTTCTTCTCCAAACTGGGCGTGCCGTATATCGGCAGTATCATGAATATTGTGGTGCTCACCGCGGCGCTTTCCAGCCTTAACTCTGGGCTGTACTGCACCGGGCGTATTTTACGTTCCATGTCGATGGGCGGATCGGCGCCTAAATTCATGGCTAAAATGAGCCGTCAACAAGTACCCTGGGCTGGGATCCTCGCCACGTTGGTCGTCTATGTCGTCGGGGTATTTCTGAACTATCTGGTACCGTCGCAGGTGTTTGAGATCGTGTTGAACTTCGCGTCGTTGGGCATTATTGCGTCGTGGGGCTTTATCATGGTCTGTCAGATGCGTCTGCGTCGGGCCATAAAAGAAGGTAAAACGGCAGACGTCAGCTTTAAACTGCCGGGCGCTCCGTTTACCTCGTGGCTAACCCTACTGTTCCTGCTGAGCGTGCTGGTGCTGATGGCGTTTGACTATCCAAATGGCACCTACACCATCGCGTCATTACCGTTGATTGCCATCCTGCTGGTTGCAGGCTGGTTCGGCGTACGTAAACGCGTCGCGGAAATCCACCGCACCGCGCCGTAATGGCTGAAGGCCTGACTGGTTAACCCTTCAGGCCTTCATTTTTAGTTCGCTTCAATCAACTGCGCTACATCGTTGCTGTTAATTTCCCGCGCATTTCCATCCTGATCGGTATAGCTGGTCATTCCCGTATCTTTGTCCAGTTTTGGCTTACCCTGGGTGGTGATGGTTTGTCCGCTTTTGGTCGTCATGACGTAATCGGTGGTACATCCTGCAAGGGTAAAGAGCATTACGCCTGCACAAAGACAGATAAATGGCTTTTTCATGGTATTCCCGTGTTATTCAGTTAGCCGTTGAGGGCGTAGTGTAAGTCCCTGAAGTGGCTCGGGCTACTGGCGGGGTGTAACGAGGCGTATCGTGGGGTTTAGAGAAATGACAGGAGGGGTTTCCCCCTCCGGATGTTTTATAGCGCAATACGAATAACATCGTCCGGCTGAGTGGCTTCCTGCTCGCGGGTAGATTTCTGTTTCACGCTGACGTACAGGGTTTTACCATCGGCGGAGAGCGCCAGGCTATTCGGGAACGTTGGGGTCTCGAATGTTTTGACGACTTTATAGCTTTTCGCGTCGATCACACTCACTTTACCGGCCTGGCGATGAGTCACGTAGGCTTCATTACGCGTTGGGTTGAACAACACGGCCAGGGATTCCGGCGCGGCGACTTTTGCCAGTACATTGCCATTACGGGTATCGATTACCAGCACTTCCGCCGCTTTAGAGTCGGTGACAAATGCGCGGTTGCCCGCTGTGTCCAGGCTCAGGTTGATAAAGAAATGCTCTTTCCCGTCATCCAGCAGTTTTTTGCGGCTGAGAATTTTGTTAGTGGCGGTGTCAATGGTAATGAATTCACCGTCGGCATTGGCGGTGTACAGGCGTTTAGCCTTGCTGTCGACAGCCAGAGCGGTGCTCATTTTGCCGGTATTCTGGATGGTGTCCTTCAGCTTGATTGTCTCACCGTCCACCACCCAAATCACGCTCTCTTTACCAATACCGCTAATGTATACCGTGTTGGTGGCATCATCGGCGACCAGCTCACGCGGCTGCAGCGGGCGAACGTCTTCAGAACGCTTACGCGCATCCAGCACCAGACGTCCTTTCACCGCACCGGTTTTGGCATCCATCGCCGTAACCGCGCTGTTTACCGTGTTGCCGAACCACAGCGTTTGCGTGGCGTTGTTGATGGTGGCACCAAATGGTTTGAGATCGTTATGAATCACCTGGGTCACTTCGAGGGTGACCGGGTCAAGACGATAAACCACCCCGCCGGTATCCAGTTTGCGGCTCTGTGAGGTCGCCAGCCACAGCGCGTTCTCTTGCTGGCTGTACGCCATTTCATAGGCGCCTTTGCCGACGGCTTTGCGCAGCAGTTCTTCTGCAGCCTGCGTAGTAAAAGATGATGCAACGAGCAGTGAACCTAACAGTAAAGAACCACGCAGACGCGGCGAAAACAGATGACGTAAAGACATGACGACTCCCTTTGATAAATTCGTTTGTTACTGCTTCACATAGCTTCAATGAGCAAAATCATGGTTTTGCCTTTTTAAGAATGAGAATAGTAATCATTATTTATCTCAATGTGGAGTGTTTATTCGCTTTCGGGTAGTAACCTTCTTATTTTCTCCATGAATACCAGTTAACGACATTGGCATTTTACCAGGCCTACATTTTGTACGAAGCAGGCCTGGTTACAGGCATTCACCGTCTTCCACCTTTACGCATCAATCCTCAGCAAGACGAATCACTACCTTGCCGAAGTTTTTGCCGGTCAGCAGACCGATAAAGGTTTGTGGCGCATTTTCCAGACCGTCGGTCACCTGCTCGCGGTAGTGGATTTTGCCCTCTTTAACCCAGCGCCCCATCTCCCGCTGAAACTCATGAATACGGTGTCCATAATCCTGACCAATGATAAAACCCTGCATGCGGATACGCTTTTTCAGCAGCGTTGCCATTAACAGCGGTAATCTGTCAGGTCCGGCCGGAAGCGACGTTGCGTTATAACCGCTGACCAGGCCACAAAGCGGGATCCGCGCTGAGGTGTTGAGTAACGGCAAGACAGCATCAAATACTTTTCCTCCGACGTTTTCGTAATAAATATCAATACCCTGCGGACAGGCTTTTGCCAGTTGTTGCGCAAAATCTTGTGCGTGGTGATCGAGACAAGCATCAAAACCCAATACCTCGGTGGCATGTCGGCATTTCTCTGCCCCACCCGACACACCGATCACCCGACAACCCTTAAGCTTACCGATCTGCCCGACCGTTGCGCCAACCGGCCCGGTTGCGGCAGCTACCACCAGCGTTTCCCCCGCTTTTGGCTGACCAATATCCAGCAGGCCCATATAAGCGGTAAACCCCGGCATACCCATAACACCTAGCGCCCAGGAGGGATGCTCGGGATGATCGCCAAGCTTCACCAGCCCGTTTCCGTCGGAGATGTCATAGTCCTGCCAACCGCTGTAGCTCAATACCCATTCGCCTGGCTGGTAGTCCGGATGGTGGGATGACACCACGCGACTTACGGTCCCCCCCACCATAACACCACCAACCTCTACTGGTGGTGAGTAAGATGGCTCATCGCTCATGCGGCCACGCATGTAGGGATCTAGGGAAAGATAAACGGTGCGCAGCAAAATCTGGCCTTCACCTGGCGTTGCCACCTCATCTTCTTCAAGACGGAAGTTCTCTGGGACCGGCGCGCCATGCGGGCGGGAAGCCAGTACCCAGCGACGGTTACGATTAGTCTGTTGACCCATGATGTGCTCCTCTGCTTTTGGCATGAATCCATCAATAGTAGCAGCCCGTTCCTGCTATTTAGCTGACGACGTGGTTTAACCGCACAACCAGGTAAACGCAGGGTTGCGCGGTTTCATTGATAAACCGACAGTCATTCGGCGGGCCAAGTTCCAGGCAATCACCTGCCTGCATTTCATGGCGTACGTCCCCTTCGACAAAGACTAATTCTCCCTGCTGTAACCAGATAAGTTGTCTGGCCTGCACATAGGAAGAGGCTGGCATCGGGATATCACTTCCGGCAGGTAATTCGATCTGCACCAGATCGATAGGCAGATCGCTGCGCGGTGAAACATGGCGGCGCAGATAGTGGCTTTGTGGATCGTGCCAAACAGGCTGATCGACGAAGCGCAATAGCTTGCCCTCCTGCATTTCAGCCCGCGCAATCAGGGTAGACATGCTGATGCCAAACGCGCCGGAAAGCCTGCCCAGCAGCATAGCCGTTGGACTACTCTCGCCGCGCTCTATTTTATGGATCATGGCCCGCGACACACCCGCGCGCTCGGCAAGTTCCGTGAGTGACCAACCGCGAGATTCCCGCTCAATGCGAATTCTTGCACTGATCCGTTGATTTATGCTGTCTTCAATAGTATTCATATTGTAATACTATAGTGAACAACCCCTGAGGTTCAACATGTCAATTCGATTTGCCAGCAAAGAAGACTGCGCCGCCATTGCAGAAATCTACAACCATGCGGTACTGCATACGGCGGCTATCTGGAACGATCAAACGGTCGATGCCGAAAACCGTATTTCCTGGTATGAAGCCCGCCAATTGATGGGGTATCCGGTGCTGGTGAGTGAACAGAATGGCGTGGTTACGGGATACGCCTCCTTTGGCGACTGGCGTAACTTTGATGGCTTCCGTCATACCGTTGAACATTCGGTGTATGTTCATCCTGAACATCAGGGAAAAGGGCTAGGACGGGCACTGCTCAGCAGACTGATAGACGAAGCCCGCGCATGCGGCAAGCATGTGATGGTGGCAGGTATTGAGTCTCAGAATCAGGCATCACTGCATCTGCACAGCTTGCTGGGTTTTAAAACCACCGCGCAAATGCCGCAGGTTGGAACCAAATTTGGCCGTTGGCTGGATCTGACCTTCATGCAGTTACAGCTAGACGATCGCCGCGATCCGGATGCCCGTAGATGAACCAGACGCTGACCCTCTCCTTTCTGATTGCCGCAGGTATTGGTCTGGTGGTGCAAAATACCTTGATGGTACGCATCACCCAGACATCCTCGACGATCCTCATCGCCATGTTGCTTAACTCGCTGGTCGGGATCGTGCTGTTTGTCAGCATACTGTGGTTTAAACAAGGAGCTGCGGGATTTGGAGAACTGGTATCCAGCGTGCGCTGGTGGACACTCATCCCCGGATTGCTGGGATCGTTCTTTGTTTTTGCCAGTATCAGTGGGTACCAAAATGTGGGGGCCGCTACCACTATCGCGGTGCTGGTGGCTAGCCAGTTAATCGGCGGGCTGGTGCTGGATATTCTACGTAGTCACGGCGTGCCGCTGCGGGCGCTGGTAGGCCCGGTCTGTGGCGCGGTGCTGTTGGTCATCGGGGCGTGGCTGGTGGCGAGACGTTCATTTTAATTGCCTGATGGCGCTTCGCTTATCCGACCTACAGAGCGTGCCTGTAGGTCGGATAAGTGAAATATCAGAGGATTGTGCCGCCTTTGGTCAATTGTTCGCGACGGGCTTCCATATCTTCTTTATGCTGACGGCCATGATGTGCGATAGCCGTACGCAAACGCTGTTGCTGGGTATAGCGATCTTCCCGGCTCAACGCGACATCATCGCTGAGCTCAATCAGCAATTCATTCATATGCGTAATGACGCTCTCTTCAATGGCGGCATCAACACGTGCGCTGACCTCATCCAGATGCGACATAACCTCTCCTTAACTCATTAATTTAATTTTGCTTTTGAAAAATCACTGCCCATCAGGCTGACGCTGTATCCGCTGACGTTGCTGCGCGTAGCGTAGAACGTTTTACCGTTTGCCAGGGCTATCCACGGAGCCTGCTGGTAGAAAATCTCTTGCGATTGCTGGTAAAGCGCGGCGCGCTCTTCCGGTTTACTCACCAGCTTCGCCTTTTGAACCAGCGAATTATACTCTTTATCGCACCAGCGCGCGGCGTTAGATCCGGTTTTTATGCTGTCGCAGCCCAGCAGCACATCGGCGAAATTATCCGGATCGCCGTTGTCTGACATCCAGCCAAACAACGCGGTGTCATGCTCACCTTTACGCATTCCGGAGAGATATTCCCCCCACTCGTACGACACAATTTTCGCCTTCACGCCCACCTTTGCCCAGTCGCTCTGGATCATCTCAGCAATCCGTCGGGAGTTCGGGTTGTAAGGGCGCTGAACCGGCATTGACCACAGCGTCGCTTCAAAGCCGTTTTCCAGCCCCGCCTGCTTCAGCAGATCTTTTGCCTTTTGCGGGTCGTAAGCGTAATCCTGCAGATCTTTATTGAAGCCCATCATATTCGGCGGGATCGGTGATTTTGCCACCGTACCGGAACCTAAAAAGACGGCGTTAATAATGGCCTTTTTATCGGTCGCGTAGTTTAGCGCCTGACGCACCAGTACGTTATCAAACGGTTTTTTCTCGGTATTAAACGCCAGATACCCGACGTTTAGCGCTTCAACCGAATGCAGCGTCAAATCTTTATTCTTTTTAATCTCGTCAAACTGTACGGGGGCTGGCGCCGGGATTATCTGGCACTCATTGGTTTGCAGTTTTGCCAGTCGCGTCTGGACGTTTGGCGTGATTGAGAAGATCAGGTGCTTCGTTGGAACGGCGCCATCCCAGTAGTTAGGGTTGGCAAGATAGCGGATTTGCGAGTCCTGCTTGTACTGTTGCAACACGTAAGGCCCGGTGCCAATCGGCCAGTTATCGACGTTTTCCGGGGTGCCTTTTTTCAGCATCGCGTCGGCATATTCCGCAGAAAGGATGGAGGCAAAATCCATACCCCAGTCGGCAAGAAACGCGGCATTAGGTTCATTGAGGACAAACTGAACGTGATAATCATCGACCTTCTTCACTTCTTTAATCAGTTTATCCAGACCAACATCGTTAAAGTATTCGTAGCTTCCCTGAGAAACCTTGTGATACGGATGATCGGCATCTTTCTGCCGTAATACCGAGAAAATCACGTCATCTGCGTTGAAGTCGCGGGTCGGTTTAAAGAATTTATTACTGTTGAATTTCACGCCCTGACGCAGGGTAAACGTGTAAGTCTTACCATCCGGGGAAATCGTCCAGTCCGTTGCCAGAGACGGTATCGGGGTATTCTTTACTGGATCAAAGTTGATGAGTCGGTTGTAGAGCACCTGTGAACTGGCCACAAATGAAGGACCTGAACTGGCGATTTGCGGGTTAAATGACTCCGGAGATGCTTCAGAGCAATAGATGATGGTGTCAGTATTGGCCGCGAACGCAGCGCCTGACGGTAAGACGGCGCTGAGAGCCAGCGCGAGTAACGTTTTCCTTGCAATCATAGTTATAAGCCTTCTTATTTTATTATTAACAGGGATATCAGAGCATAGCTGACAAAAACTGACCAATAACAAATCACTATCAGGTTATTCTAATCCGGTGTATTTCGCTGAATAATTCATCACTCCAAGCGAATTAATTTCCCTTAAGTCTTTTTCAAAACGTCAAGATTTTTCCCGGCACTCTATGCCATGAAAATTAGCCCCTTTTTGCCTCTCTTTCGCCGTTTGCTCGTTTTTATAAAACGTAAAGTAGATACGTGAAGAAGTCTAAGGGGTAACAACGTGGCAAAAACTCTCTTGCGCAGCGGCAATTTGGATGACTATCAGGCCGTGGGCGGCGGTGGTCAGGCCGTGTTTGATTCAGCATTGCAAATTCGTGAAACGCTTCGTCTGCGTAAACAGCAGGCGATGGTGGATTGTCTGGCGATCCCACAAATTAACGACAACGGCGATCGGGTTGACTGGTATTCCCCGATAGAAGGGAAGGCCGTGGCGTGGAAAGCCGCTGATGAAGAAGCACGTTTTCGTGCGCTGCGCTATCTGGGGAGCACGCTGGAAAATGCGGCGACCCTGAGCCGTAAAAGCCTGCAATCGGGGAAAACTTCCCTACAGCTGTTTGGCTCACTGCTCGAAAAAGCCATCCAATTTCCCGGTGAAAATCACGTGTTTCTGGTTGATGGCAAACCCGTTATTACGTTCTGGGGCTTCGTCAATCTGAATGAAAATCCCCGCGACGATGTGCTCGACTGCCTGCGCATTGCCGATGTTCCTCCTGTGGTTACCGTAGCAGAGCCAGAACAGGAAGAAGAAATCGCACCGGAAATTACCTTTGCCGAGGCCGATGTCCCCTTACTGACGCCGGTCGTTGATCTGCCAAAACCGGTTGAACCTGAACCTCACCCCCCGGTTATTGTTAGCGAACCTGAAGTCACTGCCCCGCCGGTACATGAAAAGCCCATACGCCGCCTGCCGCTGTGGAGCCTCCCCGTTGCCGCAGTGATTATTGCAGCCATCGTTGGGCCGCTGCTGTGGAAGCAACAGACCACCCAGCCCTTACCCGCAGTAGCCGCTATTGAAGTCGCTAAGGTTGATATGGCACCGCTACCAGCACTGACATCTGCACTGCCCCTGCATCGTGCTGAAGTGACTCCCGCTGCGAAGAAAGAGAAACCTGTCGAAGGACCGGTGGTGATCGCCGCGATTCCAAAAGATGCGCTGGTGATGGATGCCAACCAGATGAAGGCAGGAACGACGCGTTTTCTCAACGGTAACTGGCGCGTCATGGTCGATGTTAAAGATCCGGTGAGCGGCAAAGCGCCGTCGCTGCGCTATCAGATCCAGGCCAATAAAGGCACTGCGCGCGTGGTTCATGGTGACAACATTGTTTGTCGTGCCGAGATTTTCTCTGGTTTGCACCAGTCGGGTGAATTAATGATTAAGAGTCGCGGCAATGCCCGTTGTACCGACGGTTCACGTTATCCGATGCCTGAAATTACCTGCAAAGCGGGAACCAATGACGTCGCCGCCTGTACCGCGCGTTATGACGATCACGCGGAAATCCCTCTGACGATCAAAAAGATAGGTGCCTGATTTTATGTTGGTGAATCTGTGTGATTACAAACAGAGCGTGACGCTCATCGCCAATAGCGGTGTGCAATTTCTGGATTTCGGCCTCACGCCGCAGGAATCTGCGCACCATGGACGCTTTGTGCGCAAAACGGCAAACGGTCCGCTACTGAGACTAGACTTCGATCTGACGTCAGGACGCTATACCCTACCGGGCAGCACCGGCGCGCAACCCGAAGTGGTGAAGCCGGAAAGTACTCAGACGCTGCACTATTCGCTGGACGTGCTCGACGGCGTCTGGCTGCCACTGCCGTTTTTGCGCTTTAACCCGCCGCGTACGTTTGTTGAAGGTCCGGATAACTGGGCACGCGTGCAGGTGCGAAAGCTGCCGCAGCCGGACAGCGCGGGCAACACCCACCGTGTTACCGTAGCGCTGGACAGCCAGCTTACTGAAAATGCCCCTGCGGCGTTAACCCCCAACGAAAATGATCTGCTTAACGGTACACGGTTTGCGCTGGCCTGGCATGACAACGAAATTGCTGATTTCCTTGACCAGACCTGGATTGACGGCTGGTTGCGCGAATCTTTTATGCACCATGTCACCCAACATGAGAACCGCTCAGAACAAGAGATCCAGCAGGCGCTGCGTAACTTTGAATACCAGGCGCACTGGCTGAATGTGCTGACCCTGTTAGGTGAGCAGCTTTCCGTCCCGGAAGTGAAACTGGTTACGCACACCCTTAGCGCACCCGCCATTCCCGTCGATCTTATTTTGGATATCGGTAATACCCATACCTGTGGTGTCCTGATTGAAGATCACGGGGATGCCAATGACGGGCTGCGTCAGACCGCTGAATTGCAGGTCCGTTCGTTAAGCGAGCCGCAGTTCCTCAACGATCCGCTATTCACCAGTCGGCTGGAGTTTTCCGAAGCACGCTTTGGTAAGCAGCACTTTTCCGTTGAGAGCGGACGTGATGACGCCTTTATCTGGCCGTCGATTGTGCGTGTGGGTGATGAAGCCCGTAAGCTGGCGATGCAGCGTATGGGCACCGAGGGCAACAGTGGGATCTCAAGCCCGCGCCGCTATCTGTGGGATGAAACGCCGGTGCTGCATGACTGGCGCTTTAGCCAGATGAATGGCAAAACCCAGCGCGAACCGCTGGCTACCGCCTTCCCGCTGATGAACCTGATGAACGATGACGGGCAACCGCTGTTCAGCCTGCCGCAGGACGATCGTCTGCCAGTGTTCTCACCACAATACAGCCGCAGCACGCTGATGACACATATGCTGTGCGAAATACTGGCCCAGGCGCTGGGGCAAATTAACAGCGTAGCGACGCGTTTGCGCCTCGGATTCCCGGCGTCTCCTCGTCAGTTGCGGACGCTGATCCTGACCCTACCGTCGGCGATGCCCAAACAGGAGCGCGAGATTTTCCGCCTGCGCATGTTTGAAGCTATTGCCCTGGTCTGGAAAGCGATGGGCTGGCACCCGCAGGATGAAGACTTCACCACCCGTAAGCAGCAGGAAAAAAGTGTGGTTCCCGTACCTGAAATTCAGATGGAATGGGATGAAGCCAGCTGCGGGCAACTGGTGTGGCTGTATAACGAAGCTATCTCACACTACGATGGCCACACCGAATCGTTCTTTAACGCCCTTGCCCGCCCGGACCGTTTGCCGGAGCCTGGTGAGACTAAAGGTCGAGCACTGCGCGTGGCATCGATCGATATTGGCGGCGGGACAACGGATATGGCTGTCGTTCATTACCAGCTTGATGACGGCGTTGGCGCGAATGTCAAAATTACCCCGCATCTGCTGTTCCGTGAAGGTTTTAAAGTTGCGGGCGATGACATGCTGCTGGACGTGATTCAGCGCTGCGTGTTGCCTGCACTGCAAACCCGCTTACAACAGGCTGGCGTGACCGACGCCGCCGCATTGCTGGCCACGCTATTTGGCGATTCTGGTCGCATTGACACCCAGGCGATTTTGCGTCAACAAACGGCGTTGCAGCTCTTTATGCCGCTTGGTCATGCGGTCCTCTCTGCCTGGGAACAAAGCGATATTAACGATCCGGTCGCCGGACTACATGCCACCTTTGGGGAACTCCTGAGTCAACAACCCACGCGCAACGTGATGAACTACATCCAACAGGCTATCGATCATGCGTTGCCAGCAGGGTCGCCAGCGTTTGATGTTCTGAGCGTGCCGTTACAGGTACAGTTCAGGCAGTTACAAGAAGCACTATTGGCGGGGCAATTTACCCTGACTTCCCCACTGCACGCGGTTTGTGAGGCCATTTCACATTATCGCTGCGATATCTTATTAGTGACCGGCAGGCCCGCCTGTTTACCGGGTGTACAGGCGTTGATCCGCCATCTGCAACCTGTTCCGGTTAACCGTATGATCTGGATGGATAACTACCGCGTGCATGAGTGGTATCCGTTCAGCCAACAGGGGCGGATTGGTAACCCTAAATCCACCGCTGCTGTAGGCGCTATGCTGTGCAGCCTGGCGCTGGATTTGCGTTTGCCACGTTTTAACTTTAAAGCTGCCGATATCGGCGCTTACTCGACCGTACGCTTTCTCGGTGTGCTGGATAATACGGTCAATACCCTGCGCGATGAGAACATCTGGTATCACGATATTGATCTGGATAAACCTGGGGCGAAGCTGGATACCCGGTTGCATTTCCCGTTACGTGGCAACGTGACGTTAGGATTTCGGCAACTGGCAAACAGCCGCTGGCCTGCCACGCCGCTGTATACGCTCAGCATAAACTCTGCCGAACTGGCAAAAACTATCGCCGGAGATGGCGTGTTGAATGTTCGGCTGCAGCTACGCGGCGGCAGCAAAGAAAGTGGCCCGGAATTCTTCATCCTAAGTGATGCCTGGTTACAGGATGGCACCCCCGTTGCCGCCAATGCCTTAACGTTAAAACTGAATACGCTGGCAGACCGTCGCCATAGCGGAAGCCATTACTGGATTGATAGCGGGAGCGTGTACCTGAAATGAGTAAGATGTTAAATACCGCGCAGGCCGCCATCGAGTGGGTGGTAGATACCCGTCAACGTGCGGCGCGTCTTGATGATGAAGCGGATGCCCTGCTGGCACAGCTTACGCTAGCCGCAGTGAGTGAATCTGCGTTGAAGGAGACCTTTTCATCGCAAGGATGTATAGGGTTATACGGACACTCACAATCGGCAAAAGCACATCTGCTGGCGGCATTGTGCTGCAATGCCACTGGCAAAGTGAATATTGTTACCCCGGATCGCAGCTTTGATTATTTCTCGCATATTAATCCGGGCCATGCACCAACCAATATGGCGATCCGCTTTACGCGCGATGAAAATCCGCATGATAGCGAATGGCCGTTGCGTCTGCGATTACTCAGTGAAGCCGAACTGGTACAGCTATTTATCGCCCAGTTCAGCGCGCTCCCGGGCAACCGACAGGTCGAGAAATCGATTATTGAGGCGCGCCTGGAAAAATGGCAAACGCTGCGTCAGCGTCACCCGGTGCCGGGCATTACCGCACATGATGTTGCGGCAATTGGTCGTTTCTGGCGCTCCTGCGTACCGGCAAACCAGCAGCAAATTGACGATGCACTATGGTATCAGTTTGCCACGTTGCTGCCCGCACTGGACCTGACTACCCGGGCAAACGCCTGGGCGTTACTGTGGGGAGAACAACCAGAACTGACGCAGCAGTGGCTGGCGCTGGCGCACACGTTGCAACAAACCGGACACGCGCAAGAATTAGCGGCCCCGCTGAGCCTGCTGGTTGATCATTTTGGTTTACCTGCCGAAAGTTTCCTGACCCAGGTGGCATTGACCAGCAATAATGAGGCGCAAAGCGATGTGGTGGTTCATCCGATTGAAAATCATCAGTTGCTCAATGCGGTCAGTCTTTCTTTGTCGTCACTGGCGCTGCTCACGCGCGAGCTGGTCCTGACGGTTGAAGACTCGGTGCTGGAGAATGTCGATCTGCTCGATATTCCCCTCGCCCCGGATGCTCATCCTCATCCACTGTGGCAGGCAAAATTAGGCTGGATGCTGGAACATTATCGCCAGCACCTGCAACCGGATGTGCTCTTAATCTGCAACGCGGTCTCTGCCCGCGCCCAGACGCCCGCCATCACCCGCAAGCTGTTGGGCTGGGTCAACGATACCCAACCTGTTCATGATGCCGCATTACCGGGCGTGGTTTGGGCCATTACCCCGCAGGATGCGCGTTTTAGTACCCAGCAAAACCTTGATGAATCCGTGCAGCAATTAATGGGCAAGCCCGGGCTGCATTGGGGCACGTTGCAGGCGCTGGATAAACATAGCTTACAACGTCTTGTCGAATGGCTGACTCAGGCAACCTCACCACAGCAGCGCCAGGCCAGGTTGACTTCTCTACGCGAGCAGCATCAACAGCGCATCCGCGAAACTCTGATAAGCTGGATTAATCCCGCTCAAGCTGAATCGGATAGCCACGAGTCGGTGATCCGCCAGTTACAGGCGCAAGCGGCAAAACATGGCGAACTGCTGGATGGTTTGCTCCCGCCGATGCGCATTTTTGAGTCGCTGCTGCGTATTCAGCAACCTCGCGAGGAGCAGGTAAGCGGTTTATTTAATGAAGAGATTGACCTGTTTGCCGAGGTGCGTGACACACTACACTCGCCGGAAAGTCAGGAGACCGGATATCAGGCACACAAAATGTGGATTAACCACGTGCGCCAGTGGTGTCGCGATGAAAATAATGCCCGTCGTTTACGACTCGATCCCCGTACGTTAAGGCAGGTTGCCGACATTCTCGTCACCACCAGCTATCGCCTGGAGATGCCACAACGCTTACAGCGCATTATGCAGCGCGAAAATGTCTGTGCCGCGCAGTTACACGCCGATATTGGTGATTTTATTACCTGGCTTGGATTTGCCGACGTTGCTGAGGAACAGCGCCCTGCCAGCAGGATCCAAAAAGGATCGGCTATTTTTAGCGCGCCGAAGCAATCGCCGATGTTACGCCTGACGAAGCTGGATGAACAACCCTCGCATGGTGCAAGCCGTTACGTTTACGACTGGCTGGTTGCCTTGTACACCCGTGCGAATGAGAATGCGGAATATCAGCACCCACAGGATGTCTCTGAAACCGACAAAAAACGATTAGATGCCCTGCTTTTCTCCTGAAACGGCGTATACGCCGTCATCAGAAAAGAGAAAACATCAGCGCAACGGGAAAACTCATCGGCCAGGTCGCTCCGACTAATACCGCGCTAAGAAAGCGGATCCGCTTTTTATCGCGGGAAAGAAACCAGGTGATGATTGCCGTGATGACGGCCATCACCGCATAAAAAACCAACATTTTTTGGTATAGGGACATTTAAGGCATCCTGGCCAGAAGGGAAAATCGCGCGCAATATGCTCTTTTTCATGACTCACATCAAGTTTTATTAATTAATTTAAGAAAAACGGCTGTAAAACAACCCATTTTCATTATGTTCAGAATTCGTACTATTGCGGATAGTTATAAGCCGTACTATACCCATAAGGGTTAAAACGAAAGGTGGCAAAAATGAATGTTTCCAGTAAAACTGTGGTGCTGATAAATATATTTGCTGCTGTAGGACTTTTCAGTCTGATATCCGCAAGGTTCGGCTGGTTTGCTTGATGTAACGCTTCTTGATTAATTGCAGCGTCCGCTGGCAGAGAGGATCTTCTCTCTGCCATCAGTAAACAATCTTCCCACTCTGCTATCACTGGGTAAATTATCCTTAATATGTAATACCCCTAATCCTTCTGCGGCATTATATTGCCCGAATAACGGCCAGGTGTTGTGCCGGTATGTTGATGGAAGAAAGCAATAAAAGCACTGTCGCTGACAAACTCCAGATATTGCGCGATCTGGCTGATATGGCATCCATCAGCCAACATTTCCATGGCTTTTAACAACCTAAATTGCTGCCGCCAGTCCTGATAATTCATCCCGGTATCCCTGATAAATATTCGGCTGATCGTCCTCTCGCATGCCCCAACCTGTCGGGACAATTGATTCAGTCGTGGTGGCAATTCACCCATGCGTAATCCCTTGAGCCACACGTTGAGCCGTGGATCTGAGGGGTACTGCAATGTCCAGTTTTCAGTGCGGGCGGCACGCATTTCCTCACAAAAAACGGTAATGAGGCTGGACTGCTGTGCGGCAGGCATTTCCCATGGCCAGAAGGCCATACGTTCTATCACTTCAAAAAACAGCGGATTAACTTCGACTATCTGCAGCGGTAACTCAGATAACGGCAATGCGGTAGAAAAGTACAAAGAGCGATAAGCCATCACACCACGCATTATGGCACGATGTACCGTGCCTGCCGGGATCCAAACCGCACGACGTGGCGGTAGCAGACACAGGGCCTGCTCCAGCTCAATCGTAATACTTCCCGCTGCCGAAAAAAGTAGCTGATGACGAAGATGACTGTGCCGCCCGGAATCATGTACCCCCATATCGGCAGCAATACCGATTACCGGTTTATCAAAGCTATCCGCATCAAAAGCATCATCAGGGGCAATTTTCATTATCTGTCTGATATTTGATATTTAAAGTCCTGATAATGGTAATACGACATATCCCTTTCAGCAATAATGCCCGCCTGTTTTCTGTCTCTCTGGATATTGCTATGAACACACTTCGTCGCCCATCGCTGTGGCTTCTTACGCTACTGATTATGTTTCCACAACTGGTGGAAACCATTTACAGCCCGGCATTGCCGGGTATCGCTACCTCTTTTCACGTAAGCAGTGAGCGCGCGGCTCAAACACTCTCCGTTTATTTTGTTGCCTTTGCCGTCGGCGTAGCGATGTGGGGTTGGCTAAGTGACTGCATCGGACGACGTTGGGCGATGCTGGCAGGGCTTATCTGCTATGGAACAGGTTGCGCATTGGCCGTTGTTGCCACCGACTTCAGCGTTTTGCTGCTGGCACGGATGATCTCCGCCGTCGGTGCGGCTGCGGGGTCGGTCGTGGTACAGACCATGCTAAGGGACAGTTATGAATCAACTGCGCTATCCCGCGTCTTTTCCGTGATGGGGGCCGCACTGGCATTGAGTCCGGTTTTTGGCCTGCTAAGCGGAGGTTGGTTAGTGAGTCTGTACGGCCATACCGGTGTCTTTGTTGCCCTTGTGCTGTTGGCGTTGCTACTGCTAATACTGACAGCGACCATGCTGCCAGAAACCCGGCCCGAACATACGCTCAGCCCGAAGCTTGCCGCGCTATTTTCCCGCATGATGCGGGACAGTGAGTTGCGGAAAAACGCCATGCTGGTTGCCCTGCTGAACACCATGCTGTTTAGCTATTACAGCCTGGCACCGTTTCTTTTTGGGCAATTAGGATGGAGCTCCAGAGCCTTTGGCTGGACGGGGTTGCTACTTGCGTTTGCTTCTCTGTCAGGTAGCCTGCTGAACCGAAGACTGTTAACGACAGGTCTGACGCCGGAACAACTGGTACGTTATGCCTGTGTGCTGGCAGCGTTGTCAGGTCTCGTCGCGTGGTGTTTGCAGCACTCCGCGTGGATCCTGATTCCGGTGTTCGGCGTGGTGATTGCCTATGGTATCGCCATTCCCAATGTGCTGAGTCAGGCGCTGCGTCACTACCGTGAACAGGCCGGTGCCGCAGGTGCTTTGTTCGGATTAAGCTATTACCTGTTACTTGGGATGATGCTGGGTTTAGCAGGCATGGTGCAGCAACTGGGGCTGGTTCTGAGCGTCTGTGCCCTACTCGCCTGGCTTTGCAGCCTGGGCCGCAGATAAACCCGATGGCGATCCTGAAAGCACAAAGCCCCGGCTATATGCTGGGGCTTTGTTGTATCAATTAGCCTGACCTCGCGGATATTTCCAACTTACCGCCGTCCGATGGCGACGAGGCCAGTGGCGCGAATAGTATAGACACACGTATGCCAATATTTAGCTATCCGTGCCCCATTCGCCGATCGCGCTTAAGATATTACTCATGCTTGATCATAACATGGCGAATAACCGTGTAATCCTCTAGCCCATAAACCGACATATCCTTTCCATAGCCAGACTGTTTTTGCCCACCGTGCGGCATCTCGCTAACCAGCGTGAAATGGGTATTGACCCAGGTACAACCATATTGCAGGCGAGCGCTAAAGCGATGCGCTCGCCCAACATCCCGGGTCCAGACGGAGGATGCCAGGCCGTATTTCGAATCGTTGGCCCATGCCAGCACCTGATCTTCATCATCAAATACGGTCACGCTGACCACCGGACCGAAAACTTCCCGCTGTACGATGGCATCGTCCTGCTTCGCCCCAGCAAGCAGCGTCGGGGCAAAATAGTAGCCTGAACCATCCACTTTTTTACCGCCGGTGATGACCTTAATATGGCCCAACGCTTTAGCCTCATCGACCGCTTTAGTCACGCGATCGAGATGTGCCTGCGAGCTCACTGGTCCCAGCTCGGTCGATTCATCATTCGGCGGACCGATTTTCAGGCTGGCAACGGCGGCGCCAAGTTTTTCGACCAGTGCATCATAAATGCCTTTCTGGGCATAGATTCGGCAAGCAGCGGTACAGTCCTGCCCGGCATTGTAATAACCAAAGGTCCGCACGCCGCTCACCACTGCATCCAGATCGGCATCATCAAAAATGATCACCGGAGCTTTTCCGCCCAGTTCCATATGCGTACGCTTAATTGACGGCGCGGTGTGCTGAATAATGTGTTCGCCGGTTGCAATGGAGCCGGTCAGCGAAACCATACGCACTTTTTCATGACCGGTCAGCGGATCGCCCACCGTTTTACCGCGACCAAACAGCACGTTAATCACGCCAGCCGGATAAATGTCTTTGGCGAATTCGGCTAATTTAAGCGCTGTCAGCGGAGTAATTTCTGACGGTTTAATCACCACGCAGTTCCCCGCCGCCAACGCTGGAGCCAGCTTCCACGCCGCCATCATCAGCGGATAGTTCCACGGCGCAATAGAAGCAACCACGCCCAGCGGATCACGGCGAATCATCGAGGTATGCCCTTCCAGATACTCACCGGCCGCCTGTCCTTGCAGGGTACGCGCCGCACCGGCGAAGAAGCGGAAAACATCGGCAATAGCGGGAATTTCATCGTTGAGAACACAGTGCAGCGGTTTACCGCAGTTAAGTGATTCCAGCTCAGCGAAGGTTTGCGCGTTATCAGCAATAGCATCCGCTAGTTTCAGCAGCAGTTCAGAGCGGACTTTCGGCGTGGTTTGCCCCCAGGTGGCAAACGCGGCGTCTGCCGCACGTACAGCGGCATCAACCTGCATGGCTGACGCCTCAGCAATCTCCAGAATGAGTTCACCAGTGGCAGGGTTATAGACTGGCTGCTTTTCACCTTCACCGTTGACCAGCTCGCCATTAATCAGTAATTGATGTTGCATAGCAATTTCCCATATCGTCGTTTATTTACCGTTTCCGGCGAGAGTGTCGCCTTCACGCGTTAGCCACCAGGCCCCTAAAATTGGCAGTGTTGTCACCAGCATTACCAGCAATGCCACAACGTTGGTGACCGGCACATCCCGTGGACGGCCCAATTGATTGAGCAGCCACAGAGGAAGTGTTCTTTCATGTCCGGCGGTGAACGTTGTCACGATGATTTCATCAAACGACAAGGCAAACGCCAGCATCCCCCCCGCCAGAAGTGCCGATGCCAGATTTGGCAGCACGACATAACGAAAGGTTTGCCAGCCATTGGCGCCAAGATCCATAGACGCTTCGACCAGACTCCATGAGGTACGGCGAAAACGCGCCACAACGTTGTTAAACACCACCACCACGCAAAACGTCGCATGGCCCACTACGATCGTGAGAAAACCTGGTTCCAGGTTGATGGTTTTAAACGCCGTCAACAGCGCAAGGCCGGTAATAATGCCCGGCAGCGCGATCGGCAACAGTAGCAACAGCGATATTGCACTTTTGCCAAAAAAGTCCCTACGCCACAGCGCGGCCGCGGCCAGCGTCCCCAGAACAAGGGCAATAGCTGTCGACAACGCAGCGATCTTAAGTGACAACGTCACAGACTCCAGGATATCGCTACGCTGCGCAGCAACGCTAAACCACTTCAGCGTTAATCCCTGGGGTGGAAAACTAAAAGCAGCCTCCTCAGTATTAAAAGCATAGGTGGCGATGATGAGGATGGGAAAGTGCAGGAAAATAACCCCGCCCCATGCCGCCAGTTTGAGTAGCCAGGGTGCGCGTTCAGAGTGCATCGAAAGCTCCCAGACGCTTCACGAACGCCAGATACAGTGCGATTAACACAATCGGCACCAGAGTAAATGCCGCCGCCATCGGCATATTGCCGATCGCCCCTTGTTGTGAATACACCATGTTGCCGATGAAATAGCCCGGCGGTCCTACCAGTTGCGGCACAATAAAGTCACCCAACGTCAGAGAGAAGGTAAAGATTGAACCCGCTGCAATGCCCGGTATCGCCAATGGAAGCACCACATAGCGGAAGGTTTGACGCGGACGCGCGCCCAAATCAGCAGAAGCCTGTAACAGCGACGGCGGAAGTCTCTCCAGCGCGGCCTGTACCGGCAGGATCATAAACGGCAGCCAGATATAGACGAACACCAGGAAACGCCCTAACCCTGAAGTCGACAGCGTATTGCCGCCTACCGCAGGCAATGTCAGGAACGAAAGCAGCAACGGCTCCAGCCCAAGGTGGGTTAAAAACCACTGCGCCACGCCGTCTTTAGCCAACAGCAGCGTCCACGCATAGGCTTTAACGATGTAGCTGGCCCACATTGGCAACATTACGGCAATGTAAAAAAAAGCCTTCATTTTGCCGCTGGTATAGCGAGCCATATACCACGCCATCGGAAACGCCAGAATCGCGCTGGCGATGGTGACTGCTACCGCCATCGTCAGAGTGCGCAAAATGATGTCGTAGTTAGCGGGATTAAACAGCGCCTGCAAATTCGCCAGCGTCAGGTCTGGTGTGACCGACATGGTGAAATCGTCGAAGGTATAAAAACCTTGCCACAACAGCGTCAGTAATGAGCCAAAGTAGACGATGCCAAACCACATCAGCGGTCCGAGGAGCAGCAAAAATAACCCCAACCCCGGATTACGCCAGAAGTAACCTGAGATCCGGTTCAGATTGGTCGACTGTGGAGGCGAATGTAAGACGTTCATAGCCATTCACCTCTCCTCAACCAGCGGTACCATCACGTCGCGTGACCAGGATGCCATCACCTGCTGACCTGGCGACAACGTTGACGGTAGCATTTCTCCCGTCAGGTTCGCCTGGCTAACCAGCAATTTTTCCCCTCCGGCGAGTTTTAGCTCAAACCGCGTCGCCGCCCCCTGATACTGCACCGCCTGAATAACCCCCCGGGCCTGAACTTCTCCTCCGGTATCATTCAAGCGAATGTGTTCCGGACGCAGGGAGAACATCCCCTGTAGCCCACAAACGTTCGCCGACATCGTCGCATCGAAGACATTGGACGTCCCGACGAAACTTGCCACAAACGGCGTACGTGGACGCATATACAGTTCACGCGGAGAATCTACCTGTTCAATGCGACCGTTATTAAACACCGCCACACGATCGGACATCGACAGGGCTTCCCCCTGATCGTGGGTAACAAAAATGAACGTGATGCCAAGAGATTGCTGTAATTTTTTCAGTTCCAGCTGCATCTGTTCACGCAATTTAAGATCCAATGCCCCGAGCGGCTCATCCAACAGCAGGACGCGCGGCTCATTGACCAGCGCCCGGGCAATCGCCACGCGCTGACGTTGCCCACCGGAAAGCTGCGACGGTTTACGCTCATGCACAAAACCGAGTGCGACCTTATCCAGCGCTTCACGTGCTTTCGCGTGGCGCTGTTTTTTATCGATGCCTTTGACCATCAGCCCGTAGGCGACGTTGTCGAGAATCGACATGTGCGGGAACAACGCGTAATCCTGAAATACCGTATTGACGTCCCGTTCCCAGGGCGGCAATTCGCTGGCCTGCTTACCAAAAATGGTAATTGCGCCGCCTGACAGCTGCTCAAACCCGGCAATCAGGCGCAGACAAGTGGTCTTGCCGGAGCCGGATGGCCCCAGCATAGAGAAAAACTCACCGTCGTTAATCGCAATACTTACCCCATCAACTGCACGAACATCCCCATACAAACGCGAGACGTTATGAAACTCCACTGCGTACGTCATAAAACCCCCAGTGGAATTAACGACCGCCCATAATGGCGATGTAATCCTGCGTCCAGCGACTGTAAGGAACGAATTTTCCACCTTCGGCAATCGGCGTTTTCCAGAAGGCAATTTTGTCAAAGTAGCTATAGCCGTTGGTTTCACAACCCTTTTCACCCAACAGAGGGCTGGCTTTACAACCTTCAGGCACCACTGGCAGAGAACCAAACCAGGCCGCTACGTCGCCCTGTACTTTCGGGGTTAATGACCAGTTCATCCATTTGTAAGCACAAACCGGGTGTTTCGCTTCACTGTGCAGCATGGTGGTATCAGCCCATCCTGTAACCCCTTCTTTTGGGAAGACCGTGGCAATTGGCTGACCTTCGCCTTTCAAGGCGTTAGCCTGATAAGGCCAGGCGCTTGACGCTACCACGCCTTCGTTTTTGAAATCGCTCATTTGCACGGTGGTATCGTGCCAATAGCGATGGATCAGCGCGTGCTGATCGCTCAGGACTTTGATCACCGCCTGATACTGTTTTTCAGTGAGCTGATAGGGATCGGTAATACCCAACTGCGGCTGAGTGGCTTTAACGAATAACGCGGCATCGGCAATATAGATCGGGCCATCGTAGGACTGAACGCGCCCTTTATTGCTTTTCCCATCCTCAAGTTTTTGCTCAACAAACACCACGCTCCAGCTATCCGGCGGCGTTGGGAAAATTTTGGTGTTATACATCAGCAGGTTTGGTCCCCACTGGTACGGTGTGCCGTAAACTTTTCCGCCAACGTTAAACCATTCGCCTTTTACCACGCGTGGATCGATGGTTTTCCAGTTAGGGATCAGCGCGGTATTAATTGGCTGAACGCGTTTTCCCATAATCAGGCGCAGTGAGGCATCACCAGAAGCGGTAACCAGGTCGTAGCCGCCTTTTGCCATCAGGCTGACCATTTCATCAGATGTGGCTGCCGTTTTTACATTAACCGCGCAGCCGGTATCTTTCTCAAACTGTGAGACCCAGTCATATTGCTTATCGGTTTGCCCACGTTCGATATAACCCGGCCAGGCAATAATATCCAGGCGGCCTTCCGGTTTATCTAATGATGTGGGGGGTTCGGCTGCCTGCGCAGTCATCAGCGTCATACTGAGTGCGCACAGGCTACTGAGGGCAAACTGCTTGCTCATAACGTCTTACTCCTGTCTAAAAAATATTGAGCGGCAGCCTTGCCGTAAATATATGTCCTTTTCTAAAAATAGTCGGGGTGTTGTAAGCGTTCCTGCTGGCGCAAGGAAATTTAATCAGGTTGTGAGCTAACGCTCATTACGCTACAGACTCTGACCTGGGGGTAATCTTCTGGAGTATAGACAAGGAGTTAGACGCAGAGGTGGCAATAGTAATAACTATTGATATTTTGTATGGACGCACCCGATATAAATAATACCGTGGTTCAGCATTCACTATTTCGAAAATAAGAACACGCTATTCATTTATATTGAATAGCGCGTTATGGTTTATTTCATCATTTCACGAATTAATTTACCAAGCTGTTTTACGGCCTGCTCTTCGCGATCTCCCCAGTGCCATGCCGTATTAAAACGAAAAAAACGTGTCCAGCTTCCCGAGGTCGAGAACATTTTCCCCGGCGCAATACTGATGTGGTGTGCCAGCGCATGGCTACTGAGCACACCGGCATCAAGCGGTTCCGGCAGCTCCAGCCACAGAAAATAACCGCTGTCGTTGTGGTGAATTTTGACTTCCGCCGGAAGATGACGCAGCAGCGTTTGCCAGGCCTGTTGTTTACGTTCCGCCAGTTGCCGACGCAAGCGCCGCAGATGCGCGTCATAGCGCCGGGTTGAAAGATAATCAACAAGGGCAAGCTGCATAGGCGAACTGGTAGATAAGGTGCTCATTAGCTGGAGTCGCTGAATACGCCGGGCATGTTTCCCTGCTGCTACCCAGCCAATACGAAATCCTGGTACCAGACACTTCGAGAAGGACGAACAATGCAGAACGCTGTCGGCGCGATCCCAGGCTTTGGCGGGCAACGGTTTTTCGCGGCCAAAGTACAGCTCGCTGTAAACATCATCTTCAATCAGTATTACGTGGTATTTTTCCAGCAAGGCAACCAGACGCGCCTTTTTCTCTGCGCTGAGCGTAAAACCCAGTGGATTTTGGCTGTTTGTCATTAGCCAGCAAGCTTTTACCGGGTACTCCTGCAACGCCTGCTCCAGCGCGGTGAGATCGATCCCCTCTTTTACGTCGGTGGCAATCGAAAGCGCCTTCAGACGTAATCGCTCCAGGGCCTGCAACGCCCCGTAAAAACAGGGGTTTTCGACAATTACCCAATCACCCGGTTCGGTGACTGCTTGCAGGCTCAGGTTGAGGGCTTCCATCGCGCCGGTGGTGATGACGATTTCATCAGGTGAAATGGTCATCCCCTGTTGAGCATAGCGACGGGCAATGGCATGACGCAGCTCAGCATTCCCCGGCGGCAGGTTTTCAATCACGCTCATGGCGGTGGCAGTTTTACTCACCTGCGCCAACGAGCGATTCAACTGCTGAAGTGGAAACAGCCGCGGGTCGGGGAATGCGGAGGCAAAGGGCATCACTGACGCATCCCGGCTGGCCTGCAACATATCAAAAATGTAGGTATTGATATCCACCGCTTCATCGCGCATAACCTGCACCTGCGGCGCAGCAAATTCACGTTCGGGGCGCGCGGCGACATAATAGCCAGACTGCGGTCGGGCAATAATCCGCCCCTGGCTTTCCAGCAACTGGTATGCGTGTCCGACGGTCATAAAACTCATTCCGCTGCTGACCACCTGCTCACGCAAGGATGGCAAGCGATCGCCTGGCTGCCATACGCCAGACGCAATTTGATCGCGAATTTGCTCTGCCAGTCGCTGGTACTTTTTCATTTTTCGTCCTGATTACCGGTGTCGGTGACAACCACTGTGTATATCAGTTTACATAATCAGGGTATTTTATTTAACTGTTATAGTTAACAGTTTTACAACATCGGTAATGACAGTTCTTTGCCTACGGCGCGTATTTCAAGAAGAGAACGCTATTCAATAACAGGAATCAAGCTTCCAGATTTCATATCAGCGAGTGCAACTTATAACAGAGCTGCAACTGTTATGGTTAAAAAGAACTGTTCTGTTTCTGCCTTCCATTGCTCCTCAGACTTAGAATTGCGCTAAATCAATTTTGCCTGCGGAGTTAAGCATGTTCGGTCTTGACGCGTTTCACCTGGCAAGGATCCAGTTCGCGTTTACGGTATCCTTTCACATCATCTTTCCGGCTATTACTATCGGGCTCGCCAGTTATCTGGCTGTGCTGGAAGGGCTATGGCTAAAAACGAAAAATCCCACCTGGCGATCGCTTTACCATTTCTGGTCGAAAATATTCGCCGTAAATTTTGGTATGGGTGTAGTTTCCGGGCTGGTGATGGCTTATCAGTTCGGCACCAACTGGAGTGGTTTTTCCGAGTTCGCCGGGAGTATCACTGGGCCGTTGCTGACCTATGAAGTATTAACCGCCTTCTTCCTCGAAGCTGGTTTCCTTGGGGTGATGTTGTTTGGCTGGAATCGGGTTGGTCCAGGACTTCATTTCTTTGCCACCTGCATGGTCGCACTGGGTACCATTATTTCAACCTTCTGGATCCTCGCCTCCAACAGCTGGATGCAGACACCGCAAGGCTATGAAATAGTTAACGGCCAGGTCGTTCCCGTCGACTGGTTCGCCGTTATTTTCAATCCCTCATTCCCCTATCGTCTGCTGCATATGTCGGTTGCCGCCTTCCTGAGCAGCGCGTTGTTTGTTGCTGCCTCGGGGGCATGGCATTTGCTGCGCGGGAATAACACACCAGCAATTCGAGCGATGTTTTCGATGGCGCTGTGGATGACATTAATCGTCGCTCCACTGCAGGCCTTGATTGGCGATATGCACGGTTTGAATACGCTGAAGCATCAGCCGGCAAAAATTGCTGCGATTGAAGGACACTGGGAAAATCGCCCCGGTGAACCGACTCCGCTGCTGCTGTTCGGCTGGCCGGATATGGAGCAGGAACGCACCCGCTATGGGCTGGAAATCCCGGCGCTGGGCAGTCTGATCCTGACCCATAGTCTGGACAAACAGGTCCCGGCTCTAAAAGAGTTTCCTAAAGAAGACAGGCCCAACTCCACCATGGTGTTCTGGTCGTTTCGCATAATGGCCGGGCTAGGCATGCTGATGATCCTGTTGGGCGCGTTTGCCCTGTGGCTGCGCTATAAGCAGCGTTTATACACCTCGCGCCCTTTTCTGCGCTTTGCCTTATGGATGGGTCCTTCCGGTCTGATTGCCATCCTTGCCGGTTGGGTGACCACTGAAGTTGGCCGTCAGCCGTGGGTGGTTTACGGTCTGCAACGTACGGCGGATGCGGTTTCTGCACATGGCGATTTGCATATGAGCATCAGCCTGCTGTCCTTCTTTGTGGTGTACAGCTCAGTGTTTGGCGTGGGTTACAGCTACATGATCCGCCTGATCCGTAAAGGGCCACAGGAAGATGACCCGACCATTCCGCCGACAGGCACGCCTGCCCGGCCGCTTTCAGCCGCCGTCCTCGATTCTCAACCGGAGGCACATCGCTAATGGGTATCGATTTATCAGTTATCTGGTTTGTAATTATCGTCTTCGCCACGCTGATGTATATTGTGATGGACGGTTTTGATCTCGGGATTGGCATTTTATTCCCAGCGATTCAGGACGCTGACGACCGCGATGTTATGGTCAACAGCGTAGCCCCGGTATGGGACGGCAATGAAACCTGGCTGGTATTGGGCGGAGCCGGATTATTCGGCGCTTTCCCCCTGGCCTATGCGGTGATCGTCGATGCGCTGACCATCCCGCTGACGCTGATGCTGATCGGTCTGATTTTTCGCGGCGTCGCGTTCGAGTTTCGCTTCAAAGCCACACCGGCTCACCGACCATTCTGGGATAAAGCCTTTCTCGGCGGTTCAATCCTCGCGACATTCACGCAAGGTGTCGTGGTGGGTGCCGTACTCAACGGGTTTTCCGTTACCGGACGCAGCTACAGCGGCGGTCCTTTCGACTGGTTGACCCCGTTCACGTTGTTCTGCGGCGTTGGTCTGGTCGTGGCTTACGCCCTGCTGGGGGCGACATGGCTGGTGATGAAAAGCGAAAATCCGTTGCAGGATAAAATGCGCAGTGTGGCCAAAAAACTGCTGCTGGCAATGTTGGTTGTGATTGCCATTATCAGCCTGTGGACACCACTGGCACATAGCGCGATTGCCGAGCGTTGGTTTAGCCTGCCCAACCTTTGGTTCCTGATGCCGGTTCCGCTGCTGGTTGCGCTTATCAGTCTCTGGCTGTGGCGTTCGCTGGGGCAACATAACTGCCATACGCTGCCTTTTGTATTAACGCTGGGGCTGATTTTTCTCGGGTTTAGCGGGCTGGGGATCAGTATCTGGCCACATATCATTCCACCGTCTATTACGCTCTGGCAGGCGGCGGCTCCGGCACAAAGTCAGGGCTTTATGTTGGTTGGCGCACTGCTGATTATCCCGATAATCCTGGTGTACACCTTCTGGAGCTACTACGTTTTCCGCGGCAAAGTTCAACATGGTGAGGGGTATCATTGATGCAACAAACAATCTGGAAACGCCTGATGTGGCTGGTGATCCTCTGGGGCGGCAGCGTGCTGGCCCTGGCCGCCGTTGGTATGTTCTTTCGTCTCCTGATGACAGCCGCCGGATTTAAGTCCTGATACTCTCCTTGCAAACAACCGGGCAGCACTGTATTGCCCGGTTGTTACAAATCCCAACATCGACTAAACAAAAATGTAAAAAACATCGAAATGGCAAAACAGAGATTGTCATTAACCCGATTAAAATATTGAATAGTCACCGGGCGAAATTATCGCCAATTCCGCAGCTAACGTACCAGAGGGTGCATGATGTTTAAGAAAGGGTTAACGGTGTTATTGCTGGCCAGCGCGCTTTTTTCCGGTCAACTTTTCGCTACTAATCAGGGACATGAATATCTTCAGGTGCAGGATGCCGATCATTTACTACGACACACGGCCGACAGCGATGAACTTCGAGTGACGGCGGAAGAATCCGCCGCCGATCTTCGTGAGCACCATCACTGGCAAAAATCACGCAAACCCGATACACATCTGAGCTAACGATTAACCTTTGCGCTTCGGCAGTGTCTTCATCAGTTCTTCTGGACTGACCGAAGCCACGACGCTGCCCGGCAACGGCATCTTCAGAATGTGGTGCTTCATCTTGCCGATTACGTGCATTTCGCACGGTCGGCAATCAAATTTCAGCGTCAGGACTTCATCGCCGTTAACCAGTTGCATCGGTGTTGCTTTCCAGCTTTTGATGTTACCTTTCGCCTGTTTCGGACACAGGTTAAAGGCGAAACGCAGGCAATGTTTGGTGATCATCACCGGCACTTCGCCCTTTTCTTCATGTGCTTCATAGGCTGCATCAATCAACTGAACGCCATAACGGTGATAAAACTCACGCGCTTTTTGGTTGTAGACGTTAGCCAGGAAACTCAAGTGCGTTTGTGGATAAACCGGCGCTGGCTGAGATACCGGTTTGCGGCTACCGCGCTGATAGCTTTGCAGGCGCGCTGCATCCAGCATATCAACGGCTTCACGCCGGAACTGATTTAGTTGACCGTTTGGCACAAACAGCGCGCCCGGCAGATTCACCTGAATATTACGGGCGTAGTACATAGTCTGACCAAGTTTTGCCAGTCCATCCTGTAGGTTACTCAACGCTTTTTCCGCATTGTTCGCTTCCTCAAACTGGCCGTCCAACGTATGGGTGATACTCACGCCCTCTTCACTGGTGAGCGTCAGAATCAACTGCTCCTGCCAGCCGCCGAGCTCAATATCGATCGCAACACGGCGTTCGCTGGAAGTTTTTGTTAACGCTTGCTGCCAGTTATGATCGAGGTTGCGATTCAGCGGATGATGCGGACGCACTTTGTGCAGATCGGCGGGCATTTCATTCGGCCATACCCGATAACGATTGTTCCCCATTTTTTCCACGGTGTTGGCGCGGAATCCAACCACCTCACGTTTGATTAACACGTTCAGGCCATCCCCGTTTGCCAGCGGTTCGGTCACTTCAACATCGAGATGATCTTTTGCCACCTTCAGGACTTCGCCGACCGGCAAACCGATAAACTTTGGTGAGTCGAATGCACCGATATCCCCTTTACGGGCATTCACAAAATAATCGGTACTGCCGCGATGGAAGGTTTTCTCTGTGGATGGGGTAAAGAAATGTTCGGTGCGTCCCGCTGATGAACGGGCCAGATCGCCGCGTTCTTCAATGATGGCGTCGAGCATCTGGCGATAATGCGCGGTAATATTCTTCACATAACTCATGTCCTTATAGCGCCCTTCAATTTTGAAGGAACGCACACCTGCGTCAATCAACGCACCCAGATTGGCGGTCTGATCGTTATCTTTCATCGATAGCAGATGTTTTTCATAGGATACCACGCGCCCCTGATCGTCTTTCAGGGTATACGGCAGACGGCAAGCCTGGGAACAGTCGCCGCGGTTAGCGCTGCGTCCGGTTTGTGCATGTGAAATATAGCACTGCCCTGAATAGGCAACGCACAGCGCACCGTGAATGAAAAACTCAATGGTCGCATCGGTAGCCTGATGGATAGCGTTAATCTGCTCAAGGCTCAGTTCGCGCGCCAGCACAATCTGGGTGAATCCCACATCGGATAGAAATTTCGCCTTCTCAACGCTGCGAATATCGCACTGGGTGCTGGCGTGCAGTTCAATCGGGGGAATATCCAGTTCCAGAATCCCCATATCCTGCACGATCAGGGCATCAACGCCGGTCTGATACAGATCGGTAATTAACCGTTGTGCGGGCTCCAGCTCATCATCATGCAAGATCGTATTTAGCGTCACAAAGATTTTTGCCCCGTAACGATGGGCAAAAGGCACTAATTCGGCAATATCTTTCAGGCTATTACTGGCGTTATGACGCGCGCCAAAACCTGGTCCACCAATGTAAACGGCGTCTGCGCCGTGCAAAATGGCTTCGCGCGCAATGGCGGTATCCCGAGCCGGGCTTAACAATTCAAGGTGATGAGGCTGCTGGCGCATACAGTTGTTACCATCCACAAGCGGTAAAAATGGCGGTTATTGTAGTCACAAGCGCGGCGTTTCGGAATAGTTTTCCCGATTAACCGCGTGGGTAATGGATCAGCGAATGAAAATGAACCGTTTGCTCGCTACTGTTACGGTAACTATGTGCCGTATCTCCGGCGAAACGGACACCCTCACCGGATTTAAAGGTGCGCCACTGCCCCTCAATACACATATCCAGCAGACCACTAATCACCACCACGTGCTCAATTACGCCGGTTTCATGCGGAGTAGATTCACTGAGCGCGCCGGGTGCCAGCAGTATCGAAAAATGATCGAAGCACAGTTGCGGATCCCACGGGAACAACGGTGTGACGACCATCGCCTGCTGCTGGGGATCGAATGTTAGCGTGCCGTCTGACTCTGGTGGTGAAATAAACGTTGAAAACGGGACGTTCAGTCCGGTGGCTATTTTCCACAATGTTGCCACCGTTGGACTGGATTCGTTGCGCTCAATCTGCCCCAGCATCGCTTTTGACACGCCAGTTTCCTCCGCCAGACGCGAAAGGCTCCATTCCCTCTGGTGACGTAGCGTTTTGAGCGTTGTGGCCAGATAGTGGGTTAAGTTGTCCATTTTTCTCCTTCGTCGCTCTCCTTTCTCAGGGCTACAGCTTAGCACTTGTACGCTATAACGCACAGTGTTACAGTGACTGACCGTTATAACGCACGCGGAGTTGCTATGCGCACATTTTCCATCCCCCTGCCTACAGTTTTGTCGGGTTTTGTGGCGGTCCTGGTCGGCTACGCCAGTTCAGCGGCCATTATCTGGCAAGCGGCGCTCGCCGCAGGTGCGACGACCGGACAAATCGCAGGCTGGATGACCGCACTAGGGCTAGCAATGGGGGTCAGTACGCTGGCGCTGACATTGTGGTATCGCGCCCCTGTACTTACCGCATGGTCAACGCCCGGTGCCGCGCTGCTGGTGACGGGCCTGCAAGGGGTATCGATTCAGGATGCTATCGGTGTTTTTATCGTAGCTAATGCATTGATTGTGCTGTGCGGTATAACCGGGCTGTTTGCCCGCCTGATGAAAATTATTCCCCACTCGCTGGCATCGGCCATGCTGGCCGGGATCTTGCTGCGTTTTGGTTTGCAGGCGTTCAATAGCCTGAACAGTGAGCTTATCTTGTGCGGCAGCATGCTGCTGGCGTGGTTGGTACTAAAAGTAATCGCCCCACGGTATGCCGTTATCGCCGCAATGTTGGTAGGTATAGCCATCGCCCTGGTTAAAGGTGACATTGTCACCGATGGTGTTAATCTGTCACCGGTGTTGCCAGCGTTTATTGCACCACACTTTTCATTAGCCCACAGTATCAGTATTGCGCTACCGCTGTTTCTGGTCACTATGGCTTCGCAAAATGCCCCCGGTATTGCGACCATGAAAGCATCTGGATATTCGTTACCCGTTTCACCCCTGATTGTTTTTACGGGTCTGTTGGCACTGCTATTTTCGCCGTTTGGCGTCTATTCCATCTGCATCGCCGCCATAACCGCCGCAATTTGCCAAAGCCCCGAAGCCCATCCAGATGCAAATCGACGCTGGCTCGCCGCAGCGGCAGCGGGTGTCTTTTACATTCTGGCTGGGGTGTTTGGCGGTTCGGTCACAGGACTGATGGCAGCCCTGCCCGTAAGCTGGATCCAGATGCTTGCTGGTCTGGCATTACTCGGCACGATTAGCGGTAGTTTATTTCAAGCCTTACATAATGAAGCAGAACGCGATGCGGCCATCGTCACTTTTCTGGTTACGGCCAGTGGTCTGACGGTATTTGGTGTTGGGTCTGCATTCTGGGGGCTGGTCGTCGGCGGTATCTGCTACTCAGTGTTGACGTTATTTCGCCGCGCGTAGCTGCGTTGGCGTTTTACCCGTCACTTGTTTAAACCGGTTACTGAAATGGCTCGCCGAACTGAACCCACAGGCCATTGCAATATCCGACAGGCTGCGTGATGAACAACAGACCAGTTGCTGCGCCAGCGCCATACGGCGTTGCATGACGTACTGATGAGGCGCCATATTCATCGACTGGCGAAACATTCTGGCAAAATGGAATTCACTTAGCGCTGCTTCACCTGCCAGATCGCTCAACGTTATGGGATACGCCAGATGTGCTTCAATATAGGCCAGCACGTTGCGTAATATGGCAGGCGCAAGCCCTCCGGTGACGACGGGAAGTCGCCATTGCACATTGCTGTAATGCTGGATCAGATGCGTTAACAGTAGTGAAGATGCCGCGCTAAGCGTGAGGTGATTGGCCGGTTGCTGCCAGTCATTACCAAGCAAAAACTGACGGTAAACCGCCGTGATCCCCGGGTCACTGCCAAACGTATGCTCGTCCAGCGTGAAGCTATAGGGGCTTTTGTCCCAGACTTTTTCACCCACTTCGCGCAAATGCGTGTCCGTACAATAGAGATGAACAAAGGAAAGATCGTCACGAATATCCCAACTGGACTCACTCTCTTTCGGCATCAGGCAAAAACGGTCTGGTCCCCCGCCATTCTTCCAGCCTCCCGCCGTCTTGTGGTAACTCTCGTAACCATCTGCGATGTATAAACTGAGCGTATGGTGATCGCAATATTGGGTGATGGTATCGCGTTTGTTCGACCAGGCCGCCAGTTGGATCCCTGAATGTAACGCAACCGATTCATGCAGCACGGCATTATGTTTGCGCAAGTTTTCAAAGGCACCGTAGGGCTGAGACATACCATCACATTCAAAATAAGTTAGCAGGCTTTCAGTCTATATCAGCTACATATCGTTAACAGCTGCCTTTTCACTATTACGCTAAAAAAAGCGCAAGATTTTGCAAGTCCACCGCAAGCCGATGAAAGCCTCCTGCATTCCGTCGTGACACAGTGTAAGTCTGAATGAATAAAGAGAGAGTCGTATGAACGCACTGTTGTACTGCCTGGTAGTGGTTATTTGGGGAACGACATGGATTGCGATTTATTTGCAGCAAGGTCCGGTTTCTGCACCGGTTTCTATCTTTTGGCGCTTCGCCGTTGCCAGCTCGGTGATGATAGTGATCCTGTTGCTAAGCGGTAAATTACGCAAACTGTCTGGCCGCGATCATCTGTTTTGTCTGTTACAGGGCGGGTGCGTTTTTTGCTTTAACTTCTGGTGTTTTTATACGGCTGCGGCATGGATTAATACCGGCCTGGAGTCGGTGATTTTCTCGATGGCCGTCCTGTTCAATGCAGTCAATAGCTTCATCTTTTTTGGGCAAAAACCACCGCTGCGCTTCTATATTGCAGCGGGTCTGGGACTAACGGGCATCGTGACTCTGTTCTGGCAGGATTTGCTCAACAGCGGGTTTAATCATTCACTGTTACTGGGCATCGGTTTAAGCGCTTTGGGAACCTTCGGCTTCTCATTAGGTAATATGATCAGCCTGCGTCACCAGAAAAAAGGGCTGGAAGTGTTAACAACCAACAGTTGGGCCATGCTGTACGGTACGCTGCTGATCGCCGCCATTGCGCTGGTGCGCGGCGACAACTTCACGCCACAGTGGACATTCAGCTATCTTAGCGCGCTGTTATATCTGGCTATTTTCGGCTCAGTGATTGCCTTTGGCGCTTATTTCACGCTGGTAGGTCGCATTGGTCCCAGTAAGGCGGCATACAGCACGCTGCTGTTCCCGCTGGTGGCGCTGACGCTGTCAACATTGTATGAAGGATACATCTGGCAAGTTAACGCGATTGCTGGACTCGTGTTGATCTTACTGGGAAATCTGGTGATGTTTGCCCGACCGGAAGCGCTGATGGGTAAACTACTCTACCGTCGTCGTGTGGCATAAAAAAACGCACCATCCAGAGATGGTGCGTTCATCATTTTTATTGTGGTTTTTTGTTCACATCAAACATGGAGGCATCGGTCGCCATGTCATCAACAACTTTCTTCAACGTTTCGAACGCCATCGGCGTGCTTTCGTTGTTCAGGTCTTTACCTTCACCCTTACGTACAACTTTAATCACCGGTTTATTGGTCGCTGCATCAATCAACTCACCCTCGAAATAGAGGTTGGTATCCATGGTACGGTGACCCGTCGCCATTTGCGTTCCCGCAACCAGCAGTGCAACCGGGACCACTTCATAGAACTGCAGTCCTTCTTTGCTGGTCGCAACACCGGTAATCGCTCCGCGGAAAATCAGGCTACGTGGCCCTGGGGTTGTAACCAGAGGTTTACGCTGACCGATCGCCGTTTTCAACTTCGTATTGGTATAGGTCAGTAATTGATCAAGAACCTGCTGCCCTACCTGTGTAGTAGGTTTAGGAACCGGATAATACGTTACCGGGTTATACACGATGTTGTCATATTTGGATTCGTTGTAGCTCGGATCAACCCAACGGAGTACCGTTTGTCCCGATGCTGATTTTGTTTCCTTCAGATCAGAGTAATTTTTTAAAAACCCAGAATATTTATCCGGCTCGGTCACTTTTGACGCACAGCCGGATAATGCCAACAAGCCAGTAAGCACTGCAACTTTAAATAAAGTTTGAGTACGCATGAAACGATCCCTTTAGTTTTCGCAATGATGCCTAAAAAGGATAGCAAAACAGTTTCATTTTGGATGTACTAAAAATGGTAAGCACCGCACAATTTTATCTCTGCGCTCAGCACAAAAAATGCTGAACGCAGAAAGAGTTAACCCAAACGGGAGGTTCAGGAAGTTTTGCGTGCCAGCATGGTGGCAAAGCGCAGTTTAATTCGATTACCGTTTTCATCTGTACGATGAAGTTCACCTACGTCTTCGTTATATTTCAGCAGATCCCACCCACTGTAATAGTTGCGTAATTCTCCGGTTTTAAACGCGAACGGAAAACCAACTGTGCACGGAAAATCTTCGGTATCCATCGCCGCGACGATTAAGTTATATCCACCCGGTTTAGTACAACGTTGCATATTCTCAATAAGGCCAGGGATTGTTTTGGCTTCAAGGAACATCAACACAACGGTAGATAGAATAAAATCGTATTCCCCCTCAAAACGTAACGCATTAAGGTCAGCGACCTTCGCGTTCAGGTTGGTCAGCCCCTCAGCCGCTTTGATGCGCTCAAGGTTAGCGATGCTCATGGGGTTTTTATCCCATGCGGTAACGTCATAGCCGTTTGCCGCCAGGTACAGGCTGTTTCGGCCGTTACCGCAGCCCAGATCTAACGTTTTACCTGGTGCAACCACTTTTGCCGCTTCAACGACATCGGAATGCGTACGGGTTAAATCATATTTTTCAGTAAAGTAGTTTTCGTCGCAAAGGGTCATTATTTATCCTCAGATTTCAGTAATGCAGCACGCTCCGTGCGGATGAGCAGTTTCCCTTGCATCAGCAATGCAAACGTACGTATCAGTAATAATGCAATGATAAAATTGGTAAAAATAAACAGTGGGATAGACAGCGTATGAAAAAATCCTGATTCACTGCCGTGCCCAAGATGCAATCCCGTTGTCGCCAACGCAGACACGCCAAACGAGAAGCTCCAGAATGACGCATTAAATGGCTGTGACAAATACCACGGCATAAGGCGTAGCATGAACAGAAGTTGCAGCAGACCATAACCAAATAGCATTTTAGCTAACGTATCCCCCTCGCCGCCGTTGACGCTAAGCCAGGCGCTACAGGCCACCAGCGCGGGTGCCAACTGTATACCAAGTGAAGTCCGTAAAACCGTCGGTAGTTCACCGCAGCTACGTAAACGCTGCAGAATCACCGGCTCCAGGCTGAGCCAGGAAAATACCCCGGCGCCCAAAAACACCAACCCGGCATCGTTGAACCCAAGTGCACCACAGGCCATGGCGCTGATAAAGTTATTGGCAACGGTTGGCAGATACAGACCCGGCGTGGTGGCCTCTTCCGGATGCTCCCCACGCCACAGCCCTGCCGTTTGCCAGGCTGCGTATGCCAGCTGTATGACCACGCCAATACTGAATAACCCAATCGCCAGCGGTCGATACCACGGAACAAATCCAATCGCGACCAGCATCGTGGTGGCCGGAAACAGACTGACAAAGCTACTCATCACCGGATGACGAATTTCCGCCAGTACGCTATGCGGAAAACGCAGTAAACGGCTCAGAAAGGCCAGCGTCAGCAATCCCCAGATGACCATTGCAAGGATGACTAAGCCATCACCAATCCAGTGGCTCACCGGCCACACCTGGCTGGCGTAACGCCACGCAAATCCCATCCCAATTGTACCCAGTACCATGCCAAAATAACCGGCCGGAAGATTGAGGACCCGTTCACTCTGTTTGTTCTTACTCATTTTGTTTATTTTTTAAAGTATATTTGAAATACATTTTATGGAATATCTGCCGGTTTAGCCAGTGCAGAAAACTTTGCTACGTTTAACTAAGGTGCGCAACATGGAAATGAGCTATGACCAAATACCGTCTAAGCGATGAATCTCGCTCCTTTAGTTACCAGGATAATGGCAATAAAAAAAGTGTATTACTACGCCAAATCATCGCACTCATTGATTTTAATGATGTTAGATCCGGTACGCTCGGTGGCTGGATTGATGATGAAAGTGTTCTGTCGCAAAGCGGTAATTGCTGGATATACGATGAGAATGCGCTCGCGTTTTCCGGCGCAATGATAACCGGAGACGCCCGTATTACAAAGGCAAGCGTGGTCAGAGATGGCGCGCAGATTGGTGATGCCGTCTGGATTGACCGAGCAGAAATCAGCCATAACGCGCAAATACGTGACAACGTCACCATTCAGGATTCTGTTGTTCGCGGTGAGTGCCTCATCTGCGGTGATGCACGCATTGTGTGTGACTCTGAAATCATTGCAGCCAGAGGGTTAACCCGTGAAAGCGACCAGCTCCTGCAAATTTACGAGCGGGCGGCAGTCAGCAATTCACGCGTGGTGCATCAGGCGCAAATCTATGGCGATGCGATGATCAATTATGCCTTTATAGAACATCGGGCTGAAGTTTTTGATTTTGCACGGATAGAAGGCAACGAAGAGAATAATGTCTGGATCTGCGATTGCGCCAAAGTCTATGGGCATGCACGCGTCATCGCCGGAACGGATGAAGACGCCATTCCTACCCTGCGCTACAGCTCGCAGGTGGCGGAACACGCGGTGGTTGAAGGTAACTGCGTGCTGAAACACCACGTGCTGGTTGGGGGGCATGCGCAATTACGTGGCGGACCGCTCCAGCTTGACGGTCACATCCTGATTGAAGGCTATGCCTGTATTCTGGGTGAAGTGCTGATCGAGCATCATATTGAGATAACCGATCAGGCCCAAGTTGAAGCCTTTGATGGCGATGCAATCCATCTGCGCGGGCCAAAAGTGATCAACGGCGAACAACGTATCACGCGCACCCCTATCGCCGGTTTATTCTGAAGAGCCATCAATGATGCGGGCGTAGAGATTCACGTCATGGTAATCGCCATTAAGGAACTCCGCCTGTTGCATACATCCTTCCAGTCGGAAGCCATTGCGCAGTGCAACCTGGTTGCTCTCAACGTTATCTACACGACATTTAATCACGAAGCGGCGAATCTCCTGGCGCTGCGCATAATGACGAATCATTGCCTGTAGCGCCTGAGACAGAATGCCTTTGCCCTGGTGCTCTTCATCCAGCCAATAACCAATATAAGCGGCTTTGTTCAGCGGCTCTATCTGGTTAAACGAGATAACGCCAGCCACCTCCCCTTGTTCGAAAATAAGGAACATTTTGGCGTAGCCGCGCTGGTGCAACATCATATTCCCCTGCACGTTCTTACGCGTGTCGTCCTCAGATTCGACAAACTGCGGCCAGTTCAGTGACTGTTGGAGCCAGGTTTTATTTTTAAGCACCAACTGATGCAGAGGGGTGACGTGTTGTTCTTCTACCGCCCGCAGTTCCAGCGCGTCACTAACGATAATTATTTCTGACATGTTTATCTCCTTTGCGATCGTAAACGGGGCATTTCTGACTGGCAGTAGCCGATATTACTCTGTTTAGCGCCGGGGATGTCTTATTTTTATGCTGTAACAGCAATCACTTAGAAAGAATCTCTGGCGTGGAACCCGTTACTCTGGTGATCCGGGTATCCCCTCATGGATAGACCGTAATGATGACAATAACACTTTCATTCTATTGCTAAGGAGCAAGCATGGCAGCACCTTTGGGTCGTTTAGCACTTATTCCGCTTTTACTGATTACCGCCTGTCACCAACCTGTTTCTACCACGCAAGCGGGCCCCGTTCCCTTTGCCGTCAATAAGCAACAGGTCGTGGATAATACCACGCTGGAAATTTCCCGTAGCGCGCTGGAATATAACATTCATAAAGTTCAGCAACTGCTGGGAGATAAAACCCGGATGTGCGCCATTCTTAAAGGCGACGCGTATGGCCACGATCTCTCACTGGTAACACCGGTGATGATGCAAAACGGCGTACAATGTATTGGCATCGCCAGCAACGAGGAGATTAGTACCGTTCGCCAGTCAGGCTATACATCGCAGCTCATGCGCGTGCGTAACGCGACGGAAAAAGAGATGCGCCAGGCGGCGGATTTCGATACCGAAGAGCTTATCGGTAATCTGGATATGGCTAAGCGTCTAAGTGCAATCGCTCAGGAGAAAGGTAAAACTATTCGTATCCATCTGGCGCTGAACTCTGGCGGTATGTCGCGTAACGGTCTGGAAGTCAGTACCGCTGCAGGTCTGGAAGAAGCACGCGCTATTTCCGCATTACCTGGCCTGAAAATTGTCGGCATCATGTCGCATTTCCCGGAAGAAGATGCGGCAGTGGTAAAACGCGATCTGGCCCGTTTCAATACGCAATCAGCCCAGGTACTGAAAATTACCGGGCTTAAGCGCGAAGATGTCACCCTGCATGTCGCGAATACGTTCGCTACCCTGACCGTTCCAGAATCCTGGCTCGACATGGTGCGTGTTGGCGGTATTTTCTATGGCGATACCATCGCCAGCACCGAATACAAACGCGTCATGACGTTTAAATCTGCCATCGCGTCGGTAAACCATTACCCCAAAGGAAACACCGTCGGATATGACAGAACCTATACCCTTAAACGTGATTCCGTTCTGGCCAATATCCCGACAGGTTATGCCGATGGTTATCGCCGTGTGTTCAGTAACGCGGGACACGTGCTGATCCGCGGCCAGCGGGTTCCGGTACTGGGTAAAACATCCATGAATACCGTGATCGTCGATGTAACCGATTTGCCGCAGGTTGCATCCGGTGATGAAGTGGTGCTGTTCGGTAAACAGGGAAATGCGCAGGTTAGTGCAGAAGAAGTCGAAGAAATTAGCGGCGCGTTGTTCACTGAAATGTCGATCCTCTGGGGGGCGACGAACAAACGCGTGATGGTCGATTAACACCTAAAACAGGAAGGGCTTCCGTTTCTCGCAGGAAGCCCTTTTACACAGCAAGCGCCGTTCTACTTAGCTCTCACTGACACTCTCTTTTTGCAATATTTTGAGCAGATCTTCCTTCAGGTGGAGTTTCTGTTTCTTAAGACGAACAATGTCCAAACTATACCCCCGACCATCCGAACCTTCCAGTCTGGAGATCTCATGATCAAGGCTGTTGTGTTTTTCGAATAAGGACAGAAAGCGAGGGTTCTCGGATTTCAGTCGGGAAATAAGGTCTCTGTATTCTGGAAACATACTTTCTCCCTGTTAGTGGACAAGAACGTGTATAAGAAATACACACCCACAGAGTACCCATTTGCCATACAGAAAAATGCGAACAGGATCGAGTAAATAGTGTACAGAGTCGTTATGAGGATGAATGCAGATACGGCTCCCCATCAGGAGAGCCGTAAAGGGCGTGATTAACGCATCTCGCGGTCGTCAACGTACTGACGTTTATCCGGCGCTGGCGGGAAGTACTGATACAGCCAGGTTTCGCTGATGGCGTCACCCTGACAACGCAGGAACATACGCATATCTACCGGATCGGTTGAGTCAGAAGTCGGATACCAGTCAAACTGAATGCGATAACCGTCGATAGGCTCCACGTAGAGGATCTCAATCTGTTTCGCTTCACCGCTGGAGAGCGTAATCACCGGTTCAATGCCTTTCGGCGCAGCAGCTTTTAGATCGCCACCAACGAAGTCAACGGCAAAACGACGCGCCCATTTTTCCGGGTAATGCTCGCCCGGTGCCCATCCTTCCGGGAAACCGCCCATGCCTGTCCGGGTCGCCATCACGCGAGCCAGCGGTGAACGCACCGGCGGCTGAGCGCTCCAGTACAGGCGATATTTGAATTCCAGCTCATCGCCGGCTTTGATCTTCTTGTCCGGCTGCCAGAAGCAGACAACGTTATCCAGCGTTTCGCCGGTCGTCGGGATCTCCATCAGACCGATGGTCCCCTTGCCCCACTGGTTGCGCGGTTCGACCCACAGGCTTGGACGCTTGTTATACCAGCCCATGATGTCCTGATAATGGGAGAAGTCGCGATCGAGTTGCAGCAAGCCAAACCCTTTCGGGTTGTTATCGGTATAGGCGTTGAACTGCAGCTTTTGCGGGTTATTCAGCGGACGGCAGATCCACTCGCCATTGCCCCGCCACATCGCCAGACGATCGGAGTCATGGATTTGCGGGTGAATAGTGTCGCACATCCGACGCTCGTTGTTGCCACAGCTGAACATGCTGGTCATCGGCGCAATGCCGAACTGCTTGATGTCTTTGCGCGCATAGATGTGGTTTTGTACATCCATAATCACCTGCGTTTTCTCGCAGTGGATCACGAACTTGAATGCGCCGGTTACGCTTGGACTGTCGAGAAGCGCATACACGGTAAAGGAGGTTGCGCCCGGTTTAACCGTTTCGAACCAGAAAGAGGTGAAATCAGGAAACTCTTCTTTGCTGTCGGTGTAGGTATCTACCGCCAGACCACGGGCCGATAAACCGTACTGATAGGTGTCATCCACGGCGCGGAAATAGCTGGCGCCCAGGAAAGAAACGACATCGCGGCGGGCCAGTTCTGGCGCTTTAAACACGCGGAATCCAGCGAATCCGAGGTCAGTCTGCCCTTCCAATTGTTTGGTATCCACACCCGCGTCGTTGTATTTAAACAGTTCCGGACGGAAGTGAATTTCACGCGCCATATGCGTACTACCATCAACCGAGAACATGCGTACACGACGACGGAAGCCCATTCCCACGTGGAAGAACTGCGCATCAAGCTGACGATTTTCAACATTGTTCCACAGAGACTGCTCTGCGTCATATTGAATGCTGTTGTAGGCCTGCGGCGTCAGTTTCGCCAGCGTGTCCGGTAACGCGCGTGGTGCGCCGCCCCAGGGTTTCTGTGCTAAGTCATGGGCCATCGATTGCAGAACGGAAAAATCAAAACGTACGGTTTTTCCGTCTGCAATGTCAGACTCTGCCGCAAAGGCGGCGCGGGAAAAGAGTGATGCAATACCACTGGTTCCGCACACGGCGGCCATTGCCATTGAACCTTTAATAAATCGTCTGCGATTCATGCCTGAAAGTGAGTCCTTCTGGTCGTGTAAATGGTCCCGCGCCGGTCAAAATCTGCGGCATGAGAGTGCACATTTCTGACCGCTCACTCTAGACAAAATTCATTAATAATCCAATTGTTGGTCGCCGATTATCTGTACAAAATCGAAAATATTTTATGTCGATGGGAACAGACCGAATCCCATGTAAATTCCATTAAAGTAAACCACACCGACGTTTACTTCGTTCTTGAGCCTCCTGATACAGCGCAAACTCATCATAAACCGCGCAACCCAGCGCCTGTTCAAACGCGTCGCGGCTGGAATTTCCGTGACTGCGAGCTTGTGTTTCATTACCCAAATTGGACTGGAAAATTCCTGCGGCGCTCACCGGTAAAAAATCTTCGTAGGTGATGGGTTGCGCAACCAGCCAGCCCCGTTCAATGAGCGGCTGCGGCTCGTCATCAGGGCGAATCGCCTGCCGATGCGCTTCACCCGATGGTGTCAGACGATAGCGGAACCAGGCTAGCCCCTGCTGGCGCAGCAGGAATTCGCTATCCGGGAAGGCTTTAAACACCTCCTGAAGATGTAGCTGGTGCGTCAGATTGTCTTTCCCCGTTCCCGCTTTATTCAGCAATTCGTCGTACAACGCCCTACCTTTCGGCGTCAGGGCCACGCCGCGCTGTTCGATCTCACCAAAACGTGCCGTGTGAGTGCCGCGCATTTCACCGGCAAACAACACCGGTTCTTCCAGCGCTTTGAAACTGGTCTGACGCAATAAAATGGGCACCTCGCGGCGCGGCGGCCCTTCAATCAGTATTTTCGGTTCAATGCCGCATTCCGGCATCATCGACTGCACCCGGTCAATATCCAGCGTTCGCGGTGTCAGATGGTTGATATGACAACCGGGGAAGCACACCACATCGGCAATCAGCCGGTGTTCGTTGTGTAATGCGTGATAGGTCTCTTCATCGACCGTGGCGTGCTGATGCCAGCGGAATGTTTCCAGCGCTTCATGCACAAATTCTTGCGCCTGTTCAGATGTAAAACTGCCCTGCGCATCAAATTCATCCAGTAGTTCGTGGCAACGGCGAGTGAAAATATCGCGTTTCGCGAGGATCTCAGCGGCTTTTTGCCGCAGCGCGGCGTTTTCGATTAGTTCGAGCCGTAATAACGAGGTGAATACCCTAAACGGGTTGCGCGATAGCGAGGCATCGTCGATGGGACGAAAGGCTGTAGAATGTACGGGGACGCCCGCCTGGGAGAGATCGTAATAACTCACCGGATACATGCCCATAACGGCAAACATCCGGCGCAGCGTAGAAAGCTCCTGCGCGGTACCCACTCGAATGGCGCCATGACGCTCAACGTTTAGCCGGGCCAGTTCATCCGCATTCGCCAGTTTTTCATGCAGCGTCGGATTATTTTCCAGTACCGCCAGATTCACATCAGCGACAAGTTCCAGCAACGTGCCGTACTGCGGGACTTCCTGCTGGTACATTGCTGACATTGCCTGCGAAAATTGTTCCCGAATCTCATCTGCCGTGATGGTGTTCGCCATAATGTCATGCCTCCAGTGAATATTACCTGGAGTGTAGAAAACGCCGCTGACTCCGGTGGGAAGAATTTACAAAGTGTGACACCGCGTAAACTTCCCACCCATACAAACGATGAACAGTACCTACTGGCGTGGTTTCAAATGACTTTCCAGCCAGGGCAGCATCTGTTTTTTACGGCTAAGCATACCTTCTACCTTGCAAGGCTGCGGGATGTCTGAAAGTTCTGATCCAGCAAACCATAAGCTGGTATCACCCAGATTGATGTCAGTGAGCATCAGCACGACTAACGCAGCGTTCTTTTCTTCTGCATAGCGCGCCACTTCCTGACGGAGATCGTCCAGCACCGCATCCACCTGTTGCAGCGCATACAGTTCGAGCTGCGCTACACAGACTGAATGTCCATGGATGGTGAAGGTTTTAATGTCTTTCTGCAAAAGTTCCCGGGCGCTCATCCCTTCCACACTTGTTTTAGCTGACAGCAGGTCGCGACTGAAAGCGTCAAGATCCACTCCGGTTTTTTGGGCCAGCGCATCAACCGCCAGGCGATCGTCAGTGGTCGTCGTTGGTGAACGAAGCGTGACAGTGTCACTCAATACGGCGCCGAGCAGTAAAACAGCCTCAGCGGAAGATAACTGGTTGCGTTCACCTTCCTTCATCAGGTGCCACAGCAGGGTTGCGCTACTGCCGACAGGCTTCACCCACACTTCCGGTGGCAGACGGGTGACTAACCCACCAAGTCGGTGATGATCGATAATTCCCACCACGTTACTTTCTGTTAACGATTCCGGTCCCTGGGCCGGCTCGGTGAAATCGACCAGCCAGACATCACGATCGGTCAGTTCAAACGTCAACCGTTCAGGCATCGTCAGCCCCGCCTGCTCAAAGATAAACTGCGTTTCGCGGTTAGGCTCGCCCAAACGCCATGCCGTCGCCTGCTGGCCACGTAAACTAAGCCAACGCGCCGTCATTGCGGCGGTGCAGATGGCATCGCTATCGGGATTAAGGTGCCCTATTACATGTATCATTCATCAGTGCCTTGTGAAGAGAAATCGTTCAAAAGTAAACAATCACCAAAGTATAACGACTGGGCACACTCCCTTCCATGATCCCACCACCCAGCAATGCTGTACAAAACATAAGCAAAATAAATCAGTTGTAAGTAAAACATGATAAATGTTAATAATATTTTGCTATCAAGTTATCAAAAACAAACAACTTTACTTGTCACCGATACGGCTCTGTTTTTAACATCGCTTATGGAAAAAAATGTTCTGTTCAATCAGCGCATTCGCTTGCGCCACCTTCATACTTTTGTCGCCGTTGCACAGCAGGGAACGTTGGGGCGCGCGGCTGAGACCCTTAACCTGAGCCAACCGGCTCTCTCCAAAACGCTAAATGAACTGGAGCAACTGACCGGTACCCGGCTCTTTGAGCGTGGCCGCCTTGGCGCGCAGTTAACGCTGCCCGGAGAACAGTTTCTTACCCACGCGGTAAGAGTGCTGGATGCGCTCAACACCGCCGGACAAGCGTTAAATCAGCGCGAAGAGTCGCAGACTGATGTCGTACGGATCGGGGCCTTACCCACCGCGGCACTGGGCATTCTGCCTGCGGTAATTGGTCCTTTCCACAAGCAGCAAATGGAGACCACGCTACAGGTCGCCACCATGAGCAATCCGATGATTCTGGCAGGTTTAAAATCCGGGGAAATCGACCTTGGCATTGGTCGCATGGCCGATCCGGAATTGATGGTCGGTCTGAATTATGAATTGTTGTTTCTGGAATCACTTAAACTGGTCGTGCGCCCTAACCATCCGCTGTTGCAGGAAACCATCACGTTAAGTCGGGTAATGGAGTGGCCGGTGGTGGTTTCGCCAAAAGGAACCGCGCCTCGCCAGCACGCAGAAGCATTGTTGCAAAGTCAGGGTTGTAAAATGCCGACAGGCTGCATTGAAACGCTGTCAGCATCGCTTTCCCGCCAGCTGACGGTTGATTACGACTATGTGTGGTTTGTCCCTTCAGGTGCGGTTAGAGAGGATTTACGCCAGGCGACGCTGGTGTCGTTGCCGATACCTACCCACGGTGCGGGTGAACCCATCGGTATTCTTACCCGTGTCGATGTGCAACTCTCTCAGGCCGCGCAGATCCTTATCGCCGCAATACGCAAAACCGTACCGTTTTGATGCCAAATATTAAGGGACCATCAGGTCCCTTAATTTATTGTTAAAACGTTTCTCAGTTATCGCCACTGGCCGTTGCCGTCTGCGGACGCGATTGGTCAGGCGTAGTGGTTACGGGAGGGCGTTTAATTGCACTCGTTCCCGTTAAGCGAAATGTACCTACGGCTTCCGTTAAGCGCGCCGCCTGCTCTTCGAGAGATGCCGCCGCAGCCGATGCTTCTTCAACCAGCGAGGCATTTTGCTGCGTAACCTTATCCATTTCTGATATCGCCTGGCTCACCTGTACGATACCCCGGCTCTGCTCATCAGAAGCCGCCGCAATTTCCAGCATGATATCGGTCACGCGTTTTACCGCGTCGACAATATCCGTCATCGTATTGCCCGCCGCGACGACTTCTCCGGAGCCCTGGTCAATCAGTCGGACCGATTCGCTGATCAATCCTTCAATCTCTTTTGCCGCCTGAGCGCTGCGGCTTGCCAACGTACGGACTTCACTGGCGACCACGGCAAATCCACGCCCCTGCTCTCCTGCCCGCGCCGCCTCAACCGCCGCGTTCAGCGCCAGGATATTGGTCTGGAAAGCAATGCTATTAATCACGGCTGTGATTTCGGAGATTTTCTTCGAACTCGTTGAGATATTACCCATGGTTTTCACCACGCCAGAAACCATCTGACCGCCCCGGCTGGCCTTACCGGAAGCATCTTCCGCCAGTTTGCTTGCGTGATGCGCATTGTCGGCGTTTTGCTTCACCGTGGCGGTCAGCTCTTCCATGCTGGCTGCCGTTTGTTCAATCGCTGCGGCCTGTTGTTCAGTACGTGAAGACAAATCGGTATTACCCGCCGAAATCTCACTGGTACCGCGGTATATTTCTTCCGCACCCTGACGTACCGTACCCACCGTTTTCCCCAACGATCGTTGCATTGTCTGTAGGTGACGGCTCAGACGGCCAATTTCGCTACGCCCGGTCGGTTCATCTTGCATCGTCAGATCGCCCGCGGAAATTTGCTCAATACGCTTGGCCGCGCGTAGCAGAGGGTGAATGACCGTGCGGCGCAGAACAATGAACGTCATTACGGTCAGCGCCAGCGCCAGGACAAATGCGCCCAGCATAAAAGCCATGCCGAGTTGTGTACGCTGATGCGCCTGTTCGCTTAACTGGTTCGCCCTTGCGGTACGGATGTCGATCGCTTTCAACAATACCTTGTTGTAAGCAGTATCCAGCGATCTGGCATGTTCGTTTTCATGGTTGATAATGGCTTCAAACATACCGTTTCTGGCGTACTTCAACATGGGCTGTAAACCGTCGGTATAGGCTTTGAAGCTGGCGCTCAGTTCAGCATCTAGCGCTTCATCAGCAGACGTTTTTACCGCACGCGACATATACGCGTTAAAACCGTCCTGCGATTGCTTAATACGTTTTTCTGCCTCGGCGATATTGGCCTTCATATCATCCATTTCGGCGATACGGCTCGCCGCGCCGGCGTGGATCATGTTGATACGCGCGGTGCGTAAGTGGTTAGAGCTGTTAGATAACCCCATCCTGACCTGAATCTCATCGGTCACGTCGCGCTGATCGCGATCGGCCTGCATAAGAAAATAGCTTGCCAGCCCAGAACTTAGGGCGAACAGCAGGAGAATGCCACCGAGAATGGAGGAAAACAGCGGAACCAGCCGGATTTGATGCAGAAAGCCCAGTTTATGCTGGGCTTGCATCGATGTAGTGTTGTCCATGACCGTCGACTCTCTTGTAGGGTTTATGCGTGAAAACACGCCCGTTAGATAGTCATCGGCAATCCGGGAAGTTTACTTACCGTGAAAAGCGCCGGATTCGTCACACTTTCACAACATAATTCTAAAAAATTCAGGAAAGTGCCAGCGGTTAAATCCGCTGGCCAATGAATCAGTTATCGCCAAAGTGGATAACGGTACGGATGGACTTACCCTGGTGCATTAAATCGAACGCTTCGTTAATCTGCTCCAGCGGTAAACGGTGGGTAATAAAGGGATCCAACTGAATTTTCCCGCTCATTGCTTCTTCAACCATGCCAGGAAGCTGAGTACGCCCTTTCACACCGCCAAACGCGGAACCGCGCCAGACACGCCCGGTAACCAGCTGGAACGGACGAGTTTTGATCTCTTGCCCTGCTCCCGCCACGCCAATGATGATGCTTTCGCCCCATCCTTTATGGCAACATTCCAGTGCCGCGCGCATCACGTTAACGTTGCCGATACATTCAAAGCTAAAATCCACGCCGCCGTCGGTCAGCTCAACGATCACATCCTGAATCGGTTTGTCGTAATCCTTTGGGTTGATGAAATCGGTCGCGCCCATTTCACCTGCCAGCTTAAATTTTTCCGGATTGGTATCAACGGCCAGAATACGCCCGGCTTTCGCCTGCACCGCGCCCTGAATTACCGCCAGACCAATACCGCCCAGACCAAATACGGCTACGGTGTCGCCTTCTTTCACTTTTGCGGTGTTATGGACTGCTCCGATACCGGTGGTCACGCCACAACCCAGCAGACACACTTTGTCCAGCGGGGCCTGCGGGTTAACCTTCGCCAGAGAGATCTCCGCGCAAACGGTGTATTCGCTGAAGGTGCTGGTGCCCATATAGTGATAAATCGGCTCACCGTTATACGAGAAGCGCGTTGTGCCATCCGGCATCAGACCTTTGCCCTGGGTCGCACGTACGGCCTGGCACAAGTTGGTTTTACCCGATTTACAGAACTTACACTCGCCGCACTCTGCGGTGTACAGCGGGATCACATGATCGCCCGGCTTCAGACTGGTAACGCCTTCGCCTACTTCAACCACAATGCCGCCACCTTCATGGCCAAGTACCGCCGGGAATACGCCTTCCGGATCGTCGCCAGAGAGCGTAAAGGCGTCGGTGTGGCACACGCCGGTATGGGTAATTTTAACCAACACTTCACCTTTCTTTGGCGGTGCGACGTCGATTTCGACAATTTTTAACGGTTGGCCGGGGCCGAATGCAACTGCTGCACGTGATTTCATTTGTCTCTTCCCATTATTGCGAGGTGATGATGTTATTTTAGATAAGCACGCAGAAGATGGCCGATTTCAGCCATGCGCACGGCACGCTGGTCTGGCGTTGTTTCTCCGCTGACCAGCTCGTCTTTCAGATGGATCTCAACCATTTCGCCCATCAGGCCATTGGATGCACCGCGCACGGCGGCAATTTGCTGCAGGATTGCCAGACACGGTTCGCCAGATTCCAGTGCACGCTCAAGCGCATCAACTTGACCGCGAATACGGCGTACACGGGTAAGAATGCGTTTCTTGTCTTCAGGTGAATGCGGCATACGCCCTCCGGATACTATAGGGGGGTATACTATCAGATTTGTTATTTCATTGTAAAATATAAGACTTATTTAATATCAGTAGCTTAGATTAAGCTGTTATCGGATATATGCGGACACCCGTTTACTATCGCCTGCACAGGCAAACGGAACCCCGGTTTATATCCACAGCGCTATGTGGGTATGAATGACTGTCGCTAGTTCCCGCTGGCGGCGGTCAACCACCTTCTAATAGTCACTACGCTGCGATGGAGCTGGGTGCTGATTACTGGCAATAAAAAACCGCCCAAGGCCGGCTGATTTTGATGTGTAACGGTTTAGCTAATTGGTTGATGATTAGTGTCTAATATCATTTCCCAAATATTGAAATTCTCTTCAGTACATCTGCCATAAGGTAAAGCTGTCGCCCTGGCTGTACGAAATTACCAATACGATACTCAATCTGTTCACCACCCGATTAGACACAAAAATTTCTTTCATCCGAAGGTTGTGCTGCGCCCCTTTTATTTCACGCTCGCTAATTTAACGACGGACCTTCGTTAACCACTTCGACTCCGCCCCCCCCTTTTTTCATTACCTAAATATATAATTCCATGTTTTATGACTTAATTAACTTCATATTTATTCTTGATGATGATTAACATCACTTAATGATAATTTACAAAAACAATTAAATTTAAAGCGTAATGTTTTACTGTGGGCTTTTTTATTAATACAAGGAAACGTTATGAGCTGGAATAAAGATGCTGCCGTTAATTACGCACGAAATCACGCAGGAAGTGCCAGTCAACATAGATGCGCTCATTTTGTCTCTAATGCCGTGCGCGCTGGCGGCGCTAGACTCATCAATACAAACTATGCAAAAGATATGGCGTTTAACCTACGTGCAGCAGGCTTTCGAGCTGTTTATGGCGCCCCAATGAAAGGCGATGTTGCTGTAATACAACCGATCGCTGGCCATCCGGCGGGACATGCTTGCATTTACGGCGGTGATGGCACCTGGTATTCAGATTATAAACAAAACAGCATGTACCCTGGCAATAATTGGGCATCTGCGGCACCGTCTTATCAATTATTCAGGCACAATTGATATGAAATTATTAATATTTACCAGCCTACTAATCTGCACTTCCGCGTTCGCGACTGTTTCCCCTACTGGCCCAGAGGCAGCAGCATTGAAATTTAATCACTGGTATATTGCACAATTGTTAAAAGAGAAAAATCCTTTAACGGATTACGCTGGACTTAAACCTTACGTCACTACCAGCACGATTGCCGCATTGAAAAAATCTAATGCGGCTGACCCCAATACCGAAGACGTACCGGACTCTGATATGTTTATCAAAGCCCAGGATTATAGTGAAGACTGGCGGCAGATCGAGATTGTGTCGTCAGATTATGATCCCGTGTGTATGCAAGTTTATGTGTCGTTTGGAACGAATAAAGCACATACCGTTATCGACTGTATGGTGCAGGAAGGCGGGGCCTGGAAAGTTCAATCTGTAGCCAGACAGGATATCTTGCCGAACATCAGTCTAAAGTAATCTATGTAAAGCCCGTTAATTCGTATGGGCTTCATTCCCCTTAATTATTTTTTCGTTGCGCTATAAGCTTGCGCAAATCGATACCAAACCGTTTTTTAATACCCCGAAGATAACTTCCTTCAGCCCCTTATAACCGAGCATACCCAACACAAACACGATCTCATTGTGTGTAAATGTGACCTCGCCAACTTGCGGGATAGTGAACGTTACGTTTGGGAGGTGAACTGCTGCAAACATCATGATCACTGCCCCGATCAGGACGTCACCACAACATTCACGGAATTTCCCCCCCCCCCCAATAAAAACTCGAACGATAACGCCCAGGGCAACCAGGATTACTAATTTATGGTTCACCGCAGCAGATTTATCAATACCTCATCACAGGTCTTCGCGAGGGAACGGATACTCTTCAGCATTTCAAGGAGTACGGCAGCAGCGAAACGCAACATCTCAAGTTTGTATTCCTGCCAGGACTAAAAAATTGTGTTTTATCATATTAATTTGAACAACACCCTGATTGGCTTTAACTGTGTCAGATGCACCCAAAGATTATGTAGATTAATAAGACCTGCCTGAGCCAGTATTGCCAGGGTGATCATCAATGTGGACGCGGTAATCACAAGCATCAAACGACTAATATTTTTCTGGATCCTGATCTGCTGCTTTTCCCGTTTGTCTTCAGATTCCCATGAAACAATTGTTGAAATAGCCTTGCCTTGTATATAATATTTTTCATCACTAAATCTGACATCCTCTGTAATTACAAGTGACTGGAGCAGCAGAAAGACCTTCCTCCTGAAATCTTCATTCTTGATATGTTTATACCAAAGCGTCCCGTACAATAGATCAATAACCTCATCACATGTTACTCCAGTGTGAGTTTTCTCTGGCGATTGATGTACATATTCGTTCACCAGCATCTGTAGCAACATTATACGATCAAGTCCACTCAACGCCTTGTTACTGGCGAATGAAGAAAAGAGATTGCTTTTTGCTCTCGTCAGAGCATTTTTTGCATAAGCAATACGTGTAAAATAATTTATTGCAAAAAGAAAAATCGAATCAAACCTTAATGGACCTTGCTTTCTCCAATGAATAATCTCAACATTCATTTTTTCAATATCATTGAGTGGAAGGTTTATTTTCTCCATATAGGCGTGCTGCTCAGCATGCCATTTTTCAAGCACAACATTTTTGCCTCTTAGGCTCACAAGCTGATATTTTTCTTGTTTTACATCCGAAAAATAAACACCATAGTAATTATATACTTGATCATCCACATGATTTTTCAGAGTAAACCGTGGCAGAAAATAACGCCATAATCTACCTTTAGCTCTCGAAACTAAGGATTCTATGAACATAATTACGCTCTAACATCTTTAATTTGTCACAGTTAATGATAGTCCACTGTGCGAATAAAAAAGCCCTCCCCATTCGATAATGTGGAGGGCTTTTGTACACCGATTTAGTACTTATCAGTGATCTCAACAACGACATGGCGATCTGGAGCAAGGCAATTAATCAGCTGCTGTCCGGTCTGCCCATCACAACTGGATCCCGTGACAGAATCACTCGAACCATGTCCTTGTGCAGTAATATTTGCAGCTGGCATGCCTAACGCGACTAATTCATCGGCAACAGCCTGCGCGCGCTGGGCTGACAGTTGCTGGTTATAATCTGCGGCTCCGGTGCGATCGCTATAGCCAATAACAACGGTCGCTTTGTCTTTGGCCGGTTGCAGACCGGGATTTCGGTATAACTGCGCAATCGCCGCTTTCCCTTCTGGGGTTAATGCTGCTGAATCATAACCAAACATCACATCAGATTTTAAGTTAAAACGCTGAGGTTCAGGCGCAGGAGTTGCGGCAACTGCCGGTGCAGGCGTAACCTCCGCGTCGTCATGCTGGCCAAAGCGATATGACAACCCAGCGGTAACGGAACTAACATCACTTGATACGCCAATCTGGTTTTCATTACCCACATTGCTCACCCATTGATATTCCACGCGGCCAGCCCAGTTCTTATTAAAGGCATATTCCGTACCAACAGCCACAACCGGACGCACACCAGTATCAAAGCGGTTATTGCCTTTAATATCTGACTCCGCGCGATATCCCATTGCCCCTGCACGACCGTAGAGATCCCAATCATCAGTCAAACCATAACTTGCTTTCAGCGATAATTGCAGACCCTGGCTTTTCATTTGAGAACCAGAAGAACCATTTTTACCGTTGAATTGCATATTACCTAAATAATCATAGCCGCCTTCAACTGCCAGCCATGGAGTAATCTGGTAGCCTGTAAATACCCCGCCACCGACGTTATCGCTATCAAAACCAACATCACCATATTTATTACCATTGGCCCCCGTTTGCTGGCTTGCGCTGGTATCAAAGTAATGTGACCAACCAAATTTCCCACCAGCATACCAGGTTCCCGCATCCGCTGCGGCAAATGCCGTAGTCGCGGTCAGCGCATTTGCAATAATGAGTGTAATAAGCGTCTTTTTCATAAATTTCCTATTATAGACTTGCCGTTTGTCAGTTAGTTATCTGTTAGTCGGCGCTACAATAAGATTTTTAATGAAGGCTGATAATCGTTTTTTTATTTATTTCTGGACAGTTTTAGAATCGCTCTGGACGCTTATTTACGATAATAATGGCTATCCCACCCGCAGTAAATCGCTATATCTCGTTGTATAACGCGGTGAAAGCATATCTCGCTTCATTGCCCACGGTTGTTGTATACCTTGTCCGGCAAAATAGAGTGTTCCTTTACCCTTTTCAGCATTGAGTGTATCCAGAACGGCCATCAGCTTATCGCTGTTATGCCGTGGGGCGTTGTCATCAAACAGATTCAACTGCGCAACGCCAGAACTAAAAAAATCGCCCAGCATGACCCCTGCTTTTTGATAGCGCAGCCCCTCCCGCCATATTGCGTCCAGGCTACGTGTGGCCGCCCTTATAATTTCCCGACTATCCTGGGTTGGTGTCAGCAGTTTTATCGATGCGCTGTTACCGTAATACGGTTCATTCAGGGAAAATGGGCTGGTTTTGATAAACGTAGAGATAAACCGGCAGAACTGGTGCTCTCTGCGTAATTTTTCCGCAGCACGTGCAGCATAGGTACAAATAGCCTCTCTCATCGCATTGTAATCCGTGAGTTTTTCACCAAACGATCTTGAACAAATGATCTCCTGCTTAACTGGCGCAAACTCTTCCAACGCCAGGCACGGTTCACCGCGCAATTCCCGCACAGTGCGCTCAAGCACGACGTTGAAATGTTTGCGGATAAAGCGAATATCGGTATCCGCCAGGTCGCAGACCGTTTTAATACCCATGGCGTCCAGTTTTTTACTGATACGGCGTCCGACACCCCAGACTTCATCAACCGGGAGCGCAGCCATCAGCTTACGCTGACGCTCAATATTCGAGAGATCCACCACCCCGCCAGTCTGTTCCTGCCACTTTTTGGCAGCATGGTTCGCCAGCTTGGCCAGGGTTTTGGTCTGGGCGATACCGACCCCAACCGTGAGGCGTGTTTTCTGTAAAATGGTTTCTCTGATTTCACGACCAAAATCTGTAAGATCCCTGCAGTTTCGCACGCCAGTTAAATCACAAAAGGCTTCATCGATACTGTACATTTCCACGCGCGGAGACAGCTCCTCCAGAATCGACATTACCCTGCTGCTCATATCCGCATACAGCTCGTAGTTCGAACTAAAGCAGAACACGCCGCAGCGCCTGAACAGATCTTTCTGTTTGAAGTATGGTGCTCCCATATTGACGCCAAGCGCCTTCGCTTCCGCGCTGCTGGCAATGACGCAGCCATCATTATTTGAAAGAACAACAATGGGTTTACCTTTCAGGTCCGGTCGGAATGCCAATTCACAACTGGCATAAAACGAATTAACATCCACCAGCGCAAACATGATCAGCCCGCGGATTTAATGATAAATGTCACCACGCCAAATATATCCAGCGTGTCCTCGCTGCCGATCATGATCGGCGCGTAGGCGCTGTTCTCTGGCTTCAACATCACCACCGGATGCAATTGCAGGCGCTTAACGGTGAATTCGCCTTCAATAGCAGCAATCACAATGTCTCCGTGGGCCGCTTTTCTGGCACTGTCGACTACCAACAAGTCGCCAGCACCGATCCCTGCCCCCATCATGGAGTCGCCAGACGATTTTACAAAATAGGTTGCGCTGGGATGCTGCACCAACAGGTCGTTAAGATCGATACGTTTCTCAACGTAATCCTGCGCCGGAGAAGGAAAACCGCAGGGCACGAGATCGCTAAATAGCGGGAAGTGTTTGATTTCGGGATGTTCAACTGGCTGGAAAAACACCATAATAATCTGCCTCTCATATAACTGTATTTATATACAGTAGTTTTAATGAGGACAGTGATCAAGTGACAGACGTGGCGAACTGAGCGTTGTTTAATCATCTTGCCGGTAAGCGTTTATGCTATCTGGAAAAATAATTTTCGGTTTTATTCCACAGAAGAAAGTACAAATTTTCGCGACATGTACTCAGCCGGAATGATAACGACTACGGCGCCCTGAAAGCGCGTATAGTGGCGTACTAAAATCATTAAAACGGATACATTATGACCACCGCAGGGAAAAGTCATCCGCTGGCCATTGGCGGCCTCATCACCTTAACGCTCATCTGGAGCTACAGCTGGATCGCGATGAAACAGGTCACGCACTACATCGGCGCGTTCGACTTCACCGCACTACGCTGTTCTTTTGGCGCATTATTGTTATTCATCGTTCTGTTACTGCGTGGCCGAGGAATGCGCCCGACACCTTTCGGCTATACGTTAGCGATCGCCTTACTACAAACATGCGGCATGGTTGGATTATCACAATGGGCGCTAGTCAGCGGCGGCGCAGGTAAAGTAGCCATACTGAGTTATACCATGCCATTCTGGGTGGTGATTATGACCGCCATTTTCCTCGGTGAACGCATGCGGCGTTTACAGTATTTCGCCATTGCCGTGGCAGCTGCGGGATTATTGCTGGTTTTACAGCCATGGCAACTGAACTTTGCCTCAATGCAGAGCGCGCTACTGGCGATCCTTTCTGGGATCAGTTGGGGGGCCAGCGCGATTGTCGCAAAGCGAATGTATACCCGCCATCCGAATATCGATCTGTTAGCGCTGACCGCATGGCAGATGCTGTATGCCGCGCTGGTGATGAGCCTGGTGGCCTGGCTGGTTCCACATCGAGATCCAGACTGGCAACCTGTCGTTTTCTGGGCATTAGCTTATAGCGCCGTGCTGGCGACGGCGCTGGCATGGAGTTTATGGCTGTTTGTGTTGCGTAACTTACCAGCCAGTATTGCCAGCTTAAGTACGCTGGCGGTACCTGTCTGTGGCGTTCTGTTTTCCTGGTGGTTGCTGGGTGAAGAGCCTGGCGTTGTTGAAGGTTGCGGTATTGTGCTGATTGTTGTTGCGCTGGCTATCGTCAGCCTGAAAAAACGCGTCTCCCAGGTTCAAAGCGTACGAAAAGCACCATCCTGCGAAAATTAATCGGCTAAAAAAATGCCCCGCATTTGCGGGGCGTTACCTCAGGAGCGTTTACGCGGCATCATGCGCAATAGCGTATTATCCTTCCAGAAATAGTGATGCATCAGGGCGGCAACGGCATGCAGACCAATAACAAAATAACCCAGGTTTGCCAGCGTCACGTGCCAGGACTTCAGCATATCCACTAAATCAAAGTTAGCCTCTGCCGCATGCGGCATAACGATGCCGAATGCAATCCACGGATTACCCCGGTTGTACATCATCACCAGCCCAATAATAGGCAGCACAATAAACAACAGATAGATAACCAGATGCCCCAGATGCGCCATGCCGGTCATCATTGGCTTTGGTTTTGGCACAATCGGCGGTGCCGGATATTTCAGCCTGACCAGCAGACGCGCCACCATCAGCGTTAATATCGTGATACCACAGGATACGTGCACCATGTTGAATAAGGGACGATAGCTGCGCGGGAAAAATCCGCGAAACTCCATGGCGCTATAGGCCACAATAACTAACAAAAAGACCAGCCAGTGAATACCGATTTGCAGGCCAGAATACTTATTCCCCATAACACTTCCTGAATAAAAACAATAATGCGTCAACATAACGGGCTTTTGTTAAAAATTCATTAACTTTTGTTCACCCATTTTCAGTCGCTTACGCTTAACCGCAAGAACCGCTATTGCCGAGGATGCCTGTCTGGACTAAGCCTGGTAAGGAAAATATGTCGTACCGCCTCATCCTGACAGGAGAAAACCATGAGTAAAATTGGCATTAACGGTTTTGGTCGTATCGGTCGTCTGGTATTGCGTCGGCTACTGGAAGTCAAAAGCAACGTGGAGGTTGTGGCCATAAATGACCTCACCTCGCCCAAAATTCTCGCCTATCTGTTAAAGCACGATTCAAACTACGGCCCGTTTCCCTGGAGCATCGACTTTACCGAAGACGCGCTGATTGTCGACGGTAAAAAAATCGCGGTTTACGCAGAAAAAGAGGCCAAAAATATTCCGTGGAAAACCACTGGCGCTGAGATAATCATCGAATGCACCGGTTTTTATACCTCGACAGAAAAAGCCAACGCGCACCTGGATGCAGGGGCCAAAAAAGTGCTGATATCCGCCCCGGCTGGCGACATGAAGACCATTGTCTTTAACGTCAACGACGACACAATGGATGCGAACGATCGGATTATCTCGGTCGCATCGTGCACCACCAACTGCCTGGCACCGATGGCGAAAGCGCTGCACGATAGCTTCGGTATTCAGCTTGGCACTATGACCACCATCCACGCCTACACGGGAACGCAGTCGCTGGTTGATGGTCCACGCGGGAAAGATCTGCGCGCCTCGCGGGCAGCAGCAGAGAACATCATTCCCCATACCACTGGTGCCGCCAAGGCCATTGGTCTGGTTATTCCGGCGTTGAGCGGAAAATTAAAAGGCCATGCCCAGCGTGTTCCGGTGAAAACAGGATCTGTCACGGAACTGGTATCGATATTGGGGAAAAAAGTCACTGCTGAAGAGGTCAACAACGCGCTGAAAAAAGCCACGCAAAATAATGAGTCGTTTGGTTATACCGACGAGGAAATCGTCTCGTCAGATGTCATTGGTTCGCATTTCGGTTCGGTATTTGATGCAACACAAACCGAGATTACCGAAGTTGGCGATCTGCAACTGGTAAAAACCGTCGCCTGGTACGATAACGAATACGGTTTTGTCACCCAGCTTATTCGTACGCTGGATAAATTTATCAAGCTCTAATGTTCTGGCGGAGGCCTGCCTCCGCCCTCTTTCATTTCCCGCGAATTCAATACGTTGTGAGTCTCTCCCCGTTTTCGATTCACTGACTGTGCTATAGCTAACCTTTGCCACTGAGGGAGCATAGTAATGGAAGCACTGAGTCGTGAAACGTTAGAAAACATGATGGAGCAAGCCGTTGCCCACGCAACCACCGTCTCATTCTGGCCGCAGAGTGAAGCCCCCGGAGCAAAAAACAGCGATGCGGTGTTTACGCCTGAACCCCGACATACAGGAACATCTCAGTATGATCGTGCTGTCACCGGTATTCGCGCCCCGGAAATTACCGTTTATGCCCCCGAAAAACCTAACGGCGTAGGGATCCTTGTTACACCGGGAGGTTCTTACCGTCGCGTGGTGATGGATAAAGAAGGCAGCGTACTGGCACCATTCTTTAACGCCCGCGGTTATACCCTGTTTGTGATGACCTACCGCATGCCGGGTGATGGCCATGAGGAAGGTGCAAACGCGCCGCTGGCCGATGCCCAGCGCGCCATGCGCTACATTCGCGCCAACGCCCATGAATGGAAAATTAACCCTGATCGTATCGGTGTGTTGGGCTTCTCTTCCGGTGGTCACGTAGCCGCCAGTCTGGGAACCCGGTTTGCCGAACCGGTTTATACACCGATTGATAGCATAGACGAGCAACCAACGCGTCCTGCGTTCATGGCGTTGGTCTACCCGGTGATTACTCTGCGTGAAGACATCGGCCACCCGGGCTCTCGTCTTGAGCTGGTTGGCGCTACGCCCGAAAAGGAAGATCTGCGCCACTATTCTCTGGAAGAGCGAGTGGATAACACGACACCGCCGACATTCCTGCTACACGCCATCGACGATCCTGCGGTGAAAGTAGAAAACAGCCTGGTTTTCTTTAATGCGCTACGTGGGCTGGGCGTTCCGGTCGAAATGCATCTGTTTGAACGCGGTAAGCACGGATTTGGTATTCGCGATGCGCAAGGGTTACCGCTGGCCATCTGGCCGGAAATGATGATGAACTGGATCGCCACCAAAGTGTGAGAATTGCGCCGGGTGGCGTACAGGCTCACCCGGCGAAAAACTTAAGACTGCAAATACACTACCTGTGTTTGCAGGTATTCATTCAGACCGTGTTTACCATCTGCCCCGCCAATCCCGGACTTGCGCCAGCCAGCGTGGAAGCCCTGCATCGCCTCGAAGTTTTCGCGATTAATATAGGTTTCGCCAAACTTCAGCCCCTTAATCGCCTTCATTGCCGTATTCAGATTCTGCGTATAGATCGATGAGGTCAGTCCGTAGTCGCTGTCATTGGCCATTGTCAGCGCCTGTTCCAGCGTATCAAATGCCACCACCGGCAGCACCGGACCAAACGTCTCCTCGTGCATAATCGCCATATCCTGGCGCACGTCTAACAGTAACGTCGGCGGATAGTAATAACCTTTACCGGCAACGGCTTTACCACCCAGCACCACACGGGCGCCTTCCTGCACCGCTCGCTCGACTTTTTGCTCTACACGCGCCAGCGCAGCGGCATTAATCAGCGGCCCCATCGCAATGTCATTGCGTTCGGCCGGATTGCCAAACTGCACGGCTTTCATCGCCTCACCCAGACGATTAACGAACTGGTCATAGATACCTTTCTGAACGTATACACGCTCGGCACAGTTGCATACCTGTCCGGTATTGATCACCCGCGAGTCAACAATAGCCTTCACCGCCAGCTCAAGGTCAGCATCGTCCATCACGATAGCCGGGGCCTTGCCACCCAACTCCAGACAAACTTTGGTGATGTTTTTGGCCGCTGCGGCCATAATTTTCTCACCCGCACCGACGCTACCGGTCATGCTCACCATGGCGACCTTCGGGTTTCCGGCCAGCTCCTGCCCGACCGTTTCACCGCGTCCCAGCACCAGGTTAAAGACCCCGCGCGGTAAACCAATGTCATCAACAATTTTGGCAAAGGCGATGGCGTTATTCGGTGTGAATTCACTCGGCTTAACGACGATGGTATTTCCCGTCAGCAAGGCGGGAGCCAGTTTGCGGGCAATCAGGAAAAACGGGAAGTTCCACGGCAGAATGCCCGTCGTCACGCCCAGTGCACGCTTAAACAGCAGGATATTCTCACCCGGACGATCGCTTTGCAGGATCTCGCCTTCATAGCGACGCGCCCACTCCGCCATGTAATCAATATAGTCGGCGGTAAACGCGACTTCTACGTCAGCCAGTTGTTGAATTTTTCCACCTTCCGCCACAATCAACGCGCTGATTTCATCGGCTCGCTGGCGGATACCTGCAGAAATTTTGCGTAACCAGTTTGCCCGTTCAATGGCAGGCAACGCTTCCCATTGCGGCTGAGCGCGATCCGCGGCATCGATCGCTTTACGCGCGTCTTCGGCACGCCCATCGGGAATACGCGAGATAATCTCTTCCGTGGCCGGATTGACGACATCAATCCAGGCGTCATCGTGCCAGGTCACAAACTGCCCATCGATATACATAGGATGTTGTACGGGTACTGACATGCGGCTCTCCTGTGACTGATTTGTTTTTAACAAGTAAAACTATTGTTAATTAATATCAATCATGCATGACGCATTATCGCTGGAGTGGCGGTTCTGTGAACTGCTTCATAAAAGCGTCTGGAAAAGTAAGAATAAAGAGAAAAACCAGGTGGGATTTCTGCCCGTTTGCCGTAAAACGCCGACAAACGGGCAGCAAGAATTACAGAGAACGGCTCTCCAGTAAGTCGGTCAGCGCGGTATCATTTTTTAGCTGCTGCCAGGCTTGCTCGACGTCCTGGGGTATATCAACATGTACGATAAAATCGTGTCCACAGGGCCCGTAGCCAGTTGCATCATCACGCAGACGCGGAAGTTCACCGGTAATGAGAGAAAGGTAGCGTTCTACCGACCACAGACCTTCTGCGGCAGGCACAAAATCCACGCCGTTGTGCTGTTGAGACAGTTCAGGGATGAAACCAGGGAAACTCAACCAGCGCGGCGCATGCGGCTCATCGCGGGTGACGCGCTGAAACGTGGCCATTGTGCGGCGTTGCATAGTGGGATCCTGCACCACTATGACGGTATGAATACTTTCTGCCGCCTGATTCAGTAATGCACAGCTAAACCGGGCATTCTCACCGCAGTTTGTCGACTGATCTTCCACCCAAATTTTCTCACCCGGAATTTGCCAGAACTGGTGAGCAATATCGGCAAGGATCGCCGCTTCCGCGCGTCCGGTAGTACGAATGATGCTATAACGCGGATGCTGGGCAATCGCATCATACAGAAAGCGCGTGGAATGACCGATACCACCGCTAATCAGCAAGGGAACCTGTTGCTCTTTCGCGATCCGACAGGCGGCGTCGATGGTCGGAATAACCGCATTCCCTGCCAGAATCACGCAATCTGACTGAACGGTGATATTCCCCGTAAAATCATTCTGCGCCAGCCATCGCCCTACGGTATTGATAGCCTCAAGGGTGGTTGCGGAAAGTGTCGGAAACTGACTCATATTGATGACTCCTGGTGTTTATCTTTACCGGGTACAGATGCCGGGTGGCGGCTACACCTCATCCGGCCTACGGCCCTGCACCGATTTATCCCGAAATCTGCTCCATCGCCTGCAGAATACGTTTATCGGAGATCGGATACGGCGTACCAAGCTGCTGGGCAAAATAGCTGACGCGCAGCTCTTCTATCATCCAGCGGATCTCTTTGACATCGGCATCTTGACGGCGCGCGGGAGGTAGTTTATTGAACCACTGCTGCCAGGCCTGCTGCACACTGTCCACTTTCAGCATCTGTGCACGGTCACGGTGCGGGTCGATAGCCAGTTTTTCCAGACGTTTTTCAATAGCCTGCAAATAACGCAACGTATCGCCCAAGCGTTTGAAACCATTGCCGGTAACAAACCCGCGATACACCAGTCCGCCCATTTGCGATTTGATATCCGCAAGACCCAGCGCCATGGTCATATCCACGCGCCCTTTCAGACGTTTGTTGATATTAAACACTGCGGTCAGGATCTGTTCGACCTGCTTCGCAATCTCCACCACCGTATCGTTCAGTTCAGCCCGCACTTTCTCATGCAGTGCGGTAAAGCCTTCTTCGGTCCACACCGGACCGCCGTTGGCGTCAATTAACTGATCCACACCGCAGGAGATACAGTCGTCAATCAAATCCAGAACTTTACCGTATGGGTTAAAGTACAGCCCCAGCTTGGCTTTATTGGGCAGCTTCTCGTGCAAATATTTGATTGGCGAAGGAATATTCAGCAGCAACAGGCGGCGTAAACCACACCACATCGCCTGCTGTTGCTCCAGTGGGTTATCAAACAGTTTGATGGCGACGCTGTCACGCTCATCGACCAGCGCCGGCCACGCTTTGACCTTATAGTTACCGCGTTTTTGTTCGTAACTTTCCGGAAGCTGACCGAAGCTCCAGATGTGCAACCCGCTCTGTTCGATGCCGTCATCGGCCACCGCAGACAATGTTTCCTGAACTTTACCCTTCAGCGCATCCTTCAAATCTTGCAGCGAACGCCCTTCCTGTAGCTTCTTATTTTTATCATCCACCACCCGGTAGGTGATTTTTAGGTGATCGGGCACCTGATCCCAGTGCCAGTCTTCACGGTCAACGGTAACGCCGGTCATGCGGCGCAGTTCACGCTCCAGCGAGTCCAGCAGCGGCAGTTCCAGCGGTGTGACGCGGCCTAAAAACGCTTCCGCATAGTTCGGCGCGGGCACAAAGTTGCGTCGTACCGGTTTTGGTAACGACTTAATCAGGGCAATCACCAGTTCGCGGCGCAGCCCCGGGATTTGCCATTCAAAACCGCTCTCTTCGATCTGATTAAGCAGCGGGAGTGGAATATGTACGGTCACACCGTCCGCATCGGCTCCAGGTTCGAACTGGTAGCTCAGGCGCAGCTTAAGGTTACCCTGATGCCAGAAGTTCGGATAATCCAGCTTACTGATTTTCTCCGCACCCTCTTTGATGAGCATGCTCTTTTCAAAGTTGAGCAGATCCGGTGTTTCACGGCTGACCTTTTTCCACCAGCTATCAAAGTGACAAGCAGAAACCACGTCATGGCTGATGCGTTGGTCGTAAAACTCAAACAGCGTCTCATCATCGACCAGAATGTCGCGACGGCGTGATTTGTGCTCTAACTCTTCCACTTCAGCCCGTAACTTCAGATTGTCACGGAAAAACGCATGGCGCGTTTGCCAGTCGCCTTCCACCAGCGCATGACGAATGAACAGTTCACGCGACAACGCGGGATCGATCTGGCTGTAATTTACCTTACGGGCCGCAACAATCGGTAAGCCGTAGACAGTGACTTTTTCTGTCGCCATCACAGCACCCTGCGCGCGTTCCCAGTGCGGTTCACTGTATGAACGTTTGATCAGATGCTGGGCTACCGGCTCCACCCATTCGGGATCGATACGCGCGGCAATGCGTCCCCACAGTCGGCTGGTTTCCACCAGCTCCGCGACCATCGTCCACTTCGGCGGTTTTTTGAATAAACCTGAACCCGGGAAGATCGAGAAGCGAGCGTTACGCGCCCCGGTAAACTCCTGCTTATCGGTATCTTTCATCCCGATGTGCGACAGTAAACCGGTCAGCAACGCGACGTGGATCTCCCGATATTCAGCAGGTTCGCTGTTGACCGGAATACCCAGCTCTTTCACCACCTGGCGCAGTTGCGTGTAGATATCCTGCCACTCGCGCACGCGCAGGTAGTTCAGAAAATCAAGTTTGCACTGGCGACGGAACTGGTTTGACGACAGCGCTTTTTGCTGCTCGCCGAGATAGTTCCACAGGTTCACAAATGCAAGAAAATCAGACTCTTTGTCATGGAAGCGGCGGTGCTTCTCGTCGGAAGCTTGCTGCTTGTCCATCGGGCGCTCGCGCGGATCCTGAATGGACAGCGCTGAGGTGATGATCATCGCTTCGCGCACACAACCATGTTTTTGTGCTTCCAGCACCATTCGCGCCAGCCGTGGGTCTACCGGAAGTTGCGACAGCTGACGGCCCAACGGCGTTAACTTGTATGCAGTTGCCTGTTCGTCGGTGGTTATCGCCCCCAACTCTTCGAGCAGGCGTACACCGTCCTGAATATTGCGCTTATCCGGCGCTTCAACAAACGGGAACGCCGCGATATCGCCCAGCCCCAACGCGGTCATCTGCAAAATAACGGATGCCAGGTTGGTACGCAGGATCTCCGGGTCGGTAAACTCCGGGCGCGACAGGAAATCGTCTTCGGAATACAGACGAATACAGATCCCTTCCGAAACACGACCGCAGCGACCTTTACGCTGGTTAGCAGAAGCCTGCGACACCGGTTCAATCGGCAAGCGCTGAACTTTGGTGCGGTAACTGTAACGGCTGATACGCGCGGTGCCCGGGTCAATTACGTATTTGATTCCCGGAACGGTCAGCGACGTTTCCGCCACGTTGGTCGCCAGCACGATGCGGCGACCGCTGTGCGACTGGAACACGCGGTTCTGTTCGCTGTTTGAAAGACGCGCATACAGCGGTAGCACTTCGGTATGTCGCAAATCCAGCTTATTCAGCGCATCGGCGGTATCGCGAATTTCACGTTCGCCGCTCATGAAGATCAGAATGTCGCCAGGCCCTTCACGCCCCAGTTCATCTACGGCATCAAAAATTGCCTGCAGCTGGTCACGCTCAGTGTCATCTGCATCTTCAACAATTGGACGATAGCGCACTTCCACCGGATACGTTCGGCCGGAGACTTCGATAATCGGCGCGTTATTGAAATGCTTTGAAAAACGTTCAGGATCGATGGTCGCCGAAGTGATGATAATTTTTAGATCCGGGCGACGCGGTAGAAGTTCTTTCAAATAGCCGAGCAGAAAATCGATATTCAGACTGCGTTCATGCGCTTCATCGATGATGATGGTGTCGTACTGCATTAGCAGCCGATCCTGTTGGATTTCTGCCAGCAGAATACCGTCCGTCATCAGCTTGACCATGGTGTTATCACTGACATGATCGCTGAAACGTACCTTATAACCGATACAGCCGCCCGGTTCGGTCTGCAGCTCTTCCGCAATACGGTTCGCCACGGTGCGCGCCGCCAGACGACGCGGCTGGGTATGGCCTATCAGCCCTTTTACCCCGCGCCCCAGTTCCATACATATTTTGGGTAACTGGGTGGTTTTCCCCGAACCGGTCTCACCGGCGACAATCACCACCTGATGGTCGCGAATAGCCTCCAGAATATCCTGTTTTTTCTGGCTGACGGGCAGGTTTTCCGGGTAGCTAATTTCCGGACGCGCCGCTTCACGCAGCACAACTTTACCGGCTGCCAGCTCAATCTCTTTCGCCATCTTCTGGTAAATGGCCTGTTGTGCATCAGGATTTTTAACCTTCTTCACACCGTGCAGGCGGCGGGCAAAACGCTGTCTGTCACGCAGCATCAGTGAGTCCAGCTGTTGCTGCAAAATGTTGAAGGTTAATTTTTGTTGTTCTGTCATAGCGTTAAAAGGCAGTGCTCTGCCGGGTTAAATCTCTTTTAGATGATGGGTATAGAGTACCACATCGGCGCTTTTCATGTGTTGTTCAATAATTTCGAACATAGGATTCGATATATTGCGCTATCACTGCGACAGGATTGTGAATAAAGTGTCAACAAGCAACGGGGCACTACCCCTTCAAACACATAAAAGGAAACACCCATGAGCAAGGTATTAGTTCTTAAATCCAGTATTCTGGCAGGGTACTCTCAGTCTGGTCAGTTGTCTGATTATTTTGTTGAACAGTGGCGTGAAAAGCACTCTGCTGATGAAATCACTGTCCGTGACCTGGCTGCAAATCCTGTACCGGTACTGGATGGCGAACTGGTGGGTGCGATGCGCCCGAGCGATACACCGCTGACGCCGCGTCAGCAAGAAGCGCTGGCGCTGTCCGATGAGCTGATTGCTGAGCTGAAAGCGCATGATGTGATTGTTATCGCCGCGCCGATGTACAACTTCAACATCCCAACGCAGCTGAAAAACTACTTTGACCTGATTGCCCGTGCAGGTGTGACTTTCCGTTATACCGAGAAAGGCCCGGAAGGTCTGGTGACAGGTAAACGCGCGGTGGTGCTGACCAGCCGTGGTGGTATCCATAAAGACACACCAACCGACCTGATCACGCCGTACCTGAACGTATTCCTGGGCTTTATCGGCATCACCGACGTGAATGTCGTCTTTGCTGAAGGTATTGCTTACGGCCCGGAAGTGGCGTCTAAAGCACAGTCCGATGCGAAAGCCGCTATCGACAGCGTGGTAGCTGCCTGATAATTCCCCCTCTCACCATCCGGTGGGAGGGTTTCTCCACACTTACTTCTTTCCCTGCATCTGTATCTGTTTGCCGTGAATGCGATTAATATCACGCCAGATGGTTGCATAATCCCTGCATTTCGCCAGATTCTCTTCCCAGCAATGAAGCAAAAATTGTTCAGGCTCCGCGACATCCCGGCTTAACAGCTTGAATACCCAACGATTCCAGACATACCACTTGAGAAGCCACATGATTTCATCCCACGACGCGACCGGTGTTGGACTATACCAGCATCCATTTTATGCCGTGTGGCAACTATTGCGATGTCGATGAATAATCCAGCGTCGTGTCCCTCTGGCTGTGTGAAAAAGCGATTTACTCTTTTCTCAACCACTTACCATTAATACCCTGCACATACTCTCCCGGTTTAGCACGAGCAACCAGCTTTTGCCCGGCCATTTTTGCCACTTCATCTGGAGGAATATTATTGCTCTCAGCCAGTTGCTGATAGCTGGCGTTGCGCGCTTTATTAATCTCACTCACCAGCGCCTGCGTTTCGGCATCGGTTTTCAATGCAACCAGATAGCCATTGAGCGTTTCCCCTACTCGCCCCTGAGTTCTGGCTTCATTCAGGGTCAATGCCCACGTATTGTTGCTGAGTAAACTTAGGACGACCAGCGCCACTGCAAACTGTTTTCTCATCATGACCTCAGAACAAATCGCTGCGCGATTTCAATAAACTTTCGACGTCTTTATCAACTTTGATATGGATCTCATGCTCGATTTTGACGTTCATATTAATGGTGATGGGCTCTTTTGGCGCAGCCACTTCGATTCTGGGAGTACACCCTACCAGCAGAGATGAAGTCAGCAGACCCAGCATGGCAGCTATCGTTTTCATTGTTGTTCCTCACATTCCTTGCCTTCCGGGCAATGGGTTTCCGGCAGCGCTGCATTTTGTTCAAGCCATGCCTGTAAATTGTCGCCAAAACGCAAACTGCGCCATAGCGTAAAGACGTTTTCCTCGTGGGTATAATTCAAATTAACCGTACCTACTTTGCCATCTACCCGACTATTGCCAGTCACGGTTGACTGCATGGTTAAGACACCGAGGTTATCCAGATTTATTTTCGTCCACGAATGGCTTATTTCCATATAACGCAGCCAGTTAATGGCCGCCCCCGCCGCCATGTTATCTTTGACGACCGCATCCGCTGTGTCCTTATCAATACGCAACGTCATCGGTCCTGGATTAGTCAACCAGCCGTCTTTAATGATCCATTTTTCGTTATCCAGCCATAATGGCAACGCGCCACTGACCGGGCCAGACATGGCGAACTGTTTGGGGTTAACTGCACTGATAAGCTCGCTGGAAGAGATATTCTGCACCCGCAATAAGGCCGGGTCGTGCTGCGGCATCCGCAGTTGCTGCATGATGATTTTGCCACCCAGCAGGTCGGCACTGACATCGCTCAACAGTAACGGGTTGTTTTCACTCCAGGGGTACGCCCCCTGCAGATCGGCGGCGATATTCTTCACCGTCACCTGATTCACCACTTCCGCAATACGCAGTGAAATAGGTCCACGCGTACCCAGTTGCCATGCGCCTTCACTGAACCGGAAAGGCAATACAAAATCGACACCGTTGATTTGGTTATCGGGCATCCAGGCGCTACCGCCTTTTAACACCCCATGACCGCCTGCTTCAAAGCCCTGCTCCGGGGCTGCCGAAAACGCGACTTGCGCATACAGATCACCTTCACGTAGCTTCATTTTCCAGTCAGGTGGAACCAGAGGTTGGAATACGGTGAGCGATTGTTTTGGCCACCATGCCTGTCCGCGCAGACGGATACCGTCCCAACGACCATTCAGCTGTACGGGCCCAATCGCCCCCGCGTGAAGCTGGCCTTTGAACTGGAAAATTGTCGGATCGCTACCTTCGACGCTGAACTTCAGCGTCGATGGTGGTAACACGCTTCCCCCGGTGAAGGTGGTGTTTCCTGCGTCCAGCGACAGCGCGCCGCTAAATGTCGGTTTGGTTGCATCCCGCACCCAAACTATCGGTTCGTCCATCACCAGACGCGGATTTTCCACCTTCATCGTGCCGTATTGCAGATGATCAAATCCGGTAGAAAGATCAAATAGCTTCAGGGTGTTGTCATGCCATTCTCCCTTACCCGCTACGTCCCAACGGGCATGCATCGGCGTAAAGCTGCCTTCCCCCCAATATCGCCACTGCCAACGACCGGCATCAGGAAGAAAATCATTTGCCAGGCCATCCAGATGCAGTTCAAAGCCCCCCATCTGGTTTTCATGCGCACGTAAAATAGCCTGCAGACGCCCATCCACACCACGTTGCGTGACTTTTACGCCTGCCAGCGGCCAGCGAATCTCGTCAATATCCAGCGAATCAATCAACCGTCCACGTGAGCGCAGCAGCGCCCCTGGCTCGAAAGCCAATTGCGGATCGTTCAGACTTCCAGTGAGTCTGGCGGGTAATTTCGCGTAGAAGATCAGATCGCCCTGTTTCGCTTCACCGGTCAACTGTAGCGGCATATCGCTACTATCCATGCCAAGCTTACCTGGCCCCAGCGTTAATACGGCGTTTCCTTTACCGGCATCGCCATGCGTCAGAACGTTCAGACGCCCGCTCACCACCGCGTTTTCCAGTCCGGCCTGCCAGTTTTCAACTTTTATGCCCAACCGCCCGCTTAACGGGAATCCCTGATAAGGCCAGTTCCAGCGTCCGTCGCTGATGGTCAGTTGCTGGCGTGTTATTTCCCACGGAAGGTCCAGCAGCGGATCGGCATTATCACGCGCCATGACAATCAGTTGTCCGCTGTTTTCTTGCCACTCCAGTTCGGCGTCCACAAGCGTAGGCTCTTGCGGCAGACTTAACGTCGCAACCGCATGACCGCTTACCGGTAGCCCATCGGGAACCAGTGGCATAGTAAATTCACCGACCAGTTTTACCGGCGGCTGGCCTTCAAATGCCGCAACATCCAGCTCAGTTACCGTGAGGTTTTGCCCGTGCAAACGCCCCTGAAATTTAACTTTTTCACCCTGGTAACGCAGCTGTTGAGTAGCGGGAGTGAGCGAGAGTGACAGTTTTCCCTGCCATTCCTGCCATGGAGAAAGAATAAGTTTGTCGATGTTAATCCAGGTATTGGGCAGCATTGACTGCCATTCAGCCAGCGTTTTAGGCGCTGCTGGCGACGGCTCTGCCTGCGGCAATTTGGCCAGGCAAGCTGAATCCAACTCAATGGTCCCGACATTCAGCGACCAGCGGCTGGGGTGAGACAGATCCGCCTGAGTGATGCGTGCTAGCGGGCAATCTTCAACCAGATAGCGGAGTTCAGGTATATGCAACCCATGCCGTGTCAGCCGCGGGCTCTCATCCAGCGCGATGCGTGTTCCAACGGGTAACCAGATACCCACCAACGTAGGCACCCACAGGCCAAGCGTCATCACTAGCGTCAGCGGCACGAGAATCAATAATAAGAGGAGTGCCAGAACGGCTTTATATTTACCCTTCATGGGTAGTTAATATCCTGATTTAGCAAAAATTTAAGCCGGTTTAGGCCTGTATTGTGGCATGTTTAACTGGATATGCCCACATTAAGGATAGATAACCGATTTCTAGGCACGCTGTTACACGTGCCGTCTGGGATATTAAGATTCAGACTCAATGAGGCCTAAGTTGTCCATCGCTATGTTTAGGTCCGATACGACCTGCTTCTATCAGAATTTCCTCAATGAGTTCTTCGAGGCACTCCCTACCATGATGATCGCAGACCAGATGTACCTGCCGGGAAATCTCATCAGGTTTCATACCATCGCATAATGCCGCCTTGAGCATTAGGGTGGCCCATCGTTTTGCTTCAGAGTGAGTCAGCATAACCCCTCCCGATAATTGCTACCTGTATAAGCGTAGCTGTCCGGATGTGATTCGGCTGGCTTTTTACCTGCCGCGATATTCAGGTGTTGAGTTGGATAGAAAAATATCCAGTTGTTGAAATTGTGTAACCTGCCCACACTAACAACAGATGCGCTGACATTATTCATTACGCCTATGACTATCAATAACTTTTTAGATTTTGTAAAATAATTTGAATTGGATTAATGTGACGTCAAAATCACTGGAGAAAGTCTTATGAAACTCGCCATCTATAGTACAAAACAGTACGACAAGAAGTATCTGCAGCAGGTTAACGAGGCTTTTGGTTTTGAACTTGAATTCTTTGACTTTCTGTTGACGGAAAAAACAGCGAAAACCGCCCATGGCTGTGAAGCTGTGTGCATTTTCGTCAACGACGATGGCAGCCGCCCCGTTCTGGAAGAACTGAAAAAGCATGGCGTGAAATACATTGCGCTGCGTTGTGCCGGGTTCAATAACGTCGATCTCGACGCAGCAAAAGAGCTGGGTCTGCAGGTGGTGCGTGTTCCAGCTTATTCACCAGAGGCCGTCGCTGAGCATGCGATTGGCATGATGATGACGCTGAATCGCCGAATTCACCGCGCCTACCAGCGTACCCGTGATGCCAATTTCTCTCTTGAGGGGCTGACCGGTTTTACTATGTATGGCAAAACCGCTGGGGTGATCGGTACCGGTAAAATCGGTATTGCTGCACTGCGGATCCTGAAAGGTTTTGGTATGCGTCTGCTGGCGTTCGATCCTTACCCGAGCGCTGCTGCGCTGGAGCTAGGCGTTGAATATGTCGATCTTAAAACGCTGTTTGCCGAGTCAGATGTCATCTCTCTGCACTGCCCGTTAACACCGGAGAATTATCATCTGCTCAATCACGAAGCCTTTGAACAGATGAAAAACGGCGTGATGGTCATTAACACCAGTCGTGGTGCATTGATCGACTCACAAGCCGCTATCGATGCGCTGAAAAACCAGAAAATTGGTTCTCTGGGTATGGACGTGTATGAGAACGAACGCGATCTGTTCTTTGAAGATAAATCTAATGACGTCATTCAGGATGATGTATTCCGTCGTCTCTCAGCCTGTCATAACGTGTTGTTCACCGGACATCAGGCATTCCTGACAGCTGAAGCGTTGACCAGTATTTCTGAGACTACGCTACAGAATCTGGCCCAAATCTCCAAAGGCGAGACCTGTCCAAACGCCCTCTTCTAATTCCTGTGCTCCCCTGGCGTCAGGGGAGCATTTTCAGACAATCACCGATGATAAATCATTCAGTATCATTATTATATTGAATGTATTCCCGTCACAAACGTAGAGAAATTTAATGAAGAACGTTGTCACGTTGATTGCGCTCAGCATGCTGATGGCTGGCTGTGTGAGCAATGGAAAAGTTTCCGTCAATCGCGAACAGTTGCAGCATCACCGCTTCGTTTTGCAAAGCGTGAATGGTAAAGCCGTCACCGCCACCAACCCACCTGAGTTAAGTTTTGGCGAAAACATGACGGTATCAGGAAAGATGTGTAATCAATTCCACGGTCAGGGCAAGCTGTCCGACGGTGAGTTGAAGGTAAAAGATATGGCGATGACACGTATGATGTGCGCCGATCCACAGCTTAACGCGCTCGACGGGATCGTCAGCGAAATGTTTAAGCAAGGCGCACAGGTCGATCTGACTGCTGACCAGTTAACGCTGGCGACAGCAGAACAAACGCTGACGTATAAACTCGCGGATTTAATGTAGGAAACGTGGTGGCTTAATAGCTCCCACAACTTCCGGCGGCAAGCGACTGCTCACTACAGCGTTTGCCGTTGGGTAGCGCACACATCCCGATAGCAGAACCATCCAGTTGACGAGCAACAGAGAGCGAACCGCCAATCATGGCGCAATTAGCTTCTCCTGAACTGGACATTGCTGCCTTCATGCCCGGTGCGACATGCGCGGCGGTTGCCTGCTGAACAGGTTCGCTGCTACAAGCCGATAATAATAACGCGGCACACCCTACCCAAAACGCTGCGCGCATCTTACTCCCCTCTGAATATTAACCAAACGACACAGCCATAAATAATAGGCAGCGGAAACACCGCCGTCGAGAGGCAAAATACGCATTTATGCGTACTGTTTACATTTTCTGGCAATTTTTTGCCGGCTCCTTTGATCAAACCATTCATTCTGTTTATTCCGGGGACACAAAAGCGAAAATCTGTCTTTAGCGCTTTTGCTAAAATAGAAAGATAACTACAGGATTCGCCGCTGTTACGCGTGTCCCTCTTTTTGCGCAATGTAAGGGTGTCAGTATGATCACAATTGACGGTAATGGTGCGGTTGCTTCAGTCGCATTTCGTACCAGCGAGGTTATCGCCATCTACCCGATTACGCCCAGTTCGACGATGGCTGAACAGGCAGATGCCTGGGCCGGGAACGGGCTTAAGAACGTGTGGGGGGATACCCCTCGCGTCGTAGAAATGCAGTCAGAAGGCGGCGCGATCGCAACCGTTCATGGCGCGTTGCAGACCGGTGCGCTCTCTACGTCGTTTACCTCATCGCAGGGCCTGTTGCTGATGATCCCAACGCTGTACAAACTGGCCGGTCAGTTGACCCCGTTTGTACTGCACGTTGCGGCTCGTACAATTGCAACTCACGCATTATCGATCTTTGGCGATCATTCCGACGTGATGGCGGTGCGCCAGACAGGATGTGCGATGCTGTGTGCCAGCAGCGTTCAGGAGGCACAGGACTTTGCGCTGATTTCGCAAATAGCCACCCTGAAAAGCCGGGTTCCGTTTATTCATTTCTTTGATGGTTTCCGTACATCCCATGAAATCAATAAAATTGTGCCACTGGCAGACGACACGATCCTCGGACTGATGCCGCAGGCGGAAATCGATGCTCATCGCGCTCGGGCGCTTAATCCTGAGCATCCGGTTATTCGCGGTACGTCTGCGAACCCGGACACCTATTTCCAGTCACGCGAGGCAACAAACCCGTGGTACAACGCGGTTTACGATCATGTAGAACAGGCGATGAACGATTTCGCCGCGGCGACAGGTCGCCAGTACCAGCCATTTGAATATTACGGCCATCCTCATGCTGAGCGCGTCATTATCTTAATGGGCTCGGCGATTGGAACCTGCGAAGAAGTCGTTGAAGAACTGCTGGCGCATGGCGAGAAAGTCGGCGTTCTGAAAGTGCGTCTGTTCCGTCCATTCTCTGCCAGACATTTACTGCGCGCGCTGCCGGAAACCGTACGCAGCATCGCCGTCCTGGATCGCACCAAAGAGCCTGGCGCACAGGCAGAACCGTTGTATCTGGACGTGATGACCGCGTTAGCAGAAGCCTTCAACTGTGGCGAGCGAGAAACGCTGCCGCGCGTGATTGGCGGACGTTATGGCCTTTCTTCCAAAGAGTTTGGTCCAGACTGCGTGATGGCGGTCTTTAATGAGCTGAACAGCGCGAAGCCGAAACCTCGCTTTACGGTCGGCATCTATGATGATGTCACCAACTTGTCGCTACCGTTACCGGAAAACACCCTGCCCGGTACGGCTAAGCTCGAAGCGCTGTTTTACGGGCTGGGCAGCGACGGTAGCGTGTCAGCCACCAAAAACAACATCAAAATTATTGGTAACTCGACGCCATGGTATGCGCAGGGTTATTTCGTCTACGACTCGAAAAAAGCAGGCGGTCTGACGGTTTCCCACCTGCGCGTCAGCGAGCAGCCTATTCGATCAGCGTATCTGGTTTCACAAGCCGATTTTGTTGGCTGTCACCAGCTGCAATTTATCGATAAGTATCAGATGGCCGAGCGCCTGAAACCAGGCGGTATCTTCCTGCTTAATACGCCATACAGTGTGGATGAAGTCTGGGGTCGTCTGCCACAGGAAGTTCAGGCGGTACTGAATCAGAAGAAAGCCAGTTTCTACGTGATTAATGCGGCCAAAATCGCCCGCGAATGCGGTCTGGCAGCGCGTATTAATACCGTTATGCAAATGGCCTTCTTCCATTTGACGCAAATCTTACCCGGCGACAGCGCGTTGGCTGAATTGCAGGGGGCGATTGCGAAAAGTTACAGCAGTAAAGGACAGGACCTGGTTGAGCGTAACTGGCAGGCTCTGGCCCTGGCGCGCGAATCCGTCGCCGAAGTAGCACTCCAGCCGGTTGATCCGCACAGCGCAAACCGACCACCGGTGGTTTCTGATGCCGCACCTGATTTCGTGAAAACCGTCACCGCGGCAATGCTCGCCGGTCTGGGTGATGCCCTCCCCGTATCAGCGTTGCCGCCAGACGGCACCTGGCCAATGGGCACCACGCGTTGGGAAAAACGTAATATCGCCGAAGAGATCCCCATCTGGAAGGAAGAATTGTGTACCCAGTGTAACCACTGCGTTGCCGCGTGCCCGCACTCGGCAATCCGCGCCAAAGTGGTTTCACCTGAAGCGATGGAAAACGCCCCTGCCAGTCTGCATTCTTTGGATGTGAAATCACGCGATATGCGCGGTCAGAAGTATGTCCTGCAGGTTGCACCAGAGGATTGCACTGGCTGTAATCTGTGTGTCGAAGTTTGCCCGGCAAAAGATCGCCAAAACCCGGAAATCAAGGCCATCAATATGATGTCGCGTCTTGAGCATGTTGAAGAAGAAAAAGTTAACTATGACTTCTTCCTCAATCTGCCGGAGATCGACCGCAGCAAGCTTGAACGCATTGATATCCGTACCTCGCAGTTAATCACTCCGCTGTTTGAATATTCCGGCGCCTGTTCTGGTTGTGGTGAAACGCCGTATATCAAACTGCTTACGCAGCTGTATGGCGACCGCATGCTGATCGCTAACGCGACCGGCTGTTCATCGATTTATGGCGGTAACCTCCCTTCAACGCCATATACGACCGATGCCAATGGTCGTGGACCTGCGTGGGCAAACTCTCTGTTCGAAGATAACGCCGAGTTTGGTCTGGGCTTCCGCCTGACGGTGGATCAACACCGTGTGCGCGTCATGCGTTTGCTGGAACAGTTTGCGGATAATATTCCGGCTGAACTGAATGACGCTCTTCATGCTGAAGCGACGCCAGAAGTACGCCGTGAGCAAGTTGCTGCGCTGCGCCAGCATCTGAAAGATGTCGAAGGTGCACAGCAACTGTTAACCGATGCCGACGCGCTGGTCGAAAAGTCCATCTGGCTGATTGGCGGCGATGGCTGGGCTTACGATATTGGTTTTGGCGGGTTGGATCACGTCCTGAGTCTCACCGAGAACGTCAATATTCTGGTACTGGATACCCAGTGTTACTCCAACACGGGTGGACAAGCGTCGAAAGCCACGCCGCTTGGGGCGGTTACCAAGTTTGGTGAGCATGGCAAGCGCAAGGCTCGCAAAGATCTTGGCGTCAGCATGATGATGTACGGACATGTTTATGTCGCACAGATTTCTCTGGGCGCCCAGTTGAATCAGACGGTCAAAGCTATCCAGGAAGCTGAATCCTACCCCGGCCCGTCGCTGATTATCGCGTATAGCCCATGTGAGGAGCATGGCTATGACCTCGCGCTAAGCCACGATCAGATGCGTCAACTCACGGCTACCGGATTCTGGCCGCTGTACCGCTTTGACCCACGCCGAGCAGACGAAGGTAAGCTGCCGCTGGCGCTCGACTCGCGCCCACCGTCAGATGCGCTGGCCGAAACATTGCTTAACGAGCAGCGTTTCCGCCGCCTGAACGCCCAACAGCCAGAAGTTGCAGAACAGCTGTGGAAGGATGCGACGGCTGATTTGCAAAAACGCTACGACTTCCTGGCCCAACTGGCAGGCAAAGCGGAAAAGAGCGGTACCGAATAATACGTTTTTCTCAGTATTAGCCCGGAACCAAAAAAAAAGCCCGAACAGTTGTTCGGGCTTGTCAATTTATTCGCTGGCTAATTAATAAGTGTCATCAATATACCAACGAAAAATAAAACGTGACAATAAAGGCATATAACACGCGCAGAATAGCCCAACAAAATTCAATTGTATAATTTTTATTTTATATATATTTTCATTAACTCATTCATGTAAACTATCACTATTTCCGTAGAATTATTTGTTTAAGGTTTTACTTAAGACGTAACAATTCATATTTATCTCTTTACGGAACTTCTCCTTTAGCATGCTTTTACTCCCTACATGGGTAGTCACAGGTTAATAAAAAAACTAAAGGATTATTTCAATGAACAGAAAAGTACTGGCTCTCGTAATTCCTGCCCTGCTGGCTGCAGGCGCTGCTCACGCTGCTGAAGTTTATAATAAAGACGGCAACAAATTAGATCTCTATGGCAAAGTAGACGGCCTGCATTATTTCTCTGACGACGCTAACAGCGATGGCGATCAGACTTATATGCGTATGGGTTTCAAAGGCGAAACACAGGTTAATGATATGATCACCGGTTATGGCCAGTGGGAATATCAGGTTCAGGCCAACGGCACCGAAGGTGATAAAGGCGACTCCTGGACTCGTCTGGCATTCGCAGGTATTAAAGTCGGCGACTACGGTTCATTCGACTACGGTCGTAACTACGGCGTTATGTACGACGTAGAAGGTTGGACCGATATGCTGCCAGAATTCGGTGGCGACTCTTACACCAAAGCTGACAACTTCATGACCGGTCGTGCAAACGGTGTTGCAACCTACCGTAACACCGACTTCTTTGGTCTGGTTGACGGTCTGAACGTTGCACTGCAGTACCAGGGTGCGAACGAAAATCAGTCACCAGAGCAAGAAGGCACCAATAACGGTGGCGACGATCGTAACATGAAGAACTCTAACGGTGACGGCTTCGGTATCTCCTCTACCTACGATCTGGGTATGGGCGTAAGCTTCGGTGCGGCATACACCTCTTCTGACCGTACTAATGAGCAGGTAAACCATTCTACCGCAGGTGGTGATAAGGCTGACGCATGGACTGCTGGTCTGAAATACGACGCCAACAATATCTACCTGGCAACCATGTACTCTGAAACCCGCAATATGACCCCGTATGGCGGCTCAGATGGTCACGACAATACTATTGCCAACAAAACCCAGAACTTTGAAGTCACTGCACAGTACCAGTTCGACTTCGGTCTGCGTCCGGAAGTTTCTTTCCTGATGTCTAAAGGTAAAGATCTGGGTGTAAACGGATCAGACGGCGACAAGGATCTGGTTAAATATGCCTCCGTAGGTGCCACTTATTACTTCAACAAAAACTTCTCCACCTACGTTGATTACAAAATCAACCTGCTGGATGAAGATGATAGTTTCTACAATAAAGATCACAATGACATCTCTACCGATGACACTGTAGCACTGGGTATGGTTTACCAGTTCTAAGTTCGTCAGCCCGCTGGCAACGGCGGGCTCTCTTTACGCTCTAATAACTCTGTTTTATCCAGATCAAAACATTATATCTGTTGCGTTAAAACACATCTCTGATAGATGATATCTTGCATTAAGGTCTGTAGTAGAGGATACCTGCAATGAATCATCATCCTGTAAAATCATCCCGTATTGCATCCGTCGGCTATGACGAATCCTCTTGCACGCTAGAAATTCGCTTTCACCAGTTGGCTACCCTGCAATATCAACAGGTCCCTGCCCGTATTTTTCGTGATTTCCTGATCGTGGTCTCTAAAGGCCGATTTTACGATGGGGTAATAAAAGGCAAATTTCCTGAAATCAAAATAAAGTGATGCCAAAATGTGATCGTTGTCATTGTACATAAAGTGCCATTACGCGGTAAGCTTTAGGTGGATACTTAAACAGGAGGTTTTATGAACAGAACGATTCTTGTACCCATCGATATTTCAGACTCAGAATTAACTCAACGCGTTATTGCCCATGTTGAAGCAGAAGCAAAGATTGACGATGCGCAGGTTCATTTTTTGACCGTCATTCCGTCATTGCCCTATTACGCTTCCCTGGGACTGGCCTACTCGGCAGAGTTACCGGCCATGGACGATCTGAAAGCCGAAGCGAAATCTCAACTGGAAGAGATTATCAAGAAGTTCAATATCCCAACGGACAGAGTGCACGTTCATGTCGCAGAAGGTGCGCCGAAAGACAAGATTCTGGAGATCGCTAAAAAATTACCGGCTGATATGGTCATTATTGCCTCACACCGACCTGACATCACCACCTACCTGCTGGGCTCTAACGCCGCGGCTGTAGTGCGTCACGCGGAGTGTTCGGTACTGGTAGTCCGCTAAACTTTCTGGCCCGCACATCGTTGCGGGCTTTTTGTTTCTACGCCTTATCCCCCACGATTCCTGTCTTAAATGTGCGGACATTTTTCCCGCCAGAACATTCAGCACGTTGCCGCAAAAGGCAAACTTACTTGTTCCTTTATTAAGCGCCTGTAGTTTCAGTTTTATGAAATTTGATAATGATCCACTTGTGCAAGCAACCTACGCCCCTAATGCGACAAAATCTACAGTTTTTGCCGCAGGTGGAAAACCAGATAGTGAGAAAAATATTCTGGAAATCAATGGGACTTGCATCAACTACACCTTAAGAAAAGATGCAGAGACAATGCCTTTTTATGTGGCATTCGATAAGAATGGGAATAAAAAACATTTTGGCTATATCTCCTGCCAACAGGCGAGAGATAGGGGAATATTTAGCCAATAAGGAAGAATCCTGGCAAGGAGCCATTTAAACAACCCGTTAAGCAATGAGAGTATCATTACTATTTTTTAAATGAGGATATTCAAAAAGAATAAATCGGCCCGCAAAAAGATATATTACATAATGGACCCTATGTTTCTACGCATCTTTCCTACATGACTATCCTAAATGACAGATCGATGCACAGATAATATCGATGGTAAGGTTCCCGCTTTCCTGCGTTGATGTATCGCTACATCGCGACAACATTACGTCCTCTCTTGAAACCCAGGTAAAAACAGAGTATATATACTGTATATATATACAGCAAAAGAGCGATGAGCAATGTTCGTGGAACTCGTTTATGACAAAAGGAATTTTGATGGTCTGCCCGGCGCAAAAGATATTATTCTCGGCGAATTGACCAAGAGGGTTCATCGGATCTTCCCCGATGCTGAAGTTCGGGTTAAACCGATGATGACACTTCCGGCGATCAACACTGACGCCAGCAAGCATGAAAAAGAACAGATAAGCCGAACGGTTCAAGAAATGTTTGAAGAGGCTGATATGTGGCTGGTTTCAGATTAAGCACCTTGAATCGTCATATTGCTTAAGTACCATCCGCTGTGACTGGCAATCATTCAATACTCGCACTATCGGACGTTTGCCGGTCGGCCGCAGCCATGCTCTTGCATACGGCATGGTTGCGGCAGTTTGCCACACCCTGCGTTTTTCGCTCCCTGACATTGCTCGTTGATAGTTCAGAACTGAATTATCTGTCGGTAAGTTGCTCCACAATTTTCTTCAGCGCTTCAATATCTGCTTTCAACTGATTAATTGCTTCCTGTCCGGGGCTATGTACCTTTATCCAATCATGCTGTTCGCTGTTTATTCTGGTCTGGTCACGAAGAGCAAAAATCTTACTACTCTATGAGTAGCATAGGTGCCAGATAGAACTCAGCTGTAAAACGTGCTGGTATTCGTCGCCGTAATCCGTACCATACGCGGCATGCTTTTGCCTGCTGGCTGTAATCGGCTGGAGCGAACCCATCATTTATAGCTAATCAGATGGGGCATGAAAACGCGCAAATAGTGTACGACGTCTACAGTACATGGATTGAAGAAATGAATGACGATCGGGTTGCAATGTTGAATAGCCAACTAGCCCTGTGATTGAAGTTTGCCCATTATATGCCCCTTTTGGTTTTTGAGAACGGTAAGAATGCAAGATAATCAACAAGTTACAAAGAAAGAACAATACAACCTGAACAAACTGCAAAAACGTCTGCGTCGTAACGTGGGCGAAGCCATTGCCGATTTCAATATGATCGAAGACGGCGATCGCATTATGGTGTGCCTTTCCGGCGGGAAAGACAGCTATACCATGCTGGAGATCCTGCGTAATTTGCAGCAAAGCGCCCCGATCAGTTTTTCCTTAGTTGCGGTTAACCTCGATCAAAAACAACCCGGTTTCCCGGGGCACATTCTGCCAGAGTATCTGGAACAGCTGGGCGTTGAGTACAAGATTGTCGAAGAAAACACTTACGGGATCGTCAAAGACAAAATCCCTGAAGGCAAAACGACCTGCTCGCTCTGCTCTCGCCTGCGTCGCGGCATTCTGTACCGTACGGCAACCGAATTAGGAGCCACCAAGATTGCGCTCGGCCACCATCGCGACGATATCCTGCAAACGCTGTTTTTAAACATGTTCTACGGCGGGAAAATGAAAGGCATGCCGCCGAAGCTGATGAGTGATGACGGTAAGCACATCGTGATCCGCCCACTGGCTTACTGCCGTGAGAAAGATATCGAACGTTTCTCCGAAGCGAAAGGTTTCCCGATTATTCCGTGCAATCTGTGCGGCTCACAGCCTAACCTGCAGCGCCAGGTCATTGCTGACATGCTGCGTGACTGGGACAAACGCTATCCAGGCCGCATTGAAACCATGTTCAGTGCGATGCAAAACGTTGTACCTTCACATCTGAGCGATATCAATCTGTTCGATTTTAAAGGCATTAAGCACGGTTCAGAGGTTGTGGACGGCGGGGATTTAGCGTTCGATCGTGAAGAGATCCCGCTGCAGCCTGCGGGCTGGCAGCCAGAAGAAGATGATGCTCAACTGGATGAATTACGCCTGAACGTGGTGGAAGTGAAGTAAGCGTCTGTCAGGCCTACAACGTGCATAAGCGCCTGTAGGCCTGATAAGCGGAGCGCCATCAGGCGCCCCAACGGGTAGTTATTTCAATAACCGGACCCGGCAAGTCTTGCCTTTAATCTTACCGTTTTGTAATTGTTTCCACGCCTTGTGCGCTATGTTCTGGCGAACGGCGACATAGACGTGTGCCGGATGAACGGCAATTTTGCCGATATCTGCGCCATCCAGACCAATATCACCGGTCAGAGCCCCCAGAACATCACCAGGGCGCATTTTCGCTTTTTTACCGCCATCAATGCATAATGTCGCCATCTCTGCTTCCAGCGGCAGGATTGAGCCGTTAGCTGGCGCAGTTAGCCAGTTCAGCTTCAGTTGCAGCATTTCAGAAAGAATGTTGGCACGCTGCGCTTCTTCCGGCGCACAGAAGCTAATCGCCAGACCGCTGTTGCCGGCACGCGCGGTACGTCCGATACGATGGACGTGTACTTCCGGATCCCACGCCAGTTCGAAGTTAACTACCAGCTCAAGTGATTTGATATCCAGGCCACGTGCGGCCACATCGGTTGCGACCAGGACGCGCGCGCTACAGTTGGCAAAACGAACCAGCGTCTGATCGCGATCGCGCTGTTCCAGGTCGCCATGTAATGACAGTGCGCTTTGCCCTGCCGCATTCAGTGCATCACAAACGGCCTGACAATCTTTTTTGGTGTTACAAAAAACCACGCACGATGCGGGTTGATGCTGGCTAAGTAGCTTTTGCAGCAGCGGAATTTTTCCGTGGCTGGAGGTTTCGAAAAACTGCTGTTCAATCGCCGGTAACGCATCGACCGTATCAATTTCAATCGTTAATGGATTTTGCTGTACCCGGCCACTGATAGCAGCAATGGCTTCCGGCCAGGTTGCGGAAAACAGCAAAGTCTGACGTGACGCAGGCGCAAAGCGAATGACATCATCAATCGCATCGCTAAAGCCCATATCCAGCATGCGGTCGGCTTCATCCATAACCAGCGTATTCAGGGCATCCAGAGAAACGGTGCCTTTTTGCAGGTGGTCAAGTAAACGACCCGGTGTGGCAACAATAATATGTGGTGCATGTTGCAGGGAGTCACGCTGTGCGCCAAAAGGTTGCCCACCGCACAGCGTTAAGATCTTGGTGTTTGGCAGGAAGCGCGCTAAACGACGCAGTTCACCCGCCACCTGGTCGGCAAGCTCGCGCGTTGGGCACAGTACCAGAGACTGCGTCTGAAACAGCGCGGCATCAATATGCTGTAATAGCCCAAGACCAAAAGCAGCCGTTTTGCCACTGCCGGTTTTAGCCTGCACGCGAACATCTTTACCCGCCAGGATTGCCGGTAACGCAGCAGCCTGAACAGGCGTCATTTCAAGATAGCCCAGCTCGTTAAGATTCTCGAGTTGAGCAGCAGGTAAAACATTCAGGGTTGAAAAAGCGGTCACAATTTAATCTCACGGTAAAAACTCACATTCAGCAGGCGCGTATCCTCGCAGATATGTGCCCGTGATGCGACAATTTAATCGGTTCTTCATCCGGCGGCGGATCCGGCATGGGCTGCGGACGAGGTATGGGATCGGGAATGGGAACCGGATCGGTCGGTAGCGAATCAGTGTTCGACGTTGCAATCAGACAGGTCATATACCCCTCCAGTCATTCAGGTTGACTCTTTTAGGGTAGACGCTGATTTCCTGCAGGCAAAAAAAAGCCGACTAATCTAAGTCGGCGTCGTACGAATCAATTGTGCTATGCAGTAATTCAAAAAAGGAAGTAAGACAATATGGAGCGCAACGCCCATCGCTTGACGTTGCATTCACCTGCGAGAGAGATATTGCCCCGAATAGGTAGATGGTTTATTGACTTCGCTCAAAAATCAGGACGTTTTCATGCGCAAAAGCCACTAAAAAACGTTGTTGTTACAACCATTTACTACGATGCAACCATAAAGTAACACCACCAATCAGGACCACTAACAGAATACAAAAAAGTGAGAAACCAAACTGCCAACCACCGCCGGGGATACCGCCGAGGTTAACGCCGAAAAGCCCGGTTAAAAATGTGCTGGGAAGAAAAACCATTGCCATCAATGACATTGTATACGTTCGGCGAGCCAGAGACTCCTGCATCACCTGCGCAATTTCATCCGCCATAATACCGGTCCGGGCAATACAGGCATCTATTTCATCCAGCCCTCTCCCCAGCCTGTCAGCGATATCCTGCATCCGTCTCCGATGGTCGTCGGTCATCCAGGGTAAACGTTCACTCGCCAGACGCGCATAAACATCTCTCTGAGGAGCCATATAACGTCGCATCACAATTAGCTGCTTACGCAGTAAAGCCAAAAAACCACGCGGTGGGATCTGCTGATCGAGCAGGTTATCTTCCAGATCGATAATCTTGTCGTGCAGCTGTTCGATAAATTCGCTGGCATGGTCGGTTAGCGCATCACAAACATCCACCAGCCAACTGCCACAATCAGCCGGTCCCGTCCCTTCCTGGAGATCGCTGACCACATCATCCAGCGCCAGCACTTTGCGCTGACGGGTTGAGACAATCAGACGTTCATCCATATATAAACGCATCGCCACAAGTTGGTCAGGACGCTCGTCGGTGCTGCCGTTAATGCAGCGCAACGTGATCAAGGTACCTTCCCCGACTCTACTGACGCGTGGGCGTGTACTTTCGCCCGCCAGCGCATCACGCACATTGTTGGGAAGAAGAGGTGTTGTCGCCAACCATTGGGCACTTTCAGGATGAGTGTAATTAAGGTGTAGCCAGCAGGGATGCTGACTATCAATTACATCATTATCGCTCAGCGGTTTTACTCCACCTCGACCATCCAGCAGCCAGGCAAACACGGCATCCGGCACATTAACATCCGTTCCCTTAATGGCTTCCACAGCGCCTCCACAAACATTCAGCCTTTTTCGTTAGTCTAGCTGTCAGAATATGTTAAGCAATATCTCATTGTCCCATTGTGCTGAAATGATTCATAAAAATATCTGATAATACAAAAAGCGCCGACGATTGCGACGCTTGCATCGAGATGCCCAGTTAAGCCCGCTGCCATCTCGCTGACTCAAGAGCGTTACTTAAGCGAAATTTATGTGTTCGCGACTGGAGATCAATCACCTGGTTTTTCAGGATACCCGAGGAATCAGAAAGCTCATCAACCATAATGGCATTACTTTGGGTTACATTCTCCAGTTCGGCCAGTGCATGAGTAATTCTGATAATTCCTTTCTCCTGCTCCTGTGTAGTGGTTAATATCTCGCCCATCAGTTGGTTTAATTGACCGGCACCACCGACAATATCATGCATATTTTTTTCTGCTTCACGCACAATAGCTGCACCTTGCTGAACATTTTGATGGGTTTGCGCAATCAGCTGCTTAATATTCTTAGCAGCATCCGCACTTCGGTGTGCAAGCATTCTGACCTCACCGGCCACCACGGAAAAACCTTTGCCATGTTCACCGGCCCTCGCCGCTTCCACGGCAGCATTCAATGCCAGAATATTTGTCTGGAATGCGATACCATCAATTAGCGTAATTATTTCCGTCATCTGCTGTGCACATTCGGTGATTGAACGCATATTTGTCGCAACCTGCACCATTAATTCGCCACCCTGAATGGCGCATTGCGTGGCAACTGTTGCCTGGACGCTGGCGATTTGCGTGTTGTCAGCATTATTTCGCGTATTAACGGCTATTTCATCCATATTAGCAGCCGTCTGCATCAATGCTCCGGATTGTTGTTCCGTTTTCACTGAAAGCTCGGCGCTGCGTTCCGCAAGCTGTTCAGAGAGCGCCATCGCCGTTTGTGAGGATGTTCGGATCTCATTAACGAGTGTTGAAATATTACTCGATAAACTATTGATGCCCGGTATTAGTCTACCTGCACAATTATTACCAAACTCTGGAATACTGATCGCCAGATTCCCAGACGTCACTTCCTCAATGCTCCTTTTTACCGTATTGATCGGCATGACCAGGTATTTCGTCATATACCACCATAAGCATAATATAGAAATAACGCTTACCACATTTGTACCAATTATAATTTCCGGCGCGGCCGAGAAAATCATCTCAACAATATTGAGAGCAACTGCCGAAATGAGCAGAAATAAAATAATAAAGGTTCTGACGCTAATATCATTTAACATTTTAGTCCTGTGCACTAAGAAATTATGTAGATATTATTTTTTATAGCACCTGCAATGCAGGATGCCATTGCTCTGCGACGAAAGCTGAACTTTCAATGAGAACCTGCAATCCTTTTACTTAAGGCAAGAAATTACACCCTTTATTCCTGTTAGCTCAGTGTTTTATTCCATCAAATGGCTGTGATGGCGCCAGTCATCAGGTTATTGTGATGACAAGCACATGGAGAGCATAAAACACACAGAACTATAAATTTGGTGAATGTTTATATAAGTAATGGCTCGTTATTTTCACTATCTTCCTGTTCCCTCTAATACCAGTGTAAAAACATAAGAACATTCCCGGTTTTATCATGTTAACTGGACAAAACCTGCTAGATTTATTACCACGGCTTTTTTTCGATAGGTAGTATGATGTTGAACGTGTCGTGGGACCCTGTATTGATTGGGATTTCCTTTGTTGTCGCGTTTATTGCCTCTTTTATTGCTCTCGATAGTGCGGGCAAGGTGGCAATCTCCAATCGACGTGAATCAACCTTCTGGCGCCTGTCTGGCGGGGCTACGCTAGGGATGGGGATATGGTCAATGCATTTTATCGGTATGCTGGCCATGAAAATGAGTATGCCGATCAATTACCATTTTTCGCTCACGGCATTTTCTTTCTTTATTGCGCTCATTTCTGCAACTCTCGCCATTAATATCGCCATTTCCGGTAATACGCTTTCAACAAAACGATTAGTCGTAGCCACAGGAATATTAAGCGCCGGTGTCGTCACCATGCACTACGTTGGCATGTATGCCATCATTGAGCATGTTGCCATCCTATGGAGTCATTCGCTGATACTGCTCTCAGTGATGATTGCCATCGTTGCATCTGGTGTAGGTTTGTGGCTGGCGTTTCATTTACGCCAAAATACCCGTCGAGCCCTGATCAATCGGCTTGTCGCCGCCCTTATTATGGCGCTGGCGATTGCCTCTATGCATTACACCGGGATGGGAGCGGCAACATTCACCCATTTTGGACACACGGTACACAATGGACTCAGCACACTGGAACTCTCTGTCTGGGTCTGCGCCGTCACGCTGGTTATTTTGGGTATCATGCTGGTGGTGTCGATGGTGGATTCGCAACTGCGTACCTCCCGACTGGCAGACAACTTACATCAACTTAACTGCCAGCTTGAGCATCAGGTCCACTTCGACGCACTTACTGGACTTGCCAATCGCACACAGATAGATGCCTGCTTACAGGCCTGTCTGCAGCATTCCAAACTGCATCAGCATCAATTTGCTCTGGTATTCATCGATCTCGATCGCTTCAAAGTCGTTAACGATACCTGGGGACATCACATCGGCGATCAGTTGCTGATCGCCAGTACGCAGCGAATCTACAGCTGCCTTGATGACACCATGACGCTGGCGAGGCTGGGGGGAGATGAGTTTATTCTTCTGGTTCCTGACTGTAATAAAGAGGATATCACCGCTCTGCTGACCCGGATTGCGGCTGCGATTGGTGATCCTTTCACGCTGTTTGGGTACACCATTCGGGTTTCGTTAAGTGCGGGAAGCAGTATTTATCCTGAACATGGTTCCACGTTGCATGAGTTAAAAGTAAAGGCTGATATGGCGATGTATCATGTCAAACAGGCTGGCAGAAACGGTTGGGCTATTTATAGCCCGGAAATGGAAGCTATCGCCGATACACCGCCGACATTTCTACAGGAACTGTCACAAGCACTGGAACACGATCAATTTGAGCTTTGGTACCAACCCAAATACACCGCCGGGGATCATTCCCTGACCGGTTTTGAAGCGTTATTACGCTGGCATCACCCGGAACGCGGCATGCTGTTACCCGCAGAGTTTCTGCCTGCGCTGGAAGAGACAGGCCTTATCATTCCGGTCGGGAAATGGGTTATCCAGCAGGCATGCCAGCAGTTACATCAATGGAAGTTACAAGGCCATGCGGAATGGACCCTCGCCGTTAATCTTTCCCCTTCCCAGTTTGAACAACATGACATCGTTGATGTGGTTTGCAGCGCCCTTGCACAATATCAACTATCACCTGCATATCTCACGCTGGAATTGACTGAAAGTACAGCACTTAAAAATTTAAAACGTAGCGCTGAAGTCTTAAATGCATTTTCAGCTTTAGGGATCACCGTTTCTATTGATGATTTCGGTACCGGTTATTCAAATATATTGATGTTGAAGTCTCTTCCGGCACGGGAATTAAAAATTGACAGAGTATTTGTTAAAGATATTAGCGAGAACAGCAAAAATACAAAGATTGTGTCTACTATTATTGACATAGCCCACTCCATGAATATGCAAGTGGTGGCTGAAGGAATAGAGACCCAGGAGCAGGAAATACTCCTGACCCAGATGGGATGTGGTGTGCTGCAAGGTTTCTTGTTTGCAAAACCGTTGCCTGCGCATCAGATCCATGAATTGATTCCAACGGAAAGCAACATTAAGCAGCAGCGAATCGTACAGTCTTTGTCTCCTCAACAATCAATAACATTATGAGACTGTAATATAAAAAACAGATGCCATTAAACGGGCAACACAGCAGATAAAGATAACGGGATTATCGATGAGCACAACCGAGCTGCATTCACTGGATTTATTAACCCTGCCGGTGTGGATTGTTTCGCCGCATACCGAAGAACTGGTGTTCGCTAATACCGTTGCACGGGAACTGATGCAGGCCCCCTGCTTTTCTCTACTCCGCAAGGGCATATTTTCAACTCATGCCCAGAATGATTTAACCATGTATCTCAGCGATTTGAGAAATCATCACGACATTGTAGAAATCCTTACAGTTTGCCGCGAAGGTGAAGACGTCGCGATGGCCAGCCGCCTGTCCATCCGCTCTCTGCCGGAATCAGGTGACGTTATTCTTTTCGAAGGCATTGAAACACCGACTTCGCAAGGTCTGAAAGCGAGCCGTTCAGCGAATTATCAGCGAAAAAAACAGGGATTTTACGCGCGTTTTTTCCAGACTAACTCGGCCCCAATGTTGCTTATCGATCCGTCCCGTGATGGGCTTATCGTTGATGCAAATCTCAGTGCGCTAAATTTTTATGGCTATAGCCATGATACGATGTGCCAGAAACATACATGGGAAATCAATACGCTGGGCCGTCATATACTCCCGGTGATGCATGAAATCGCCCATCTTCCCGGTGGCCATAAGCCTTTGCATTTTGTGCATAAACTGGCAGACGGCACATCCCGGCACGTACAAACCTACGCCGGGCCAATCGAAATCTACGGCAATAAGCTCATGCTGTGCATTATTCATGATATTACCGAGCAAAAGCGGCTGGAACAGGAGCTTGAGCGTGCGGCCCTACGTGACGCCTTAACGGGATTGCTTAACCGCCGACATTTTTATCAGGTAACCGAGCCGGAACAAACCCACGCGATGTCACTAACACAGGATTACAGCCTGCTGTTGATCGACACCGATCGCTTTAAAAGCATTAACGATCTTTTTGGTCATTTAAAAGGTGATGAGGTACTTTGCGCTCTGGCCCGCACACTTGAATCCTGTGCAAGAAAGGACGATCTGATTTTTCGCTGGGGAGGTGAAGAATTTGTGCTGCTGCTGCCGCGAACCTCGTTAGATATTGCCCTCAATCTCGCAGAAGTGATACGGGCGACAGTGGCCAAAGTTACTCTCCCTGGCCTTCCCCGCTTTACCGTCAGCATTGGCGTAGCTCGGCACGAAACAAATGAAAGCATCGATGAGTTATTCAAACGCGTTGACGACGCGTTGTACAAAGCCAAGAACGAAGGCAGGAACAGAGTGCTGGCCGCCTGATGTTTACGTCGTTCAGCGACTGCGTTTAGCGTGACGCTCCCAGTTGTCCTGTTTTGCCTGTGCGGTTTTACGCAATGCCACATAACATGCCCCGCTGCCGCCGTGATGCGGCAGTGCGGCGCAGTATGCTTGCACGTCGTCAAATTCCGTCAACCAGCGCGCCACGTAGCTGCGAACAATATTGGCATGGGAGTTATCGTCACGTCCCTTGCCGTGTATCACCAGCACGTTACGCAACCTTTCCTGCTGCGCCTGCAGAATAAAGCTAAAGAGCATCTGGCGACATGTTTCAACAGGTTGGCGAATAAGATTAAGGCTCGCCTGCTGCGGGTATTTTCCGTTTCGCAGCTTGTCGGTCACGCCGTTCTGTAAACCTTCGCGACGAAACTCGAGCGGCACATTCAACGGGACAATATCGAGAAATCCCGTCGAGAGAAAATTATCCAGTTGTAGCGTATCGATACGCGCCGGAGTGCGAAGATTGCGCATGGGCTGCCAGTGCACATCGGCATGGTTTTTCAGCGGTTGAACATCCCCCATTGCGTCAAGAAACAGCGATGCATCATCAAGGTTCATGTTTCATCCTCCAGCGTATTGCGACGGGCATTATCATAACCGCGCACTATTATACCGACAACTATACCGGTAACGGTTTACGGTTATTTCCAATAATTAACCGGATCCTCCGCGCTGAACCGATCTACTCACGACAAGTTGATATCCGTTTTTAGGGGTATAGCTGCGACGGTCACTGGCGTGATAATGTGTAGGCTCGCCTGAATGCTGTAATGAGAGAAACGGATGCTTAACTTACTGGAAGACACCATCGACACGCCGCTGGGCCCGCTGTGGGTTATTTGTGATGAGCAATTTCGCCTGCGCGCAGTGGAATGGGATCAGCACAGCGATCGCATGGAACAATTGCTTGATATTCATTACCGTACAGAAGGTTATCAGCGCATTACCGCCAAAAATCCTGGTGGATTAAGCGACAAACTCTCTGAGTATTTTGCCGGAAACCTCAGCATCATTGACACGCTGGAAACGGCAACCGCTGGGACGCCTTTCCAGCGTGAAGTCTGGCAAGCATTACGCACTATCCCCTGCGGGCAGGTCATGCATTATGGTCAGTTGGCCGAACAGTTGGGGCGCCCCGGCGCTGCAAGAGCCGTCGGCGCTGCTAATGGCTCCAATCCAGTAAGCATTGTGGTTCCCTGTCATCGTGTCATTGGACGTAACGGCACCATGACCGGATATGCCGGCGGTGTACAACGAAAAGAGTGGTTATTGCGCCACGAAGGTTATTTGCTACTCTAGATTCCAGGCAATTAATGCCTTATTCATCACACTTCCGCATAATGCGACCCCAAATTAAGTGTGGTTAATCAAGCAGATACAAACATTCGCTCCAGTTATGCCTGAATTATTCTCTATTGGGAGTAGCTCAGGCTTACGTGCTCACCAAAAAGATGTTAAAATTGACAAATATCAATTACGGCTTGAGCAGACCTATGATCCCGGAAAAGCGAATTATACGGCGCATTCAGTCTGGCGGTTGTGCTATCCATTGCCAGGATTGCAGCATCAGCCAGCTTTGCATCCCGTTCACACTTAACGAGCATGAGCTTGACCAGCTCGATAACATCATCGAGCGCAAAAAGCCTATCCAAAAAGGGCAGACGCTCTTTAAAGCAGGTGATGAGCTTAAATCACTCTACGCTATCCGCTCCGGAACGATAAAAAGCTATACCATTACCGAACAAGGCGATGAGCAAATTACCGGTTTCCATCTGGCGGGTGACCTGGTAGGTTTTGACGCCATTGGCAGCGGCCATCACCCGAGCTTTGCTCAGGCGTTGGAAACCTCAATGGTATGCGAAATTCCTTTCGAAACCCTTGATGACCTGTCCGGTAAGATGCCGAACCTGCGTCAGCAGATGATGCGTCTGATGAGTGGCGAAATCAAAGGCGACCAGGATATGATCCTGTTGCTGTCGAAGAAAAACGCTGAAGAGCGCCTGGCGGCCTTTATCTACAATCTGTCTCGTCGCTTCGCCCAGCGTGGGTTCTCGCCTCGTGAATTCCGCCTGACCATGACCCGTGGCGACATTGGTAACTACCTCGGTCTGACGGTTGAAACCATCAGCCGCCTGTTGGGTCGTTTCCAGAAAAGCGGCATGCTGGCGGTGAAAGGCAAATATATCACTATTGAGAACAGCGACGCGCTGGCAGTTCTTGCCGGCCACACGCGTAACGTTGCGTAATCTTTCCGCAAGCCTCTCTGTTATCCTTCTGTCAAATCGCTAAATTTTCCCGATTTATTGATCTGGCAGGAGGTTATTCCCTGTTTCAAACCACATTATTGGGTTACTCTTTTAGTTACAAACTGCGATGACAGTTGTAAGGAGACCCTGTATGGCTATGTATAAAAATATGCTGGTCGTCATCGACCCTAACCAGGACGATCAACCAGCATTACGGCGAGCTGTTTATTTGCATCAACGGATTGGTGGCAAAATTAAAGCCTTTTTGCCGATCTATGACTTTTCCTATGAAATGACTACCCTGCTGTCGCCTGATGAGCGTACGGCAATGCGTCAGGGGGTCATCAGCCAGCGAACTGCATGGATACGTGAACAAGCGAAATACTACATCGAAGCAGGGATCCCTCTGGAGATTAAAGTGGTCTGGCATAACCGACCCTTTGAAGCCATCATCCAGGAAGTCATCAGCGCCAGGCATGACCTGGTCCTCAAGATGGCGCACCAACACGACCGCCTCGAAGCCGTAATATTTACGCCAACCGACTGGCATTTATTGCGTAAATGTCCAAGTCCGGTATGGATGGTGAAAGACCAGCCATGGCCTGAAGGGGGTAAAGCACTGGTTGCCGTAAACCTCGCCAGTGAAGAGGCTTATCACAACGCGCTCAATGAAAAACTGGTTAAAGAGACGCTACAGCTTGCAGAACAGGTTAACCATACCGAAGTGCATCTGGTTGGCGCCTACCCTGTCACACCAATCAACATCGCGATTGAACTGCCTGAATTTGATCCCAGCGTTTATAACGACGCAATCCGTGGACAGCATCTGCTGGCCATGAAGGCGCTACGCCAAAAATTCAGTATTGATGAGAAAGTGACACACGTTGAAAAAGGCTTACCTGAAGAGGTCATTCCTGATTTAGCCGAGCACTTGCAGGCGGGTATTGTGGTATTGGGGACCGTCGGACGTACCGGTATTTCTGCTGCGTTTCTTGGTAACACCGCGGAACAGGTTATCGATCATCTACGCTGTGACCTGCTGGTCATCAAGCCGGATGAATATCAGACGCCAGTTGAACTGGACGACGAAGAAGACGATTAACCACACAATGAAATGCCGGATGGCGATATCATCCGGCATTTTAAACGCCTAGTGTTGCTCCTCACCGCCGAGGAAATAGATACCAAGCGGGATAGCCAACAGAATCGTAAACACCATGCTGTAGACACAAATCATTGCAGATTGAATGGCGTACATTGAAGCGGTCCAGTCGGATAGCGGAATGTCATACTGTTCAATAACGCCACCTATCGTCGCTCGCGTCACGACCGACGCTGCGATAATAAACACTCCAAGCAGGCACAACAGAAACTTCCGTCCCTTCGCTGTTTTCAGCTTAGCCATGATCATAGTACTGTCCTTTTGCAAATGAAAAACCTTGTTACTTTGCGCTAACAATACCATGACATCAACTGACTGTCTGCTACATAAACCGCATACAGGGTTGACGTCAGCGTTATTTCGCTGAAAATAGCGCTGATTGCATTATTTATCTCTCCTTTTGATTAATGATCTGACCGCCTTAACTGAGTAAAATATCTGGGGATTAGGATGTCAGATGATATTTAGCTAACACGGAGTTGCCAGGAAGAATCATGATCGCTGAACTGTTTATGAATAATGCGTTTAATTTGACGGTAATTCTTAGCTGCTGTGCCGCGCTGGTCCTGATGAGCGTCTGGTATCATCGTGGAGAGCGTCGCTGCAAAGGATTCATATTTCATGCCGCACAATTTTTTGTCTATGCCATTATCATTGGGACGTTTGGCAGCATTGCTAATAACGTTATCGAAAGTTACAGCCTGAAATTTATCTCCCCCAGCGTGGTCGACTTTATCTGCACCTCGTTGATTGCGTTGATCCTGACCATCAAACTTTTTCTGGTGATTAATCAGTTTGAAAAGACGCAGATTAATAAAGGCAGAGATATCACCAGCGCGAGGATCCTGTCGCGTATCATCAAGATTACCATCGTGGTTGCCATCATTTTACTGTATGGCGAACACTTCGGTATGAGCTTATCCGGTCTGTTAACCTTTGGCGGTATTGGCGGTATCGCAGTGGGTATGGCGGGGAAAGATATTCTGAGCAACTTTTTCTCAGGCATTATGCTCTATTTCGACAGACCGTTTAGCATAGGCGATTGGATCCGCTCCCCGGACCGCAATATTGAAGGCACGGTAGCAGAAATTGGCTGGCGAATGACTAAAATAAACACCTTCGACCATCGTCCGTTGTATGTGCCAAACTCGATTTTCTCCTCCATCAGCGTAGAAAACCCAGGGCGCATGACCAACCGGCGAATTAAAACGGTGATCGGGTTACGATATGAGGATGCCGATAAAGTCGGTGCCGTTGTCGAGTCGGTCAGAGAAATGCTGCAAAACCATCCTGGAATAGACCAGAAACAAACTCTGTTGGTCTATTTTAATGAATTTGCCGATTCATCGTTGAATATCATGGTGTATTGCTTCACGAAAACCACCGTCTGGAAGGAATGGCTCGCGGTACAGCAAGACGTTTATTTAAAGATTATCACGATAGTCCAGGCAAACGGCGCCGACTTTGCGTTCCCCAGCCAGACGCTGTATATGGATAATCCTGAAGCATCGCCATCGACACACTAACAAAAGAAAAGACGCGGAAATCCGCGTCTTTTTTGTACTTATTTCAATGAGGCAATATCAATTACGAAGCGGTATTTCACATCGCTTTTCAACATCCGCTGCCAGGCACGATTAATATCCTGAATATCGATCACTTCGACATCGGCGGTAATACCATGCTGACCGCAAAAATCCATCATCTCCTGCGTTTCGGCAATGCCGCCGATAACTGAACCCGCCACAGACCTACGCCCAAGGATCAGGGGAACCGTATTCAAAAACGGATCCAACGCACCAAGATAACCAACCAGCACCAGCGTACCGCTTAGCTCCAGGGTTGGGATATAAGGGTTCAGGTCATGAACGTAGGGCACAGTATCGATAATCAGATCAAACTGATTCGCTGTCGCTTTCATCTGTTCACTGTCAGTGGAAAGCACAACGTGACTGGCACCCAAACGTCTGGCATCAGCTTCTTTGCCCGGTGAACGCGTAAACAGCGTAACTTCCGCGCCCAGCGCATTTGCAAGTTTGATTGCCATATGCCCGAGTCCACCCAGACCGACAACCGCGACTTTACTGCCCTCGCCTACCTGCCAGTGGCGCAGAGGCGACCATGTTGTGATCCCGGCGCAAAGCAGCGGCGCCGCACCGCGTAAATCGATCCCTTCAGGGACCTTCACCACAAACTTTTCGGTAACGACAATTTTGTCAGAATAGCCGCCGAAAGTAGGCAGACCGTCATGACGGTCGATATCGTTATACGTTAGCGTGTTACCTTCTTCGCAATACTGCTCTAGCCCCTGCTCGCAGGCGCTACAGTGTTGACACGAATCAACCATGCAGCCGACCCCTGCGAGATCGCCCACTTTGAATTTTGTTACCGACTTACCAACATGCACCACGCGGCCAATGATCTCATGCCCTGGTACCATCGGATATTTAGCACCGCCCCAATCGTTGTAGGCGTTGTGAATATCCGAGTGGCATACACCGCTGTATAAAATATCGATAACCACATCATCTTCACGCGGATCGCGACGAACAAAATTATGGGGGACTAAATCTTCTTTCACCGCCAGAGCAGCATAACCCTTCACATTCATGACCATTGAGATCTCCTCAGGGATTAGGTGTTACCAGAACCAGCATAGTTCAGGGCAGCAGGTTGTACTCAGCGTCGCTAACCGGTTCCAGCCATTCGTTCGACGCGCCAGGGGCCGGGATTTCCACGGCGATATGGGCAAACCAACTATCACGCGCGGCGCCGTGCCAGTGTTTCATTCCCGCCGGAATGTGCACGACATCGCCGGTTTTCAGCTCACGTGCCGGTTTATTCCACTCCTGATACCAGCCTCTGCCACCGGTCACCAGCAATATTTGTCCACCCTCATGATGAACATGCCAGAAGTTACGACAACCCGGTTCAAATGCGACATTGCCAATTACCACGCCTTCCATGGAGAGCATGGTCAGATAGCTGTCGCCAGTGAAATACTTCGCATACGCTTCATTTTTCTCTCCACGTGGAAAGACGCTGTTACCATCAAATTGTTCGTTCATAGTGACTCCAGTATGGATAATGTCCGCGGTGTTCATACCAGACATTCATCAAGAACCGTACGGGCATTTTCCCCAATCCCGGCTCCACAGTGCTGTTCGAGTATCGTAATAAACTCACTGAGTTGCTCAGGGAGGATCCCGATGTTAAGGCATATCGCAAAATGGCTTTTCAACTGGCTGTTAACGCCGCCCAGAACGGCCAGCGCCGAAACGGTCACCCATTCACGGTCCTGCCAGTCAAGTACATCTCGCTGAAAAATATCGCCAAACAGATGTGCTTTAAGCCAGACATCAATAGCGGGTGCAAAGTCAAACAGCGGACCGCTTACAGGCTGTCCAACCAGTTGCGTCTGAGTTAGGCTCCCAGCCTGAACACTGTTCCAGTCTGCAGGTGGCGGCGTGGCCGTTCTACCTTCGTCGTCTGAAAGCCCTTTCTCGCTTCGACTTTTCACCACCGACATAAAGCAGGACAGACCGTTCAGGCTGCGAGGGAAACCGCAGTATGCGTAGAGCTGTAGCAGGATCTCTTTTACTTCATTGAGCGTGAGTCCCGCATCCAGTCCGGCGTTGAGCGCGACGTCCAACTTTTCCATCTGTCCTGTGGCAGTGAATGCCGCAATGGGGATGATTGCCTGTTGTCTGGCATCCAGTTGGTATTGCATATTCGACTCTCCAAAACGGTGGCAACATTGCACCACCGGGGGCTGAAAACAGTAAAATTATAGAGACTCGACGTGTCGGTGATTAGAGAGGAAAAGAAGGACAAACTTATGAGCTGTGCTCATCAATAATGAGCAGCAGGTACTCTTTATTTGCAGGTAATTGATTGAAGACTTACGCCACAATCTCGATTAAATTGCCGTCAGGATCTTTTATCACCGCTTCGTAATAACCATCGCCAGTAGTGCGCGGACCTGAGACTAATATCCCCTGTTCCTGCGCTTGCATTGCAATGGCATCAACATTTTCATTGCCGCCAACAGAAATGGCGAGGTGTACCCATCCGCAACGATTATTGTCAGGTTGCTGCCCGATAAGACCCGGTTTGGTCATTAACTCAATCGCAATTTCCTCGCCAATTTTGACAAAATAAGATTCAAACCCAGGATTGGTTTTACTGCGGTATTTCTCGTTGATCTTGCCGTCAAAAAACGAGACCCAGAAGCGAGCTTGCTGCTCGAGATCCTGTGTCCATAACGCCATATGCGCAATCTTCATAGCGAACCTCTTCCCGTTGTATCCAGAATAGTACGGCCCCTGTAAGGGATGTTGACATCGTTAATCATAATGCACGATCATGCACTCTATTGCTCGATGTTTATTTCACCTGGAGTATCTATGCTCGATTACGCCGCATTCCCGGAACAGCGCCAGGCGCTTATCTTTCAGATCCTGCAAGAAAACGGCAGAGTCATTTGTTCTGAACTTGCTAACCGATTAGGTGTTTCTGAACACACAATTCGTCGTGATTTGCATGAATTGAGCAAAGATGGCGTGTGTAAAAAAGTCTATGGTGGCGCGGTCATTACACTCCCTGAATCCGAAGACATCGACGTGCGCAAGAGTATTAATGTAGCCAAAAAGAGCAACATCGCGCAGAGATGTGCCCGACTGGTCAAATCTGGAAGCTGTATTTTTATCGACACGGGTAGCACCAATCTGGCGATGGCAGAAGCTCTGCCCGCCGAACTGGCGTTAACCGTGGTGACAAATTCACCGGAGATTGCCGCCGTTTTGCTAAAAAAACCGCTGTTTGAAGTCATTATGCTGGGTGGCGTGGTGCAGAGATCTTCAGGTGGGTGCGTGGGAGCTTCTGCCATCGCACAAGTGCAGGACATTTTATTCGATCAGGGATTTATTGGCGGCTGCGCGATGTCGCCTGAATCCGGCTTAACGGGATTTGATTATGCGGATTGTGAATTCAAAAAAGCGGTGATTAAACAATGTAATGAAACTATCGTCGCGCTAACGGCTGAAAAAATCCCAGCCGTCGCCCGATATGTCGTTACCGAAAGCAGCAATATCGATGTGATTGTTGTAGAGGACAACATCAGCAAAGAGTACGCCACAGAGTTCCAGGCGCACGACATTCGAATTTATACCGTCTAACCGCGGTAGACTCGCTGAAAATTTACTGTGCTAAACGTCGCTCCTGGCGTCAGCGCGGTGATCGCTGACAGATAATCCAGACGGATTTTTTGCTGGTTTTCAGATTGCCCCACGACCAGAAATTCTTCTTTTTCCACGGTGGTACACGTCGTCAGCGCTTTAGCATCAAAACATGTGCCATCCGTTAGTTCAATGCGCAACCAATAGTGGTACATGCAGGCGATTTCCAGATAATCATGAAGATCGCAATCTATCGGGTGATACTCTTCGGTCGTTTTCATCATGCTACCTTCCCCAACGTCTTGTATATTCGGGAAATCGCCAACGCAACTTCCCGAACTATCTAGCTATTTCAACGCTTCAATGGGAGCGCCGAAATTAATATGCAGCACATTGCCGTCAATCACCAGCGCCGGAACAGATTTCACGCCAGCCACTTCAGCCTCAGCAACCCGATCAGGTTGCTCTCCCAGATGAACCACATCGATTTCAACATCTGCAGACAAATGCTGCAGAAGTGTCTGTTCTGCGGAAACACAAACCGGGCAACCTGCATGATAGAAACGAGCTTTAGTCATGATACATCTCCTTTAAATTATAGTATCGATTCGATACTATAATTCATGCTACGCTGCTTTTATCCTTTGTCAATATAGTTTTTAATCGATACTATATGCCGAGGAGGATTTGTTATGCCCGACATGTCACTTTTCGACGTACTTGACCGGCTTTCCAGCCTGACAAGGATGTGGTTTCGCCAGCATCCTTTACTGGCGGATCTCCAGCCAGTGCAACTTAGCGCGTTAATGTATCTGGCCCGTTGCAACCGTTATTCCAATACGCCGCTTGGCGTGACAGACTACCTTGGGCTCACCAAAGGTACCGTGTCACAATCGCTGAAGCTTTTGGAAAACAAAGGGTTGATTGTTCGCAAGCCGGATGACCGTGATAAACGTAGCGTCCATCTACACTTAAGTGAGTCGGCCAATACCTTACTGGACGCCCTGCTCCCGCCAACGTTTTTAGTGGAGGGTGAATCGGCAATGGGTGAACGGGCGATCGTGCTCAGAGAGCTGCTGTTAGAACTGTTACGCGGGATCCAGAGGACCAACAATGTGCCTGGCTTTGGTCTTTGCCATAGCTGTCGGTTCCACCAAAAAATTGATGGTCAGGGATTTTGTAATCTGACGAAAGAGAGATTGAGTGAAGAAGATTCATTGCTGATTTGCCGGGAGCATCAGCCGCCGGAAACATAAAATGGCTGGTGCAAAATCACACCAGCCATTATCTCTGTTAGTGCTTAACGATATACATTGTGCGGCTGTATGCGACATCTTCAGGGTTAGTAATCGGATACCCTTTCAGCCACGGTTTAATTAAACGCCCGTTGGTATACTGATAAATCGGTGCAATAGGTGCCTGTTCCATCAGAATTTTCTCCGCGGCGTTATAATCGGCATTGCGCGCTTTCTCTGTATTCTCCAGAGTTGCCTGGGTCAACACTTTGTCGTACGCCGGATCATTAAAGCGGGAGATATTGCCCGTATGGGTCGATGTTAATAGCGACAAGAACGTAGATGGTTCATTGTAGTCACCCACCCATGAGGCGCGGATCACATCAAAATTACCGGTATTACGGCTGTCGATATACGTTTTCCATTCCTGGTTCTGCAGTTTCACGTCAACACCGAGGTTCTTCTTCCACATAGAAGCCACTGCGATAGCAATCTTCTGATGATTTTCTGAGGTGTTGTACAGCAGCGTCAGTTTAAGCGGTTTCTGTGGGCCATAGCCCGCCGCACGCAGCAGCGTTTTTGCCTGCGCGTTCAGTTCTTCCTGACTCATTTGCTCAAACGGTGAAGGTTCCGGCACAAATCCTGCCGTTACATCCGGCGTAAAATGCCATGCCGGTTTCTCACCGGTACCCAAAACTTTCTCTGCCATCAGACGACGATCGATAGTCATGCTGAGCGCCAGACGCACGCGCGAATCGGCGGTCGGTCCCTTCTGGGTATTGAAAGCATAATAATAAGTACCAAGTTGCGGCGGGGTGTAAACCTGACCCGGGATATCCTTCAACAGTTTCTGGTACATATTTTTCGGGAAGGATTCCGTGATATCAATATCACCCGCAAGATAGCGCTTGGTCGCAGCTGATTCCTGGTTGATCGGCAGGAAGGTGACTTTTTGCAGCACCGTTTTGGCGTTGTCCCAATAATGCGTGTTCGGCACCACTTCCAGTTTTTCGTTCACGACGCGATCTTTGAGCACATAGGCGCCGTTACCAATAAGATTGCCTGGTTTTGTCCACTCTTTGCCGCTCTCAACGTTAGCTTTTTGTACCGGATAGAATGCAAAACTCGCTGTCAGATTGGCAAACCAGGGCAGCGGTTTATCCAGTTGAACTTTCAATGTCCGTGCATCGACAGCACTAACGCCAAGTTTATCAGGCGTGGCTTTGCCATCGATAATAGCCTGAGCATTATTAATTCCCGCCAGCGCCGCAAACCAGGCAAACGGCGACAGCGTTTTTGGATCAACCAGACGCTGCCAGCTATAGACAAAATCCTGCGCCGTTACCGGCGTACCATCGGCCCATTGCGCATTGTCACGCAGCGTAAACGTCCAGATGCGGTTATCGTTACTCTTCCACTGGGTAGCGACGCCAGGCACGATCTCACCCTTCTCATTCTGGTTGACCAGCCCTTCAAATAGATCACGAATAACCTGTATTTCAGGTAGCCCTACAGCTTTTGCCGGATCAAGCGATGCCGGTTCGTCTTTTATATGACGCACCAGTTCTTGTTTCTCTGCCAGTACCGTTCCGCTGGGAACATCAGCAGCCCAGGATAAAGAAATGCTGCTAACCAACAACGCACAACAGGTTACTGAAACAGAATGCTGCATAAGATACCCTCAATTCCGGCTACTAAGTGAATGTGTAATTATTTGTATCGCCAGCAGGAAATGCAATTAACTTCCGACAAGAAAGTGATATTACACCTGAAAAGATAAGTGTGTGAAAACGATTTGATTATCCATACATTTTGCACAACACTGCGAGTAACAATCCAAGCATTCAGAGATGACTATGACCGTTACCCGTCCCCGTGCCGAGCGCGGCGCATTCCCACCAGGAACCGAACATTACGGACGTTCATTGTTAGGCGCACCGCTAATCTGGTTTCCTGCACTGGCAGCCGATCGTGAAAGCGGTCTGATACTGGCGGGAACGCACGGCGACGAAAACTCCTCGGTCGTTACCCTTTCCTGCGCATTGCGTACGCTTAACCCTTCTCTGCGTCGCCACCATGTAGTGCTGGCCGTAAACCCTGACGGTTGCCAGCTTGGACTGCGCGCAAATGCGAACGGCGTCGATCTGAACCGTAACTTTCCCGCCGCAAACTGGAAAGCGGGCGAAACGGTGTACCGCTGGAACAGTAGCGCAGAAGAGCGTGATGTGGTGTTGTTGACCGGCGAAAGTCCGGGTTCAGAACCAGAAACCCAGGCGTTGTGTCAGCTTATTCACCGAATTCATCCCGCCTGGGTAGTCTCTTTTCACGATCCACTGGCCTGTATTGAAGATCCCAGAAGCAGCGAGCTGGGTTCGTGGCTGGCACAGTCGTTTGAATTGCCTCTGGTCACCAGCGTAGGTTATGAAACGCCCGGCTCTTTTGGGAGCTGGTGCGCAGACCTGAATTTACACTGCATAACCGCCGAATTTCCGCCCATTTCATCGGATGAAGCGAGCGAAAAATACCTGCTGGCCATGTCCAATCTGCTGCGCTGGCACCCTAGAGATGGAGCTGCCCGGTCGTAAAATGCAGGGCTGGCTCCGCATCGCTGGCAAGCCAGGTAGGGCCATCAAGATCTGCAAAGTTAACCTGCGGCGTAAGCGGTAACGCCGCACCGATAGCCCGGGAGGTACACAGCATGCAGCCCAGCATCAGCGCAAATCCCTGCTCGCGGGCTTCCGTTGCCAGCGCCAGTGCCTCCGTCAGACCGCCTGTTTTGTCCAGTTTGATATTGACCATTTCATAGCGTCCGTGCAGCGCTTTCAGGCTACTGCGAGTGTGGCAACTTTCATCTGCGCAGATGGGCAGCGGATGCACAAAATTCTCCAGCGCGGCATCATCCTGAGCCGGCAGCGGCTGCTCCAGCATTGCCACCCCTAAATCAGCCAACAGCTGACAGCGTGCCGCAAGGCCTTCTGCCCGCCAGGATTCATTGGCGTCGACAATAATCGTAGCGTCAGGAACAGCCGCACGAATGGCAACCATCCGCTCACTAATCAAGCGAGCATCCAGTTTAACTTTCAGCAGTTTCGCGCCATTTCCCCACAGCGCAGCCGCGCTCGCGGCCATTTGTTCCGGCGAGCCAATCACCACTGTTTGCGCCGTCGTCACCACTTCCGCCAGTTCACTTCCCACCAATTCCGCCAGCGACTTCTGCTGTTGACGCGCACTCAGATCCCACAACGCGCAGTCTACGGCATTTCGCGCAGCCCCTGCTGGCAGCAGCTTTTGCAGCTCTTCTCGCGTAAGTCCGTTTTCCAGCTGTGGCGCAATGCTCATAATTTGCGCCAGGACAGAGGCATCGCTTTCACCGTAGCGTGGGTACGGTGTGCACTCGCCAATACCTGTGACGCCATTTTCTGTCAATTCGACGACAACCACATGCGCTTCGGTCCTGCTCCCACGGGCGATGACAAAGGGAGTGTGCAGCGGCCAGGCTTCCTCATATACCTTAACTGTTCTCATTTGTTTTCCTTAATGCAGTCCCTGAAGCGGATATCCGCAAATAGCGTTTGCCGTGTTAACTGTTGATGGCATAAACTAGCCTCGACGTTAACTATATGTAAACAGGAAGATAACCATGTCACAAACCGTTCATTTCCAGGGCAACCCGGTTGCAGTTGCCGGCTCCATTCCTCAGGCTGGAAGCAAAGCTCAGGCTTTTACCCTTGTGGCTAAAGACCTGTCTGACGTTACGCTGGGCCAGTTTGCAGGCAAGCGCAAAGTGCTGAATATTTTCCCAAGCATCGATACTGGCGTTTGCGCGGCATCGGTACGTAAGTTTAACCAACTGGCGACAGAAATCGACAATACCGTCGTACTGTGTATTTCGGCCGACCTGCCATTCGCCCACTCTCGTTTTTGTGGCGCGGAAGGTCTGAGCAACGTTATCACGCTGTCCACCCTGCGCAACGCAGAATTCCTGAAAAACTACGGTGTTGAAATCGCTGAAGGCCCGCTGAAAGGTCTGGCCGCACGTGCCGTAGTTGTTATCGATGAAAATGACAACGTCGTCTTCAGCCAACTGGTCAATGAAATCACCAACGAACCAGACTACACAGCGGCGCTGGACGTACTGAAAGCGTAAAAGCTGCGTTTGCATACAAAAATGCCTCCGAATGGAGGCATTTTCATTTACGGCATTACTCTTCGCTTTTTTTCTGTTGGCTCAGGCCGTACTCGCGCAATTTATTGGCAATCGCGGTATGCGAAACGCCGAGGCGCTTGGCCAGCTTGCGCGTGCTGGGATAATTCATATACAGCTGCGTCAGCACGGAGCGTTCAAAGCGGCTGGTAATTTCATCCAGCGACCCTTCCATTACCTCTTCTCCGACCGCAACCGTTGCCGCATCATAATCCGGCAGTAAAATATCCTGCGGCCGCAGCTCATAGCCTTCAAGCTGGGTCAACGCCCGGTAGATAGCGTTTTTAAGCTGACGCACGTTGCCCGGCCAACCGTAACGGGTTAACACCGTGCTGAGATCGGCGGACAGCTTCGGACGCGGCACGCCCTGCTCATCGGCAAAACGCGCCACGAACAGTTCGGTGAGCGGCATAATATCTTGTGGGCAATCGCGCAGCGGCGGCAGGTTTAACGTCAGTACATTCAGACGATAATAGAGGTCTTCACGGAAAAGTCCTTTCTGCACCAGCTCCACAAGGTTCTTTTGCGTTGCGCAAATCACGCGAACATCGACATGAACTTCGTGATCTTCTCCCACACGACGGAACGTGCCGTCATTGAGAAAACGCAGCAATTTGGTCTGCATACGCGGCGACATTTCGCCAATTTCATCTAACAGAACCGAACCGCCATTCGCCTGCTCAAAGAACCCTTTTTTACCTTCCGGCGCATGGCCAAATAGCTCGCTTTCAACCGCATCTTCAGGGATTGACGCGCAGTTCAGCGCCAGATACGGTTTCGACGCACGTGGGCTTGCCAGATGGCAGGCGTGAGCAAAGAGATCTTTGCCGGTGCCGGTATTACCAGTAATCAGCAGCGGCGCGCTCAGCGTCGCCAGCTTGCGCGCCTGTTCCACCACGTGTTTCATTTTGGCGCTGACGGCAATAATCTGGCTAAACGCGCTGAGATCCTGCGTAGTCATATTTTGCAGCTGACGTCCCATTCGGATGGTGGAGCGCAACATTACCACCGCGCCGGTCAGCATCTGCTCCTGATTTTCGCCCTGCAAATGGACAGGCGTAATCTCCATCAGGAAATTCTGCCCGTTAATCACGACATGTTCGCTATGGGAATCCTGCGGATTGCTTTCCAGCCAGCGCTGGAAGTTAAACCCATTGATTAACTGGGCTGCGGTATGGTTGCGCATCCGCTCCTGGGTGTGCGCAAAAAGTTGACAGCTCGCAGGGTTCGCCATCTCAACTTTGCTTTTCATATCAAGAGAAAGGACCGGCTCTGGCAACGCTTCAAGCAGAGCACTCAGCGCCAGATGTTCACGTTCGGAAGGCATCCAGGGCACGGTACGCACATCCGTAACCCCTGAAATACGGCGAATTTCAGCCATCAGGCTGCTGAAGTTGGTGAACTCCAGCTCCGCAAAATTAAGGTAAATCCGCCCGATGGGGTCAATCTCGATACCGCGTAAATCAATGCTTCTTAGCACCAGTAAATCGAGCAATTCGCGGGTCAGACCAAGACGGTCTTCACAAAAGACTTCCAAACGCATAGGAACCTTCATCAGGACAAGGGATTATGTAGTAAATGATAAGACAGTATTTGGTTCGCAGGAAGAACTCTGTCAACAAATATTGACAGCGCGCTGGAAAATTGGGCGCCGGGGCGTAAAGTTATACGATCGGCGCCTGTTTTTTAGCTAACTTTCGCGCGGAGATTTGTTCTTTTGTAAGGTCTCTTTCACCTGACCAATCAGTTGACGGCGAAAATCGCCCAGTCGTGGCTTATCATCATCGATCCACGGCAGCGGTCGGCAAAGCTCCATAGCTTTAATGCCCAGACGCGCCGTTAATAACCCCGCGCCAATGCCCTGTGCGGCACGCGTTGATAAGCGGGCGGCTAAATCCTGCGACATCCAGTCCATCCCTACTTCCCGCACCAGCTCACTAGCCCCGGCAAAAGCGATATTCAGCAGCACCAGGCGGAACAGGCGCAGACGGCTGTAATAACCAAGTTCAATGCCATACAGCGATGCAATGCGATTAATCAGCCGCAGATTTCGCCAGGCGATAAACGCCATATCCACCAGCGCCAACGGACTGACTGCAATCATCAGCGTGGACTCTGCCGCTGAACGGCTAATCTCACGCCGGGCTTGCGCATCCAGTACCGGCTGTACAAGATGGGCATACAGACTGACCACTTCGCGATCGTTCTGCGTTTCATGAATTGAGGCATACCAACGCTGTAGCGCCGGATGCGACTGATCGATACCCGCCTGCTGCGCCAGTTTTTCACAAAATGCACGACCTTTTCCGGTTCCATGGCTGTGGAGCAAGTCTCGCGCTTCATCACGTTCGTGCGCGCGCTGACGCAATCGCCACAATCTGCGCCACTCGGTCGCCACCGATCCGACACCTGCGCCGATAATCAATGCGCCTGCGGCACATCCTCCCAGCGCGACCCAGTCCTGAGTCTGCCAGGCGTTCATGGTCCACTGCACACCCTGAGCAACAACGCTTACGCCAAACAGCGCCAGCCCGCCCATCACCATCTTGCGCCACAGACTGCGTTTGGGGCGTAAGGCCGCATCAATGACGGCCTCCGCCTGACCATCGTCTTCCAGGGGTTCATCCACTTTCGCCGGAGAAAAAGTCTGCGCCTCCGTTTCGTTGAACATTTGCTGCGCTTTAAACGCCGTGTTTTGTTCCACGTCCAGCGGACCTGAGAAATCGATACGCGGTTTTAACGGCTCGCTCATCGCAATTTATCTCCTATTAAAAACTCCAGCGCGGCATCGAGGCGGATATGCGGTAAGGGTTTATCGACATCCATAACCTGCGGGCGAAATGCTTCAAACTGAAATCCCTGGCTGTCCCAGAACGCCTGTCCTGGCAGTCGCGCGGGCACTTCCCCCGGATAAACGGTTAGCGGTTCGCCATCGCTCAGACGATTACCACGCAGCGCCGGGATCTTATCACCTTTCACGTCGATCAAGCCGCTGGTGGTTGCCTGCACCGATGCCAGCCCCAGACAATCCATGCTGATACCTTCGAACGCCGCGTTTTGCCATGCGTCCTGGATCAGCTGCTGCAATAACGACACCATATTGGCGTGCTGATCCACCGTGACGTGGTCGGCTTTGGTGGCGGCAAACAGCAGCTTGTCGATCACCGGAGAAAATAGCCGACGAAACAGCGTACGCTGCCCGTAATGGAAGCTTTGCATCAACTGGGTAAGCGCCAGGCGCATGTCGTTGAACGCCTGTGGCCCGCTGTTGAGCGGCTGCAGGCAATCGACCAGCACAATCTGGCGGTCAAAGCGCAGGAAGTGATTCTTATAAAACCCTTTGACGACCTTTTCGCAGTAATAATTGAATCTTTCGCGCAACATGCCCGCGTTGGTGTGTTTGTCAGCCTGCGCCAGCTTTGATTCACCCCAGGCATCGACATCCGGCCACGGGAAGAATTGCAGCGCAGGCGCGCCCGCCATATCTCCGGGCAGGACAAAACGGCCCGGTTGAATAAAATGTAGGCCCTGCTGTTTACACTGATGCAGATACTCCGTCCAGGCGGCAGCAATTTCCGCCAGACGGTTTTCATCAGCAGGCGCCAACGGATCCAGCCCCTGGCATAACTGCCGCCATTTTGCCGACCATTCGCCCCGCTGCCCCTGCAATAATCCGGTCATTTGCCGCGACCAGCTCAGATAATCCTGGGCAAGCATCGGTAAATCGAGCAGCCACTCCCCCGGATAATCGACGATCTCCAGGTACAGCGTGGAGGTGTCTTTAAAGTGGCGCAGTAAAGAGTCATTGGATTTATAGCGCAGCGCCAGACGTATTTCACTCACGCCACGCGTAGGGGTCGGCCAGGTCGGCGGAGAACCGTACAGCTGTGCCAGTCCCTCATCATAGGTAAAGCGCGGAATGCCAAAATCGCGTTGAGGAACCCGTTTCACGCCAAGCAGACGCTCTTCGCGCACGCAACTGAGCAACGGCAAGCGCGCACCGGCATGAATATTAAGTAACTGGTTTACCATCGCGGTGATAAACGCCGTCTTACCGCTGCGGCTAAGTCCGGTAACAGCCAGGCGTAAATGCCGGTCTACCCCGCGATTAACCAGCGAATTGAGTTCATTTTTAAGTCGCTTCATCGCCATCCCGTTTTGCTGAAGGAACCGAAGAAATTATAACAAACAGGAAGTAAAGATAGGGGTCAATTCTTACTTATCAACTACCTGGGCGGTACCTGGCGGCATTATTCTTACCGCCAGGAGCAGAAGAACTGCGTACGGCTTATTTATTCTCTACTTTAGGAAGCGAGATCTGGTTGATGCCACCTTCATTCGTCACCTGCGTATAGCCCATTTCAGTCAACATATCCTTCGCTTGTCCCGATTGACGCCCGGAGTTGCAGTACAGCTTCACAGTGTCGTTCTTATCAGGAACTTCAGCTGCAATACGTGCCTTCATTTCTTTTAACGGAATATTGACGGCCCCCTGAATATGCTGCTGTTGGTACTGTTCAGGAACGCGAACATCGATCCAGTGTTCGGCTGCGTAAACCGGCATGCCGATGACCAGAGCCAATGCTAATACACCTTTTTTCAACATAATATCTTCCTGACTGATAGTTGGATTTACCTCTACACTATACGCCAGTTCTTAAGAAAATATTGCGACTGCATTATCACCGTCTGCAGGCGCGGACGATTGTTCCTCAGGTTACCCATGCTGCAGTTAGCCTGTTGATTTTTCTACCCACATTTGATGTTCCTACCCAACAATTAGGTGAGCAAAGCTGTAATTTATTATTTAATCTGATTGCAGGTGAGAAAGGATTACAGAATATCACGATAGGAACACAAATATTGCTGACCGACTTCCTGATATAAAACTTGGGTATTAATGCTCTGCGAAATAGATTTTTTAGTTCACCCTCAATACCCGTGGTAACGATCCAAAAGAATTCTGACAGCCCCAAAATTATATTTGTGAGCTGCCGCAAATTAACTGAGGGAATGTTGATTAATTGTTGCTTGCTTTTGCTGATTCAAATATCAGGGTTGATTACCTGAATAGCGTTTCGACAATTTTGCCGCAGCCCGACTCAACACCGGTTCCAGAACCAACGCCAGCAGCATGTTTAGCGGGCGTCGGGCGACGGACTTCACCGCCCACCCTGCTACACCCGCCGGGCCGTAGCGCAGCGCGGTTAGAAGCACCAGCTTACCTGCTATTTTAAAGCCCGGCTTAACCCTTTGCCCGGCACGTTGCCAGCGATTGTTCATTTCTGTCCTCACAATTGACGGAAGCGACTACGTAAGGAAAAAGTATCGGACGTCACATAACGTTCCATTTCACGTAAACGCTTTTCACTTGCCGCCAGCTCGCGATCGACGGCATCCAACAGCTCACCGCTTGATGGCTGCTGTTCGCCGGAAACCACGTTGTCCGGCATCGGATCCAACACAAACGTCAGCACGATGTAGGCGACAAAGGTGAAAAAGGCCAGACCAAAAAAGATGGACAGTACCACCAGGATCCGCACCAGTTTCACAGGCACATCGAGATAATGCGCAATACCCGCGCAAACCCCTTTCACCATGCCCTGCTGCGGTATACGCCACAGTTTTTTATTCAGATTAACGCCTCCCATTAGCGGTCCCTCCAGTTTGGATGTTCAGCATCAAGAATGTCTTCCAGCGCCTGAATGCGCTCGCGCATCCGCTGTGCGTCATCGTTGAGTTCGACCAGACGTTGCTGTTCACTTTGCGACAGTTCACCACGACTGGAACGGTTGCTGTAATGCAGCCAGAGCCAAATCGGTAAAACGAACAACACAAAGATGGTTAACGGGATGGCCAGAAATAGCGCGCTCATGAGTACTCCTTACAGGTGATGAGCGGCGGCGCGTTCGGGCGCCGCCAGATGTTATTATTGCTTGTCTTGCTGCATTTTGGCTTTAAGTTGCGCCAGCTGCTCGCTGATTTCATCATCTGCTTTCAGGTCAGCAAATTGCTGATCCAGAGACTTCTGTTTACCGAAGTTATGGCTTTCAGCCTCGGCTTCCATCTGATCGATACGACGCTCGAAAGATTCAAAGCGCGCCATCGCTTCATCGAGTTTACCGCTGTCCAGTTGACGACGAACATCACGAGAAGAACTCGCTGCCTGATGACGCAGCATCAACGCCTGCTGACGAGCACGGGTTTCACTGAGTTTATTTTCCAGCTCACCGATCTCTTTTTTCATACGCGCCAGCGTATCGTCAACCAGTGTCACCTCATGCTCCAGAGAGGCAATTAAATCGGTCAGTTTCTGCTTTTCAATTAACGCAGAACGCGCCAAATCTTCTTTCTCTTTACGCAGCGCCAGTTCAGCTTTTTCCTGCCACTCTGCCTGTTGCGCGCTGGCCTGTTCAATACGGCGAGATAATTGTTTCTTTTCTGCCAGCGCACGCGCTGAGTTGGAACGTACCTCAACCAGCGTGTCTTCCATTTCCTGGATCATCAACCGCACCAGCTTCTGCGGATCTTCAGCCTTTTCCAGCAACGCGTTAATGTTGGCGTTCACGATGTCGGCAAAACGAGAAAAAATACCCATAATGTAATCCTCACTTACTGTTCTGATATCGGGCAATGCCCTGCTATTTTCGTAATGCACGGGGCGTGCCAACTTTTTATCTAATTGATTCTATTAATTATATCTAATTTTACCTGTTGCGAAAATTAGGGTAAATTGGTGAATAACACTAACAAATGGTGAATTTCATCATGGCAGGATACAAAGATAATCTTCTGGGCGAAGCGAACAGCTTTATTGAAGTGCTGGAGCAGGTTTCTCATCTCGCGCCGCTGGATAAACCAGTACTGGTTATAGGTGAGCGCGGGACCGGGAAAGAACTTATCGCCAACCGCCTGCACTACCTCTCCACCCGCTGGCAAGGCCCGTTTATTTCGCTTAACTGCGCGGCGCTAAACGAAAATTTGCTTGATTCCGAACTGTTTGGTCACGAAGCGGGTGCCTTTACCGGCGCGCAAAAACGCCATCCAGGACGTTTCGAACGCGCCGACGGCGGTACGCTGTTTCTCGATGAACTGGCAACTGCCCCGATGTTGGTACAGGAAAAATTGCTGCGCGTTATTGAATATGGCGAGCTGGAGCGCGTAGGTGGTAGCCAACCATTACAGGTTAACGTACGACTTGTTTGTGCGACCAATGCCGACTTACCTCGCATGGTTAGCGAAGGCACTTTCCGCGCGGACCTGCTGGATCGCCTGGCCTTTGACGTGGTGCAACTCCCACCGTTACGCGAGCGTCAAAGTGACATTATGTTAATGGCCGAACATTTTGCCATTCAGATGTGCCGCGAGATCGGATTACCTCTGTTTCCGGGTTTTAGTGCCGAGGCCAGAGAAACTCTCCTCCACTACCGTTGGCCGGGCAATATTCGTGAACTGAAAAACGTCGTGGAGCGATCCGTTTACCGGCATGGAACCAGTGATTACCCGCTGGATGAGATAATCATTGACCCCTTTCGCCGCCACACTACTCAGCCGCAGGCGCCGGAAACTAAACCGATGTCTGTAGGGTTACCGCTGGATCTGCGTGAATTCCAGCAGCAGCAAGAGAAAGACTTTCTACAAACCAGCTTACAGCAGGCAAAATTTAACCAGAAAAAAGCCGCTGAATTACTGGGTCTGACTTACCATCAGCTTCGCGCTTTGCTGAAAAAACACCAGATTTAACGCACATTTGCAGATGTCATATTGGCGGATTTGACGCATAACCTCATCAGGGTTTACCATGACGCCATTACTGTATATAAAAACAGGTACAAATATGGCTCTGGCACTCGTTGGCGAAAAAATTGACAGAAACCGCTTCACCGGTGAGAAAATTGAAAATAGTACATTTTTTAACTGTGATTTTTCAGGTGCCGACCTGAGCGGCACTGAATTTATCGGCTGTCAGTTCTATGATCGTGAAAGCCAGAAAGGGTGCAATTTTAGTCGTGCGATGCTGAAAGATGCCATTTTTAAAAGCTGTGATTTATCCATGGCGGATTTTCGCAATGCCAGTGCGCTTGGCATTGAAATTCGCCACTGCCGCGCACAAGGCGCAGATTTCCGCGGCGCAAGCTTTATGAATATGATCACCACGCGCACCTGGTTTTGTAGCGCATATATCACGAATACAAATCTAAGCTACGCCAATTTTTCGAAAGTCGTGCTGGAAAAGTGTGAGCTGTGGGAAAACCGTTGGATGGGTACCCAGGTACTGGGCGCGACGTTCAGTGGTTCAGATCTCTCCGGCGGCGAGTTTTCGACTTTCGACTGGCGAGCAGCAAACTTCACACATTGCGATCTGACCAATTCGGAGTTGGGTGACTTAGATATTCGGGGGGTTGATTTACAAGGCGTTAAGTTGGACAACTACCAGGCATCGTTGCTCATGGAACGTCTTGGCATCGCGATTATTGGCTAGTCTTCAGGGAGCGGTGAATATTCCGCCCCCTGCACTGTTTTTTACCCCTCAGGCATCGCTGAAGAGTGGTGTGTGGAAATTTTCCACTCTTTACCGTCCCAAGCATAAGTGAATGTGTAGCGGGCTGAAACCGTTGATTTGTCCGCGAAGGTAAATGTGTAGGTACCGGTGTCTATCGCCTTATTACACCCCAGGCGAATGGTACGCATGTCAATTTTCCCGGTCGGCTTTTTCGCAAGAAAATGCTCGAAATAATCAACACGTTCAGCGTCCGTTAAACGCGCTTTATTGGATACAGTAGGCAGCAATACCGCATCGCTAAGATAATTTTCAGATACCGTCTGCGCGTTACCTGTTTTCAATGACTCGTTCCACTTATCAAATAGCGCTTCGATTTGCGCTTTATTCACCTTCACACAGTCTGGAGTCGACGCTGCAAAAACGGCTCCAGGCAATAGGGCAAGTGAAACAACAAGGCTCAGTAATTTATTCATACAATTCATTCCATTAGAAGTTATATGGCAACAGAAAACCGTTCATAACCAGGATCTAAGCCAAAATGCATTTAATAACCAATGGAAATCATCACCATAAATGGGTGAGAAGATTAAGATGCCATGAAGAAAAAATGGAATTAACATATTGAAATAATTATAGATACTTTAGCTATTACAACTCACATAACGTGTACTACTTCCTGAATGATTATAGTTCAGCATTGATAGTGACCCTCTAAATGCTCGCTCCACACTTCGTTATCGATGCCATACTCCATCTTCCGAGCACACACTGATATCAATCAGTAAACAACGACAGGTACGCCCCCACGTTTATTGCAAGTCAGATGGGCCATGAAAATGCTAAGATAGTTAACAGAGTAGATTCAAAGTGGATAGCAGGTATGAATTTTGACCATGTCGCGGTGTTGAACTCGCGCTTATCGAGCCTGTTACTCCCAAAAACAAACGGTAATGGCAAATGTCATTAAGTATTAGTAAGATAGCCTCTTTATATAATCCATTAAAATTATGCGCCTGGTTTTATCATCTCTGATCGTGATGGCTGGATTTCTGAGTGGTCAGGCTGCTGCTGCGCCTGAGCAAGCTCCGCACGCTGATATCCGTGACAGTGGGTTTGTCTATTGCGTCAGCGGGCAAGTCAATACGTTCAACCCACAAAAAACGAGCAGCGGTCTCATCGTCGATACGTTAGCGGCCCAATTGTATGACCGACTGCTTGATGTAGATCCCTACACCTATCGGCTGGTGCCTGAGCTTGCTGAAAGCTGGGAGGTGCTGGATAACGGCGCAACCTACCGCTTCCATCTGCGTCGTGACGTTCAGTTTCAGAAGACTGCCTGGTTCACCCCCACCCGCAAACTGAATGCAGACGATGTGGTGTTTACCTTCGAGCGCATCTTTGATCGCCACCATCCGTGGCACAATGTGAACGGCAGCAGTTTCCCCTACTTCGACAGCCTGCAGTTTGCCGATAACGTCCAAAGCGTGCGCAAACTGGACAACAACACCGTTGAATTCCGCTTAACGCAACCGGATGCCTCCTTTATGTGGCACCTTGCCACACACTATGCCTCCGTAATGTCGGCGGAATATGCCGCTAATCTGGCAAAACAGGATCGCCAGGAGTTGCTCGACAGACAACCCGTCGGCACAGGCCCGTACCAGCTTTCGGAGAATCGTGCCGGCCAATATATTCGGTTGCAGCGACATGAAAAATTCTGGCGTGGCACTCCTCTGATGCCGCAGGTCGTAGTGGATCTCGGTTCTGGTGGAACCGGACGCTTATCGAAATTACTCACTGGCGAGTGCGACGTCCTGGCCTGGCCTGCCGCCAGCCAGCTCAGCATATTGCGTGATGACCCTCGCCTGCGTCTGACGCTGCGCCCGGGGATGAACATTGCCTATCTGGCGTTCAACACCAATAAACCGCCGTTGAATAACCCTGCCGTGCGGCATGCGTTGGCGCTAGCGATCAACAACCAGCGGTTAATGCAGTCTATCTACTACGGGACGGCAGAAACCGCGGCATCTATTTTGCCTCGCGCCTCGTGGGCTTATGATAACGAAGCTAAAATTACAGAATACAACCCGGCAAAATCGCGCGAGCAGCTAAAAGCGCTGGGGCTGGAGAATCTGACGTTACAACTTTGGGTCCCTACCAGCTCTCAAGCCTGGAACCCCAGTCCGCTGAAAACCGCCGAGCTGATTCAGGCAGATATGGCTCAGGTGGGTGTGAAAGTGAAGATCATCCCGGTAGAAGGTCGTTTTCAGGAGGCGAGATTAATGGATATGAACCATGATCTGACGTTATCCGGCTGGGCGACGGACAGTAACGATCCTGACAGTTTTTTCCGGCCGTTGCTCAGCTGTGCCGCCATCAATTCGCAGACCAACTTTGCCCACTGGTGTAATCCACAGTTTGACAGCATTCTGCGCAAGGCCCTCTCTTCGCAGCAGCTATCATCGCGAATTGATGCCTATGACGAAGCGCAAAATATTCTTGCCCAAGAGTTACCGATCCTGCCACTGGCCTCTTCACTGCGTCTGCAGGCTTATCGTTACGACATCAAAGGGTTGGTGCTCAGTCCATTCGGTAATGCCTCTTTTGCCGGCGTGTCCAGGGAAAAGAAAGATGAGGTGAAAAAACCATGATTATCTTCACCTTGCGTCGATTTTTATTGCTACTGGTAACCCTGTTCTTCCTGACCTTTATTGGCTTCAGCCTGAGCTACTTCACGCCTCATGCGCCGTTACAGGGTGCATCGCTGTGGAACGCATGGGTATTCTGGTTCAATGGTCTCATTCACTGGGATTTCGGCGTATCCAGTATCAACGGTCAGTTGATCTCAGAGCAGCTGAAAGAGGTGTTCCCGGCCACAATGGAACTGTGCATTCTTGCCTTTGGTTTTGCACTAATGGTTGGGATCCCCGTTGGTATGCTGGCCGGTATCACGCGGAACAAATGGCAGGACCACTGCATCAGCGCATTGGCTCTGATGGGGTTTTCTATCCCCGTTTTTTGGCTGGCGCTGCTGCTGACATTGCTCTTCTCACTGACCCTCGGCTGGTTACCCGTTTCCGGGCGTTTTGATCTTCTCTACGAGGTGAAACCTGTTACCGGTTTTGCCATTATTGATGCGTGGATCTCCGACTCGCCCTGGCGCGATGAAATGCTGGTCAGCGCTATCCGTCATATGGTGCTCCCGGTGCTGACGCTCTCCGTTGCGCCCACCACAGAAGTTATCCGCCTGATGCGTATCAGCACCATTGAGGTCTTTGACCAGAACTACGTCAAAGCGGCGGCCACGCGCGGTCTGTCACGATTAACGATTCTGCGTCGTCACGTCCTGCACAATGCCCTTCCGCCGGTGATCCCGCGTCTGGGCTTACAGTTTTCCACCATGCTGACATTGGCGATGATCACCGAGATGGTCTTTAGCTGGCCAGGTCTTGGTCGTTGGCTGATTAACGCGATTCGCCAGCAGGATTACGCGGCGATTTCAGCGGGCGTGATGGTGATTGGTTCACTGGTTATCATCGTTAATGTCATCTCTGATATTCTGGGTGCTATGGCTAACCCTCTGAAACATAAGGAATGGTATGCCTTACGATAGCGTCTATAGCGAAAAACGCCCGCCAGGTACGTTGCGCACCGCATGGCGCAATTTCTATGGTGATGCGACTGCGATGATTGGCCTGTACGGCTGTGCGGGACTGGCTATTCTGTGTATTTTTGGTGGTTGGTTTGCCCCTTACGGCATCGATCAGCAATTTCTCGGCTATCAGCTTTTACCGCCGTCATGGTCGCGCTATGGCGAAGTCTCATTCTTCCTCGGGACTGACGATCTGGGACGTGACGTTTTAAGTCGTCTGCTCAGCGGCGCGGCCCCGACCGTTGGCGGCGCGTTTGTCGTTACTCTTGCCGCCACGCTGTGTGGCCTGGTATTGGGCGTAGTTGCCGGTGCGACGCACGGCTTGCGCTCTGCGGTGCTGAACCACATTCTGGACACCCTGCTGTCGATCCCTTCTCTGCTGCTGGCGATTATTGTGGTGGCCTTTGCCGGGCCGCATCTGACACACGCCATGTTTGCCGTCTGGCTGGCGCTGCTGCCGCGCATGGTGCGCTCCGTTTACAGCATGGTGCATGACGAGCTGGAGAAAGAGTACGTCATTGCCGCTCGCCTGGACGGTGCAACCACACTGAATATTCTGTGGTTCGCCGTTCTGCCCAATATTACCGCTGGCCTTATTACTGAAATCACCCGCGCACTGTCGATGGCGATTCTGGATATCGCCGCGCTGGGTTTTCTCGATCTTGGCGCACAGCTGCCGTCCCCGGAATGGGGAGCCATGCTCGGCGACGCGCTGGAGCTGATTTATGTCGCACCGTGGACGGTGATGCTGCCAGGCGCGGCAATTATGATAAGCGTGTTGCTGGTTAACCTATTGGGTGACGGCGTGCGCCGCGCAATTATTGCGGGGGTGGAGTAATGCCATTACTGGATATCCGCAACCTGACCATTGAATTCAGGACCGGTGACGACTGGGTAAAGGCTGTTGATCGTGTCAGCATGACCTTGAATGAGGGTGAAATCCGCGGGCTGGTCGGCGAATCTGGCTCCGGCAAAAGTCTGATCGCTAAGGCCATTTGCGGCGTCGCTAAAGATAACTGGCGCGTAACCGCAGACCGTATGCGTTTTGATGATATCGATCTGCTACGCCTTTCCGCGCGTGAACGACGCAAACTGGTCGGTCATAACGTCTCCATGATCTTTCAGGAGCCGCAGTCATGTCTCGATCCGTCCGAGCGTATCGGACGTCAACTGATGCAAAATATTCCGGCATGGACCTACAAAGGTCGCTGGTGGCAGCGCATCGGTTGGCGCAAGCGCCGTGCGATTGAACTCTTGCACCGCGTCGGGATAAAAGACCATAAAGACGCCATGCGCAGCTTCCCATATGAACTAACCGACGGTGAATGTCAGAAGGTCATGATCGCTATCGCATTAGCGAATCAGCCGCGTTTGCTGATTGCCGATGAACCGACGAACGCGATGGAGCCAACCACCCAGGCGCAAATTTTCCGTCTGCTAACCCGTCTGAATCAAAACAGCAATACCACCATTTTGTTGATAAGCCATGACCTGCAAATGCTCAGCCAGTGGGCTGACAAAATCAACGTGATGTACTGCGGGCAAACGGTCGAAACCGCGCCAAGTAAAGATTTGGTGACCATTCCTCATCATCCTTATACTCAAGCGTTGATTCGCGCTATTCCTGATTTTGGTAGCGCAATGCCGCACAAAAGCCGCCTGAATACCATGCCAGGAGCTATTCCATTGCTGGAACAATTACCCATCGGCTGTCGTCTGGGGCCACGCTGCCCTTATGCACAACGCGAATGTATTGAAACCCCAAGACTGACCGGAGCAAAGAATCATCTCTACGCCTGTCATTTCCCGCTGAACATGGAGAGAGAGTGAGATGGTAGAAACCCTGCTCGAAGTTCGTAATCTGAGCAAAACCTTTCGCTACCGGACAGGTTTATTTCGCCGCCAGACCGTTGAGGCCGTCAAGCCCCTGAGTTTCACCCTGCGTGAACGTCAGACGCTCGCCGTCATTGGTGAAAACGGTTCGGGGAAATCTACGCTGGCAAAAATGTTGGCGGGTATGATTGAACCCACCAGCGGTGAACTGCTGATTGACGATCATCCGTTAAAATATGGCGATTATTCATTTCGTAGTCAGCGGATCCGTATGATTTTCCAGGATCCGTCAACATCGCTTAATCCGCGGCAACGTATCTCGCAAATCCTCGATTTTCCGCTACGTCTGAATACCGACCTCGAGCCTGAGCAGCGTCGTAAACAGATCGTGGAGACCATGCGCATGGTCGGGCTGCTGCCCGATCACGTAAGCTATTACCCACATATGTTGGCCCCAGGGCAAAAACAGCGTCTGGGCCTTGCCCGTGCGCTCATTTTACGCCCCAAAGTCATTATCGCCGACGAAGCCCTGGCCTCTCTGGACATGTCGATGCGTTCGCAGCTCATCAATCTGATGCTGGAATTGCAGGAAAAACAGGGGATTTCGTATATCTATGTGACCCAACATATTGGCATGATGAAGCACATCAGCGATCAGGTATTAGTCATGCACCAGGGCGAAGTGGTAGAACGCGGCAGTACAGCGGATGTTCTGGCGTCCCCGCTTCATGAGCTTACCCGCCGCCTGATTGCAGGTCATTTCGGCGAAGCGCTTACCGCTGATGCCTGGCGAAAAGATCGTTAGCAAACGGCTGCCCTCCTCAACCGGGGGGCAATCTGTCATCAGTGACACAACGTGGGTAAGAGCAGCGTATCAACTTCAGTAAACGCGACTGACGGGTAAAGGGCACCACCCTGCATTGCCCAGACACCTGCGGTACTGGCCTCGTCGATAAGTCGTACTGTTTCTACTCCCTTCACCACAACACGGTCGCAATATTCCCTGATATTTTTGATCAGCACCGGGAACATCGGTTTTTCTACCTGTTCCAGGAAGAAACCGCGATCCAGTTTCACAACGTCAAAATGACCGCAAACCAGCGGACTGGCCCCTACGCTGCCGGAGCCAAGATCGCCCAACCACAATGCGTTTGGGCCGTCGCGAAGTGAATTAATCAGCAGATTATTCAGGCACACGGTATTCGACAGAAAACGTTCTGAAAGTTCCAGTGCAATAAATGGTAGAGCATGTAAGGCCGACTTGATGGCTGGATCACCAATCGCCAGCAGTGCCATTTCGTCAATGAGGTTCAGGGTGCAAATAAGGCTGTTGCGCTCAAACCAGTCACGCTTTTCGGCAATTAGTCGAATTTGCTCGAGCATGAAATTACGCTTTTGTTCGCTATCCCACGCTGAAATGATGAAATCTGGATGCAACGGGTGAACCGTATCTGAAGTAAACCGGGCGTTAATCTCTACACCCAGTAATTTATCTGTTGTGTCTCTCATCGGTTCCGCGATGAAATGATAGTGCATAAGACCACTCCAATTGATCATAAAATCCTGATAATGCACTTCTAATCACAATCAATCAATAATATCGATCAATGAATCGATATTGATCGATAAAAACAATATATCATAACAAGCTGAATATTGTCATGTTTTATGTTTTAAGAAAGTTCCTACCTTGCTATGTTTATTAACATCAGCTAGCAATGAAATAATACCATTTCAATGCCTTTGAAACCTCGTATTTTCTCTGATTCACCGACGTTAGATGCCTGAACGAAGCATAAGCGGAGGGGGATGATATACTCCTCACATGTAATAACGTGACAGGTCACGTGAGGCGGATAACCATTCTCAAGGGAAAAAGCGTGGGATATAATTTCAGGCCAATTTCGAGTGTGTTTGATGCGTCAATCATAACTCATTGATTGATAAAAGATAAGTGTTAACCAAAAGGATTAAAGCCATGGGTTTTTTATCAGGTAAGCGCATTCTGGTGACAGGCCTTGCCAGTAAATTGTCTATCGCATGGGGAATCGCTCAGGCGATGCATCGCGAAGGTGCCGAACTGGCGTTCACCTACCAGAACGACAAGCTGAAAGGTCGTGTGGAAGAATTTGCAGCGCAATTAGGCTCCAACATTGTTTTGCAGTGTGATGTAGCTGAAGATGCCAGCATTGACGCCATGTTTGCTGAACTGAGCAAAGCCTGGCCGAAATTCGACGGTTTCGTACACTCCATCGGCTTCGCACCTGCTGACCAACTGGAAGGCGATTATGTGAACGCAGTTACCCGCGAAGGATTTAAAATTGCGCATGACATTAGCGCTTATAGCTTTGTTGCGATGGCAAAAGCATGTCGTTCCATGCTAAACCCTGGCTCTGCGCTACTGACGTTGTCCTATCTGGGCGCAGAGCGTGCAATCCCTAACTATAACGTGATGGGCCTGGCGAAAGCCTCATTGGAAGCAAACGTCCGTTATATGGCTAACGCAATGGGGCCTGAAGGCGTACGCGTAAACGCAATTTCCGCAGGTCCAATCCGCACCCTCGCTGCTTCCGGTATCAAAGATTTCCGTAAAATGCTGGCCCATTGCGAAGCCGTTACGCCGATTCGTCGCACTGTTACCATTGAAGATGTGGGCAACTCTGCGGCATTCCTGTGTTCCGATCTTTCTGCCGGTATCTCAGGTGAAGTTGTACACGTTGACGGTGGTTTCAGCATCGCTGCAATGAACGAACTGGAGCTGAAATAATCTTCCACTCTTCTCCGGGCGGCCCACCGTCGCCCGTGATGCTCGTTTTTAATTCCCCTCTACCCAGTCCCATATATGCTTTTCTGATATTTATTATCACGTAACAATCTTTCATCCCCTCTTCTGCTTACGTCAGGATATTGCAGCGCAAACGATCCGGCGTAGTGGTGTGACGACGTGTCCGGGTCGCCACTTTTTAGACCAAGGACCGCCCATGGAACAACGCCGAATTGAAGGCAAAAGCCACTGGTATCATGAGACGCAATCCAGCATGTATCCACAAGATGTTCTGCCGCTGGTGCCGGAAGCCGCTCATGTCGACGACTGCTTTTTACTGGATCTGGCGATATCTGATGACGCCCTTTTACCTTTTCAATCCTGGTTAATCCCTGCCCGTAAACTTGCACAGATCCTCTTCCCGACCCACGTAAACCTGAGTCAGATGCACACATTCAGCGCCTATGAACGGATGAGTACGGCGTTAACCGTCGCTCAGGTATATGGCGTCCAGCGATTATGTAATCACTATGCCGCGCGTCTAACACCGCTTCCTGGGCCGGACTCCTCGCGGGAAAGTAACCATCGACTGGCGCAAATCACCCAATATGCTCGTCAACTTGCCAGCTCTCCTGCCGTGATAGGCGCGCGCGATCGCCATCATCTGGATGCAGTCGGGCTGACCACCAGCGATAGCATTCTGATGAATCAAATTATCGGATTCGTCGGTTTTCAGGCCCGTATCGTGGCCCTGTTTCAGGCCTGGTGTGGACATCCGGTGCGCCGAATTCCGGGTCTCGATATACAACAATTCGCTCACGCTTCACCATTTAGTGCAGCAAACGCTACCTGGCACGCTTCGCCATTTCCGATTGAAAAACATCTTAATCATGATGAGTCGATAGACAGACGTTATCCCGAGGAACTGCAAGCGTTACTGCCATTACTGATACATTCCCCCGTCATTTTGGATTTACTCGGGTCGCTCATTTCCAGCACGCAACGTAGCGGGATACCGGTACAGGCATTTTCATTGGCGGCGCTGATGACTTCGCGGATTAATGGCAGCGTGGCCTGTTTTAATGAACATGCGTATTCAGCTCATGAATTAACCGAGGCCATTACCGTTCTTCGTCAGGATGAACGTGAATTACAACGGTGGGAACAACGACATCCGGTTGAGCGCGTCACCCTACAGGCGGTACAATGGCTGACCCGGGCGCCCGACCGCTTTAGCACCGCACTGTTAACGCCTTTGTTCGATCAGGGAATCTCTTCAGAGCAGGCCATTAACCTGCTAGCCTGGAGTGGATTGTGCGGATGGTTGAATCGCTTGAAAATCGCGCTGGGCGACACTGATTAACCGATCCACTTACTGAAAGAGCGCTTGCTGCAACTGGCAGAATCGCGTAAAACTGTCAGCCGCTCTTTTAGCCACGAAAATAGACAATTATGCTTCAGGACAACCCGCTGCTAGCGCAGCTTAAACAGCAACTACATTCCCAGACGCCACGTGCTGAAGGGGTGGTAAAAGCCACGGAAAAAGGCTTTGGCTTCCTGGAAGTCGATGCACAAAAAAGCTATTTCATTCCACCGCCGCAGATGAAAAAAGTGATGCATGGCGACCGTATTGTTGCGGTTATCCATACAGAAAAAGACCGTGAGTCTGCTGAGCCGGAAGAACTGATCGAACCCTTCCTGACGCGCTTCGTGGGTAAAGTTCAGGGCAAAAATGACCGTCTGTCCATTGTGCCGGATCATCCGTTACTGAAAGATGCTATTCCTTGTCGTGCAGCCCGCGGCGTTGAACATGAATTTAAAGAAGGCGACTGGGCTGTTGCAGAAATGCGCCGCCATCCGCTGAAAGGCGATCGCACCTTCTACGCCGAGTTAACCCAATTTATCACTTTTGCTGATGACCACTTTGTCCCGTGGTGGGTCACACTGGCACGCCATAATCTGGAAAAAGAAGCACCAGACGGTGTAGCAACCGAAATGCTGGACGAAGGCCTGGTTCGTGAAGATTTAACCGCCCTCAATTTCGTCACCATCGACAGCGCCAGCACCGAAGATATGGACGATGCGCTGTATGCTGAAGAACAAGCTGACGGCACGCTACAATTAACCGTCGCCATTGCCGACCCAACAGCCTGGATTGCAGAAGGCAGCAAGCTGGATAAAACGGCTAAAATTCGCGCGTTCACCAATTATTTACCGGGGTTCAATATCCCGATGTTACCACGTGAATTGTCTGACGATCTCTGCTCTCTGCGCGCGAACGAAGTGCGCCCGGTTTTAGCTTGTCGTATGAGCATTACCGCCGATGGCACGATTGAAGACAACATCACCTTCTTCGCCGCAACCATCGAGTCTAAAGCGAAGCTGGCCTATGACAATGTTTCCGACTGGCTGGAAGGTACTGGCGAGTGGCAACCAGAAAACGACGCGATTGCGGAACAAATCCGTCTGCTGCATCGTATTTGCCTGAGCCGAGGAGAGTGGCGTCATAACCACGCGCTGGTCTTTAAAGATCGCCCGGATTACCGTTTCGTTCTCGGTGAAAAAGGTGAAGTACTGGACATCGTCGCTGAGCCACGCCGCATCGCAAACCGTATCGTGGAAGAATCCATGATTGCGGCAAATATTTGCGCCGCCCGTGTGCTTCGCGACAAGCTGGGCTTCGGTATTTATAACGTCCATATGGGATTCGACCCGGCCAACGCCGACGCTCTGGCCTCGCTGCTGAAAACCCACGGTATGCACGTCGATGCCGAAGAAGTTCTAACACTGGAAGGTTTCTGCAAACTGCGCCGCGAACTGGATGCACAGCCATCCGGTTTCCTCGACAGCCGAATTCGCCGCTTCCAGTCTTACGCTGAAATTAGTATTGAGCCAGGTCCACACTTTGGGCTGGGTCTGGAGGCATATGCCACCTGGACTTCCCCAATCCGTAAGTACGGCGATATGATCAACCACCGTCTGCTTAAGGCTGTCATCAAAGGCGAAACCGTCGCTCGACCTCAGGATGATACCACCGTGCAAATGGCAGAACGTCGTCGCCTGAACCGGATGGCTGAGCGTGACGTGGGTGACTGGCTATACGCCCGTTTCCTGAGTGATAAAGCCGGAACCGACACCCGCTTTGCGGCCGAGATCATCGACGTCAGCCGCGGCGGCATGCGCGTACGTTTGGTTGATAATGGCGCTGTTGCCTTTATTCCTGCCCCCTTCCTGCACGCCGTGCGTGATGAACTGGTCTGCAGCCAGGAAAGTGGGACCGTACAAATCAAAGGTGAAGTAGTTTACAAAGTCACTGATGTGATTGACGTAACTATCGCCGAAGTTCGCATGGAAACCCGTAGCGTTATCGCGCGTCCAGCAGCGTAAACTGACAAATCCAACGACCTTTCTCTTTTTTGAAAGGTCGTTTTCTTTTTTTAGCGGCCAAATTTCAACCACACACTACACTTCTCTTATCCAGTCAAAATTTTTTTTTACTATTTTTCAGTTCCGCTGGCTTTGCTTTTTATGGATTCTGGATTACATATAAATATATAAATAAAACAATACGTTCAGCCATAATCACCCTGAATGAATCATGGCTACCCTTACTTTTGAGGCTTTATGCGCTTTAAACGGGATAGTACACATCATGAAAGACGTCCGGGAGCTGGTTACGTTGTATAGCTATGTGGGCACTCATAACCCCTACTGGCGTTTGTCAGAGGATTGCAACATCCTGCATTTCTCTATTGACGAAACAGCAGACGCTGAGCAGACCATCGAATTATCACCCGAGCAGGCCGACCGCATTCGCGAGATGACGGTAATTACGTCAAGCCTGTTGATGACGTTACCCATTGAAGATGACGATATTCCGGTACATTTGGTCGGGCGGAAAATCAATAAGCGCGAATGGGCCGGCAGCGCATCAGCCTGGGATGACACCCCTTCCGTCGCACGCGATCTGGCTCAAGGTCTCTCTTTTGCCGAACAGGTGGTTTCAGAAGCCAATTCCGTTATTGTCATTCTTGACCGCATGGGCAACATTCAGCGTTTTAACCGTCTGTGCGAAGAGTACACCGGACTCAGAGAACGTGAAGTCATTGGCCAAAGCGTATTCACACTGTTTATGAGTCGACGTGAAGCCGCAGCCTCCAGACGCAACATCGAGGTCTTTTTTCGCGAAGGCAACTCATATGAAGTCGAACGTTGGGTGAAGACCTGCAAAGGTCAGCGCCTGTTTCTTTTTCGCAATAAGTTTGTACATAACGGTAGCGGCAAGAACGAAATATTTCTGATCTGTTCCGGCACCGATATCACTGAAGAACGCCGCGCGCAGGAACGCCTGCGTATGTTGGCTAATACCGACTCCATCACCGGATTACCGAACCGTAACGCCATTCATGAGCTGATAAGCGACGCGATTGAGAACGCAGGTGATACTCAGGTTGGGATTGTATATCTCGATCTGGATAACTTCAAAAAGGTGAACGATGCCTACGGGCACATGTTTGGCGATCAGCTGTTGCAGAGCGTGTCGCTGGCAATTCTCAGTTGTCTTGACGACAACCAGCTATTGGCTCGGTTTGGCGGTGATGAATTTATCGTCCTTGCCACCGAAACGTCCCAGAGCACTCTGGAAGCTACCGCATCGCGCATTCTGACACGCCTGCGTCAACCCTTTCGCATTGGCCTGATTGAAGTCTATACCGGCTGCTCTATTGGTATTTCCCTCGCTCCACAGCATGGTCAGGACTGCGAGAGCGTCATTCGTAACGCCGATACGGCCATGTACACCGCGAAAGAAGGCGGCCGCGGACAGTTTTGTGTTTTCTCTCCGGAAATGAATCAGCGGGTATTTGAATACCTGTGGCTGGATACTAACCTGCGCAAGGCGCTGGAAAACGATCAACTGGTTATCCATTATCAGCCAAAGATAACCTGGCGAGGCGAAGTGCGCAGCCTGGAGGCGCTGGTACGCTGGCAGTCTCCGGAACGCGGCCTCATTCCACCACTGGAATTTATCTCCTACGCCGAAGAATCAGGGCTTATTGTTCCGCTGGGTCGCTGGGTTATTCTGGACGTTGTGCGTCAGGTCGCAAAATGGCGCGCCAAGGGAATCAATCTGCGCGTGGCGGTAAACGTTTCTGCCCGCCAGCTCGCCGATCAGACGCTATTTACCGATCTCAAACAGGTGCTTCATGAACTCGACTTTGAATATTGCCCCATTGATGTCGAGTTAACGGAAAGCAGTTTGATTGAAAATGAGCAGTTGGCACTGTCCGTCATTCAGCAGTTTAGCCAGTTGGGGGCGCAAATCCATTTGGATGATTTTGGTACTGGATATTCGTCACTGTCTCAACTGGCCCGCTTCCCGCTTGATGCAATTAAATTGGATCAAACCTTTGTCAGGGATGTACACAAACAACCTATTTCGCAGTCGCTGGTACGTGCCATTGTTGCGGTCGCACAAGCACTCAATCTGCAGGTCATCGCCGAAGGTGTTGAAAGCGCGAAAGAGGATGCCTTTTTAACCAAAAATGGCGTCAACGAACGTCAGGGTTTTTTGTTTGCCAAACCAATGCCAGCGGCTGCATTTGAACGTTGGTATCGACGACATCTGAATAAAAAAACGCGCTAACGCAGTGGGATCAAACGTCGTTAATAGCCATAAATGGACATAACGTAACGATCCTATCTGCATGTAATCACGGAATATATAATATTCTTCTATCATTGATAGTTAATACTATTTTTCCCTTCTCTTTTGCCATGAAATTCTGCATCATGAAATTCAAACTCGATTGCCATTAGGATGATAACCATGTCTGATATCGACGCTCAGCGTCTGGCCGAACGCATTGATACCGTGCTGGATATCCTCGTTGCAGGTGATTACCACTCAGCCATCCACAATCTCGAAATTCTGAAGGCTGAGCTGCTAGACACGGCCAAAGAAGATGCCGAGTCTTTGCCCAAAAAGCACAAGGCTCCCTGGGAGATCTGATGACATTAACCCTTTAATGTCGCTGCTATAAGCAAACTGCATATGAAGCAGTTTCCGTTTAATTTCCGATACGATATCGCAATAAAATTAATATTATGAATTCCCGACAACAATCTATTTTGCAGATGGTGACTGATAAAGGTCAGATGAGCGTTGCCGAACTGGCAAAAATCACCGGTGTCTCAGAAGTGACGATTCGACAGGATCTGAACACACTGGAAAAACAGAGTTATTTACGCCGTGCGCACGGTTTTGCCGTTTCATTGAACAGTGATGATGTGGAAACGCGCATGATGACTAATTTTACGCTGAAGCGTGAACTGGCCGAATTTGCCGCATCTTTGGTAAGCCCTGGCGAGTCCGTATTCATTGAAAACGGCAGCAGCAATGCGCTCTTGGCCAGAACGCTGGCGGAGCAAAAAGATGTCACCATCATTACCGTCAGCAGTTATATAGCCCATCTGCTGAAAGAAACCCCCTGCGAAGTGATTCTCCTTGGCGGCATCTATCAGAAAAAAAGCGAAAGCATGGTGGGGCCCTTAACTCGCCAGTTTATCCAGCAGGTACACTTCAGCAAGGCCTTTATCGGCATTGATGGCTGGCAGGCTGACACCGGCTTCACCGGACGCGACATGATGCGTTCTGATGTGGTTAACGCGGTGCTGGAAAAAGGTGCAGAAGTTATTGTGCTTACTGACAGCTCAAAATTCGAAGCCATTCACCCTTACACACTAGGTCCATTAGAGCGATTCAGCCGCGTAGTCACGGATTCCAGACTCAGCGCCAGCGTACAAATGCAGCTTGAGCATTCAGGATTAACCGTCAATATCATTGATGCGAACGCATAAAATCTTCAGCAGATGATTTGTCAGTCGGCAAATCATCTCCTCTCTGAGAGTTATCTGACAGTCCAATTAAGACTTTTTACCTGTCGTTAACAGGATTAAGTCGTAAAATTAATGTTAGCGATATAACAGGAACGAACCTCCAATCTCAGGATAGTGTTTGTCATGCCTTCGCTAAACGGTTTCACGGAAATATCTTCGTTAGCCTAAATTTAGCGCTATTCTTAAAGAACACTGGATTCCGTGAATCAATAATTCAGGAGAAAGTATTATGTTAGTAACGAGCAAAAAAATGACCGCTGCCATTTTGGCGATTACTCTGGCAATGTCGCTGAGTGCCTGCTCTAACTGGTCCAAACGTGACCGTAACACCGCAATTGGTGCTGGTGCTGGTGCAATCGGTGGTGCAGTCCTGACTGACGGCAGCACGCTAGGCACGCTGGGTGGTGCTGCAGTAGGTGGTATTATTGGCCACCAGGTGGGTAAATAATTTACGGTTAAACGGCTCGATATAATAATACGTTTACTTTTTCAGGTCTGTATTATTAAAAAGCCACGGAAAAATTCCGTGGCTTTTTTTATTAACCGCCAGCCAATTTAACTTTCATTCCTTTGGCTTCCAGCAGCGATTTAATCAGGTCGCGTTTATCACCCTGTATCTCAATCACGCCATCCTTCACTGCCCCGCCGCAACCACATTTTTTCTTCAGTTCCGCAGCTAATTTGGTCAGTTCAGCATCGTCCTGATCTATTCCAGTAATCAGGCACACGCCCTTACCTTTGCGGCCACTGGTCTGTCGCTGGATACGGACAATGCCGTCGCCTTTGGGACGCTCTGGGACGGCTTTCGGTTCATCAATACGCCCGGTGTCAGTTGAGTAGACCAGACGAGAATTTGAGTCGTTCATTTACGCACCTCGTTTCAGGGAGGCATTGATCATCTTCAGCGTCTGAGCCGGATCTGCCGACTGTGTGACCGGACGACCAATAACCATATAATCCACGCCAGCTGACTGTGCCTGTTCCGGCGTCATAATGCGACGCTGGTCGCCTGCCTCGCTACCTTCAGGGCGAATACCCGGCGTAACCAGTTTAAATGCCTGGCCAAATGCCTGCTTGAATCGCACTGCTTCCTGCGCGGAGCATACGACGCCATCCAAACCACAATGTTGGGTTAAGCGCGCCAGCCTTTCCGCATGCTCCGCAGGTGACAACGTCACGCCTAGGTCGGCAAGATCGCTGGCTTCCATACTGGTCAGAACTGTTACTGCAATCAGCAGCGGCGCATCCTTGCCAAAAGGCGCCAGGGCTTCACGTGCGGCGGTCATCATACGCGCCCCACCTGAAGCATGAACGTTAACCATCCACACGCCAAGCTCGGCAGCTGCCGCAACGGCATGTGCGGTAGTGTTGGGAATATCATGAAATTTCAAATCAAGAAAAACGTCAAAGCCACGCTGTTGTAAATCGCGAACCAACTGAGGTCCAAAAAGCGTGAACATCTCTTTGCCCACTTTTAAACGGCAATCACGAGGATCAATTCTGTCGACAAAAGCTAATGCTTTATCACGATTGGAATAATCGAGAGCGACAACGACAGGAGAATCAGTAACAGCACGAGAAGAAGATGAAGCAGTAAACGTCATGACCAGACCTTCCTGAGGATGGGCGCCATCGGCGGCGCAAAATGGGTAAACGGCGTGCATTCTACCTGCGGCAATAGAAAATTAACAGGCGCGATTACATTTCTACCAGGCGAATTTGGCAACGGAGGTTGAGGATGGATTGGTTACACATCATTAGTATGTTGTAACTAAAGTAAAGTTTTTTTAAAAATTACAGCCCATCAAGTCCGCGAATAGGCTTAATGGTTGACCATGAGCGACAGGATGGGCAGTGCCAGTACAGTGTATATGCGGTAAATCCGCACTTCTGGCAACGATAGCGCGGCTTGCTGCGCACCTGCTCCCCAACCATATCGCGCAGAACCATCAGGCTCTCTTTCGCGCGCCCTTCTTCTGCTTCGTTAAGATGGTAATCCATCAACTTGTGGAACACGCGCATCGTAGGATGGCGTTGTAGCTGGCGGGTAATATAAACCTGAGCGGTATCAGTCCCCTCACGCGCTTCAAGAATATCGGCCAGCATCAGCTCTGCGGCGGCGCCAGTATTCTCCTCAACGGCCCGACGTAAAAACTCGGCCCACTCATCGTTTTTCCCCAGATGCTGGTAGCAGCTTTGCAGCATTTCCAGCGTTTCGCTGACCAGTTCTTTATCCTGAGAAATCACGCGTTGCAGACTTTCAACGGCCTTCGCGTAATCACCTTTTACCATGTACACACGGCCCATCATGATGGAAACACGTGCACTGTTTTTGTCTGCCGCAGCCCCTTTTTTCAACAGCGTCATGGCGCGATCCATATCGTCGCTGCCCATCTGCTGTAAGGCCAGTTCGCAGTAAAAGTGAGCTATCTCGATACGTTGTTTATCTTTACCGAGCTTCACCAGGCGTTCTGCAACATCAATCGCTTTCTGCCATTCGCTGGTCGCCTGATAAATTTGCAGCAGTTGCTGTAATGCACCGACGCGAAAATCTGTTTCATCGGTAAGCTGATTAAACATGTCTTCCGCGCGGTCGTACAGACCTGCGGCCATGTAGTCGCGCCCCAGCTGTTGTACGGCCAACAAACGCTGCTCGTAGGTTAGCGAAGCACTTTCCATTAACGTTTGATGGATGCGGATTGCACGGTCGACTTCACCGCGCGAGCGAAACAGGTTTCCGAGGGTGAGATGAGCCTCAACGGTGCCCGTATCCTCTTTTAGCATATCGAGGAACAGATCCACCGCTTTGTCTTGTTGGTTGCTCAGGAGGAAGTTAACCCCGGCGACATAGTCACGGGAAAGACGGTTAGCTTCATCCTGCTTGGTTTGTTGCGCACTTCTGCGACCCATATACCACCCATAGGCAGCGGCTACAGGCAAAAGCAGAAACAACAACTCCAACATAAATAATTATTCCTTCACAACCGACGAATCGGCAGAAACCGCAACGTCGGTCGCAGGCGTAAGCTGGTTTTCCAGTCGTTTGATTTTACGTTCGGCACGCGCAAGAGACACACGAACCTTCAGCCAGAAAAGGCCGCAAATTAACCAACCAATCGCAAAACCTGCGGCAAACAATACAGCAAGCAGCGTAGAGATACGATACTCACCCTGAGCCAGCAGGTAATTAAACGTAACCTGTTGATCGTTTTGCGCACCTAATGTCACCGAAATAACAAAAATCGCCAACACCAGTAAGAAAATGAGTAAATATTTCACATTACTTCCCGTTATGTGGTTTGAGCGAATAAATCGTGTACAACTTACCGCGTTGAGCCCTTTAAATTACCATTTTCACAACGAGTGCGAAACGGAAAAGCGCTTTCCCCTTTCTGATTTAAGGGCAAAATTCGAAAAATCAATCATGGCTAACTTTCTTGTTCACGCTGAGCGATTTCTTTTTCCTCCTGCACTGGCGGCGTTAAGGGTCCGCATACCCGCTGCGCAAGCCATGTCGCCAGCGTTACCAGCAACCATGAAATCAGCGTTGCAACAACCAAATCACGGGGCCAGTGCATGCCTAATAGCAAGCGACTGCCCATAACGCCCGTAGCCCAGATAAGTAAAAACACAATTGTCAGCGTACGTCGGCGTGGCCATAACAGCCCTACTGCCAGTAAAGCCCAACTGGCGGCAAACATCGTATGCCCTGACGGAAAGGCAAACCCTGTTTCTTTTTGCCAGTGCTTACGTAGAAACGTCGGAATATCCTGTTGTTCGGCCAATTGCTCTTTAACTAAGTGACCACGTTCTTTACGTTTTAAAGTGTAGAACTCATCAACCGGAATATGGTGCGTTTTTTCCAGCCACACGACAAAGGGCCGAGGTTCCTGCACCCTGTCTTTAACCCAGGACTTCACGCCCTGACCGACTAAAATGGCCGCAGCCAGGATCGCAAACAGCATTACCGCAGCTTTCAGACGAAAACGCAGACACCACAGAAACCATGCACAGAGAACAACGTGAGTGATAATGCCCCACGGCTGCGTCACCGTTTCCGTTATCCAGTACAGAGATTTTAGCCACCAAACGTTATGTCCCGGCTGCCAGCTCCAGCCCGATACCCATACGGCAACCGGCATAATAAGTAGCAGCCCGGCCCCGACCGCAGTACGCTTTGCAATTGACAGCATTGCCTCTCCTTTCGTCGATAAGTCTCACAATCATAACTGAAAAAAGCGCATGTCGGGGAAATTGACAATTTTGTGCCATTCCAAAAGCGAATCCGTTGTCGCGATTAGGTGAACATCGTTGCCTTATGGCAAAATAGTGCAATATAGAACAGAAGCCAACAGGCGACGGCACGACAGTGCCAGCATAATCTGGAGAATTACATGCAGCTTAAACGTGTGGCAGAAGCCAAACTGCCAACCCCCTGGGGTGATTTCCTGATGGTGGGATTTGAAGAACTGGCAACCGGACACGATCACGTCGCACTGGTTTTTGGCGATATCACAGGCCAAACGCCTGTCCTGGCGCGTGTCCACTCCGAGTGTCTGACTGGCGATGCATTGTTTAGCCTGCGTTGCGATTGCGGCTTCCAGCTCGAAGCGGCTCTCACCCATATTGCTGAAGAAGGGCGCGGTATCCTGCTTTATCATCGTCAGGAAGGACGCAATATCGGCCTGCTCAATAAAATCCGCGCCTACGCGTTGCAGGACCAGGGTTATGATACCGTTGAAGCTAACCATCAGTTGGGCTTTGCGGCAGATGAGCGTGATTTCACGCTGTGTGCGGATATGTTCAAGCTGCTTGGTGTGGACGAAGTTCGTTTGCTGACCAATAACCCGAAAAAAGTGGAAATTCTGACCGAAGCGGGAATCAACATTGTTGAACGCGTGCCGCTGATTGTGGGTCGTAACCCGAACAATGAACATTACCTGGACACCAAAGCCGCCAAGATGGGACATTTGCTGGGCAAGTAATAGTTTTTACCGCCGATAAAAAAGCCTGCTCTCGCAGGCTTTTTACTTCTAGCTCAACATATTACGAATCACGTAGTGCAGAATGCCATCGTTTTGGTAGTACGTTAGCTCCGTCGCGGTATCGATACAGCAGCGGCATAAAACAACTTCTTTACGTCCATCCGAGCGAACCATACTCACCGGCACTGTTGCACCCGGTTTGATGCTTTGCAGATCCGTAATATCGATCGCTTCCTCACCGGTTAGTCCCAGCGTTTTACGCGTGATGCCCTGTGGGAATTCCAGCGGCAAAATCCCCATACCAATCAGGTTAGAACGGTGAATTCGCTCAAAGGATTCAGCGATAACCACGCGAACCCCCAGCAAGCGCGGGCCTTTTGCCGCCCAGTCGCGACTGGAGCCAGAGCCATACTCTTTCCCGGCAATAACCGCCAAGGGAATATTCTCCTGTTGATATTGCATAGCCGCATCATAGATAGCCACTACCTCAGTTCCCGGCAAATGACGCGTCATCCCACCTTCCACGCCGGGCACCATCTCATTGCGAATACGAATATTGGCAAAGGTACCGCGCATCATTACTTCATGATTCCCGCGCCGCGAACCGTAGGAGTTAAAATCTTTACGCTCTACGCCGTGGCTTTGCAGATAACGCCCCGCCGGGCTGTCCGGCTTAATACTACCTGCAGGAGAAATATGGTCGGTGGTGACGGAATCTCCAAGCATTGCAAGGATACGCGCACCATGAATGTCCTGGACCGGATCCGGCGTCGCCTGCATACCATCGAAGAACGGCGACAAGCGGATATAGGTTGAGTCAGACTGCCAGCCATAGGTATCAGCCCGATCTACCTGGATTGCTTTCCATTCTGGCGTGCCTTCAAACACTTCAGCATACTCTTTATGGAACATGGCGGTAGAAACCTGCTCCACGGCACGGGCAATTTCCTGAGCCGTCGGCCAGATATCTTTCAGATATACGGGATCGCCCTTTCTGTCATGCCCTAACGGATCTTTAGTCAGATTGATATTCATATTCCCCGCCAGCGCATAGGCCACCACCAGCGGCGGAGACGCCAACCAGTTGGTCTTCACGAGCGGATGGATACGCCCCTCAAAGTTTCGGTTGCCGGAAAGCACAGCACCAACGGTGAGGTCGCCTTTTTTGATAGCAGTCTCGATAGGATCGGGTAACGGACCCGAGTTACCGATACAGGTGGTACAGCCATAACCTACAAGGTTAAATCCCAGCTCATCAAGGTACGGCGTGAACCCTGCCTGCGCCAGATAATCAGACACCACCTTCGATCCTGGCGCCAGCGAGGCTTTCACCCATGGCTGACGTTTCAGACCCAGCGTCACTGCTTTTTTCGCCAGCAGCCCCGCCGCCATCAATACGCTTGGGTTAGAGGTGTTGGTACAGGAAGTGATCGCTGCAATAACCACAGCACCATCCGGCAGCTGGTACTGGTGACCGTTCATTGTATAGTCCACTGGCTGGCGATCTTTCAGCGAGCTATTCACTTCGAGTTCATTACTCGCCGAAAACGCTTTCGGGACATCAGCCAGTGCCACCCGATCCTGCGGACGCTTCGGTCCGGCAAGGCTAGCTTCTACACTGCCCATATCCAGCTCCAGTGAACTGGTAAATACGGGTTCATCCCCAGGATTACGCCACATTCCCTGCGCTTTGGCATAGGCGCTGACCAGCTCAACCTGCTCCTCACTGCGCCCACTCAGACGCATATATTCAAGAGTGATGCTATCGATCGGGAAGAAACCGCAGGTTGCGCCGTATTCCGGTGACATGTTCGCAATGGTTGCCCGATCGGCCAGCGGTAAGGTGTCCAGCCCATCACCGTAGAATTCAACAAATTTACCGACCACGCCGTGCTTACGCAGCATCTGGGTGACGGTCAGAACCAGGTCAGTCGCGGTGATACCTTCCCGCAGCTTGCCCACCAGTTTAAAGCCCACAACATCCGGGATAAGCATAGAGACCGGTTGACCCAGCATTGCTGCTTCGGCCTCAATGCCTCCAACGCCCCATCCCAGCACACCGAGACCATTAATCATTGTCGTATGGGAATCGGTTCCGACCAACGTGTCAGGGTAAGCCACCCACTCACCGTCCTGTAACTCGCTCCAGACGGCTTTGCCGAGGTATTCAAGGTTAACCTGGTGGCAAATCCCCGTTCCCGGTGGCACAACGCTGAAGCGACTAAATGCCTGCTGTCCCCATTTCAGGAACACATAACGCTCATGGTTACGTTCCATTTCCAGGCGTACGTTTTCTTCGAAAGCATCATCATCACCAAAACGGTCCACCGTTACCGAGTGGTCAATGACAAGGTCCACTGGCGAAAGCGGATTCACTTTTGCTGTATCTCCGCCCAAACGTTTCACCGCTTCGCGCATGGCGGCCAGATCGACCACCGCCGGCACGCCGGTAAAATCCTGCATCAGAACACGAGCGGGTCGATAGGCAATTTCACGATCGGCATGGGCAGTCTTCAGCCAATGCGCGAGCGCATGAATATCATCTTCGGTTACGGAATTACCATCCTGCCAACGAAGCAGGTTTTCCAGTAACACTTTCAGCGATTTTGGTAGTCGGGTGATATCACCCAGTGATTTAGCGGCCAGAGGTAAACTGTAGTAGCGGTAGGTTTTATCTTTAACCTGCAATGTGTCCTTACTGGCTTCTCGTAGGGTCGACGACATAGCTCCTCCTTAAATGACAGGGTTGGATCCCCTGATTTCCTCAGGGTTAGTATTAAAGATAACACAAACAAAATGTAACGCTTTGATAACAACTCAAACTGATAAAAGTAGCGCGCGAAACAAAAGCGCGAAGTGAGGTCAATGGTAGGGAGTAAGGTCTAGCCGTGTAGATGAATAGGATGAATATTCAGCAGGCAATAGCGCAATCGATAATACGTTGATTAGGTGGCTGATGGTGAATACATGGGATAAACGATTCGATATTTAAGGCCACTAGGTAATCGTTATTATTATAAAATACGTACGAATTATTGTTTCTGTTTATCATCATCGGTTAACAGATCAATAAACGCCCGTTGTTCAGGAGAAAGATTCCAGGATTCGGGTATCTTTGGATCTTTCTCGGCTACGGTTTTGCTCTCTTGCTCATGGTCATGAGACGCTGGCGTCACGGTAGAGTGCTGCTCCGGTGCGGACATACTTACCCCCACACGTTCCAGGCCACGAGTGCGACAATAATCCAGAATATCGCAGAGCCAAGAAACACGGCGAACCAGGCTTTACGTTTCATCGCGGGATCCCGGCGTGCAGGCTGGTTTCCTGAAGGCATCGCTAACCTCATACTATCGAAATCACTTATCATTTAGGCACCAAACAATTGGTACAATTAATCATCAGATAGGAGAAATCCTAATAAAAAAGGCGAAAAAAAGCCAGTTAATTTTCGGATTCGATCTGATAAATAAATCAATTGTTTGATCAATTATGAATATTTGAGAGTGATTTTTGGCAAGCTGACTAATTTGAAACTACTTTAGAGAACTTTTTCCATAAATAATATATGGTTAATATATAGGAGGAGAAATAATGAATAAATTCAGACTCTCCCGTCGGTATCACTTTATGCTTACGGATACCGACGAGGTAACAACCGTTATTATTTCTCAGGCAATTTAATATCTTTAAACATGGCTTCAATATCATCGTTGGAACGCAGTGCCACCGCCGTGTCCACCACATCACGCGTCAGATGCGGCGCGAAACGTTGAATGAAATCATACATGTAACTACGTAAGAAGGTGCTGCGACGAAAACCAATTTTGGTGGTGCTATGGCTGAAGATATCGTGCGCATCCACACGTACCAGGTCAGGATCGGAAACAGGATCAACCGCCATACTGGCAATTACACCCACGCCGAGACCCAGACGGACATAGGTTTTAATAACATCGGCATCGGTCGCGGTAAAAACAATACGCGGCTCCAGACCCGCACGGTTAAACGCGGTGTCCAGCTCCGAACGCCCGGTAAATCCAAAGGTGTAGGTCACCAGTGGATACTGTGCCAGTTCCTCAATAGAAACCGAAGATTTTCCCGCCAGCGGATGATCCGGCGTGACGACAATCGAACGGTTCCAGTGGTAGCAAGGTAACATCACCAGATCGTCATACAGATGCAGGGCTTCCGTCGCGATGGCAAAATCCGCATTCCCTTTCGAGACGGCTTCGGCAATTTGCGTCGGCGATCCCTGATGCATATGCAATGAAACACGAGGATATCGCTCAATAAAACCTTTAATCACGTTCGGCAAAGCGTAACGTGCCTGGGTGTGCGTGGTGGCAATATACAGCGAGCCTTTATCCGGCCAGGTATGTTCGCCAGCAACGGACTTAATAGCATCTACCTTAGACAGTACTTCGCGCGCAATACGGATAACTTCCTGCCCCGCTGGCGTAACCTGGGTCAGATGCTTACCGCTACGGGCGAAAATCTGGATGCCAAGTTCATCTTCCAGCATACGAACTTGCTTACTGATACCGGGCTGAGAGGTATAAAGCCCTTCCGCCGTTGAGGAGACATTAAGGTTGTGGTTCACCACCTCAACAATGTAGCGAAGCTGCTGTAATTTCATGTTATGCCATCCCGATTCGCGCCATCAAATCATCGTTTCAGTGCAGGCTCGTGGGCGCTGCTAATACGATTTAATAATAAAAAGTCTGTTAACTATAACCACTATATCATTTATATGTACGCTGTATAGGTATGACAAAAAATAATATGCCAGAAACAAAAAGGGCCGCTTACGCGACCCTTTGAGGAGAAATTCAGCCGTAACGCTGTTATTTCTTCCCTTCTACCCATTTACCGTCAACGAAGAACGCGGACCAGCCAGTCGCCTTACCGTCTTTCTCAGCGGCAACGTATTGCTGCTTGGTTTTACGGCTGAAACGAACCATAGACTTGTTACCATCCGGGTCTGTTTGCGGCGCATCTGCCAGATAACGCAGTTTTTCCGGCAGGCGATCGCGGAAGCGGTACAACTCTTCCACCAACGGCGCACGAGTCTCACGTGATTTCGGGAACGTATTGGCCGCCAGGAAGATACCTGCAGCACCATCACGTAACACGAAATACGCGTCAGATTTTTCACACGGCAGTTCCGGCAGCGGAACCGGATCTTCTTTCGGCGGAGCAACTTCACCGTTACGCAGGATCTTACGGGTGTTTTTACACTCGTCGTTAGTACACGCCATGTACTTGCCGAAACGTCCCATTTTCAGGTGCATTTCAGAACCACATTTTTCGCACTCTACGATAGGACCGTCATAACCCTTGATACGGAATTCACCCTCTTCGATCTCGTAGCCGTCGCAGGTTGGGTTATTACCACACACATGCAATTTGCGCTTAGGATCGATGAGATAACTGTCCATTGCCGTACCGCACTTCTGGCAGCGGCGTTTGGCGCGCAATGCGTTCGTTTCCGCGTCATCGCCTTCCAGCACGTTCAATACTTCGTTTTCCGGCACCAGGTTAATGGTGGTTTTGCAACGCTCTTTCGGGGAAAGTGCGTAGCCGGAGCAACCAAGGAAAACGCCGGTACTGGCGGTACGAATACCCATCTTGCGTCCGCAGGTCGGGCAATCAATGCTGGTCAGCACCATCTGGTTCGGACGCATACCGCCTTCTTCAGGATCTTTCTCGGCTTTATCTAACTGCTGAGTAAAATCAGTGAAGAAGTTGTCGAGTACGCCCTTCCATTCGGCTTCGTGATTCGCCACCTGGTCGAGGCTGTCTTCCATCTGCGCGGTAAAATCGTAGTTCATCAGCTCGCGGAAGTTTTCTTCCAGACGATCGGTGACGATTTCACCCATTTTTTCAGCGTAGAAGCGACGGTTTTCAACGCGAACATAACCGCGATCCTGAATCGTAGAAATGATCGACGCATAGGTGGATGGACGACCAATACCACGCTTTTCAAGCTCTTTAACCAGCGAAGCTTCACTGAAGCGTGCAGGCGGCTTGGTGAAGTGCTGCGCAGGTGTCAGCTCGATAAGCGTCAACGTATCGCCTTTGTCCACCGCTGGTAAGATGCGATCTTCATCGCCCTTACGCAGTGCGGGCATCACTTTGGTCCAACCATCGAAGCGCAGAATACGACCACGCGCTTTCAGACGGAAATCACCCGCACCCACGGTCAGGGTGGTAGAGTCATATTTCGCTGGCGTCATCTGACAAGCTACAAACTGGCGCCAGATCAGCTGATACAGTTTTTGCGCATCGGCCTCCATATCTTTCAGCGACTCCGCCAGTACGGCGACATCGGAAGGACGGATAGCTTCGTGTGCTTCCTGCGAGTTCTCTTTGCTGGCGTACTGGTTCGCGCTCTCCGGCAAATATTTTTTGCCAAAATTATCACTGATGTAATCGCGAACCATGGTGACAGCATCCTGGCTCAGATTGGTTGAGTCAGTACGCATGTAAGTGATGTAACCCGCTTCATACAAGCGCTGCGCCATCATCATGGTTTTCTTCACACCAAAGCCCAGACGCGTGCTCGCAGCCTGCTGTAGCGTGGAGGTAATGAACGGAGCACTCGGCTTGCTGCTGGTCGGTTTATCTTCACGTTCCAGGACGCTATAGCGCGCTTTTTCCAACAGGCTAACCGCGGCAAGCGTTTGTTCCCGATTTACGGGACGGAACGGTTTATCATTTTGATGCGTCACCTCAAGCGGCAACGCGTCGCCGCCCGGCGTGGTCGTGTTAGCATCAATTTCCCAGAACTCTTCTGGAACAAATGCTTTGATTTCGCGTTCACGCTCAACCACCAGACGCACAGCCACAGACTGTACGCGACCGGCAGACAGACCACGCGCAATTTTTTTCCACAGCAGTGGCGACACCATATAGCCCACAACACGGTCCATAAAGCGGCGCGCCTGTTGCGCATTAACACGATCGATGTTCAACTCGCCCGGTTTTTCAAACGCCTGGCGAATAGCATTTTTGGTAATTTCGTTAAACACCACGCGGCTGTAGCGGGTGTCGTCGCCACCGATGACTTCCCGCAGGTGCCATGCAATGGCTTCCCCTTCGCGGTCAAGGTCGGTTGCGAGATAGATGTGGTCGGCTTTTTCAGCCAGTTGCTTCAGTTCAGAAACAACTTTCTCTTTACCAGGCAGCACTTCATAGCGCGCATCCCAGTTGTGCCACGGGTCAACACCCATACGGTTGACGAGAGCGCCACGTTCATCCTTTTTGGGCTTTTTAGCCGTTTTGGTGGAGGTTGAGTCGGCGCTCTTTTTAGTTGCTGAGCCACTGGTCGGCAAATCACGGATATGACCGACGCTGGATTTCACCACGTAGTCATTACCCAGATACTTGTTGATCGTTTTGGCTTTTGCCGGGGACTCAACGATGACAAGAGCTTTACCCATATTCACCTTTACCTAATTTGATTCTTCCAGAATGCGTCGCACGTTGATTCACCTTCCACTGGCGACGAGACATCGATATGGTCTCTGCGTCGGCGGATATCAACCCCTTAAACTGTTTTGCGCTTGTAATGTAACTCTCATGTAACTGAGTTAACAGGCTTTTTTTCTCACAAACGCTCTAGCACGACGAAGTATTGGTCGAATGTCAAGCAAATCTGTTGCCAGATTGACGAAAGCGTCACACTGTACCTGATAAAATGCGTTACGCAACTTTATTAGCATGCAAAAACAAATCTCGCCAGTTGTAACACTGTCGTAAAACCTTCATTTATGTCAGGGAATATTTGCCCATAAGGCGGGCTCAGCGTAGACTAATGTCCTTGTTTAAGGAGTAAATCATGCATAAAGACACTCAACCCATCGATCGCGAAACACTGCTGATTGAAGCCAACAAAATCATTCGTGAGCATGAGGACACGCTGGCGGGGATTGTCGCCACCGGCGTTACGCAGCGAAACGGCGTGCTGGTTTTCAGCGGAGATTACTTTTTAGACGAGCAAGGGCTACCAACGCCCAAAAGTACGGCTGTGTTTAATATGTTTAAACACCTGGCGCACGTACTTTCTGAAAAGTATCACTTGATCGATTAACTCGAGAAATAATTTGCCGGATGGCGGCAACACCTTATCCAGCCTACATTGATGCCTATTTGTAGGCCGGATAGGATGTGTGAGCATCACTATCCGGCAATGACAATTTTACATCAGTGGCTTCTGCCCCCGCTGCCACCAGCGCATCAGCAAACGATCGGCGCTCTCCGCCGCACTACCGGTAAAACGATCCATCAGCTTTTTACGCTGCAGATAGCGAACGTTCAACACTTCACGACCTTCCATCAGCCCGAGGATCACCTCATCGCTGGTGTTGATCTCATCCACCAGCCCATTTGCCAGCGCCTGTTGACCAAACCAGTGTTCACCCGTGGCAACCTGCTCAATGTCCAGAGTCGGGCGCATACGATGGACAAAATCTTTAAACAAATGATGTGTTTCATTCAGATCTTCACGGAATTTCTGCCGCCCTTCTTCCGTGTTCTCGCCAAGCAGCGTCAGCGTACGCTTGTACTGTCCGGCGGTGTGCAGTTCGATATCAATATCTTTCCCTTTCAGGAAGCGGTTAAAGTTCGGGATCTGCGCCACCACGCCAATTGAGCCGACGATAGCAAACGGCGCCGAAACAATTTTATCTGCCACGCAGGCCATCATATATCCGCCGCTCGCAGCGACTTTATCTACCGTGACGGTCAGTGGGATCTGCTTATCGCGCAGGCGTTGTAACTGGGACGCAGCCAGGCCATAACCATGTACCACACCGCCCGGGCTTTCCAGACGAACCACCACCTGATCCTGAGGTTTAACAACCGCCAGCACCGCCGTCACCTCTTCGCGTAATGCGCTGACCTCATGGGCATCCATACTGCCTTTAAAATCAAGCACCCATACACGAGGTTTATCTGATGACGTACTGTCACCCTGTTTTGCTTTTGCCTTGGCAGCCTTCGCCTCCAGCTTCTGTTTCTTTTTCTGCGCCTTATGCCAGAATTTTTGCTGATGCCCATCCAATAAGGCCAGCGACAGGTCTTCCTTCATCTCTTTATATTGATCGCTGAGGTTAATAACCCGCAATTCCCCACGCTGACGTTTGCGTTGTGTCGCGTTTACGATCAGCATCACCACCACTGCAATAGCCACCACGACAGTGACAATTTTTGCCAAAAACAGCCCATATTCAGACAACAATTCCACGAGACCCACCTTGGTTAAACAACGCGACTTCCGCTCAGTGTACAACAGGCGTGTCACCTCGTCTTGCTTCATACATCCAGTGCTGAATCAGTAAAAAGCATGACAAAGCGTTCATTTTGCGGTGTTATTGCCTTTGGCTGATTGAAAAAGAACAGGGTTTAAGGCATAAAGCCCAAAAGTTATTGCGAACGAGATGGCCAGGGCGTCGCCGAGGAGTAGCCGTGCATTACCAACCTAAACAAGACCTTTTACAGGGCCGCATTATTCTTGTCACCGGTGCCAGCGATGGTATCGGACGCGAAGCCGCGCAGACCTATGCACGCTATGGCGCGACCGTTATCCTGCTTGGGCGTAACGAAGAAAAACTGCGTCAGGTTGCCCGCACTATCGCCGATGAAAACGGAACACAACCACAGTGGTTTACACTGGATTTACTGACCTGTACCTCTGAAGAATGTCACCAGCTTGCACAGCGCATTGCCGCACATTTCCCACGTCTGGATGGCGTACTGCATAACGCCGGATTACTCGGCGATATTTGCCCAATGAGTGAACAAAACCCGCTGGTCTGGCAGGATGTGATGCAGGTAAATGTGAATGCCACTTTTATGCTGACTCAGGCATTGCTGCCGTTGTTACTCAAATCCGATGCCGGATCGCTGGTCTTTACCTCTTCCAGCGTTGGCCGCCAGGGACGCGCCAATTGGGGTGCATATGCCACCTCAAAATTTGCGACCGAAGGGATGATGCAGGTTCTGGCTGATGAGTATCAAAACCGTCATCTGCGCGTAAACTGTATCAATCCTGGTGGAACACGAACAGGTATGCGAGCCAGTGCATTCCCCACGGAAGATCCACAAAAATTGAAAACTCCCGCCGATATTATGCCGCTCTACCTGTGGCTGATGGGCGATGACAGCCGCCGTAAAACCGGTATGACTTTTGACGCCCAGCCGGGCCGTAAACCAGGAATTGCCCAATGAGTGAAGAACGCTATCAACAACGTCAACAGCGCGTAAAAGATCGGGTTGACGCACGCGTTGCCGCCGCTACGGACGAGCGCGGGATCATCATCGTATTCACTGGAAATGGTAAGGGTAAAACCACCGCCGCATTCGGTACCGCCACGCGCGCGGTGGGCCACGGTAAAAAAGTCGGCGTCGTACAATTTATTAAAGGTACGTGGCCAAACGGAGAACGTAACTTACTTGAACCCCACGGCGTAGAGTTTCAGGTTATGGCGACAGGATTTACCTGGGAAACGCAAAACCGTGAGTCCGACACCGCGGCCTGTATGGCCGTGTGGGAACACGGTAAGCGGATGCTGGCCGACGATAAACTGGATATGGTGGTGCTGGACGAGCTGACCTATATGGTGGCATACGACTATCTGCCGCTTGAAGAGGTCATCACTGCCCTAAACGCGCGCCCTGCCCATCAAACGGTGATTATCACCGGCCGTGGATGTCATCGCGATATTCTGGAGTTAGCGGATACGGTCAGCGAGTTGCGCCCGGTCAAGCATGCGTTTGAAGCGGGCGTGAAGGCCCAGATAGGGATTGATTACTGACAGTAGGCCGGATAAGGCGCTTGCGCCGCATCCGGCTCCACGCTAAGGCCTGATGGCGCTTTGCTTATCAGGCCCACTCATAATTAACCGTTGTTGCTACGACCACCCGGACGACGGCTGCTACCGACCTGTGAGTGCCGCTTCACCGCACGACGGATCTGATTTGCCTTCATGCGACGACGATCTTTCTCGACGGCAACTTTAGATGTCGTTTCCGGCTTCAGTTCCACCAGTTCACGCAGATAGTTGGTTTGCGCGAGGTCAAGCTCTGTCCAGCCACCACGCGGCAGGCCTTTCGGCAGCGGGATATCACCGTAACGAACACGAATAAGACGGCTTACCTGTACACCTACAGCTTCCCACAGGCGACGGACTTCACGGTTACGCCCTTCGGTCAGCGTGACGTTATACCACTGGTTGATCCCTTCACCACCGCTAAACTTGATCGTTTTAAATGCCGCCGGACCATCTTCCAGCTGTACGCCACGACTCAGATCGCGCAGTTTTGCATCATCAACCTGACCAAACACACGTACCGCATATTCACGTTCGACTTCACGGCTTGGGTGCATCAGACGGTTAGCCAGTTCACCATCGGTGGTAAACAGCAGTAAACCGCAGGTATTCACGTCCAGACGCCCTACGGCAATCCAGCGCGCATCACGCAGTTTTGGCAAACGATCGAACACGGTCGGACGACCTTCCGGGTCGTTGCGGGTACACAGTTCACCTTCTGGCTTGTAATAGGCCAGAACGCGGCAGATTTGCTCTGCAGACTCTTTAACCGAAATCAGATGACCGTCGATACGGATTTTCAGACCCGGAGTGACTTCAACGCGATCGCCGAGCGTGGCAATTTTGCCATCAACGCTCACGCGACCCGCGGCAATAATAGATTCGATTTCACGGCGAGAACCGTGGCCAGCGCGCGCCAGCACTTTTTGTAACTTTTCGCTCATAGAGCTTCCTTTAGATGTCGCCTTCACAGGCGTCGAACAGGAGAATCAACGGCGCCAGTCAGCGCCATTTTAAGGCCGCGTAGTATAGCGGTTCGCGCCCTTATAAGAAAGGTTTAACGTCGCCGACGCCTTCACGCAACACCACCGGGGAATCGTCGGTTAAATCGATGACCGTGGTCGGCTGCTGACCGAGATAGCCACCGTGGATAATCAAATCCACCAGTTTTTCCAGACGGTCTTTAATCTCTTCCGGGTCTGACTCAGTAAATTCACTGCCCGGCAGCATCAGCGATGTAGAGAGCATCGGCTCGCCCAGTGCTTCCAGCAGCGCCAGCGCAATCGGATTCGATGGCACACGCAGGCCGATGGTCTTACGTTTTTCCTGCAACAAACGGCGCGGAACTTCTTTCGTCCCTTTCAGGATGAAGGTGTAGTTACCCGGCGTGTTGTTTTTAATTAAACGGAATGCCACGTTGTCGACAAAAGAATAGGTCGACAGTTCGGACAGGTCACGACACATCAGCGTAAAGTTGTGCCCGTCCGGCAGATGACGGATGCGGCAAATGCGCTCCATGGCGCCTTTATCTTCAATTTTGCAGCCCAACGCATAGCCGGAATCGGTTGGATAGACGATCACCCCACCTTTACGCACGATTTCAACGGCCTGATTGATCAGTCGCTGCTGCGGGTTTTCGGGATGAATATAAAAAAACTGACTCATACTTTCCTCTCTGTGATCGCGGGCTGCTCCCAAAGTTGCCAGACGCCTTCTACGCCTGCGGGCAACCAAAGTTTACGGCCCAACTCAATCCATGGGCAGGGTAGATGAAAATCAGACCCTTGCGATGCCCACAGTTGATGCGAACGCGCAAGCGTCGCCAGATGGGTGCGTTCATTGGGAGACTGCTGGCACTGTGCTACTTCCATCGCGTCGCCGCGATGTTCAGCAAAATGTGCAACCAGTCTTTTCAGCCACTTAGCGCTAAGATCGTACCGCCCAGGATGAGCCAGAACAGCCTTACCGCCAGAATGATGAATGACATCAATAGCTTGTTCTATTGTACACCACTGTGGCGGAACGTAACCGGTTTTCCCACGGGCAAGATATTTTTTAAAGACATCCGCCATGGTTGTGGCTTTTCCACATTCCATCAGGAAACGCGCAAAATGGCCCCGCGTAACCGCCCCGCCATCGGCCAGGCGTAACGCCCCTTCCCAAGCGCCGGGGATATGCGCTTTGTCGAGTCGTTCGGCAATCAGGCGTGCACGCTGCTGACGACGTTCCGTTTGTTGCGCCAGAAACTCACACATCATGGGATGGGCGATATCAATGTTCAGACCCACTATATGGATCTCATGGTTTTCCCAGACCGTTGATATCTCGACGCCAGGGATCAAATTTAAGGCTAAACCTGAACGTGAAATTTCTTCTCTTGCCGCCGCAATGCCGGCCGTGGTGTCATGATCGGTGATCGCCAGTGTACCGACTCGCATCTCTACCGCACGGTGTACTAAGGCTTCTGGCGTTAATCGCCCATCGGAGGCTGTAGTATGACTGTGCAGGTCATAAATCACTGCGTAATTCGTGTCGCTCAAGGCGGCTCCCGTTTCAATAAATGTCGTATCACGCCCATCATAGCGGTTTCGACAAATATACTGAAATCAGGTGTTGACTTTATTCCACCGAACTAGTTAACTAGTACGCAAGTTCACATGAAGAAGGTATCTGAGATGAAAGCAACATTTGTTCTGCACGGTTGGTGGCGCACTTCCTGATTTCGGGCAGTGTCTTACGTCTGCAATATGCAACCAGATACCCGGCCCGCCAAATGAGCGGGCTTTTTTTTGAACAAAATTAATGAGAATAACGATGCAAACTCAAAAACCGACACTCGAACTGCTTGCCTGCGATGCCGCCTACCGTGAGAATCCGACGGCGCTGTTTCATCAAGTGTGTGGCGCACGTCCAGCAACACTGCTGCTGGAATCTGCAGATATCGACAGCAAAGACGATCTGAAGAGCCTGCTGCTGGTCGACAGCGCATTACGCATTACCGCTCTCGGTGACACTGTCACTATTCAGGCATTGTCCGCAAACGGCGCATCGCTGCTGTCGCTGCTGGATGTTGCCCTGCCCGCTGGCGTTGAGAACGAACAACAGCCGAATGGTCGTCATCTGCGATTCCCTGCCGTCAGCCCTCTGCTCGATGAAGACGCCCGCTTATGCTCCCTGTCCGTATTTGATGCATTCCGTTTATTGCAGGAGCTGGTTAATGTTCCAGCGCAAGAACGTGAAGCGATGTTCTTCGGCGGTCTGTTTTCTTACGATCTGGTTGCCGGTTTTGAAGATTTACCTCAGCTTGAAGCGGGCAACCGTTGCCCTGACTACTGCTTCTATCTGGCAGAAACGCTGATGGTTATCGACCACCAGACAAAAAGCACCCGTATTCAGGCCAGTATTTTTACCCCCAATGATGCGGAAAAACAGCGTCTTAATGCTCGTCTGGCGCAATTGAGCCAGCAGCTTACCGAGCCTGCGCCGCCGTTGCCGGTCACTGAAGTCCCGCAGATGCGCTGCGAGTGCAATCAGAGCGATGAAGAGTTTGGCGCCGTAGTTCGTGGCATGCAAAAAGCGATTCGCGCGGGCGAAATTTTCCAGGTGGTGCCATCCCGCCGTTTCTCGCTGCCCTGCCCATCTCCGCTGGCGGCCTACTATGTGCTGAAGAAAAGTAACCCCAGCCCATACATGTTTTTCATGCAGGACAACGATTTCACGCTGTTTGGCGCCTCCCCGGAAAGCTCGCTGAAATATGATGCCACCAGCCGCCAGATAGAGATCTACCCGATTGCTGGTACTCGCCCGCGCGGTCGTCGTGCGGACGGTTCGCTTGATCGCGATCTCGACAGCCGTATCGAGCTGGAGATGCGTACCGACCATAAAGAGCTTTCTGAGCACCTGATGCTGGTTGACCTTGCGCGTAACGACCTGGCGCGCATCTGTACGCCTGGCAGCCGCTATGTTGCTGACCTCACAAAAGTCGATCGCTACTCCTTCGTTATGCACCTGGTTTCGCGCGTGGTCGGCGAGCTGCGTAGCGATCTGGATGTGCTGCACGCTTACCGCGCCTGTATGAATATGGGCACGTTAAGCGGAGCGCCAAAAGTTCGCGCCATGCAGCTTATCGCCGAGGCCGAGGGTCGTCGCCGTGGCAGCTACGGCGGTGCGGTAGGTTACTTCACGGCGCATGGCGATCTGGATACCTGTATTGTCATTCGCTCCGCCCTCGTGGAAGACGGTATTGCCACCGTACAAGCCGGTGCCGGGATTGTTCTGGATTCTGTACCGCAGTCTGAAGCCGATGAAACCCGTAATAAAGCGCGCGCGGTTCTGCGTGCTATCGCTACCGCGCACCACGCACAGGAGACCTTCTAATGGCTGACATTCTGCTGCTTGATAACATCGATTCTTTTACCTATAACCTGGCGGATCAGCTGCGTACTAATGGTCACAACGTGGTGATTTACCGCAACCATATTCCGGCCCAGACGTTGATTGACCGCTTAGCAACCATGAAAAATCCGGTGCTGATGCTCTCACCAGGACCAGGCGCGCCAAGCGAGGCAGGTTGCATGCCGGAGCTGTTAACCCGTTTGCGCGGCAAGCTGCCAATCATCGGTATTTGTCTGGGACACCAGGCCATTGTTGAAGCCTATGGTGGATATGTGGGTCAGGCCGGAGAGATCCTGCACGGCAAAGCGTCCAGCATTGAACACGACGGTCAGGCGATGTTTGCTGGTCTGGCGAATCCGCTGCCGGTGGCACGCTATCATTCACTGGTTGGCAGCAACGTACCTGCTGGGTTGACCATTAACGCCCACTTTAACGGCATGGTGATGGCGGTACGTCACGATACCGATCGCGTCTGCGGCTTCCAGTTCCATCCAGAATCAATTCTGACCACCCAGGGCGCGCGTTTGCTGGAACAAACGCTGGCCTGGGCGCAACAGAAGCTTGAACAAACCAATACGCTGCAACCCATTCTGGAGAAACTGTATCAGGCCCAGACGCTGTCCCAGCAGGAAAGTCACCAGCTGTTTTCCGCAGTCGTTCGCGGTGAACTGAAGCCGGAACAACTGGCTGCGGCGCTGGTGAGCATGAAAATTCGTGGCGAACACCCGAATGAAATTGCCGGTGCGGCAACCGCGCTGCTGGAAAACGCCGCACCGTTCCCGCGCCCTGATTATCTGTTTGCCGATATTGTCGGTACCGGCGGCGACGGCAGCAACAGCATCAATATTTCTACCGCCAGCGCCTTTGTTGCGGCGGCTTGCGGACTGAAAGTTGCCAAACACGGCAACCGCAGTGTCTCCAGCAAGTCTGGCTCTTCGGATCTGTTAGCGGCATTTGGCATCAATCTGGATATGAACGCTGATAAATCCCGTCAGGCTCTAGACGACCTCGGGGTGTGCTTCCTGTTTGCGCCGAAATATCACACCGGTTTTCGCCATGCCATGCCGGTACGCCAGCAGTTGAAAACCCGCACGCTGTTTAACGTGCTCGGCCCGTTGATTAACCCGGCGCATCCGCCGCTGGCGCTGATCGGCGTTTACAGCCCGGAACTGGTGCTACCGATTGCTGAAACGCTGCGCGTGCTGGGATATCAACGAGCAGCCGTGGTGCACAGTGGTGGCATGGACGAAGTTTCGCTGCATGCGCCGACCATTGTGGCAGAGCTGCACGATGGGGAAATCAAGAGTTATCAACTGACGGCAGAAGACTTTGGTTTGACGCCTTACCACCAGGAACAGCTGGCTGGCGGCACGCCGGAAGAAAACCGTGACATTCTTAGTCGCTTGTTACAAGGTAAAGGTGAAGCCGCTCATGAAGCTGCTGTTGCCGCGAATGTCGCCATGTTAATGCGCCTGCACGGTGAAGAAGATTTAAAAGCCAATGCGCAAACCGTGATTAATGTACTGCGTAGCGGTGCGGCCTATGACCGCGTCACTGCACTGGCAGCAAGAGGGTAAATGATGCAAACCGTTTTAGCGAAAATTGTCGCAGACAAGGCGATTTGGGTAGAAGCCCGCAAACAGCAACAACCGCTGGCCAGCTTTCAAAATGATGTTCAGCCTGGCTCACGTGATTTCTACGATGCGCTGCAAGGTGCACGCACCGCCTTTATTCTGGAATGCAAAAAAGCATCTCCATCAAAAGGCGTGATCCGTGATGACTTCGACCCGGCACAGATTGCGAGCATCTATAAACATTATGCTTCCGCGATCTCCGTACTGACCGATGAGAAGTATTTCCAGGGGAGCTTTGATTTCCTGCCTATTGTCAGCCGCATCGCACCGCAGCCGATTCTGTGTAAGGACTTTATTATCGATCCTTACCAGATTTACCTGGCGCGTTTCTACCAGGCGGACGCCTGTTTGCTGATGCTGTCGGTGCTCGATGATGAGCAATATCGTCAACTCGCCGCCGTCGCCCACAGCCTGAAAATGGGCGTACTGACCGAAGTCAGTAACGAAGAAGAGCTGGAGCGTGCTATCGCACTGGGCGCCAAAGTCGTTGGTATCAACAACCGTGATTTACGCGACCTGTCGATTGATCTGAATCGCACTCGTCAACTGGCACCGCGTCTGGGTCACGGTGTGACCGTCATCAGCGAGTCCGGCATCAATACTTACGGTCAGGTGCGCGAGCTCAGCCACTTCGCCAACGGTTTTCTGATTGGCTCTGCGCTGATGTCGCATGACGATCTGCACACCGCCGTGCGTCGCGTACTGCTCGGCGAGAATAAAGTCTGCGGTTTAACCCGGGCTCAGGATGCAAATGCGGCATACGAAGCGGGCGCCATTTACGGCGGCTTGATTTTTGTCCCCACATCACCGCGCGCGGTCAACGTTGCACAGGCGCGAGAGGCCATGACCGGCGCACCGCTGCAATACGTCGGGGTGTTTCGCAACTCAGATATTACCGACGTGAGCGCAACAGCGGCGGAGCTGGGACTAACTGCCGTGCAACTGCACGGTAACGAAGACCAGTCCTATGTTGACGCCCTGCGCGACTTACTGCCCGCACAGGTGCAAATCTGGAAGGCACTCAGCGTCAGCGAGACGTTGCCAGCCCGTGATTATCAGCATGTCGATAAATACGTCTTCGACAACGGCCAGGGCGGCAGCGGTCAACGCTTCGACTGGTCACTTTTAGGCGGACAATCGCTGGATAACGTTTTACTGGCTGGCGGACTCGGCGCAGATAACTGCGTTGACGCGGCAAAAACCGGCTGTGCCGGTCTCGATTTCAATTCTGGCGTAGAGTCTCAGCCGGGCATCAAAGATGCACATCTTCTGGCTTCGGTCTTTCAGACGCTGCGCGCATATTAAGGAAAAGGACATGACAACATTACTCAATCCGTACTTTGGTGAATTTGGCGGTATGTATGTGCCACAGATTCTGATGCCTGCCCTGCGCCAGCTGGAAGAAGCTTTTGTCAGCGCACAAAAGGATCCTGAATTTCAGGCGCAGTTTACAGATCTGCTGAAAAACTATGCGGGTCGCCCAACCGCACTGACCAAGTGCCAGAACATTACTCAAGGCACCAACACGACGCTGTATCTCAAGCGCGAAGATTTACTGCACGGCGGCGCGCACAAAACCAACCAGGTGCTGGGTCAGGCGTTGTTGGCGAAGCGCATGGGTAAAACGGAAATCATCGCCGAAACAGGTGCGGGTCAGCACGGTGTTGCATCTGCTCTCGCCAGCGCACTGCTGGGGTTGAAATGCCGTATTTATATGGGCGCGAAAGATGTTGAACGTCAGTCGCCTAACGTTTTCCGTATGCGTTTGATGGGCGCTGAAGTTATCCCCGTTCACAGCGGTTCCGCGACGCTGAAAGATGCCTGTAACGAAGCGCTTCGCGACTGGTCTGGCAGCTACGATACCGCGCACTACATGCTCGGTACGGCGGCTGGTCCGCACCCCTTCCCGACCATTGTGCGTGAGTTCCAGCGCATGATCGGTGAAGAAACCAAGGCGCAGATTCTGGAAAAAGAAGGCCGTCTGCCGGACGCCGTTATCGCCTGCGTGGGCGGAGGTTCTAACGCCATCGGGATGTTCGCCGATTTTATTAATGAAACCAGCGTAGGTCTGATTGGCGTAGAGCCAGGCGGTCACGGGATTGAGTCTGGAGAACACGGCGCGCCGTTGAAGCATGGTCGTGTCGGGATTTACTTCGGCATGAAGTCCCCGATGATGCAGACCGAAGAAGGACAGATTGAAGAGTCTTACTCTATTTCTGCAGGACTGGACTTCCCGTCAGTTGGGCCACAGCATGCGTACCTGAACAGCATTGGTCGCGCTGATTATGTTTCAATCACCGATGATGAAGCACTGGAAGCCTTCAAAACGCTGTGTCTGCACGAGGGAATTATTCCGGCACTGGAGTCCTCCCATGCCCTGGCGCACGCGTTGAAAATGATGCGTGAGAATCCGGAAAAAGAGCAGTTACTGGTGGTTAATCTCTCCGGTCGCGGAGACAAAGACATTTTCACCGTACACGATATTCTGAAAGCGCGAGGGGAAATCTGATGGAACGTTACGAAAACCTGTTTGCACAGCTGAAGGACCGCAAAGAAGGCGCTTTTGTCCCCTTCGTAACCCTGGGCGATCCGTCTGTTGAGCAGTCACTGAAAATCATTGATACGCTGATTGAAGCCGGTGCCGACGCGCTTGAGCTCGGCATTCCGTTCTCCGATCCGCTGGCAGATGGCCCAACTATTCAGGAAGCCACCCTGCGTGCGTTTGCCGCCGGCGTTACACCGTCGCAATGCTTTGAAATGCTGGCGCTGATTCGCCAGAAGCATCCGACGATTCCCATTGGGTTGCTGATGTATGCCAACCTGATCTTCAGCAAGGGCATTGACGAGTTTTACACCCAGTGCGAAAAAGTGGGTGTGGATTCTGTATTAGTGGCCGATGTTCCCGTTGAAGAGTCTGCACCATTCAGAACCGCAGCGCTCCGCCACAACATCGCGCCGATTTTCATCTGCCCGCCGAACGCTGATGAAGAACTGCTACGCCAGATTGCCTCTTATGGTCGTGGCTACACTTATCTGCTTTCACGTGCAGGTGTAACCGGTGCCGAAAATCGTGCAGCATTACCGCTGCATCATCTGGTTGAAAAGCTGAAAGAATATGGTGCGCCACCTTCTTTACAGGGCTTTGGTATTTCTGCGCCTGAACAGGTCGCTGGTGCTATTGAAGCCGGTGCTGCCGGTGCAATTTCCGGCTCGGCAATTGTGAAAATCATTGAGAAAAATGTTGCGGCACCGGAACAGATGCTGGCTGAGCTGAAAGCGTTTGTCAGCACGATGAAAGCCGCCACCCACCAATAAGCTAAATCAACCGCCAGAAATTTCTGGCGGTTTTATCCTTCTTTCGTGTGCTTCATTCTATACATAGCGCTATCCGCATTCTGAATGGCCACATCAAGTTCACCATTCACCTCTGCAATCCCCCACGATACTGACAATGGCACGGTATGGCCATCCACCACAAACACATGGCTGGTCACCTGCCCACTAATACGTTGCGCGATTGCTATGGCGTCAGTAGCCTGCGATCGAAACAGCAGGATCATAAATTCATCCCCGCCGGTACGAATCACAATATCGTGACTGGTGCGGGTGTTTGACAGCATCCTGTTGGCGATAATTTGCAGCGCACGATCGCCTGCCGCGTGGCCCCAGGTGTCATTGACGGCCTTGAACTTATTACAGTCAAGTAGCACCACCGAGCAGTGTGATAAATCCCGACGCTTGATGATGTCGAGAATTCGGCGGTTAAAACAGCCGGTCAGAGTATCGATATAAACTTTTAGGTCGCTTTCGTTTAGCCATGACTTTAACGAGAAGCTAATGATGATGAAAAAGAACGGCGCCAGCAGGATAACAATCCCGGCATGTGCGTCGCGCGCCATAAAACGGCCTAATGAAAGCGAATAGTGCAGCGCATATTTCTCTGAAAAATTGCGCACCATAAAGCGGGATTGACCGGTACATTTACCGGATAAACAGAGACTCTCATTGTTGGTCAAATTCACCAATTCTACGTTCAATTCTGGTGGAATTTGGTAGTCAAATGCCTGGGCTAACGCTTCCTGCAATTCGGACTTTGAATGGTCATAGACCAGATAAGCCACGATTTGGTCTGATATCTCTTTGCCAGACAGATCGTAGATATAACTCACCACGCTGTAAGCTTTTTCACCGGTAATTTTATCGGTATAGAAATTCGTTGAGCTGAGGGCTTTATTTTTGACGTTTTTCTGCAGCAGTCGGGTATAGAAATCGACGGGGGGATAGAAAAATTGCGTGATATCCCGCGCCATTTCAGAATTAGAGAAACTGAAATTGCGCGAATCGGAAGCCATAAACCAGTAAAAATAATCTGAGTTTTTGGCGATAATATAACGATGTGCATCAAAACTGCCCGGGTTTAGCTCATTGACCATACCGCGAATAAACTCCGCCGCCGTATACATACACAGCGCGTTGTGGCTGGTTTGCTGAGCAACCATTGTCCCCGTTGCCGAATGCAGCCGCTTTGGGTCGGCGTTAATTCCCCATTCATTCTCATCCCGGGGGGCGAACTGTGAAATATCACCGCATTGATCACCCGTTTTGATATGGTGGTAGCGCTCGCCAATCGCATCGGCGATCAGCTCGTTGTCGTTAAAAATGTCCATCATGCGCGCTTGCAGGCGGTTAACACCTTCGCTGGCAGCGGCCATTCGCTGTTCATAAATAATAAACAGAAACAACGACGTAAATATCAACGTAATGAGCCCTGATACCAGCAGTGCCTGCCTGTTTCTGAGCTTATCCTGCACAATCTTCACGAGTCCACCCTGATAGTTAACAGTATTGCCAAATCAGTTACCCGTTTATGTTGTTGCATAACAGCGTTGTACGTTGATAGAGAATGTTCGCCACCCCGATGCAGGTAAGTTGATGTAGCCCGCAGCCGCGCGCTTAGGTTACAGTTTTATACAATAAAAGCACATAATTGTTAACATAAACGCAAACTAATCATCACCTTCAATAGGATACCCTGCCCGTCGAATGGCCTCGCGGCAGTCGTTTACGCCTGCGGCATAGCCCGCCTCAATCTCACAAACCGGACTTGCGCTGCAATAAGGTAGTGTAACCGGAGTCGCAATAATTTTCTCCAGCGCCTCAATTTTATCCATGTAAAGCAATAACTCACGTGCAGCACTCACGGCAAACGCTGCCGTTTGGTCTTCGGAGAACGGTTCCAGAAGTGTGATTTTTTGCTGTAGCAGATGGCGGGTCAACATCATCAGCAATACCCTCAAAGTTGGTTTGCTTAAAGAGTAGCACTACATCAAAGAGGAGAAAGGCTCGATGTTTTCCCCAGAATGTTTAAATGAAGAACGAGGGGAATGTTTCCTGGTTGCTAACCACTGTCAGGCATGCTCGGAATCTATACAGTTCAATCATCCTGGTTGTGCAGCTATTAATTAAGTTGACTTCAAAAAGTCCCTTGCGAGACACTGCTTTAAAGCATACCAAATATGGGTGAACTTGTTGAGACATCTGTTGATTAAATTAGTTGTGTTAAGCGTTGGATTTTTAAGCGCTGGGGACATACTGGCAAATACTCCGGAACAGGTAGTCACCGCTTTCCAGAGGGATTATAAATATTGGAATGACCAGTCATTTCAGAGAAATCAGAACGATGGAAAGCAAGAAGTTATGCTCCAGGCCCAGAAGGGTTGGAATGAGCTTTTGAAAAAATATACAAAACCTGGTTTTCAGGGCGAGCCTATAGCTTTTGGTTCTGAGTCTAGTCATGACCCTGAGCAAGAGAAGATCATATCGGTTCAGATTACTGAAAAAATAGCGGTCGTAACGACAAAATTATCAAGGCAGTATTATTCACCTATTTATGAATATCAGTTGTCCAAAGAAAATGATACCTGGTATCTATCTCAGATTTTTTTAGTTGATGACGATGGAAAATATCCGAGTTTGTAATAACAGTGTACTTGTACTCATTGTTTCCATACTGCCTGAGACTGTCAATCGCTGGACGACTCTGAGCGTGAAGCGGACCACACTATCTGATGAAAAGCTTCACTCATAATGTCGGGACAGCGATAAGTGAGGAACTCACGTTGTGCTTGCATCAGAATGATCTGGAATGATGGAGTTAACATCTCAATTGTTCATAGCGGCGCTGAGTGGATGCAGGATATCGCGTACTTATAAAGTTAAGGCCAGAGATTTTAATTATTACATTTTCTTTTTTAAGATAGTGGTTTTTATCTATTTTTTAGAATAGACATATCTGGCCAGACATTCTTCTTCATAACAAATCTATGAGTTAAAAAAATCTGCCATAATGACAGATTCCTTTAATCTATCATTAGAGATTTGCAACGTTATGATATACTTTTTGAACATCATCGTCATCTTCAAGGGCATCAACAAGCCCTGCAAAGACTTCTAAATCTTCTGGTGAAAGTTCAATTTCTGATTGAGCAATCATCTCTAATTCTGTGGTAGAGAATTCAGTAATCCCTGCTGCTTTTAGAGCTGCAATGCCTTTGTGAAGATCTGTAGATTCAGTATAAATAACGATGTTTCCTTCTTCTTCGGTTACATCACGAACATCTACTTCAGCATTAAGCAAAATTTCAAAAATATGATCAGGATCTGTTCCTTCGAATACAATCACTCCGGTATTGTCAAACATATAGCTGACAGAACCAGCCGCCCCGATATTCCCACCTTTTTTATTAAAAATTGAGCGGACATTAGCAATCGTACGGTTAACATTTGAAGTCAATGTTTCAGCGATAATCAGTGAGCCACTGGGACCAAAGCCTTCATAACGCCCTTGCACGAACGTTTCATCGCTGCCGCCTTTGGCTTTATCAATGGCTTTATCAATAACGTGTTTTGGAACCTGCGCTTGTTTCGCACGTTCAATAACGAATTTTAAAGATGTATTTAATTCTGGGTCTGGTTCGCCTTGTTTAGCAGCTGCATAAATTTCTACACCGAATTTTGCATATACATTAGACGTTGCACCGTCTTTAGCTGTTTTTTTAGCAACAATATTTGCCCACTTACGTCCCACTGGAATGATCTCCTCGAAAATTCATTTACATAGTCGACAGGTAAATAACCTAGCATTACATTATATCATGATGTATAAATCCTCGTCCATGAAAAATAAAATATCCAAATTTTACGATATGTTACTTTAATTTTATCAATAGTTAACATTTTGGATAAATTATCCCCTGACTATCTTCAGGTTTTTTTGTGCGTAATAAATGAACCGCAACAATAATGCATAAGAGAAGAGAAACAAAAGTGATATTCCAGATAAACACACTGGCTATTATAGTTAGCGCAGTACTGCTTATAGCGAGGTATCGACACACAAATTTTGTCAGGCCAGAGGCGCAAAATAATGGCCGTTCAAGACAACGACACGCGCGGAAAAGAATGAAAAAAACTGGTCATTTGATGACCAGTTTTGCAGAAAGGTTTTGCAGAAGAACTTAAAAACGATAACCCGCAGAGAACATAAACACCCACGGATCGAGGCGTACACTGTCTCGCTGCTGGACGCCACCCATTTTATAGCTTGCGGTGGTATCGATATCCATGTACCAGACCGACATGTTAATCAGCCAGTCGCGGTTAATCAGATAGTCCATACCGACTTGCCCTGCTGCACCCCAGGAATCTTTCAGGCTCAGATCCGATAACCCCGTTTCTTTACCGTTATCGTTAAAGCCTTCATCGAAGAAGGTCGTGTAGTTCACCCCAACACCTACGTACGGACGCAGTTTACTGCTGGAGTCACCGAAGTACCACTGCGCCATTAACGTCGGCGGTAGATGATGTACGGTGGCAATATCACCCGTTGCAGCAGTGCCGATTTTATGGCGGAACGGCGTAGCTGCCAGTAATTCAACACCGATATTGTCGGTTGCCATGTAGGTAAATGTCAGACCTAACTGCGTGTTATTGCTGACATCAAAGCCACCTAAGCTGCCCAGCGTACCACCTGCACCTTCCGTCGGCCTGACGGTGGCTGAACCTGCACGAATAAAGAATTCTCCAGCTTCATGCGCAAATGCGTTACCAGAGAGAAGAGTTGTTAAAGCCAATGCTGCAACTGTTAATTTTTTCATGTCCGCTCCATCGTTATGGTTATAAAAGCGGAACGAATATACCCACATTGGAGTAATAAGTGATCTAACATGGATCACATTGACTTTGATAATTTAACATTTATTGATCCAGATTAAGTTAGAACTTGCATTCAAAATCCAGGTTAAATTAATTCAGATCAATTTTGATATATTTTCAATGTGCAAGTACCTCCAGCTCATTGCTGATGGGTGATGGATATCTGCGCGTGATGTGCAGATAACAAACAGCGTTCATGCACGACGCTGAAGTCGTAGCCAAAAATTACTGCAGCTTTACAAAGATATGCTTTTCCATACATCGCGCGATGCTGCCACTGTAGAGTTATCCAGGGTACAATTGCCCGCAAATGAACACCTGCAAAACTCAAGGAGAGTGCATGTCTATCACGGCGAAATCCGTTTACCGTGACACGGGAAACTTTTTCCGTAATCAATTCATTACCATCTTGCTGGTATCGTTGTTGTGCGCGTTTATCACAGTGGTGTTAGGGCATGCCTTTTCCCCCACTGACGCACAAATTGCGCAACTCAGTGAAGGCGATCAGTTAACCAGCAGCGTGGGGCTGTTCGATCTGGTGCAAAACATGACCCCGGAGCAACAGCAAATTTTGCTACGCGCATCCGCAGCGTCGACGTTTTCCGGTCTGATTGGTAATGCCATCCTCGCCGGGGGCGTCATCCTGATGATTCAGCTGATTTCAGCAGGTCATCGCGTCAGCGCATTACGTGCTATCGGCGCCAGTGCGCCAGTGTTGCCGAAGCTGTTTATTCTGATTTTTTTGACTACTCTGCTGGTGCAAATCGGTATTATGCTGGTTGTTGTTCCCGGTATTCTGCTGGCGATCCTGCTGGCACTCGCACCGGTGATGTTGGTACAGGACAAAATGGGTGTCTTTGCCGCGATGCGCAACAGTATGCGTCTGGCGTGGTCGAATATGCGACTAGTTGCGCCGGCAGTGATCGGTTGGTTGCTGGCAAAAACGTTGCTGTTGCTTTTTGCGCCAAGTTTTGCAGTACTTACGCCGAATGTAGGCGCGGTATTGGCGAATACGCTGAGCAATATGATCTCCGCCGTGTTGCTGATCTATTTGTTCCGCCTGTACATGCTGATTCGCCAATAAACCCTGAACGCATTCCGGGCTTGTACCCGGTGCTTTTGATTACGGAATCGAAGAATGAAGCAGTTTCTTGATTTTTTACCGCTGGTTGTCTTCTTTGCTTTTTATAAGCTTTACGACATCTATGCGGCGACCTCGGCGCTGATTGTCGCGACGGCTGTGGTGTTGATTTACAGCTGGGTTCGCTATCGCAAGGTCGAGAAGATGGCGTTAATCACCTTTGTCCTGGTGGCCGTATTTGGTGGTTTGACTATTTTTTTCCACAACGATGAATTCATTAAGTGGAAAGTAACGGTGATTTATGGGCTGTTTGCTGGTGCTCTGCTGGTTAGCCAGTGGGTGATGAAAAAGCCGCTTATTCAACGCATGTTAGGTAAAGAGCTGACCCTGCCGCAGCCGGTGTGGTCGAAACTTAATCTAGCCTGGGCCGTCTTTTTCATCCTGTGTGGCCTGGCGAATATCTATATTGCATTTTGGCTACCGCAGAACATTTGGGTCAACTTCAAAGTGTTCGGCCTGACCGCCCTGACTTTATTCTTTACGCTGCTGAGTGGGGTCTATATTTACCGTCATCTGCCGCAAGAAGATAAATCGTAATACATGCTCGCCAGATCTGCGGATCTGGCGAATTTTTATCCCTTCGCGTTCCAAAGAGCTGACAACCTGACTTACATCTGCTCTGCACGCCGCATCACCTCTGTTCTCAACGTACAAATTCTAGTAGCATCGCGCCTGTAATCTTTCTCTATAGTCGGTTCTACAATGACAACAACGAATAACACTCCCCAGGGTGAACTGGTTTTACGCACTCTGGCCATGCCTGCCGATACCAACGCGAACGGTGATATTTTTGGCGGCTGGCTGATGTCACAAATGGATATAGGTGGCGCGATTCAGGCCAAAGAGATCGCACATGGTCGTGTGGTAACGGTGCGAGTGGAAGGGATGAGCTTTTTGCGCCCGGTCGCCGTAGGTGATGTGGTGTGTTGCTATGCGCGCTGTGTGAAACGCGGGACAACCTCGATCAGCATCAATATTGAAGTTTGGGTGAAGAAGGTCGCTTCTGAACCTATTGGGCAGCGCTATAAGGCCACCGAAGCTCTGTTTATCTACGTTGCCGTTGATAAAGACGGGAAACCGCGTCCAATTCCCACGTTGGTCTGATAGCACACGTCAGTACTGCTATCCGGCAATCATCACTCTTGATCATTGCCGGACGGCCTGATGCTTACTCGATCTGCGTTGTGCCGTTTAATTTGAAAACAATATTCACCACAAGTCCGGAACCGGGTTTACCAGCTTCATAACGCCATCTACGCATCGCGTTTTTCACTTCACGTTCAAACATATTGGCAGGCTGTGCAGACAGGATTTCCACATTTTCAACCCGGCCATCCGGCGTTACGTTAAATTTGACCTTTACCCGGCCTTCAATGCGCAGCGCCTGAGCTCGCGCCGGATACTGAGGCTGATTACGGCTTAAAGCACGTGGACCCGATGGCGCACTGACCACCGGTTTGCTGGTAGTTGCCGGCGCGGTATTGGTCATTGTGCGCGTAGGTGCCGTATTTTCCAGTGGGGAGGCCGGGCGCGGTTCTGCTGGTTTAACATCGCGTTTCGGTTGCTCTTCCACCTTTTTCACCGGTTTTGGCTTCGGTTTAGGCTTGGGCTTCGGTTTTTCAATCACCACCGGCGCCTCTTTTGGTGGCTCTGGAATCGGTTCAGGTTCCGGTTCAGGCTCGACAACGGGTTCCGGCGGCGGCTGAACGGCCTGAGGCGGTTCGAGATCGGCAGGCGCGACCATCGTGACAGAGATCGGCTGCGCTGGCGCAGGTAGTTCAATAACCTGATGTACCGAGGTATACAGCAAACCAGCCACTACGGCACCATGAATGCCGACAGACAGTAACGTTGGCCAGGGAAAGCGACGAGGTAAATCAAGGGTCATTGAAGTCATAATCGTTTCAGTAAAAAAACCAGGCCCTGATTTTAAATGCAAATAGCAATCATATTCAATAAGCCCGTGGTGCTAACTGACATTTAAAACGCGATTTTATGATAAAAAACCACTTTCAGAGTATGGCCTTAACATATCAGTTATCTTTCCGTTGCAGTTGTTAGGCCTTTCCAATAACGTTATTAACGACTTTTACCGTTCAAGGAGCTCTACCCGTGCTGTATGTTATTTACGCTCAAGATATCGCAGACTCTCTCGAAAAACGTCTTTCCGTGCGCCCTGCTCATCTGGCTCGCCTGCAACTCCTTCATGACGAAGGTCGTTTGCTCACGGCGGGCCCCATGCCAGCGGTCGACAGTAACGATCCCGGTGCGGCGGGTTTTACCGGCTCGACGGTGATTGCCGAATTTGAATCTTTGGAGGCGGCACAGGCGTGGGCAGAAGCCGATCCGTATGTTGCGGCGGGGGTTTATGCGCAGGTTTCAGTAAAACCTTACAAGAAAGTATTTTGACAAAACAAAAAGCCATTTTCATTTATAAAAATACTGAACAGTAAGCAAAATACATAGCCATTGAGGGCGCATTTAGGTGCACATTAGTCTAAACGCCCTCACTTCTCGTCTCTATGCATTAATTCAGCATATCAAAGCAATGATAAGTACCCTTATAAAAGGTAGCTACGACCGTTTATTAGCGTGTCATTGATTGTTTCTTACTCAACCTCAGTGTATTTTATTATCTGTCGAGATTAATTTGTCACAATGCAGACAGGCTGCGTTGTCACGATATACGGGATTTTAGTCAATTATGGCTTTTGATTCGTTCCGTCCCGCCTCTCCCTCTCCTAAAGCATTCCGCCATGATATCAATGGCCTGCGAGCATGGGCTGTATTAGCGGTCGTATTTTATCACTTTGGCGTACCCGGATTTAGCGGTGGCTTTATCGGCGTTGATGTTTTTTTTGTTATATCAGGTTTCCTGATGACCGCCATCATCGTGAACGGCCTTGAACGTGGCAATTTTTCATTATGGAGTTTCTATCTGGCACGTGCCAGACGAATTATTCCTGCCTTAATTGCATTATGTAGCACGTTACTTTTCTTGGGTTGGTTTTGGTTGCCCACCGCTGATTATCATGTGCTGGCAACCAATGCGATCACAGCGCTTACTTTTGTTTCCAATCTCAAGTTTTGGCGTGAAGCGGGTTATTTCGATATCACTTCCAGAGAAAACTGGTTGCTGCACACATGGTCTCTTTCGGTGGAGTGGCAATTTTACATTTTGTTGCCTGTTGGCTGCATTTTACTCTGGCGCTGGTTTGGCCGGGAGGGTGTTAAGTTTGCACTTATCGCCGCAGGCGTACTGTCATTAGTTCTATCAATTTACGTGAGCCCTCGACTCCCAGGTAGTGCGTTTTATCTACTCCCCACCCGCATTTGGGAATTATTAGCTGGAGGAGGTGTATGGTGGCTAACTCGTCGGCATTCTATGTCGCAACGCCCAGCCCGGATACTAGAGTTGGTGGGTTTTATTTTAATTGCCCTGTCAGTCACACTCCTGGATGCGACACGACCATGGCCGGGAAGTTATGCCGTGGTCCCTGTGCTGGGGACCGTGCTGGTTCTTGCGGCTAATCGCCAGCGATCATTTTTTACATCTACGGCAATTTTTCGCCAGATAGGTGCCAGTTCTTATTCAATTTATCTGTGGCACTGGCCGCTTGCGGTGCTGCTTAGTTATGCCGACAAACATCACAATCCCTGGTGGATTGCTACTGGCATTGTAATGAGTGTGCTATTGGGAAAGATCTCTTTATTGCTCGTAGAGATTCCGACACGCAAACAGCTTGCGCTAACCCCTGCACGCAAACAGAGCTGGATACTATTACTGTTAATTTTGAGCACTGGTGGAATGGCCGCAGGGGCTCGTTATCAGCAAGTCGATGGTAGAATTAACCCGGCAATTGAATTAGCGATGATCCCGAAACTTGATTACGCAGTCCGATTTGAAAAATGTCTGCTCGCGCCGGGTAAAGGAAGCGAGTCTCCTATGTGCAGATATGGCAAAGGAGAGTTAACGGCCATTGTCCTGGGAGACAGTCATGCAAGCATGCTGGTTTCAGCTGTCGCAGAGGCTGCACCCGGTGCGGTTGTTGAGATGACCTATGCGAGCTGTCCGACAGTGTTAGGCATGAAACGAAGAGAGGATATTAATGATGACTGTAAACTTTTTAATGATCGAGCTATTAATTTACTAAATAATGAATATAAAAATAAACTCGTCTTTATCGCCAACAGAAGCAGCCTCGCTATCCTGGGACAAAATGAAAAGGACGATTTTTTTAATATTCCTATGGGATTTTTTGATACACCGAATGAACACCCCAATCAGAATTTAACACAGCAGTTTAGCCAGAAACTCGTAAAAACTCTGTGTTCCATAGAGAATAGTCAGAGGGTATTTCTGGTCCGCCCTATTCCTGAAATGGCAGTCGATGTGCCTAATACAATGGCCAGGGCACTGATGTTTGGTAAGTCAGACAGTACAGTATCTATTTCTCTCGATGAATATTACCAGCGACAAACAGCCATTTGGGCAGCACAAGATGAGGCGGCCCTGCGCTGCGGGGTCAATATTCTCAATCCGTTACCCTATCTTTGCAAGGATGGGCGGTGTTGGGGAGATGCTGGTGGACGTCCACTTTACTCAGACAGTAACCACCTAAGTGCATTTGGCAGTACGCTTTTACTCCCCATGTTTCAACGCGCATTTAAACAAGCAGAACATACCGAGGCAACTAACGCCCTGCAACTTTGACGCTTGACCAGAAACATGGGGATCATATCCATTCGGATACTAATATTCACTCAAGTAAAAAAGCCGCAGATAGCGGCTTTAGTTGTTACTTTTTCTCGTCAGTGTAGCGACGAGCGTTGTCAAAAAGATTTGTACACATAATGACCTCCCTCAAAAGACAATAAACTAACAGAATAGGATAACGGGTAATACCTGACCACACTATTATGAACCACTAGCCCCAGAATGTAGAATCATCGTATTGATAATAAAAAGAAAAGTATAATCAGCGAGAAATTTACGCTGCCGTTTTTTCAACAGTTCTTTCTTGAAACAACGGTGCTTTATTCATTACGTCTGGGATGCACCCGGTTTTAACAATCACACCAGGATTACCAACAACGATAGAAAAAGGCGGGATACTTTCGGTCACAAACGCCCCGGCAGCAATTTTACTCCCTTGCCCAATGATAACCCCGCCGACGATGACAGCATTTGGACCAATCCAAACTTCATCTTCAATAATGGGGTAACCCGTGATGCGGGTTCCTGCTCCCTGAATAGTATCTCGCTGACCGATGGTTACACCATGAAATAAGGTAACGTTCTTTCCAATTCTTGCACTCGGCGATATCACTCTCCCCCAGCCATGAGTGATAGCCAACCCGGCACCAACCTGTGTGCTCGATGGAAAATCCATCGAGCCCATGTGAGCAGCACACCGATGCAAGATCTTAAATGGATAGAGCATGATACGCAGCGGTGTGCGCGAAACCGCACAGTATTGGCATAAAAGCATCATCACAATGATACGGAATGTTCTGCTAATTACTGTACCAATTATTAGTTTACTCCATGAGAAATAACCAAATTCACGGTGGGTATCGGCTTTAATTTTGTCGAATACCATCATACTGTCTCGTTGTTTAATCGTTAAAATGTATCAGTTCTCACTGAAATAAAAACATATTTTCTTGTCACCAGCATTCTTCTTTTCGAGTAGATACGGCACCTGAAAGATGACAATAATATAAATAATGAAATGGTTATCTCTTACCTGGACCAAAAACAATAATGACGGCAGGAAAGTATTTAAGAATCAATACGGGAAAACAGACATTGGGCACCGCCAGCGGTGCCCTTTTGGGATCAGATGCTGTGGATCGCAAACAACAACGAGTTACGCTGGTGGTTGAGAACGCACTTCCTGATGGTATGGATACGCATATTACGACGCGATTGTCCTTCAAGCCAACGTGCTTTACGGCGGCTAGCCTGACGCAGCATCCGCCAGCGTCCCACTTCCGTTCTACTACGCTTCATGTTAACTACTCTTCCAGTCACTGAGCGGCCATTATAACGCCAGACCGAATGCAGACCAGTGGTTTTCCCGTGTTTTTATTTGCCAGATTAATCCTGATGCGTAAACTCTTAACAATACGCTTTCAAAAGGATTTTTAAATTTATGACAACCTTCTACACCGTGGTGAGTTGGCTGGTCATTCTGGGTTACTGGGTACTCATTGCTGGCGTAACGTTACGCATTCTGATGAAGCGACGCGCAGTGCCCTCCGCAATGGCCTGGCTGTTGATCATCTACATTCTGCCATTGGTAGGAATTATTGCTTATCTGTCCTTTGGTGAACTTCACCTGGGTAAGCGACGTGCCGAACGCGCCCGGGCGATGTGGCCTTCAACCGCCAAATGGCTGAACGACCTCAAGGCCTGCAAGCATATTTTTGCCCAGGAAAACAGCAGCGTCGCCTCTTCGTTATTTAAACTGTGCGAGCGTCGTCAGGGTATAGCTGGCGTAAAGGGAAACCAGCTGCAGTTGCTCACCAGTTCAGATGACGTGATGCAGGCGCTGATCCGTGATATTCAGCTGGCGCGCCACAACATCGAAATGGTGTTCTACATATGGCAGCCAGGCGGTATGGCCGATCAGGTAGCCGAGTCGTTAATGGCTGCCGCGAGGCGTGGCATTCACTGTCGCCTGATGTTGGACTCCGCCGGCAGCGTGGCGTTCTTCCGCAGCCCTTGGGCAGCGATGATGCGTAACGCAGGTATCGAGGTTGTAGAAGCGCTGAAGGTGAACCTGATGCGTGTATTTTTACGCCGTATGGACCTGCGTCAGCACCGCAAAATGATCATGATCGATAACTACATTGCTTATACCGGCAGCATGAACATGGTCGACCCGCGTTTCTTCAAACAAGATGCGGGCGTCGGGCAATGGGTTGATTTAATGGCGAGAATGGAAGGTCCTGTCGCCACTGCTATGGGCATTGTCTATTCCTGCGACTGGGAAATTGAGACCGGAAAGCGCATTTTGCCTCCGCCACCGGACGTCAATATCATGCCGTTTGAGCAGGCCAGCGGCCACACCATTCACACTATCGCCTCGGGTCCTGGTTTCCCTGAAGATTTGATTCATCAGGCGCTGCTAACCGCTGCTTATTCAGCGCGTGAATATTTAATTATGACCACCCCCTACTTCGTCCCCAGCGACGATCTGTTGCACGCGATCTGCACGGCAGCGCAGCGTGGGGTTGACGTCAGTATCATTCTTCCACGTAAAAATGACTCCCTGCTGGTTGGCTGGGCAAGCCGGGCCTTTTTCACCGAGCTGCTGGCGGCTGGCGTTAAAATTTATCAGTTCGAAGGTGGCTTGCTGCACACCAAGAGCGTACTGGTCGATGGCGAGCTGAGCCTGGTCGGTACGGTTAACCTGGATATGCGCAGTCTGTGGCTCAATTTTGAAATCACGCTGGTCATTGATGATGCCGGATTCGGTGGCGATCTCGCGGCAGTACAGGATGATTATATTTCGCGTTCCCGCCTGCTTGATGCCCGTTTGTGGGTAAAACGACCACTCTGGCAGCGGATAGCAGAGCGACTGTTTTACTTCTTTAGTCCGTTGCTGTAAAACGTGCCCATCAGACAGTAAACAGGTAGTCATTATGGATATGGATTTGAACAATCGCCTGACCGAAGACGAAACGCTTGAGCAGGCTTATGACATTTTTCTCGAACTGGCTGCGGACAATCTGGATCCAGCCGACATCATTCTGTTCAATTTGCAGTTTGAAGAGCGTGGCGGTGCCGAGTTGTTCGATCCGGCAGAAGACTGGCAGGAGCATGTTGATTTTGACCTGAACCCTGACTTCTTTGCCGAGGTGGTGATTGGTCTGGCAGATACAGAAGACGGCGAGATTAACGATATTTTCGCGCGCGTTTTATTATGTCGCGAAAAAGATCATAAGCTCTGCCATATTCTCTGGCGCGAATAATCAAACAAAAAAGCTGCTCTCGCAGCTTTTTTCATTTTTAACCCGGCAGTTTACTTCCACAGCGGTTACAAAATTGCGCACTATGTTCGTGCTGCGCCTGCTGGCACTGCGGACATTTTCGTTGGTGCCCGCGCTGCTGGAACGCACTGCTCATGTGCGTGGTAATCAATCCCGTCGGTATTGCAATCACCGAGTAACCAATCAGGATAAGCACAGACGCCACCATGCGCCCCAACGGTGTGTGCGGCGTGATATCACCATAGCCGACGGTGGTTACAGTAACAATCGCCCAATACACCGACGCATTCAGCGTAGTAAACCCATATTTTGGCCCTTCAATCAGATACATCATCGCGCCAAAAACCACCATCAGGATGGCAATAAAGGAATAGAACAGCATCAGCTGATGTCGGGCGCTTTTTAACGCATTCCAGAACACCCGCAGAGAAGGCATAAAGCGCAGCAGCTTGAGAATACGCAGGACGCGCAGGACACGCATCGCTCGCCAGGCGAAAACATAGCTCAGACTGATTTCCGGCCATAGCCACATCACATACAGCGGCAGAATGGTGGCAAGGTCAATTATCCCCCAGAAGCTGAACACATATTTAGCGGGGTTGGCCCAGCAACATAAGCGCAGAAGATATTCGAGGGTGAAGACCAGAGTAATAAAGATCTCCAGCCAGACAAAAACGCGCCATTCCTCAAAGGTTAAATGGTATTGCGTCCCTACTCCGGACTCAATGAAGATAACGATAACGCTGAGCAAGGCAAATAGCGCACACATACCTTCAAAGCGACGCCCTGAACGGGTGTTTAAATCAAATAATTTGCGATAGAGCGCACGGCGGACAGAAGAGACTAAACCTGGCACAGATACCTCACCAAAAAAAGGGCTGACCTTTGTCAGCCCTCAGGATTATAGCGGGTCTACTTTCAGGCAGGAAACTGCATGTCGGAAACTTCCTTCCAGAACCGGGCGCGTTTTTGCGCATTCCGGTCCAGCAATCGGACAGCGCGTACGGAACACGCAACCGGAAGGAGGATTAATCGGGGACGGTAATTCGCCTTCCAACAACTGGATAACCTTGTTCCTTTCCTGATCCGGATCGGGGATCGGCACCGCAGACATCAGCGCTTTGGTATAAGGATGCAGCGGGTTATGGTACACCTCGTCATAAGTCCCTAATTCCACCGCATGTCCAAGATACATAACCAGCACACGGTCGGAGATGTGTTTAACCACCGCGAGGTCGTGAGCAATGAAGATTAACGATAATCCCATTTCGCGCTGAAGCTGTTGCAGCAGATTAACCACCTGGGCCTGGATTGATACATCCAGCGCCGAAACCGGTTCATCGCAGATAATCAACTTTGGTTCAAGGATCAGCGCGCGGGCAATACCGATACGCTGACACTGGCCACCGGAAAACTCATGTGGGTAGCGGTTAATCAGGTTGGGCAGTAATCCAACCTTCATCATCATCGCCTTCACACGGTCGCGGACTTCCTGACCAGGAAGATTCGGATGATAAGTTCGCAGCGGTTCGGCAATGATTTCACCAATGGTCATGCGCGGGTTTAACGATGCCAGCGGATCCTGGAAAATCATCTGGATATCGCTGCGCACTTCCCGCCACTCATCGGGTTTCATGCCCAGTAAATCTTTACCCAGCCAGGCAACCTTTCCATCGGTGGCCTTCACCAGGCCGATAATCGCACGGGCAAAGGTCGATTTCCCGCAGCCTGATTCACCGACCACGCCCAGGGTTTCGCCCTCATACAGTCGCAGGGTTACGCCATCAACCGCCTTCAGGGTTTTAGACGGTTGCCAGAACCACTGTTTGCCATCTTTAATATCGAAATGGACTTTAAGGTCGGCAATCTCAAGGAGCACTTTACGTTGTTCGGTCACCGTATTCATACCAGTTCCTCCACCGGCTTAAAGCAGGCACGCAGACGGCCTGGGCTAAATTCCTCCAGTGGCGGAGCACTGCTACAGATTTCCATCGCATGCGGGCAACGCGGCTGGAATGGACAACCTTTTGGTAGACGCAGTAAGTTCGGTGGGTTGCCAGGGATAGTGAGCATCTCTTCCCCTTCGGCATCCAGACGAGGTACGGCATTTAGCAAACCAATCGAATACGGATGAACGGGTTTATAAAAAACATCCCGCGCACTGCCGTATTCCATAGTACGTCCGGCGTACATCACCAGGACTTTATCGCAAATACCGGCAACAACCCCCAGATCGTGGGTGATCATGATAATCGCGGTGTTGAATTCACTTTTCAGTTCATTCAGCAGCGTCATAATTTGCGCCTGTACCGTCACATCGAGCGCAGTGGTTGGTTCATCGGCAATCAGTAATTTGGGCCTGCACAGCAGCGCCATGGCGATCATTACGCGCTGACGCATACCACCGGAGAATTCATGAGGATACATTTTCATACGCTTACGCGCTTCCGGCATTTTCACCGCATCCAGCATTCTGACCGACTCTTCAAAGGCTTCCGCTTTGCTCATGCCTTTATGCAGCATCAGAACTTCCATCAACTGCTCCCCGACCCGCATGTACGGGTTGAGAGACGTCATCGGGTCCTGGAAAATCATCGAGATTTGCTCGGCGCGCAGTTTGTTCAGCTCACGTTCCGGTAAATTCAGAATTTCACGCCCGTTGAACGTTGCGGAGCCCCCGATACGACCATTCGCCGCCAGCAGCCCCATCAGGGCAAAGGCCGTCTGCGATTTACCCGAACCGGATTCACCGACAATACCCAACGTTTCTCCGGCTCGCAGAGAAAAGTTTAAATCGTTGACTGCAGTTACATCGCCGTCGGGGGTCGCAAACGTCACACGCAAATCTTTTACGTTCAGCAGTGCGTTAGCCTGTTGTTGCGCGAGCGGCGCGGTTGAGGTTTCAATTACGCTCATGGCTGCACTCCTTAACGGTCTTTCGGGTCGAGGGCATCACGCAGGCCATCGCCAATAAAGTTAAAACAGAACAAAGTGACCACCAGGAAACCAGCCGGGAACAGCAGCAGCCATGGTGAGACTTCCATAGAGTTGGCACCATCACTGAGCAGCGCGCCCCAGCTACTTAACGGCTCCTGCGTACCTAGTCCCAAAAAGCTCAGGAAGGATTCAAACAGGATCATGCTCGGCACCAGCAATGAAGCGTAAACCACCACCACACCCAGCACGTTCGGCACAATATGGCGGATAACGATACGCACGGTAGACACCCCACCCACTTGCGCCGCTTCAATAAACTCTTTGCGCTTGAGACTCAGCGTTTGTCCACGCACGATACGCGCCATATCCAGCCAGGAGACCATTCCGATAGCGACAAAAATCAGCAGGATATTTTGTCCAAAGAAGGTCACTAGCAGAATCACGAAGAACATGAACGGGAAGGAGTTGAGGATTTCCAGCAGACGCATCATCACCGAGTCAATTTTTCCGCCAAGGTAGCCCGACAGAGAACCGTACAGCGTACCGACAACTACCGCCACCAGCGCCGCCGCAATGCCGACCATCAGCGAAATGCGCCCGCCAATCGCCACGCGCACCAACAGGTCGCGTCCCGACGAGTCAGTACCGAAATAGTGCCCGGACTCCATATCCGGCGCGCTGGACATCATTCCCCAGTCGGTATCAAAGTAGGTAAACTGCGACAGCATCGGTGCCAGCGTCACGAACAGCGCAATAATTACCAGCACCACCAGGCTTGCTACCGCCGCGCGGTTATGCATAAAGCGTCGACGCGCGTCCTGCCACAGGCTGCGGCCTTCGACCTCCAGCTTTTCACTGAAATTCTCCAGCGCCTCGCTGTTTTTCTTACTTAACATCATAGCGAGCTCCAGTATCAGTAACGAATTTTCGGGTCGATAACGGCATACAGCACATCGACAATCGCGTTAAACACGATGGTCAGCGTACCCACCAGTATGGTCAAACTAAGAACCAGCGAATAGTCGCGGTTTAACGCCCCATTGACGAACAACTGGCCAATACCCGGCAAACCATAAATGGTTTCAATAACCATCGAACCGGTGATAATGCCGACAAATGCCGGTCCCATATAGGACAACACTGGCAACAGCGCAGGTTTCAACGCATGGCGGAAAATAATCCGCCGCATCGGCAGCCCTTTAGCGCGTGCGGTACGAATAAAGTTAGAGTGCAGTACTTCAATCATCGAACCGCGAGTAATACGGGCGATACTGGCGATGTAGGCCAGTGACAAGGCTACCATCGGCAGGATCATAAATTTCAGCGCCCCGCCGTTCCAGCCCCCGCCGGGTAGCCATTTCAAGGTTATGGCAAATATCATGACCAATAAGGGAGCGACCACGAAACTGGGGATAACCACCCCGGTCATTGCCACCCCCATCACCGTATAGTCCCAACGTGTATTTTGCTTCAGCGCGGCTATCACTCCGGCGCTAACACCGACGAGCACCGCCAGAATAAAGGCTGCCGCACCCAGCTTCGCAGAAACCGGGAAGCTCGAGGCAACGAGGTCGTTAACCGTGTAGTCTTTATATTTAAAGGATGGTCCAAAATCGCCGTGCGCCAGCTGTTTCAGATAGCTGAAGTACTGCGTCGAGATGGGATCGTTAAGATGATATTTCGCTTCAATATTCGCCAGCACTTCTGGCGGTAACGCGCGTTCCCCGGTGAATGGGCTTCCGGGCGCAAGGCGCATCATAAAGAATGAAATCGTAATAAGAATAAACAGCGTCGGAATCGCTTCCAGACAGCGACGTAATATAAATTTTAACATTGCCCGTACCTTCTGGCGTGTGCCTTTATACCCGTCATACTTCAAGCTGCAAGTGCGTTGGCTTTGCTCGCTCACGCCAGTCACTTACTTAAGTAAGCTCCTGGCGATTCGCTGCGTTGCCGCCTTCCTGCAACGTGAATTATTTAGGGTATACCTCTCTTTGTCTAAAGAGGTATATATAGTTCGAAGAAAAAGACACTGTGGGGCAACATGATTGCCCCACGTCTTGCCATTAATGCTTGATAATATACAAGTCTTTAACGTGGATATTATCCATCGGGTCTTTACCGGAGTATCCGCCAACCCATGGTTTCACCAGGCGGGCGTTAACATAGTAATAAACCGGTACAATCGCAGAATCTTTATCCAGCTGCTGTTCCGCTTTCGAATACAGTTCGCTGCGCTGCGCTTCATCCGTCACTTTCAGCGTATCCGCAATCAGCTTATCAAATGCCGGGCTCTTATAGTGGACGGTATTATTGGAGCTGTCGGACAGCACCATATTCAGGAAGGACGTCGGTTCGTTATAGTCCGCACACCAGCCCGCACGTGAAACATCATAGTTGCCCTGATGGCGCGTATCGAGGAACGTTTTCCATTCCTGGTTTTCCAGCTTCACATTAGCACCCAGATTTTTCTTCCAGATAGATGCCGCGGCAATAGCCAGCTTCTTATGCAGGTCTGAGGTGTTATACAGCAGATCAAAGGTCAGCGGTTTCTCAGCGGTATATCCGGCCTCAGCCAGCAGTTTCTTCGCTTCTTCATTACGTTTTTCCTGAGACCACTTGAACCACTCTGGCTCAACCAGTTTCGCACCATCGGTGTATGGAGGAGTAAAGCTATATGCTGGCAGGTCACCCTGGTTTTTCACTTTATTGACGATAATGTCACGATCCAACGCCAGCTTCAGGGCGGTACGAACACGAACATCGTTGAACGGTGCTTTCTGGTTGTTGATTTCGTAATAATAGGTGCACAGATACGGGTCAACGTGGACTTCGTTCGGGATCTCTTTTTTCAGTTTCTGGAATAACTCAATCGGCATGTTGTTATAGGTCATGTCGATTTCACCGCTGCGATAGCGGTTTACGTCAGTCACTTCAGAAGAAATAGGCAGGTAGGTTACCTGGTTAATAACCGTTTTGGCGTTGTCCCAATAGTTGGTATTACGCTCAAGCACAATGCGCTCGTTCACAACCCAGTCTTTCAGTTTATACGCACCGTTAGTAACGATGTTAGCGGGCTGGGTCCACTTCTCGCCAAATTTTTCAACAGCCGCTCTGGGAACCGGTGAAACGGAAGAGTGCACAAGCAGTTTGTAGAAATAAGGAACTGGTTCGCTGAGGGTAACTTCAAAAGTATGATCGTCGAGAGCTTTTACGCCCAGATCGGTGACCGGTTTTTTACCGGCGATAATATCATCAATGTTGACAATATGACCGTACTGCAAATAACTGGCATACGGTGATGCAGTATTTGGATTAGCCAAACGTTGCCAGCTATACACGAAATCTTGCGCAGTAACAGGCGTGCCGTCAGACCATTTAGCATCTTTACGCAGATGGAATGTCCAGACTTTAAAATCTTTATTTTCCCATTTTTCAGCCACGCCAGGCGATGGTTTGCCATCGACATCACTGATTAATAAACCTTCAAACAGGTCACGGTTAATGTTGGATTCAGGTACACCTTCGATTTTATGGGGATCGAGTGATTGCACTTCCGAACCGTTATTACGCACCAGAGTCTGCTTTTCAGCAAGCTGCACACCCGCTGGCACTACTGCCGCCGTGGCAACATTTCCTGCGACTAGCGCAGTTAAGATCCCCGCAGCTACTAAACTTTTTTTAGTGATGTTAGTCATTGTGTTGTACTCCCTCATTATTATGGCTGGTTTTTTAACCAGACTGTTAATCCTGTTAGGATCCCTGTACGGCACCGGAGATTTTCTGCCGTCAGGTGGTTTATTGTTTTACTGCTTGCTATCACCGACTTTATTTATTCTGGCGATTCGTATGACCGCCTTGCGTCGATTCTCTACGTGCCTCCCCTGCCGGAAACACGCTATTACCCTGTTGAGAGAAACTAACTGCAAATGATTCTCATCAACGTGAATTCTTCTGCATAATACTTGGCCGGAAAGTATCAAATGCGTTTCTTAACCGCCAATACATTTTACAAATTTGTTAACCAATTCTCTTTTATTGGAAATAAATCTCACTTAAAAAGTCTTACGAATGAAGATTTATTATGGGAAGCTCACAAAAATCAATGCATTATGTCGACCATGGTGTTAACCATCCTGTCCTAAGTCAACGCCATGTAAAAATGCACATAAATTTAACAATTGGTTATTAATTAGCACATTCATCTGAAATAAAGGCTGAAATAACTAATAACATTTCGATAATCCTTCAGCAAGCCCCAGAGTATGATGTTAATAAAATAACAGCAGTATCGGTCTTCGCCGGGCGTACTGGGACGTGTTATATCTTTAGAATCAATGGCTAACAGGAGAGTTAATCATCAGCATTTTTTATTATTGCTCTGCTGATTTTCAACTTTAGTGAGAAGTTTTACTGATAATGAAATGAAACGGAGCCGGACACGACTCCGTTTGCACAGAAGAAAGGTTTCAGGCCAGCAAACCAGGGAAAATGGATTTGATGCCTGTAACGATAAATTCGATACCCAAAGCCATTAACAGCAGCCCCATAATACGCGTAATGACGTTGATACCGGTTTGGCCCAACAGGCGCACTAACCATGGTGCCATGCGGAACAGCCCCCAGCAGCACAGGGCAAACAACGCAATCGCTACAAAAAAGCCAAACAGGTTAATCGCACTATGATATCGCGTACCCCAGACAATAGTTGAGCTTATCGCACCCGGTCCCGCCATCAACGGCAATGCCAACGGTACAACGCCGATACTTTCACGGATTGCGGTTTCTGATTTTTCCTGTTTGTTTTGTTTATCTTCCCCTAGTTTTCCGCTAATCATTGACATCGCGATAGTCACAACCAGAATACCGCCAGCGATCCTGAACGAGTCAATTGAGATGCCGAAAAGTTGCAGAATACCATCACCAAGAAACAGCGAAGTCCACAGGATGATTGCGACCGAAAGGTTTGCCGTGAGGTTGGTTTTGTTTCGTGCTGCGGCAGTTTGATAGCTGGTCATACTGATAAAGACGGGGATGATCCCTACCGGGTTGACCAACGCAAATAACCCAATGAAAAATTTAAAATAGACAGGAAAATCAAATAGCGTTTGGATCACGGTTAGCTCCGAAGCGTTAGCCGGATAAAATGAGTCATAAAATTGATAAAATCCGCGCTGAAGATACGCCTTTTGTCAGCATACTTCACCTTCTATCTTCGTATATCAATGTAAATACGCTACCAATACTCAGTGTTATTAATATGTATTAAATATGCTAATGTTATTAGCATTCATTACGTCAATTTATTAACACTTAACGAGAAACGCTAAAAGGGCCTGCTGAAAGGTGTCAGCTTTGCGAATTTTTGATCCAGATCACGCAATTACTACTCAGAAGTGAGTAATCTTGCTTACGCCACCTGGAGGTAACGCGTTAGAGTTAACAGGCGCTAGAGTATAAGCTCTTTTAGTAAATCAAAGTAAAGTGGACGTTAATTAACCGTTTGATTTTCAAACCATTACACAAATTTTCGTCGGTCTGTCTATACTCTCGTATCGAGCAGATGATTTACTAAAAAAGTTTAACATTATCAGGAGAGCATCATGGCTGTTACTAATGTCGCTGAACTTAACGCACTTGTAGAGCGCGTAAAAAAAGCCCAGCGTGAATATGCCAGTTTCACTCAAGAACAGGTTGACAAAATCTTCCGTGCCGCCGCTCTGGCTGCCGCAGACGCTCGAATTCCTCTCGCGAAAATGGCCGTTGCCGAATCCGGCATGGGTATTGTCGAAGATAAAGTGATTAAAAACCACTTCGCTTCTGAATACATTTACAACGCTTACAAAGACGAAAAAACCTGTGGTGTGCTGTCTGAAGACGACACTTTTGGTACCATTACCATTGCTGAACCGATTGGTATCATCTGCGGTATCGTTCCAACCACTAACCCTACCTCTACTGCAATCTTCAAATCACTGATCAGCCTGAAGACCCGTAACGCCATCATCTTCTCTCCGCATCCGCGCGCAAAAGATGCAACTAACAAAGCAGCTGACATCGTTCTGCAAGCAGCAATCGCTGCTGGCGCACCGAAAGATCTGATCGGCTGGATCGATCAACCTTCCGTTGAACTGTCTAACGCGCTGATGCACCACCCGGACATCAACCTGATCCTTGCGACCGGTGGTCCAGGCATGGTGAAAGCGGCATACAGCTCCGGTAAACCGGCTATCGGCGTAGGCGCAGGTAACACCCCTGTTGTTATCGACGAAACCGCTGATATCAAACGTGCTGTTGCATCTGTTCTGATGTCTAAAACCTTCGATAACGGCGTAATCTGTGCTTCTGAGCAGTCTGTCGTCGTGGTTGACTCTGTATATGATGCAGTACGTGAGCGTTTTGCGACTCACGGCGGCTACATGCTGCAGGGCAAAGAGTTGAAAGCAGTTCAGGACGTTATCCTGAAAAATGGCGCGCTGAACGCAGCTATCGTTGGTCAGCCGGCATATAAGATTGCTGAACTGGCAGGCTTCTCCGTACCAGAAACCACTAAGATTCTGATCGGTGAAGTGAAGGTTGTCGACGAAAGCGAACCGTTTGCTCACGAGAAACTGTCTCCGACGCTGGCAATGTACCGTGCGAAGGACTTCGAAGACGCAGTCATCAAAGCTGAAAAACTGGTTGCGATGGGCGGTATCGGTCATACCTCTTGCCTGTACACTGACCAGGACAACCAGCCAGAACGTGTTGCTTACTTCGGCCAGATGATGAAAACCGCACGTATCCTGATCAACACCCCGGCTTCTCAGGGTGGTATCGGTGACCTGTACAACTTCAAACTCGCACCTTCCCTAACACTGGGTTGTGGTTCCTGGGGTGGTAACTCCATCTCTGAAAACGTTGGTCCTAAGCACCTGATCAACAAGAAAACCGTTGCTAAGCGAGCTGAAAACATGTTGTGGCACAAACTTCCGAAATCTATCTACTTCCGTCGTGGCTCTCTGCCAATCGCACTGGATGAAGTGATTACCGATGGTCACAAACGTGCGCTGATCGTGACCGACCGCTTCCTGTTCAACAACGGTTATGCAGACCAGATCACCTCCGTTCTGAAAGCTGCTGGCGTTGAAACTGAAGTGTTCTTTGAAGTTGAAGCTGACCCGACTCTGACCGTTGTTCGCAAAGGTGCTGAGCTGGCTAACTCCTTCAAACCAGACGTAATCATCGCACTGGGTGGTGGTTCCCCGATGGACGCCGCGAAAATCATGTGGGTTATGTACGAGCACCCGGAAACTCACTTCGAAGAACTGGCACTGCGCTTTATGGACATCCGTAAACGTATCTACAAGTTCCCGAAAATGGGCGTAAAAGCGAAGATGGTTGCAGTTACCACCACTTCCGGTACCGGTTCTGAAGTGACTCCGTTTGCGGTCGTTACCGACGATGCAACAGGCCAGAAATACCCGCTGGCAGACTACGCGCTGACTCCGGATATGGCGATTGTTGACGCCAACCTGGTTATGGATATGCCGAAGTCACTGTGTGCGTTCGGTGGTCTGGATGCCGTCACTCACGCTCTGGAAGCTTACGTTTCAGTACTGGCTTCTGAGTTCTCTGACGGTCAGGCTCTGCAAGCGCTGAAATTGCTGAAAGAAAACCTGCCAGCGTCTTACCATGAAGGTTCTAAGAACCCGGTAGCGCGTGAGCGTGTACACAGTGCAGCAACTATCGCCGGTATCGCGTTTGCTAACGCCTTCCTGGGTGTATGTCACTCAATGGCGCACAAACTGGGTTCTCAGTTCCACATTCCTCACGGTCTGGCGAACGCCCTGCTGATCAGCAACGTTATTCGTTACAACGCGAACGACAACCCGACTAAACAGACTGCATTCAGCCAGTACGACCGTCCGCAGGCACGCCGTCGCTACGCTGAAATCGCAGACCATCTGGGTCTGAGCGCACCGGGCGACCGTACTGCTGCGAAAATCCAGAAACTGCTGGGTTGGCTGGAAGAAATCAAAGCTGAACTGGGTATTCCTAAGTCTATCCGTGAAGCTGGCGTTCAGGAAGCTGACTTCCTGGCACACGTGGACAAACTGTCTGAAGATGCGTTTGACGACCAGTGTACTGGTGCCAACCCACGTTACCCGCTGATTTCTGAACTGAAACAGATCCTGCTGGATACCTACTACGGTCGTGAGTATAGCGAAGGTCAGACCGCCGCTAAGACTGAAGCAGTAGCTGCACCGAAAGCAGAAAAGAAAGCGAAGAAATCCGCTTAATTTACTCAGATAAGTTTTAGTTTCATCATAAACGGTCCCAATTGGGGCCGTTTTTTTCGTCTTGTGTTATGAAAATCGGGGAATACACAATTTAACCATGTGAATAGAATGGCAGTGTAAGAGATGTATTCGGGAAGATGTGAGACCAACTGTCAGAAGAGAGTCTGACAGGGTAGAGAACATTGACGAAGGTTCCGGCCTACCCTGTGTTTACAAGCGCTCAGAAGCGTACAGGGTTAATCGTGGCTGTGTCGTTCTTGTATCGCCGTCAGAGAGCCCTCAGACTGCGCTTGTTTGTAGTGTTTACGACATACCGACACATAGCGTTCATTCCCGCCGATAACCACCTGCTCGCCCTCGTTATAAGGTCTTCCAGCCTGATCAAGGCGTAATACCATGCTGGCCTTACGGCCACAGAAACAAATGGTCTTTAATTCAACCAGTTTATCTGACCAAGCAAGCAGGTATTCGCTGCCACCAAATAACTCACCACGAAAATCAGTGCGTAAGCCGTAACACAAAACAGGAATATCCAGTTGATCGACAACTTCAGATAATTCATAAACCTGTTGTCGGGTCAGAAACTGAGACTCATCGACCAGTACACAGTGAATTCTTTGCTGCGCATTCTCGGCGCGAATCTCTTCGAACAATGATGAATTTTGGTTAAACAATTTTGCAGGTGACGACAGACCTATACGTGAACTTACTTTTCCAGCACCAAAACGGTCATCAATTTCCGCTGTATATACAACGGCACGCATCCCACGTTCCTGATAATTGTACGAAGATTGCAACAATGCAGTCGACTTACCTGCGTTCATTGCAGAATAGTAAAAATATAGTTGTGCCATTGACCGAAGGCCCTCACGAGGGGAAATAAATATGGGCTGGATTGTATCATATTTCACGAACATGTCGGTGTAGCGTTGGCCGCAAAGGCGTATAAATGAGCGGGCAAGCTCGCACAGTGCCGCCTGAATTTAAGTAACGGATAGTGAGAGAGCATACAACCATCGACCAAACAGCCTGAGCTCGGACGCGTATATACACACTCTTTCACAAATAGTGCTCATGAAATTTATCAATGTCACTTATCATCATACGGCAATAAAGAAACCCTTCCCATATTGTTATTGAATCTACCCACTGTCGCCATGTATTAGCGAATTCACGTAAGCAAAACTAATACAAAAGGTTGAAATCACTGCAAAGAGATACTATTTGTACACCATAAAATGTGACCTGAATCTTGAATTTTTACTCTCAGCCGCTGAGAAGCCCCCTCGCCAATAAGCCTTTTTTATGCCCAACATCATGGGGAATTTAAGACAGGAGAATTAATTCTGATACTAAATAAAGCGCAATTTTGAATTCCTTACATTCCTGGCTATTGCACAACTGAATTTATCGCTCTATTATTAGCTCAACAAACCACCCCAATATAAGTTTGAGATTACTACAATGAGCGAAGCACTTAAAATTCTGAACAACATCCGTACTCTTCGTGCGCAGGCAAGAGAATGCACTCTGGAAACGCTTGAAGAAATGCTGGAAAAATTAGAAGTTGTAGTTAGCGAGCGTCGCGAAGAAGAAAGCGCTGCTGCTGCTGAAGTTGAAGAACGTACTCGTAAACTGCAACAATATCGTGAAATGCTGATCGCTGACGGCATTGATCCGAACGAATTGCTGAATAGCATGGCTGCTGTTAAATCTGGCACCAAAGCTAAACGCGCTGCACGTCCGGCTAAATATAGCTATGTTGACGAAAACGGTGAAACTAAAACCTGGACTGGCCAGGGTCGTACACCGGCAGTGATCAAAAAAGCGATGGAAGAACAAGGTAAACAACTGGACGATTTCCTGATCAAGGAATAATTCAGAAATAGTTTGCTTAAAATCCCGCCACTGGCGGGATTTTTTTTACCGGTACTTCGTTCAACCCTACCCGGATTAGGTATAAAAAAACGGCGCTGTTAATACAGCGCCGTTCTGACCAGATAATACCAGAAGGTTACTTCTTAATACCCATCTCGTCTTCCAGCCAGGCTTTAAATTCGGCGCCGAGAGTATTATGGCGAATACCATATTCAACGAACGCCTGCATATAGCCCAGTTTATTACCACAGTCATGGCTTTTGCCCTTCATGTGATAAGCTTCAACCGTCTCTTTTTCAATCAGCATATCGATAGCATCTGTCAGCTGAATTTCATCACCCGCTCCCGGAGGGGTTTTAGCCAGCAGAGGCCAGATATCGGCACTAAGAACGTAACGACCCACAACGGCCAGATTAGAAGGCGCAACATCAGCTTTTGGTTTTTCAACCACGCCAACCATCGGAACGCTTTCGCCCGGGGATAATTCAACGCCTTTACAATCAACAACGCCATAAGCCGTAACATCTTCTACCGGTTCAACCATAATCTGGCTGCTACCTGTTTCATCAAAACGATGAATCATTTCGGCAAGGTTGTCGCGGGATAAATCAGATTCGTATTCGTCAAGAATTACGTCCGGCAGGATTACAGCTACCGGTTCATCGCCAACCACAGGGTGCGCGCACAATACCGCGTGGCCCAGACCTTTAGCCAGCCCCTGACGCACCTGCATAATAGTCACATGTGGCGGACAAATAGATTGCACTTCTTCCAGCAGCTGGCGTTTTACACGTTTTTCCAGCATCGCTTCAAGTTCAAAGCTGGTATCAAAGTGGTTTTCAATGGAATTTTTAGACGAGTGAGTTACAAGTACAATTTCAGTGATGCCCGCAGCAATACATTCGTTTACGACGTACTGAATTAATGGCTTATCAACCAACGGTAGCATCTCTTTCGGGATTGCTTTCGTAGCCGGTAACATCCTGGTTCCTAATCCCGCAACCGGGATAACGGCTTTTTTGACTTTTGAATTAAGGGCAGCCATTTAAAACTCTCCTGGACTGTTCATGTATTGAACGTGTTCATCATTCTGTATCGCATCCGAGTATATCAGTACAGCGACAAGCTTCTGGTCTGAAAAGGACGCGCGTCGGTATAATTAAGATAAATACGAATAAAACTGGCGCTGATAGTAGCACTCACAGCATGGGGAGGGTGAACCAATTTCATTTACACGCATCTCAATTGTTCATTCTGCAGACAACATCAAGCGCAGGCGACCTCCCGCCCCCCAAATTTGGCATTGCCATGACTCACAATGTTGGCTCAGCTGATTAAGATACGTATTACCTAAGGTACCCAGCGGAACGCCATTGCTGATTTGCACTTGGTGGGAACCTGTATTTAATGTCGCATTCAGCCCTGCCGATACCAGAATCAGATTTTTTAATCCGCTGTGGTAATACCCCACCAGCAAGGGAAACTGCCCTGGTAAATTGGCTTGCCGCAACAAATGATTTACCTGTTTCAATAGCGTACCTAGCTCTGGCAACCGTTGATTTTGTTGTGTCAGTTGCTCCTGCAGTAAACCATTAAATAGCGCCCGCAGTAATAATGCAGCCAGCACGCCATTATCCCCTGCACGCGTCACATCAAGGCAATAGAATGCAAGGTCATGATCCGACAGCGGCGCAATATCCAGCACCAGCCCTGGTTGGTCGGCTGCCACCAATTGTCGATAGTTAATGCGACAGTGCGAAATCACTTGCGACACCGGAGGCTGTAATTCTTTTAGCAGCTTCGCGGCGGCGGCAGGATCGTCCACCATCGCATCCCAGTCGCGAAATAGCCGCTCTTCTTCTTCCACACGTGAATTAAACATATTGGGATAAAGACAGGCAAAGACGGTTTCTCGCAAGCGATTAAGGTCTTTCACCGGCTTCAACAGGACGTCATCCACACCGAGTCGTAACGCTTTGGCTATGTCGGACATGTTTTCCGTCGCAGAAATCACCAGTATCGGGGTCTGATCGCCACGATTGCGTAAATACTCAACGAGTTTGAGACCGTTCATTCTTGGCATAGCCAGGTCGCAGATCATCAGGTCAGGTTTAAAATGCCCAAGCAAGTCCAGTGCTTCAAGTCCGTCACCAGCTACCGCCGTTGTCGCTCCCAAAGAGGAAAACCATGAGTCCATGAGTGAGCGAAATACCGGCTCATCCTCAACGATAAGAATCTGTTTTCCGACCAATGGCTGCGTCATATTCTCCCCCCTGACTGGCTTTAATAAATAGTGGCATGCTATTGCCACTCACGCCTGTCAGAATTAGCTTAAGTGTTGATAAAAAATGCGTTAGACGTTGGTTTTCACCAGGGGTTGAAGCTCATCCATTTTCTTCTCGACCGCTAACTGCCCGGCAGCAATTGCCGCACTGGCGCGGTGAAAATCCAGCGTGGATATTTGTGGACAAAACGGCTGAATCAGAATGTCTGGAGGGTCACCGGCCATGCGGTTACGTTTCAGTCGGTTTTCCAGAACCTGAATAGACGTCGTCATAATCTCCATCGCCGTGGGTGCAGTTACTGCACGCCTGGCCGTAATGTTGCTCAAGCGTTCTTTCAGACGGGCATGCCATGAGAGTTCGTCAGCATCATCACCCGATTCGGCATCGCTATTGACGTTGAAGGAGAGTAAATCTTGTTGCATGAGATGCGCATCGTGTTGCAGGTCGACCGCTATAACAATATCGGCACCCAACGCGCGAGTCAGGGAGACAGGGACAGGATTCACCACCGCACCATCGACCAGCCAGTAACCATTGTGCGCCACAGGTGACATCAAGCCAGGAATACTGCAGGAGGCCCGGACAGCCAGATGTAAATCACCTTCGGTGAACCAAAGTTCCCGACCCGTACTCAGATTGGTAGCCACTGTTGCGAAACGGCGAGTACATTGCTCAATTGCTTCTACCGGCATCACATTACGGTACTGATTGAATACCCGTTCACCGCGAAGTAAACCTCCCCTGCGCCACGAGAGATCCATCAACCGTAAAACATCCCAATAGCTGAAAGAACAGACCCACTTTTCGAGAGCAGGCAGCTTATTGCAGGCGTAGGCAGCGCCAACCAACGAACCGATGGAGCACCCTGCCACGATATCAACATCAATACCCATATGCTTAAGGGCTTTAATAACGCCAATATGCGACCAACCTCGCGCCGCGCCGGAACCTAGCGCCAGCCCAATTTTTATTTTTCTCATTATACGTACAAACTTCCCCTGGCTTGCAGACATAGCAACATCGCTACCGCTCAGTTAACATAGTGCCACTCTGGCGTTTTTACGCCGTTTTTATATTCCAGGGAGTACTTTGTGTCTCAGCTTTGTCCCTGTGGTAGCGCTGTCGAGTATAGCCTATGTTGCTACCGTTATGTGTCCGGCGCGCAAGTAGCACCTACGCCGTCACACCTCATGCGTTCTCGTTACTGTGCTTTTGTGATGAAAGACGCAGATTACCTTATCAGGACCTGGCATCCGGATTGTCATGCGGCCGAGTTTCGCGACGACATTATCGCAGGATTTACTCATACCGAATGGCTTGGACTGACCGTTTTTGAACAAGAGACGGCAGACACAGAAAATATCGGCTACGTCAGTTTTGTCGCACGGTTTTCTGAACAAGGTAAAACAGGTGCAATTATCGAGCGCTCTCGTTTTTTAAAAGAAAACGGTCAGTGGTACTATATAGACGGTACACGCCCTCAAATTGGACGAAACGATACCTGCCCTTGTGGCTCAGGTAAAAAATTTAAAAAGTGCTGCGGCTAATCAACGCCCGACAGTATCAATTTTGCAAACATTCTCAACAGGATCACCGCTGCAAATGCATTCATTACAACGAAAAGTGCTGCGTACTATTTGCCCGGACCAAAAAGGTCTGATCGCGCGCATTACGAATATCTGTTACAAGCATGAACTGAACATCGTGCAGAACAATGAGTTTGTGGACCACCGTACCGGACGCTTTTTTATGCGCACCGAACTGGAGGGCATTTTTAACGACGTCACGCTGCTTGCCGATCTGGACAGCGCCTTACCTGAAGGCTCGATTCGTGAATTAACCCCAGCAGGCCGCCGCCGCATCGTCATTTTGGTCACCAAGGAAGCGCATTGCCTGGGCGATTTATTAATGAAGGCCAATTATGGCGGGCTGGATGTTGAAATCGCCGCGGTGATCGGCAATCACGAGACCTTGCGTCCTCTGGTTGAACGGTTTGATATTCCGTTTGAGCTGGTGAGCCATGAAGGTTTAACACGTGACGAACATGATCAGAAAATGGCTGATGCTATCGACGCCCACCAGCCGGACTATGTCGTGCTGGCTAAATACATGCGCGTTCTGACCCCGACATTTGTTTCACGCTTTCCGAATAAAATTATCAATATTCACCATTCATTCCTGCCAGCATTCATTGGTGCTCGTCCGTACCATCAGGCTTATGAGCGTGGCGTGAAGATCATCGGCGCGACGGCCCACTACGTGAATGATAACCTCGATGAAGGCCCAATCATTATGCAGGACGTGATCCATGTTGATCACACCTACACTGCCGAAGATATGATGCGCGCGGGTCGCGACGTTGAAAAAAATGTATTAAGCCGTGCGCTGTATCAGGTTCTGGCTCAACGCGTCTTTGTTTACGGTAACCGAACGATTATTCTGTAATCGATTGATAAGTTAATTGGTTACCTTTACATCTTTACGTGTAAAAATCAGGCAACCAGTTCTTTTTTATCAACGGAATGCTTTACAGGGGCGCATCATTTGATATGATGCGCCCCGCTTCCAACGGAAGCAGGCCAGTAATTAGCATTACCCCGTGGTGGGGTTCCCGAGCGGCCAAAGGGAGCAGACTGTAAATCTGCCGTCATCGACTTCGAAGGTTCGAATCCTTCCCCCACCACCATTATTTACTACAGCGATGCAGTTATCCCGGTGAGTAATGCAGAAGTTTGCACTTGTCGGGGAAGGGTGAGAGCCTTCGATTAAGGTTCGACTCGAGCGAAAGCGAGAGAACGTTGCCAACGGCAACGACCCGAAGGGTGAGGAGCGAAGCGACGAATAATCCTTCCCCCACCACCATCTTCTAGCACTGCCTACAATTTGAATTACCCCTGGTGGGGTTCCCGAGCGGCCAAAGGGAGCAGACTGTAAATCTGCCGTCATCGACTTCGAAGGTTCGAATCCTTCCCCCACCACCATTATTTACTACAGCGATGCAGTTATCCCGGTGAGTAATGCAGAAGTTTGCACTTGTCGGGGAAGGGTGAGAGCCTTCGATTAAGGTTCGACTCGAGCGAAAGCGAGAGAACGTTGCCAACGGCAACGACCCGAAGGGTGAGGAGCGAAGCGACGAATAATCCTTCCCCCACCACCATCTTCTAGCACTGCCTACAATTTGAATTACCCCTGGTGGGGTTCCCGAGCGGCCAAAGGGAGCAGACTGTAAATCTGCCGTCATCGACTTCGAAGGTTCGAATCCTTCCCCCACCACCATCACTTCATAAAGCACCAACAGTAAATCAATCTCTAATGCCCCATATTCCGCCCATGCGGGAAGGATGAGAAGTTTCGACTAAGGTTCGATTCGAGCGTAGCGAGAAAGCGTTGCCGCAGGCAACGACCCGAAGGGCGAAGCGCGTAGCGCTGAGTAATCCTTCCCCCACCACCATCACTTCATAAAGCAACACACTCAATTCCTCAGCAATGCCTTTTATTTGCCTGATGCGCTATGCTTATCAGGCCTACTAACTCGACATGTGCCCGTAATTTGTCTGCTGCGCTGCGCTTATCAGGCCTACTAACTCGACATGTGCCCGTAATTTGTCTGCTGCGCTGCGCTTATCAGGCCTACGAACTCGATACGTGCCCGCTATTCGTCTGATGCGTTGCACTTATCAGGCCTACAGCGCTCGCTGATACCTTCGTAGGCCGGATAAGGCGCTTGCGCCGCCATCCGGCAAACAGGCATAAAAAAACCCCGCCGAAGCAGGGTTTTGTCATTCTCAAATATACGATTAGTGACGCGCGCGAACAATCTGGTATTTGCGTGTCAGATATTCGACCGGGACGCTCCAGATGTGTACCAGACGAGAGAATGGGAACAACAGGAATAGCGTCATACCCAGCACCAGGTGCATACGGAAAATGAACGCAACACCATCGAGATATTGAGACGCTCCGCCCTGGAAGGTCACCACTGTCTGCGCCCAGTTCACCAGCTTCATCATCTCGCTACCGTCCATATGCTGGGCGGAAAACGGAATGGTCAGCAGGCCCAGCGCACACTGGATCACCAGCAGTGAGAGGATCAGAATATCCGCCCCGGTGGTGGTGGCCCGCACGCGCGGGCTGAACAGACGACGTTTCAGCAGCAGTACACCACCAATCAGACACATCAGGCCACTGGCACCGCCCGCAAACATTGCCATCTTTTGTTTCACTTCAAGCGGTAGCCAGGCTTCATACATCCAGTGCGGCGTCAACATGCCAAGGACGTGCCCAGCAAAGATACCCAGGATCCCGATGTGAAACAGGTTTGACGCCAGGTTCATCCCTTTGCGATCCAGCATCTGACTGGAAGCTGCACGCCATGTATATTGCCCATAGTCATAACGCAGCCAGCTGCCGATCAGAAAGACAGAACCCGCGATGTACGGATAGATGTCAAAGAAGAACGTATTCAGGAAGTGCATTATTGCTGTCCTCCGGTGGTGATATTCAGATACTGCGGCGCAACGGCCCCGGCAAAACGACGCTGGTGAGCGGAGATTTCCGACTCGCCACACCCCTGATCGGCGAAGAATTTCACCTGCTCTTCTTCCCAGACCGCATCCAGCGCTTGTGGAGTATCGTCACGGGCTTCATCCGCAATTTTTTCAGCCACTTTATCGCTGTCGATAACGGTATTCGCCAGTTTTAACAGCAAATCGAACAGCACCGCATAACGGCTTTCACGCTGTTGCAAACGAGCGCTAAGCAGCGCCAGAATCGGCGCAATATCCTGTAAGCCACCTAGTGCTTCGCTTTTCGGCAGTTGCGCAAGGTATTCCAGATACAGCGGCAGATGATCGGGAAGTTCGCGGCTGTCGAGCTGTAAACCGTGCTGCTCATACTGTGCCATCAGGTCAACCATAGCCTGACCGCGATCGCGGGATTCACCGTGAACATGTTCAAACAGCAGCAGCGATGTCGCGCGGCCACGGTCAAACAGTTCGCTGTAGGCGGCCTGCACATCCAGCATGTCCTGCGCGGTTAGATCGCGCAGGAAAACGCCCAGAGTCTGGGCATCCTCTTTATCCAGGTTCTCAGATGACGCGAGTGCATCGAAAAGTTCCTGCTGATGCTGCCACAAGGCAGCATCCGGGTACTCGAGCAGACGCGAAACAATGACGAGTTCAATCATTGGTGCGGCTCCGTTTTGCTGGTCACATCGACAGCGTCGATGCGGCGGCTGTTGAACAGATTGAATTTAGTATCAGAACCGTGGCAACCGTCGCCGAAGGTAAAGCCACAACCGCTTTTCTCCGGGAACGCGTCACGTGCCAGTTCACGATGGCTGCTCGGTACAACGAAACGATCTTCGTAGTTTGCGATCGCCAGGTAACGATACATTTCCTGTGCCTGCGCTTCGCTTAAGCCCACCTCTTCCAGCGCACGGGTATCAACTTTGCCGTCAACAGTTTCCGCACGTTTGTAGTGACGCATCGCTAGCATACGTTTCAGCGCCAACAGTACCGGCTGGGTGTCACCTGCAGTCAGCAGGTTCGCCAGGTACTGAACCGGAATACGCAGGCTGTCAACATCCGGCAGAATACCGTTGCTGCCCAGCTCGCCCGCATCAGCAGCTGACTGAATCGGTGACAATGGCGGCACGTACCAGACCATCGGCAGTGTGCGGTATTCCGGATGCAGCGGCAGCGCCAGCTTCCAGTCCATCGCCATTTTGTAAACCGGAGACTGCTGTGCGGCATCAATGACGCTCAGCGGAATACCATCTTTCAGCGCCTGTTCAATAACAGCCGGATCGTTCGGATCGAGGAACACGTCCAGCTGACGCTGGTACAGATCTTTTTCGTGCTCGGTGCTTGCTGCACTTTCGATCGCATCTGCGTCATACAGCAGTACGCCGAGATAACGGATACGACCTACACAGGTTTCGGAGCAAACGGTCGGCTGACCAGCTTCGATACGCGGGTAGCAGAAAATGCACTTCTCAGATTTCCCGCTCTTCCAGTTGAAGTAGATCTTCTTGTACGGGCAGCCGGTGATACACATACGCCAGCCGCGGCACTTGTCCTGGTCGATCAGCACGATGCCATCTTCTTCACGCTTGTAGATAGCGCCGCTCGGACAGGTCGCCACACACGCCGGATTAAGGCAGTGCTCACACAGACGCGGCAGGTACATCATGAAGGTGTTTTCGAACTGACCGTACATCGCCTTCTGCATGTTTTCGAAGTTCTGATCTTTGGCGCGTTTTTCGAACTCGCCGCCCAGAATTTCTTCCCAGTTCGGACCGCTGGTAATTTTATCCATTCGCTGACCGGTGATCAGCGAGCGTGGACGAGCAATCGGCTGCGCTTTGCTGTCTGCCGGGGCGTTATGCAACGTCTGGTAGTCAAAATCAAACGGCTCGTAGTAATCATCCATGCCCGGCAGATGCGGGTTAGCAAATATTTTACCCAACAGCAGCGCTTTGTTACCCATGCGCGGCTGCAGTTTGCCGTTGATTTTACGGATCCAACCGCCCTTCCATTTTTCCTGGTTTTCCCAGTCGTTCGGGAAGCCAACGCCAGGCTTACTTTCGACGTTGTTGAACCAGGCGTACTCCATACCTTCACGGCTGGTCCAGACGTTTTTACAGGTCACTGAACAGGTGTGGCAGCCGATGCACTTATCGAGATTCAGCACCATGCCGACTTGTGAACGAATTTTCATTTTACGCTCTCCTGTACCTGGTCATTGCCTTCGCCATCCAACCAGTTAATGTTCTTCATCTTACGTACAACTACGAACTCATCACGGTTTGAACCGACGGTGCCGTAGTAGTTAAAGCCGTAGGCCAGCTGCGCATAGCCGCCGATCATATGGGTCGGTTTCGGCGTAATACGGGTCACCGAGTTGTGGATCCCACCGCGCTGCTGGGTGATTTCTGAACCCGGCAGGTTAACGATACGTTCCTGCGCGTGGTACATCATGGTCATCCCGGCCGGTACACGCTGGCTGACAACTGCACGTGCCGTCAGCGCACCGTTGCTGTTGAAGACTTCGATCCAGTCGTTATCTTCGATTCCCAGATCCTTCGCATCGACTTCGCTCATCCACACAATCGGGCCACCGCGTGACAGCGTCAGCATCAGCAAGTTGTCGCTGTAAGTGGAGTGGATACCCCATTTCTGGTGCGGCGTCAGGAAGTTGAGCGCTTTTTCCGGGTTACCGTTAGATTTCTCCCCAATCACCGCTTTCACCGAACGGGTGTCGATTGGCGGACGGTAAACCAGCAGACTTTCACCAAAGTCACGCATCCACTGATGATCCTGATACAACTGCTGGCGACCAGACAGCGTACGCCATGGGATCAGCTCGTGAACGTTGGTATAGCCGGCGTTATAAGACACGTGTTCATCTTCCAGTCCTGACCAGGTCGGGCTGGAGATAATTTTGCGCGGCTGCGCCTGAATATCGCGGAAGCGAATTTTTTCGTCTTCTTTATTCAGCGCCAGATGCGTATGGTCACGACCGGTAAATTCACTCAGCGCAGCCCAGGCTTTAACGGCTACCTGACCGTTAGTTTCCGGCGCCAGCGTCAGGATCATCTCGGCTGCATCAATTGCGGTATTAAGCCAAGGCTGGCCTTTTGCCGGACCTTCAGCCTTGGTGTAATTGAGCTTACGCAGCAGATCCATTTCGCTCTGGGTATTCCAGGCAATCCCTTTACCGCCGTTACCGATTTTTTCCATCAGCGGGCCGATGGAGGTGAAACGCTCGTATGTTGCCGGATAATCACGCTCAACGGTCATGATGTGCGGCGCGGTAACACCAGGAATCAGGTCACATTCACCTTTTTTCCAGTCCTTCACGTCCAGCGGTTGTGCCAGTTCTGCGGCAGAGTCGTGCTGAATAGGCAGCGTAACGACGTCAGTTTCTTTACCGAGATGGCCCACGCAAACTTCAGAGAATTTCTTGGCGATGGCTTTGTAGATTTCCCAGTCGCTCTTCGATTCCCAGGCCGGGTCAACGGCCGCAGACAGAGGATGAATAAACGGATGCATGTCCGAGGTATTCATATCGTCTTTTTCATACCAGGTTGCGGTCGGCAACACGATGTCGGAATACAGACAGGTGCTCGACAGACGGAAGTCCAGCGTGACAACCAGATCCAGTTTGCCGTCCAGGCCGTTATCCTGCCATTCCACTTCTTCAGGCTTCACGCCGCTCTGCTGGCCGAGATCTTTGCCCTGAATACCATGTTCAGTACCCAGCAGATACTTGAGCATGTACTCGTGGCCTTTACCGGAAGAACCGAGCAGGTTAGAACGCCAGATAAACAGGTTGCGCGGATGGTTTTTACCGTTTTCCGGCTGCTCTGCCGCAAAGCGAATAGAACCTTCTTTCAGGGATTTAACGGTGTAATCCACCGGCGTCATACCTGCTTTCTGCGCTTCTTCGGCGATACGCAGTGGGTTAGTCCCTAACTGCGGCGCAGATGGCAACCAGCCCATACGTTCAGCGCGAACGTTAAAATCAATCAAATGACCGCTGTAGCGGGATTTGTCTGCCATCGGGGAAAGCAGTTCCTGCGCAGTAACCGTCTCATAGCGCCATTGGCTGGAGTGGTTATAGAAGTAGGAAGTGCTGTTCATATGACGAGGCGGACGCTGCCAGTCAAGAGCAAACGCCAGCGGCTGCCAGCCGGTTTGCGGACGCAGTTTTTCCTGGCCGACGTAGTGGGCCCAACCGCCGCCGCTCTGACCGATACAACCGCAGAACACCAGCATATTGATCAGGCCACGATAGTTCATATCGAGGTGGTACCAGTGGTTCAGGCCCGCACCGACGATGATCATCGAACGACCGTGTGTTTTATCGGCGTTATCCGCAAATTCACGGGCAATGCGCACGATCTGAGAACGTGATACGCCAGTGATTTTTTCTGCCCATGCCGGCGTGTACGCTTTCACGTCATCGTAGCTGGTCGCGCAGTTTTCGTCGTTCAGACCACGTTCCAGGCCATAGTTAGCCATGGTCAGGTCGTAAACGGTGGTCACCAGCGCGGTAGAGCCATCGGCCAACTGCAGGCGTTTAACCGGCAGTTTGTGCAGCAGAATATTTTCCAGCTCTACTTTACTGAAGTGCTCGGTACCTTCGCCGCCAAAGTACGGGAAGCCCACTTCAGCGATATCGTCCTGGCTACCCAGCAGGCTGAGCTGCAGTTCGGTTTCATCACCGGACGTACCGTCGCGTTGCTCAAGGTTCCATTTGCCCTTTTCGCCCCAACGGAAACCAATTGAACCGTTTGGCGCAACCATTTCGCCGTTGCTGTTGATAGCGACGGTTTTCCATTCTGGGTTATTTTCCTGGCCCAGAGAGTCGACCAGATCCGCCGCACGCAGCATACGACCAGCAGCATAGTAACCGTCACGCTCTTCGAGCATCACCAGCATTGGCATGTCAGTATAACGACGAACGTAGTCGGTGAAGTACTGGCTCGGGTTATCGAGGTGGAACTCGCGCAGCATGACATGGCCCATCGCCATTGCCATCGCAGCATCGGTTCCCTGCTTCGGTGCCAGCCACAGGTCGCAAAGTTTGGCGATTTCTGCGTAGTCCGGAGTAATCGCTACCGTTTTGGTGCCTTTATAGCGAACTTCAGTAAAGAAGTGTGCATCCGGAGTACGGGTCTGCGGTACGTTAGAGCCCCATGCAAGAATGTAGCTGGAGTTATACCAGTCGGCAGATTCCGGTACGTCGGTTTGCTCGCCCCAGGTTTGCGGGGAAGCCGGCGGCAGGTCACAGTACCAGTCGTAGAAGCTCAGGCAGGTACCGCCAATCAGCGACATATAGCGTGCGCCGGAAGCATAAGAAACCATCGACATCGCCGGGATCGGAGAGAAGCCTGCAACGCGGTCAGGGCCATAGGTTTTGATGGTGTAAACGTTAGATGCAGCAATCAGTTCATTCACTTCCTGCCAGGAAGAACGAACAAATCCACCACGACCACGCGCTTGTTTGAAGCTTTTTGCTTTGTCGGCGTCTTCGATGATGGATGCCCATGCGTCTACCGGATCGCTGTGCAGTCTTTTTGCTTCACGCCACATCTTCATCAGACGTTTGCGCATCAGCGGGTATTTCAGACGGTTAGCGCTGTAGAGATACCAGGAATAGCTTGCACCACGTGGGCAGCCGCGAGGCTCGTGGTTAGGCATATCTGGACGCGTGCGTGGGTAGTCAGTTTGCTGGGTCTCCCAGGTCACCAGACCATTTTTCACATAGATTTTCCAGCTGCATGAGCCCGTGCAGTTTACCCCGTGGGTTGAACGCACGATTTTGTCATGCTGCCAACGCTGGCGGTATCCGTCCTCCCAGTCCCTGTTGGTATTGAGAAGCTGGCCATGCCCATCGGCAAAGGTTTCGCCCTTCTGCTTGAAGTAGCGAAACCGGTCCAGGAATTTACTCATCGGTTTTCTCCTGTAGGAGCCTGACGGCTCTCTGATAAATCGACATTGCTTGATTGAGAGCGAAGGTAACGCTCTGAAAGGGCGTGAGAATTGATAACGATCAAGGCATGCAGGGATGAAAACAGAGGGTCGATTTTCACATACCCCCTTAGTAGGATATTAATAAAACAGTCAACACATTGAATTTAAATGATTTTATTAAAATCACTTATCATACAAATGTTAAATTCTTTATAAGTGGGTATTAAGGGGTATCCCCCCTGCCAGGCATATTACCAGCACCGTTTTCGCAGACTTTCGTCATGAGCTCACATATAAGTATGTTGTAACTAATTTAGAGCAAAAAAAAAGCGCGGTCTAACACCGCGCAATGGATAATCAACTGCTACTACTTTTTTACTTTTTAGAATGACGTCCGTATACCGCCCAGGTGATGACCACACAAGCGACATAGAAGATCAGAAAGACTTTCATCGCATCGACCGGCGAACCAGTTAACGCCAGAGACGTACCAAATGCTTTCGGGATAAAGAAGCCGCCAATCGCACCAATGGCTGAGATAAAGCCCAACGCTGCCGCGGTGTCGGTTGCTGCTTCGCGCATTGCTTTCTCTTCTGAACCACCTTCAGCTTTCACTCTGTCCATCGTCAGCTTGCGGAAGATAACGGAGATCATCTGGAAGGTTGAACCACTCCCCAGACCAGCCGTCAGGAACAATGCCAGGAACACCGCGAAGAAGGCGATAAAGTTGCCGCCAACGCCGTTTGATGGCAGCGTCAGGAACAGTAAGGCACTGAAAATAGCCATCAGCACAAAGTTCACCAGCGTTACACGGGTTCCGCCCAGACGGTCAGAGATTGCGCCACCCGCTGAACGAGCCAACGCGCCAATCAACGGTCCAAAGAAGGCGTAATGCAGGATCTGTACCTCAGGAAACTGCGTTTTTGACAACATGGCAAAACCGGCAGAGAAACCGATGAATGAACCGAAGGTTGCCAGATACAGCAGGCTCATAATCCACAGATGCCCACGTTTCAGCACCGGCAATTGCTCTTTCAGCGACGCTTTTGAGGTTGCCAGTTCATTCATACCAAACCATGCAGCCAGCGTTAACACCGCAAGGAACGGTACCCAAATCCATGCGGCGTTTGCCAGATACAGCTGCGTACCATCCGGTTGTTCAACCCCGTGGCTACCAAATGCGGCAAAGATTGACAGTGAAACCACCAGCGGCGCAACCAACTGCATCACGCTGACGCCCATGTTGCCCAGGCCACCGTTCAGACCCAGCGCACCACCCTGTTTCTGTTTTGGAAAGAAGAAACTGATGTTTGCCATGCTGGACGCAAAGTTCGCACCGGCGAAACCGCACAACAGAGAGATAATAATAAAGGTACTAAACGGCGTGGAGGTATCCTGCACCGCAAAACCTAACCATACACAAGGAATGATCAGGATACCGGTGCTAAACGCTGTCCAGCGACGTCCACCAAACAGGGGAACCATAAAGGAGTACGGAACACGCAGCAGCGCGCCGGACACCGAAGGTAATGCCGTCAGCATGAACAGCTGTTCAGTGGTGAAATCAAAACCGACTTTCGGTAAGTTCACCGCCACGGCGCTAAATAACATCCACACGCAAAACGCCAGCAGCAAGCAAGGGACTGAAATCCACAGGTTACGGCTGGCGATTCGTTGACCACGCTGCTGCCAGAAGGCGGGATCTTCCGGCCGCCATTCGGTAATTACAGCTCCAGATGCCCTTTCCGGGGCAGATGAGTGACTCATAGACACCTCTGATACTTGTTTCGATGCCTGCAACATTAGGGTTTACAGCTGGAGGTAAGTTGATATAAATCAAAGGAAAAGGTGTCATTATTCATGCCTAAAATTTATCATTACCCTAAATGAGTACATAACTTCGGTAAAAAAGATGTGGTTTTTCACGCTTCTGTCGCCCCCTACTCCCCCTCGCCTGGGATCTCTCCCTCCGCTGGCAATTAAGAGGTAGCCCGTTTGAGGTATGGGTATACTCCAGTGTATCGCCGAGAATAACGCCACTGCCTGCAGCAGAATCGTCATTCAATAAGGTTTTCTGTTCGACGAAAACCCGAAGGAACAAGTCACCATGTTTAAACGTTGTCTCTCCCCGCTTACGCTGGTCAACCAGGTGGCGCTGATTGTTTTATTGTCCACAGCCATCGGCGTGGCTGGTATGGCTGTCTCCGGCTGGCTGGTTCAGGGCGTTCAGGGTAGCGCCCATGCAATCAACAAAGCGGGATCGCTGCGCATGCAGAGTTATCGCCTGCTGGCAGCCGTACCGCTGGACGCTAGCGATCAACCGCTTCTGGATGAAATGGAGAAAACGGCGTTTAGCCCGGAGTTGACGCGTGCCGCAAAGCGAGACGGACAACAGGCGCAGTTAAAAGCACTACAGGATTACTGGCACACTGAACTGGCGCCGGGGCTTGCGCATGCGCAAACGCCTGATGCGGTAGCGCAGGATGTAACGCGCTTTGTAGGCGGTCTGGATAAGCTGGTTACCGCCTTTGACCATACCACCGAATTACGCATTGAACGCGTCGTCCTGCTGCATCGCCTGATGGCCATATTTATGGCATTGCTGCTGGTTTTTACCATTATCTGGCTGCGCGTGCGCCTGTTAGAGCCATGGAAGCAGCTGCTGGCGATGGCGCGAGCCGTCAGCCAACGTGATTTTACCCAACGCGCGCGTATCAGCGGGCGTAATGAGATGGCCGCTCTGGGCTCGGCACTGAATAATATGTCGGAAGAACTAGCCGAAAGTTATGCCGTGCTGGAACAGCGGGTGCAGGAAAAAACGGCGGGACTGGAGCACAAAAATCAGATCCTTTCTTTTCTGTGGCAAGCCAACCGCCGCCTGCACTCTCAGGTGCCGTTGTGCGAACGCCTCTCTCCGGTACTGAACGGTCTGCAAAATTTGACCTTGCTGCATGATATTGAACTCCGGGTTTACGACCTGGAAGATGAAGACAATCATCAGGAATTTACCTGTCAGTCCAACGCCAGCTGTGATGAAAAAGGTTGCCATCTGTGTCCTCGCGGAACGCTGCCCGCGATTGACGGCGGGATCACATTGAAATGGCGGCTGACCGATGCGCATACCCAATATGGTATTCTGCTCGCCACCTTGCCGAACGGACGCCATCTCAGCCACGATCAGCAGCAGTTGGTTGATACCCTGGTTGAGCAACTGACCGCAACGCTCGCGCTCGACAGACATCAGGAGCGTCAGCAGCAGTTGATCGTGATGGAAGAGCGTGCCACCATTGCACGCGAACTTCATGATTCTATTGCACAATCGCTCTCTTGTATGAAGATGCAGGTTAGCTGTTTGCAGATGCAGGGCGATGCGCTTTCAGATAACTGTCGCGAGTTGCTCAGCCAGATTCGTAACGAGCTGAATGCTTCGTGGGCACAACTGCGTGAGCTGTTAACCACCTTCCGTTTACAGCTCACAGAACCTGGATTACGGCCGGCGCTGGAAGCCAGCTGTCAGGAGTACAGCGCCCGTTTTGGATTTACGGTTAAGCTGGATTATCAGCTACCGCCGCGCCTGGTCCCTTCGCATCAGGCGATTCACCTGCTACAAATTGCGCGCGAAGCCCTGAGTAATGCACTTAAACACTCTCAGGCCAATGAAGTGGTCGTGACGGTGGTGCAAAATGGCAAGCAGGTCAAACTAACAGTGCAAGATAACGGCTGCGGCGTACCGGAAAACGCCGAACGCAGTAACCACTACGGCATGATTATAATGCGCGATCGTGCGCAGAGCTTGCGCGGCGATTGCCGCGTACGCCGTCGCGAGACGGGCGGTACTGAAGTTGCTGTCACTTTTATTCCCGAAACAAACTTCACAGAAGTCCAAGGAGATACCCATGAGTAATCTGGAACCGGCAACCATCCTGTTGATCGACGATCATCCGATGCTGCGAACCGGTGTAAAACAGCTTGTCAGCATGGCGCCCGATATTACCGTTGTCGGCGAAGCCAGCAATGGTGAGCAGGGTATCGAGCTGGCTGAATCCCTTGATCCCGATCTGATCCTGCTTGATCTCAACATGCCCGGCATGAACGGCCTGGAAACTCTCGATAAGCTGCGTGAAAAGTCACTGTCGGGCCGTATCGTTGTGTTTAGCGTATCCAATCATGAAGAAGACGTAGTTACCGCACTGAAACGCGGCGCTGACGGTTATCTGCTGAAAGATATGGAGCCTGAAGATTTACTCAAAGCCTTACAGCAGTCAGCGGCCGGTGAAATGGTGCTGAGTGAGGCCTTAACGCCGGTTCTGGCCGCCAGCCTGCGTGCTAATCGTGCAACGTCGGACCGTGATGTCACCCAACTGACACCGCGTGAGCGCGACATTCTCAAGCTCATTGCCCAGGGGCTGCCGAACAAGATGATCGCCCGTCGTCTGGACATCACTGAAAGTACGGTAAAAGTCCATGTGAAGCATATGTTGAAGAAAATGAAGCTCAAATCACGCGTCGAAGCCGCGGTATGGGTACATCAGGAACGCATTTTCTGATAACGCGTTGATGCTTCATTGCTAACGAGGATCATTTTCCGAAACGGTAATAAACGGTTCGGTCAGTGATAGCGTGATCTCATTGGAAGAGACACGCTGACCCTGCTCATCTTCTACCACCACAGACAACCGCCAGCGGTTTGTCGCGCCTTCGCTGCTGTCCCACTTCGGCATAATAATCGTCCAACCTTGCGTACTTCGGTTATCGCTACCCGCCGTTAAACTTAACGCCTGAGTATCACCCTGCCAGGTCAAATGGTGGATCCCATGCAAACTACGCACCTGCAGCTTCAGCGCCACCGTCTCACCAGACTTGAGATCCCAGGGCGGCGTGGCTAAAAATACCGACAATGTTTTACGCTGGCGATATTCCAGCGTCGGCAGATTGTTACGCTGCGGATCGTCATAACGACTGCCGCGCAGCGATCGGCTGTTTGCCACCTCGCTGACCATCAGCTGTTTTTTTAGCGGCACGCCAAAGCGGTAATTCAGCGTTAAGCCGAGGTTATTCTGGCTGACTCCGCTTTCCCCCTGCTTATGTTGTGCCGTCACGGTAATCAACGGCACCGGCGTATAGCTCAATCCCAGATTCACCGCCACAGGATTGTGGTACCCGGTTCCGGAATGAAACAAATCCACCCGGTCGCCAAAATACTGTTCCACGCTGACGCTGGTATTGAGGTGTTGATAGAACGGCATGCGCATTTGCGCAGTCAGGTCGTAGCCGCGGGCCATCCGTTGTTCCTGGGTTGCGGAACGCTCCTGCCAGGAGGACAACGGTTGGTAATAGTTAGCAGATAAGCGCAAGTATTCACCCCACGCCTCGGCGCCAAGGCCTCCCCGGGGCAGATTTTCATCCAACAGGTTGTCATAGAAAGTGTTGTAACCCAGAAACCAGCCGTCGCGTACCCAGCGCTGCCCAATCCCCGCATTGCTGACTAAACCTTCGTCCTGTTGCGTCAGCCCCAACTGGCTCCAGGTTAAATATCGTTGATTGTCCTGCCATGGGATAAACCAGCTTCCCCGACTTCCGGTAAAGCTGCCTTCGTTATCCACCTGCAATCCAACGCTGGCGTTTCCCCAGGGAGAGAGCCAGGATTCCAGTTGCTGATTAACCTGTTCGCTGACCGTGTCACGCACCTGACCAAATGCGAACTGCTTCGCCTGTTCACCCGTATCAAGCCCGTTATCGGTCATGCTGGCTTCACCAAACGCTTTGACCATTTCGGCAAAGTGCTTTTCGCCTGCCCGCGACTCCGGCGCCATACCGAGATCGGGTAAGCCATCACTATTGTTATCGAAAGGGTTTTCAGCCTGGTGAATAAAAGATGTCCGTGCATTGGCAATACCGCCTGCCAATGGCAAGAGTGAGAATACAGCGAGAGAAAAATAAATATTACGGCTCAAATCGTCAGTTGTTTCTTACATCAATGAATTAGACACACTTAACCTAAACCATAACGTCTTCGGCTGTTAATTGCAGCCTTTATCCCCGTTTTCGGGATTTTCTGACATGGATAATTAGAGGTACCCACTCCTGCAACCATGCTTTCTTTCCCACATCAGGAACAGGGAGTAACATACACGCCAGGAATTATCCCTTCCATCTGACAACAGGAGTAATAATGCAAAAGATAGTGATCGTCGCGAACGGTGCAGCCTATGGAAGCGAATCGTTATTTAACAGCCTGCGTCTGGCCATCGCCCTGCGCGAACAGGATGCGGAACTCGACCTACGTTTATTTTTAATGTCGGACGCGGTAACGGCGGGGCTTAGCGGTCAAAAACCTGCGGAAGGATATAATATTCAGCAAATGCTGGAGATCCTGACGGCGCAAAATGTGCCGGTCAAACTGTGTAAAACCTGCACCGATGGCCGCGGGATCACGACGCTTCCGTTAATTGACGGAGTAGCCGTCGGCACGCTGGTAGAACTGGCTCAATGGACGCTGGCTGCAGATAAAGTATTAACCTTCTGATACACCGCTTCAGGCAAGCTCACTGAAAGTGTCGATAATTTCCGAATTTAATCTTAGATGGGCGCGGTTTCGTTGAACGTTAGCACGCCCTTTCAACCCTTTTGAGGGATTTTGTCACTTTTGTTTAATCGTTATGCCATTTTTTGATCAAAATCAGCATCCTGTTGCCCCCCCTTTGGTGTTATGCAATGAGTGAAATGTGAACAACATCACGCAGCACTTTCGAGAGAAAGTACGTTGTTTTCAAGAACGGGGTGAAAAATGGCATTAGTGAAGGCGAGTTTAAAGTTATTTGGTGGCGATACGGTGGTAGTGCGCTGTTCTGAGCGCTGCCACATCCACCTGATGAGCGAGAAAAATCACGTCAAAGACACGCAGTCCGACATCTTAAGCGTGCAGGATCGTGATAACGCATGGTTAACCGTACCGTATACCGGCGTCTGGAATGTGCTGATCGACAGCCATAGCCAGTCGCTCGAGCATTCGATAAGTTTTATTGCAGCCTAAGCGTTAAACGCCCGATAAGCACCTGGCTTATCGGGCATACAACATCGGGCGATATTAGGCAAATCCTGGACGCATAACACCTTCCGGCAGATTCTCTCCCAACAATCGTTTGACCGTGATCACCAGATCGTTAAGACAATCATCCTGCATTCCCAGCTTCACCAGTTCTTGTTCCAGTGAGAACAGATACTGGGCGTTGGTGCCTAAAGGTCCGCTCGCCGCGGCGATAAGCGGCGCAATCACCTGCGCGCGCGTGTCTGACTCAAACAGCGGATGACGCGGATCCATAATAAAGACCAGTGCGTTCACCGTCCTGCTGTCATCAAGCGCCAACTGACACCAGGTCGGCAGATAACAGCCGGTGATCATTTCTCGCTTCCACAGCAGTGAAAGCTCTTGTTCCAGGGACGCGTCCGGTAAACGGTAGGCCACACCGGTGGTGCGTCCGCCCTCTTTCAGGGCCAGCATACGTCCTGGCTGGCACGCCGTTCCTCGCCCCGCCGTCAGGCGCAGGCAAAAGGCACGGTGCCAGCCGACTAACGTCCCGGTACAGGACTCTTCAAATTCTAAGGCCGGGTTCCACATCAACGATCCATAACCGAAGATCCACACCGGTCCATCATCTGGTCGGCATGCAAGCGTGGCGGCCAGTGAGGCTGCCCGTTGTTCCGCTGACCAGAGTAGTGATTCTTCAATAGCACCAAATGCCGTCTTACAGTCGGCATTCAATAAAAAATCACGCGTTAACACCTTACACCTCCGCCACTGCTGCTTCCCTGCGACAACTTTTTTGACGCCTTCCGGGCTTTTTTACTGCTCATTTTGAAACCAATAGCTGGACAATAGGCAATTCACCGCTCGCTTGCAAGCCAGCAACGGCGCGGCGTAGCACGATTCGCTAACGCCTGATGCAAGCTAGTTCATAAAGGCATTATAATTGATACTGTTACGCCTTTTTATGCCATTTATTATCATCACCTTTTTGATAATCATTTTTGACCGCGGCCCACGCCACCTTGTGTGCCGTCTCTTCACGGGTAGCATCGTCACGGCGGTCAGATTTATCTTTATATTGTTCCCAGGCGCTGTTGAAAGCTTCTTTGTAGATGTCCTGAGCATGGGCTGGCAGAACATGCTGCACGCTTTCAGGCAGATCGCTTTTGGATTTATATGGCATTGTGAACTCCTCTTTTTAGGCTAAACCTTAAGTGTGGTTAACAATGCGGTGATGCGCCAATAATGGGCATTTATAGAAAATTTCTTCATCTAACCTTCTGTTAATTAAACAGTCTATAAACTAGAACTTTGTTTTTGACCGCTTTGAGAGGAAAAATAAGCGATGTAGTAAAATTTCGTAAAATGTCACCTACAAAACCAAGTTTTCTGTTATTTTTTACATTCTTTAATACTTTTTATAATTATATACCCTAAATAATTCGAGTTGCTTAAAGGTGGCAAGGGAGTGAATCCCCCGTCACATAGATAACTATGTGACGGGGGTGAGCGAGCGTAGCCAACGCATAAGCAACTTGAAGTATGACGGGTATAAATACCTGCAGAGACGGAGAATTAATTCAATGACACACGTACATGAGGCGGTAAAAACCCGCCACAAGGAGACCTCTCTCGTCTTCCCGATTTTGGCACTGGTAGTACTGTTCTTATGGGGGAGCAGTCAGTCACTACCAGTGGTCATCGGCATTAATGCGCTGGCCCTTATTGGTATATTAAGCAGTGCATTCAGTGTTGTCCGTCATGCGGATGTATTAGCACACCGACTTGGCGAACCCTACGGGTCGCTGATCCTCAGCCTGTCCGTTGTTATTCTTGAAGTCAGCTTAATCTCCGCATTAATGGCGACCGGCGATGCAGCGCCTACGCTCATGCGCGATACGCTATATTCAATCATTATGATCGTAACCGGCGGCCTGGTCGGTTTTTCATTACTGTTAGGTGGCCGTAAATTTGCCACTCAGTATATGAATCTGTTTGGTATTAAGCAGTATTTAATCGCCCTGTTTCCGCTGGCCATTATTGTACTGGTGTTCCCGATGGCTTTACCGGGTGCAAATTTCACTACCGCGCAGGCGCTATTAGTGGCATTAATTTCTGCGGCGATGTACGGCGTATTTTTGCTGATACAAACTAAAACGCACCAGAGTCTGTTCATTTACGAGCATGAAGACGAGGGTGACGACGACGACCCGCATCACGGTAAACCGTCAGCACATAGCAATTTGTGGCACGCTGCCTGGCTTATCATTCATCTGATCGCCGTTATTGCCGTGACCAAGATGAACGCCAGCCCGCTGGAGACATTGCTGACTGAACTGAATGCCCCAGTGGCATTTACCGGTTTCCTGGTCGCATTGCTGATCCTCTCTCCTGAAGGCCTCGGCGCGCTGAAAGCGGTTCTGAGTAATCAGGTACAGCGGGCGATGAATTTATTCTTCGGTTCGGTGTTAGCCACCATTTCACTGACCGTTCCGGTAGTGACTCTGATCGCATGGGCAACCGGGAATGATTTGGTCTTTGCGCTGGGCGCGCCAGAGATGATTGTGATGGTTTCATCACTGGTACTGTGCCACATCTCTTTCTCCACCGGACGCACCAACGTGCTTAACGGTGCGGCGCATCTGGCGCTGTTTATCGCCTATCTGATGACGATATTTGCCTGATTAGTCTTTCTGATAGAACCCACGGCCCTTCTCAGGGCCGTTTTCTTTTACCGCTCACAGCTCCGGATAAACCTGTTGACCATCGACAAACGTTAATAACGACTCCGTTTGGTGGAATTTGTCTGCCGGAATAGCCATAATATCCTGATTAAGCACCGCAAAATCGGCGAGCTTACCTGCCTGCAAACTTCCCCTCTGCTGTTCTGCAAAAGCTATCCAGGCGGCATTGAGGGTATACATTTTTAATGCATCTTCTCGGCTTAACTGGCACGTATCATGACGTACCGAACCGTCGAGCGTTTTACCTGTTACATGATATTCAATGGCATGCCATACTCCTGCAACGCCAATTCGCGTCGCATCCGTACCACCTACAACGATAACCCCCTGCTCTGATGCGGGTTGATATGAGGCACCGCCTGATTAAGTTCCCATTTTCCTCATCATATTTATCTACCTTATCATGTGATGATCATCTGGAAAGCTGATGCCGCACCGCTACGCTGGCGATTCGCGCGCTGGCTAGCAGACGTTCGAACGAATGCCCGCAACGCGCTTTTCCCGACAGGCCAAGCATTGTGGTACTGACGTAATCAGTCAGGCTGTCAGCCTCTTTAGGATGCCGCTGTGCGATAAAGTCGTGAATTTTATGTTCGGCAGCCGAGTAGAAATTCCGCGCGACCTTCCGCGCCTGCGGATCGTTACTGTGCGTGCCCTCCAGGACCAAACATCCCAGCGCATGCGGATCTGCGGCATAACGTCGCGCCGCCTCTTCAAGCAGATCGGTAAGACATGCAGAAACGGGTTTGTCGGGGCGAAGAATGTCATCAAAAGGGATCGCCTCAGTTTGTACGTAGCGGTCAAGAACACGTTTATAAAGACCGATTTTGTTCCCAAAAGCAGCATAGAAACTGGGGGGCTTGATCGACAACGCCGCGGTGACATCCGCCACGCTAACCGCGTCATAGCCATGTGCGTGAAACAAGGGTTGTACTTTGGCAACGGCCATTTCTGGATCAAAATTACGTGGGCGTCCAGGTGCTCGAGTGCATTTTGTAGTGTTCATTACAAATCCATTGACAGAAAACTGTGCACCTATTATATATCGATCACTACATAATTGTTCAAGGAGTACCTCATGTCTTCTTTTAATGGCAAGTCAGTTCTGGTTCTTGGCGGCAGTCGTGGGATTGGCGCGGCTATCGTGCGCCGTTTTGCCGCGGATGGCGCATCGGTTACCTTTACCTATTCAGGCTCCCCTGACGCTGCCAAAGCGCTTGCTGATGAGACGGGTACCCAGACAGCGCAAACCGATAGCGCCGATCGTAACGCCGTCATCAACCGGGTACGCGAAAGCGGCCCGCTGGACGTGCTGGTAGTTAATGCAGGCATTATTCTGTTTGGTGATGCGCTGGAGCAGGATCCGGATGACGTGGAGCGCCTGTTCCGGATTAACATTCACTCCCCATACTATGCGGCCGTGGAAGCGGCACGACAGATGCCTGACGGCGGACGCATTATCATTATTGGTTCTGTGAATGGCGACCGTATGCCTCTTGCTGGCCTGGCCTCTTATGCGGTGAGCAAATCAGCGCTGCAAGGGCTGGCCCGGGGGCTGGCACGTGATTTTGGACCGCGGGGCATTACGGTAAACGTGGTTCAACCAGGCCCTATTGATACCGATGCCAACCCGGAAGATGGCCCACTGAAAGAGGTGATGCACAGTTTTATGGCGCTAAAACGACATGGCCGTCCAGAGGAAGTTGCGGGAATGGTTGCCTGGCTTGCAGGCCCTGAGGCTGGATTTGTGACGGGGGCAATGCATACAATTGATGGTGCGTTTGGCGCCTGACGCCCACCCTTAACACTTTTCTCAAACAGCAGTCCGAAGAGATATCTCTCCGGACTGCAACACTTTCTTAGTTCTCAGTATCCAGCTCGTCGAAGCTTTTAACCAGGTCATCAATCGCTTTAATCTGGGTCAGGAACTGTTCCAGTTTCGCCAGCGGCAGCGCGGATGGACCGTCGCATTTCGCATTGGCTGGATCCGGATGCGCTTCAATAAACAGACCGGCCAGACCTACTGCCATACCTGCGCGCGCCAGTTCGGTAACCTGCGCACGACGACCGCCGCTTGCTGCGCCAAACGGGTCACGGCATTGCAGCGCATGGGTAACGTCAAAAATCACCGGCGAGTTGCCAGAAACTTTCTTCATCACGCTGAAGCCCAGCATATCCACAACCAGATTGTCATAACCAAAGTTCGCGCCACGGTCGCAAAGAATTACTTTGTCGTTGCCGCCTTCATGGAATTTGTCCACGATATTGCCCATCTGGCCCGGGCTTACGAACTGCGGTTTTTTCACGTTGATAACGGCACCGGTTTTCGCCATCGCTTCCACCAGATCGGTCTGACGAGCGAGGAAGGCCGGCAGCTGAATCACATCCACCACGTCAGCAACAGGCTGAGCCTGGCTGGCTTCGTGAACGTCGGTGATCACTTTTACGCCAAAAGTCTGCTTCAGTTCCTGGAAGATTTTCATCCCTTCTTCAAGGCCCGGTCCACGGTAAGAGTGGATGGAAGAACGGTTGGCTTTATCAAAGGAGGCTTTGAACACGTAAGGGATACCCAGCTTTTGAGTAACGGTTACGTAGTGCTCACAAATGCGCATCGCCAGATCGCGGGATTCCAGCACGTTCATTCCGCCAAACAGCACGAACGGCAGGTCATTTGCCACGTTGATGTCGCCAATGCTAACCACTTTTTGTTTCATAGGATCGCCTTAAACGGTAGGTAAAGTGTCATTAATCAATGCAATACAATTTGCTTGTGCGAAATAGTATTAATCTGCGCACGAATCATTTCGCTGATCGGGTCTTCCGGACACTGTTCAACGAAATAACTTAAATCGGTCAGCGCAACATGTTCACACTCCAGTTGCGCGTAAATTAATCCACGATCGCGTATTTCATACGGATCTTCAGGATTAAACTGTAATAGTGCTTCGCTGGCACGCAGCGCCAGCTCCATTTGCCGCTCTTCCATCAGCGATGATTTCAGCGTGTCGAGCAGCTTACGAATTACTTCTGCATTATCCGCCTCATCCAGGTCTTCGTTAAACAGCTCCGCGACCGGGCTGATATTCCCCTTCAGCCACACTTCCAGCGTGTGCTCATTTAACGTTTCTCCATTGAACGGATTGATTAGCCACATTTCGCCATCGAGCGATTCAATACGCAGGATGAGTTGTGTCGGGAAAATCACCGGCACCAGCGGCAGCTCCAGTCGGTTGGCAATCCACAATAAGATCGCACCCAGGGATACGGCGCTGCCCTGACGATTTTTCAGTACCTGATCAAGCCATAGTGCATCAGAAAGACGATAGACGCCGTGGGTATCCGTAAACCCCCATTCGCCGTAAAAAAGTGCCAGCAGTTTTTCCAGTTGCTCATCCTGAGACAGGAGCTGGCTAATTTCTTCTTGCGCCAGACTGACCAGACGTTCCAGTTCGTCATAGACAGTTTGTGTTGGAAAATCCAGACGGATAGACTCCGACGCCAGGATCATCCCATCACACAATGGCGCTTTATTAAATTCGAAATCAGCTAACGACCTCATGCTTACCCCAGTAACGGTATTTTTGTGGTGGCGAGTTTAATGATGATGTACAGCACCACCAGCGCCAGCGGAAAAGCGATTAATCGCGCCTGCTGACTGCGCGCCCGACGATAATCGAGCGCAATAAAACCCAAAACGATGTAAATGATAACCCCAAACAGCTTTTCAGTCAGCCATGTCCCGTGCTCAGTGAATGGCAGGATGTGCGCTTTAACCATTAACGCTACGCCGCTGAGTAATAAAACGGTATCGACAACCGGCGGCACGATGCGCGTCCAGCGCGCGCAGGCAAGGCGCGAGTCGGTGTAACGCCACCAAAATCGCAGGATCAGCAAACCAACCGAAAGCGCAATGCTGATGAGATGGACGTTGAGTAACACACCGAAGGTACTCATGATGGGATGCGTCCAAGCGTAATTCGCTCGTTGCCGCCATAGTCACGACAGGTTTCAACTGCCACGTAACCCGCACGAGTAAAGGCATCACGGACGGCCTCGCCCTGCTGCCAACCATGTTCCAGCAACAGATAGCCGCCGGGTGTTAACATGCGCTGAGACTGGTCGATGATATGCACGATATCCGCCAGCCCCTGAGCGCCCGCCACCAGCGCCGACAGCGGTTCAAAGCGAACGTCGCCTTGCGCCAGGTGCGGATCCTGTTCGTCGATATACGGCGGATTGCTGACAATCATGTCAAACTGCTGTCCCTGCAATGCGCTGAACCAGTTACTTTGCAGCACGCAAACATTGTCGATGCCCAGTTGCTGCTTGTTGCGAATGGCCAGTGCCACGGCATCGGGCATGCGGTCTACGGCAGTCACTGCACAATCCGGACGCTCGGTTGCCAGCGCCAACGCAATGGCACCCGTGCCGGTTCCCAAATCAAGAATACGACACGCTGAGGCCGGCAGGCGAGCCAGCGCCTGCTCCACCAGACACTCGGTATCCGGACGCGGAATAAGCGTGGCTGGAGACACAAACAGCGGCAGCGACCAGAACTCACGCACGCCGGTTAAGTGTGCCACCGGCTCTCCCCGCTGACGCCGCTCCAGTAGCGTATCAAGCTGTTGACGCTGCGCCTCGGTTAACTCCGTTTCGCCGAAAGCCAGAATAAAGGTGCGCCCTTTGCCAGTAACGAACTCGAGTAAAATCTCGGCGTCACGGCGCGGGCTTTCGCTTGCCTGTAATTGGCTTATCGCTTCACGCAGCCAGTGCTGATAATCCATTAATCCTGCTCGGACAATGCCGCCAGTTGATCGGCCTGGTATTCCTGGACAATCGGCTCAATGAGCATATCCAGTTTGCCTTCCATCGCTTCATCCAGACGGTAGAGCGTCAGGTTAATGCGGTGATCGGTCACACGACCCTGCGGGAAGTTATAGGTACGGTTACGATCGCTGCGATCGCCACTGCCCAACAGGTTGCGGCGTTCAGAGGCTTCCGCCTGTTGACGTCTTGCCACTTCTGCGGCACGAATTCGCGCCCCCAGCACCGACATCGCTTTAGCTTTGTTTTTATGCTGTGAACGTTCGTCCTGGCATTCCACTACGATACCGGTCGGTAAGTGGGTAATACGGATTGCGGAGTCGGTGGTGTTAACGTGCTGACCGCCCGCGCCTGATGAACGGAAGGTGTCAATACGCAGATCGGCCGGGTTGATGTCCGGCAGTTCGGCATCCGGCAGTTCCGGCATAACCGCGACCGTACAGGCCGAGGTATGAATACGCCCCTGCGATTCCGTCGCAGGTACGCGCTGCACGCGATGGCCGCCAGACTCAAACTTCAGTCGCCCGTAAACGCCTTCGCCGCTAATCTTGGCAATGACTTCTTTAAACCCGCCATGCTCGCCTTCGCTGGCGCTCATGATCTCAACCCGCCAGCGACGCGATTCAGCGTAACGGCTGTACATGCGGAACAGATCGCCGGCAAACAGCGCCGCTTCATCACCACCGGTTCCCGCGCGCACTTCGAGGAAGGCGTTACGTTCGTCATCGGGATCTTTAGGTAATAGCAGGACCTGCAGATGCTGTTCCAGCTGCTCACATTTCTCTTTTGCCTCGCGCAGTTCATCCTGCGCCATTTCACGCATTTCAGGATCGTCGAGCATCATCTGAGCCGTCTCGATATCTTCCTGAACCTGTTGCCAGTCCGTAAAACAGCGAGATACATCGCTTAATTGCGCATATTCGCGCGACAGCGCACGAAAGCGATCCTGGTCTGCGATAGTACCCGCATCACCGAGCAGCGCCTGAACTTCTTCATGGCGTTCATGCAGGGCTTCCAGTTTGGCAACGATAGAAGGCTTCATAGGCGTAAATGCACCCTGTAAAAATAAGATTGGTGTGCTGCTACTCCAGCCCGAGGCTGTCGCGCAGAATATTCAGGCGTTCACTATCCCCGTCACGGGCGGCCTGTTGAAGTGATTTGGTTGGTGCATGAATCAGGCGATTGGTCAGTTTCCAGGCCAGATCCTGCATAATGGCTTGCGCATCACCGCCCTGTTGAAGAGCGGCCAACGCTTTGGCGGTCAGTTCATCACGGATCTGTTCTGACTGACTGCGATACTCGCGGATAGTGTCGCTTGCGCCCTGGGCGCGTAGCCAGGCCATAAACTCGCTGGCTTCCTGCTCCACTATCGTTTCGGCTTCCACCGCCGCCGCTTTGCGCTGGGCCAGGTTATGCGAAATGATGCTTTGCAGGTCATCAACGCTGTACAGATAGGCGTTAGACAATTTACCCACTTCCGGCTCGACATCGCGCGGTACGGCGATATCCACCAGCAACATAGGCTGATTGCGGCGGTTTTTAAGCGCACGTTCCACCATTCCTTTGCCGATAATCGGCAGCGGACTGGCGGTAGAACTGATAATGATATCGGCATCCTGTAAACGCGCGTCTATATCACTCAGTGAAATCACCTCGGCGCCGACTTCATCCGCCAGCACCTGCGCACGCTCGCGAGTACGGTTGGCGATGATCATCTTCTTCACTTTGTGCTCGCGCAGATGTCGCGCTACCAGCTCAATGGTTTCGCCCGCACCGACTAACAGCACGGTTACCGTGGAGAGCGATTCAAATATCTGCCGCGCCAGGGTACAGGCGGCAAACGCCACCGACACGGCGCTGGCGCCGATGTCAGTTTCTGTACGTACACGTTTTGCGACAGAGAATGATTTCTGGAACATGCGTTCCAGCGCACTGGCGTTCAGGTGACCTTTTTGCGAATCCGCAAACGCTTTTTTCACCTGCCCAAGAATTTGCGGTTCACCGAGCACCAGTGAATCCAGACCGCTGGCAACACGCATCAAATGACTGACCGCGTCGTTGTCCTGGTGCCAGTACAAGCTGTTGCGCAGATCTTCTTCATTGAGGTTATGGTATTCACACAGCCAGCGAACCAGCGCTTCTTGCAGGTTATCCTGCTCTTCAACGCTGAGATACAGCTCCGTGCGGTTACACGTCGACAGCACTACCCCGCCCTGCACCATCGGCTGCGCGAGCAGGCTGTCCAGCGCCTGATCGAGCGTATCCGGCGAAAACGTTACGCGTTCTCGCAGCGATACAGGTGCCGTTTTATGGTTAATACCAAGCGCTAAAAGGGTCATGTGTGCGGGAATAGTACCAGCGTTGATAAGGTTAGACTGGGTGCATCATACAGGATGCGTGCGGTCAATAAAAGAGACTGACCCCTTTTGGAGTAATAGCTTAGTGCACAAATTTAAGCGATTTAAGATAACTTGAACGTAGACGATGTCTGATGGCGGCGCTAGCATTAAGAGTTATAACTGCAACGTATCTCAAGGATTTGTCATCATTATGACCCTGCCTGATTTTCGCCTGATTCGCCTGCTGCCGCTGGCGGCCCTGGTTCTTACTGCCTGTACGCTCAACGCGCCTAAAGGTCCCGGTAAAAGCCCCGATTCTCCGCAGTGGCGCCAGCACCAACAGGAAGTTCGCGCCCTGAACCAGTATCAGACGCGTGGTGCGTTTGCCTATATTTCCGATCAACAGAAAGTGTATGCCCGCTTTTTCTGGCAGCAAACCGGTCAGGATCGCTATCGTCTCCTGCTGACCAACCCACTGGGCAGCACGGAACTGGAACTTAATGCGCAGCCTGGCAACGTCGAACTGGTCGATAACAAAGGCAAACATTACACCGCCGACGACGCTGAAGAGATGATCGGCAAACTGACCGGCATGCCTATCCCATTAAACAGCCTGCGCCAGTGGATCCTTGGACTGCCAGGTGACGCCACCGATTATAAGCTCGACGACCAATATCGTCTGAGTGAAGTGAACTACAGCAAAGACGGTAAAAACTGGAAAGTGGTCTATAGCGCCTACGACAGCAAAACCCAGCCAGCGATGCCAGCAAACATGGAGCTGTCCGACGGCTCCCAGCGTATTAAGCTGAAAATGGATAACTGGATTGTGAAATGATGACCCATTGGCCCTCTCCAGCAAAACTGAATTTGTTTTTATACATCACCGGACAGCGTGCGGACGGTTACCACACGCTGCAGACCTTATTTCAGTTTCTTGATTATGGCGACACGATAGATATTGCACCGCGTAGCGACGGCGAAATTCACCTGTTAACCCCAGTGGAAGGCGTTGCACATGAAGACAATCTGATCGTCCGTGCGGCACGTTTGCTGATGAAAGCGGCATCTGAAAACAATCGCCTTCCCAAAGGGAGCGGTGCGGACATCAGTATCGACAAACGCCTGCCGATGGGCGGCGGTCTTGGCGGAGGTTCGTCTAATGCGGCAACCGTTCTGGTGGCGCTGAACCATCTCTGGCAGTGCGGACTTTCAGTTGATGAACTGGCGGCACTCGGCTTAACGCTGGGGGCGGATGTTCCCGTATTCGTGCGCGGCCATGCGGCCTTTGCCGAAGGCGTTGGCGAAATTCTGACGCCGGTCGAGCCTGAGGAAAAGTGGTATCTGGTTGCTCATCCGGGAGTCAGTATTCCGACACCGGTGATTTTTAACGATCCCGACCTCCCGCGCAACACGCCAAAAAGGTCAATAAAAACGTTACTAAAATGTGAATTCGGCAATGATTGCGAGGTTATCGCAAGAAAACGTTTTCGCGAGGTTGATGCGGCGCTTTCCTGGCTGTTAGAATACGCGCCGTCGCGCCTGACTGGTACAGGGGCTTGTGTCTTTGCTGAATTTGACACTGAGTCTCGTGCTCGCCAGGTGCTTGAGCAAGCCCCGGAATGGCTCAAAGGCTTTGTGGCGAAAGGCGTCAACCTCTCCCCATTGCACAGAGCGTTACTCTAAATCCTTCGGATTTCAGGAAGATGGCGAAATGACGAATCGCCAGGTGCATACAACTTCAGTATGTAACTGGTGTGAGGAATTGATGCCAGCGCAAATGAAACGCGAAAGATAAAGAGTAAGCCGGGCAAGCTGAGTTGCGGTGACAACGTCACCCTGTTCCAGACGTTGCATCGCGCTCTTTAATACACCGCATGGAGAGGATACTGCCTGGCCCGCACAGTTTTCGGCAGATTCTTTCCACCAATGGACGCATGCCTGAGGTTCTTCTCGTGCCTGATATGAAGCTTTTTGCTGGTAACGCCACCCCGGAACTAGCACAACGTATTGCCAACCGCCTGTACACTTCACTCGGCGACGCCGCTGTAGGTCGCTTTAGCGACGGCGAAGTCAGCGTACAAATTAATGAAAATGTACGCGGTGGTGATATTTTCATCATCCAGTCCACTTGTGCCCCTACTAACGACAACCTGATGGAATTGGTCGTTATGGTTGATGCGCTGCGCCGTGCTTCCGCAGGCCGTATCACCGCCGTTATTCCTTACTTCGGCTATGCACGTCAGGATCGTCGCGTACGTTCCGCTCGTGTACCGATTACCGCTAAAGTCGTCGCTGATTTCCTGTCCAGCGTTGGCGTTGACCGCGTCCTCACCGTTGACCTGCATGCTGAACAGATCCAGGGCTTCTTTGACGTACCGGTTGATAACGTATTCGGTAGCCCGATCCTGTTAGAAGACATGCTGCAGCTGAACCTGGACAACCCGATTGTGGTTTCTCCGGATATCGGTGGCGTCGTGCGTGCCCGCGCTATCGCTAAACTGCTGAACGATACCGACATGGCTATCATCGACAAACGTCGCCCTCGTGCGAACGTTTCTCAGGTGATGCACATTATCGGTGACGTTGCTGGTCGTGACTGTGTTCTGGTTGATGACATGATCGATACCGGCGGTACGCTGTGCAAAGCAGCAGAAGCACTGAAAGAACGTGGTGCTAAACGCGTATTTGCTTACGCCACTCACCCGATCTTCTCAGGTAATGCGGCAAACAACCTGCGCAACTCAGTGATTGATGAAGTCGTTGTCTGTGACACTATTCCACTGACTGACGAAATCAAAGCGCTGCCAAACGTGCGTACATTGACCCTGTCGGGTATGCTGGCCGAAGCGATTCGTCGTATCAGCAACGAAGAATCCATCTCTGCTATGTTCGAGCATTAATCGAGCCCGGCTCAAAAACCCGCTGCGGCGGGTTTTTTTATCTGCAATACTTATTTGTATGACTTATGCCTCCTTCACCTGCCATTTAGTTGACAGATGATGCGCTCATGGATGAAACATTATTGTGAACAGATTATTTTCCTCACATGTGATGCCTTTCCGCGCCCTCATCGACGCTTGTTGGAAAGAAAAATATACTGCCTCTCGCTTTACCCGTGACCTGATCGCCGGGATAACCGTTGGGATCATCGCCATTCCGCTGGCAATGGCCCTGGCAATAGGCAGTGGCGTTGCGCCGCAGTACGGCCTGTATACCTCAGCCGTCGCTGGGATTGTTATCGCCCTTACCGGGGGATCGCGCTTTAGCGTATCTGGCCCAACCGCCGCCTTCGTGGTGATTCTGTATCCGGTGTCGCAACAGTTTGGGCTGGCAGGCCTGCTGGTTGCCACGCTCATGTCCGGGATATTCCTGATCCTTTTCGGCCTCGCTCGTTTTGGCCGCCTGATCGAATATATCCCCGTGTCGGTAACGTTAGGTTTTACATCGGGTATTGGTATCACCATCGGTACCATGCAGATTAAAGATTTTCTTGGCCTGCAGATGGCCCATGTCCCGGAGCACTATCTGCAGAAGGTCGGCGCGCTATTTATGGCCTTGCCGACCATCAACGTTGGCGATGCCGCCATTGGCGTAGTGACGCTGGGGATCCTGATTTTCTGGCCGCGCCTGGGGATCCGACTGCCGGGTCACCTTCCCGCACTGCTGGCAGGCTGCGCGGTAATGGGTATCGTGAACCTGACCGGCGGCCATGTCGCCACCATTGGTTCTCAGTTCCACTACATTCTGGCTGACGGCTCACAGGGTAATGGTATCCCGCAGTTGCTGCCGCAGCTGGTCCTGCCGTGGAATATGCCGGAGTCAAACTTTACCCTGAGCTGGAGCTCGTTACAGGCGCTGTTACCGGCAGCCTTCTCGATGGCGATGCTGGGGGCAATTGAATCTCTGCTGTGCGCCGTCGTACTCGATGGGATGACCGGCACCAAGCATAAAGCTAACAGCGAGTTGATTGGCCAGGGGCTGGGTAACATCGTGGCACCGTTCTTTGGCGGTATCACCGCCACAGCGGCAATTGCCCGCTCTGCGGCAAACGTCCGCGCCGGGGCGACCTCGCCAATCTCTGCGGTTATCCACGCGATTCTGGTGATCCTTGCCCTGCTGGTACTTGCACCGCTGCTTTCCTGGTTACCGCTTTCCGCCATGGCCGCCCTGCTGCTGATGGTGGCATGGAACATGAGTGAAGCGCATAAAGTGGTGGATTTGCTGCGCCATGCACCGAAAGACGACATCATTGTCATGCTGATGTGTATGTCGCTGACGGTACTGTTCGACATGGTTATTGCCATCAGTGTCGGTATCGTTCTCGCCTCTCTGCTGTTTATGCGTCGTATTGCGCGCATGACTCGCCTGGCGCCGGTCAACGTAGACGTACCGGACGATGTACTGGTGCTGCGCGTTATTGGTCCGCTGTTCTTTGCCGCGGCGGAAGGATTATTTACCGATCTCGAGTCACGTATTGAAGGTAAACGCATCGTAGTCTTGAAGTGGGACGCGGTCCCGGTACTGGATGCCGGTGGTCTGGACGCTTTCCAACGCTTTGTAAAACGTCTGCCGGAAGGTTGTGAATTACGCATCAGTAATCTGGAATTCCAGCCGCTACGTACCATGGCGCGCGCGGGCATTCAGCCGATTGCCGGGCGCCTGACGTTCTTCCCGAATAAAGATGCTGCGCTAGCAGATATCCGCTGACGTGTAGCCCGGCCAGGCGAAACGCCGCCGGATTACAAATGACAGACAAAAAAATGGCTCCCGTACGTGGGAGCCATTTTTATAACAAGCTTATTGCTTACGCGTTCAGCAGTTGCTCAGCCGTTGCCTTCACGCTTGCCAGCAGGACTTTAACATCCTCCAGACATACCGTCGGATTGAGCAGCGTTAGCTTCAGGCAGGTGACACCATCTGCTTCGGTCACGCCGACGTTGGCGCGACCTGAAGCCAGAAGAACGTCGCCAATACGCTGGTTCAGCAGCGCGACAAATGCCACGTCGTCACTTTGCGGGCGGAAGCGGAACAGCACGCTTGCCAGCTGCGGCTCCATCACCAGTTCTAGATGCGGCTGGGTTTTGACAAACTCAGCAACATCACGCGCCAGCGTCACACCGTTATCAATGATCTCGGCATACTGCTTTTTGCCCAGCGCTTCGAGGCCCATCCACAGCTTCAGCGCATCGAAACGACGCGTGGTCTGCAGCGACTTCGATACCAGGTTTGGTACGCCAGCCTCTTCATCGAAATCAGAGTTCAGGTACGCCGCCTGGTAACGCATCAGCTCGTAGTTGCGCGCATCTTTTAACAGGAACGCACCGCAGCTGATGGTCTGGAAGAACTGCTTGTGGAAATCCAGCGTCACGGAATCTGCCAGTTCAAGGCCGTTCAGGAAGTCACGGTACTTATCAGAAAGCAGTAACGCCCCGCCCCATGCCGCATCCACGTGCATCCAGATCTGATGTTCTGCAGCCAGCGCTGCAATATCCGCTAACGGATCGATTGCGCCCGCATCGGTAGTACCGGCAGTGGCGACGATTGCCATCACCTGCTCACCGTTGGCTTTCGCCCGGGCCAGCTTGTCTTTCAGGTCAGCCAGATCCATGCGTGAAAACGCATCGGTCTTCACCTGGGTGACGGAACGGTAGCCCAGCCCCATCAGCGCCATGTTCTTCTGCACGGAGAAGTGCGCGCTTTCAGAGCAGAATACTTTGATTTTACTCAGATCACCGGTCAGACCATCCTGCTGAATGGAGTGCCCCTGGCGAGCGAAGAAAGCATCACGCGCCAGCATCAGGCCCATCAGGTTACTCTGCGTACCGCCGCTGGTGAATACGCCCGCATCGCCTGTCGGGTATCCAACCTGCTCACGCAACCACTCGATCAGCTTGATCTCAATGATGGTGGCCGACGGGCTCTGGTCCCAGGAGTCCATACTCTGGTTGGTGGCGTTGATCAGCACTTCCGCCGCCTGGCTAATTACCAGGCTCGGGCAGTGCAGATGCGCCACGCACTGCGCATGGTGAACCAACAAGCTGTCTTTGAGAAAGTATTCAACCGCACGCTCAATAGCGGCCTGGTTGCCCAGGCCCTGAGACGTAAAATTCAGGTTGATACGTTCACGCAGTTGCTCAACGGTTTTACCCTGATACATCTCAGGCTGCTTCAACCATTCAACGACCGCTTGCGTACTCTGCTCGATAGCGTCCTGATAAGCTGCAATGCTTTGCGCCGAGCCGGACAGAATCGGGTTTACGTCTGACATTCGATCCAACTCCGTTTAAACCGGCTTCACGCCAGCGCCCAGCAGGGCGTTTTCGAATTTATCGAGGAAGATTTCCAGCTCAGCGTTGGTGATCAGCAGTGACGGCAGCAGGCGCAGCACGCACCCGTTGCGGCCACCACGCTCCAGAATCAGCCCATTTTCGAAGCATTTTTTCTGCAGCAACGCGGACAGCTCGCCATCGGCCGGGTAGCAGCCCATGTGATCCTGTGCTTCGTTCGGCTTCACGATTTCCAGGCCGATCATCAGACCCAGACCGCGCACCTGGCCAATAACCGGGTAGCGTTTCTGCAGGTCAGCCAGTTTGCCTTTCAGCCACTCGCCCTGGGCAGCAACTTTATCGGCAATCTTGTCATCTTTGAGGATCTTCAGCGTTGTCAGACCGGTCGCCATCGCCAACTGGTTGCCGCGGAAAGTACCAGTGTGGTGGCCCGGAGCCCACGCATCGAACTGCTTTTTAATGCCCAGCACCGCCAGTGGCAGACCGCCGCCAACCGCTTTGGACATCACGATGATATCTGGCTCAATACCGGCATGTTCGAAGGCGAACAGTTTACCGGTACGTGCAAAGCCCGCCTGAACTTCATCGATGATCAACAGAATGCCATGTTCCTGCGTCACTTTACGAATGCGTTGCAGCCACTCGACCGGAGCCGGATTCACGCCACCTTCACCCTGCACCGCTTCAAGGATCACGGCAGCCGGTTTACGCACGCCGCTTTCAACGTCGTTGATCAGGTTTTCGAAGTAGTAGGTTAATGCTTTAACGCCAGCGTCGCCGCCGATACCCAGCGGGCAACGGTATTGATGCGGATACGGCATAAACTGCACTTCCGCCATCATGTTGCTGACCGCTTCTTTCGGCGACAGGTTGCCGGTCACGGACAGCGCGCCGTGGGTCATCCCGTGGTAGCCACCGGAGAAACTGATGATGCTGGAACGGCCGGTGACTTTCTTCGCCAGCTTCAGCGCCGCTTCAACAGCATCAGCGCCGGACGGACCGGTGAACTGCAGGCAATATTCTTTGCCCTGACCCGGTAATAAAGAAAGTAAATATGATGAGAATTCATCTTTTAACGGCGTGGTAAGGTCAAGCGTATGTAACGGTAAGCCGCTTGTGACGACACTTTGAATGCTCTGCAGCACTTCAGGATGGTTATGACCAAGCGCCAGGGTTCCGGCACCTGCCAGGCAATCAAGATATTGATTATTTTCTACATCAGTAATCCAGACGCCCTGCGCTTTAGCGATCGCTAATGGCAGTTTACGTGGATAGCTGCGGACATTAGATTCAAACTCAGCCTGTCTTGCTAAAAAGGTATCATTGCTCTGCGGTAATGAATTAGCACTTAAAGTATCAATACGGACTTTATCCGTCATCATATCACTCCTACAACCAGGTGTAGATTAACGCCTGATTGAATAAATGGTTATAAGGATTACCTGTAAAAAAGCGCGGCTAATATATGTTGTTTTAGCTTAGGACTCAATCATTTATTTTTCGGCATTAAAAATAACAACCTTTTCCTTTAAATTCAAAGCGTAACAACTATTTACCACTACTAAATCCTAAAGAAATATATCTATTTAATTAACAATGTTGTAGCTAATTGCAACGCAGACAATCTAATAAAAACCATGGGATTTTCGTGTTTTTATTATTTTTTTACACGTTTTTACCATTAATGATGCTCTCGATATCTTGTGATGACATGATTTTTCACTTATTTGTCGATAAATCGAATAAAAAAGTCGATCCCTAAATATAAATCACTTAGTATGGCGCGCTTATTTGCAGGCTATGTAGATAAAATTAATGCGCAGCACCCGATAACGTGTACAGGCGACACGCGTTATCGACAACAGGTATTCCCTGGGTTGTCAGCAGAAATGTTCGCGGGCGGACATTTCGTAAGGCGAACGTCGTTCCCTTATGCCGAGAATGAAAATTTTCTAGCCATACTTTTATGGCGCCCTGATATGAGATTGTTATGACTCGCATTTATCCACCATCCGTCGTTGCCAAATTTGGCGGCACCAGCGTCGCTGATTTTGATGCGATGAACCGCAGCGCCAGCATTGTCCTTGCTGATCAAGATGTCCGTTTAGTCGTTTTGTCTGCTTCAGCAGGCGTGACAAACTTACTGGTTGAGCTTTCTGAAGGTCTGGAAACACATCAACAATTAGATAAGATTGAGACTTTACGCGCCATCCAATACAACATTATTTCCCGCCTGAAGCAGCCGTCCGTTATCAGCACGGAAATTGATAATCTTCTAAACAATATACGTCGACTTGCACAAACGGCGATGGTTTCGCCGTCTGATGCGTTAAGCGATGAATTAGTCAGCCATGGCGAGCTGATGTCCTCGCTACTTTTTACTGAAGTCTTACGTGAACGGCATGCCGAGGCCGGGTGGTTTGACGCCCGCAGCGTGATGCGTACTAACTCGAACTTCGGCTGTGCCGAACCTGAGCTTGGCACACTGCACCACCAAGTGGAGACTCACCTGCGCCCTCGTCTTGAGCAAGCGATTATGGTGACTCAGGGATTTATCGGGCGTGATGCCGCAGGGCACACCACTACGCTTGGGCGCGGCGGTAGTGATTACACGGCTACGCTTCTCGGTGAGGCGCTTCACGCCACACGCGTTGACATCTGGACCGACGTCGCAGGGATCTACACCACCGACCCACGCATTGCGCCGCGGGCCAAACGAATCGACCATATCTCATTTTCCGAGGCCAGCGATATGGCCGCCTACGGTGCGAAGGTTCTCCACCCGGCGACACTGCTCCCGGCAATGCGTAAAAGCATTCCGGTCTTTGTTGGCTCAAGTAAGGATACTGCCGCCGGAGGTACGCTGGTGCACAACACCACCGATAATCCACCTCGCTATCGTGCGCTCGCCGTGCGTCGTAAACAGACGCTGTTGCGGTTACACAGCCTGGAGGCGCAACCTTCCTGTTCTTTCCTGGCGCAGTCCTTCACCATTTTAGCTCGCCATGCAGTCACAGTGGATTTGGTTACAACCTCAGAGAATAGTATTGCGCTGGCGCTGGACGCCACTCATGCAACCTCAGGTGAAGACCATGTGCTGACCACCGCATTGTTTACCGCATTATCCTCCCACTGTCGTGTGGAAGTGGAAACCGGGCTGGCGCTGGTCACTTTGGTGGGGAATCAACTCACACAGGCTGCGGGAGTTTGCAAAGACGTTTTTGCCTGGCTTGAAGAGCATACGGTACGAATGATTTGCCATGGGGCGTCAAACGACAACCTGAGCATCCTGTTGCCGGCTGACAATGCAGACAGCGCGATCAAAGCGTTACATTATCGGTTATTCGAATAACGCTTCTTTGTAGTATGCCACCAAGGGTAGAAGTCGTTTAATCCAGTACTGACGAACAAGCAGAGCCCTGGTTTTTAAACCAGGACTTTGTGTTCAAACAACTGCACTCCGAGTTGGGAGAGCTATTTAGTTATGCCGATGATTGGTATCACCGCGACGGCAGCGTTTGTCATAGTGGCGCACCCACCAGTAACGATCGCTGATTTGTTCGTGCCCCCCCACTCTGGCACCCGCCAACCAGAGGACACCACCAACAAAAATACTGAGCACGGCACCATGTGCGAAAAACTGTGGCAGATTAAATTGCGGCAGTTGGTTTAAAATAGAGTAACCAACACCACCCACCATCACCACCAACCCTAAAGCCATGAGCACGTTACCGAGTAACGAAGCGTTTTTGCGTTTCATGTGTCACCTCCGGAACTTTGGGTTGTTACAGGGAATACCCCTAATCCTTATGTGTAAAGTATAGACAACACTGCCGTTCGCAAGTGCGGGAGCGATCACAATTACAAACACTCATGCAACAAAACTTTACAAATAAGCCACTGAACACACTCATTTTCTAATAGTCCATTTGTGCAATTATTCAGCTTTTGGCGATAAGCTCGCAGTTTTTTGTCAACAGCAGCGTCAGACAGTAAACTACACGTCGTTTATCGAAACACTCAGGACAAAACACGTGGCGATTAAATTGATTGTCGGCCTGGCGAACCCCGGCGCAGAGTATGCGGCAACGCGACACAATGCAGGCGCATGGTATGTCGATCTACTGGCAGAAAGATTACGCGCTCCCCTGCGCGATGAGCCGAAATTCTTCGGCTACACCTCCAGAGTTACTCTTGAAGGTGAAGACGTCCGTCTGCTGGTGCCAACCACATTTATGAATCTGAGCGGCAAGGCTGTCGGTGCGATGGCCAGTTTTTATCGTATTAACCCCGATGAAATTTTGGTCGCACACGATGAGTTAGACCTGCCCCCTGGCGTGGCCAAATTTAAGCTTGGCGGCGGTCATGGCGGACATAATGGCCTGAAAGACATCATTAGCAAGTTAGGTAATAACCCCAACTTTCATCGTTTACGCGTTGGAATTGGCCATCCGGGCGATAAAAACAAAGTTGTCGGATTTGTTTTAGGCAAACCGCCTGTTTCAGAACAGAAGTTAATTGATGAAGCAATTGACGAAGCGGCACGTTGTACCGAGATATTGTTCAAAGACGGCCTGACCAAAGCGACGAGCCGGTTACACACCTTTAAAGCGCAATAAGCAGCGATGTGCGGCATTTTTCTCGCGTGCTGTGTATAATAGGCAAAGTTATATACATTTCTACAATCTGTTTTCCATAACAGGTTGAATATCAAAAGATTAAGGTGATTTAAACATGGGATTCAAATGCGGTATCGTCGGTTTGCCAAACGTAGGCAAATCCACCCTGTTCAACGCGCTCACAAAAGCGGGTATTGAAGCGGCAAACTTCCCGTTCTGTACTATCGAGCCGAACACCGGTGTTGTCCCGATGCCCGATCCGCGTCTGGATCAGCTGGCCGAAATCGTCAAACCGCAGCGTATCCTGCCAACAACGATGGAATTCGTCGACATCGCCGGTCTGGTAAAAGGCGCGTCCAAAGGTGAAGGTCTGGGTAACCAATTCCTGACCAACATCCGTGAAACCGAAGCTATCGGCCACGTGGTGCGTTGCTTTGAAAACGACAACATCATCCACGTTAATAACAAAGTGGATCCGGCTGATGACATTGAAGTTATCAATACCGAGCTGGCGTTGTCCGACCTCGACACCTGTGAGCGCGCTATCCATCGCGTGCAGAAGAAGGCCAAAGGCGGCGACAAAGACGCTAAAGCAGAACTGGCTGCGCTGGAAAAATGCCTGCCACAGCTGGAAAACGCTGGCATGCTGCGCGCGCTGAAAACGCTGACTGACGAAGACAAAGCGGCCATCAAATACCTGAGCTTCCTGACGCTGAAGCCAACAATGTACATCGCCAACGTCAACGAAGACGGTTTTGAAAATAACCCGTACCTCGATAAAGTGCGCGAAATCGCGGCTGCCGAAGGTTCTGTTGTGGTTGCCGTTTGCGCAGCCGTTGAAGCTGACATCGCAGAACTCGATGATGCTGACCGTGAAGAATTCATGGCTGAAATGGGTCTGGAAGAGCCGGGCCTGAACCGCGTTATCCGTGCTGGCTACGAATTGCTGAACCTGCAGACCTACTTCACTGCTGGCGTGAAAGAAGTCCGTGCATGGACCATTCCTGTCGGTGCCACGGCTCCGCAGGCAGCCGGTAAAATCCATACCGACTTCGAGAAAGGCTTTATCCGCGCACAAACCATCGCGTTTGAAGATTTCATCACCTATAAAGGTGAGCAAGGTGCGAAAGAAGCTGGGAAAATGCGTGCCGAAGGTAAGGACTATATCGTCAAAGATGGCGATATCATGAACTTCCTGTTCAACGTCTAAATAAAATTTGTTATCTCATGAGGTTGCAACGAATCTCATGAAAATGACAAAACCTATAAAATCCACGCAATTGCGTGGATTTTTCATTTCATAATGTCTCAACTTATTGAACAGGCCCCGTCGTGAGGAAAGAATTTGTCTACGAGCGTGGGGTCAGTCCAACCAGCAGGATTGCCAGGCAAACCACTGGTTGCCTGGCAAAAAGGTCAGGAGACGATTATCAGAAGTTCCATTTCGCGCCGATCATTGCCGCACTGTCATTATAGCCTTTATCACCCACCTGCACGCCGACATTGCCCCACAGGTTGAAACGTGGACTGACCTGCCCTTCGACACCCACTTTCACCTCACCCAGGTTTTTCGTTCCGGCCTGGCTGACGTTAACGCCGTCCATCCGGGTGCTGAAATCACGGGTATTGTGCAGCCAATTAACTTCGGCAAACGGCTGGAACTCACGCGCTTTACCGTTATCGAGCTGGCTGTGGCCTTTGATCCAGGTTTTCACACCAAGACGCGTTTGCACATTACCGTCACCGCTGCTGGTGATGCGGGTGCCGTTGCTTTCACGGTGATCGTCGGCTTTCACGCCCATCCACACGGCCTGTGCCTGCGGCTGGATATACCATTCGTTGGTCGAACCTTCACGCGTCTGGTATTCCCCCATTTTCCAGGTGTAGCCGGTTTCCACCGAGGCGTTCACCCCTTTCGATTTATAGGATTCGCCCTGCAGACCTTCACCCTTCACGCTGTTGTTAAACCAGTTGTACTGTGCCCAGGTATCGACATACAGCCCGCTGTGCGTCTCGTCGTTGGCATACCAGGTTGAGTAAACCCCGGCGGAATAGCCGTTCACAGACCCTTTCGAACCATACTGCGTACGTGACGTGTGGGTATTGCTGTGGTCGTTGCCGTAACCGGCCATCAGCCCAAGATGCCAGCGGTCAAGACCACTCTGGCTCCACTGCGCCACATCACCGCCCAGTTGAACGGCGTAACGGTTGCTCTGCGTTTTGAGCTGCCCGCTGCCATCACGCCAGTTGTTGTGGCCGCCCACGTGACGCATCCACATGCTGGTGACTTTTTGCTCGCCGGTTAAGGCGTCGATATACTGCGTTTCGCCCAGACGATCGTGCAGACGGGTCACAAATAGAGTGTTAGCCGCTGCCAGGTTCGCAGTGTAGCTGCCGCCTTCCGGACGCAGGTCCGGCGTTTCCTTATCTCCCGGGTCCGTGCCCGGGTCCGTTTTGCTGCTGTTCAGATACCAGTTGCTGCTGTTCTCGCCGGTACCGCGGTTCAGGGTGTAGTCATATGCCCCGGCAACAATACGGCCGTTCTGAGTGAAATCGCCGTCGGACGCCCCCTCAACAGTGATCACTTCGATACCGTTGGTGGTTGCCGCCCCTTTGCCACCGGCATTCGTCACCGTGATATACGTGTTGCCGGAGGTGTCACCTTCCACAACCAGCTTATCGGTGACAGATTTATCGTCGCCAAGCGCGGTGTTAAGTGACAGCAGCCCATCGTTGCCCGCATAGTTACCCTTAATCACCAGTTGGTTACCGGCTTGTTGACCGGACACACCGGTGGCCATCGTACCGTTGTTGGTGACGTTTCCGCCCACCGTAAATGTGTGCGTACCTATACTCTCAGCGGTGCCAACCTGAAGCAGACCAGCGTTGTTGATATCACCTGCCACGCCGCCAAACCCGGATAACGTTCCCTGTTCTGCGATATTGACCTGCTTGCTGCTCAGCACCACTGAAGCAATCTCGCTGCCCAGCTGCAGGCCCCCCTGCTCAATGTGTGTGGCACCGGTCCACTCGGCATTCTCGCCCACGGTGATGGTGCCACTGCCGAGCTTGGTAACGCTGCCCGCACCGGAAACAATGTTGTTCAGGTCCCAGTTACTGGCGCTGTTGAGCACCAGTGAACCAGTATTTTTTACCGCCGCATCGCCCAGATGCTCTGCCACAGATGCGGTCAGTTGCGAGGCAGCATCAATATCAAATGTTCCGGCAAACTCGCTGTTGTTACCGACTAGCACCACATCGCTGTCGGCGAGTTCAACACTGCCGTTATCGCTGATGGCGTTGTACAGTACGCCTGCGGCATTGCTTAACGCCAGCGTACCGGCCGCCACGATGTCGCCGGTGCCGAGGCCCAGCGTGGAGTTCAGCAGCGCCGTTGCCCCTTCGGCAATAGTGGTTTTCGCTGCCAGAGTGCTGTTTTCAGCCGTGACAGTCAGCATTCCGCCATTCAGGTTGAGCGCGCCGCTACCTGTTAAAGTGCCGTTAGCCTCGCCACCGTCCGCAATCGTCATGCTGCCACCATTAATGTTCAGCAGAGAATCGACAGTAGTAGTCAGTTTACCGACCGTCTGACTGTAGCCGTTCATATCAAAACCGGTGTCAGATGCCAGACTCAGTTCGCTGGTCTGCCCCAGCACGTCGTTGTTCTTCATCAGCAGGTTGCCGCTGCGCACATCGGTGACACCAGTGTAGTCGTTATCCATATTGGAGAGAGACACGGTCTGGCCTCTGGCACTGTCGAAGGCCAGGTCTCCTGAACCGGTGACGCGGGCGCTGAGGTCAGCGGCATTACCTGTTTTACCGTTAGCATCCAGCACCAGTGCGTTACTGCCGGACGCCAGCAGTTCGACCTGCATCAGCCCGTAGTTGATATACAGCCCGTCGTCGTTTTCGCCACCGGTCAGGCGGTAATCGTAAGTGCCTTTGGCCACCACGTCGCCATTCTGCTCAATGTCAGCCACCACGCCATCGCTGATAACGTTGCCGTCTTTGTCGGTTAACGTCAGGTTGCCCGCACCACCCTGCACAGCGGTGTCAGAGGTGACCAGTTTGATCAATTCCTGCGCGTCGTCCTGTTCAAGCAGGGAGAGCGTCGTATCCGTCAGCGGACGATCGTTGCTGACGCTGCCGGTATCCACCTGAACGGTCCCGCGACCACTCAGATCCATTTCACCCGCATGGATCGTACCATCCGCTTGCGTTTTGCCCGGTGTAACACCGTCGAAGCTCACCGTGCCGCCGTTAAACGCCAGCCCACCGATATTCTGTTCGCCCTTGCCAACATGCGTGATGCTACCTTCACCCGCGATCAGCCTCGCCTGAGTCAGCGCCTGAGTGTTCAGTCCGGTCAATTCATAGGTGCTGTTTTGCAGCGCAAGCGTGCCCTGGAAACCGTCTGCGGCATTGTTAGCGGTAAAATCAAACGCCTTGCCGGACGCATCCACAGACACGCTCCCGGTTCCCGATAGGTGACTGTTGAACTCTAGATCGCCGGTCGCGTTCAGTTGCAGCGTGCTATTCGCATCGATGCTGTAACCCGTATTTGATGCATCATCTTTCGAATCACCCAGGGCGAAGTCGACGTCATTGACGGTAAACACCGAGTTGCTGGTCAGATCGATATGCTCCATGCCGGTAATAGCGTCGGCACTGTTCAGGCTGTACTGCGCGTTCTGCAACCGGAGCGTGTCTTCGCCTTCTCCGCCATTCAGGCTGGTGAAGAGCGACGTTTCCGTCGTCTTGATGTCTTTCAGCACGAAGAGATCGCTGCCGTCACCGGTGGTGATATCCGTTGCCGTACTGCCGGACTCCAGCGTGATGGTGTTGTCACCACTCAGTAAATTCACCATCCCAGTGATGCTGGCTTCCGCGGCATTGGTAAAGGCAATACCCTTACCTTTGACGATTTCCAACGCTTTTTGCGAAGCATCCAGCGCGCGGATCACCCCTTTATTAAGGAAACTTTCCAGTGAGCCGTTATCTGCATCGACCACCGCATGCGAGGTGGAAACCGACGTCAGCTCGCCCGACTGTTCAATATTTTTCGTGGTCCCGCCGACGACCAGCGCTTCTGCACCATCGCGGTCCAGCACGTTCACGCTGGCACCGGTTTTCAGGTCTGCGGACGAATTGGTGACGATCCCTTTGCCGCTCGCCTGCTGGACGTTGATGACCAGGTCGCGCGAATCGGACATATCCAGAGTCTGATTGGTTTGCGAACCATCAATGTTTTCAAACAGGATACCTGTGCCGCTGCCAGTGACGTTGATGGTGCCAGAGTTGATCCGATCCATGGAAGCCCCGGTATGCACACCAACGCCGTTTCCGACGGTAATGTGGGTCTCTTTGAGTTGAATACCGGCAAGGTTGGCCTGGTTTTCAATGGCGTTACCGCTGCCGCCCGCGGCCATCGTGATGGTTGCGCCATCAACGACCAGCCCTTTCGCCCCGCTTGCCAACAGAATGGCGTGCGCCGTGCCGTCAGCGGTAGTTTGCCCTTCACCGGTCAGGTTAAGCGTTGCGTCGCTCCCGACCAGATACGCCGCGGTGCCATCGGTGGCAGAAACTGTCGCGATATTGTTCACCACGGAATCTGCGCCCTGAATATTGACCGCCACGCCATTCACCTGAATATCGCCGTCATTGTTCAGCGTACCGCCGGAAATCAGCACCCCGGTACTGTCAGGCTGATCAAAGTCAATGGTGCCTTTGTGATTTAGCGTACCGCCATTGCGGGCGATATAGCCGAAAGCACCGTCAGCGGTGTTGGCCGTTTCAAGGGTGGCATAGCTGGTTAATACCGACTCACCTTTTTTGGCGTCTACGACTTCGCCATCCAGGGCATAGTAGTTTCCGTCAACAACGCCCGCCGTTGTGCCCTTACCGGCGACTTTAACAATATCAGCATCCGCCGTGATTGTCCCCGTCGCGCCGCCTTCAATGCGAACACCAGTTGAGCCTTCGCCTATAATGCTTAACGCCAGCTTGCCGGAGTTAAAACTGCTGCCTGCGTCCGTCGTAAGGATAATGGTGGAGTTATCACCCGTTGCATTCATTTGTGACATATTGGTGTTGGAGCCATCAAACGCAGCGCCGCCATCGACACGATAAAGCGTCGAATCTGTCGTCGAAACCGTTTGATTACTCGTGGAATTATCGATAATTGACGATCCAGAACCGTAGATGTAATACCCTGTCTGGTGACTCCCGTCATTGAAAGTGACCGTTCCGTTATCCACCAGGGTGATAGTGCCTTTATCACGCGCCTGCACACCGATGGCATAATCGCCATTGAGATTGACTTCGCCTGATACTACCGCGAGGGCATCCTCACCGCTTGCCCGGATACCGTAGTTAGCGTAATGCGTACCCTCATCAATACCGGAGTTGACGTTAATGACACCAGCGTGCGTGATTTTCCCACCGGCTTCCACATCAATACCGATACTGTTTTGCCCGTTCTGATTGATAATGCCTTTGTTCACGACCCGGTTTTCACTGGTACCTGATTTTACGTTGAGCCCCACGTTGGCAATCGAGGATTCGCCAGGCAGTTCGCCATTGATCTCTATCGTGCCATTTTGATTCAACGTCGCGGTATTTTTAACAACGATGGCTGTTGCGTTCGTTGTCTGAGAACCTATTACGATTTTTGAGGCCGCATCTCCGTTATACGTCGCACTGCCTGATAACAGAACACCGATGGAGTCTCCCGAAATACGAAGGTCGTTAGTTGCATCCGAACCCTCACGTTGAGCCTCCCGGCCAATGTACAACATGCCGTTATGGTTGAATGTTGATTGCTGGCCGGCCTCAACACCTGTTGTGACCGGTGTGCCAGTGGTACTCGTCTGCGCTGTTGATGCGACATTGATCGTGCCATCATTTGTCAGCACCGCAGACGAAGAGAGTAGGACACCTTTATTACTGTATTGAGAAGAGCTCGTCGCCAGGTTAATCACGCCAGTGGCATTGTTATTAACAGTGGATGTGCCGTTTGCCAGGATAGCCGTGTGCTGGCCTGCTGCGACTAATGCTGCGCTCGAACCCAATTTTTCAGCCATGTCAGGGTTAGTCCCTGCATCAACAACCCCGTTGTTCTCAAATACAGAACCACTGTGAACGGCGACGACATAGGCCCCACGAAGCGTATTGTTATTCGACCCTAGTGTGCCCTCATTGATTAAGGTTGCACCATTTTCCAGGTTAACCAGCGATGCATCAGACCAAAAAAGTTGCAGATTAGCGTCTTTATCAATGTTAATAACGGCATCTTTGCCGGTTCCGTGGATGTAGGAGACGGTATCACGATTAACCGTTCCTCTAACTGCATCATCAGACGCAATCCCATCCTCATTCGCATAAATAGGGATAGACCCGGTAGTTCGCGCCAAATTCAGTTCAGCGTTGTACTCTGCACTAGTCATTGAGAGCTCACCTTTTTCAATCGCTGCGATTAACGCAGCGTTGTAAGCTTTAAACTCCTCCACATTTGTCACATTTTGTGGCCCAAGTTTGCTGGTGAACTCACCTGTAAATTCGTCAATCACTGGGTACGCAATAGCCGTGCCACCACTGTGATTGTTGTAATCATTACCTAACTGGGCTATTGTTTTAGAATGGTAATTAAGCTCTGCTTTGTCACCAGACTCACTGGAAACATTAAAAACTGATGCTTTATTTATGCTACTCGTATTTGAACTTTTGAAAACAGCGCTAAATAAGTTTTCCCTATCATTAATCCAGTTGGCATCCTGACTTCCAACATTGACATCAAGAGTGGCTCCACTATTAACGTTGTATAGATTACGATCTATATACTGGCCGTTAGCACCCACGGCATTTGAAATCGTAACATTAAAGTCGGCGAGAGAGTTAATGACCATCGCATCATTATCGTAGACCGCTATTGATGTCGTATTCCCGGTAACTGGATCTATAAAGTCAACTACTTTGCTTTGCGAGCCGATGTTAAATATGTTGTTATTCTTAACATACTCACTATTAGTACCTAGAAGACCTTTATCATAAGCCTCACCCAGAGTCATATTGGTGTAACCACTATTACCATACGAAACATTCGAAAAGCTACCTGACAATGTATTATCCCGTCCACTCACTGTTATCTCTATGGCATCTTGTGGGGTCATGGAGTCTACTACATAATCTGTTGCCTGTGATTTCGCTGGAAAAAGTGCAAGCATTAATAAAGCGACAGGTGCCATTCGAAAAACATATGCATTCTGGAATTCTGCGCTGTATTGTTCTTCCGTAATAAGCGAAGAACTGCTTGATTGTACGTTTCCACGTGCCAGTTCGGAAACAACAACGGCACACGAGCGGGGTACGCTCCAGATAACCTTAAATACTTTGTTCATCATCTCACTCGCTTTTAACAGCCCATTTTCTTTCGCGATTACTTCACAGGTGAATTTGGGCCAAAATTATCAGTGCCTGATTTTTAGCTCAGGCGTTTCGTGAGTGATTTTACTTGCCGCCCCTCTTCTAGGGTATATATAATGAATAATGCGTTGTTTATAGACACATCATCTATAAAAATAAATATTTAAAGATTATCGTGCTGAATTTTAAATGGTGTTACACGACATTTTATTGGTTAGCGGAAGTATACATTCTGGTGAGTACATATTATCGATATATATTTTCAGCATGTCGTTAACTAATAGCTTCATGATTAAAAAGCTCCAGGGGGGATTACCACCCTGGAAAAACTTTTTTGAGAGTAATCCTATTTATTAAACCTGTAAACAAAGAAGTGCAGGTTGGCGGTGTTTTTAAGATTATACCTCTTTGCTATAGCGAGTGTACTTCTCAAAAAGTTTTTATAACTTACGCCTGATTTTTTTGCAGCCAAGAAAATACTCTCTGAAAGTTTTAGTGATTGAATTGTTTTAACTTCACATTGGCTCATTCCTTTGAAGTCCTTGAAGAATTCAATTTTTTCAATTACATTACTCACCGATTTTAGTTTAGCTATCGTTATAAGGTGTCGCCATTTGTTTAAATCATCATACACAGATAAATCAATTTGAGATGAGATAACCTTAGAGATCCATAACCCGCGAGAGATCAAAATCGTTCGAATTTCATCCTCTTTGGAAAAGTGATATAGGGTGTCATTCAGTTCTCCAAGCGAGTTAAATGAATCGACATCAATGAAACATATTCTATTTTCACAACAAATTTGTTTCATTAAAGCGAAAATAGACTGACGAAGAAAAGTATCATGCGTGATGACCATGAATGTTTGCCTATCCATCATGAGTAAATCCTGATAATGCCCTTCATGATGTTCTCAAAATTAATTGACAGAACCTTCACGAAGAGCCTCGTTACTGGGAGGGTTTGAGACGAAAATAATAATACAACAACACCTTACCCAGGAATCTATAGAAGTAATGTCATGTCATATAGGTAGATATTCTGATAAAGCAATAGAAGAAATAGTTTTATAAAATATCTAACTGCAAAATGCGTATGCGTGATAGAGCACAATGTCAAAACGTGAAATATCAGCTAAAATAGAGAGGAACAATCATATGCAGATGAATACACATATGCTTTACCAAATTTACAACGAAGTAACATTCAGAACTGATGATGGTGTCCTTGCCAGTCTTTCATCACCCGAAAATTCGGTTGTACTTTCCATAACGGCGAATCGTATTTTTTCGTTCCTGCTTGAGCAACGAGGCAAGGTCGTTTCCCGTGAGGATCTTTTAGTTAATGTTTGGGATAAGAATGGGTTTCAGGCCTCGAATAACTCTCTGAGCCAGTACATTTCATTTATACGAAGAGGACTCCACGATCTCGGCTGTAATCAGGAAGTCATTCAGACTATACCCCGGGTGGGCTTCTTGGTTCCTGATGACTCTATATCTATCAGAGAGACTGATAACTACCGTGAAATCAATTCATTAAATGTTCAGTCAACGGTGCAAATTAAAAAAACGCAAGTATCGGCAAAAATCTGGATTTTTGTAATGATTTTGTTGCTGAGTTCACTGGTTATAGCCTTTTACCCATCACAAAATGGTGCTTCTGATATGATTTCAGCTATAAAGACTTGGAAACTCGGTAAGATTGATCAGTGCCCTGTGTATACTTTTTATAACAACTCCCCAGAAATGATGTCCGTCAAACTCGAAAAAGCCAGATTGTTAACAAACACTTACCTTCCGTGCATTCAGGGTGCGACCTACTTCTTCCAGCCTGACGATCTATACACCTACGGTGAAAAAGGACGCGTATTTTTGTCCCGCTGCACCTGGAATAACAAAGAACAAACTAAATTTGCAGGTTGCAAGGATATCTATATCCATGAAAATTAATAAGAAAAAAATACTGATAAGCGTCTCAGCAATTGCGTTTGTTTCAGCAATTGCTGTTCGCGCGACAGGAATCGCTGACTGGGCACCCAATAATGGGATAAGCATCAACTGTGTATCGACGATCTCGATGCCAGAATTACCTCATGGGGTGAAATTCAATGGCAGTGTATACGTTCAGATTTATAAAGACGGATCCGGTGAGGTTGATTTTTCTGGTGTCGTTACGGAAACAGGAGAGCATGGCGTTGGGAAAAGTAGCGTCCAGCGTACCATTGCGTTTGAATACGTGATGCTAGATTCTGGCACCGTAAGGCTTTCTGAAGCACGACTGAGAAAGAAATCAGCTGACACAATGCCTGATGATTTTTTTACTAAAGCCATCTACGATAGCTCTGAACCAGAGAAACGAATGCATGTATCAAAACTTCAAAATGCATATCTGATAGGCAACATTTTTTCACCATCACTTTTATGTGTCAGTAAATCCTAATACCTTCAACGCCGCCACGCATATGCCCCAATTTAGCCTCAGCTACCTCGTTTGGACATTGCAAACGAGATAGCCCTGTCCGTACAGGGCGGCACAGATCATGGGACGTCCAATGAGGTATATCAAGCATTTGACCACTTTCATGTAAACGCAATGAGTTTTCAGTTAGATACTTCTGTTGGATTGGCTTCTTAGTAGCCTATGAAGGGAATAGTTTGTAGGGTCTGAATTTATTTGAGAACGGGAACATGACACTCAGCTATGCCATGCTAAATAAGTACGCGGGAGAGAAGACAGTAAGATTATATGCAAATAATAAACTGTAACCTATTGATTTAAATGGCACGATAATAGGAGTCGAACCTACGACCTTCGCATTACGAAAGCGAGCCAACTCCATAATGAGTACATATTGACGCTGATCCCTTCGTGAAGCACACTGCCCTACAGTTTCTCCAGAATTAAACACGCTTCACGATTAAGCGTAATGAACTCCTGCCAGCTATATTGCTGTTGGTAGTTAAGCTGATACTGCTTTTCTACCTGGCAAATAAGCGGACGTGTTTCATAAATCGCGCACAGCTTTGTCTCCATCTGATAGTGACGACAAATGCCGTCACCGCGATCAAGAAACTGCGTTTCACTGGCGCGATCGACGTGGCGACAACAAGCGCCACACTGGTTACAGGGAAACTGGGGCGTGAGCGTCATAGCTTACTTAACCAGCTACGTACAGAGCGGGTATTCCCTGCTTCAAACGGTAGCGCAATATTTCGGCGCTCAACCTCTGCACGCAGCAACAAACCACGCTCAATTTCACTGTTCACCGCGTTAAGATGCAGCGAGAAACGCGATAACGCTGACGTATCAATAGCAAACTCTAACGCCGAAAGCTCCAGTAGATAACGATCGAGTTCAGCATTCACCTGTTGATAATACTCTAGTGCTTTCTGATACTTATCTTTAAACGTATCCAGAAACGCCCAGACCTTTTTCATCAATGCGCTGTGTTCCAGGAAGTAGTTCATTACCAGCGTCAGAATACCTGTCGCCAGCGCACCGCAGAAAGCGGCCAGTTCCGGACCAAAAGGAAAGACGAGCATCTTGGCTAAAGCTTCGTTAACCACCACACCAGCAGCCACGGCCACACCCGCAGCCACCAGCTTGCTTACCGCTTTAGCGAGCTGCCCCGGCGCTAAGCCTTCAGGGTTAAAGACCATAACTTTAAAGGCCTGTACCAAATTGTTCCACATCTCACGAATCAGGCGCACCATCATCTTCTTAGTCGTAAAGAAGATATTGAAGAGCGTCGTCGTAATGCTGGAGAGCACGCCACCGATGGCTCCGTCTTTAAAGGACGTCAGGAAAGTGCTGAATTTACCCTGCACTCGCTGCCAGACTGCGCGTAATGCCTCCGCCGCATCTTGCAGGAAGTCTCCGGCATCGAATGAATGACGATGCTTCTCAAACATCACGGGAATACGCGCGCGGAACTCAAACCAGGTCTCTGCCAGAATCAGTCCCAACATCTGCCGCGTTCCCATGCGAAACGCATTGTTCATTGTGGCGGTGGCGACATTCTTCGCAAACTTACTGCTGGTATAATATTCCTGATTGATCGTACTGTTGTATTTTGCCCGCGCCTTTTTGTCGGCCTCTTTCATCCGTTCAAAATCGGCGGCGGCTTTATTTTCCAGCTTATTCAGCTGTTTTTGCTCTTGCTCGGAAAGCATTGGCTGGCTGCGTAAACGGGCAATTTCCTGCGTGGTCACAGCATGCTGTTCTTGTAGCGTTTGCACGAAGGCATCCATCGTTTTCGCCTTCTTCGCCTTATTCAGCGACTCATTCGTGAAGGTCAGATTTGATGAATCATTAGCCAGATCGGCACCATCGCATTCGGCAAGGATACGCCCTGGATCGTTGTGAATTTCATGGGCGGCAATAATATGGTCGAGGTTCTTTTTATCATTAGCCGCAAATTTCTCACCGGTGTAGGTATCGGTCAACGTACCGGCCTCGTGCGCCTTTTTTCCCGCCCGGTTGGTGGCAATGTAGTTTTCGTGGCTATGGTAATGATGAGAATCATACCCTTCACGTTGCTCGTACCGTTGACGCTCGGCGTCGGTGGCATACACTCCCTCGCGAGCGTTATGAATGGTATTCACATCGCCGCCGTGTTTATCCTCCAGCAAGAGAAAATCCAACCCAAAAGAGGTGGTCAGACTCTTAACCACCGTCTGATGTAACTCTTCACCCCAGTCAAACCTGGCTGTGTTCATTGTGCTCGCCCATAGCAATGCCGGGCAGATTCGCCCGGCGCGTCGATTAAATACGAGAAGAAAATGCGTCAAACTCAGAAGCAGAAACCGCCAGTTTTTCGTCCAGAATCTCTTTGTTCAGCAGGTTCATACCGTTGCTGTCGGTTTGCAGTTGGATCACGCCATCTTCGATAACAGCTTCACCGTTTTCCTGCGTCACCGGCTTGAACAGCGGCGTGGTGATCACGTCGGTCATGATGGCGGCTAATTCATAACCATGGTCGATAATAGCCATGATCTCTTCCGACTCACTAATCTCAGTGGTTATATTCTTCTCATGACGCTCAACAATGATGGCATGCATCGCTTTCAGCGGTTCAAAGTAGTGTTGAACAAAGACGCCATGCATACGGGTTATTGATTCATAAATGCTATTTACATACTGCTGCACCTTCGTCAGCTGCGCTTCAGCCGCATTCATTTTTTCCACCGCAGCTGTCACTTCACGGGAGCTTTGATAAGCATTGTTAAGCGCCTTTTCGGCATGGCTATCGTAAGCCCAGCCTGCGATAGCAATCAACGGAGCCACTACCGCGCCACCAAGTACCATCGCACCGCCCGCCATTCCCCAGCCGCCTGCGGCCAGAGAACCGCCGCCAATAGCCGCCATTGTGGCGTTATACGCCGCCGCACCAGACAGGGCGGCAATCGGCGTACCGGTAGACGCTGCGGCAAATGCCATCACACCGCTGTACACGGCAAAACCAGCGGCAGCACCGGACACCCCGGCACCGACGACCGTCGTCAGGTATTCCGTAGCGGAAATCGCCAGACTCTGAATTTTATTGATGTTGTGCTGCGGTACCTTCAGACGAAGATCTTTATGCCCATCCTTAGCCATACGCGCCAACAGATCGTCGGCAATCGTTTTAAATTCATTGAAATCTTTACCGATCTTCAGTTCTTTTTCACCCAGCTCGGCCAGTTTTTTCGACGTTGTTTCATTCGCCAGATCAAAGCTCTCTTTATGCTTATCAAAGCGACGCTGCGCGCGATCTAAAACATCGTCGGCTTCTGATTTTTTCTGGTAGCCATCATAAGCTTTTTTGCCACCAAACGCCGTTGCCGCTGCCGCGACGCCCAGAATAATGAAAGGTAATGCCATAAATAAAAATCTCCTGTGCAATAAGTCGTTGTTACCCGCTACACATCACATTCCAGAACAGGAACAGAGTCGCGATCGCCAGTGATGTAGTTATGCAGTATGTTGATGACCGTTTTTTTCAACCATTCAGGTTCCAGAATTTCTATATTCGGTAACCAGAATAGAATTAGTGGAATAATTTGATTCTGATGTGCTGCCTTGCAAAGCAAAGTCACGCCATCATTCTCTTCACGCACTAATTCTTGCTGAGGCAGTAAATCTCGTCTTGCGAAGTAGCCTGCAATGCTGTGTTTAATACGCACCCGCACCTCAAACGTCTCTTCACTTACCCAAGGATCGCGATGCTCATCAATTAATGACAGTGTGGGTGTATCGACCGTAAAATGCTCTTTCCGGATATCCAACCACCGAATTTTACTTAACGAAAAAGACTTTAGCTTTCCGTCCTCGGTCGCCTGCAGATACCAAATATTTTTCTGGTTAACTAATTTATAAGGGTGAACGGTGCGCGTTTTGTCTTTATATAAAATATGACAGACACTGTTTTTCTGAATCGCTTTTTCTAATAAGTTAAAATACTTTCGCAAATCATTTCTGACTGAATGTTCAGGGCGACCAAACTGAACTCTAACATGCTGTTCTACCGCTCGTTTTTCTAAGCTAAGCCAAAAATCCTCATCTCTATCAGGAAAAACCGCGTCGGCGTCCAGCAGCTTTGCCAGTGGGTCATGAAGGGCATAGGCGCTATTATTCTGCGCGCGAATCGGTATCAATCGATACTCTCCTCCACCACACCCCTCAATAAAGGAGGAAAGCATATTAAGATCACGATAGACCGTTCGTTCAGTGATATTAAATTTCTTCATCAACTGATAGCGATTCACTACGCCACAAGTTTGCAGCTCTATTAGGATATCGACTAAACGTTCTGCTGAGCAACTCCTTGCTGAATCAGCCATAAGCACCTACTTTTCTGTTTTCCTGACATGAATTATATATAAAATGCTGACATATCCTGTCAGTGTATCGGCACGCTGATCATTTTTTTTAGAGAAATCGACAATTTATTTGACCATTAGTCGCATTGGACAATTTTTAGGGACAAAAAGCGCTCCTCATCAGGAGTAAATGCCAGAGACATGGCGGCCAAAAGACCACCTACATACATCCTCATCAAACTGGCTAACGGCTATCTCTTCCACTAAGCCAAATTCAACGCTGAGTTTGCAAAGGTGGATTGTCAGGAGAGTTTCTTAATGATGGCCAGTATCGTGGTATGAACGCCGGTATTTGGTTTCTTCACGCTGAGTAAAAAAACATCATCTGCAGAAGGATGTGGACGCGCTGGCAGCTGTTAGTGCTGCTGACTGAGTCGTTGAAACACGAGCTAATTCGTTGTACAACCGGGCTTACCCATTGATTTCATAGTGACAAGGGGCTAATTTGTATCTCATTAAACATGATTATGACCCTCATTAAAGCCAGACTATGAACATCAGCGAAAAAACATATCATCAATTGAAGGCCAAAATCATCGCCAATGAGTTGGTGGGGGCTATCTCAGAAAATGAGCTATGTCAGGAACTTAATGTCAGCCGTACGCCGCTGCGCGAAGCTTTGTTTCGCCTGATGACTGAAGGCTGGATTGAGCCTTCCAAAAATAAAACGAAAACCATTAAACCCATTACGCTCAGTGAAATACGTGATATTTTCCAGATCCGAAAAGACATTGAAATTATGGTATTGAATTTGTCATGGGAGAACCAGGACCCGCAACGCTACCAGACAATTAAAGATAAAATTGAAGTCGGTTTTCATGATTCGAATGTGTCTTTATTACTCGAAGCTGATAACGAGCTACATGAACAAATGCTATCCGATTGCCACAACGCTATTGTGACTAAAACGCTGACCTTCATGTATGACCGGTTACGCATGCTGCGTTCAGACAAAATGAAAAATGATTCAATTATTGATTCATCCAAAGAACATTTGAAAATTTGCGCCGGTATTATTGCCCGCGATATAGAACAAACCCGTGAGGCCATTGCCCATCACGTCAACAACTCCTACAACCGCCTGTTCTCCAGCTTTAAATAGGCTATGCATATAACATGACCGGTATTTCTACCGGTCATGTGGAAAGTTAAAAATTAGTAGAGTTGTCGGTACAACGCCTTAATCTCTTCAATACAAGTATCTCGAGGGTTTCCACCTGTACAGACGTCCGCCATTGCCGCGGCTGCCAGAGCATCGATATCTTCATATTTCATGCCGATATCGCGCAGTCGGGCGGGAATATTTACGTCTCGGTTAAGCTGTGCCACGGCTTCAACGGCCGCCTGACGCGCCTCTTCGATCGGCATCACCATGGCCTGAGTATTGCCCAAAGCCTGTGCAATTTGGCGATATTTGTCTCCTGTAAACTCGGCGTTGTATGCCATGATATGCGGCAATAGCACTGCATTGGCGACGCCGTGTGGCGTACCATAGAATGCACCCAGAGGATGGGCCATCCCATGCACCAGGCCCAATCCGACATTAGAAAAGCCCATCCCGGCAATATACTGCCCCACCGCCATGCCTTCAGCGTCCTGGGCGATTCCCTGTATCGAACCGCGTAGCGAACGCCCTATCATCTCAATCGCCTTTAAATGAAGCGTATCGGTTAATTCCCATGCCCCTTTCGTAATATATCCTTCGATTGCATGAGTCAGTGCGTCAACACCGGTTGCCGCTTTTAAACTGGGCGGCATGCTGGCCATCATGTCAGCATCAATAATGGCAACGACCGGAATAGCATGAGGATCGTAGCAAACGAACTTACGTCGGTTCTCTACATCGGTAATCACATAGTTAATAGTCACCTCAGCTGCCGTACCCGCGGTCGTTGGAATGGCAATCATCGGTACAGCGGCATTTTTAGTGTCAGCCCCACCTTCGAGGCTGCGGACATCGGCAAACTCAGGGTTGTTAATGATTATCCCTACCGCTTTGCACGTATCCTGCGGTGAACCGCCACCAATAGCGACCAGGTAATCTGCCCCCGCCTGACGAAATGCCTCAACACCTTGCTGCACGACGTCAATCGTAGGGTTAGGTATGACCTTATCAAAAATTTGGTAAGGCAACCCTGCGCTATCAAGAATATCAAGTACCTTGGTCGCTACATTAAACTGGATAAGATCGTGGTCAGTAACTACCAGCGCTTTTTTAAAACCTCGCTTTTTAACTTCATCAACGATAGCGTTAATTGAACCCACGCCAAAATATGAGGTTTCATTTAATATCATTCTATAAGACATATTCTATACCTTATAACAGAGAGATATAACAGCAATACAGCATTGCCGTGGCATAATGTGTGCTGTTATTGATTTTTGATTATTGGATACTGAACATTATGTCAATCTGTTGCGATTCCTGACGAGTTAGTTCCCCCGCAAAGCTTCTTGATTTCTCTCCAGAATACTGAAACTTATGAGCCACCGCGGTTTTAATTGTAGTAACAAAATCATTACCAATATTATAAATAGCAGAAAGTCGGCTTATCTCACGCTGTATGCCAGTAAGCTGGGTAAGATCATTTTCATCCCAGGCTTTAATTGCCTGCACAAAAAGTTCGGGGCAAATATTATTTAATCCTGAAATAACTCCCGCGCCACCCGCGAGAAGATTTGGGATAAGATATTCATCATAACCGGACAGAACAACAAAATCGTCTCTAACGGACGCGACTTTCTGAATAATTGCGCGAGTATGAGAGAGACAATCAACAGTATCTTTAACACCCACAAAATTGGGAAATTCTGCCGCTAATTGCGCTACCAGTACCGCGTCCAGGTCGCATCCAGTTCGGGCAGGAAAGTTGTATGCGAACCATTTTCCATTCAGGCGCTGCCCCAGACCGCGGTAGTATGCCAATAGTTGGGCCGGCGTTTGTTGAAAATAGTAGTGAGGTAGAATCATCACTGCTTGATACCCGCAATGCCAGGCCTCTTCTGACAGACGTATCATATCCGCCATACAAGTAGCTGAGATATTTGCCACCAGCGGCAGCGATGACATTTTCCGTGCCTCACGGATAAGCATCAGTCGTTCATCCAGCGTTAATGCGGTGAACTCCCCAATACTTCCCATTAGCAATACGACATGAGTCCCAGCCTCTTCCAAACGTCGCAAATGCTGCTGCAGTGCCGATAAATCAATATTTCCTTGTTGATCAAAAGGCGTAATTGATGGGCACCATGCACCGTGAAATTGAGCATGATTTTCAGACATAATATATTCCTGAGAAAATAAAAATTGTTTTATTCAATGACATGGTAAACAACAGTATCAGCTTGTATTTTCTGCCAGTCCCACTGAATACCCAAACCAGGTTCTTCTGGTGGGAAAGCATATCCCTCGCTAATATTCACCTTATTCAGAGTAACACTATCGAGCTGTGGAATATATTCCAACCAACGGCTATTAGTAATGGCGCAACATAATGATATATGCAATTCCATCAAGAAATGCGGACAGACAATTTTATTAAAGCATTCCGCCATATGTGCAACTTTAAGCCATGGTGTAATACCACCAATACGAGCCACATCAACCTGAATAATATCTGCGGCATTATTCTGTAAATACTCTTTGAAGTGCTGGATAGAATAAATGGACTCACCCACCGCGACAGGAATGGTGGTTGACTCACACAATTTTTGATGAGAATCAACATCATGCGCCAGAAACGGCTCTTCAATCCATGAAAGATTAATATGCTCCAACAACGCTGCGCGCTGTTTGGCTTCCGAGAATTTAAACGCCTGGTTGCAATCAGTCATGATCACGTACTCATCACCCACCGCTTCACGTACAGCAGTCAAACGCTCGATATCACGCACCGGACTTTCAGAACCAATTTTGATTTTAGAACCGCAGAATCCCTGCGCCTTAACAGCCAGCGCATCATCAACTAATTCCTGAGTGCTTAAATGCAGCCAGCCCCCTTCGGTGGTGTATAACTTCATGCGCGACTTCGCACCACCTGCGACTTTATACAGCGGCAAATTCATGCGCTTACACTTCAAATCCCATAATGCGGTATCAATGGCTGCCAGTGCCAGAGACGTAATGGCGCCAACCGAGGTCGCGTGAGTTGAGAACAGCAATGATTCCCAGATGCCCTCAATCATCGTCGCATCCTGACCAATCAATTTCGGTAACAGGTGATCTCGTAACAGCGCAACCACAGATGAGCCGCCGGTGCCAATTGTGTAGGTATAGCCCTCACCAATTTCTCCACTCGATGTTGTTAAACGAATAATCGGCGTCTCTTGTGAGACAAAAGACTGAATCGCATCGACACGTTTTACTTTAGGTTTCAAATCAACCATAAAGATTTCGGCTTTAACTATTTTCATTACATCCTCAATATCTGTTAATTTTTTCGCAAAGTTACAAATGATGCTTACTGAATACCAATGCTGGCCAGTTCATCCCACAATTCCTGCGGAATATCCCAGTTAGCCCAGGCAAAATTAGTCAACGCTTGTTCTACGGATTGAACGCCGCAGGTTACAGTGACCACATTTTGGTTTCTTAATGGGAATTGCAGCGCCGCAGCACCAATCGGTACGGCATGTTTTGCGCATAGCGCTTCTATCGCATTTACTTTTTCAATAACCTGCGCTGGCGCGGAACCGTATTCATACAACGCCTTCGATTTATCTTTCGCGACTAAAACTCCGGTAGCGAAAGGTGCGGCAACTGCCACCGAAACATTGTTGCTTTCACATTTAGCAAAGAACGCCTGGCGGTCTGTTTCCAGCAGGTTGTAGCGGTTGGCGAGCATTAAGATATCCGGGGCAGCGTTATCCATCACCTCCATCAGGATTGCCTCTTCATTCGCGCCTGCGCCCCAGGCTTTGATATCACCATTGCGCTTAAGCTCTTCTAGTGCTTTCTGCCCTGACTCACAGAAGGTTTTAAAATGTTGGCGTTCCAGTTCCGTATTGCCGTAGGTATAAGTACCGAGATCGTGTACATAGAGAATGTCGATATAACGGGTTCCCAGCCGCTGGATAGAGTTTTCGTATGAGCGCATGATGCCCTCATAGGAGTAATCAGCCTGTCGGTTAAAAGGGTTCTCATCATAAAAAAATTCCCCTGCTTCAAGGCCTGGCTCTTGTTTCCGGGATTGCAGCAGGCGACCAACCTTGGTGGACAAAACATATTCGCTACGCTCCAGTCCACGTAATCCCAGACCTAAACGCAGTTCAGAAAGTCCGCTGCCATAATGTGGTGCTGTATCAAAGTAGCGCCAGCCAACCTGAATGGCCTTATCAACAATGTCCATGGCTTCGTTATTGCTCAGCGTTCTGAATAAATTAGCCAGGCTGGCTGCGCCGAAGGTTAAAGAAGGTACACTAAGCTCTACACTTTTAATTGTATTTTGAGTAATCATAATATTCCCCTGATGTTTATCAGTATTCTTAGTCAACTTTGTTAGCAGTTAATGAGGCCGCAGTCGTTGATTTATTATTAATATTGAAAATCAACTTCAGCACATAAATAATAATCCCGGTCACTACGATAGAAAAAAGACACAATAGTGCAGGATTCATCCCTTTTAACAGTTCGAACATTTTGTAGAAGATATAAGATATAGCGTGTGAGCCACCATCAATTGATGAGGCCATCATCTCTTTTGGCACATTCAGTTGCGCCTTTTCGGCCAAAGCCTGCGACACAACAGCGAGATCCGAACCAAACCACAGGATCCCGCACACGATGACAATGCCATTAATTAATCCACGGAACATGTTTCCGTTGCATGCAACCGTGCCAAAGACAACAAATATCGGCAGATAAGGAATATCGGCGAATGGCATCATGGTATTAAAAGGCAAAATAGTACTAATTAGGATCGTGAGTGGCACCATCAAAATACCTACAGACAATACCGCAGGATTTTTAAAAGCAATTTCACCACTGATACCAAAATAAAGTGACTTTGTTGGAAAACGTTTCTTTACCCATTCAGAAGCAATTTCAGTAATCGGTACCAGACCACTGACCAGCACTCCCGCCATCGTCGGTAATAACACCATGACCGCAGCAAAATTCATCCCACTCTTAATAATATCGCTGAACGGTAGCGCGCCAAGCATACCGATGATCACCCCCAGAATGGCCCCCATCGCTAACGGACTACCAAAAAACCCTAGTTTGGCTTCAATTTTGCTGAGATTAAGGTCAATTTTGTTAATCAACGGAATGCGATCAATTACACGGTCCATTAAAAATGCCAGCGGGGCCCATGCGACGATCTCCGCCTGAGTAATGGTCACGTTTGGCGTGTCACAGAATTTCTGCACATGTGGGGCAATGTAATCGGCGATTTTTAGCGTAATAATAAATGTGATCCAACTTGCAAAAATCCCCATCCAAAATGAACCCGTCACCTGTTCAACGATGATTCCGGCAAATACAAAGTGCCAGTAATTCCAAAAATCAACGTTAAGGGTTTTGGTGGTATTGGTTGAAATCATCAACAAATTAGTGGCAAAACATAACGCATAAACAATCGGCAGAGAAAGCGCAGCCAGACTGAAGGCGCTAATTAACGGCCAGCCCAGATCCAATACTTCATAATGAAGATTGAGGTTTTTTACCATCGCTTCTGTCGAACTGCTGAGTGATGTCACCATAAAACCGATCAGCAACGAAAGACCGAGAAAACCAATACCTACCGTCATTGCATTTTTCGCCGCATCGGCAAGTTTCGCGCCAAATAGCACGGCAAATAAAAACATAATCATTGGAATGACCACTGCCGGGCCAAATCCGAGGATATATTGAACGACTTCCATAAGTGTCCCCCTGTTACTTTAATGAGTAAACCTTCTCTGCCACGCGATAAAAAAAGTTATCGCTGGAAAGAGCCTGGTGAGATTGCAGGTAGTTCAGATAAAGCCCTAAAGTGTCGGCGTACGGTAATGCCAGTAGAGAAACAGGCCAGTCAGATCCATACATCACTCGCTCATCACCAAATGCGGCAAAAACCGAGCTAAAATAAGGTTCAAGCTCCTGGCTCGCCTGCTCAGGTCCCGTCCAGCGGGCATAATCTGCTTCCGTGACCAGGCCTGATAGTTTGCAAAAAACATTGCTGTAAGCCTCACCAATCAACATTAACTGTTCACGCCAGCGGGTAATTTCCCCATCGCGAACTGCGGGTTTTGCCGCATGTTCGATAACAAAGGTCACTTCCGGACAAGCAGAGATAAGCTGGCTTGCCGCCTCCAGCTGTTGGTGCGTAACCAGCAGTTCATACACCAGCCCCTGCTCTCCAACGCACCGTACCCCCTGGATAAATTGCGGGGTCACTAAATGGCTCTCAGGCAAGCCCTGAGACATATAGCGGATCCCTTTCAGATAGCGGGATTTTCTCTGCAGTCTCTGCAAATCCTCTGCGATCCCAGCCCCGCGGTTTATATCCACCCATCCCACAACACCTTTTACTTCATCGTGATGCTCAGCTATTTCCAGCAGCCATTCGGTCTCCTCAATTGAAGGGATGGCTTGTACTAAAATGGCGCCTTCGATGTGGTTTTCAGCCAATACGGTCTGCAAATCGTCAATAAGAAAATCACGGCGAATTGCCTCCAGATCGTCTGTGATCCAGGCAAAATGTTCTCCCTGGCAATGCCAAACATGGTTATGGGTATCAATCACTTTCATACTCACTCTCTTGTATTTTAATTGTATACAATGAGAATACAATAAAAGTCTATGGTTAAAAGGCAACCACGGAATGCACTATCTGAGTACGGGATCACAATTTTCACGGTTTATCTGTAGGCTAAAAAAGGGACGTAAAAGCCTATAACCGCCGTAGAATCCGATGTCACTGGCTGAACTATTGCATGTGGTTAATGTGGTGGACGCTTGTACGTCCCGCTGAAGTTACAGAAGCAGAATGAGCAGAGAAGAGCTATGGATGGGTAAGTACGAACTAAAATCTAAACGTTTCGTAAGTTACGATGTATTGATACGTTAACATTAATAAATAACGGTTATTTTTTGAAACCCTAAATTACGACGAGAGTTTAATACACGCCGCAGCTTTGAGCCTTGCGCGCTAAACAGTGACTTAACAGTCCCCCCACGTTTCAGTTTTGTAACATCCACCAGAAAATTAGCGATACCCCCACATAATTCACACATTCTTCCGGTTGATGAAACGAAGCAGTTAGGTTAATCATATTGAGGCGCGCGGAAGCCAGGGGCTGTCTACCCGCACGGTATCCCGGTGATCGAGCCCCTGGATAAGATGCAGCGCGCTAAGACGACCGATTTCATAGTGCGGCAGCTGTACCGTTGAGAGCGGCGGCAAAAAAAGCTCGCCGGTGCCCACCATATTGTCATAGCCCAGCACAGCGACGTCCTGCGGAATGCGCAGCCCTCGCCCCAGCAAGAGCTGGTAGATAACAAAAGCCACGCGGTCGTTACCACACACCACCGCATCGAACATCGGGCGCGCGGCGCTCAGGTAATGCCCTGCAATCTCCGCCGCATCAATATGGTGGCGCTCGCCCGGCGGAAGATAGTGGTGGAACATTGCATCAGGGTCGACACCCGCTTCACGACAAGCCCTCTCCATTCCCGCCCGACGGCGATCGGTCGCCACAATTCCTTTCGGCAGGTGGATGCACAGCAGTCGGCGATAGCCTGCGGCCAACAGCGCTTTCACACCAAGATATTGCCCTTGTTCATCATCCGGAATATAGGTGGGAAAAGGGCCGCTTGTGCTTTCACAGTTCGCCAGCACGCAGCGATACTTATGCAGCTTTTCCGGTACCGGTACCTGGCGCAGTCCCATCGCGGTGTAGATAATACCGTCCGGGCGATGCGCCAACAGCAGATCAACCATTTTCTCTGGCTTGTCATTGCTGAACATATTCACCACAAAGCTATTCCAACCATGTGCCCGCGCGGTCTCTTCGATAGAGAGCGTTATCTCCACGGAAAATGGCGTAGTCATGGTGTCCAGCGCCAGCACCCCAATCGTGTTAGCTGTGGTTTTCGCACCACGAATTTTTTTAGCGGAGAGATCGGAGACATACCCCAGCGCATCTACCGCTTCCATCACCTTTTTATAGGTTTCAGGCCGTAGTCGTTCGGGCTCGTTAATCGCCCGCGATACGGTCATTAACGAGACGTTAGCCCGCTGCGCCACATCCTTTAAAGATGCCATACCCTCTCCTTCGCCGATGTTCACTTTGCCGGGGTCTGAAAATGCGATCTCGATAACGCCCGCAAAATGTTAACGTTAACTTTTGTGATTAACATCGATATTACCATCAAATCTGCGAGAAAACCGAGAATGTTAACGTTATCTTTTGATCAATTCACTTACAGGGACAAGCAAATGACGTCACTACTTTCCAAAGCCAACGAAGCCTTAAGCCAGCAGAAAGACCTTGTAAACCCGCGCTGGTATCCACGCTATCACCTGGCGCCACCAGCGGGTTGGATGAACGATCCCAACGGTCTGTCCTGGTTCGATGGTTACTACCATGCGTTCTATCAGCACTATCCGTGGCAGCCGGTCTGGGGACCAATGCACTGGGGCCATGCGCGCAGCCGCGATATGGTGAACTGGGAGCACTTAGCCATCGCACTGGCACCAGAAGGGCCGGAAGATAAAGACGGCTGTTTTTCCGGTTCAGCGGTGGTTGAAGGCAATAAGCTGGCTCTGATCTACACCGGACATAAGTTTGACGGCGAGGCGAAAGAGGAAAACCTGTATCAGGTACAGTGCCTGGCCACCAGCACCGACGGGATTCACTTTGAACGCCAGGGCATGATTCTGGATACCCCGCGAGGCGTACACCATTTTCGCGATCCGAAAGTCTGGCAAGAGGGAGACAACTGGTACATGGTGGTGGGCGCCCGGGTCGATGACGTGGGCGAAGTGCAGCTCTATCGCTCGCAAGATCTACAGCACTGGCAGTTTGCCAGCACGCTCGGCAGGGCCGATGACGGCATGGGCTACATGTGGGAGTGCCCAGACCTCTTCCCACTCAACGATAAGCTCGTCTTCATGTTCTCGCCGCAGGGCATCGCCGCAGACGGATACGATTGCCGTAACCTGTTCCAGAGCGGCTATATGGTCGGCGAATGGCAGGATAATCTCCATTTTCACGTCACCCACGCCTTCCAGGAGATGGATCACGGGCATGATTTTTACGCCCCCCAGTCATTTACCACCCCGGATGGGCGCCGCATCGTGATTGGCTGGCTGTCGATGTGGGAATCGCCAATGCCAGAACAAGCCGACGGCTGGGCGGGCATGCTTACCCTCCCCCGCGAGGTGACGCTCGATACCGATCAGCGGCTGCGTTTGAACCCGGTGAAAGAGCTGGAATTATTACGCGGTGAGCTTCATGTCTGGCCGGTCAGCGAACTACACAATCGCACCCTGATGGTAGAGGAGCAGGCGCACGCTATTGAAGTCGAACTGAGCCTCGATATCGCCCGCAGCAGTGCTGAAGAATATGGTATCGCGCTGGGTGATGGACTACGGGTCTACGTCGATGCTCAGGCACAGCGTCTGGTGCTGGATCGTCGCTACCCGCAGCATGGTCTCTCTGGTTATCGCAGCGTGCCGCTGCCAGTTGGTGACCGGCTGGATCTGCGCTTATTTATCGACAGCTCCTCGGTAGAGGTATTTGTCAATCACGGTGAATATACCCTTAGCAGTCGTATTTATCCTGAACCGGACGATCGCCAACTGACCTTATTCAGCCTGAACGGACACGCCATTTTTAATCAAGGGCATGCCTGGCCGCTCAGCGCCAAATAAACACCCGTCTTACTGCTTTGGGGAAAAATAATGACTATCTGGACGCTCGGAGACGCTGTGGTGGATTTATTGCCGCGCGACAATATGCAGTTTGAAGCCTGCGCGGGAGGCGCTCCCTTCAATGTGGCAATCGGCGTGGCTCGCCTTGGCCACGCCAGCGGTTTTATTGGCCGTGTGGGCAATGACACTTTTGGTCGCTTTCTGCATCAGACGCTGGAAACAGCGCAGGTGGATACAGGAAGTCTGGAGTTTGATGCACATCAGCACACCAGTACCGTACTGGTTTCACTGGCTCCCAACGGCGAGCGGCAGTTTGAGTTTTTGGTCAATCCGTCTGCCGATCAATTTCTCAGCCCGGCGAGCCTGCCCGACTTTGGCGCCGATATTCTGCACTTCTGCTCGCTGGCGCTGGTTGCCCCTGACTGCCGCGCCACCCTCGCCCAGGCTATGGCCGCATTGCGACAGACCGGCGGTACTCTGAGCTTTGACATCAATCTGCGTCCGCAGATGTGGAGCAACGAGATGCAGATGTTTGACCTTGTCAACGAGTTTGCCCGGCAGAGCGACATTCTGAAGATGTCGGAAGAAGAACTGCTGTGGCTAACGCAGACCAACTGTCTCAGTAGCGCCTGCGAACGTCTGGTTGATTTTCCTGCACGCCTGAAAATCGTCACCCGCGGTGCCGACGGCGCTATCGCTTTCTGGCAAAACAGCAGGCTAACTTTAAGCGGCTATAACGTCGAAAGTATCGATACCACTGGCGCCGGTGATGCCTTTATGGCCGGGTTGCTGGCGGCACTCGCCGAGGAAGGCTGGCCCAAATCGACGTCAACGCTACTTCCACTTATCGAGCAGGCCAGCGCTTGTGGTGCTCTGGCGACCACCCGGCGTGGCGCGCTAAGCGCGTTTCCCGACAACCAACACCTGAGCAGCTTTATTCAGTCACAACCGTCGCTACGGAGGACGATTACCCCGTAATAAAGCGCACTCGTTACGTCGTATCAGAAAGACCTTACAATGACCTGATCTGGATTGGAAAAATCATGAAGATAAATATGCCGTTCAGTAATGACAAATATCGGTACTCGTCCGGGTATCTGCTTTTTTTCTTTGCCGCCTGGTCGTTGTGGTGGTCTTTTTATGCGATATGGCTAAAAAATAAACTTGGCCTGTCCGGAACGGAGCTGGGAATGCTGTATGCCGTAAACCAGTTCTTTAGCATGCTGTTTATGCTGGTCTACGGTTTTCTGCAGGATAAGCTCGGCACCCGTAAACACCTTATCTGGCTGATGGGGATAGTCATCACGCTCAGTGGCCCGTTCCTGATTTATGTTTACGAACCGCTGCTGACCTCCAACTTCAAACTTGGTATGGCGCTGGGAGCCATTTTCTTTGGCCTTGGCTACCTCGCGGGTTGTGGTCTGGTAGAAAGCTTCGTCGAAAAAGTGAGCCGCAAATTCAACTTTGAATTCGGCACCGCCCGCTTGTGGGGATCGCTTGGCTACGCCGCAGGGACATTTGTTGGCGGTATCTTCTTCAGCATCAACCCACACATTAACTTCTGGTGCGTATCGGTAATGGGGGTGTTATTCCTGTTGATTAACGTGTTGTTCAAAACCAACTCACCCGCCCCATCTTCTGTAAAAACGCGCGCTCCTGAACCCAACGCGCTGACCCGAAATGATTTTCTCACTATCTTTAAAGATACGCAGTTCTGGTTTTTCGTTATCTTTGTCGTCGGCACCTGGTCGTTCTATAGCATCTACGATCAGCAGATGTTCCCGGTGTTTTACGCCAGCTTATTTGACGATCCCGAACTGGCACCACGCGTATACGGCTATCTCAACTCGGTACAGGTCTTTATGGAAGCCGTCGGTATGGCGCTGGTTCCATTCCTGATTAACCGCATCGGGCCTAAATCCGCATTGCTGCTGGGTGGCACAATCATGACCTGTCGAATCCTGGGTTCAGCACTGTTCACCGATATCTATATTATCTCCTTGATTAAAATGCTTCATGCGCTGGAAGTTCCACTGTTTGTTATTTCAGTGTTTAAATTCAGCGTAGCGAATTTTGACAAACGCCTGTCATCAACGATATATCTCATTGGCTTCAATATCGCCAGTTCCATTGGCATTATCGTGCTGTCACTGCCTGTCGGTAAGTTGTTTGATAAAGTGGGCTATCAGGAAATCTTCCTGATTATGGCCAGCATTGTGGTAATAACGCTAATATTTGGCTATTTCTCGTTGAGCAAAAAGCATCATCAGCAGAAGATGGGAAATGAACTGGTGACAGAGTAGCGAAGTTTAAAATATATCGGACAGGGCCATTGGCCCTGTCGTATCCCCCAACAGTAAGTACGAACTGTCGATTTATTCAGGCATGTTCCAGCCAGTTGCGGAATATTTTCGCTCGCAGTATTCCCTGAAAATCAATCAGCCCAGAACAACCAAGCTTCTTGATCAGATTCTGCCTGGCCTGGTAAATCGTTTTTAAATGTAGATTTAACAAAGCGGATATCTCAAAAATAGTTCGCCCCTCCCCTAACTGCGTTAAAATATATTTATCTCACGCAGTCAGAGAAATATTTAGTTCCGACTGATTGTCGTGTATACCGCCAGAACGAGTAATATCAATAATAAATTGCTTGAATGTGGCAACGCTAACATCTATTGGCAGTCTGTAAAGTGATAAATCATTGAGATATCTGTACAGATGACCATCAATCAGCAGTACCAGACGATGCGTTTTCAGATCGTAATTTTGCCTTTTTACCGCCTCAAAGTGATTGGCGGTGAAAAAAACCAGATGCGTCTTATCATCTTCGAAAACAATATCTGCAAGAATATTCTTTAGCCCTTGCCTGATAAAAATATCATCAATCCATAACTCTGCGTTTCCAGTGTGTTCCTGAACGATGTTCATCATTATGGCCTCAATGAAAAATCACAATTGTTCTAGAGAGGGTGCTATGTATAGTCTTAATCAAAAAAATGCTCAGCATGAGTGCTTTCAGCATATAACAAAGGTACTGTACATATTATATTAACATGAAGACTTTTTAGACGTCGTCAGCTGTGTAGCGCAGCACTATTTCCAGGGTTTTTCTGATAACATCTGCCTGGACAACGTCAACTGTTGATTCCAGAGAACTAATCAGGCTTAAAATGATGTTTTTATTATTAACATTATCACCTGCCAGAATTACATTTGTTACCGCCTGTCCCAATACCACAGACTCATCTGCTAATAGCTCACCTGCATTATGGAAGTAACTTGATAAAGCTTTATCCGTCATTACACTGTGGACATTAATTTCATGAAGCATGGTAACCTCGCTTGTATAGTCTGGAAGATTATCTTTAATGTAATTTAGGGTTTTTGCTGGCACTGAAAGCACTCTCATCTCTGGTTTTATCCGGTTTTCTACTTATCTTCCCCGGATTAATGTTTGTAAAATCATTGATAACGCTGTCAATTAATTGCTTGCGTGTGCCATCTATTTCACTGGCCTGCATAAGTCGCAATTGCTTAATCACTGCGGCTAACGAAACGTCTGTATGCATTCGCAAAATTTCTAGCACAGCCAAACCTGTAATTTTATGTTTCAGGCGTTCACTATCAGTTTTCTTCATAACTCCTTCACTACTTACCCCTATAAGTAAGGGGTTTATTTTATTCAAAAAGCAGACCAATTAACGCATTGTAATGTTTCTGTTCTTTCTCCCCGGATGCTTTTTCAAGACGGCACAGAAGCTTGGTGCAAAGTGATTTGCGGTTCAGATTTCGTCCATCCTTGAGTATCTCAGTGACGATTTCTCCCAATGTTTCCTGTTGAGTTGGCAGATGCGCCTTCGCAAAGTAACGAGAAATCGCGCTTGCAGTATCAGTGCGAACGGTATGCTGCTGCATGTCATGCTCCTGTAACAAAATGCTGGTGAATATTAAGTTTTATAACAGTAGCAAAGTTGTACCAAAAATGTGTACAACACGAACCATCAATTTTTATCAAAAAGTGCTAAATCAATACAATCAGTAAGTTAGATAAATATCAATTTACATAAAATCAAATTCAGTTGTACAATTCACTTCGTTTAACGAATGAATTCGATCTGTTTGAGGGTCTTTGTTTGTAAAAATAAAGTTAGAATAATGTATTAAAATCAGGACATAAGCTGGTTTGTTTGATACTGTCCATATCTCTTCCCTTCCCTTGATCCCGGACTGTCCATGCTCACGACCATTATTTACCGTAGCCATCTACGTGATGACGCCCCCCTCAGAGCGCTTGAGGATATGGTGACAGCCGCAAATCTAAAAAACCGGCGATCCGATGTTACGGGGATTTTACTCTTTAATGGCCGCCACTTTTTCCAACTGCTTGAAGGACCTGAGGAGCAGGTAAAAGAGATTTATCGTTGTATATGTAACGATCCACGGCACCACAATATCGTTGAGCTGATGTGTGATTACGCGCCTGCGAGAAGATTCGGAAAGGTGGGAATGGAGTTATTTGATTTACAAAAACATGAACGCAATGACGTCCTGCAAGCGGTACTTAACAAGGGAACATCAAAATTTCAGCTCACCTATGATGACCGGGCATTACAGTTTTTCCGCACATTTGTCCTTGCGACGGAAAAATCGAGTTATTTTGAAATACCTGCGCCTGATTACTGGAGTTTTATTACCGACAACTCTTGTACTCTCCTGGATGAAAGCACACTCCAGTCCAGTATCGATTTCAGCTTTGCTTTTCAACCCATTATCGATCCTATGTCGCAGCGCGTCATTGCTCTGGAAGCACTTATTCGTGGTAGAGACGGTGAAACGCCCGCAACTTATTTTGGCAACTTAAATCCTGAAGAACTGTATACCGCGGATCTGCAGAGCAAAAAGACTGCTTTTGCAATGGCAAGCGCGCTGGGACTTAACGACAAAATGCTGTCAGTCAACCTGCTCCCCATGACCCTGGTAAACAAACCCGATGCAGTCAGCTTTCTGATAAACGAAATCGCGGCGCACGGACTGGTGCCTGAACAAATCATTGTAGAGTTTACCGAAAGCGAAGTTATATCGCGCTTTGATACGTTCGCGCAGGCCGTAAAGTCACTCAAGGCTGCGGGGATCTGTGTGGCGATAGATCATTTTGGGGCAGGTTTTGCCGGGCTTCAGCTTCTGTCTCGTTTTCAACCCGACCGAATTAAGATAAGCCGCGAGCTGATCACGGATGTGCATAAAAGTGGACCAAGACAGGCCATCATTCAGGCAATTATAAAATGTTGCACTTCACTGGAAATCATGATTTCCGCAGTCGGCGTTGAAAAACCTGAAGAGTGGATGTGGCTTGAGTCCGCAGGTATTGAAATCTTCCAGGGTAACCTTTTTGCACAAGCCTGCCTGAATGGTATTCCGTCTGTTGCATGGCCAGAGAAAAATGATTTCTCAGCGTCAAAATAACTAACACATTGTTATAAATAAACAATCACAACAACCGCCCTCATGCTGAACATAAAAATTCAGCATTTACTCCCTGCGTGATAGTAAAGTAAATCTTAATTTTGCTAGAATCCTCTGTATGTTTTGTACAATTTGATGCATGTTGTACAAAGTAACAGGAACCGCATATCGGTGACGGAGAATCAGGAGTGTCCGGGGGAACTATGGCTTATTACAGCATTGGGGATGTCGCAGAACGTTGCGGGATAAATCCTGTCACCCTTCGGGCATGGCAACGACGTTACGGTTTACTCAAACCTCAACGCAGTGAAGGTGGCCACCGACTCTTTGATGAAGAAGATATTCAGCGTATTGAAGAAATAAAACGTTGGATTAGCAATGGCATACCTGTTGGGAAAGTTAAGGCATTGCTGGAAACCAGTACCCGTCAAGCTGACGACGACTGGAATCAATTACAAGAAGAGATGATGAGCATTCTTCGCATGGCGCATCCACCGAAGCTGCGAGCCAAAATTACCGCACTCGGTCGCGTTCACCCCGTAGATGCGCTGATCGATCACGTTTATCTTCCCGTACGTCAACGGCTGATACTTGACCATAATACATCCCGCATAATGAACAGCATGCTTGATGGCGCATTGATTGAATATGTTGCCACACTGCTGTCTGAAACGCGGCGCAAGTCAGGAAAGGATGCCCTCCTGATGGCCTGGGATGTTGAAGACAGAACCCGTCTGTGGCTCGAAGCCTGGCGCTTATCGCAATCTGGTTGGCATATTGCCGTTCTGGCTGAACCCATTGAATCGCCAAGACCTGAACTTTTCCCTGGGCAAACCCTTTTTGTCTGGACCGGTATTACGCCAACCCGCAGACAAAATGAACTGCTCCAACACTGGAATGAACAAGGTTATAAGGTCATTTTCCACAGCCCGTAACCTACACGTAATACGTGTAAGATAAATCATACAACTCTCATTTTTTGGCTGGTTATTTTGAGTACCACCCAAGGAATATGTTGCCCTCTATCCTCCTGACTTAACCCCGGCCATAGCATAAAAATAAAACAATATACTAACTCATTGGTATTATTTTTTTGCAGACGACATCACCTTTTTCCTAAGTAAAATTCATTAGTTCAACTGGCGTACGTCTAATACTTATTCTAGGGTTAAATTATGTCTTCTTGTGCCACATTATTGTTTTTCTAAAGTAATAAATGTGGTTATTTGAAATAAGGTAAAGGATATGGCTCTAGTCTTAGACAAACGCTTAATTCTTTGTTGCTGCGCCTTTTCCATTATTTCTGTGGCAAATGCAGCAACCGTTAACGGAACATTTCAGGTGCTGATGACGATTCAAAAGGCCTGTACCGTAACTGCCGGTTCGGCTTCAAATATTACACTTGGTCCGGTGAATACCACGGCGACAAATACCAGTGCAAGCAACACTATTTCAATTAATTGCTCAAAAACCACGCCCTATTTTATCGGTCTGGCACCGTCGGCTGCCAATGGAGGGACGACAACGGGATCTGGCGCCATGTCCTCCGTAGCTAACGCTGCCACCAATACCGATAAAGTGCCCTATCAGCTAAATCGTACATCAGCAACAGGTCCGGTGTGGGGGAATACCGCCACCGACACCGCACCTGGAAATGGGGTAGCGGCGACGGGTACAGGTCTGGCGCAAACGTATACTGTTTATGCCACCGCACCGAGCGCCAACTTCACTCCTGACGACTATGCCGACACGGTAACGGTTAACGTTAACTACTAACTTCAGGAAGCCATATGAGAGTAAAACTGCCTGTAAAGCAGTGTGCCTGCGCATGCCTGCTAGGGATGGTTGCGAGCGTCAATCTTGCCACCGCCAGCGGACTGCAAATAGCCCCGGTCACGTTAACGTTGCAAGCGACGCAAAATGCCGATGGTATCTGGCTGAGTAACGCGGGTGAAAATGTGCTCAATGCCCAGGTTCGGGTTTTTCGCTGGAGTCAAAGCGCTTATGACGACAAACTCTCCCCCTCTCAGGGGCTGGTGATTAGCCCGCCGATGTTAGCATTAGCCCCTGGAGAACGACAGCTGATACGCGTTATTCGTACAAGCCCTCCCTCGGCACATGCCGAAGACGCTTATCGTTTGTCGATAGATGAGTTACCGCCTGCAAAAGTAGAAAAAAACAAGCTTCAGTTTGTGCTGCATTATTCTGTTCCCGTTTTCATTCAACCAACATCAGCGGCACAAACGCAGGCAAAACTGCAATGGAAATTACAGCAGCTGGATGGCAAAAAATTTATTGAAGTCAGTAATCAGGGAAATGGGCATGCACAGTTATCTGCTGCAACATTTATAAGCCCTGACGGTACTAAAAAAGTCATTACACCCGGACTATTAGGCTACGTTTTACCCGGATCAACAATGCGCTGGATAGTTTCCCCGTCAGCCAGGAATAATCATTACGGCGGGAAAGTTGAAGTCACAATCAATGGCCAAAAAACAGTACAAGATCTGTAACAGATCCTGGCTTCTGGTGAAATATTGCTTTCTCAATGGAGTATTAATATCGGGAATGGTTTGCGCACAAACGCTGAATAATAACCAGAACGAAAATGGTGTTATTAATAGCGCCTCGCAGATTAAGGGAGTCGATTTGTATCTCGACGTCACGTTAAATGGGAATCCCGTTGGGCTGGTTCATTTTGGCTACGATAATGGAAAGCTTTATGCAGGAGCAGATACTCTGCGTAAAATGGGCTTTCGCTTTGCTCCAGACGCCACTAACGCCGTCTGCCTGAACGATATCCCCCAGCTAACTATTGACTACAACGTTCAGTTGCAAACGCTCTCGCTTACTGCGCCACTCAGTTCACTCGATCTTGCGACAACGCAGCTTAACTCGCCCACCGAAACCGTGCCAACGGCAACAACATCACCCGGGGCGCTGCTCAATTATGATATCTATACGCAACAGGGGGATGAAAGCGCAATCAATACCTTCAGCGAAATTCGCGCCTTCAATGCGGCCGGCGTGCTCAGCACCACCCAGTTGACGCAGTACTCTACCGAGGAATATGCCGATAACAGCGTTGAGCGCCTCGACACCAGCTGGCGTACGTCATTTCCTGATTCGATGTTGGCGTTAACCGTGGGCGATACCCTGACTAGTTCACTCATCTGGTCCCGACCGACGCGAATCGGCGGCATTCAGATAGGCACCGATTTTGGGTTGCAGCCCTATATGCCAACCACCCCGCTTCCAGCATATCTGGGATCCGCGACGTTACCGTCAAACGTTGAGCTGTACGTCGACGGCGTCAGGTACTACAACGGAGAAGTCCCCGCAGGTAGCTTTCAGATCAACACAATGCCTAACATCAGCGGCGCGGGAACGGGTCAGGTGATGATGACAGATGCGTTGGGCAGAACGAGCGTACAAAATTTCTCGTTCTACAACGATCAGCAACTCCTGCGGGAAGGATTAACCGCCTGGTCGGCAGAATTAGGCACGGTACGCGAAAATTATGGTTACTCCTCTTTTGATTATGCCAGCGTACCGGTATTGAGCGCTACGTGGCGTCGCGGGTTTAGCAATACGTTCACCGCCGGGACTCACGCGGAAACCAGCGATGGACTGATTAACGCGGGCTTCAGTAACGACTGGATCCCCGGAACCCGCAGCGGCACGTTTTCGACCTCACTTGCCGCAAGTACCGACTCAGGAAAGAACGGGTTTTTGTACAGTTTTGGTTACCGTTGGTCCGGCGAACGGTTTAATTTCAGTACCAGTACCACGGCAACTTCCGGCGATTATCGCGATGTCGCCACCCATTACGGTGAGCCGCCCCCCACGCTTAACAGCAACACTGTCATTGGCTATTCGCTGGAAGCAGCTGGAAATGTCAGCCTGAGCTATTTGCAGTTTCGTTATCCACACGAAAATGCGGTGCGCTACGCCAATGCCAGTTGGTTTAAGTCTGTTACAGACAACATCTCACTGAATGCCGGATTCAACCAGAACATTGACGATAACCGCGATCGCAGTCTCTATTTGATGGTGACGATCACGACCGACAACAATCTGAGCGCCAGCAGCACCCTACAACGTACCAACGACGAAACCGGTTACCAGCTCAACGCCAGCCTGACGCCCCCTGCCGACGGCGGCTGGGGCTGGAATCTGGCTGCCAGTCAGCAGGCTTCCCGGCAAAGTGGCCAAGGAGAAGTGGGATATCTGGGACGTTATGGTAAAGCGTACGCGGGATTCAGCCGTTTACCGGATAACCATTACGGTTATGCAGGCGCAACCGGATCGCTGGTGACTATGGGAGGCGGCCTGTTTGCAGCAAGAGAAATCAATAATGGTTTTGCCGTCGTCTCAACTGACGGCGTGCCTGATGTTCCGGTCAAATTGCAAAATAATCTGATCGGTCGCAGCGATGACCAGGGACTACTGTTGGTCACCCCGTTGAACAGTTATCAAAAAAACCTGATCAGTATTGACCCGATGGATCTCCCTGCCAATATGCGGATCGCACGCGTTGAGACGAATGCCACGCCAGCCGATCGTTCCGGTACTTTGATTAGCTTTGGCATCACCCCCGTCCGCGCTGCGCAGATTATCCTCGTCGACAATCAGGGTAAGCCAATTTCTGAAGGTAGCATGGCTTACGCCATCAACGAAAAAGGACAATCGTCTGTCGTTGGCTTTGATGGAATGACATGGTTCGACACCCTTGAGCAGCACAACACGCTGCGCGTTGATACGGACACCGGTAGTTGTCGCGTGCAATTTGACTATCCCACGTCAGCAAAGGGGATTGTGCAAATAGGCCCACTGGTTTGTCGCCCACATTAACAGGAGTGCGCTCATGAGGTTAAGACATCTGCTACTCATCGCTGCCGTACTTTTTTGTCCGGCAATTAGCCATGCGGTAACCTGTTCGGTGAGCAATGTGCAAGCCATAAATTTAGGTTCGGTCAATCCACTGTCTGCGACAGGCGCTACGTCATCAATGACGTTCAGTTACACTTGCGCCAAAGAGCTTGGTGACACGTTGGCTGGGATCAATCTCTGTTTTAATATTGGCGCCTCGGCCGTCAGTGGCCAGGTGACACCGCGAAATATGTCATTAAGCGGAAACCCCGCCAGAACGCTGGCATACCAGCTTTACCAGGATAGCGGGCGCACCAAAGTCTGGGGCAGCCAGTATCAGTCGGGAACCACTTTTCCCATGGTACAGCTTAACCTGCTGAATTTGACGCCAGTGACAGGTTCACTCACGGTATCGGCGCAGATCGTCACGCCACAAACTTCAGCCGTCCCTGGAAACTATCAGGATAGCTATACGACGGCAACAGCCCTTGTCACCCTCAACCCCGGATTACTTTTCCCGCCGACCACCTGTGGTGATACCGTTGCCGCCAGGTTTCCTTTCACCGTCACAGCTGCTGTCAGCAAACAGTGTAATATCACCTCCGCGACTAACATCAGCTTTGCTCCCACCAGCGGAACGGGTCGTAATCTCACGGCGTCAAATAACGTAGGCGTAGCCTGCTCTAATAACACCCCTTACACCATCGGACTTCAACCCTCCAACGGCAATACGGCAGGCAGCGGCGTGATGGCAGGCACGGGGTCAAATACGGATAAAGTCCCCTACCAGCTTAGTTCGACGCCAGGTCCTTCCGGTACGATCTGGGGCAATACTGCGCTTAATACCGTTGCGGGCAACGGCACCGGGACAACGACTACCTACCCGGTTTACGCCACCGTCCCCAGCGCGAACTACACGCCAGACAACTATGCCGATACTGTCACCATCGCCGTGACCTACTGACGCCCAGCTTAACAGCAATAAAGCAAACACATTTTATTATCATATTATTTACTTTTAGAGGTGCGTCATAAATCTGACAAATTGCGATTTTTACAAGTTATGCATATTAAACTACATAAATCGCAAAAAAAACCGCGATGAAAGCCAAAATAAAGAATAACTATTCACCACCAAGCCAAAACCCACACTACTCATACCGATAATCCGTGTTAGCCAGGCAGGCTGTTCTATGAAAAAAATGTTAAATTTAGGTTTATATGGTGAGATTCACTGTATACCACGGCCAAATTAAGAACATATTACTTTTATAACTAAGGTTTATCATGGATAAGTTATCTTACGCTTCAGATAGCAGCACATCTGCCTGGAATACCTACCTGCAACAAATCGAGCGTGTGGCCCCTTACCTGGGCGAACTTTCCCATTGGGTGGACACCCTGCGCCACCCAAAACGCGCGCTGATTGTCGATATCCCGGTGCAGATGGATGACGGCACTATCCGTCATTTTGAAGGGTATCGCGTGCAACATAACCTTTCCCGCGGTCCGGGCAAAGGCGGTGTGCGTTATCATCCTGATGTTGATCTTAATGAAGTGATGGCCCTGTCTGCATGGATGACCATCAAATGCGCAGCGTTGAACCTGCCGTACGGCGGAGCCAAAGGCGGTGTGCGCGTCGATCCGTTCTCACTTTCTGAAGGTGAACTGGAGCGTTTAACCCGCCGTTATACCAGCGAAATCGGCATTATCATTGGGCCGCAGAAAGACATTCCTGCGCCGGATGTAGGTACTAACGGAAAAGTCATGGCCTGGATGATGGATACCTACTCCATGAACCACGGCACCACCGTGACCAGTGTGGTCACCGGTAAACCTATTCACCTCGGCGGCTCGTTAGGCCGTGATAAAGCCACCGGTCGCGGCGTTTTCGTCAGTGGTCTGGAAGTCGCGCGTCGTGCGAACATTGAAGTTGAAGGCGCTCGCGTGGCGGTACAAGGTTTCGGTAACGTCGGCAGCGAAGCCGCCCGCCTGTTCGCCGCAGCGGGTGCGCGTGTCGTCGCTATTCAGGATCACACCGCAACGCTGTTTAACTCCACGGGTATCGACATGACCGCGCTGTCTGCCTGGCAGTTAGAGCACAAACAGATTGCCGGTTTCCCAGGCGCTGAAACCATCGCCAGCGAAGCCTTCTGGAGCGTGGAGATGGATATCCTGATCCCTGCCGCGCTGGAAGGACAGATTACCCGTCAGCGTGCAGAAATGCTGACCTGCAAACTGGTACTTGAGGGCGCTAACGGCCCGACTTACCCGGATGCCGATGATATGCTGGCAAGCCGCGGTATCATCGTGGTACCTGACGTCGTATGTAACGCAGGCGGCGTAACCGTCAGCTACTTCGAATGGGTCCAGGACATGGCAAGCTTCTTCTGGAGTGAAGAAGAGATCAACAATCGCATGGACAAAATCATGACTGATGCGATGGTGCACGTATGGGAAAAAGCAGCTGAGAAATCCTGCTCCCTGCGTACCGCAGCCTACATTGTTGCCTGCGAACGCATTCTGCTGGCACGTAAAGATCGCGGAATTTATCCGGGCTAATACCGATAATTTTCCCTCGCATAAACCACCTGCCTGGCAGGTGGTTTTTTTTAGCAAAATCCTGCACGTAGTCTTTCCCCATTAAATACTGCCCGATCTCTCATTTTCGCTGTTTTATGCGCCACTACGTTTCAATATGGAACGTTATAAAATGATGGTGTTCCGTATTGAAACGCCCTTCACAGCAATTTTCTTTTGCGTACCCGTGTGCAAAATTACCTTATCGGCAGCGAGCGGTCGCCGTGACGTTGAACCAACCGATACCCTACATCAGATGCCTGCCCGAATTTGGCAGCCATCCAGGACTGTCTGCGGAGCATAAATAATGAAAAAATTGATCAACCGTGTTGAAGACGTACTGAATGAACAACTCGCCGGACTGGCGAAAGCGTATCCTTCCCTGGCACTGCATCAGGATCCGGTATATGTCACCCGCGCAGATGCGCCGGTGATGGGCAAAGTGGCTCTGCTTTCCGGTGGCGGCAGCGGACACGAACCTATGCACTGCGGCTACATTGGTCAGGGCATGCTCTCTGGCGCCTGTCCAGGTGAGATTTTTACCTCACCCACGCCGGATAAAATGTTCGAATGCGCCATGCAAATTGACGGTGGCGAAGGCGTGCTGCTGATAATCAAAAATTACACCGGCGACATTCTTAATTTCGAAACCGCCACCGAGCTGCTGCATGAAAGCGGTGTCAAAGTCACCACCATGGTGGTGGATGACGACGTGGCGGTGAAAGACAGTTTGTATACCGCCGGTCGACGTGGCGTGGCGAATACCGTATTGATCGAAAAACTGGTCGGCGCGGCCGCCGAACGCGGTGATTCGCTGGAAGCCTGTGCGGCGTTGGGCCGTAAGCTGAATAACCTGGGCCACTCCATTGGCATAGCCATTGGCGCCTGTACCGTTCCAGCCGCTGGACAACCGTCGTTCACGCTGCAGGATAACGAAATGGAGTTTGGCGTAGGTATCCACGGGGAACCCGGCATTGACCGTCGCCCCTTCACCTCTCTCGATCAGACCGTTGATGAAATGTTCGATACCCTGCTGGAAAACGGTAACTACAGCCGTACACTCCGCCACTGGGACAACGTCCAGGGCGCGTGGCAGGAAGGTAAAGAAAGCAAGCGTGCGTTACAAAGTGGCGATCGCGTTATTGCGCTGGTCAATAATCTCGGCGCGACGCCGTTGTCTGAACTCTTCGGCGTGTATAACCGCCTGGAAAGCCGTTGTCAGGATGCAGGCATCGTCATTGAGCGCAACCTGATCGGTTCTTACTGTACCTCTCTGGATATGACCGGTTTCTCGATCACCTTGTTACAGGTAGATGACGAAACGCTGAGCTTATGGGATGCACCGGTACACACCCCTGCTCTCAACTGGGGTAAATAAGGAGATTCATGATGTCCCTCAACAGAACGCAAATTGTTAACTGGCTCTATCGCTGCGGCGAGATCTTCACCACAGAAAGTGATTTTCTCACCGGACTTGACCGGGAGATCGGCGATGCCGACCACGGTCTGAACATGCATCGTGGTTTCAGCAAAGTCGTTGAAAAGCTGCCGTCCATCGCAGACAAAGACATCGGCTTTATTTTGAAAAACACCGGTATGGTGCTGCTCTCAAGCGTCGGCGGGGCCAGTGGGCCGCTGTTTGGCACCTTTTTTATTCGCGCCGCCCAGGTGACTCAGGCTCATCAAAGCCTGACGCTTGAAGAGCTGTATCAAATGATGCGTGATGGCGCAGAAGGTGTGATTAGCCGCGGTAAGGCTGAACCTGGCGACAAAACCATGTGCGACGTCTGGCTACCGGTTGTCGAGTCCTTACGCCAGTCCTGCGAGCAAAAGTTAAGCGTACAGGCAGCGCTGGAAGCGGCAAGCCAGCAAGCGGAAGCCGCAGCGCAAAGCACCATCACCATGCAGGCTCGCAAAGGCCGTGCCAGCTATCTTGGTGAGCGCAGTATTGGACATCAGGATCCCGGCGCAACGTCGGTCATGTTTATGATGCAAATGCTAGCTCAGGCGTCCAGAGAGTAAGGATAAAGCGATGGTAAACCTGGTTATTGTTTCTCACAGCGCCCAACTGGGCGAAGGCGTCGGGGCGCTGGCCCGGCAGATGTTAATGGGCGGTGATTGCAAAATCGCCATTGCCGCAGGCATTGATGATCCTGAGAATCCGATTGGCACCGATCCGATCAAGGTGATGGAAGCCATCGAGTCCGTGGCCGATACGGACCACGTGCTGGTGATGATGGATATCGGTAGTGCATTACTGAGTGCGGAAACCGCGCTGGAACTGCTCGACCCTGGCATTGCCGCCAAAGTGCGTTTGTGCGCAGCACCACTGGTTGAAGGCACACTGGCCGCGACGGTTAGCGCCGCCGCGGGTGCTGATATCGATCGGGTCATCCGTGATGCCATGAACGCCCTCGACGCCAAATGTGAGCAACTGGGTTTACCTTCGCCATCCGCAGCGAAACCCGCATCTGCTGCACTGTCTCCCGATGCAGATGCCCGTTCTGTTGCCATTGTGGTGAAAAACCCTAACGGCATCCACGTTCGCCCGGCTTCGCGGCTGGTTTCCGCGTTGTCTGGTTTTAACGCCGACATGTGGCTGGAGAAAAACGGCAAGTGTGTGGTTCCTGATAGCCTGAATCAGATAGCTCTGCTGCAGGTACGCTGTAATGACACGCTGCGCCTGATTGCCAAAGGCGAACAGGCAGAGGATGCGCTGGCCGCATTTAAACAGCTGGCAGCAGAGAATTTTGGTGAATCGCTCGAGTCCGCTAATGCTGATAACAAGGCAACTCAGGCTCCTTCAAAAGTCACGGGGACGGCATTCTGTCACACGCCGTTCTCGCCCGAGGTAAACCCGCAGCCAGCCGCATCACTCCAGGCTGAGCAACAGCGATTACAGACCGCCATCCAAAGTACGCTGAACGATCTGAGCGAACTCACTGCACTTGCTGAAGAACGATATTCCGCAGATATCGCCGCCATCTTCTCCGGTCACCATACGCTGTTGGACGATCCTGAACTGTTTGAAATGGCCTGCGATGTAATGCGCGAAAAGCAGTGCAGCGCCGCCTGGGCCTGGCAAAACGTGCTGAGCGATCTCAGCCAGCAGTATTTACAGCTCGATGATCCTTATCTGCAGGCGCGATACATTGATATTGAAGATTTGCTGTCCCGTTCACTGCAGCATTTGACGGGAGAGAGCGCACAAATTCCCGCATTCTTGCGCCCCACTATCCTGGTCGCAGATGTCATTTATCCGTCTACGGTACTGCAACTCGATCCGAAGACCATCAAAGGTATCTGCCTGCGGGACGGCAGCGAAGCCTCGCATCCGGCGATTATCGCTCGTGAAATGGGTCTGTGCTGGATGTGTCAGCAAGGCGCGGCTCTCGATAGCATCAAGATGGGCGATACTCTGACCATTGACTGTGTCACACAGCGGATAACCCGCGCAAACTGATACCGAAGCACACCCTTTCCAACAAAGGGTGTGCTTCTTCTCTATTCGCGTCGGGAAATGTCTGTTTATTCGCAAAATGGGGAGCCGATCACGCGAAACGGTCATTCCTGAACTAAGGTTTTCTCATGGTAAATGCCGCTACTTCGGCACGCCGCTAAGGAGATTAACCGATGATAACGCCAGCAACTCGCCATCCTGGCCTGCTCTCTGTTGCAATAAAACTGACGCTCGCAAGCACCTTTTTTGCCCTTTCCTCTTTTACCGTCAACGCCGAGGACGCACCAGCCGCTACGCCTGCGCCGCCTGATATTCTGCTTGGCCCCCTGTTTAACGATGTACAAACAGCCAAACTGTTTCCTGACCAGAAAACCTTTGCGGACGCGGTGCCAAACAGCGATCCATTAATGATCCTTGCCGATTACCGGATGCAGAAAAACCAGTCCGGATTCGACTTACGCCATTTTGTGCAAGTGAATTTCACCTTGCCGAAAGACGGCGAGAAATACGTGCCCCCGGCCGGGCAATCATTACGCGAACATATCGATGGCCTGTGGCCGGTACTCACCCGTTCGACAACCGACGCTGAAAAATGGGATTCGCTGCTGCCGCTCCCGGAACCGTATGTGGTACCTGGCGGGCGTTTTCGCGAAATATATTATTGGGACAGCTATTTCACCATGCTGGGGCTTGCCGAGAGCAATCACTGGGATAAGGTCTCGGACATGGTGGCAAACTTCGCTTACGAGATTGATTCCTGGGGACACATTCCTAACGGCAACCGCACCTACTACCTGAGTCGTTCGCAACCGCCGTTCTTTGCCTTTATGGTTGAACTACTGGCGCAGCACGACGGGAATGACGCGCTGAAAAAATACCTCCCACAGATGCTCAAAGAGTACAGCTACTGGATGGAAGGCGTCGAAACACTCCAGCCCGGTCAGCAAAATAAGCGCGTAGTTAAACTGGATGACGGCACCATTTTGAACCGCTACTGGGATGAGCGCGATTCGCCTCGGCCAGAGTCGTGGGTAGAGGATATCGCCACCGCTAAAAGCAACCCGAACCGCCCGGCCACAGAAATCTACCGCGACCTGCGTTCAGCTGCCGCGTCCGGCTGGGATTTTAGTTCCCGCTGGATGGACAATCCTAATCAGCTGGGCACTCTGCGCACCACCAGCATCGTTCCGGTCGATCTCAATGCGCTGATGTACAAAATGGAAAAAATGATCTCCCTCGCCAGCAAGGCTGCTGGTGATGATGCCAAAGCGGCGCAGTACGATGGCTTCGCTAATGCCCGACAAAAAGGGATCGAGAAGTACCTGTGGAACGACAAAGAAGGCTGGTATGCCGACTACGATCTGAAAAGCCACAAAGTACGCAACCAGCTCACGGCTGCCGCCCTGTTCCCGCTATATGTCAATGCAGCGGCAAAAGATCGCGCCAGTAAAGTCGCCACGGCCACCCAGGCACATCTGCTGCAACCGGGCGGCCTTGCTACCACGTCGGTGAAAAGCGGCCAGCAGTGGGATGCCCCCAATGGCTGGGCCCCGCTCCAGTGGGTAGCAGCATCCGGGTTACAGAATTACGGTCAGGATACTGTCGCCATGGACGTGACCTGGCGATTCCTCACCAATGTTCAACACACCTACGATCGCGAGAAAAAGCTGGTTGAGAAGTATGACGTGAGCACCACTGGAACCGGCGGTGGCGGCGGTGAGTATCCGTTGCAGGATGGTTTCGGCTGGACCAACGGCGTAACGCTGAAAATGCTCGACCTGATTTGCGCCAAAGAAAAGCCCTGTGACAACGTACCCGCATCACGACCTACCCCGGCAAGTACTGCGCCAGTCGAGTCTAAAAAACAGACTCAACCGACGCCATAACATCATAGCCTGAGCCGTTTTACTTCCTGAATCCGCGCTTCGTCGCGGATTTTTCTTTCTTATATTTCCCCCTTCCAGCTGTCTCTATGGCCTCTAGCCCTTATGGGGTATCCGGGGTTTTCATCCGTGAGAAATTGATTCTGAACATGTTTTTATTCGCTGTATATGTAAATATATAGCGATTTTGTAACCTTCAGGATAACAATAATGCCACTGACAAGACGGATGTTTGCCCAACTCGTGGCATCTGCACTGCTGCTACGCCATCTTCCCGCGTTTGCTCAAACCTCGCTGACTGTGGCCATTGGAGACTCTCCGAAGCCAGAAACGACCCAACGCGTGGTCAGCGCGGGCGCGCCTGCTGACATGCTGCTGCTGGCCGTCGCACCGGAAAAACTGGTGGGGCTTTCCTCCTTTGATTTCTCTCGCCAGACCGCCATCCCGTTTAACGATAACATTCGGACTTTGCCGAAACTCGGCAGGCTGGCGGGGCGCGCCAGCACGCTCTCGCTTGAAGCACTCCTGGCGCTTAAACCTGACCTGGTTATTGACTGCGGTAATGCCGATGAAACCTGGCTTTCTCAGGCCAGACAAGTGAGCGCACAAACACAGATTCCCTGGCTGCTGATTAACGGCGAATTGCGCCATACCCCAGAACAGTTTCGCGCAGTCGGTGAAGTATTGGGCGTCGTCTCGCGAACCGCAATGCAGGCCGCGCTGGCCCGTCGATTTATCGATGATGCAATAGCCTTCTCGCATTCACCCGCGGCGAATCTGCGTTTTTATGCCGCGCGCGGTGCCAGAGGACTGGAGACTGGTTTACAAGGTTCTCTGCATACCGAAGCAGCAGAACTACTGGGGTTGCACAATGTGGCGCACATCCCCGGACGACAGGGGCTCACACAGGTCTCAATGGAAAATCTGCTCAGCTGGCAGCCGGATATTATCCTGGTGCAGGATGCGGTGACAGCGCAGTTCCTACGAGAAGATCCGGTCTGGCAAGGGGTCAAAGCGGTTGCTGACCGGCGCATTCTGTTTCTCAGCGGTCTGCCGTTTGGCTGGCTGGATGCACCTCCTGGCATCAACCGTTTACTGGGGTTACGCCGCCTGCACGCCTGGCTTGATCCACAGGTTGAAGCGAGCTTTAAAACCGATATGCAGCGCTACAGTGAATTGTTCTGGCACACCACGCTAAGCGACGCACAGTATCAAAGGTTGGTGGCAGTCTGATGAAAACATCAACCCTCGGTTTTCTGATGATTGCTGCGGTGGTGCTTTGCGCGAGCGTCGCCGCGGTATCAGGCGCGTATCGCCTGGATGCACAACAGGTTTTGAATCTCGTGGCCGGTGCAGATGGCGTTCCAATGCAGGACAAAATCGTCTTCTGGCAAATCCGCCTGCCACGCATACTGGCTGCATTGCTGCTCGGCGCGGCGCTGGCGGGCGCAGGAACCACCTATCAGGGCATGTTCCGCAACCCGCTGGTCTCGCCGGATATTCTCGGAGTGGCGGCGGGTGCGGGTTTAGGTGCCTGTTTAGCAATCCTGTTAGGTTTACCGATCCTGTTTATTCAGCTGTATGCGTTCATAGGCGGTTTATTCGTGGTCGCCGGTGTCTGGTTAATTACCCGGCGAGTCAAGCGACACGACCCGGTGTTAACACTGGTGCTGGTCGGGATTGCGCTGGGCACGGTATGCGGCGCGGGAATTTCACTCATCAAAACGCTGGCCGACCCGTATACCCAACTCCCCTCTATCACTTTCTGGCTGCTTGGCGGTTTATCGACGATCACGCCGCACGATCTGTGGTTCTCGGCACCGCTGATCTTCGCAGGACTGGTCCCGCTATTGCTGCTGCGCTGGCGCATGAACCTGCTCACCCTGTCGGATGATGAAGCACGATCGCTTGGGATCAACGTCTCGCGATTGCGGCTGGGACTGATCGTCTGCGCAACGTTAATCACCGCCTCTACCGTCGCCATCGCGGGCATTATCGGCTGGATTGGGCTGGTTGTACCGCACATCGGCAGACTCATCAGTGGCAATAACCACCAGCAGTTGCTGCCCGTTTCTATGGGGATCGGCGCCATTTTGCTGCTGCTCACCGATACTCTTGCCCGCACGCTGAGCAGCACAGAAATCCCGCTGGGGATCCTGACGGCATTTATTGGCGCACCGTTCTTTTTGCTGCTTTTGCTACGGGGAAATCGCCCATGACGCTTCTGACCGTCCGCCATGCGTCGTTGGGATACCACAGTCACCAGCCCGTGTTACGCGATGTCTCATTTCAGGTTTCGCCCGGCTCCGTCTGTTGTCTGATTGGGGCCAACGGCAGTGGAAAAACCACCCTGATGCGCACCATTCTCGGCGTTCTTTCGCCGCTTCACGGTGACATTCTGCTTGATGGCGTCGCTATAAATCATCTCAGCGATCGGCAACGCGCCGCCGCTATCGCCTGGGTTCCTCAGGCACATGACGGCGCGTTTGCCTTCACTGCGCTGGACATGGTGATGATGGGGCTGGCCCCGCAACTGGCGGCATTTGCGGTTCCCGGCGCTAAAGAGCGTGAAAATGCGCACCAGCAGATGACGATGCTGGGAATCTCTCACCTGGCGCCCCGACGCTGGAACACGCTGAGCGGCGGAGAGCGGCAACTGGTGTTAATTGCCCGCGCGCTGGCGCAGCGTCCGCGTCTTTTGTTGCTGGATGAACCCGCTTCCAGCCTGGATTTTGGGCATCAAATCCGTCTGCTCGACACGCTAGTGACGCTGAAAAACTCGGGTATGGCCCTGCTGATGTCGACCCATCATCCGTTGCACGCCCGGGCAATCGCCGACAGCGTGGTACGCGTTGAACCGAACGGTGCAGTGTCGCAGGGGCTTCCTGAACAGCAGCTCGCCACCGATCGTCTGGCAGCGCTGTATCGCGTTACAGCGTCACAAATCGCCCATCACCTCTTTGGCTCACACAACTAAGGAATAAGAATGCTCATTGACGACATTGATTTTGCCGATCTTTACCGTAAACAGTTACAGCTGGCGAACAGAACCGAGAAAAAACCGGAGCACTGGGATAAGCGTGCGGAAAAAATGGCAGAGAATTGCGCCTCATTAACCGACAGCTATCTGCTACAGCTGTTGGGAAAAATCGACCTGAAAGGGGCGGAGTCGCTGTTTGATATGGGCTGCGGTCCCGGTACGGTTTCGCTGGCGTTGGCTAAAAAGATGCCAATAATTTACGGCGTAGATTACAGCCAGGGCATGCTTAGCGTAGCTACCCGCCGCGCTGCGCAAATGAACGCCCGTCACGTGCAGTGGGTGCAGCGGGCCTGGGAGGAACACTGGGATGATTTACCCCAGTGCGATATCGCCGTCGCTTCGCGCTCTACGCTGGTTGCCGATATGCGCCAGGCGATGACCAAACTGAATAATCAGGCCCGACTGCGGGTTTACACCACTCATCTCGTCAGTTCATCTTTCGTTTCCCCCACCATTCAGCGTGCACTGGGCCGCGAAGTGATTGAGCTTCCCAACTATATCTATGCGCTTAATGTCCTGTATCAGATGGGGATCCACGCGCATGTTGATTTTATCCGCGGACCCAACTGCCAGCAGGACAACAGCACCTGGACGCGTTTTCTGGAAAACGTGCGCTGGAGTATGGGTGAACTGAGCGCCGACGAGGTCGAGCGTCTGGAAACCTGGTATCAACAGCAGGATCCACGCGCGATTGCCCCCGCCAGCCGTGACTGGGCGCTTATCTGGTGGGACAGCGTTCCGCGGGAGGCGCTGCGATGATCTACTTTTCGCAGGCGCAAACCGACGCGCTGCTGCTGGAAGATATTCAGGGCGGCGACCTGACTACCCGCGCGTTGGGGATCGGCGCACAGCCGGGCGTTATGGCGTTTTACCATCGCCAGGGCGGATGCGTTAGCGGCACCGCCGTTGCCAGACAAATGCTCACCTCATTAGGGCTGACCGTCAGCGACATGGTGGCCGATGGTGAACAGGTAAGTGCAGGACAGCGATTGATTTGCGCACATGGGAATGCGGCGGCACTGCACCAGGGCTGGAAAGCGGTACAAAATGTCCTGGAGTGGAGCTGTGGGGTTTCGGGGTATCTTGAGAGCATGTTGAGCCAACTGCGCCAACGCTATCCTGATGGGCAGATTGCCTGTACCCGCAAAGCCATTCCCGGCACGCGTTTGTTGGCGACTCAGGCAATACTCGCCGCGGGAGGCATTATCCATCGCGGAGGATGCGCCGAAACGGTACTGCTGTTTGCTAATCACCGCCATTTTCTTACCAACCCAAACGACTGGTCAGGTGCGATTGCGCGCTTACGCCGCCATGCGCCAGAAAAAAAGATTGTGGTTGAGGCAGATACGCCAGATGAGGCATTAGCCGCGCTACGCGCCGCGCCCGATGTCCTGCAACTCGACAAATTTACCCCTGAGCAAGCAACAGAAATTGTCCGCCAGGCCCCTTCTCTGGCCCCCCATTGCACGCTGGCGCTGACTGGCGGCATTACCCTCGCCTCGCTGGCGAGTTATCTCGACTGTGGCATCAGACTTTTCATCACTTCCGCGCCTTACTACGCTCCGCCCGCGGATATCAAAGTTAGCCTGAGCCCGGACGCACGTGGCATATAACATTAATAAATGGACTAAAAATAATGAATTTCAACAAAAGTTGTCTTTACACAGCCCTGTCGTTTGCTTTCGCGCACAGTGCTTTTGCTGGGCAGGAAAGCGAAACCATGACCGTCTGGTCAAGTCCGGCCTCCGCCGCAACCACTACGGTTCTCGGCCAGGAAACGATGCAGCAACTGGATAAGCAAAACGTGGCGCAGGCACTGAGCGTTGTTCCCGGCGTCGTGCTGCAAAAGTCAGGCAACCGCAATGAACAGCAGGTGAAAGTCCGCGGTTTTGACAGCCGTCAGGTTCCCGTCTATTTTGACGGCGTGCCGGTATACATCCCCTATGATGGCAACCTCGATTTAGGCCGTTTTCTGACCTCCGATATCGCTTCGGTTGAAGTCTCCAAAGGCTACTCGTCGCTGTTACAAGGGCCGAACCAGATGGGCGGTGCCATCAATATCACCACCCAAAAGCCCACCAAACCGATTGAAGGCAGCATTGGCTATCGCCAGGGCTGGAGTCGTAGCAAAGACAATGCCCACGATATGCACGCTTCATTTGGCGCCAGCAACGATCTCGGCTACATCCAGCTCAGCGGCAGTCAGTTGAAGCAGGATTTCCTTGGCTTACCGCACGGCGTGGACAACCCTATTGCGGGCAGCAACGGCAAGATGATTAACTCCTCCGCTGATGACAAACGCGGCATCGTGAAGCTGGGCTTTACCCCACGTGGTAATGACGAATATGTGCTGACCTATATTAATCAGGACGGTGAAAAAGATAACCCGCCGTACGCTGGAACCAGCAGTCAGAAATCACGCTACTGGCAATGGCCACAGTACGATAAAGAGAGCTATTACTATCAGGGCACCACCCATCTGGGCGATCGTTTCACCCTGAAAAGCCGTCTGTATCGCGATACCTTTGAAAATACGCTGATGATGTACAACTCGCTTGCCGATCTGAAAAACAAAAAAGGCAGCTACAGTCATTATTCAGACTATAGCGATGGGGCTGGTCTGCAGCTCGCTGCGGATATGCGTGAAAACGACTTGCTCTCTTTCGCCGTGAACTGGAAGGATGATGTTCACCGCGAGAAAGGCGCACCTAATGCGTCTTACGACCGTTACGAAGACCGCACCTGGTCCGTTGCCAGCGAATACCAGTGGGCAGCAGCGGATAACGTCGATGTCGTGGCGGGAATAAGCTATGACTGGCGCGACAGTCTGGAAGGCATGAAGCACGAGAAAAATGGCAGCGTCACCCACTATGATGACAACAATCAGTCGGCCTTCAACTGGCAGATGATGACCAAATATCACTTTGAAAATTCAGACACATTAGCGCTGTCCTACTCTGACAGAACACGTTTCCCGACGTTGAAAGAGCGCTACACCACCTCGAAACCGGCCTATAACCAGGTGGCGCTGGTCAATCCGCAGCTTAAACCGGAACGCGCCCGCAGCGTGGATCTGACCTGGAATGGTTCACTTGGTAAAGACTGGGGATTCGAAGCCAGCGTCTATTACAACCGCATCAGCGATGCGATTCTTTCACACAATATTGATGCCGATACCATCCAGAATCAGAACAGCGGCCGAGTGGATTACACCGGTCTGGATGCAGGCGTTAAAGGTAAAGTCTTTGATATGCTGGATGTTGGGCTGAGCTATGGCCTGATTCATGCGGACGTCAAACGCAGCGACATCGGCAAAATAACCGATTTGCCGACGCAAACCCTCACCGCATGGATGACGCTGAAACCGTGGGATCCGCTGAGCATTACGCTGTCTGAAGAGGCCCGCTCATCGAGCTATAGCAATAGCGACGGCTCGCAGAAAGCCGCAGGTTTCGCCATTACCCATTTACGCGCCGACTACGCCATCGGTCACGGGTTTAGCGTCAACGCTTCGGTCAATAACCTGTTCGATACACAATACGTGTACAGCGAAGGATTTATCGAAGAAGGCCGTAATTACTGGGCGGGAATTGAGTATCAATTCTGATTTAACGATGCAAAGAAACGGCCCCACTCGGAGTAATGCTCTTCAGTTAACGCCTTAGTTTCAGAAAGTATCGCCGGTGTGGGTAGAAGTTTTGAATATGCACTCTCAGAAAAAGGGTTCCGTTCACCTCATGTTCATAGTTTCTCTGAAACGCCGATCCCTGTGAACGTGTAAAGGGCGTTCTCCGTCACGCCCTTTACAATCCCGACTCCCGGCGGGAAAATTGTTGCTGCGCAATACCCTCCGCTTATTCCTAAAGGCTACCGGGCCGGGCGCGAGGAAGCGTCCTTGCAAAGCGCGCCCTGAGCCAGCATCCATGCTGGCTCTCCCGGCCTTACGGAAACACGTCGGCAATTTTCAGCCGGACCAGTCCACACCTGACCATCTGTGTTTTTTGTTTAAACAGCAAAAAAGATTTAACTGGAAGTCAGTTCGCTGAAGCGATACCCCCGGTCCGGCTGAAAATCGATGAGGCGTTGACGGCTGACCGGGGCTGTCCGCAGGGATGCGGACAGAGGGGACGGCCTGCATGGACGCAGGCTCGGCCCCGACCCGACAGGCAGGCGGCATAAGACGAATGAATCGCGTAGCGACGATTTTCCCGCCGGGAGCCTGGGATGCAAGGGAGGTGGCGGCGAGCCTCCCTTGCACGTTCACGGGTGTTTGCGGTTCAGAGAAATGACACCGTTGAGGTGAACGGAACCCTGAACAAGAATCACATGTTCACCTTACATGCTTAACTGAACGGCATTACCGCTCGGGGGCCGTTCGATTAATCTCGTCGTACAAGCCGGAAGACACCCAGCACAACAATCGCGCCGACCACGGCCACCAGGAAGCTATGGAGATTAAATCCGCTGACATCGCCGCCAATACCAAACATCGTTGCCAACCATCCACCGACCACAGCACCGACAATACCGAGAATACAGGTCAGGATAAACCCACCGCCATCACGCCCCGGCATAATCAGTTTGGCGATAACCCCCGCAATCAGACCAAAAATAATCCAGGCAATAATTCCCATTTTCAGGCCCTCTTTCCAGTGAACGCACGCGCAAGACATTCCTGCGCCAGCACTTAAAGTATAGGCAAGCCATCACGACATGCTTTTATCACTCAGACTTAATTCATTGGGTTTGGTAAAAAATTTCATCCATTTGTATTAAGTTCCGTCGATTAATGCCGATAACCCAACGACAAACCAGGCATCCAGGAGTCATTAGGTGTGAGTAACTACAATGAGCAGTTCCTGAAGCAAAATCCGTTAGCGGTGTTAGGTGTACTTCGGGACTTAAAGTCGCAGCAGGTTCCACTGCGTATCTCCTGGTCAGGCGGCCAGTTCATCAGCAAAATTCTGACCGTCAGTCCCGATGAACTGATCATGGATTTTGGCAGCCAGGAATATGAAAACCAGGCCGTACAGCGGGCCAGCCAGATCTCAATTATCGCCGAAACGCAGGGAGCCAAAGTAGAATTCACCCTGCCACAGCTGAAAAAAGGTGAGTATCAGCAACTGCCGGCGTTTATCTCATCCTTGCCGCCTTCTCTGTGGTTTGTGCAGCGTCGGGAATATTTCCGCATCGGCGCTCCGCTGCATCCTCCCTATCGCTGCACGGCTAAAATGCCGGACAACAGCATTCTGCATTTTCGCTTATTCGATCTGTCTCTCGGCGGCATGGGCGGGCTGTTAGAAGTGGCAAAACCAGAGGGGTTGGCAGAAGGTATGCGCTTCTCGCAGGTTGAACTAAATATGGAGCAATGGGGGGTGTATCACGTTGACGCCCAGCTTATTTCCATTAGTGAGCGCAAGGTTATCGATGGGAAAAACGAAACGATTACCACTCCCCGCCTGAGCTTTCGTTTTCTCAACGTCGGCCCGGCGGTGGAGCGGAACTTACAGCGGATTATTTTTTCCCTTGAACGCGAGGCCCGGGAAAAGTCGAACAAGGTGCGCGATTAGCATCACCTGAATTACATCACATCCAGCGCTTGTTGAAGCTTCCAGATATAGCGCGGGGCCTGCGGCGCCGGATGATTGTCCGCAACATGTTCAATAAATTCATCCGGGCTGAGGTCGTTGATTTTATTGATCGCTTTTTTCCTGTCGGATGAGAACGTGCGTAACAGTGCGCCCGCACCGTTGGCGTACGATACTACCAGCGCGTACTGCATCACCTGCGGATCTTCAATCCCGGCCAGCGGCCCGGTTTCGAGAATACTCAGGTATGCGGCCCCCATCGAGATATTGCGCTCGGGGTTTTTCAACTCACTTGTCGACGGCTCTCCGCTCCAGCCCATGCGCCGATAAACATCGCGTCCTGAAGTTGAGGCTTTCAACTGCATCAGACCAATCGCATTGGACTTACTGACCGCATTCGGATTTCCGCCTGATTCAATGGCGATAATAGCGGTAATCAATTGTGGACTGACACCCCAGGCCGCACCGGCTTTTTCACTGATCGGCATCCATTGCATTGCGCGTTTAACCGGAACTTCAGCATTCCACGGCGGGTTTTTGTAATCCTGTTTTGAACTACAGCCCGCAAGTAATACAACCAAAAAAGCAAACCATCTCAATTTCACGTCATCTATCCTTATAGCCGGAACCTGTCGCTGAGGTGACAACGACATACCTACGCGGCATGATATACATTTGGTTTTAGTTGTAGCAAGGAAATGCCATGTCCCGGTTTCACTTAATTGCCCCATCGGGCTACTGTATCAATCAGCAGGCTGCCTTACGTGGGCTTGCGCGTCTTATTGAGGCCGGTCATCAGGTCGACAATTCAGCGGTCATTGCACGCCGCTGCCAGCGTTTTGCGGGGACAGAGGCAGAAAGGCTTGCTGATGTGAACTCGCTCGTTAATCTGAAAACCCCCGATACCATTGTGATGGCGGTACGCGGCGGCTATGGCGCGAGCCGTTTACTGGAAGATATTGACTGGCAGGGGCTGGCAGCCCGCCAGCAACAAGATCCGCTGCTGCTGTGCGGACACAGCGATTTTACGGCGATCCAGTGTGGTCTGCTGGCACAGGGGAATGTGATTAGCTTCAGCGGCCCGATGCTGGCGGCGAACTTCGGCGCCGAAGAAATGAACGCATTCACCGAGCACCATTTCTGGCAGGCTTTGCGTAATGCCCAATTTACCCTCGAATGGCAGGGTGACGGTCCACAGTGCGCAACTGAAGGTACACTGTGGGGCGGAAATCTGGCGATGATCATTTCGTTGATGGGTACACCGTGGATGCCGGCCATCAAAAACGGCATTTTGGTGCTGGAAGACATTAACGAGCATCCATTCCGTGTCGAGCGTATGCTGCTGCAGCTGTACCACGCCGGAATACTGGCCCAGCAAAACGCCATTATCCTCGGCAGTTTTAGCGGTAGCGCACCCAATGACTACGACGCTGGTTACAATCTTGATTCAGTTTGTGATTTTCTGCGCGCCAGATTGTCAGTACCGTTGATCTGCGGCCTCGATTTTGGCCATGAACAACGCACTGTCACCCTGCCTTTGGGAGCCAATGCGGTGCTGAAAAATGATAAAAACGGCACTCAGCTCACCTTAAGTGGGCATCCGGTACTAAAATCGTAAAAAAAGCGGCTAATGGGGCTAAGCAAAACGCTGTTTCTGTCGTTATTATGGTAGGGTTTATTAATACGAAACAGCGTAATTCAGGAGTAACCGAACGTTGGATGCCGCAGCAATTATTAGCCTTTTTATTTTGGGTTCCGTTCTCGTCACCTGCAGTATCTTACTCAGTTCATTCTCATCACGCCTCGGTATCCCTATCCTGGTGATATTTCTCGCTATCGGTATGTTAGCGGGCGTAGATGGTATAGGCGGCATACCTTTCGATAACTATCCATTCGCCTACATGGTGAGTAACCTGGCACTGGCAGTTATCCTGCTCGACGGCGGGATGCGCACCCAGGCCAGCTCTTTTCGCGTTGCGTTAGGCCCGGCGCTATCGTTGGCGACGGTCGGTGTGCTGATTACTTCCGGACTCACCGGCATGATGGCCGCGTGGCTGTTTCATCTGGATCTTATTGAAGGACTCCTGATTGGCGCGATTGTTGGTTCAACCGACGCCGCGGCGGTCTTTTCCCTGCTTGGCGGTAAGGGGCTTAACGAACGCGTTGGCTCTACGCTGGAAATTGAATCCGGCAGTAATGACCCGATGGCCGTGTTTTTGACCATCACGCTCATCGCCATGATCCAAAACCACGAAACCGGTTTAAGCTGGATGTTCGCGGTGCACATTATCCAGCAGTTTGGCTTAGGCATCGTTATCGGTCTGGGCGGTGGATATATGCTCCAGCAGATGATTAACCGCATTTCTCTGCCTGCCGGACTGTATCCGCTATTGGCGTTAAGCGGTGGGATCCTGATTTTTGCCCTGACCACTGCGCTGGAAGGCAGCGGTATTCTGGCGGTTTATCTGTGTGGTTTCTTGCTGGGTAATCGCCCTATTCGCAACCGGTTTGGCATTCTGCAAAACTTCGACGGTCTGGCCTGGCTGGCGCAAATCGCCATGTTCCTGGTGCTCGGACTGCTGGTTACGCCGTCCGACCTGCTGCCTATCGTGGTTCCTGCGCTGATTTTGTCTGCGTGGATGATTTTCATTGCCCGCCCACTTTCGGTTTTCGCCGGACTGCTGCCGTTTCGCGGCTTCAATCTGCGCGAACGCATTTTCATCAGTTGGGTGGGTCTGCGCGGTGCGGTACCCATCATCCTCGCCGTCTTCCCAATGATGGCGGGTCTGGAGAATGCACGCCTGTTCTTTAACGTCGCCTTCTTCGTGGTACTGATCTCGTTGCTGTTCCAGGGAACCTCTCTTTCATGGGCCGCTAAAAAAGCCAAAGTGGTGGTCCCTCCCGTCGGCTGGCCCGTGTCGCGCATTGGCCTGGATATTCATCCGGATAACCCGTGGGAGCAGTTTGTTTATCAGCTCAGCGCCGATAAGTGGTGCGTAGGAGCCGCATTGCGCGACCTGCATATGCCGGAAGAAACGCGAATAGCCGCCCTGTTTCGTGACAACGTGCTGTTTCACCCCTCCGGCAGCACACGTCTTCGCGAAGGCGACGTATTGTGTGTTATTGGCCGCGAGCGCGATCTCCCGGCTCTTGGCAAGCTGTTCAGCCAGTCGCCACCTGTGTCGTTAGACCAGCGCTTCTTCGGTGATTTTATTCTTGAAGCCAGCGCAAAATATGCCGATGTGGCGCTGATTTATGGCCTGGAAGATGGCACCGAGTATCGTGATAAGCAGCAAACGTTGGGTGAAATTGTCCAGCATCTGCTTGGTGCCGCGCCGGTCGTCGGTGACCAGGTGGAATTCGCTGGCATGATCTGGACCGTAGCCGAGAAGGAAGATAATGCAGTGCTGAAGGTCGGTGTTCGCGTTGCTGAAGATGAGGATGAGTAGAGCGGATGTTTTGCCGGGTGGCGGCTGCGCCTTACCCGGCCTACAAAATGCATTGACTCTGGAGGCCTGATAAACGCAGCAGCATCAGGCAATGCTATATAAAGTTACACCGTCACAACTGGCACGCGCAGCGCCAGAGAACACATTAACTCGTAGCCCACCGTACCTGCGGCGGCGGCCACATCGTCAATTTTAATCTCTTTGCCCCACAGTTCTACCGGCGTCCCGATCCCTGCCTGCGGGCACGGTGTCAGATCTACCGCCAACATATCCATTGAGACTGTCCCCACCGTTCCGGTACGTACACCATCCACCAGCACAGGCGTTCCGCTTGGCGCATGGCGTGGATAACCGTCTGCATAGCCGGTCGCTACAATGCCAATGCGCTGCTCGCCGCTGGCAGTGTAGCGTCCACCGTAGCCCACCCGATCGCCAGCTTTCAGCGTTTGTATGCCGATGATCTCACTGCTCAGCGTCATCACTGGCTTCAGGCCGGTGTTGGCGATGTCCTGCCATTGTCCTGAAGGCGACGCACCATACAAAATAATGCCTGGACGAACCCAGTCATAATGCGCTTCAGGGTGCCACAGCGTGGCTGCCGAATTCGACAGCGATCGTCTGCACTCCAGCCCTTCAGTTGCCTGCGCAATACGTGTCATAGCCTCCTGGATACCTTCCGGGTGCTCTGCATCGGCAAAATGGGACATCAGCGTCATTTCACCGACGTTGGGCATCGCCCGCAGCTGTTGCCAGACCGTGGGAACTCTTTCCGGTAAAAAACCAAGGCGGTTCATACCACTGTTCACCTTCAGGTAAACATCGAGCGGCGCCTTCAGGCGCGCATTCTGCAATGCTTTTAGCTGCCAGTTACTGTGTACACAGGTGGTGAGTCGATAATTGTCATATACCGTCAGGTCTTCGGCGTGGAAAAAACCCTCCAGCATGAGTATCGGGCCTTTCCATCCGCGCTCGCGTAGGGTTATCGCCTCTTCAAGATTGAGCATGGCAAAACCATCGGTTGTGCCCAGCGCATTCCAGACGCGTTCAATACCGTGTCCATACGCATTGGCTTTCACCACCGACCAGACGCGGGCGTCCGGCGCGGCCTGGCGGGTAATGGTCAGATTTTGTTTCAACGCCTGCAGGTCAATGCTGGCCAGTATCGGGCGGGTCATCTCACGTCCTTATCAGTTATGTGCGCCATGTAAGTGCCGTGGACGAGAGGGGGCAAACCCCGGACTGTAACGCGCCACGCTCAGATCGTCATAAGGTATGGCTGGCGTGCGGCCAGAAAGGATATCGCTCAGTAGCTGACCGGAGCCGCAGGCCATGGTCCAACCCAGCGTGCCGTGGCCGGTATTGAGCAGCAGATTCTTAAAGCGGGTGCGCCCCACCACCGGCGTTCCGTCCGGCGTCATCGGACGCAGTCCGGTCCAGAAGGTTGCCTGCTCCACATGACCGCCGCGCGGGAAGAGATCGCGTACGACCATTTCCAGCGTTTCACGACGAGGTTGTAGCAATTCTGTATTAAAGCCGACAATCTCCGCCATGCCGCCAACGCGAATACGATTGTCAAAGCGGGTAATAGCGATTTTATAGGTTTCATCAAGGATAGTAGAAACCGGCGCACCGTCGTCTTGCGCCACCGGAATGGTCAACGAATAGCCTTTGAGCGGATAGACCGGGATATCAACGATCCCTTTCAGCATTGCCGTGGAGTACGAACCAAACGCCATCACATAGGCATCGGCTTTAACTATCTCCTCGCCGCACTGGACGCCATAAATCTGCTCACCATCGCTCAGCAGCTTATCGACCGGGGTGTTAAAGCGAAACTTAACGCCTGCCTGCTCCGCCATCTGCGCCAGACGCTGGGTAAACAGCTGGCAGTCGCCGGTTTCATCATTCGGTAAGCGCAGACCACCGGTCAGTTTGTGCGCCACTTCTGCCAGTGCGGGTTCGACTTCCGCCAGACGGTTTGCTTCCAGCAGTTGATATGGCACGCCCGCATCTTCAAGCACGGCGATGTCGCGGGTAGCGTTCTCATACTGTTGAGCGGTACGGAAAAGTTGCAGGGTTCCGCCCTGGCGCCCTTCGTACTCGATACCGGTAGAAGCACGCAGCGCTTTCAGGCAATCACGGCTGTATTCCGCCAGTCGCACCATGCGTCCTTTATTTTCCATATAGTGGCTGGTGTCGCAGTTGCGCAGCATCTGCCACATCCATTTCAACTGGAACTGGGTTCCGTCAAGACGGACGGCCAGCGGAGCGTGGCGCTGAAACATCCACTTAATTGCTTTTAGCGGTACGCCTGGTGCCGCCCATGGTGCTGCATAACCTGGAGAGATTTGCCCCGCGTTCGCCGCACTGGTTTCCAGTGCCGGACCGGGCTCACGATCAATGACGGTGACATCGTGTCCAGCCTGACTTAAGTACCAGGCGCTGGTCACGCCAACGACACCACTTCCCAGTATGACAACTCGCATAGCCACTCCGTTAACAGTAAAAGAACAATCATCTAATTACATCTTGATAACTCAGTTGAAAATATTATTCAACATATGGCTTTTTTATGGTGACTTACCTCACATATAGCAGTGATGACTGGGGACTCTCCGCTTTGGCATCTCCTGCTGTGCGTTATTTTTATCCAGCATATAATTTTGCGGCCATGCCATTTTTCGACGCCTCGCTAACGTGAAATCGCAAAGAAAAAATTTCTGCCGCAGCACGTTTTTTAACACCATGATCTATGCTTGACATGAGGTACTCCAGACAGAGAGTGCCGCCAACAATGAGGGTGCGCGAATGGCTACGATTGATTCCATGAACAAGGACAGCACACGGTTAAGCGATGGACCCGACTGGACGTTTGATCTGCTGGATGTCTATCTGGCAGAGATAGACCGCGTGGCGAAACTCTACAGACTGGATACCTACCCGCACCAAATCGAGGTGATCACCTCCGAACAGATGATGGATGCTTATTCCAGCGTCGGGATGCCGATCAACTATCCTCACTGGTCGTTTGGTAAAAAGTTTATTGAAACCGAGCGCTTGTATAAACATGGTCAGCAGGGGCTGGCCTATGAGATTGTTATCAACTCCAATCCGTGCATCGCGTATCTGATGGAGGAGAACACCATCACCATGCAGGCGCTGGTGATGGCGCATGCCTGCTACGGACACAACTCCTTCTTCAAAAACAACTACCTGTTCCGAAGCTGGACGGATGCCAGTTCCATTGTCGATTACCTGATCTTCGCGCGAAACTATATTACCCAGTGTGAAGAGCGTTACGGCGTGGATGAAGTCGAAAAGCTGCTCGACTCCTGCCATGCGCTGATGAACTACGGCGTTGACCGTTACAAACGCCCGCAAAAAATTTCCCTACAGGAAGAGAAAGCCCGTCAGAAAAGCCGTGAAGAGTATCTGCAAAGCCAGGTGAATATGTTGTGGCGCACGCTGCCGAAGAAAGAGGAAGAGAAAACCGTGGCGGAAGCCCGGCGTTATCCCTCTGAGCCACAGGAGAACCTGCTGTACTTCATGGAGAAGAACGCCCCGCTGCTGGAGTCCTGGCAACGCGAAGTCCTGCGCATTGTACGCAAGGTCAGCCAGTATTTTTATCCGCAGAAACAGACGCAGGTGATGAACGAGGGCTGGGCCACTTTCTGGCATTACACCATCCTGAACCACCTTTATGATGAAGGTAAAGTCACCGAACGGTTTATGCTGGAGTTTCTGCATAGCCATACCAATGTGGTATTTCAGCCGCCCTACAACAGCCCGTGGTATAGCGGGATAAACCCTTATGCCCTGGGGTTTGCCATGTTCCAGGATATCAAACGTATTTGTCAGTCGCCGACCGAGGAGGACAAATACTGGTTCCCGGACATAGCGGGTTCCGACTGGCTGGAAACCCTGCATTTCGCGATGCGCGATTTCAAAGATGAGAGCTTTATCAGCCAGTTCCTGTCACCAAAGGTGATGCGTGATTTCCGTCTGTTCACCGTGCTGGATGACGATCGTCACAACTATCTGGAGATTTCAGCGATTCATAACGAGGAAGGATATCGTGAGATCCGCAACAGGTTGTCGTCGCAATACAACCTCAGCAACCTGGAGCCGAATATTCAAATCTGGAATGTCGATCTGCGTGGCGATCGTTCGCTCACCTTACGCTATATTCCGCATAACCGCGCACCGCTGGATAAAGGACGCAAAGAAGTGCTCAAGCACGTACACCGGCTTTGGGGTTTTGACGTGATGCTGGAGCAACAGAATGAAGATGGCAGCGTGGAGCTGTTGGAGCGTTGCCCGCCAAGGATGAACGGTCTGTAAATCTTATTGCCGGAGGCGGTGTAAACACCATATCCGGCCTACGAAGTGCACGTATTGTAGGCCGGATAAGACGCTTTGGCGTCGCCATCCGGCTTTGAGCAATTAACGACCCTGAATCGCCAAATCGCCCGGCAGGCTCTTTTGCATGCGATGCCAAATTTCGCCACTGTCGTGACCATAGCGACGCACCGTTTCATACACCTGCTCATGAGCGCCCTGCTCGCAGAGTTCTGACAGTTTACGGTAGAAGCTCAGCGCCAGCGCGCGCGCTTCCGGATTGGCAAAATAATGACGACCAATGCGGGTATATAATCCTTTCATACCGTTGAGGATCAAACCGTAAATCGGATTGCCGGAGGCAAATGCCAGGCCGCGGAAAATGTTATAGTCCAGATCGGCAAATGCGTCAGCGTGGTCGGCCACCTGATTTGCCGTCGCCAAAACCTCCTGTGCTTTATCAGGATGCTGGCGAAACGCAGTGCGAACAAAGATCGTCGAAATATTGGTACGCACGGACAGCAGATTATCAATCAACTGCGGGACACTCTCGTGATCGAGACGCGCCAGCGTTTCAAGAATATTCAGCCCGGAAGTTTCCCAGAAGTTATTCACCTTCGTCGGTTTGCCGTGTTGAATGGTCAACCAGCCATCTCGCGCCAACCGCTGCAATACTTCGCGTAGCGTGGTACGTGTCACCCCAATAAGTTCGGAGAGTTCACGTTCAGCGGGCAAAATAGTGCCAGGTGGGAAGCGGTTATTCCAGATACTTTCAATGATGTACTCTTCCGCGAACCCAGCCGGGCTTTGCGCCTTAATGACCATAGTAAAAATTCCATTACACAGCAAAACATAGTTACACACATCATACCAGATGGGTATCTTAGCTGATAGCTGACGCAATGAAGAAAAAGTGGATCAAGGCTTCATTTTCCAAATAACGCTACAGCACAGCCAACCTTGCCAGTCTCGTGAATAGCTTGCCTGTACTCCCTCCTCCCGCTAAGCTTTGCGGTCAAACATAAAAACATGATTTCATTTTTAAAGGTAGGGAAATCACCATGGAGCTATCATGGGGCCGCGCTATGTGGCGCAATTTTTTAGGTCAATCACCAGACTGGTACAAACTTGCACTGCTTGTCTTCTTAGTCGTTAACCCGATTATTTTTTTCATCAACCCTTTTATCGCCGGCTGGTTGCTGGTGGCCGAGTTCATTTTCACTCTGGCGATGGCGTTAAAATGCTACCCACTGCTGCCAGGCGGGCTGTTGGCTATCGAAGCTGTCATTATTGGCATGACCAGCGCCACGCATGTGCGTGAAGAGGTTGCCGCAAATCTTGAGGTGTTATTGCTGCTGATGTTTATGGTGGCAGGCATCTACTTTATGAAGCAGTTATTACTGTTTATTTTCACGCGTCTGCTGCTCACTATTCGCTCCAAGACGCTGCTGTCACTGTCTTTTTGTGTTGCAGCCGCTTTCCTCTCTGCGTTCCTCGATGCGTTGACCGTCGTTGCCGTGGTAATCAGCGTTGCGGTCGGGTTTTATGGTATCTACCATCGCGTTGCTTCTTCTCGCGCGGAAGACAACAACATGCTTGATGACAGCCATATCGATCAGCACAATAAAGTCGTACTTGAGCAGTTCCGCGGTTTTCTGCGTAGCCTGATGATGCACGCGGGTGTCGGTACGGCGTTAGGCGGCGTGATGACCATGGTGGGCGAGCCACAAAACCTGATTATTGCCAAAGCGGCTGGCTGGCATTTTGGCGACTTCTTCCTGCGCATGTCGCCAGTTACCGTCCCGGTACTGATTTGCGGCCTGTTAACCTGTGTACTGGTCGAGAAATTGCGCTGGTTTGGCTATGGCGAAACGCTGCCGGAGACCGTCCGTGATGTCCTGCAACAGTTTGACGATCAGAGCCGCCAACAACGTACCCGCCAGGACAAAATTAAACTGATTGTCCAGGCGATTATTGGCGTCTGGCTGGTCGTTGCTTTGGCCCTGCATCTGGCAGAAGTCGGATTGATCGGTTTGTCGGTCATCATTCTGGCAACCTCGTTGACCGGCGTAACCGACGAACATGCGATAGGTAAGGCCTTTACCGAGTCGCTACCCTTCACCGCGCTGCTGACCGTGTTCTTCTCTATTGTCGCGGTGATTATCGATCAACAGCTCTTTTCGCCGATTATTCAGTTTGTTTTGCAGTCGTCTGAACATGCACAACTGACGCTGTTTTATCTCTTCAACGGCCTGCTGTCTTCGATCTCTGATAACGTTTTTGTTGGTACGATTTATATCAATGAAGCCAAAGCCGCGATGGAACATGGGACCATCAGCCTTAACCAATTTGAGCTGTTGGCGGTGGCGATCAATACCGGGACCAACCTGCCTTCGGTGGCCACGCCAAACGGCCAGGCTGCATTCCTGTTCCTGCTGACCTCTGCACTGGCGCCGTTGATTCGCCTCTCTTATGGTCGCATGGTGTGGATGGCCCTGCCTTATACTCTCGTCCTGACGCTCGTCGGCCTGCTTTGCGTCGAGTTCACGCTAGTTCCGGTGACCGAGTGGATGACCCAAACGGGCTGGTTAGCTACACTTTCATAACAATTAACCGGGCAAATCACTGCCCGGTTTGACTTTTTGCATGATAAATATCCGATTACGCAAATTTTCAATTCCCGCTAGTGGCGCATAAAGTGAATTGGTTTAAACTGCGGTCTCTACGCATGTTGCAGGGAAATGATTATGTTGCGATTTTTAAACCAGTGCTCCCGAGGTCGTGGAGCATGGTTATTGTTGGCGTTAACCGCCTTTGCGCTGGAGCTCGTCGCGCTGTGGTTCCAGCACGTCATGCTGCTAAAACCTTGCGTGTTGTGTATTTACGAACGTAGCGCATTATTTGGCGTGATGGGTGCAGGGCTGGTGGGTGCTATCGCACCAAAAACACCACTGCGCTATGTGGCGATGATAATCTGGATTTACAGTGCCTGGCGCGGACTTCAGTTAGCGTATGAGCACACCATGATTCAGCTGCACCCATCCCCGTTTATGACCTGTGATTTTGCCGCACGCTTCCCAAGCTGGCTGCCACTGGACAAATGGCTGCCGCAGGTGTTTTTAGCGTCCGGTGACTGTGCTGAGCGCCAGTGGTCTTTTTTAACCCTGGAAATGCCGCAGTGGCTGTTGGGGATCTTCGCCGCCTACCTGGTGGTCGCCGTGCTGGTAGTGATAGCACAGCCGTTCAAACCGAAAAAACGTGACCTCTTCGGTCGCTAACAGAGACGCTCCTTCGGGAGCGTTTTTTTTGCCTTAAATTCATTGCCTGCTGGCATCTATAAGATGTATATTAAATACATCTTATAGATGCCACACCAAGGAGATGTCTTATGTCCCATTTACGCATCCCGGCAAACTGGAAAGTTAAACGCTCTACTCCCTTCTTCACGAAAGACAACGTCCCGGCAGCACTTCTTTCTCACCATAACACTGCAGCAGGCGTTTTTGGCCAGCTTTGTGTGATGGAAGGTACGGTAACGTATTACGGCTTTGCCAATGAAGACGCAAAAGAGCCTGAAGTAAAAGTGGTGATTAATGCCGGTCAGTTTGCGACCAGTCCGCCGCAGTACTGGCATCGCGTTGAATTAAGCGACGACGCCCAATTCAACATCAATTTCTGGATTGAAGATGACAACCATGGCGATGAGATGTATCAGGCGAAAAAGTCTTAAGCCTTAACGCCTGCTAATCGATGGGCGGCTTAGTCCGCCCATGAAGGTTTGTTCAAAATATGATCCTGCCAGTCACGCACTTCCGATTCTTTCACTGCAATATGACGTACTGAAATACGTTCACCGTGCATCGCCGCTTTTGATCCCGTCAGCAGTGGATGCCACTCCGGCAGCCCTTTACCTTCCGCTAGCAGACGATACGCACAGGTCATCGGCAGCCATTCAAAGGTGGGCAGATTATCGCGCGTCAGTTTGATACAGTCAGGCTCGTACTCGAATCGGCGTTCGTAATTACGGCACTGACAGGTTTTGATATTGAGCTGCTTACACGCGACGTTAGTAAAATAGATTTCGTCGGTGTCTTCATCCATCAGCTTATGCAGGCAGCATTGACCACACCCGTCACATAATGACTCCCACTCGGCATCGGTCATTTCATCCAGGGTTTTACTTTGCCAGAAAGGTATGTCGCTCATCAGGGTATCCGCTATTGCAATAAAGCTGCACCTTATAACCAGTCTGGCACGCTGATGCAAGTTTTGCCGCCCGAAAAGGCGGCAAGAAGAGATTACAGCACGCGTGTCGTCAGCGTTTGACCATGAAAACTGATAGCCAGTTCATCACCGCTGTTTAACGGCCCAACTCCTGCTGGCGTCCCCGTCAACACAACATCGCCCGCTTTGAGGGTAAAGAAACGACTCATATAGGCAATCAAAGGCACGATTTGATGGATCATATCCGCCGTGGTGCCGTGCTGGCGCTGCTCACCGTTAACCGTTAACCCGAGCATCGTATCCTGAGGATCACCATTAAATTCCGCCACCGGAATAAACCCTGACAGCGGGCAAGAGTTATCAAAGCCCTTCGCTTTTTCCCACGGTTGCCCCGCCTTCTTCATTTTGCCCTGAATATCACGCAGGGTCAGATCCAACGCGACGCCATAGCCCGCAATGGCTTTGCGCACATGTTCTTCCGTCGCCTGACGTAGGGTCGCGCCAATCAAAACAGCCAGCTCAACTTCATGGTGAACCGAACCCATATCAGATGGGATCACCAGCGGCTGGCGTAAATCGCACAGCGCGGTTTCCGGTTTAATAAACAGCACCGGTTCTTCCGGAGGCGTTCCACCCATCTCTTTAATATGGTTGGCATAGTTACTCCCTACGCAAACCACCTTACTCACCGGATAATCCAGCAGAGCACCATGCCAGTTATGATGTTGATACATTACTTTCCCCTAACGTAGTTATCAATTTCAGGTACTGCATCGATGGGGCGTGCTGCTGCCGGATGCAGTTTAACGTTTATCGTCTGGTGTATTTTGTTTCGTCGCGGCCAGATGCTGTTTAAGTAAATCTTCTGGCGGCGGTGGTATTTGTAAATAATAGCCCTGCTCGGTGAGTGCCTGTTTTACTTTTTCCAGATCGGCATTAACCAGCTTTTTACGGCCATCAAGCGGCAACATCATTGCCAGCGTCGGCTGACCAAATCCTTTCATCAGTTCTTCAGGAACTCGCGAGAAATCGTCTTTTTTTTCGACATATAAATAGGTCTGGTCACGTTTACTGCTTCGGTAGATCACACAAAACATATCTTTTACTCTGAATTCACGGAATGGTGGCTTGCCTCAATATAATACTGACTATAACATGCCTTATAGTCTTCGGAATATCACCCCGCGCTGGGGATGATAAATAGCAAATTGAGTAAGGCCAGGATGTCAAACACGCCAATCGAGCTTAAAGGCAGTAGCTTCACCTTATCAGTGGTTCATTTACATGAAGCAGAACCCGAGGTTATTCGTCAGGCGTTGGAAGACAAAATCGCGCAGGCACCTGCTTTTTTAAAACATGCTCCCGTAGTGGTTAACGTGAGTGGTCTTGAAAGCCCGGTAAACTGGTCAGCGCTGCAGAAGGTTGTCGCGTCTACCGGATTGCGCATTATCGGCGTTAGCGGATGCAAAGACGCCAGACTCAAGGCTGAAATCGACGAAATGGGTCTTCCTTTACTGACTGAAGGTAAAGAAAAAGCTATTCGTCCTGCGCCCGTTGAGGCCCCGGCTCCCGTCGCTCCGCCACAAAACGTTACTCCCATCACAAAAACACGATTAATAAATGTGCCGGTTCGTTCCGGTCAGCGCATTTATGCACCACAATGTGATCTGATTGTTACAAGCCACGTCAGTGCAGGCGCAGAGCTTATCGCTGATGGCAATATTCATGTTTATGGAATGATGAGAGGCCGTGCGTTGGCAGGCGCAAGCGGTGACCGGGAAGCGCAAATTTTTTGTACCCATCTGACGGCAGAACTGGTGTCTATCGCAGGTGTTTATTGGCTGAGTGATAAAATCCCAGCAGAATTTTATGGCAAAGCGGCACGTCTGCAATTAGCAGAGAACGCTTTGACAGTTCAACCGTTGAATTGATCCCTTTTTAACAAGGAATTTCTATGGCACGCATTATTGTTGTTACTTCGGGTAAAGGGGGCGTTGGCAAAACCACCTCCAGCGCGGCCATCGCTACAGGTTTGGCCCAGAAGGGAAAGAAAACTGTCGTTATTGATTTTGATATCGGCCTGCGTAATCTTGATCTGATTATGGGTTGTGAACGCCGCGTCGTTTACGACTTCGTCAACGTTATTCAGGGCGATGCGTCGTTAAATCAGGCGCTAATCAAAGATAAGCGTACCGAAAATCTATTTATTCTTCCGGCCTCACAAACTCGCGATAAAGACGCGCTGACGCGTGAAGGCGTCGCGAAAGTTCTGGACGATCTGAAAACGATGGAATTCGACTTCATCGTCTGCGACTCTCCGGCGGGTATTGAAACTGGTGCGCTGATGGCCCTGTATTTTGCCGATGAAGCGATTATTACCACCAACCCGGAAGTCTCCTCTGTACGTGACTCTGACCGTATTCTGGGTATTCTGGCGTCGAAATCTCGTCGCGCGGAAAACGGTGAAGATCCAATTAAAGAGCATTTGTTGCTGACGCGCTACAACCCTGGCCGCGTAAATAAAGGTGACATGCTGAGCATGGAAGACGTACTGGAAATTCTGCGAATCAAGCTGGTTGGCGTGATTCCTGAAGATCAGTCAGTCCTGCGCGCGTCTAACCAGGGTGAGCCGGTTATTCTCGACATCAATGCTGATGCCGGTAAAGCCTATGCTGATACCGTAGACCGTCTGTTGGGAGAAGAACGTCCTTTCCGCTTCATTGAAGAAGAGAAGAAAGGTTTCCTCAAACGCCTGTTCGGAGGATAAGTTATGGCATTACTGGATTTTTTTCTCTCGCGGAAAAAGAGCACAGCGAACATCGCTAAAGAGCGACTGCAGATTATTGTTGCGGAACGTCGTCGTAGTGACGCCGAGCCACATTATTTACCGCAGCTGCGTAAGGATATTCTCGACGTTATCTGTAAGTATGTACAAATTGATCCCGAAATGGTCACAGTACAACTTGAACAAAAAGACGGCGATATTTCGATCCTCGAACTTAACGTGACATTACCTGAAGCGGAAGAGTCTAAATAAGCTCTTTTGTCGCTAAATCATGGTTACGAAAAAGGCAGATTATTCTGCCTTTTTTATTTTCTGTCTCTGACTAACCTATCGAGCATTTATTCCAAAGTAAACTTTGGGTAGTTTTCGGCAAAATAGCGGCGTAAATACTCAACCGTAATACGGATTTTTGCCGACGTCGCCAGCCGGGAGACATAAACCGCCCATATATTGGCGGGTTGATAATACTCAGGCAATATATGCACCAGATGTCCGCTGGCAATGTTGTCGCAAACGTCCCACCACGAACGCAAAGCAATTCCCTGCCCATCCAGACACCATTGATGTACCACTTCGCCATGGTTAGACGACAGCGGCCCCGTAACCTTTATTGAGTGTGCGCCCTCTTTATTACGCATTTGCCAGATACCAAACGGATGGTCACGTTCTTTAATAACCAGGCAGGGGAAAGTAGAAAGATCGTTCAGTTGTTTCGGCACTCCATGCCGCGCCACAAATTCCGGCGAGGCGCACAGAATACGATAGTTAGTCGCCAGCTTGCGGGCAATCAGGTTCGGCGCGATATCATCCCCGATACGAATATCGAGATCGACGCCCTCATTGACCATATCTACCAGACGGTCTTCAACATCGAACCTCAGTTCTAACTGCGGGTACTCTTTTGCCAGCGCAGACAGCGCCGGAGCGACCACCCGGCGGCCAAAACCAAAGCTACTGATAATTCGTAGCATCCCCTGCGGGATCTGCCTGGCATCGGACAGCTCGTCCATCATCTGATCGACATCCTGCAGGATCCGCTGTGCCCATTCGTAGATCCGCTCCCCCTCTTCCGTGATGGTTACGCGCCGCGTTGTTCGGTGCAACAGCACCACGTTCAGCGTTTGCTCCAACAGGGCAACGCGCTTACTGATAAAAGCCGGAGATACGCCCAGCTCTTCGGCAACGGCGGCAAATCCCGCACGACGGGCAACCAGCATAAAGACGCGTAAATCATTTAGCAGCGGCAGATTATTCATGATCTGTGTTTTATGTTTCACCAGTTAGGGGGATTAACTATTAATCAGTCAATTATAGGATACGGGGAAAGTCAATTTTGATGGCGTACAAGTGAGAGCTGCTATGAAGAAAACCTGTCGTATTGCCGCTATCCCCGGAGATGGCATTGGTAAAGAAGTCCTGCCTGAAGGCATTCAGGTGTTGCAGGCAGCCGCCGAGCGTTGGGGGTTGTCACTCAGCTTTGAGCAAATGGAATGGGCCAGCTGCGAGTACTACGCCCATCACGGAAAGATGATGCCGGATGACTGGCATAAGCAGTTACAATCCTTCGATGCTATCTATTTTGGTGCCGTTGGCTGGCCGGAAACCGTACCGGACCACATCTCATTATGGGGTTCACTGCTTAAGTTTCGCCGCGAATTCGACCAGTATGTCAACCTGCGCCCGGTACGCCTGTTTCCGGGCGTACCTTGCCCACTGGCAGGTAAGCAGCCTGGCGACATCGATTTCTATGTGGTGCGCGAGAACACCGAGGGAGAATACTCTTCACTCGGCGGACGCGTAAGCGAAGGTACAGAACACGAAGTGGTTATCCAGGAGTCGGTCTTCACCCGTCGCGGTGTGGATCGAATTTTGCGTTACGCTTTCGAGCTGGCGCAAAACCGCCCGCGCAAAACCCTGACCTCGGCGACCAAATCCAACGGCCTGGCCATCAGCATGCCGTACTGGGACGAGCGTGTAGAAGCAATGGCGGCTCACTATCCCGAGATCCGTTGGGATAAACAGCATATTGATATACTCTGCGCCCGCTTTGTGATGCAGCCGGAGCGTTTTGACGTGGTGGTTGCCTCCAACCTGTTTGGCGACATCCTCTCCGATCTCGGTCCAGCCTGTACCGGAACGATTGGCATTGCGCCTTCAGCCAACTTAAACCCGGAACGCACCTTCCCGTCTCTGTTCGAGCCAGTACACGGTTCGGCCCCCGATATCTACGGCAAGAACCTCGCCAACCCTATAGCGACTATCTGGGCTGGCGCCATGATGCTCGACTTCCTTGGCAACGGTGATGCTAACTATAAAGCCGCCCACGACGGTATTCTGGCGGCAATTGAGCAGGTTATTGCCAGCGGCCCGAAAACACCGGATATGAAAGGCAATGCCACCACCCAACAGGTTGGCGAGGCCATCTCTCGGGCATTGCGTTAGAGGTCAAACCACGGAATATGAGCCGCGTCACTGACGCGGCTTTTTTATGCTTTTTATGGCACCAATAACCTGCGCCAATTCACCTTTTATTATTTCCGTTCTGTGTTTTATTGCTTCACGCATCGAGCAATTGTTTAATTCATGTAAAGAACAAATAATAAAATTGTTAAATACAAGATCACTGATTCCCTACAGCATGATAACAACGACAGGCTAATGCCATACGCGGGCAACTGTGCCCAGGAGATCCCATGTTGAGCAACGTTAAGAAAAAAGACATGCCGCTGATAGCCATCAGTCTGGTGGCTATTCTTTTCATCGCCGCCACACTTAGTCTCTTCCCTCAGCAGTCTGCACAAGTCGCAAATACCCTTTTTAACGGCGTTACCCGGATGCTGGGTTCCGCCGTGCAGATCCTCGTTCTGATGGCGATGGGTCTGGTCGTCTGGCTGGCCACCAGCAAATACGGCAACATTCGTCTGGGAGAAGGAAAAGCGGAATACAGCACGCTGTCCTGGCTGTTTATGTTTATTTGTGCCGGACTAGGTTCCTCCACGCTCTATTGGGGCGTTGCTGAGTGGGCCTATTATTACCAGACCCCAGGTCTGAATATCGCTCCGCACTCGCAAAAAGCGCTGGAATACAGCTTACCCTACTCTTTTTTCCATTGGGGAATCAGCGCCTGGGCGACCTATACGCTGGCTTCATTAACCATGGCCTACCACTTTCATGTGCGGAAAAACAAAGGGCTGAGCCTGTCCGGAATAATCGCCGCTATCACCGGCGTGCATCCGCAGGGCGTCTGGGGCCGGCTGGTTGATTTGATGTTCCTGATCGCCACAGTTGGCGCGTTAACCATCTCTCTGGTTGTCACCGCCGCCACCTTTACCCGTGGTTTATCTGCTCTCACAGGTTTACCGGATAACTTCACCGTACAGGCGTTTGTTATCCTGTTCTCTGGCGGCATTTTCTGTCTGAGCTCCTGGATTGGCATCAACAACGGCTTGCAACGTCTGAGCAAAATGGTCGGCTTGGGGGCGTTTTTACTGCCGCTGCTGGTGCTGATTGTCGGCCCGACCGAGTTCATCACCAACAACATCATTAACGCCATCGGTCTGACGACACAAAACTTTTTGCAGATGAGTCTGTTCACCGACCCGCTCGGCAACGGTGAGTTCACCCGCAACTGGACGGTGTTCTATTGGCTGTGGTGGATCTCCTACACCCCTGGCGTGGCAATGTTTGTCACTCGCGTATCCCGTGGTCGCAAAATCAAAGAGGTTATCTGGGCGTTAATCCTGGGTAGTACCGTTGGCTGCTGGTTCTTCTTTGGCGTGATGGAAAGCTACTCCATTCACCAATTTGTGAACGGTGTGATCGACGTACCGCAGGTTATGGCCACGTTAGGCGGCGAAACAGCCGTACAGCAAGTGTTGATGTCGTTGCCTGCCGGGAAACTGTTCCTGGTGGCGTATCTGGCGATCATGATTATTTTTCTCGCCTCGCATATGGATGCCGTCGCCTACACCATGGCGGCCACCAGCACGCGTAACCTGCAGGAAGGGGAAGATCCGCAGCGTAGCTTACGTCTGTTCTGGTGCGTGGTCATCACCCTGATCCCATTATCAATTTTGTTCACCGGCGCGTCCCTGGAAACCATGAAGACCACGGTGGTTCTGACCGCACTTCCCTTCCTCGCCATTCTGTTGGTGAAGGTTGGCGGTTTTCTTCGCTGGGTACGGCAGGACTATGCCCACGTTCCTGCACATCAAATTGAAGGTCATCTCCCCGAAACGCCAGTGGACGTCCCCGTCGCACCACCGGCCGGGACATTACTCAAAGGCGACAATTAAGCGCCAGTAAAAAATCCTCTTACTCACAAATTAAAGGTATTCCAATGAGCAATCTGAGCCCTGAGTTTATTCTGCCGCAAAATTTCTGTGCCAACCCGCAGGACGCCTGGACTATCCCTGCCCGGTTCTATACCGACCATCAGGCCTTCGAGCACGAGCAGGAGAAAGTGTTCGCTAAGAGCTGGATTTGTGTAGCCCACAGTAGCGAACTGGCGAAACCCAATGACTATGTAACCCGGGAAGTGATTGGCGAGAACATCGTGCTGGTACGTGGTCGCGATAACGTGCTGCGCGCGTTCTACAACGTTTGCCCGCATCGTGGTCATCAGCTGTTGAGCGGCGAAGGGAAAGCGAAAAATGTGATTACCTGCCCTTACCACGCCTGGGCATTCAAGCTTGACGGTAACCTGGCGCATGCACGTAACTGCGAAAACGTTGCCAACTTCGACAGTGAGAAAGCACATCTCACCCCGGTACGGCTGGAAGAATATGCCGGATTCGTGTTTATCAACATGGATCCGAACGCGGGCAGCGTAGAAGAACAACTCCCAGGTCTTGCAGACAAAGTTATCGAAGCCTGCCCTGATGTGCATGACCTGAAGCTGGCGGCGCGCTTTACGACCCGAACTCCAGCCAACTGGAAGAATATTGTCGATAACTATCTGGAGTGCTACCACTGCGGCCCGGCTCACCCTGGTTTTTCCGACTCGGTTCAGGTTGATCGTTACTGGCATACTATGCACGGCAACTGGACGCTACAATACGGTTTCGCCAAACCGTCAGAGCAGTCATTTAAGTTCGAAGAAGGTGTTGATGCCGCCTTCCACGGTTTCTGGCTGTGGCCGTGCACCATGCTCAACGTTACGCCAATCAAAGGCATGATGACCGTTATCTACGAATTTCCAGTGGATGCAGAAACTACGCTGCAAAACTATGACATCTACTTCACCAATGAAGAACTGACCGAAGAGCAGAAACAACTGATCGAATGGTATCGCAACGTCTTCCGCCCTGAAGATTTACGTCTGGTTGAAAGCGTCCAAAAAGGGTTGAAATCGCGCGGGTATCGCGGTCAGGGCCGCATTATGGCCGACACCAGCGGCAGCGGTATCTCCGAACATGGCATTGCCCATTTCCATAATCTGGTCGCGCAGGTGTTTCAGGAATAACCAGAGGCTGTAACGACAGGTTCCGGCGTATCGTTAAGCAGCGCCGGACAGATTTTTTAGGGAGTGCCGCAATGTCTGATTATCAAATGCAAGAAGTCCGGGTCAGCCGGATTGAGACGATTACCGCGCAGGTAAAACGCTTTACTTTAACGGCGACATCAGGCGAGCCGTTGCCCGCGTTTCAGGGTGGCAGCCATATTATCGTGCAGATGCGCGATGGCGAGAATCTGTACAGCAATGCTTACTCGCTGATGAGTTCCCCCTTTGATACGAGCGCCTGGCAAATCGCCGTACGACTGGAGGAAGCATCCAAAGGCGGCTCACGATATCTGCATCAAAACGTGAAACCCGGCGACACGCTCACGATCTCCACACCAAACAATCTGTTCGCCCTCGCCCCTCAGGCACAACAACATCTGTTGATTGCCGGAGGTATCGGCATCACACCGTTTTTATCGCATATCCCGGAACTGGAACACTCTAAGGCGCAATGGCAACTGCATTATTGCTCTCCCAGTCAGGACAACTGCGCGTTTTATGACGAACTTCTGCAACACCCCAGCGTCGATCGTATTCATCTGCATCTGTCAAGCGCAGGGACCCGCCTTGATTTATCTCGCCTGCTGGCCGATGTCGAACCCGGAACACATATTTACACCTGCGGTCCAGCAGTGCTCAACGATGCCGTCAGAGAAGCGGCTTCCCTCCATAGACTGGACAGCAATACGCTACATTTCGAACAATTTGCGCTGGAAGATAAAAGCGGTGATGCCTTTACCCTGATTCTGGCGCGTTCCGGACGCGAGTTTGTGGTCCCGGAAGAGATGACCATTTTGCAGGTTATCGAAAATAACAAAGCCGCGCGCGTTGAGTGCCTGTGCCGGGAAGGTGTTTGCGGCACCTGTGAAACGACGATTCTTGAAGGGGAAGCGGATCACCGCGATCAGTATTTCAGCGACGACGAAAAAGCCAGCCAGCAAAGCATGCTTATTTGCTGCTCACGCGCCAAAGGTAAGCGCCTGGTGCTTGATTTGTAGCGTTGCGCAGGCCGGGTTAGCAATGGCGCAACCCGGCGAGCCTGGTGACTTACTGCGGATATTCCTGCAGCAGCGCGTTGAGACGATCGGACATCAGTTCGCCACGCCAACCGGAAACCAACTCCGGCAGGGTCTGCTGCGGCTTTAATTTCCAGTGCCAGTTGAGTAGCTGGTTGATTTGACGGCGTGAAGCCAGCAGTTCGACGCTAAGATTATGCTCAGTACTTACCTCGGCAACCAGCGCCTTAATAGCTTTAAACGCTTTGCGGTATCCAGGCATATCCATCAAATTCAGCAGCGGCTGTGGCAGTGATTCTTCCGGTAAAGCCTGCGCTTTTTCTACCAGAGAAATCAGCGTTTTGCCGTGGAAGCGAATTTCACTACCGGAAAGGCCGAGGCTGTCCAGTTCACCCAGACTCCCTGGCATATAACGAGCGACCGCCCACAGGTGTTCTTCACGCACCACAAAGTTCACCGCCAGATCGCGCTCACGCGCTTTACGCAGTCGCCAGTCGGCAAGCAGTTGCAGGCAGGCCAACTGACGAGTACGCAACTGCCAGGCGTTAGTGATATCGCGCCATGCGTCTTCAGGCGCCAGAACCTCCTGGCGACGCTGCTGCATTAAGCGACATTCGTCCAGTGCGGCTGGCAGCCAGCCGCTGGCTTCAGTTTCAACCATCAGTTTTGTGGTGATCGGTAATAGATACCAGACATCAGCCGCCGCGTACTCACACTGACGCTCGGTCAGCGGTCTGGCCAGCCAGTCGGTGCGGGATTCGCTTTTGTCCAGCGCCACCCCCGTAAACTCTTCCACCATCGAGGCAAACCCCCACGACATCGGACGACCGCAAAAAGCAGCCAGAATTTGTGTATCAATCAACGGCTGCGGCAGTTCGCCAAAAGCGTTGAGAAACACTTCCAGATCTTCGCTACCTGCATGCAGGAATTTGGTGATGGCAGTATCACGCAGAATATCGCGCAGCGGCGACCAGTCGGTGATCCCCTGCGGATCAATCAGAGCAACGTGTTTGCCATCAAACAGCTGGATCAGCCCCAACTGCGGATAATAGGTACGCGTGCGAACAAATTCTGTATCCAGGGCTATCGCCGGAAATTCACGGACGGCTTCGCACAGCGTGGCCAACGCGTCGTCCGTGGTGATCATTTGATAATTCAAATCGTGCTCTCTTAGGTTTGCGCCAAAAAAAACGCCGGATTTCCCGGCGTTTTCTACTGGCTGACTTAACGCTCAGCCTTTATTGTCCACTTTGGCACGCGCTTCGTCACGTAATTCTCGTCGCAAAATTTTACCAACGTTAGATTTCGGCAACTCATCGCGAAACTCCACCAGCTTTGGTACTTTATAGCCCGTCAGGTGACGACGACAGAAAGTGACCAGCGCGTCATCGGTTAACGAGGCATCTTTCTTCACCACGAAAATTTTCACCGCTTCACCGCTGCTGCCGGACGGAACCCCAACAGCAGCCACTTCCTGCACGCCAGGGTGTTGCATAACCACGTCTTCAATTTCATTAGGGTAGACGTTAAAGCCGGACACCAGGATCATATCTTTCTTACGATCGACAATACGCAGGAAGCCTTCATCATCCATCACCGCAATATCGCCGGTGTGCAACCAGCCGTCTTTGATGATTTCGTCAGTGGCGTCTGGTCGCTGCCAGTAGCCCAGCATCACCTGTGGACCTTTCACACACAGCTCACCCGGTTCTCCCGGCGGCACTTCGTTGTCGTCGTCGTCCACCAGCTTGACCTCAGTGGAGGGAACCGGTAAACCGATACTTCCGCTGTGGTAGTCAATATCGTGAGGGTTGACACTCACCAGCGGCGCGCACTCCGTCAGGCCATAGCCTTCCAGCAGATACTGCCCCGTAAGCTTCACCCAACGTTCAGCTACCGCCTGTTGAACCGGCATTCCGCCACCTGCTGAAAGGTGCAGTGACGAGAAGTCCAGTTGCTGAAACTCTTTGTTATTCAGCAGCGCGTTAAACAGCGTATTTACGCCGGTCATCGCGGTAAACGGATACTTCGCCAGTTCTTTGACCAGTCCTGGGATATCACGCGGGTTAGTAATCAGCAGGTTTTGACCACCCAGCTCAATAAACAGCAGGCAGTTCATCGTCAGCGCAAAAATGTGATACAGCGGTAGAGCCGTTACCACCAGTTCTTTGCCCGGATGCAGCAATGGGCCGTAGGTGGCGTTAACCTGCTCCAGGTTAGCCAGCATGTTGCGGTGCGTGAGCATCGCGCCTTTCGCCACGCCGGTTGTCCCGCCGGTATATTGCAGAAACGCCAAATCTTCCGACACCACTTCGGGCTTCACATACTGCATGCGATAGCCGTTTTGCAGCGCACTGCGAAATGAGATGGCATCCGGCAGGTGATACTTCGGCACCAGGCGCTTGATGTACTTCACGACAAAGTTAACCAGCGTTCCTTTGGCGGTAGACAGCTGATCGCCCATACGCGTCAGGATCACGTGTTGCACCGACGTTTTGTCGACCACCTTTTCCAGCGTATGAGCAAAGTTAGATACGATGACAATCGCCGACGCGCCGCTGTCGTTGAGCTGATGTTCCAGCTCGCGAGGCGTATACAACGGGTTCACGTTCACGACGATCATGCCGGCACGTAAAATCCCAAACAGTGCGACCGGATATTGCAGCAGATTCGGCATCATCAGCGCGACGCGATCGCCCTTTTTCAGCCCGAGCCCCTGTTGCAAATATGCGGCAAACGCACGGCTACGCTCTTCAAGCTTGCGGAAGGTCATCACCTCCCCCATGTTTACAAACGCGGGCTGATCGGCATACCGTCTTACTGAGTGTTCAAAGAGTTCCACCAGGGATTGATAACGGTCAGGATTGATCTCCGCAGGAACACCAGCGGGATAACGGTTAAGCCAAACCTTTTTCAATACATCACCTCTAAAATGCGTATTCGTCGTCATCACAACCCCAGGCAATAAACAAACTGTTAACATAATATTAACTCAGCGTACCAGTTTGTTTATTACACAACGACAAGGTTGCGAAGCACGTCACTATTTATTTTTCTTATATCCACGTTAATGCAGAAACAGCGGACGAGCCGCTGTTTCTTTTACCATTAAAACAAAGAGTTACTCTGTTACTATGGTCTGAACCTGTGCCGGGCCGGGATTGTACCAGCCCCATCCGCCGTAGCCACCGTAAGGCCAGCCACGCGCACCGTAGAACCAGGGGTCGATAGGCTGAGGCGGCATGACAATCTGCTGAGTAATATGCCAGCGTTTATAACCAGTTACCTGCATCAGCATGAATTTATACGGCGTATTACCGATTTTTCCGTCCACTGTACCGCTTATCGGGCCGACGACGGTGACCAGTTGCCCGCGAAAGTCCACCGGGTCAAGGAAGCCATTTACATCAGCATATATCCGCCCACGAGAGGCTTCACCCAGCACGGGGCGTGCACCGCTATCGAGCGGAACGGTGGCAATTTCCAGACGGGATTTTCCCTGCTGGTTCTGAATATCCACCACTTTGCCGCCGAAACGCGCTTCCTGTCCGACATACAGCTGCGGCGCATTCATCACCCGCACCAGATCCTGCTGCGGCATCGGGCTCGAACCTTTAATCGCATCCGGGATGGTGACGCAGCCGCTAAGCATTAACGCTAAGGCCCCCGCCAACACACCTTTCAATAACTGCTTTTGCACCGCCATATTGTGACTCCCTTTTCTTAGCTTCTGCCCCGGCCTGTTCACAATGCTGTGCACTGACGACTGTACGTCTTAGCCGGGGTTCTACTACTAAGATTCATTCTTTACCGGGAAGTTTCTTCCACGCCACGGTGTTACGTAAATAAACCGGTTCAGCGTGTTCGACTGCTACGGTCTCACCCGCAGCCAGCATTTGCGTGGCGATGGGCAGCATGTCTTCAGCCGCTGGAAGCAGCACGTCACCATCGCTGAGCGTCAGCCCGCTGTCTTTACCAAGCTCTGGCCATGCCGGCCAGCCCGTCCCGACCGTCACCCACTCGCCAGACAGCTGCAATAAACGCTCATGTACCTGCTCGGGGGTTAACACCGCTTCGGTTTCTTCACCGTGCCAGTTACCGTTGTCATCACGCTGGTATTCGGCCCAGTAGACTTCGCCCATTCGCGCGTCAATCGCCGCCAGCACGCGAGTCGCGCCCGACTTACGCCAGGCGCCCTGCGCCATGGTCGCCAGGGTGGAGACGCCGATCATCGGTAAGTTTGCGCCTAACGCCAGCCCCTGAGCAATGCCAATACCGATACGCACGCCGGTGAAACTGCCGGGACCGCGACCAAACGCCAGGGCGTCGATATCGGTTAACGTGAGATCGCCAGCGGCCAGGATTTCCTGAACCATCGGTAAAATTCGTTGGGTGTGTTCTCGTGGGCAAAGCTCAAAGTGAGCCTTGATAGTACCGTCATTCCACAGGGCAACAGAGCACGCCTCTGTGGCGGTATCGATAGCCAGAATTCGCATGGGTGTTTGTGATCAGATCAATAAATTTGGCGCGCATCTTACCACACTCCGTAACAAATTACTCAGTCGTTGGTATGGCAAGAAAGCGAACCGCGCGAGCGATGTCACGCGTCCGCGGCGCAGGAGGAAGACTCGCCAGGAAGGTGGCGCCGTATGGCCGCATAACCAGACGATTGTCGCAAATCACCAGCACGCCGCGATCGTCAGCATCACGTATCAGACGCCCTACACCCTGCTTCAGGGTGATTACCGCATCCGGCAACTGGACGTCTTCGAACGGATCGCCGCCGCGCAGTCGACAATCCTCCATTCGGGCTTTTAACAGCGGGTCGTCCGGCGAGGTAAACGGCAGTTTATCGATTATCACCAGCGACAGCGTATCGCCGCGCACGTCCACGCCTTCCCAGAAGCTGCTGGTGGCAACCAGTAGCGCATTACCTGCGCTGACAAACTGCTGTAGCAGTTGTCCTTTGCTGGTTTCGCCCTGCAGCAGTACGGGAAGCGTCATAGTAGCGCGGAATTGTTCCGCCAGATCGCGCATCATCGCGTGCGAAGTGCACAGCATAAAACAGCGACCGTTGTTCGCTTCGATAATAGGTCGCAGCATGGATGCCAGCTGACGCGCAGCCCCCGGCTGGTTGGTTTGCGGGAGATTACGCGGCACGCACAGCAGCGCCTGGCGCGTGTAATCAAATGGGCTCGGCAGCAGCATCGACTCGGCATCTTCAATACCCAGTCGTGCAGTGAAATGATGCAGGTCATCGTTTACCGACAGCGTCGCGGAAGTAAAAATCCAGCAGCCCGGCTTTTGTTCCATCACTTCTTTGAATTTATCCGCCACCGTAAGCGGCGTCAGCGCGAGGGTGAAATGGCGGGAGGTGCATTCATACCAGTAGCTGAAGCCTGGCTGGTTGATCTCTTTCAGGCGCTTCAGACGCGCACGATAAAGCGTGGCGCGCTCAAACGCGGCATCCAGCAATGCCGAACGTCCGAGAGACAGCTTCGCCACGTCATAACACAGCTCCAGCGTGTCATCGAGCAGCAAAAACGCGCGCTGTACGCGCTGGTCGGCCAGCAGTTCCCGCAGGTTTCCGCGATAGCCCGGCTCACCAAGCTGCAAGCGGAAGTCCTGAGCGCTTTGTGCAAGGCGATCGGCGCACTTTTGCAGCTGCTGAGTGTCTTTCAGCTCGGTGCGATAGGCAATGGTGATGTCTTTCGCCAGGTCTAACAGCTGGCGACTGGAGAGCGATTGACCAAAGTACTGGCTGGCGATATCCGGTAACTGATGCGCTTCATCGAAGATCATCACATCAGCTTCCGGGATCAGTTCGCCAAACCCGCTCTCTTTTACCACCATATCGGCGAGAAACAGATGATGGTTAACCACGACGACATCCGCATCCATCGCTTTTTTACGCGCTTTAACGACAAAACACTCTTTATACAGCGGGCAGTCGCTGCCCAGACAGTTGTCATTAGTGCTGGTCACCAGCGGCCAGGCCTGAGAGTCTTCCGCCACGCTGACGCAGGTGCTGATGTCCCCATCAAGGGTTTGATTTGACCAGGAGCGCAGCAGAATGACGTCGCTTAACGTTTGTACCGGCAAGTCGCCACCCGCCAGCGCCTGCTGTTCGAGACGCTCAAGGCACAGATAGTTTGAACGCCCTTTCAGCAGCGCCAGTTTACCGGTGAACTTCAGTGCTTTCGCGACGGTCGGGAGGTCGCGGCTGTATAGCTGATCCTGCAACGCCTTCGAGCCCGTGGAGACAATGACCTTCTTTCCGGCACGCAGCGCTGGGGCAAGATAAGCGTAGGTTTTACCCGTTCCGGTTCCGGCTTCTACCACCAGCGGTTGTGATTTTTCGATGGCATGACTGACGGCGATGGCCATCTGCCGCTGTGGTTCTCGCGGTTTAAAACCCGGTATCGCTTTAGCCAACTGACCGTCTGCTGCAAAATCGTCCGTCACACTGCCCCCTGTTCATTTGAACAGGGATTATGTCAGGCCAGCGGGTCTTTCGCCAGTTGAAGAGGTGACGTGGGCACAACATTATGGCAGTCTTGGCGCAACCCAAAGCTATTATGAAAAAACGTAAACGAGGAATGATTTATGACGATTGTGCGCATTGATGCCGAAGCGCGTTGGTCCGACGTGGTAATCCACAACAACACGCTGTATTACACCGGCGTGCCGGAAAATCTGGATGCAGACGCCTTTGAGCAGACGGCAAATACGCTGGCGCAAATTGATGCGGTGCTGGAAAAACAAGGCAGTAACAAGTCACGTATTCTTGATGCCACCCTGTTTTTGGCAGACAAAAACGATTTTGCCGCCATGAACAAAGCCTGGGACGCGTGGGTCGTTGCTGGCCACGCGCCGGTACGTTGTACCGTTCAGGCCGGATTGATGAACCCGAAATACAAAGTTGAGATTAAGATAATCGCTGCAGTTTAAGCGGCGTTATTCGTCTTCATCTTCAAAACGCGCCACGATCCGCTCGCCGGTATGACTGGCGCGTAACTCTTCAGCAACCAGAGCAATGGCTTGTCCGCTGCTCATCCCCTGCGACATCAGCTCCTGAATACGCTCTACCGCTTTTTGCTGCTGCTCATGACTGAGTGAAGGTAAACCTGCAAACATTGTTAACTCCTGCTAAATTGTCTGCGCTAATTATTTCATGCTACCGGGCAGTTAGCCAGTAGAGTAGCAACGAGTCAGGACTGATGAAGACGTTATCTCCCGCAGTAATCACATTACCCTGGCGTCAGGACGCCGCTGAACGCTATTTTTCGACATTAAGCCATCTGCCCTGGGCGATGCTGCTGCATTCAGGTCAAGCCGACCATCCGCATAACCGCTTTGATATTCTGGTGGCGGATCCCGTCACCACGTTGGTTACACGTGCTGAAGAGACCGTAGTGCAGGACGGGCACGCAATCACGCGCTCGCTTGATGATCCAATGACGGTATTACATTCCGCGCTAGCTGCACACAAGATTCACCCCGAGTATCACCCGGATCTGCCGTTTCAGGGCGGCGCGTTAGGTCTGTTTGGCTACGACCTTGGCCGACGCTTTGAATCTCTGCCCACTATTGCTGAGCGCGATATTACGCTACCGGATATGGCCGTTGGCATTTACGACTGGGCGCTGATTGTTGACCACAAGTTGCAGACCGTATCGCTGCTCAGCCATACCGATGTCGAGGCTCGCCTGAAATGGCTCGACGCGCAACAACCGCCAACGCGTGAGCCGTTTACATTGACCTCGGCGTGGCAGTCCAATATGAGCAGCGCCCGGTATGGCGAAAAATTCCGCCAGGTACAGGGCTATCTGCACAGCGGCGATTGTTACCAGGTCAACCTCGCGCAGCGTTTTCAAGCGCGTTACGAGGGGGATGAGTGGCAGGCATTTGTCAAACTCAATCACGCTAACCGCGCCCCGTTCAGCGCGTTTATTCGTCTTGAGGAAGGCGTTATCCTCAGCCTTTCGCCAGAACGTTTTATTCTGCTGGAGAACCAGCATATCCAGACCCGTCCTATTAAAGGTACGTTGCCCAGGCTTGAAGATGCCGATGCCGATCGTGAGCAGGCCCGGCGGCTGGCGAATTCGCCGAAGGATCGTGCGGAGAACCTGATGATCGTCGATTTGATGCGTAATGATATTGGCCGCGTTGCCGTACCGGGTTCGGTACAGGTTCCGGAGCTGTTTGTCGTCGAACCGTTCCCTGCCGTTCATCATTTGGTCAGCACCATTACCGCACGTCTGCCAGAGTCATTACACGCCACCGATCTGCTACGCGCCGCCTTCCCCGGCGGCTCTATTACCGGTGCGCCGAAAGTGCGGGCGATGGAAATTATTGACGAACTGGAGCCACAAAGACGTAATGCCTGGTGCGGCAGCATCGGTTATCTGAGTTTCTGCGGCAATATGGATACCAGCATCACCATTCGCACGCTGACAGCCACAAACGGACAAATTTATTGTTCCGCTGGCGGCGGCATAGTGGCGGACAGTCAGGAAGACGCTGAATATCAGGAAACATTTGATAAAGTGAATCGTATTTTGCACCAACTGGAGAACTGAGACGTGGAATACAGCAGCCTGACGCTTGATGATTTCTTATCGCGCTTTCAACTCCTGCGCCCGCAGGTCAATCATGCCGCGTTAAACCAGCGCCAGGCCGCCGTACTGATCCCCGTCGTGCGTCGTCCACAGCCGGGGTTGTTGTTAACCCAGCGTTCCGTTCACCTGCGCAAGCACGCCGGACAGGTCGCCTTCCCCGGTGGGGCGGTGGATAGCAGTGATGCCTCGTTAATTGCCGCCGCCCTTCGCGAGGCACAGGAGGAGGTGGCGATCCCACCTTCATGCGTAGAAGTGATCGGCGTTCTGCCGCCAGTCGACAGCGTGACCGGTTTCCAGGTCACCCCAGTGGTAGGCATTATCCCGCCTAATCTGCCGTATCGTGCCAGTGAAGATGAAGTTTCAGCCGTGTTCGAAATGCCGCTGGCCCAGGCCCTGCATTTAGGTCGTTACCACCCGTTGGATATTTACCGTCGTGGCGATTCACATCGCGTATGGCTTTCCTGGTATGAGCAATATTTCGTCTGGGGAATGACTGCCGGAATAATTCGTGAGCTGGCGCTGCAAATTGGCGTCAAGCCCTGACTATACTTATCTTTACGCGCGCCATAGACAACTTGAAACTCAGGTCACAACATTAGTAAAACCGCGGTTATCTATTAGTTTAATTCATGTGAATAGTTAAGCCGATCGCCGCGTTCCCTCTTACACTATGCGCAGTTATAACATCGTTACTGGAAAGCCCAGTCGCCCTGTAGGAGTATTATCGTGATTAGTCTATTCGACATGTTTAAGGTGGGGATTGGTCCCTCATCTTCCCATACCGTAGGGCCTATGAAGGCGGGTAAACAGTTCGTCGATGACCTGGTCGAAAAAGGATTACTGGACAGCGTTACTCGTGTCGCCGTCGACGTGTATGGTTCACTGTCGCTCACGGGTAAAGGTCACCACACCGATATCGCCATTATTATGGGTCTGGCGGGCAATGAGCCTGCTACCGTGGATATTGATAGCATCCCCGGATTTATCCGCGACGTAGAAACGCGTGGACGCCTGCTGCTTGCACAGGGGCAGCACGAAGTGGATTTCCCGCAGAATGACGGGATGCGTTTTCACAACGGCAACCTGCCGCTGCATGAAAACGGAATGCAGATCCATGCGTACAATGGCGAAACCGTCATTTATAGCAAAACCTACTACTCAATCGGCGGTGGATTCATCGTTGATGAAGAACATTTTGGTCAGGATGCCGCGGGCGAGGTCAGCGTGCCTTATCCGTTCAAATCCGCGACTGAAATGCTGGAGTACTGCAATAGCACCGGCCTGTCTCTCTCTGGCATGGCGATGCAGAACGAACTTGCTCTGCACAGCAAAAAAGAGATTGAAGAGTACTTTGGCCACGTCTGGCAAACCATGCAGGCCTGTATCGATCGTGGCATGAACACCGAAGGTGTGTTGCCGGGTCCGCTGCGCGTTCCTCGTCGTGCTTCAGCTCTGCGTCGTATGCTGGTTTCCAGCGATAAGCTGTCCAACGATCCGATGAACGTGATCGACTGGGTGAACATGTTCGCGCTGGCCGTTAACGAAGAAAACGCCGCGGGCGGTCGCGTGGTGACAGCGCCAACCAACGGTGCCTGCGGTATCGTGCCTGCGGTATTGGCCTATTACGATCATTTCATCGAGTCCGTCAGCCCCGATATCTATACCCGCTATTTCCTGGCGGCCGGTGCAATTGGCGCGTTGTACAAAATGAACGCCTCAATCTCTGGTGCAGAAGTAGGTTGTCAGGGTGAAGTGGGCGTAGCCTGCTCCATGGCTGCCGCTGGTCTGGCTGAACTGTTGGGCGCGAGCCCTGAGCAGGTGTGTGTTGCTGCCGAAATCGGCATGGAACATAACCTCGGCTTAACCTGCGATCCGGTTGCCGGTCAGGTACAGGTTCCGTGCATTGAGCGTAACGCCATTGCTTCAGTGAAGGCGATCAACGCTGCGCGTATGGCAATGCGCCGTACCAGCGCGCCGCGCGTCTCGCTGGATAAAGTCATTGAGACCATGTACGAAACAGGTAAAGACATGAACGCCAAATACCGCGAAACGTCACGCGGTGGCCTGGCAATCAAAGTTCAATGTGACTAATACTTAATTTTCGCCCATCTGCGACGGATGGGCGAATTTGCCCCCTCTCCCTCGTCTACTGTAATTTTCCCCACTACACTTGCTCTGTTGCTGTTGGCTTCTGTGACCAACGGCTTATCGGGCGGCCCGCATGCAAACAGCACAACGGATCATTAAAAATTATCGCCGGAATCGCTTAATCGTTTGCACAGTATGTGCACTACTGACGCTCATCCTCACATTAACTGTTCGATTTATTTCGGAGCGTAATTTAAATCACCGAAATATCGTCACCTTTGCCAACCATGCTGTAGAAGAACTGGATGACGTACTTTTACCCTTGCAGACCGGACGTGATGTATTGCTGCCGTTAATTGGCCTCCCCTGCTCAGTGGCACGTTTACCGTTAAGCAAACATGCCGCAAGACTGCAAACGGTGCGTTCTATTAATCTGATTCAAAGCGGGATCCTCTATTGCTCCAGCATTTTTGGGTATCGCAATGTCCCCATTCGTCAACTACAGCCCGAATTACCCAGCAGGGAACCGCAACTGCTGCTGTCTACTGACCATTCGCTGATAAAAGGCAGCCCGATTCTGACGCAATGGTATCCATCCTCTGCCGATGGTGAAGATGGCGTGCTGGAAATCGTCAATATTGATTTATTGTCGTCTATGTTGCTTGAACCCCAGCCGCCGCAGATCACCGATGCCAGCTTAACCGTTGGTAATCGGCATCTACTGTATGATCAAGGTGTGGTCGATACTCTGCCTAAGCTAAATGATGAAAAACGCTACCAGCTGTCATCTCAACATTTCCCGTTTACCATTAGCGTCACCGGCCCCGGTCCCAGTGAACTGGCGATTAAACATCTGCCAACACAGCTGCCGCTGGCGGTGATCCTAAGTTTATTAGTGGGTTACCTGGCATGTCTGGCGACCGCCAGCAGAATGAGTTTTTCCTGGGAGATTAATCTGGCCCTTGCTGCTCGGGAATTCGAGCTATTTTGCCAGCCGCTGCTTAATGCGCAAACCCAGCAATGCATGGGCGTGGAGATTCTTCTACGCTGGAATAACCCACGCCAGGGTTGGATCTCTCCGGAAGTGTTTATTCCCATCGCTGAGGAGCACAACCTGATTGTGCCGCTAACCCGTCATGTCATCGCAGAAACCATTCAGCAAAGACACGTTTTCCCGATGAGCAGTCAGTTTCATATTGGGATTAATGTCGCCGCCAGCCATTTTCGTAACGGCACGCTGCTAAAAGATCTTAATCAGTACTGGTTCAGCCAGCACCCAATCCAGCAGTTGGTTATCGAACTGACCGAACGAGATGCGTTACTGGATGTGGATTATCGGGTCGTACGCGAATTAAATCGTCTTGGCGTAAAACTGGCGATTGATGATTTCGGTACCGGTAACAGCTCGCTCTCCTGGCTGGAAAAACTCCGCCCGGATGTGCTGAAGATCGATAAATCATTTACTTCGGCAATAGGAACAGACGCCGTGAACTCAACCGTCACAGACATCATTATCGCTTTGGGGAAAAAATTGAATATAGAACTGGTGGCGGAAGGCGTTGAAACCCAGGCGCAGGCTCAGCATTTGCGCCGACACGGCGTACATTTGTTGCAAGGTTTTTTGTACGCAAAGCCAATGCCGCTGCGTGATTTCCCAAAATGGCTGGCGGGCAGCACGCCGCCGCCCACCCGACATAACGGGCGACACAGTATGCCCGTCATGCCGTTTCGCTAAACCCGATTACTCGTCTTCGTCGTGAGCGGGTTGTTCTTTAACAATGCGAACTAAATCCACACGATAGTCATTCGCTTCGACAATCGTAATGCTCAGCGGTGCAACCTCGATAACATCACCTACGCGTGGAATATGGCCGTTAGCCGCAATGACTAAACCTGCCACCGTGGCGATATCTTCGTCTTCATTCACTAACGTATCCACGTCCAGCGCCTGTTGCAACGCATGCAGATCGGTACCGCCTTTGACCAACCAACCACCTGCATCAGCAATAATTTCAGGTGTTTCATCGGCATCCGGGAATTCACCGGCAATGGCTTCTAATACGTCCAGCGGCGTGACCAGACCCTGTACTACGCCAAACTCGTTAGTGACGATAACGAAGCTACCGCGGGCACGACGCAGTACGCCTAACAGATTGATCGGATCCAGCGTCTCCGGAACAACAATAGCCGGAGAAGCAGAGGCAATCGCCGCCACATCCACACCGTCTTCCAGCGCCACCAGCAGCTCTTTAGCACGCACGATACCGATGATTTCATCCAGTTCGCCACGACACACCGGGAACAGGCTGTGAGGTGAAGAGAGCAACTGCTCGCGAATTTCTGCCACGCTCAGGTCGGCATCAACCCAGCTGATTTCACCACGAGGCGTCATAATCCCGCGTAACGAACGCGACGCCAGGGAGAGGACGCCGTTGATCATATAGCGTTCTTCTTCCACAAACGCGCCTTCCGGGACAGGAACAGGCACCGGGTTATCGGATTCCATCTGCACGCTGGCCTGACGTTTACCGCCCATCAGACGCAGGATTGCATCGGCAGTACGTGCACGCAGCGGCAGCGTCGACTGGTGGCGAATAAAGTTACGACGGGCAATCTGGTTAAACAACTCGATGATGATCGAGAAACCAATTGCCGCATACAGATAACCTTTCGGAATATGGAAGCCAAACCCTTCGGCAACCAGGCTCAGACCAATCATCAACAGGAAGCTCAGACATAGCACCACCACCGTCGGGTGTTGGTTCACAAATCGTGTCAGCGGCTTAGAGGCCAGCAGCATCACGGCCATGGCAATCACTACTGCCGCCATCATCACTGGCAGATGGTTGACCATGCCGACCGCCGTAATCACGGCATCCAGCGAGAACACCGCATCGAGGATGACAATCTGCGTTACGACAACCCAAAAGCTCGCATACCCTTTCGTCTGGCCGGTATCATGTTCACGGTTTTCCAGCCGCTCATGCAGCTCTGTCGTAGCCTTGAACAAGAGGAAAATACCCCCCAGCAGCATAATCAGATCGCGCCCCGAGAACGCATAGTCCATTACCGTGAACAGCGGCTTTGTCAGCGTCACCATCCACGAAATCACGGACAACAAGCCCAGACGCATAATCAGTGCCAGTGACAAACCGATTAAACGCGCTTTATCACGCTGTTTCGGCGGCAGCTTATCAGCCAGGATCGCAATGAAGACCAGGTTATCAATACCCAGAACAATTTCGAGAACGACAAGCGTGAGCAAACCCACCCAAATCTGCGGGTCCATTAATAATTCCATGACAAGCTCCTGCTTAAGGAATGACCAAACTGCGCGCTGAGGATCTCAGGCGTTAAAGCGATATGCAGAGAAAATTTGTGGCAAAAAGTGCCAATCTGACAGGCTTGATACGGCCTGAAGGTGAAATGACGTCGGTGACGATCCATATGGTGGGCTACTGCCCTATACTCCTGAGTAATTAAACAGATGCTAAACATAACAGAGAGAAGCTGTTTTTAGCAAAGATTTACCTTCCTTTGCAATAAGTTGTTTCGGAGATATTTTACCCTTCGAAATTTCTTTTAATCGGAAGTTAAATTACGGATCTTCATCACATAAAATATTTTTTTCGATATCTAAAATAATTCACGAAAATCATAGGTTTTTCTTTGTAACCCTTATCTGAATCGATTCGATTGCGGACGACGATTCAAATACATCTTCACGTTGATGTGTTAACGATAATAAAGGAGGTAGCAAGTGACCATTGCTATTGTAATAGGCACACATGGTTGGGCTGCAGAGCAGTTACTTAAGACGGCAGAGATGCTGTTAGGCGAGCAGGAAAACGTCGGCTGGATCGATTTCGTTCCAGGCGAAAATGCTGAAACGCTGATCGAAAAGTACAACGCTCAGTTGGCAAAACTCGATACCAGTAAAGGCGTGCTGTTTCTCGTTGACACATGGGGAGGCAGCCCGTTTAACGCTGCGAGCCGCATTGTCGTCGATAAAGAGCATTACGAAGTAATCGCCGGTGTGAACATTCCCATGCTGGTTGAGACCTTCATGGCGCGTGATGACAACCCAAGCTTTGATGAATTAGTGGCACTGGCCGTTGAAACCGGCAGCGAAGGCGTGAAAGCGCTGAAAGCAAAACCGGTGGAAAAAGCCGCTCCTGCCCCCGTCGCGGCACCGAAAGCAGCAACCCCCGCGAAACCGATGGGGCCGAACGATTATATGCAGATCGGCCTGGCGCGTATTGATGACCGCTTAATCCATGGTCAGGTAGCAACTCGCTGGACCAAAGAAACCAACGTAACGCGCATTATCGTCGTCAGTGATGAAGTTGCCGCCGATACCGTGCGTAAAACGCTGCTGACTCAGGTAGCACCTCCGGGTGTGACGGCGCATGTGGTTGATGTCGCGAAAATGATCCGCGTCTACAACAACCCGAAATATGCAGGTGAGCGTGTGATGCTGTTGTTCACCAACCCAACCGACGTAGAACGTATCGTTGAAGGTGGTGTGAAAATTACCTCCGTGAACATTGGCGGTATGGCTTTCCGTCAGGGTAAAACGCAGGTAAACAACGCAATTTCTGTCGATGACAAAGACATCGAAGCCTTCAAGAAACTCAACGAACGCGGTATTGAACTTGAGGCCCGTAAGGTTTCTACCGATCAGAAACTGAAAATGATGGATTTGATTGCCAAGGTGAAATAATTCCCTGGCATTTACTTAGTTTTCACACTTAAGTCTGTATAGCAATAGGAGAAGTACAATGGAGATTACCACTCTTCAGATTGTGCTGGTGTTCATCGTCGCATGTATCGCGGGTATGGAGTCGGTACTCGATGAATTTCAGTTCCACCGTCCGTTGGTGGCCTGTACGCTGATTGGTGCCGTTCTTGGGGATATGAAAACCGGTATTATCATCGGTGGTACCCTGGAAATGATCGCCCTGGGCTGGATGAACATCGGTGCTGCGGTTGCACCAGATGCCGCACTGGCCTCAATTATCTCTACCGTTCTGGTTATCGCGGGTCATCAAAGCATTGGTGCCGGTATCGCGCTGGCTATCCCACTGGCAGCAGCAGGCCAGGTACTGACCATTATCGTTCGTACAATCACCGTAGCATTCCAGCACGCAGCGGATAAGGCAGCCGAAAACGGTAACCTGACTGCGCTCTCCTGGCTGCACGTATCCTCGCTGTTCCTGCAGGCTATGCGTATCGCTATCCCGGCGGTAATCGTAGCGATTTCTGTTGGTACCAGTGAAGTTCAGAGCATGCTTAACGCCATTCCGGAAGTCGTAACCGGTGGTCTGAACATCGCAGGCGGTATGATCGTAGTGGTTGGTTATGCGATGGTCATCAACATGATGCGCGCAGGCTATCTGATGCCATTCTTCTACCTCGGCTTCGTCACCGCGGCATTTACTAACTTCAACCTGGTTGCTCTGGGTGTGATTGGCGCAGTCATGGCCATCCTCTACATTCAGCTGAGCCCGAAATATAACCGCGTAGCCGGTGCACCTGCTGCGGCGGCTGGCAATAACGATCTCGATAACGAACTGGACTAGCAGGTGAGCGAAATGGTTGATATGACTAAAACTACCACCGAGAAAAAACTCACTCCGAGTGACATTCGTGGCGTGTTCATTCGTTCTAACCTGTTTCAGGGTTCATGGAACTTCGAACGTATGCAGGCGCTGGGTTTCTGTTTCTCCATGGTACCGGCTATCCGCCGCTTGTACCCGGAAAACAACGATGCACGTAAGCAAGCGATTAAGCGTCACCTGGAATTCTTTAACACCCATCCGTACGTAGCGGCTCCAGTACTGGGCGTTACGCTGGCAATGGAAGAACAGCGTGCAAACGGCGCAGAGATTGACGATGGTGCCATCAACGGTATCAAAGTTGGTCTGATGGGTCCGCTGGCAGGCGTCGGTGACCCGATCTTCTGGGGTACCGTACGTCCGGTCTTCGCCGCACTCGGCGCAGGTATTGCGATGAGCGGCAGCCTGCTGGGGCCACTGCTGTTCTTCATCCTGTTTAACCTGGTTCGTCTGGCAACCCGTTATTACGGTGTGGCATATGGCTACCGTAAAGGTGTCGATATCGTTAAAGATATGGGCGGCGGCTTCCTGCAGAAACTGACCGAGGGGGCGTCAATTCTCGGCCTGTTTGTCATGGGGGCATTGGTTAACAAGTGGACGCACGTAAACATCCCGCTGGTGGTTTCCACTATCACCGGTCAGGATGGTCAGACTCGTGTTACCACCGTGCAGACTATCCTTGACCAGCTGATGCCGGGTCTGGTTCCTCTGCTGCTGACATTCGCCTGTATGTGGCTGCTGCGTAAGAAAGTGAACCCGCTGTGGATCATCGTTGGCTTCTTCGTCATCGGTATTGCGGGCTACGCTGTCGGACTGCTCGGCCTGTAAGACTGTTGTGCATCACCGGGGGCTTGCCCCCGGTTTTTCTATTTAGAGGGTTGAGGATTCATGACTATCACGGACCTGGTGCTGGTTCTATTTATCTTTTCGCTGCTGGCGTATGCCATTTACGATCAGTTCATCATGCCCCGCCGTAATGGCACTACTCTGCTTACTGTCTCCCTGCTTCCCCGCAGCAGAGTTGACAGCGTTATCTTCCTTGGCTTGGTAGCTATTCTTATCTACAACAACATCACCAGCCACGGCGCGCAATTTACCACATGGTTATTATGTGCACTGGTATTGATGGGGTTGTATCTGTTCTGGATCCGTACGCCAAAAATCATCTTCAAGCAGAAAGGTTTTTTCTTCGCCAACGTCTGGATTGAATATAACCGCATTAAAGAGATGAATTTATCTGAAGACGGTGTATTAGTGATGCAATTAGAACATCGAAGATTGTTGATCCGCGTACGAAATATAGACGATCTTGAGAAGATATATAAACTTTTAATTTCAAATCAATAACTTATAAATATAGCCTGAACTATGTTTTTTATATATCAGTATAAAAACTAACATAGCCAAGGCTATATTTAACTGTCCACAATGTTATTTATTTTAACGTTTTATTTATAAACAAATCTAAATGAAAATCGTTTTCAATTAGAAGTCAAATATTATTTCTGCGTTTCTTGTTTTATATTCTCAAAATATGTTAAGGTTGCGCCCGTCGTTGGGGAGTAGCCGATTTCCAGACTCCGGAAATGTACGTGTCAACATACTCGTTGAAAAACGTGGCGCGTACGGACTGAATTTACAGGTTCAGTCAGGCGAGACCATAGGCACATCAACTGCAATGCATATCTGAATGGCGCTGTATTTACAGTGATTCCGGCCTGTATGCATGGTTACTGGGGGCAGTGATGTGTTTTATGGATACCCCGGTCAGGACGCTGTTATGAATCTCACCGCTACCGTTCTTCTCGCTTTCGGCATGTCGATGGATGCTTTCGCTGCATCAATTGGCAAAGGTGCCACCCTGCATAAACCCAAATTTTCTGAAGCATTGCGCACAGGTCTGATATTCGGCGCAGTTGAAACGCTTACGCCGCTGATTGGCTGGGGCATGGGTATGTTGGCCAGCAAATTCGTGCTGGAGTGGAACCACTGGATCGCCTTCATTCTGCTGATCTTTTTAGGCGGGCGAATGATAATCGAAGGTTTTCGCGATAACGGTGATGAGGATGAAGAACCGCAGCGCCGTCATGGTTTCTGGCTGCTGGTTACCACCGCCATTGCCACCAGTCTCGACGCAATGGCCGTCGGGGTGGGTCTGGCTTTCCTGCAGGTCAATATTATTGCCACTGCGCTGGCCATCGGCTGCGCCACATTGATTATGTCCACGCTCGGCATGATGATTGGTCGTTTCATTGGCCCGATGCTGGGCAAACGAGCAGAAATTTTGGGTGGGGTGGTGCTGATTGGTATCGGTGCCCAGATCCTCTGGGCACACTTCCACGGTTAATTCAGACGCTGCCAGACATGAATACTAAAGTCGGTCTGGCAGTCAAACGTCGTTTTCTCCGCTAACGTTTCCCACACCTCCGGCTTTGCCCGCCAGGCGAACGGCGTCATTTGCAGTAACGCAACGGCCTCGCTGCCCTGAAGCTGCATCTGATACCCCAGCGCAATACTCTGTTGCAGAACAAAACCGTCCAGTTGCTCTGTGTGCGGCGCATGCAAACGCACCTCATCATAAATAAGCCCTTTCAGTTCCATTAAATGACTCGGTCCCGGCGTGGCGGTGATAACCCATCCCCCCGGTTTAACCACGCGTGCCAGCTCTTGCGCTTTACAGGGCGCGTAGATCCTGATGATGGCATCCATTGACTCATCTGCGAACGGCAGACGATGGCTGGAGGCAACGCAAAAGGTCACCTGCGGATAGCGTCTGGCTGCAGCTTTAATTGCCACTTTGGAGACGTCAAGACCAAAGGTTGTACAACCCGTCAGCGCGTCGGCAAACGCATGGGTGTAATACCCTTCCCCACAGCCAATATCCAGGATCGCTGCATCTTCTGAAGTCGACTTCTCTTTCAGCACATTCACAATCGCATCACGCAACGGTTGATAGTGCCCGGCATCAAGAAATGCCCGTCGCGCCTGCATCATCTCAGCGCTGTCACCCGGATCGCGCGATCGTTTATGCTGAACCGGCAGTAAGTTGACATACCCTTCTTTCGCCACGTCAAACTGGTGCAGCCCGGGGCAGACAAAACTGTTATTCGCTTGAGTAAGAGGCTGGTGGCAAAGAGGACAGGAAAACGACATGACAACTCCGGCAGGTGACTTAAGGGCGCAAGTGTAACGCGAATTGCGCCCTGGGAAAATAACTTACAACGACGGCGAGGATACGTTGCTGCCGTGCATCACCAGCAGATGATCGGAGTCAGCAGGCATGCCATCCGGTTTAACGTTCTCCAGACGCAGGACATCACCCATTATCTGGCTGAAGACAGGCGCAGAGACAGCCCCACCATAATAAGCACCGTTTTGCGGATTATTGATGACGACCACCAGTGCAAATTTCGGGTCGCTCGCTGGCGCAACGCCTGCCGTGTAGGCCACGTATTTATCGACATACTTACCGTCATCACCAATTTTCTTTGCCGTTCCTGTTTTAACCGCCACGCGATAATCCCTGACCGCGGCTTTAGTTCCCCCACCACCGGGTAACGCAACGCTTTCCATCATATGTTCAACCTGGTGAACCAGCGCCTCCGGCATCACTCGGGTACCGATTACCGGCGGGTCAATACGGGTAATCGAAAGGGGCCGATAGATACCAAAACTACCAATGGTTGCATATACGTGCGCCAACTGCAGCGGCGTTACCATTAACCCATAACCAAATGCAAAGGTCGCGCGATCCAAATCGCTCCAGTAGCGGCGCTGAGGCATCAAACCGCTGCTTTCACCGGTTAATCCCAGTCCGGTTGGATCGCCAAAACCAAAGCTTTTATAGGTATCCAGCAATTTTTGGACAGGCATAGCCAATGAAAGGTGCGACACGCCGGTATCGCTCGATTTCTGCAAAATTCCGGTCAGCGACAGTTCCGGGTAAAATCCGACGTCACGAATACGATGCCCATCAAGGTAAAAAGGATGGGTATCAATCACGCTGTCGGGTTGTACTATCCCCTGCTGGAGTGCAGTCATGATCACCAGCGGTTTAACGGTTGAACCGGGTTCAAACGTATCGCTAATTGCACGGTTACGAAAATCATCCAGTACCGCGCCATCACGATTATTGGGGTTGAAGTCAGGAAAGCTCGCCATGGACAGTATTTCACCGGTAGCAATGTTGACCAGCACTGCGGCTCCTGATTCTGCTTTATTCCACGTAACGGCATTGTCCAACGCATCTTCGGTGACCGTCTGCAGACGCTCGTCGATGCTGAGCTGTAATTCGTGTGCAGGTACAGGCGTAACTTCGGTGATATTCTCAATGACATGGCCAAATTTGTCTTTACGTACCAGACGGGAGCCAGGTTTACCCATCAGCTGGTTATTAAAGCTCTTTTCCAGCCCTTCAATGCCTTGTCCATCAATGTTGGTAAAACCAATGAGATTCGCCGCTACGTGGCCTGCGGGATAGAACCGGCGGGATTCCTCGCGCAGGTTGATGCCCGGGAGATTAAGATCATCGACCCACTCAGCCTGCTGAGGGGAAATTTGTCGTGCCAGATAAATAAAACGTCCGCCAGGATTACTGTTAACGCGTTCCGCCAGCGTACTCAGTGACAAATGCAGAGTCCTTGCCAGAGCCTGCCAGCGTTCGTTGTAACCCACGCCTCCCTTGCTGATGATGGTCTTAGGATCGGCCCATACGGCGTTAACCGGAACACTTACCGCCAGCGGTCGCCCTTCTCTGTCGGTAATCATCCCGCGCGGCGAGGCAATAGTTACCTCACGTAACGAACGCATGTCTTCCTGTTTCACCAGACTCGTCGGCGTGACAATTTGCAGCCACGCAACCCGACCCAGCAGCAACCCCAGACTCAATAATATTGCCACACAAAGCAGGGCAAAACGTACGGGAGTAAAATTGCGCGCGTCGCCGTCGTTTTTCTTTTTCACCTGGTCTCCAGCAAGATAGTTTTTCAGGTGTCTGATTTAACGAGAAATGTCGTAAGAAAGCGGGGAAAACTATGCTACGAACATCACGCCTTTGCAACAAAGCGCTAATGGAAGGGCATTTAGAAATATTTAGACGTATTTTGAATTAAAAAGCCCCGCATAGGCGAGGCTTTATATCTGAGATGGTTGCGCATATGCGCTTCAAATCAGTGGTGTCGATCAGATAGCTGTTACGTTAACAGCAGCCGGACCTTTCTGGCCGTCCTGAATTTCGAACTCAACGTTCTGGCCTTCAGCCAGAGTTTTGAAGCCGTTACCCTGGATAGCGGAGAAGTGTACGAACACGTCTTTGCTGCCATCAGCCGGAGTAATGAAACCAAAACCTTTAGACTCGTTGAACCACTTAACTTGACCTTTAATCTTTGCCATTTGCAAAATTCCTTAGAGTATTTTCTTCGCCCGCAGGCATAACATAGATAAAACTGAGACATTACTGCTTGAGGCACTAATATAAGGTTCGGCAGAGAAGCGGTATTCAACGTCAACGTGTTTACTCAGGACTTCTTTACTGAAAATGCCACACATAAACAGAACTGTACCTCGTTTAACCCAAAACGTGTTATCACATACAACGTTAATAATGGCAAGCCATTTTTAAACGTGTCTCGATCGGTCGCACAAATCCCGTCGTTCATCAAACAGCAACTGCACAGTTATGCGCCACACCGAGTAGTGTTATATTCCCGCCGCTCGCCCCATCCCCCGCCTGGCTTGCACCATAGCCGGGACATTTCTACCATAGCTCAATAGCTTCGGTTGTTCCAGATTAGCTGTTACAGGGTGTGCCGGATATCATTTTTTATGCTTAGTAATGCATAAAATGTCACAAGCGTAAAAATGAGATCCGCCTTCTGCTTTTGCACCAAAATAATGAAAGAATGATGACAATGCACAAAAAAAGTAAGAGAAACGTTTCGCTGTTAATAAAACGATCGCTATCACAAAAATGACATAATCATATTTTTATCGTATGGGAAATTATATTTATATCAGACCGGGGATAAGATATTAATTGGTTGGAGCATCTGAAAATACTGAGTTTACACGCGTATCAGAGTGCTAATTACACGACATATACAGAAGAAAATAATCTGGCACGTTGGTGACAGGATGAAACATCTGAGAACAAAAGCAACAGATCCTCACCCTGTCATACCGTTTTTACCGCTCAGCTACCAGGCGGATGATGTCATCATCTTCATCCTTCGCTGTGACCGCAGCAGGCTCTGCTGCTTTTTCAGGTTCGTTAGCTTCGCAAAGGCGACGGAGCAATGCGTTCTGTCTTTTTTGCTGATCTAACAATGCTTCAAGCAGCTCAATCTGCTCATTAGTACGCGAACTTGCCCGATTGACGAAAAACCACAGTACAAGCCCGACAACCAGAATCACCACCGATACAGCCAAAGACGCCAAACTCAACGCGCCAGAATTCAAAACTTCGTTCATTTCACCACCTCAATGTAGACAGCGTAGTTTACCACTGCCGCACAAGAAGGTAATCAACTGTGGCAAAAATGCGCTTACCAGGGAATAAATTTATTGATGGCACAAATACCGCTGAAAAATTGTACATCCTGATCGCACATGATGTTGAACACTTGCGCCCACATCAGTATGCATACCAGCACGACAACTATCAGCACTACCCAGCGAATTTTTTTCACTCCAGCTCCACTCTTCGAATCTACATCTTATGTCTATAAATTATCATGCGTTACCTAAACCCAGCGTTAACTGTATCGGCATTCAATCTTTTTAGGAATGATTCACTTGTTTCATCCCATGTACAGGCTAATCTAATAATAACGAGAAAAGATAAGAGGTTGTAATGCGTCTGATAATCCGCGCTATTGTGTTGTTAGCTCTGGTTTGGATCGGTTTATTACTGAGCGGCTACGGAATTTTGATTGGAAGTAAGGAGAATGCAGCGGGTCTGGGCTTGCAATGCCAATATCTGACCGCCCGCGGAACCAGCACCGCACAATACGTCCACACAAACAGCGGTATCATTGGCCTGTCGGATTGTCCCTTGTTAAGAAAAAGTACGGTCATTATTGATAACGGTTAATATAGCAACAATACATACGCTACGTTATTTGCATCAACTAACGTTATGACTGTTCATAAAAAACCCCAGATACAAAAATACCTGGGGTTTTTAAGTTGACGCTATTACGCCAGATTAGAACGGATAGTCGTTATAACCCATTTGTTCTGAAATTTTACGCGCAGCCGTATGCAGCATCGCCACATACTCGTGCAAACGTTCCTCTGAGAAACGCAGCGTCGGGAATGAAATACTCAAGCCTGCAATCACCACACCGAAACGGTCAAACACCGGCACACCGATGCAGCGCAGACCTTCTTCCTGTTCTTCGTTGTCTTCACCGTAGCCCTGCTCACGGACTTTATCCAGCAGTACCAGCAATTCATCAGTATTGGTAATAGTACGGTCGGTACTGCGTTTGTACTCAATACCATCCAGAATTTGCTTCACTTCATCGCGGTCACGCCATGCCAGCAGAACTTTACCGATAGCCGTGCTGTACAGTGGATTACGGCGACCTACGCGAGAATACATGCGCAGATTGTACATGGAGTCGATTTTATGAATGTAGACGATGCTGTCTTCATCCAGTGCGCCAAGGTGTACTGTCTCTTTGGTCAGGCGCGAAAGTTCGCGCATCTGAATATCAGCGCTACGGATAAGATCGACGTTTTGTAACGCGCGAGCACCCAGCTCGAATAGTTTCAGGGTCAGTGAGTATTTCTCAGACTCCCCTTCTTGTGCCACATAGCCCAGCGTTTTCATGGTCTGCAAAAAGCGATAAACGGTGCTTTTCGACATCATGACGCGTTGCGACAACTCGGTAATACCAATTTCGCGCTCTTCACCCAGCGCCTGCAGGATGCCAAAAACCTTCAGCACGGAAGATACAGAATCGGGTTGTTTATCCAGATCTGCGATTGCCATTTATCACCCCTTTCGAGTGTTTTATAAAAATCAGAACCGGTTTTTATTATAATTTCACGTATCAGCCCTCGCAATCGCTCTTTGCTTACTTAGTTACAAATCTGCGACCTAACGCCTGAATATCAATGCTAAAATTATTATTCTCATCATAAATTCCGACAATATTGACTTCCTATGGAAAAAACTCAGACCGATGGTCTGCCATTGCCCCAGCGATATGGCGCAATTTTAACCATTGTTATTGGCATCTCTATGGCAGTACTCGACGGCGCAATAGCGAACGTTGCCCTCCCCACTATCGCCACCGATCTTCAGGCCTCACCCGCCAGCTCAATCTGGATTGTGAACGCCTACCAAATTGCGATCGTTGTTTCGCTGTTATCGCTCTCTTTTTTAGGTGATATGTTTGGCTACCGACGCATTTATAAGTGTGGTCTGGTCGTGTTTCTGTTGGCGTCGCTGTTTTGTGCATTATCAGACTCGCTGCATATGCTGACGTTAGCGCGCGTGGCTCAGGGGTTTGGCGGCGCGGCGCTGATGAGCGTTAATACGGCATTGATCCGACTCATTTATCCTCAGCGCCAGCTTGGCCGCGGAATGGGTATTAACTCCTTTATCGTGGCTGTATCCTCGGCAGCGGGTCCGACTATTGCGGCGGCTATTCTTTCTATTGCCTCGTGGAAATGGCTATTCCTGATTAACGTTCCACTGGGGATCATCGCCCTGCTACTGGCTATGCGTTTTTTGCCACCCAATTCATCACGTGGCAATAAACCGCGCTTCGATCTGCCCAGCGCAGTGATGAACGCCTTAACATTCGGTTTGTTAATCACGGCACTCAGCGGATTTGCACAGGGACAGTCGCTAAAACTGATTGGTGCTGAACTTGTGGGTCTTCTTGTGGTAGGGTTTTTCTTTATCCGCCGCCAACTCGCATTGCCAGTGCCGTTATTACCGGTTGATCTGCTACGCATTCCGCTGTTTTCACTCTCTATTTGTACCTCAATCTGTTCATTCAGCGCGCAAATGCTGGCAATGGTTTCCCTGCCCTTTTTCATGCAAACGGTTCTCGGGCGCAGCGAGGTTGAAACGGGCCTGCTGCTGACGCCGTGGCCGCTGGCAACCATGGTGATGGCCCCACTGGCGGGATATTTGATTGAACGTGTTCATGCGGGTCTGCTGGGCGCGCTGGGCATGGCAGTAATGGCGTGTGGGCTGTTTTCTCTGGTGTTGCTGCCCGCATCACCTTCTGATTTTAATATCATCTGGCCAATGATTTTGTGCGGTGCGGGTTTTGGCTTGTTCCAGTCACCGAATAATCACACCATCATCACCTCCGCACCGCGTGATCGTAGCGGAGGCGCGAGCGGTATGCTTGGAACGGCGCGTTTACTGGGCCAGAGTACCGGGGCCGCACTGGTTGCGCTGATGCTAAATCAGTTTGGCGACAGCGGAACACACGTTTCGCTGATAACAGCGGGTATTCTGGCTTCGCTAGCCGCAATCGTGAGTGGCTTACGTATCACACAACCGCGAGTTCAGGCATAAAAAAAGCGCGTCTGTCGACGCGCTTTTTATTTTAAGTCTGCTGCCAATTATTTCAGGTATTCACCGCTGCGCAGCGCTTCAATACGTTTGTCCAACGGCGGGTGAGTCATAAACAGCTCACTCAACGATTTGGATTTACCGTTGATGCAGAACGCCATCATGCTGGTCGCTTCCTGCGGCTCATAGCTGGTTTTCAGGCGCTGTAGCGCGGCGATCATTTTTTCACGACCCACCAGTTTCGCTGAGCCTGCATCCGCATGGAATTCACGATGACGTGAGAACCACATCGTAATAATGCTCGCCAGAATACCAAATACCAGCTCCAGTACCGTCGCTACCGCAAAGTAGATTAACGGGTTACCGTTGCTACCCTCTCCCTCATCGCGGTTGCCGCCCATAAACCCAGCGGCAATCTGCGCCAGAATACGTGAGATAAAGATAACGAAAGTGTTCACCACACCCTGAATTAACGTCATGGTAACCATATCGCCATTAGCTATGTGGCTGATCTCATGCGCGATAACCGCTTCGGCTTCATCCGGACTCATGTTTTGCAACAGGCCAGTACTTACAGCCACCAGCGAGGCATCCCGGCGCGCACCGGTAGCAAACGCGTTAATATCTGGCGCATGGTAGATTGCAACCTGCGGCATAGCGATCCCGGCCTGGCGGGCCTGATTCGCGACTGTATTCATCAGCCAGCGTTCTCTTTCATTGCGAGGCTGTTCGATCACTTCCCCGCCAACGGACTTTAACGCCATCCATTTGGACATCAGCAGCGAAATGAAGGAACCACCAAAACCAAACAGCAGTGCCATGATCAACAAGCCTTGAACGCTGCTTGACTGAATCCCTGTCAGGCTCAATACCAGCCCGAAAACGACCATCACAGCCAGGTTCGTCAGCAGGAAGAGCGCGATTCGCATCATAATTTTCTTTTAACCTCAATTTAACAAAACGCACTATGCGATTACCCATATCGTATGGGTCTTATGACTATTTTCAAGCATCCATAGGTGCTAAGTCACCAGAAAGACACAACTTTACATTTTATCGTATCAGACTGACGTCTTCATGCACTTGTTAAAAAAACAGGCACAATTTCTTGTGCCTGTTCGAGGTTATTGACTGGTTGCGGGCTGTTCCGCTGGCTTTTCTTTTTCAAGATGCGCCAGGTCGAGCGCGATTTTTACCGTTTCATCCAGATACGGATCCGGCTCCTGGTAATCCTTCGGCAGATCGTCCAGTTTCTTCAGCAACGGTTTGCCTTCTCGCTTGAATCGATCGTTAATACGCGCCAGACGCATTGCGTCATCTTCGTTATTCTCTTTTTCACGCTGAGCGTAATTCAGAGAAGCGATGTTGCGCTTATCCTTCATCGCATTGAAACGCGCAATGTCCTTCATGATGTACTGGAACTCAGGATCGTTCGCAATACGTGCATTGTGCTCTTTCAGCAATTCAGGTCCGAACGGCGTCAGATTATCTGACTTGGTGTAGGTCGCAGCATCAATGCTGTCCCACGGCAGCGCGTTATCTTCAAACTTCTCGCCGGTTTCAGTTTCTTCATTACCTGTCGGCATGATGATATCTGGCGTAACACCCTTACGCTGCGTGCTGCCACCGTTTACGCGGTAGAATTTCTGGATCGTGTACTGAACAGAACCCAGCGCTGGCCATTCCGGACGCAGCATCTGATCGTAAATACGGTTCAGGGAGCGATACTGCTGAACTGTGCCTTTACCGAAGGTTGGTTCACCAACGATCAGCGCTCGGCCATAATCCTGCATTGCCGCAGCGAAAATCTCTGATGCTGAGGCGCTGAAGCGATCGACCAATACCACCAGCGGGCCTTTGTAGTACACAACGCCGTCGGTATCGCTGTCTTCACGCACTTTACCGTTATTGTCACGAACCTGAACCACCGGGCCGGATGGAATGAACAGACCGGAAAGCGAAACCGCTTCAGTCAGTGCTCCACCGCCGTTGGTACGCAGATCGATGATGATGCTGCTGACGTTCTGTTTTTCCAGTTTCTGCAACTGGACTTTGACATCATCAGTCAGGCCAACATAGAAACCAGGAATATCCAGTACGCCGACTTTTTCTTTGCCAACGGTTTTCACGGACATTTTAACGGCACGGTCTTCGAGACGGATACGTTCACGCGTTAGCGTCACGGTGCGCGTCTTGGTACCTTTACCGGCAGGCAGAATTTCAAGGCGCACCTTGCTGCCTTTAGGTCCTTTGATCAGTGCTACGACATCATCCAGACGCCAGCCAATCACATCGACCATGCCCTTGCCCGTCTGCCCGACGCCGACAATACGATCGCCAACGCTGATCGCTTTGCTCTTGGCTGCCGGACCACCTGCCACCATGGAGTTAATGACGGTGTAGTCATCATCCATCTGCAGAACCGCGCCAATACCTTCCAAAGACAAGCTCATTTCAGTATTGAACTGCTCGGTATTGCGCGGAGAGAGATAGTTAGTATGCGGGTCGATTTCACGGGCGAACGCTGTCATCGCCAGTGAGAACACATCTTCGCTGTTGGTCTGCGCCAGACGGCGAATCGCAAATTTGTAGCGGCGCGTCAGCGTTTCGCGGATTTCCGCATCGGTTTTACCGGTCAGCTTCAGGCTGAGTTCGTCAAATTTAACCTTGCCGTCCCACAGCGCATTAAGCTCTGCTTCGCTCTTCGGCCACGGCGCTTTGCTTCGGTCGAGGTTAAAGGTGTCGTTACCGGTGAAATCCATTGGACGTGCCAGTACGCTTAATGCGTACTGATAACGTTCAAATCGGCGTTTTTGCGCCAGATTATAGAGATCGTAAAAGACATCCAGCTTGCCGGTGCGCAGTTCATCGCCGAGGACCGTTTTCTTTTTTGCATACTGTTCGATATCGCTCGCCAGCAGCACGTTGTGGCTGTAGTCGAGCAAATTCAAATAGCGGTCAAAAATTTTTGCCGAAAACGCTTGATCCAGATCGAACTGGCGATAGTGTGATCGCGTAAAACGCGACGTCACACGTTCGCTTACCGTCGCATGCTGGGTTTCTTCCTTTAAAACGGGGATTTGATCGGCACGCGTGATGTCTTCCACAGCAAGTGCCTGGCCTGCTAATGCAAGCAGACCAGCTAACGCAGTAAGCCTAAAAAAAGTGTTCATGCCAGGCCTGGCCTCCGTTTCAGAACACCAGGTGTTCTGCGCGTACAATCAAAGACATACCCGAATTCAGCTGTACACGGACGCCATCTTTGGTGATTTCTAATACGGTGGCATCCATCGCATTATTTCCTGCTTTCACCTTCAGAGACTGCCCTACCGTCAGTACTGAAATATCAGATACCGGGGTATGCTGTTCTTCGCGAGGAGCACGCGGTGCTTTTGCTGCTGGTTTTTCAGCGCGAGGTTTACGCTCAGCACCTTCTTTACGACGCGGTGCAGGACGCGGCTTACGCTCGCGACGCGGGGCGTCTTCTTTTTCACCGGCGGCAGCGGCCGCTTCGCGTTTTTTCGCCTGTTGCTCTGCGCGTTGCGCCTGAACACGGGCTTTAGCTTCTTCCAGCTGTTTGCGAGCATGTTCAACATGTTGTTCATCCAGCTCACCACAAGGGTTGCCGTCGAGATCAACACGCGTTGCGCCCAATTTAACGCCATACAGATAGCGCCAGCTTGAAGTATAGAGACGTAAGGCAGAACGGAGCTGAGTCTTGCTGAGGTTCATTTCACCCTCAACACGCTCTACCAGATCCTGAAAAATGCCAATTTTCAGTGGGCGCGCTTCGCCTTCCGCACTAAAACACTGCGGGAAGCGTTCGGCCAGAAACGCGATGACTTCTTTACTGCTATTCAACTTAGGTTGATTTTCCATGAAATTTCCTGATTACAACGGACGTAGCCAACAAGCGCAGGCATGAACAGGCGACATTATAATGACGTCATCAGTAATTGCTACGTTATCCGTTGATTATCCTGCGACGCGCGCAAAGAATTTTTTGTAATCCGTCGTTGCAAGCACGGTTTCAAGCTGTGCCACAAGCGTACGCAGACCTTGTTCATCTTCTTCAGTAAAGCGGCCAAATGCCGTGCTATCAATATCCAGCACGCCGATTATCTGATTATCGACAGCGATCGGCAGGACGATTTCAGCGTTGCTGGCGGCATCACAGGCGATGTGCCCATCAAAAGCATGTACGTCCTCAATACGCTGAACCTGGTTCTGCGCCACTGCGGTACCGCACACACCGCGCCCTACCGGGATCCGCACGCAGGCAATTTTGCCCTGGAAGGGACCAAGCACCAGCGTATCGTCCTCAAGCAGGTAAAAACCGGCCCAATTCACTTCTGCAAGACGCTCGTACAACAATGCGCTGGTATTTGCCAGCGTTGCCAGAAAACTGGTTTCACCTGCCATCAATGCCTGAAAATCACGGTTCAGATCCGTGTATAGCTCTATTTTGTTCATTATATAATCACTTAGTTGTCTTACTTAAAACTGCAGCCTACTAAAATAAACATTAAATGCGTTAATGCTCAAGATCATTCCCGTCATGAGTTAAGATAACATTACTTCAACAATTTGATTCGCGATACATGGCCTTAACGACACCACGCATCACGCCAACTAAAAAAATAGCCATCAGGTCCATCGGTGAGGCACTACCTCGTGCACATTATCATCGCTGCCCTGAATGTGACCTGATATTTAGCTTGCCTAAAATGCGTTCGCACCAAAGTGCCTTTTGCCCACGCTGCCAGGCAAAAATTCGTGACGGACGCGACTGGTCGTTAACGCGACTGGCGGCAATGGCTTTCACCATGTTGCTGCTGATGCCCTTTGCCTGGGGAGAGCCACTCCTGCACATCTATTTATTAGGTGTGCGCATTGATGCCAATGTGATGCAAGGCATCTGGCAAATGACCCGACAAGGTGATCCCCTCACCGCCTCCTTCGTGCTTTTTTGCGTCGCTGGTGCGCCACTAATTCTCGTGACCTCAATCGCTTATCTGTGGTTTGGTAATATTCTCGGGATGAACCTGCGCCCGGTGCTGCTGATGCTGGAAAGGCTCAAAGAGTGGGTGATGCTCGATATTTACCTGGTGGGTATCGGCGTCGCATCAATCAAGGTTCAGGACTATGCTTTTTTGCAGCCTGGCGTGGGGCTGTTTGCTTTTATTGCGCTGGTGATCCTCAGTATTTTGACGCTGTCACATCTTAACGTTGAGCAGCTTTGGGACCGTTTCTACCCGCAAAGACCGGCTCGTCGGCCCGATGAAAAGCTCCGCGTCTGCCTCGGCTGCCATTTTACAGGTTATCCGGATGCCCGCGGTCGCTGCCCTCGCTGCCATATCCCGTTGCGCTGGCGCAGAAATCAAAGTATCCAAAAGTGTTGGGCGGCACTGCTGGCCTCGATTGTCCTGCTTTTGCCCGCTAACCTACTGCCCATCTCAATAATTTATGTCAACGGCGGCCGACAGGAAGACACAATCCTGTCAGGCATAATGTCTTTGGCAAACAGTAATGTCGGCGTAGCGGCGATCGTGTTTATCGCCAGTATATTAGTGCCATTCACCAAAGTGATTGTGATGTTTACGTTGCTATTCAGCATCCACTTTAATTGTGAACAAGGGTTGCGCACCCGTATAAAACTACTGCGTATGGTGACCTGGATTGGCCGCTGGTCAATGCTCGATCTCTTTGTTATCGCGTTAACCATGTCGCTGATAAATCGCGATCAGATACTTGCTTTTACTATGGGACCGGCTGCGTTTTATTTCGGCGCAGCGGTAATATTGACTATTCTTGCTGTGGAATGGCTGGACAGCCGCTTACTTTGGGATGCACATGAGTCAGGAAACGCCCGCTTCGCAGACTGAAGCGCAGATTAAAACAAAACGCCGTATCTCCCCGTTCTGGCTGCTGCCGTTCATCGCGCTGATGATCGCAGGATGGCTTATCTGGGGAAGCTATGAAGATCGCGGCAATACCGTGACCATCGACTTTATGTCTGCTGACGGCATTGTGCCAGGCCGTACTCCCGTTCGTTATCAGGGCGTTGAAGTGGGCACGGTGCAGGATATCAACCTCAGCAAAGATCTACGCAAAATTGAAGTCCGCGTCAGCATCAAATCGAGCATGAAAGATGCTCTGCGCAAAGATACCCAGTTCTGGCTGGTCACGCCGAAGGCGTCGCTGGCTGGGGTTTCTGGTCTGGATGCGTTGGTTGGCGGCAACTATATCGGCATGATGCCCGGTACTGGCGAGGCCGAGGATCATTTCGTCGCCCTCGACACCCAGCCCAAGTATCGTCTGGATAATGGCGATTTAATGTTGCATCTGCGCGCCCCTGATCTCGGATCGCTTAATAGCGGTTCACTGGTTTATTTCCGTAAGATTCCGGTGGGCAGGGTCTATGACTACACCATCAACCCGAACCATCAGGGCGTAACCATCGATGTATTGATTGAACGTCGCTTCACCAATCTGGTGAAAAAAGGCAGCCGCTTCTGGAACGTCTCCGGTGTAAATGCGGATGTCAGCCTTAGCGGTGCGAAGGTAAAACTGGAGAGTCTGGCGGCGCTGGTCAACGGTGCCATTGCTTTTGATTCACCCGAAGACTCAAAACCTGCTGCGGCAGACGACACGTTTGGTCTATATCAGGATCTCGCGCACAGCCAGCGTGGAGTAATCGTCAAGCTTGATTTACCCAGCGGAGATGGACTCAAAGCAGGCTCAACATCGCTGATGTATCAAGGATTAGAAGTCGGTCAGCTCACAAAACTGGATTTAAACCCAGGCGGTAAAGTCACCGGCGAAATGACGGTCGATCCCAGCGTCGTAACGCTGCTGCGTGACAACACACGAATTGAGTTACACAGCCCTAAATTATCGTTAAGCGATGTGAATCTCAGTTCGCTGCTAACAGGTAAAACTTTCGAGCTGGTACCTGGCGAAGGCGAGCCGCGTAACCAGTTCGTCGTTATTCCCGCTGAGAAGTCGTTGTTACACGACCCAGGCGTCATGACGTTTACACTGACCGCGCCGGAGAGTTACGGTATTGATGCTGGCCAGCCGCTAATTCTTCACGGCGTACAGGTCGGTCAGGTGATTGAGCGTACGCTTTCCAGCAAAGGCGTCTCATTTACCGTTGCTGTTGAACCACAGCATCGTGACCTGGTGCAGGGTGACAGTAAGTTCGTGGTGAACAGCCGCGTGGATGTCAAAGTCGGACTTGATGGCGTGGAGTTCCTTGGCGCCAGCGCCAGTGAGTGGCTCAGCGGCGGCATTCGTATTTTGCCCGGTACTAAAGGTGAAATGAAAAAAAGCTACCCGCTTTACGCTAACCTGGAGAAAGCGATTGAAAACAGTCTGAGCGATCTGCCAACCACTACGGTCAGCCTTAGCGCCGAAACGCTGCCTGATGTGCAGGCCGGCTCGGTGGTGCTTTACCGCAAATTCGAGGTCGGTGAAGTGATTAGCGTTCGTCCTCGCGCCGATGCGTTTGATATCGATCTGCATATCAAACCGGAATATCGCAACCTGTTGACCAGCAACAGCGTGTTCTGGGCCGAAGGCGGAGCAAAAGTTCAGCTTAACGGCAGCGGATTAACCGTACAGGCATCTCCCCTTTCACGCGCGCTTAAAGGGGCGATTAGCTTCGATAATTTAAGCGGTGCCAGCGCCAGCCAACGTAAAGGCGACAAGCGTATTCTGTATGCTTCGGAAACCGCCGCGCGTGCGGTCGGCGGCCAGATAACGCTGCATGCGTTCGATGCCGGTAAACTCGCTGCAGGCATGCCGATTCGCTACCTGGGAATCGATATCGGACAGATCCAGACGCTTGAGCTGATCACCGCCCGTAACGAAGTTCAGGCAAAAGCGGTTCTGTACCCGGAATACGTACAAACCTTCGCGCGAAGCGGTACCCGTTTCTCCGTGATCACCCCGCAAATTTCGGCAGCGGGCGTGGAGCATCTGGATACAATCCTGCAGCCGTATATCAACGTTGAACCAGGACGCGGTAATCCGCGCCGTGATTTTGAGCTGCAGGAAGCCACCATTACCGACTCTCGTTACCTCGATGGTCTGAGTATTGTGGTTGAAGCACCAGAAGCAGGTTCGCTGAATATCGGAACCCCGGTTTTGTTCAGAGGTATTGAAGTGGGGACCGTCACCGGGCTGACGCTGGGCTCGCTTTCCGATCGTGTGATGGTTGCCATGCGCATTAGCCAACGCTATCAGCATCTGGTACGCAACAACTCCGTGTTCTGGCTGGCATCCGGCTACAATCTCGACTTCGGCCTGACCGGCGGTGTCGTGAAGACCGGTACCTTCAATCAGTTCATCCGCGGCGGCATCGCCTTCGCGACTCCACCGGGTACACCGTTGGCTCCGAAAGCGCAGGCAGGTAAACACTTCCTGTTGCTGGAAAGTGAACCTAAAGAGTGGCGTGAATGGGGAACCGCCCTGCCACGTTAACCTCTCCACTTGCTCCGGCGTACTCGCGCCGGAGCACTTATGCTACACTGCGCACCTGTTTTTTTGCCGGTGGTACCAAGTGGCTTATTTTCCCGACGCCTTTCTGACTCAAATGCGTGAAGCAATGCCTTCCACGCTCTCATTCGATGAATTTCTCGCTGCCTGTCAGCGCCCGTTGCGCCGCAGCATTCGCGTCAATACGCTGAAAATCTCCGTTGCCGATTTCCTCGCGCTGACAGCACCTTACAACTGGTCTCTCACCCCGGTTCCCTGGTGTGCTGAAGGCTTTTGGATCGAGCGCGATGATGAAGAGTCAGTGCCGCTCGGCAGCACCGCAGAACATTTAAGCGGCCTGTTTTATATTCAGGAAGCCAGTTCAATGCTGCCAGTCGCAGCACTGTTCGCCGAAGGCAATACCCCGGAACGCGTAATGGATGTTGCGGCAGCCCCCGGCTCCAAAACCACGCAAATTGCCGCAAAAATGAATAATCGAGGCGCCATTCTGGCGAATGAGTTTTCTGCCAGTCGCGTCAAAGTCCTGCATGCCAATATCAGCCGTTGCGGGATAGCCAACGTCGCCCTGACCCATTTTGACGGACGCGTATTTGGCGCTGCGTTGCCGGAGTCATTTGATGCCATATTGCTCGACGCACCGTGTTCCGGTGAAGGTGTGGTGCGGAAAGACCCCGATGCGCTAAAAAACTGGTCTGTAGAAAGTAATCTGGAAATTGCCGCGACCCAGCGCGAATTACTCGACAGCGCCTTCCACGCCCTGCGTCCCGGTGGCACATTGGTTTACTCGACCTGTACGCTTAATCGTGACGAAAATGAAAATATCATGCAGTGGTTGATTGAGGCCTACCCTGATGCCGTCGAGTTTTTACCTCTGGGCGATTTATTTCCGCAGGCCGAACGCGCCCTGACGCCGGAAGGATTCCTGCATGTATTCCCGCAGATTTACGATTGCGAAGGTTTCTTCGTTGCGCGTTTGCGCAAAACAGCTGCAATCCCTGCACTACCTGCGCCGAAGTACAAAGTCGGTAACTTCCCGTTTAGCCCGCTTAAAGGGCGCGAGTCTGCGCTAGTCACGCAAGCCGCGAGCGCTTGTGGACTGCAGTGGGAAGATAATTTGCGCCTGTGGCAGCGCGATAAAGAGATCTGGCTGTTCCCAACTGAAATTGAACCTCTAATTGGCAAGGTTCGCTTTTCTCGACTTGGGATCAAACTGGCCGAAACCCACAATAAAGGGTATCGCTGGCAGCATGAGGCCGTTATCGCCCTCGCCGACCCGAACCACAGCCATGCATTCGAACTGACCCTTGCCGAAGCGGAAGAGTGGTATCGCGGTAGAGATGTTTACCCGCAAACCGCACCGACGACTGATGACGTACTGGTTACGTTCCAGCATCAGCCGATCGGTCTGGCAAAACGCATTGGATCGCGACTGAAGAATAGTTACCCGCGCGATCTTGTCCGGGATGGCAAACTCTTTACGGGATAACGCACGTTTTTACTGGCGCTTTTGCTAACGTTGACTACGCTGAAAAATGGACGGCCTAACTGGTCGTACCACAACCAGCAAATTAACGGAGAGCACGATGATGAAAACCAGTGTGCGCATTGGCGCTTTTGAAATCGACGACGCCGAGTTACATGGCGAATCGCCGGGGGACCGAACGTTAACCATTCCGTGTAAATCCGATCCGGATTTATGTATGCAACTGGATGCCTGGGATGCCGACACCAGCGTCCCGGCCCTGTTGAACGGAGAACATTCAGTACTATTTCGCGAACACTACGATCGTAAGTCAGATGCCTGGATCATGCGCCTTGCCTGATTCAAAAAGAACCCGTCGCCAGACGGGTTATTTCTTGGTTAATTTCCCTCATCTATCAACATCTTCTACACTACAGGTATGGCTTTACCATTTGAGGATGGAATGTTCACGCTGGTTCTTTTTGTGTGCTATCTGGATGGCGGTTGTGAAGATATCGTGGTTGATGTCTACAAAACTGAGCAGCAGTGCCTGATATCGATGGACGATCAACGTATTCGTAACGGCGGATGTTTACCTGCGGACGACTACATCGACAGTTTCTGGCATCCGGCCCAGGAATACAGCGATTTTTGATTATTGCAGTTGTACCAGCGTTAACTCGCCGCCGAATACAGCACCGGTATCAATATAGTGTAGATTCTCGCGATCCAGCCGATGGCGCAACGGCGTGTGACCAAACCAGAAGTGATCCGCGCCGTGAATCGCACAACCACTGTTCATCAGTCTCGAGCGGTCCCACAGCACGCGCTGTAAATCGATCTCTTTTAGCCACTGATAATCATCATCCGGGTAATCGGCATGAGCAATAACGTGTATACCGTTCTGACAATGCAGCTCCAGAATCCAGGGTAACTGCCAACACGCTTCAAGAGCAAATTTCGCTGCCGGTTGCTCCGCCTGCTCGAACCACGAGCCTCCATTCATAAACCACATGAATTGATCCCCCGTCGCCAGCGCGTCCAGCGCCATCTGTTCATGGTTCCCCCTGACCGCGACAATCCAGCGTTTACGCAGTAGTTTCAGACAACGCAAACTGTCTGGTCCACGGTCGATAACATCCCCCACTGAAACCAGCAAATCCTGCCAGGGATCAAAACGGTACTGGCGAAGTTTAGCCATCAGCATCGAGAAGCATCCGTGGATATCCCCAACCACCCAAACGTGGCGCCACTGCGTACCGTCGATTCGTTGATAGATATTGCCAGGTCGTCCCATGTCGCCTCCAGAATACAAGGGTACCTGGTTATAATTTTAGCAATGATGGCAAAAAAGCCTGGACGATCGTGGGCAGGAGTATGGTATGGTTTATGGAGAATGCAGCATGCGATACGCCGTGTTTTGCCCTGGATGGCATCGCATTCGCCACATAAAAAGAGACCGAATACGATTCCTGTATTCGGTCCAGGGAAATGGCTCTTGGGAGAGAGCCGTGCGCTAAAAGTTGGCATTAATGCAGGCTAAGTTACCCTGCCATTTAAGAATAGATGACAGCGCCAGGTTTTCCAGTCCGCGACTAAAGTGGCCGGAAAAAAAGGACGTCTGTTACGCATCCAAACGCGAAAACCGCAAGTTCTCCTGCGAGATCCTTGCGGTTTTTTATTGGAAATCAGAGCGCTACATCTGGCAATTAGCAGAGCTTTTCTGCACGCTCTACAAACGGTGCCAGGCTCATTTTTTCGCCCGGTTTCGCAGGATCATCGATCTGGATAATCTCGATCGGCTTTGCCGTGACTTTTCCGCTCTCCACCTGCTGTCTGGCGACATCATTCAACGGGTATTGCACCAGCGTACTGGGATTGATGACATACAGCGCGTTACCTGGACGGCAGGTCAGCATCACCTCTTCCCGATTAAACGCCCACTTATCTTTGCCAACCTCAAAACGGCTGACGGTAATGACCTGCGGCGCAGCCAGCGCGGTTCCGGTACTTGCCAGGAGTAATAAAGAGATAATGATTTTTTTCATGCGTTTCGCCAGTCCATCAATCAGAAAGGTTCAAGGGGTGCAAACAAGCTGACAATCGCCAGCACAACGGCTCCTATGCCCCATTCCAGCTTGGTCATCCAAATAAAATAGAGAGTCATGCCGCGGTTATCCTGCCGCATGCGTGGTACCAGAACATACCGATTCACCAGCGCAATCGCCACCATTAACATGACCAGGGCACCTTTTAACAAAAGCAGTCGCCCGTAAGCCATGTGCCAGGGAACAGAAAAACCGACAATAAACAGCGCATTCATAATACCGGTTAGTAAAACACCGATAACGAAAAGATGCCCATAGCGTGAGAAGCGCATCATGGTACTGATGGCCTGTTCCCGCCAGCGACCTTGCGCCATTCGCATACAGTAAAGTACGGGCAGCAAACCGCCGAACCAGGCGGCAGCGCATACCAAATGTAAGGCGTGGTTAACCTGCTGGATTGCGCCAGGGATACCGCTGTGCAGCGTCGCATGTCCGACGCCAGCCAGCAAAATAAACTGCGCAATTGTCAGCATTAACAGCAGTCGCGGCATACTGCGCGGCACCATGATGGTCACCACCAGCGTGACCAACGCGAGGATAATCTGCCATAACCAGACGCCGCCAAATTGCGTTTGCAACACGGCGAGCCAAACATCTGGAGAGACAACATCCCTCCAGCCTGAGCCCATTAACCCACCCTGAATCGCCAGCATCAGCGTCGCGCTGATAAAGCTCCACGTTGCAGCATGCCGTTGCAGACGTAAAAAACGACGCATCATTAAACGACGAACCGAAACGGGGGCCAGCCATGCGCCGTAAAGCGCACAGCCAAACACCAGCATCAAAGCGGTAAAATGGATAAACCGTAGTGCAACCCAGGTAAATGCCAGCATTGGTTATTTCACGCTAAAGGTATATTGCCCCTTCGTCTTGTGACCATCCACGGAGACAACGTGCCAGTCGACCGTATATTTTCCTGCTTCAAGCGTTTGATCAAGCGGAACAATCAGCTGCGTTTTGTCCTGCTCACTGCGCGATGCCTTGCCCGTTTTGATCTGTTCTTTGTTAGGACCGGTCAGCGTTGCACCGCTGAATCCCGGCTCTACGCCTTCAGAAAAATTCAGCGTCAACGCCTGAGGAGATGCCGCCACTTCAGCGTTAGCCGCCGGACTTTGTTTTGTGAGGTGGGCATGCGCCAATGCCGCAGGTGTTGCCAGAACGCTGGCGAGTACGATGAGCGCGTTGCGAAGCATAGATGCAGATGAAGCCATTTCAACTATTCCTTTTTGTTATGTCTAACCTGTAGAGAATAACCTTCTACAATGGTCGAGTCGAGAATCATCATTTCTGTCTTGCCATTAACGCACACTCTTAGTAACTTTGCGCGCCGAAAGACAGAGAAAAGGAGAAGCCCATGAACATCAATCTGGCCAAACTTGAGCAAGCGGAAATGGATAAGGTCAATGTCGATCTGGCTGCGGCTGGAGTGGCATTTAAGGAGCGATACAATATGCCAGTTGTTGCAGAAGTTGTTGAACGCGAACAGCCAGAGCATTTACGCGACTGGTTCCGCGAAAGACTCATCGCGCACCGCCTGGCATCCGTTTCGCTTTCACGTTTACCTTACGAGCCTAAAGTTAAATAAAACTTATATTACGTTACGATTCCTTACATGACGCCTGCTACAGTATAAGCATATTCTTAATCCACACATTAAGGATGGTTGTAGACACTATGAAAAGGAAATCATTATGTCATACTGGAAAATCGCAGCAGCACAATACGAACCTCTTCACACCTCAGTTACCGAACATGTCGCGCATCACCTGCAATTCATTCATGCGGCAGCTCAATGCCAATGTGAATTGCTGGTCTTCCCTTCCCTCTCATTGCTGGGTTGTGTTGATGAGAATGACGCGCTTCCTGCCCCACCCGATGAAGCGCTGTTAGAACCTCTCGCACATGCCGCCGCGACTTATCGCATGACGATAATTGCGGGACTACCGGTAGAACATAACAACCGGTTCGTGAAAGGCATTGCACTTTTCTCTCCCTGGATGACTTCGCCACTAACCTTCCATCAGAGCCACGGGGCCTGTATTGCCAGACAGCGAAATGCCATCAGCGTTGTAGATAGCCAACCGGAAGGCATTGATATCGACCCGGCCTATTCGCTGTTCACCAGCTGCCAGTCAGTCAGTGAACCGGAACTGCTCTCCTCTACATCTCGCCTACAAAGTTTCTCACATAAATTCGCCATCGCGGTATTAATGGCCAATGCGCGGGGTAGCAGTGCGTTATGGGATGAACGAGGTCGATTGATTGTTCGCGCAGACAGCGGTTCGTTACTGTTAACCGGCCAACGCACGCCACGGGGTTGGCAAGGTGATATCATTCCATTACGCTAGTCGTTTTGGGTCAGGAGCATGGCATGTTGCGCATAATAGATACAGAAACCTGTGGTCTACAGGGAGGCATTGTTGAAATTGCTTCTGTCGACGTGGTTGATGGAAAAATAGTCAACCCCATGAGCCACCTGGTACGCCCCGACCGCCCCATCAGCCCACAGGCGATGGCTATCCATCGCATTACTGAAGCAATGGTGGCCGATAAGCCATGGATTGAAGACGTCATCCCGCAGTATTACGGCAGCGAATGGTACGTTGCGCACAATGCCAGCTTTGACCGCCGCGTATTGCCCGACATGCCCGGGGAATGGATTTGCACCATGAAGCTCTCCCGTCGGTTGTGGCCGGGGATCAAATACAGCAACATGGCGCTGTATAAATCGCGCAAGCTGAGCGTCCAGACGCCAGCGGGTCTCCACCATCACCGCGCCCTGTACGATTGCTACATCACTGCGGCACTGCTGATCGACATCATGCAGACGTCAGGCTGGACAGCCGATCAAATGGTCGATATTACCGGCCGTCCCGCGTTACTCACTACTTTCACTTTTGGTAAGTACCGCGGAAAACCGGTATCAGAAGTGGCTGAGCGCGATCCGGGCTATCTGCGCTGGTTATTTAATAACCTTGACAATATGAGCCCGGAACTGCGATTAACGCTAAAACACTATTTGGATCACGCCTGAGCAGGCAGTGTTCCCTGCGCCAGTCCAATCAAAAAAGCGTACTCAAGGGCCACGCCTTCGTAAGATTTAAAACGCCCGGATTTACCGCCGTGTCCGGAATCCATATCCGTGCAAAGTAGCAGCAAACGATCGTCCGTTTTCAGCTCACGCAGTTTTGCCACCCATTTTGCTGGCTCCCAGTATTGCACCTGGGAATCGTGTAATCCCGTCGTGACCAGCAGATGTGGGTATGCCTGCGCGGTTACATTGTCATACGGGCTGTAGCTTTTCATATAGGTGTAATACTCTTCGTCCTGCGGATTCCCCCACTCTTCAAACTCACCGGTCGTCAGGGGAATTGATTCATCGAGCATTGTGGTTACCACATCGACAAACGGCACCTGAGCAATAACACCATGGAAGCGTTCCGGGCGCTCATTAATGGCGACGCCCATTAACATGCCTCCGGCGCTTCCGCCCATGCCATAACATAACTCAGGCGCGCCATAGCCCATTTTTAGCAACGCATCACAGACGTCGAGGTAATCATTAAAAGTATTTTTCTTGTGCAGAAACTTACCGTCCTCGTACCACTGTTGTCCTAATTCACCACCACCACGCACATGGGCAATAGCATAAACAAAGCCACGATCCAGTAAGCTCAAACGGCTGCTGCTGAAATCGGCATCCATGCTGGCGCCATATGATCCATAGCCATAAACCAGTAACGGATTTTTTCCTTTCAGAAAATACTTTTGATGATAAACCAGCGAAACCGGAACCTCGGTGCCATCACGCGCAGTTATCCATAGGTGTTCGCTACGGTAATTCGCCGCATCAAATCCGGGGACCTCCGTCTGCTTAAGCACACGACGTTCCCCGGTGTCCATATCCAGTTCAAACAACGTGTCCGGGGTGGTCATGGAGGAATAGCCATAGCGCAGACGCGATGTCTCCGGCTCTGGATTATAGGCAAGCCAGGTCACATAAGCCGGATCGTCAAAGGCGATCCCGACCACTTCGCGCGTTTTACGATTAATCTGTCGTAGGCTGGTTAAGCCCCGCTGACGCTCTTCTACCACCAGCCAGTCAGTGAATAGCGTAAAGCCCTCGAGCATCACGTTGTCGCGCGCAGGGATCAGCGTCTCCCAGGCTTGCTCATCACGAACGCGGGTACGATACAGGCCGAAATTTTTCCCCTGACGGTTGGAGCGCAGATAAAAATTGTGTTGATAGTGATCGAGACTGTATTCATGGTCTTTGCGTCGCGCTAAAAAGACCAACGGTTCGGCATCCGCCAGTTCTGCGTCAAGCAGTAAAACCTCACTGGTGGTCGCGCTGGCGATATGAATAACCACATAGTGTAGCGAGGTGGTTTTATGCAGGCTGACATAAAACATATCATCGGCTTCTTCATACACCAGCTCATCCAGTGACGATGGCGAGCCGACCGTATGTCGCCACACCTGATACGGCAATAACGTTGTTTCGTGCTTGCGCACGTAATAGAAAGTCTGAGAATCATTCGCCCAGACCAGATCCGCCTCGACGTTTTCCAGCACTTCCGGATACCAGTTGCCGCTTTGCAGGTTGCGAAAACGCACGCCATATTGCCGGCGAGATAGATAATCTTCCGCCAGCGCCATGATGGTGTTATCCGGAGATATCGCCAGTCCTCCCAGCGTATAAAACTCGCTGTGTGCCGCGCGCTGGTTCCCATCCAACAGAGTATCCCAATCATCCCACTCTTCATTGAAAGCAGACTGACGCTGATAAATCGCATATTCGCACCCCGGTTCATAAATATGCCGGTAGCGATAACCATTCTTCACATAGGGGGCGGAAGCATCCTGAGGCGGGATACGGTCGATAATTTCTTTCAGGACGCGATCCTGTAAAGCCTGCTGCGAGGCCATAACCTGGCGGCCATACGCATTTTCTTGTTGCAGATAATCCAGCACTTCTGGCTGCGAGCGGCTGTCATCTCGCAGCCAGTAATAATTATCAACACGAGTATCGCCATGCTGCGTCATGGCGTGGGGAATACGAGAAGCTTTTGGTAGCATGTCATTGTTCTTTTGCTTAAACATCCTATAAGGGTGGCAAAAGACAGCAATGATGCAAGCGAAACATGCGCCTTAGCGGTAAGTAATTAACCCGGTAAAGCCTGTTTTTGTTCTTTGAGATCCTGTTCAATGCCTTCACGAACATCCTGCGGGATCTTCAACGCATCGCCCAGCGCATTGAGATAGCTACGCTCCATAAAGTGGTCGATATCAATCGCCGCACAGCTCAGGAAGTAAATTTCTAGCGCTTCTTCTTCGTTGCGGATCCCTTGCGCCAGGCGCTGGGGATCTAACGGTTGTTCAATGGCTCGTTCAATCAGAACACGGCCCTGCTCTTCCACGCCCGCTTCACGAAGCTGCTGCTCAATGGCCGCTCGTTCTTTAGCATCAATATGACCGTCGCTTTTCGCCGCAAAAACCAGCGCCAGGATCAGACGCTCGGTTCGCTCATCCAGCGGTGAGCTTTGTACGCCGAACTGCGGCTCATCCTGATGCGCAGCGCGAACTTTATCTTTGTATTTGTTCCATAATACGGTACCGGCAACCGCGCCGCCGCCCACCAGAAGCGCGCTGGTGCCGTATTTACTCAGTAATTTACGTGAAGATTTGTTGGCAACCAGTAATCCTGCCAGACCGCCTAACGCGCCTGGAACCAGAAGTTTACTCAGCCCTTGCTCGCCAGAAGATGACGTGGAGGATCCTTTTTGCCCAAGAAGAGATTGTAGTTGATTCAGCCAATTAGCCATTTTGCCCCTCAAGTACAGACGAATAATCATCAAAGCGTACCCGAGGGGATGTCAGGAAGTGTTCAGGTCATCAAAAGATGTGCAAATACCTGCGTTACTGCGGCTGATATTCCGCCGTTCCGGCTTTGCAGTCGACTTTTACCTGATAGTGAATATCCGCGCTTTTACCGCGAACCGTCAGGGGAACTGACCATTTCCCGTCTTTGCCCGTAATATCGGGCGTGTTGACCCAGGCGACAGGGTCGGCTTGCCCGACGAGTTTTTGATCGTCAGCCCAGCGCGCGATGCGATTTTGCTGATAGTCACGTTTCACGCTTGCCGCAATACCGTCAGCATCCAGTCCTTCGCACTTGGGGAACTGAACATTCTTGCTTTCCATATTTGCCGCAAATACCGATACGCTGGCAGACAATAACAGCAGGCTCAATAACGCTCTTTTTTTATACATTCTTTTCTCCTTAATCTCCCCTTCGTCCTTCAGGTTGCCTGCGGCAACGTGAAATAACGTCAGGGATTGCACAATGATTCAGGGAAAAGCATGGTACAAAACGTCAGGAGCGCAAGTCGTTTCAGGCAGCCTGAGTATCATCCTCAGTGTGTACATCGTTTTCGACAGCCTGTGGCGAAGGCAGCTTGCCGTTTTTCAGAATGGCGCTCAGCACATCTTTTTGCTCAGCCAGCCACAGGGAAAGAGCTTCACGCTGCTCGTCTTCGAGCGCTACCGGCGATTGCTCCAGCCATGTGTCGAGCAGATCTGCTGTATCCAGCATTTTGTCATACGCATCGGCTTCCTTTTTGCTGGTAAACGACATTTTTTCCTCACCTTCCCGAATGACTACGTATTTAACTTCAACCGCCATTTTTGCAGCCTCTTAAATTACCTGTATTTATGTACAGTATATTCTTTTTGAGCCCTGAAATCAACCTGGTAATAAAGACAGACGCAAACGTTTTCGTATATACTGCGCCCAGATAAAACAGGGGATTAATTTATGACGTTATTAGGCACAGCGCTGCGTCCCGCAGCAACGCGAGTGATGTTATTAGGTTCAGGTGAACTGGGTAAAGAAGTGGCGATTGAATGCCAACGCCTGGGTGTGGAAGTCATTGCCGTGGATCGTTACCCCGACGCGCCAGCCATGCACGTTGCCCATCGCTCCTACGTAATTAACATGCTGGATGGCGAGGCATTACGCCAGCTTGTCGAACGTGAAAAACCACATTACATCGTGCCGGAAATAGAGGCGATTGCCACGGATATGCTGATCAAACTGGAACAGGAAGGTCAACACGTTGTGCCTTGCGCACGAGCGACCCAACTGACCATGAACCGGGAAGGAATCCGTCGCCTCGCCGCCGAAGAATTGTCTTTACCCACATCATCTTTCCGTTTTGCAGACACCGAAACACGCTTTCGTGAGGCCGTTGCCGAAATCGGCTATCCCTGCATTGTGAAGCCGGTCATGAGTTCTTCCGGCAAGGGGCAGAGCTTTATCCGTTCAGCCGATCAGCTCACCGAGGCGTGGAACTATGCTCAACAGGGAGGCCGGGCAGGTGCCGGGCGCGTTATCGTCGAAGGCGTAGTGAATTTTGATTTTGAAATCACCCTGCTAACCGTCAGCGCCGTTGATGGTGTGCATTTCTGCGCGCCGGTAGGTCATCGCCAGGAAGATGGCGATTATCGCGAGTCCTGGCAGCCGCAGCAGATGAGTGACCTGGCGCTTGCGCGCGCGCAGGAGATTGCCCGCAAGGTGGTACTGGCGCTGGGCGGTCACGGACTGTTTGGCGTGGAGCTGTTTGTCTGCGGTGATGAGGTGATTTTCAGCGAAGTCTCCCCTCGCCCTCACGACACGGGTATGGTGACCTTAATTTCGCAGGATCTGTCTGAGTTTGCCCTGCACGTACGTGCATTTCTCGGTCTGCCCGTTGGCGAAATCCGCCAGTATGGACCTTCTGCTTCCGCCGTTATTCTGCCGCAACTTACCAGCCAGAATATCACGTTTGATAACGTGCAAGCCGCTGTAGGTGCGGGTATGCAAGTGCGTTTCTTTGGCAAGCCGGAAATCGACGGGAGCCGTCGTCTGGGCGTTGTGCTGGCCACAGCGCAGAGCATTGAAGATGCGGTGATACGCGCAAAAGACGCAGCCGCACAGGTGAAAGTCGCAGGATAAAAACCAGACCCGCAGGCCGGATAAAGCATTGATGCCATATCCGACCTACGGTTTACGCATTAACGGCTTACTGCTTCGCGCCTTCTACTGCTTCACGAGCCAGCTTGGTAACACGATCGTAATCACCCGCTTCCAGCGCATCCGCCGGAACCAACCAGGAACCACCGATGCACAGCACGCTTTTCAGTGCCAGGTAGTCACGGTAGTTCGCCGGAGAGATACCGCCGGTTGGGCAGAAACGCACCTGAGAGAACGGACCCGCAATTGCCTGCAGCGCTTTGGTACCACCATTTGCTTCAGCAGGGAAGAATTTGAACTCTTTCAAACCGTAGTCCATACCCAGCATCAGTTCAGACACGGTGCTGATACCAGGGATCAGCGGAATAGTGCCTTCCGTTGCGGCTTTCAGCAGCGGCTCGGTCAGGCCCGGGCTGATAGCAAACTGCGCACCGGCTTCGGTTACTTCAGCCAGCTGTTGCGGATTCAGTACAGTACCTGCACCAACGATAGCGTCCGGAACTTCTTTTGCGATCGCGCGAATGGCATCCATCGCACATGCGGTACGTAAGGTCACTTCCAGAACGCGCACGCCGCCTGCAACCAGCGCTTTTGCCATCGGCACTGCGTGTTCCAGTTTATTAACCACGATAACCGGTACAACCGGGCCAGTGGTCAGGATTGCTTCTGCACTTGTCTTCCAGTTTTTCATCAGAGTTTTCTCTCGCCTGATTACAAAATAAGTCTTAAAAAGTGATACAGGTTGCGCCCTGTTCCGCACCGGACAGCTTTTCACGCAACGCGCTGAACATTTCACGGCCTGTGCCCACGCGCGATGCGCTGAGGTCAGGAATGTGAGGCTGACGAGAAGCAAGTTCCTCTTCATCAACCAGCAGCGTCAATTCACCTGTCTGTCCATTCACACGAATGATGTCGCCATCGCGTACTTTTGCCAGCAGCCCGCCATCGTAGGCTTCTGGGGTTACATGGATTGCTGAAGGCACTTTACCTGAAGCACCTGAAAGTCGTCCATCGGTAACTAACGCAATTTTGAAACAACGGTCCAATAATACACCAAGTGGCGGCATGAGTTTATGTAATTCTGGCATTCCGTTTGCTTTTGGTCCCTGATGGCGCACAACGACTACGCAATCACGGTCGAGCAGTCCCGCATCGAAGGCCGGCAATACATCATGCTGACTTTCAAAAACAACCGCGGGCGCTTCAATTACCTGATTTTCTACCGGAACCGCCGACGTTTTCATCACAGCACGTCCGAGGTTACCGCTCAGCACTTTGGTACCGCCGTGGTGGGAGAATGGCTGATCGATGGTAGCAATCACATTGCTGTCCAGCGACTTCGCTGCCCCTTCGCGCCAGTCCAGTTCACCATCGTTGAGCCAGGGTTCCATGGTGTAACGAGACAAACCAAACCCGGCAACGGTGTTCACATCTTCATGCAGCAGACCCGCATTCAGCAGTTCGCGCATTAACACCGGCACGCCACCCGCTGCCTGGAAGTGGTTAATATCTGCCGGACCATTCGGATACAGACGCGCCATCAACGGCACGATATCGGACAGATCGGAGAAGTCGTCCCAGTTAATCAGAATCCCGGCTGCGCGCGCCATCGCAACCAGGTGCATTGTATGGTTGGTTGACCCCCCGGTCGCCAGCAGCGCGACAATACCGTTCACCACTACTTTTTCATCGATCATTTTACCGATCGGCATCCATTCATTGCCGTTGCCGGTCAGACGCGTTACCTGACGAGCAGCCGCGGCGGTCAACGCTTCGCGCAGCGGGGCATCCGGGTGTACGAATGAGGACCCTGGCAGTTGCATCCCCATAAACTCCACCACCATCTGGTTGGTGTTTGCCGTGCCATAGAACGTACAGGTCCCCGGTGCGTGATAAGACGCCGCTTCGGATTCAAGCAGCGCCATGCGATCGACTTTGCCTTCAGCATACAGCTGACGGATACGCACTTTTTCTTTGTTCGCCAGACCGCTCGCCATCGGGCCGGAGGGAATAAAGATCGAAGGCAGATGACCAAATGACAGTGCCGCCATCACCAGACCCGGGACAATTTTGTCGCACACGCCAAGGAATAACGCGCCGTCGAACATATTGTGTGATAGGCCGACAGCAGCCGACATCGCAATCACTTCGCGACTCAGTAACGAAAGCTCCATCCCATCCTGTCCCTGGGTCACACCGTCGCACATCGCAGGAACACCGCCAGCGACCTGGCCTACCGCATTGGCTTCATGCAGCGCTTTACGAATGATGTCGGGATAATGTTCGTACGGCTGATGCGCGGAAAGCATGTCGTTATAGGAAGTAATGATCGCGATATTGTTACGCAGCATGCTTTTCAGCGAGGCCTTGTCATCCGGCTGGCAGGCAGCAAAACCATGCGCCAGGTTACCGCACGCCAGTTGTGAACGATGAACGGTAGTCGATTTCGCTTGTTCAATACGGGCAAGGTAGGCGGAACGCGTGTCGCGAGAACGTTCGACAATTCGTTTTGTTACGCGTAACAAATTCGGATTCATAGAGGCTCCTAAAATTTATCTGTCAGAGCGTTGGATCAACAATGTGTTTCAGTTGGGTTAAAAGCAGCTGAATCGCTTGTTAGCCGTAGCTCAGGGGCAAAATCGTTTCAGGCAGTGTAATAAAAAAAGCCCCGCGGGTGAATCCACGCGGAGCTTAAAAGTGCAAAAATTATTCTACAATCTGTGTTAGATCATGTTACCGGTAAAATAACACCTATGGGCTAGATGATATTTTACTCGAATTCGTTCCATGAACGACCATCACGGGTAATCATGGCCACAGAGGCAACCGGTCCCCAGGTGCCGGCCTGATACGGCTTCGGTGCGTCGTTGTCCATTGCCCAGGCTTCGGTAATAGAATCGACCCACTTCCATGCTTCTTCAACTTCATCTCGACGCACAAACAGCGCCTGAATGCCGCGCATAGTTTCAAGCAGCAGGCGCTCATAAGCGTCGGCCAGATGCGTTTGGTTGAAGGTTTCGGAGTAGCTCAGGTCAAGTTTGGTAATTTGCAGGTTATGCTTGTGATCCAGTCCCGGCACTTTGTTCAGTACCTGGATATCGACACCTTCATCAGGCTGCAAACGGATAGTCAGCTTGTTCTGCGGCAGGTCCTGCCAGGATTCTCTGAACAGGTTCAGCTCAGGCGTTTTGAAGTAAACCACCACTTCAGAGCACTTGGTCGGTAAACGCTTACCGGTACGCAGGTAGAACGGTACCCCCGCCCAGCGCCAGTTATCGATATCCACACGGATCGCCACAAACGTTTCCGTGTTGCTGCTCTTGTTCGCGCCTTCTTCTTCCAGGTATCCCGGAACTTTTTTGCCCTGGGCAAAACCGGCGGTGTACTGACCACGAACTGTCTTTTCACGTACGTTCGAACGATCGATACGACGCAGTGATTTCAGTACTTTCACTTTTTCATCACGGATGCTGTCTGCGCTCAGATCGGACGGCGGAGACATCGCGATCATGCACAGGATCTGCAGCAGGTGGTTCTGGATCATGTCGCGCATTTGACCGGCCTGGTCAAAGTAGCCCCAGCGCCCTTCAATGCCCACTTCTTCCGCCACGGTAATTTCTACGTGGTCAATAGTGCGGTTATCCCAGTTATTCACAAACAGGGAGTTGGCAAAACGCAGTGCCAACAGGTTCAGTACCGTCTCTTTGCCGAGATAGTGGTCGATGCGGTAAACCTGGCACTCTTCGAAATACTCGCCAACCTGATCGTTGATTTCACGAGATGTTGCCAGTGACGTGCCCAGCGGTTTTTCCATCACCACGCGGGCAGGCTTAGCATTCAGCTTTGCTTCACCCAGACCTTTGCAGATCGCGCCAAAGGTGCTTGGCGGCATTGCGAAATAGTTGATGGTGGTACGCGATTTTTGATCCAGCATTTTGCCCAGACGCTTAAACGCGGCGGTGTCGTTGACGTCCAGGTTACAAAACTCAAGACGACCGCTGAGGGTTTCCCACAACCTTTCATCAATTTTTTCTTTCATGAAGGTTTCGAGCGCTTCGCGCACAACCTTGGTATAGGCTGCTTTGTCCCAGTCGGCACGCCCAACCCCAATGATGCGGGTATCCGGGTTAATCTGGCCGGCCTTTTCCAGTTGATACAGGGAAGGCAGCAATTTCCGTCGCGCCAGGTCGCCCTTCGCGCCGAAAATGACCAGATCACATGCCTGGGCTGTTTGCGTTACCGCCATGTCATTCTCCTCAATTAAGTGCCTGGTGCTTTTGCCAGACACTGGTTGTAATTTTATTACAGTGCACTGTACTGCTTTTACGTGAATCCGGAAACCGTAAACGCTTATCCAGCCGTGCTGTTACCGCGAACAGCCGCTTTATTGGCGTATAACCCATCAAAATGGATAAAAAAGTCGTCTTTTTCGTACCCATGAAGAAGTATGAAAATCCGACTCCGATCATGTAATGAAAAAAAACAACAACTATTTTGTCCATTTTGCCCCGTTGCTGCACTAGCAGGGGTACTATCTACCAGAGTTACCACTCGATTTCCCCTTATCGTTGAAATCGTTTTTGCCCATGACCCATGAGCCTACCTACATCATGAATATGCTGGAAAAAATCCAGTTAAAACTGGAACATTTGAGCAAGTCAGAGCGTAAAGTCGCCGACATTATTCTTGCCTCTCCCGAGCAGGCAATTCACTCAAGCATCGCTGCGCTTGCTGTAGAAGCCAACGTCAGCGAACCGACGGTGAACCGTTTCTGTCGTAGCATGGATACGCGTGGCTTCCCTGATTTTAAACTGCATCTGGCACAAAGTCTGGCAAATGGTACCCCTTATGTTAATCGCAATGTGGATGAGGATGACAGCGTAGAATCTTATACGGGGAAAATCTTCGAATCGGCGATGGCAAGCCTTGACCACGTTCGTCAGTCGCTGGATAACGCGGCGGTAAACCGGGCGGTAGATTTGTTAACCCAGGCAAAGAAAATCGCCTTCTTTGGTTTAGGTTCTTCCGCCGCGGTAGCGCACGACGCGATGAACAAATTTTTCCGCTTTAACGTACCGGTAATCTATTCCGACGACATTGTCCTGCAACGTATGAGTTGTATGAATTGTAGCGACGACGACGTCATTGTGCTTATTTCTCATACTGGAAGAACCAAAAGTCTGGTTGAACTGGCGCAGTTAGCAAGGGAAAACGACGCTATGGTTATCGCCCTCACCTCTCCCGGCACGCCACTGGCGCGTGAAGCCACGCTGGCTATTACCCTCGATGTACCGGAAGATACTGACATTTATATGCCCATGGTCTCTCGACTTGCTCAACTGACCGTGATAGATGTGCTGGCTACAGGATTTACTTTGCGCCGAGGGGCAAAATTTAGAGATAACTTGAAGCGTGTCAAGGAAGCGCTCAAGGAATCGCGTTTTGATAAAGAATTACTCATCAAGAGTGATGACCGCTAAAAGCAATAACAATGTTCTACCCTTTTATCATCCGGGTCGTTCATTTTAACGTTAATATTTGAGAACGGCCGGATTAATGTTCACGCAACACCTAGTTGTTTCAGTCAACGGAGTATTACATGTCCAGAAGGCTTCGCAGAACCAAAATCGTTACCACGTTAGGCCCGGCAACCGACCGCGATAACAACCTTGAGAAGATTATCGCCGCGGGTGCGAACGTCGTACGTATGAACTTTTCCCACGGCTCTCCAGAAGATCACAAACTGCGGGCGGATAAGGTCCGTGAAATTGCCGCAAAACTGGGACGTCATGTAGCTATTTTGGGTGACCTGCAGGGACCTAAAATCCGCGTATCTACCTTTAAAGAAGGTAAAGTTTTTCTTAATGTTGGCGACAAGTTCCTGTTAGACGCCAACCTCGGTAAAGGCGAAGGCGACAAAGAAAAAGTCGGCATTGATTATAAGGGACTGCCTGCAGACGTCGTGCCTGGCGATATCCTGCTGCTCGACGACGGTCGCGTACAGCTTAAAGTGCTGGAAGTTCAGGGCATGAAAGTCTTCACCGAAGTCACTGTCGGTGGCCCGCTGTCCAATAACAAGGGCATCAACAAACTGGGCGGCGGTCTCTCTGCTGAAGCCCTGACCGAAAAAGACAAAGCCGACATCATTACCGCAGCGCAAATCAGCGTTGACTATTTGGCTGTCTCCTTCCCGCGCTGCGGCGAAGATCTAAACTATGCCCGCCGTCTGGCGCGCGACGCCGGTTGCGATGCGAAAATTGTCGCCAAGGTAGAACGTGCAGAAGCCGTCTGCGACCAGAATGCGATGGATGACATCATCCTGGCTTCTGACGTAGTGATGGTAGCCCGTGGCGACCTGGGCGTTGAAATCGGTGACCCTGAGCTGGTAGGTATTCAGAAAGCGTTGATTCGCCGTGCGCGTCAGCTGAACCGTGCGGTCATCACCGCCACACAGATGATGGAGTCGATGATCACCAACCCAATGCCGACTCGTGCGGAAGTGATGGACGTTGCTAACGCCGTCCTCGACGGCACCGATGCCGTAATGCTCTCTGCCGAAACAGCAGCAGGTCAGTACCCGGCGGAAACCGTCGCGGCAATGGCGCGCGTTTGCCTGGGTGCAGAGAAGATCCCAAGCATCAACGTCTCTAAACACCGCCTTGACGTGCAGTTTGATAACGTTGAAGAAGCGATTGCGATGTCAGCGATGTACGCTGCTAACCACCTGAAAGGGGTCACTGCTATCATCGCTATGACGGAGTCCGGTCGTACTGCGCTGATGACTTCTCGTATCAGTTCCGGTCTGCCAATTTTCGCGATGTCTCGTCATGAACGTACGCTGAATCTGACCTCTCTGTATCGCGGTGTCACCCCGGTTCACTTTGACAGCGAAACAGATGGCGTCGTTGCCGCCAATGAAGCAGTGAACCTGCTGCGCGATAAAGGCTATCTGGTTTCCGGCGATCTGGTGATCGTGACACAGGGCGATGTGATGAGCACTATTGGCTCAACTAACACCACGCGTATCCTGACCGTCGAGTAACACCAGCGTTTGATGTAAAAAAGCCTCTCGTTTGAGAGGCTTTTTTTTATTTCTTCGGATAGAGATCTTTGCGCTTATAGGGCTCAATCTCGCCGGGTTTACGCGTCTTAAGCAGTTTCAGTATCCAGGTGTATTGTTCGACATGAGGCGTGACAAAAATTTCCACCTCTTCGTTCATTCGTCTGGCAATGGTGTGGTCATCCGCTGTCAGGATGTCATCCATCGGAGGACGGACCTTTATCGTCAGGCGGTGAGTTTTACCGTCATACACCGGAAACAGCGGCACTACTCGCGCGTGGCAGACCTTCATCAAGCGACCAATTGCCGGTAACGTTGCTTTATAGGTAGCAAAAAAATCGACAAACTCGCTGTGCTCAGGCCCATGGTCCTGATCCGGCAGGTAGTATCCCCAATATCCCTGACGTACAGACTGAATAAACGGTTTGATGCCATCATTACGCGCATGTAATCGACCTCCGAAACGACGGCGTACCGTGTTCCAGACGTAATCAAATACCGGGTTTCCCTGATTGTGGAACATTGCTGCCATTTTCTGTCCCTGGGAAGCCATCAGCATCGCCGGGATATCTACGCCCCAGCCATGAGGAACGAGAAAAATCACTTTTTCATCGTTGCGGCGCATCTCTTCGATGATTTCAAGGCCCTGCCAGTCAACCCGATTCTGAATTTTCTCCGGCCCGCGCAGGGCGAGTTCCGCCATCATGACCATCGCCTGAGGGGCGGTCGCGAACATCTCATCGACAATGGCTTCGCGCTCAGCTTCGCTGCGTTCAGGAAAACAAAGGGATAAATTGATCAGCGCTCTGCGACGTGAGCTTTTTCCCAAGCGTCCAACCATCCGTCCGAGCTTTGCCAGAATAGGATCGCGAAATGACGCTGGCGTTAACGCAATCCCAGCTATCGCCGCTACACCCAGCCAGGCGCCCCAGTAGCGCGGGTGGCGAAATGATTTATCAAACTCAGGGATATACTCAATATTCTTTTTTTTCGTTTCCATGCTCTTCCAGTGTCTGGTGCCGCGAAAAGTAAATCTGCTGATAGTGTAGCGGCGCACCGTGCGCCGTACAAAATAAAAAAGCCGGCACGCATCGCGTACCGGCTTTATCAGTGTGCTAATTAATCAAAACGTAGCTGAGGCATAACTTCTTTCACCTGCGCCAGATAATCGGTGCGATCCGAGCCGGTCAGACCTTCTGTACGCGGCAGTTTCGCCGTCAGAGGGTTCACGGCCTGCTGGTTGATCCACACTTCGTAGTGCAGATGCGGACCTGTTGAACGCCCGGTGTTACCTGACAGCGCGATACGATCGCCACGTTTCACTTTTTGACCTGGTTTCACCAACAGCTTACGCAGGTGCATATAACGGGTGGTGTAGGTGCGACCATGACGTACCGCAACATAGTATCCGGCAGCGCCGCTACGCTTCGCTACAACCACTTCACCATCGCCTACCGACAGTACCGGCGTCCCCTGCGGCATCGCAAAGTCGACACCTTTGTGTGGCGCTACGCGTCCAGTCACCGGATTCAGGCGACGCGGGTTAAAGTTCGAGGAGATGCGGAACTGTTTCGCCGTCGGGAAACGCATGAAGCCTTTCGCCAGCCCGGTACCGTTACGGTCATAGAACTTACCGTCTTCAGCTCGGATGGCGTAATAGTCTTTGCCTTCAGAACGTAAACGCACGCCCAGCAGCTGGCTTTGCTCGCGCTTACCGTCCAGCATTTCGCGAGACATCAGCACTGAGAACTCATCGCCTTTTTTCAGTTTGCGGAAATCCATCTGCCACTGCATGGCCTTAATCACCGCGCTGATTTCAGAGCTGGTCAGTCCGGCCTCTTTGGCGCTGGCGACAAAGCTTCCGCCCACCGTGCCTTTGATACGGCTGTTAACCCAATCGCCCTGCTGCATTTCGCTGCTCATTTTGAAACCTGTCGCAGTGCGATCGTAAGTGCGGGTTTCACGGCGGGACACTTCCCAGGTCAGACGCTGCAGGTCACCTTCCGCGCTTAAGGTCCAGGATAACTGCTGACCAATTTTCAGATTGCGTAGTTCTTTATCGGAAGCAGCGAGCTGACTGATGTCGCCCATATCGATGCCGTACTGATTCAGAATACTGCTCAGCGTATCGCCTGTGGAGACGACATACTCATGCACGCCGGCTTCACCAGACGTTTTGTCATCCAGTTCATCCTGCGGAATGGCTTCGTCTTCCTGCGCGGCCTGATCGATAGGTTCACTGGCCTCAGGCAACAGTGAACGAATCTCGCTTTTTTCCAGCTCGATAGTTTTAACGATGGGTGCAGAATCGGGATGGTAAACATAAGGCCGCCAGACGGCGACGGCCAATGTCAGTACGGTAAGCGACCCCAGCATAACGCGATGGGGTCGCGGCAGATTATTAAATGCCAGAGCGACAGAGCGGGCTATCTGTTGCACGTATTCACTTCCTCATTAATCTCCTTTCAGGCAGCTCGCATACTGGTTGGCTAATTGGTTCAAAAACGCTGAATAGCTTGTTTTACCCAGTTTGATATTCGTTCCGAGCGGATCCAACGTTCCCATTCGAACGGATGTCCCTCTCGCGACGGCTTCAACGACCGCTGGCCTGAACTGTGGCTCAGCAAAAACGCAGGTTGCTTTTTGCTCAACCAACTGTGTTCTTATTTCATGTAAACGCTGCGCACCAGGTTGAATCTCAGGGTTCACGGTAAAGTGACCAAGCGGAGTTAGTCCGTAGTGTTTTTCGTAGTAGCCATAGGCGTCATGAAAAACGAAATAACCTTTTCCCTTGAGCGGTGCGAGCTCGTTACCTACCTGCTTATCGGTTGCGGCTAATTGTGCCTCAAAATCCTTCAGGTTGGCGTCAAGTTTGGCTCGACTTTGCGGCATAAGTTCCACTAATTTTTCATGGATTGCAACCGCTGAGGCCCGCGCTATCTCTGGGGAAAGCCAAAGATGCATGTTGTAATCGCCATGATGGTGATGCTCGTCACTTTTTTCACCGCCAGCATCATTGTGTCCATGATCGTCATCGTCGTCATCGGCACCTTTCATGAGTAACGGTTTCACGTCATTGAGCTGCGCAATCGTTACCTGTTTCGCGTTAGGAATATTCTTGACTGACTTTTCCATAAACGCTTCCATCTCAGGTCCAATCCAAACAACTAAGTCCGCGCCCTGTAAGCGTTTTACGTCTGATGGACGCAGTGAATAGTCATGTTCGGAAGCCCCGTCAGGCAGGAGAACCTCAGTGTCTGTTACCCCGTCTGCAATGGCTGAAGCAATAAACCCCAGCGGCTTGAGCGAGGCCACCACAGCGGCATTTGCTGCCTGTGTTGCACTACCCCAAAGAGCAGCGGATAATGCTGCGAAAAGAAGCGTATTTTTATGTAACATAATGCGACCAATCATCGTAATGAATGTAAGAAATGTGATATTATAACATTCTATAACTTCTGCAAGACTAAAATTGATATGACGACTTTGGTTTCACTGGAAAATGTCTCGGTCTCTTATGGTCAACGCCGCGTCCTGTCTGACGTATCGCTTGAACTTCGACCCGGTAAAATTTTAACGCTTCTCGGCCCAAATGGTGCCGGGAAGTCTACGCTGGTGCGCGTTGTATTAGGGCTGGTAGCGGCTGATGAGGGAGTAATCAAGCGTAATGGTCAATTGCGGATTGGCTATGTACCGCAAAAACTGTACCTCGATACTACGCTGCCACTGACGGTAAGTCGGTTTATGCGCTTACGTCCCGGCACCAAAAAAGAGGATATCCTTCCGGCACTGAAGCGCGTTCAGGCCGGGCATCTGATGGATGCGCCGATGCAAAAGCTCTCTGGCGGGGAAACGCAACGCGTCCTGTTGGCCTGTGCTTTATTGAATAAACCTCAGCTACTGGTGCTCGATGAACCAACCCAGGGCGTGGATGTCAATGGGCAGGTCGCACTGTACGACCTTATAGACCAGTTGCGACGTGAACTGGATTGCGCCGTACTGATGGTTTCCCATGACCTGCATCTGGTGATGGCCAAAACCGATGAGGTACTGTGCCTGAACCATCATATTTGCTGTTCCGGTGCGCCGGAAGTGGTTTCTATGCACCCGGAATTCATCTCAATGTTCGGGCAACGCGGCGCCGAACAACTCGGAATTTACCGTCATAATCACAATCACCGCCACGATTTACAGGGTCGTATCGTCTTACGCCGGGGAAATGGTCACTCATGATTGAATTGTTATTACCCGGTTGGTTAGCCGGGATCATGCTGGCCTGTGCCGCTGGCCCACTCGGCTCGTTTGTAGTCTGGCGTCGAATGTCTTATTTCGGTGATACGCTGGCCCACGCTTCGCTGCTGGGAGTCGCCTTTGGCCTGCTGCTGGATGTAAACCCTTTCTATGCGGTTATCGCCGTCACCCTGTTGCTGGCTGGCGGTCTGGTATGGCTGGAGAAGCGCCCTCACCTTGCGATCGATACCTTGCTGGGTATTATGGCGCACAGCGCGTTGTCATTGGGGCTGGTTGTTGTCAGCCTGATGTCCAACATCCGTGTGGATCTGATGGCTTACCTGTTTGGTGATTTGCTCGCCGTGACGCCAGAAGATCTTATCTCCATCGCCATCGGCGTGGTTATTGTTCTGGCGATTCTGTTCTGGCAGTGGCGTAACCTGCTGTCGATGACCATCAGTCCGGATCTGGCATTTGTCGATGGCGTGAAGCTGCAACGCGTGAAGCTGCTGCTGATGCTGGTTACGGCGTTAACGATTGGCGTGGCGATGAAGTTTGTCGGGGCGCTGATTATCACCTCACTGCTTATCATCCCTGCGGCGACCGCCCGTCGCTTTGCCCGTACGCCGGAGCAGATGGCTGGGGTTGCCGTTGGAGTGGGAATGATAGCGGTTACAGGCGGGCTGACCTTCTCGGCCTTCTATGACACCCCGGCAGGTCCTTCCGTGGTGCTGTGCGCCGCGCTGCTGTTTATTTTCAGCATGATGAAAAAGCAAGCGAGCTAAGCATGCGTTGCCCGGTGGCGCTGCGCTTACCGGGCCTACAAAATCGCCCAGGCCTGATGAGCGTCGCGACATCAGGCATTAAGGCATCTGTGGCGGTGTAATGCCAAAATGGTTCCAGGCGCGCACGGTTGCCATACGTCCACGCGGCGTACGTTGTAGAAAACCTTGCTGAATCAGATACGGCTCCAGCACGTCCTCAATGGTTTCACGCTCTTCCCCAATCGCCGCTGCCAGGTTATCCAGTCCTACCGGTCCGCCAAAGAATTTATCGATAACCGCCAGCAGCAGCTTACGGTCCATATAATCGAATCCTTCCGCATCCACATTGAGCATATCCAGCGCCTGGGCGGCAATATCAGCCGAAATCGTGCCGTCATGCTTCACTTCAGCGAAATCGCGTACCCGGCGTAATAAACGGTTGGCGATACGCGGCGTACCGCGGGCGCGGCGTGCCACTTCCAGCGCGCCTTCATCGCTCATTTCCAGGCCCATAAAACGCGCACTGCGCCCAACAATGTGCTGCAGGTCTGCCACCTGATAGAACTCCAGGCGCTGCACAATACCAAAACGGTCACGCAGCGGAGACGTTAACGACCCGGCGCGCGTCGTCGCCCCGATTAGCGTGAACGGCGGCAGATCGATCTTAATCGAACGGGCAGCCGGCCCTTCACCAATCATGATATCCAGCTGATAATCTTCCATCGCCGGATACAGCACCTCTTCCACCACCGGTGACAGACGATGAATTTCATCGATAAACAGCACATCGTGAGGTTCAAGGTTGGTAAGCATCGCCGCCAGGTCACCCGCTTTTTCCAGTACCGGACCGGACGTGGTACGCAGATTAACGCCCATTTCATTGGCGACAATATTGGCAAGCGTAGTTTTACCAAGACCAGGAGGACCGAAAATCAGCAGGTGATCGAGAGCATCACCGCGCAGCTTCGCCGCCTGGATAAAAATCTCCATTTGCGAACGAACCTGAGGCTGGCCAATATACTCTTCCAGCAATTTTGGGCGAATCGCACGATCCACCAGATCTTCAGGGGTAGTGCTGACAGCCGAAATCAGGCGATCTGCTTCAATCATCCGTTACCTCACAATGCCGCGCGAAGCGCTTCACGAATCAGGGTTTCACTGCTGGCATCAGGGCGGGCAATTTTGCTCACCATGCGGCTGGCTTCCTGTGGTTTATAGCCCAACGCCACCAGCGCAGCAACCGCTTCCTGCTCGGCGTCGTCCGTTGTCGGGCTTGCCGGAGACGTCAGGACCAGATCCGCTGCAGGTGTAAAGAGATCACCATGCAAACCTTTAAAGCGGTCTTTCATTTCTACAATCAGGCGTTCTGCGGTTTTCTTACCAATACCCGGTAATTTCACCAGCGCGCCCAGCTCTTCGCGCTCAACGGCATTAACGAACTGCTGAGCAGACATACCGGAGAGGATCGCCAGCGCCAGCTTCGGCCCCACGCCATTGGTTTTGATTAACTCTTTAAACAGCGTGCGCTCTTGCTTGTTGTTAAAGCCATACAATAGCTGAGCATCTTCTCGCACCACAAAATGGGTGAACATAATCGCTTCTTGCCCGGCTTCCGGCAACTCGTAGAAACAGGTCATCGGCATATGCACTTCATAGCCTACCCCGCCCGTTTCCAGAAGGACCAGCGGGGGTTGTTTTTCAAGAATGATGCCTCTGAGTCTGCCTATCACGTGACGCTCCTGCGTTAAGGGCTAAAAGGTAATGCGCTATCATAAAAAAAGGCTGGATAGATATCCAGCCTCATTTGTCACTAACGTAACCGACCTCGCGCCAAATTCAGCCTCGACTCGCTCATTTGCATGGCGTTCTGACTGACATGGCAGTGGGTAATGGCAATCGCCAGCGCATCCGCGGCATCCGCTTGCGGATTCGCCGGGAGTTTTAGCAGCGTGCGTACCATATGCTGGACCTGGCTTTTTTCCGCGCTACCGATCCCCACCACGGTCTGTTTTACCTGGCGGGCCGCGTATTCAAAGACCGGTAGATCCTGATTGGTCGCCGCAACGATTGCCACGCCGCGAGCCTGTCCCAGCTTTAGCGCCGAGTCGGCGTTCTTCGCCATAAAAACCTGCTCAATGGCAAAATAGTCCGGCTGAAACTGGGTGATGATTTCCGTCACGCCCGCGTAAATCAACTTCAGACGTGACGGGAGATCGTCGACTTTGGTGCGAATGCAGCCGCTGCCGAGGTAGGTCAGTTGCCTGCCGACCTGACGAATAACGCCATAACCGGTGATGCGAGACCCCGGGTCAATGCCGAGAATAATAGACATCACGCATCTCCTGTTATTTTATGGCTTAACCACATCATTCTAAGGTGGCAGCAACCTCATCGGAGATTTCACCGTTGTGGTAAACTTCCTGCACGTCGTCGCAGTCTTCCAGCATATCGATCAGACGCATCAGCTTCGGCGCTGTTTCTGCATCCATATCCGCTTTGGTGGATGGGATCATAGACACTTCAGCTGCGTCCGCTTTCAGACCAGCCGCTTCCAGCGCGTCACGCACTTTGCCCATCTCTTCCCACGCGGTGTAAACGTCAATTGCGCCGTCGTCGAAGGTCACAACGTCTTCAGCACCTGCTTCCAGCGCCGCTTCCATGATGGCGTCTTCGTCGCCCTGTTCAAAGGAGATCACGCCTTTTTTGCTGAACAGGTAAGCCACGGAACCGTCGGTACCGAGGTTACCACCCGTTTTCGTGAACGCGTGACGCACTTCCGCAACGGTACGGTTACGGTTGTCAGACAGACATTCAATCATAACGGCTGTACCGCCAGGACCGTAACCTTCATAGATGATGGTTTCCATGTTGGAATCTTCATCACCACCCACACCGCGCGCGATTGCACGGTTCAGGGTGTCACGGGTCATGTTGTTAGCCAGCGCTTTATCAACCGCTGCACGCAGACGCGGGTTAGCATCCGGATCGCCGCCGCCCAGTTTAGCCGCCGTCACCAGCTCACGTATTATTTTGGTGAAAATTTTACCGCGTTTAGCATCCTGCGCTGCTTTACGGTGTCTGGTGTTGGCCCATTTACTATGACCTGCCATAAATAATATCTCCAAAAAGCGCGCCTTTTCAGGCGACGTTAATTACAAACTCTTCAATCGCCTGCCGGTTACTCCACGACTTGGTTAATTGGGCGGCTTCAACCGCATTAACCCAACGATAGGTCAGATGTTCGGTGAACACGATCTCTCGTTCTGAGGGAAGTGCCAGGCAAAACCAGGATTCAGTATTACGTTCAATTCCCGGTGCATAGCGATGACGTAAATGGCTAAAAATCTCAAACTCCACCGTGCGCTGACAGTCAATTAAGGTCAGTTGCTCAGATGCAACATCAATGGCGACCTCTTCCTTTACTTCGCGCATAGCGGCTTGCGACGCGGTTTCACCTTCTTCAAGGCTGCCGGTGACCGACTGCCAGAAATCAGGATCGTCGCGTCGCTGTAACATCAGCACTCTCCCGGTGTCCTTTGCATAAATCACGACTAACACCGAGACAGGCTGTTTATATGTCATATCAGTTATTCTCGGCCTTCTTAACAACCTGAATGCTCAGTTCCGCCAGCGCAGCTGCGTTGGCAAAGCTTGGCGCTTCAGTCATCAGACACGCTGCAGCCGTAGTTTTCGGGAAAGCAATAACGTCACGAATGTTGTCAGTACCGGTCAACAGCATAGTCAGACGGTCCAGACCAAACGCCAGGCCCGCATGCGGCGGTGTACCATATTTTAGCGCATCCAGCAGGAAGCCGAATTTCTCACGCTGTTCTTGCTCATTAATGCCCAGAATACCGAATACGGTTTGCTGCATGTCGCCGTTGTGAATACGCACGGAACCGCCGCCTACTTCGTAGCCGTTGATGACCATATCGTACGCGTTAGCAACCGCGTCTTCCGGTGCTGCTTTCAGCTCAGCGGCCGTCATATCTTTCGGCGCGGTGAACGGGTGGTGCATTGCGGTCAGGCCACCTTCACCATCGTCTTCAAACATTGGGAAGTCGATAACCCACAGCGGCGCCCATTTGGCTTCGTCGGTGATGTTCAGGTCTTTACCCAGTTTCAGACGCAGCGCGCCCATCGCGTCGGCAACCACTTTCTTGTTGTCGGCACCGAAGAAAATCATGTCGCCGTCTTGTGCACCGGTACGTGCCAGAATCGCTTCCACAATTTCTGCGTTCAGGAACTTAGCAACTGGGCTGGTAATACCTTCCAGACCTTTCGCACGTTCGGTGACTTTGATGTAAGCCAGGCCTTTCGCGCCGTAAATCTTGATAAAGTTACCGTAATCGTCGATCTGCTTACGGCTCAGCGCAGCACCGCCCGGTACACGCAGAGCAGCTACGCGGCCTTTCGCATCGTTTGCCGGACCAGAGAACACTGCGAACTCAACGTCTTTCACCAGATCGGCAACGTCAACCAGCTCCATCGGGTTACGCAGGTCTGGTTTATCGGAACCGTAACGACGCTCAGCTTCGGCAAAGGTCATGATCGGGAAATCACCCAGATCGACACCTTTCACTTCCAGCCACAGATTACGCACCAGCGCTTCCATCACTTCACGCACCTGCGCTGCGGTCATGAAGGAAGTCTCAACGTCGATCTGGGTAAATTCAGGCTGACGGTCAGCACGTAAGTCTTCATCACGGAAGCATTTAACGATCTGATAGTAGCGGTCAAAGCCAGACATCATCAGCAGCTGTTTAAACAACTGAGGTGATTGCGGCAGCGCGTAGAATTTACCTTTATGTACGCGAGAAGGTACCAGGTAATCGCGCGCGCCTTCCGGCGTCGCTTTGGTCAGCATCGGTGTTTCGATGTCGAGGAAGCCGTGGTCGTCCATAAAACGACGCACCAGACTGGTGATTTTGGCACGCGTTTTCAGGCGCTGCGCCATTTCAGGGCGACGCAGATCTAAATAGCGATACTTCAGTCGCGCTTCTTCGGTGTTGACGTGGTTAGAGTCCAACGGCAGCGAGTCTGAACGGTTGATGATGGTCAGATCGGAGGCCAGCACTTCAATTTCGCCCGTCGCCATATCGGCGTTGACGTTTTTCGCGTCACGCGCACGCACGGTGCCCGTAACCTGGATGCAGAACTCATTACGCAGTTCGGAGGCCAGCTTTAACGCGTCCGCACGGTCCGGATCGAAAAATACCTGCACGATACCTTCGCGGTCGCGCATATCGATAAAGATCAGGCTACCAAGATCACGACGACGGTTGACCCAACCACACAGAGTCACCTGCTGCCCCTCGTGGGACAGACGTAGCTGTCCGCAATATTCTGTACGCATGAGATATCCCTTAACTTTGCCGCAGGCGGATTGTCACCTGTCTCGCAGATGACGAAGTCGCAGCTTTAGCTGAATGTCACAACTGAATGAAAAAAGGCGGCTATTATACTGGAAATTCTGCCGCACGATAAGAGCCTACTGGGATAGACTCTCAGTCCGGTACTGACTGTACGCCTGTTTCCTGGACGGGCATTGCGTAATCTCACAAAAAATAACAAAAATTGTCGCCCCTTTCACACTGATTCGCGATTAAGGTGTAACGGAATTCTTTTATTACTGGAGTGACCATGCTGGAATTGAACGCTAAAACAACCGCCCTTGTCGTGATTGATTTACAGGAAGGGATCCTGCCTTTCGCTGGCGGCCCTCATACGGCACATGATGTGGTTACCCGCGCCGCGCAGTTGGCGGAAAAATTCCGTGCCCACGGTTCCCCGGTGGTAATGGTGCGAGTCGGCTGGTCTGACGATTACGCCGAAGCGCTGAAACAACCCGTAGATGCTCAGACTCCGGCAAAAGCGTTACCTGAAAACTGGTGGCATTACCCGGCTGCTTTGGGGAAATGCGCCAGCGATATCGAAGTGACTAAACGCCAGTGGGGAGCCTTCTATGGCACCGATCTGGAATTGCACCTGCGTCGCCGGGGCATCGATACCATCGTCCTGTGCGGCATTTCCACAAACATTGGCGTGGAGTCAACGGCGCGAAATGCGTGGGAGCTGGGTTTCAGTCTTATCATTGCAGAGGATGCCTGTAGCGCCGCCAGTACTGAGCAACACCAGGGCAGCATGACCCACATTTTCCCGCGCATTGCGCGCGTTCGCAGCGTGGAGGAGATTCTGCAAGCGCTATGATTTATATCGGTTTACCCCAGTGGTCGCATCCAAAATGGGTGCGTCTGGGGATCACCAGCCTTGAAGAGTATGCCCGCCACTTTAACTGCGTGGAGGGCAATACCACGCTGTATGCGCTGCCTAAATCCGATATTGTTGCCCGCTGGCAGGCACAGACCACCGATGCGTTTCGATTTTGTTTTAAATTTCCGGCGACCATTTCGCATCAGGCTGCGCTGCGTAATTGTGATGACCTGGTACAGGAATTTTTTACGCGCATGTCGCCGCTGGAATCGCGCATTGGACAATACTGGCTGCAATTACCTGCGACTTTTGGCCCACGCGATCTGCCTGCCCTGTGGCAGTTTCTCGATACGCTCCCGAAATCCTTTACCTACGGTGTGGAAGTTCGCCATCCAGACTTTTTTGCCAAAAGCGAAGCCGAGCAGCTATTTAATCGCGGTTTACACGAGCGTGGAGTAAACCGGGTGATTCTGGACAGCCGCCCGGTGCATGCCGCAATCCCGCATACTGAAGCAATACGTGACGCCCAACGCAAGAAACCGAAGGTTCCGGTGCATGCGGTAGTGACGGCAAACCATCCGATGGTACGCTTTATCGGTAGCGATAATATGGCACAAAACAGCGATCTTTTTGCCGTCTGGCTGACCAAGCTGTCGCTATGGCAACGCACCACGACGCCGTATCTGTTTTTGCATACGCCGGACATCGCGCAGGCCCCGGAGCTTGTTGATACGCTATGGGCAGATTTACGCAGCGCCCTGCCAGAGATCGGATCAGCACCCTCTATTCCACAGCAATCTTCTCTTTTCTGAAAATGCCACCTATCATAGTCAGTGCCAGCAGCCATTTTAAAAGGGAGTTTGTATGGTAAGCGCGCTTTATGCCGTATTGGGTGCGTTATTGTTAATAAAGTTCTCCTTTGACGTCGTTCGCCTGCGCATGCAATATCGCGTTGCCTATGGCGATGGAGGTTTTAGTGAACTGCAAAGCGCTATCCGCATTCACGGTAATGCGGTGGAATATATTCCCGTCGCGTTAGTGCTGCTGTTATTTATGGAAATGAACGGCGCAGAGACGTGGATGGTGCATATTTGCGGGCTGATGTTGATTGCCGGACGACTGATGCATTATTACGGATTCCACCACCGGCTCTTCCGCTGGCGCCGTTCAGGCATGAGCGCAACCTGGTGTTCGCTGTTGCTAATGGTGCTGGCGAATCTTTGGTATATGCCCTGGGAGTTGGTTTTCTCCCTGCATTAGCGCACAATACGCCACTTTATTTTTCCCGGATTTTTACGTTATGTCTCACCGCGACACGCTTTTTTCTGCGCCTATCGCCAGTCTGGGTGACTGGACCTTTGATGAACGGGTAGCTGAAGTCTTCCCGGATATGATCCAGCGTTCCGTTCCTGGCTATTCCAATATCATATCTATGATTGGCATGTTGGCCGAACGTTTCGTACAACCCAACACGCAGGTCTACGATCTGGGCTGTTCTCTGGGCGCGGCGACGCTCTCGGTGCGTCGCAATATTCATCACGAGAATTGCAAAATTATTGCCGTCGATAACTCCCCGGCGATGGTTGAGCGCTGCCGTCGTCATATTGATGCCTATAAGGCACCGACCCCGGTTGAGGTTGTCGAAGGCGATATTCGCAACATTACTATCGAAAACGCCTCGATGGTGGTGCTGAATTTTACCCTGCAATTCCTTGAGCCACCTGAGCGCCAGGCATTGTTGGATAAGATTTATCAAGGGTTGAATCCCGGCGGCGCGCTGGTGCTGTCTGAAAAATTCAGTTTCGAAGACGCTAACGTTGGCGAGCTGCTGTTCAACATGCACCACGACTTCAAACGGGCCAATGGCTACAGCGAACTGGAAATTAGTCAGAAACGCAGCATGCTGGAAAACGTGATGCTGACCGACTCGGTAGAAACGCACAAAGCGCGACTGCATCAGGCTGGCTTTGAGCACAGCGAATTGTGGTTCCAGTGCTTCAATTTTGGCTCTCTGGTGGCGTTGAAAGCTGAGGTTGGCGCATGATCGATTTTGGTAACTTTTATCAGTTGATTGCCAAAAATCATCTGTCCCATTGGCTGGAAACGCTTCCGGCGCAAATCGCTGCCTGGCAGCGCGATCAGCATGGTTTATTTAAACAATGGTCAAACGCCGTCGAGTTTCTGCCCGAGCTGACGCCGCATCGTCTGGATTTACTACACAGCGTTACCGCAGAAAGTAAAGAACCGCTCAGCGAAGGCCAGCTTAAACGTATCGACACCCTGATGCGTAACCTGATGCCATGGCGTAAAGGACCGTACTCGCTGTACGGCGTCAACATCGATACCGAATGGCGTTCCGACTGGAAGTGGGATCGCGTTCTGCCGCACTTGTCTGATCTCACCGGTCGTACCATTCTTGATGTCGGCTGTGGCAGTGGTTATCACATGTGGCGCATGATTGGCGCTGGAGCGCATCTGGCGGTTGGGATCGATCCTACGCAACTGTTTCTGTGCCAGTTTGAGGCGGTACGTAAACTGCTGGGCAATGACCAGCGTGCTCACCTACTGCCGCTGGGTATTGAGCAACTTCCAGCGCTAAACGCCTTTGACACTGTGTTCTCCATGGGCGTGCTTTATCACCGCCGATCGCCGCTGGAACATCTGTGGCAGTTGAAGGATCAGTTGGTTAAAGATGGCGAGCTGGTGCTGGAAACGCTGGTCGTCGAAGGTGATGAAAATACCGTACTGGTGCCGGGCGATCGCTACGCGCAAATGCGTAACGTCTACTTTATTCCATCTGCGTTGGCTTTAAAAAACTGGCTGGAAAAATGCGGTTTTGTTGATGTGCGCATCGCCGATGTCTGCGTCACCACCACCGAAGAGCAACGCCGCACCGAGTGGATGGTAACCGAGTCGCTGGCCGACTTCCTCGATCCGAACGACCACAGCAAAACGGTGGAAGGCTACCCCGCCCCATTACGTGCAGTATTGATTGCGCGTAAGCCGTAATAGATTGCCGAATGACCGTTACGTATAGCACCGTTTCTCCAAAATAGTTCAAGTTGCAGCAAGGCGGCAACGCAGCAAGGCGGCAACGCAGCAAATCCCCGGGAGCGTAGATAACTACGTGACCGGGGTGCGCGAGGCGGCCAACGCTGCCGCGGCTTGAAATATGAAGGAGAAAAAAAGGCCCCTGTTGAAATTGCAGGGGCCTGGTACGAGCAAGCATCATATTGGGCGACATGATGCAACGGTAAAATCAGCTGGCCTGATGGTGTGCAATGATTGCTTTCATTTCAGCAACCGCCGTCCCGTCTACCGCATAGCGCGAATACTCATCCGCCTGCGCATCCGAAGACATCGACAACCCCGAATTGCGATAACGCATTGGTGAAGCCAGCCATACTCCGGCAGAACTGTGGACTTCCTGCACTCCAGCATCAAGGAACAGGGACAAATTCGAGGCGCGAACCCCCGCTCCGGCCATAATGATTGGAGCACCGGGCTGCGCAATAAGTTCCATTATTTTTGTTAAACCTTGCGCCGCATCTGATTTTTGCCCTGAAGTGAGTACTCTGGCAATGCCCAAATCAGCTAATTTTTTAAGCGCATTGAGTGGGTTAGCACACATATCAAAGGCCCGATGAAAAGTGACTTGCAGCGAACCGGCGGCAATCATTATTTTCTCCATGCGCGGCATATCGACATTGCCATCCACATCTAAAATGCCGGTCACCAGCCCTGAGAATCCCAGTTCCCTGACCATCGCAATATCATCCAGCATTGCAGCAAATTCACCTTCGGTGTAGCAAAAGTCGCCTCCACGTGGGCGAATAATGGGATTGACGGAAATCGAAATGTGCTGGCGAACGGAACGCAAGACGCCCAGTGACGGCGTTAAGCCCCCTTCTTTGGGTGCCGAGCATAGTTCAATACGATCCGCGCCGTTTTGCTGCGCCGTGCGCGCGCACTCCATGCTGTAACAGCAGATTTCCAGTATAGCCATGCTCACTCCTGACGTTCGCTTGCCACAATGGTTTCAATCGACCACGGATGGAATTTTATCGTCACGCTACCATCGCTAACCGCCAGCGTCGGATTCGGTAAACGCTCACGCTCACCTTTTGGCGAGCTGGTTTTCACAAAAATGCCCGGTTGACTCAGACCGTGATCGGAAAGCAGCGCCAGCGCTCGCGCATTCAGCGTTTCCGCCTCTCCCGGCAGAACAATTTCAATATGTTCCCAGCCTTCATGTGGGTAGCGTTTTTCGCCCGGCCACGGCAGTTCGACGATGGAAAATTGCCAATGTTGCACACAAACCGGCTCATGCAGTTTAAAAAGACAAATAGGTCTGCCGTTAATGATGTTTTCTGACAACAATTCACCGCACTGTTCAAACCCACGACGCCAGCGCTCTGCGGTGGTATTTTGATGGCAACGCAAGGAAATGTGATCGGCTTCCAGGCCTGTGATATCCAGCCCAAGACGGGTAGAAAGTTCCGTTAATGCCTGCGTGAAATGCGGTAAATCTGCAGAAATATCCTGTAGTTCTGCAACGGTTTGCCAGTTCGCCATATTAAAAGCTCATATCCATGTTCAAAGTCGCTAATTTACTCTGTTGCGCTGCGCCATCCAACCGCTGTTTTCTCCGAACACATCATGAATAAATTTACGCCATTGCATTGTTTATATTTCAGGCTACTGGCGGTACACACAATGCTGACGGCAACGGGCATTTGCAGTATACTCCCGCCCTTAATTCTTAAACTGGTGCGGTGAATTTTAGGCCGCTTCATAAATGTAAGGTATTCCGGTGAATATTCAGGCTCTTCTCTCAGAAAAAGTCAGTCAGGCCATGATTGCTGCAGGCGCGCCTGCAGATTGCGAACCGCAGGTTCGTCAGTCAGCAAAAGTACAGTTCGGCGACTATCAAGCTAACGGCATGATGGCTGTCGCTAAAAAACTGGATATGGCGCCGCGACAACTGGCTGAGCAGGTGCTGACTCATCTGGATCTCAACGGGATTGCCAGCAAAGTTGAAATTGCAGGCCCGGGCTTTATCAATATTTTTCTCGATCCGGCATTTCTGGCGCAGCACGTTCAGCAGGCGCTGGCTTCCGATCGTCTGGGAGTAACTCAACCGACCAAACAAACCGTCGTGGTTGACTACTCCGCGCCTAACGTAGCGAAAGAGATGCACGTTGGTCACCTGCGTTCCACCATCATCGGTGACGCGGCGGTGCGTACGCTGGAGTTCCTCGGTCACAACGTTATTCGCGCTAACCACGTCGGCGACTGGGGTACTCAGTTCGGTATGCTCATCGCATGGCTGGAAAAACAGCAGCAGGAAAATGCCGGAGAGATGGCGCTGGCTGACCTGGAAGGTTTCTACCGTGATGCGAAAAAACATTACGACGAAGATGAAGCCTTCGCGGAACGCGCCCGTAGTTATGTCGTGAAACTGCAAGGCGGTGACGAATACTTCCGTGAGATGTGGCGCAAACTGGTCGACATTACCATGTCGCAGAACCAGTTAACCTACGATCGCCTCAACGTTACCCTGACCCGTGACGACGTCATGGGCGAAAGCCTGTACAACCCGATGCTACCTGGCATCGTCGCCGATCTGAAGGCGAAAGGCCTGGCTGTTGAAAGCGAAGGCGCTACCGTCGTATTCCTTGATGAGTATAAGAACAAGGAAGGCGAACCGATGGGCGTTATCATTCAGAAGAAAGATGGCGGCTATCTCTACACCACAACAGACATCGCCTGCGCCAAGTATCGTTACGAAACCCTGCATGCCGATCGCGTACTTTATTACATCGACTCCCGCCAGCATCAGCACTTAATGCAGGCCTGGACCATCGTACGTAAAGCCGGTTATGTGCCGGATTCAGTGCCGCTGGAACACCACATGTTCGGTATGATGCTGGGCAAAGACGGTAAACCGTTCAAAACCCGCGCGGGCGGCACAGTTAAACTGGCCGATCTGCTGGATGAAGCGCTGGAGCGCGCACGTCGTCTGGTCGCGGAGAAGAACCCGGACATGCCTGCCGACGAACTGGAAAAACTGGCAAATGCGGTCGGTATCGGCGCAGTGAAATATGCGGATCTGTCCAAAAACCGTACCACCGACTACATCTTCGACTGGGACAACATGCTGGCGTTCGAAGGTAACACCGCGCCATATATGCAGTACGCTTATACCCGCGTACTGTCCGTGTTCCGTAAAGCAGATATCGACGAAAGCGCGCTGGCAAATGCGCAGGTCGTTATCAGCGAAGATCGCGAGGCTCAACTGGCGGCGCGTCTGTTGCAGTTCGAAGAAACGTTGACCGTCGTTGCGCGTGAAGGTACACCACACGTGATGTGTGCTTACTTGTACGACGTTGCTGGTCTGTTCTCCGGCTTCTACGAGCACTGCCCTATTCTCAGCGCTGAAAACGAAGAGATTCGTAACAGCCGACTGAAGCTGGCACAGCTGACGGCGAAAACCCTGAAGCTGGGTCTGGATACACTGGGTATCGAAACCGTAGAACGTATGTAAGTTAGCTAACAATAAGACCTGAGTCTGTAATCAGGACTCAGGTCTTTTTAATTTCTGATCTAAACGATTTCTGAATATTCTCCCTATTCCCCAGATACCACTGAAACACATTCTCAAACAGGTGTAAGGTACAAATCCTGATGTTTTACAAAAGGATTTGGCGATGAGCGGTGGTAAACCGGCAGCCCGGATGGGCGACATGACGAAGTTCGGCGGCCCGATTGTCCAGGGTGCCATGGGCGTGATGATTGGCACCCCCACCGGCATCGCCTGCTCTGTCTGTCCCGGCGGCATCACCTCCGGTAACCCGGTCAACCCGCTACTCGGCGCCAAGGTCCTGCCCGGTGAAACTGATTTCACCCTGCCCGGCCCGCTGCCGTTTGTTCTCACCCGCGCCTACAGCAGTTACCGGACCCAAACCCCGGCACCGGCCGGCATCTTCGGCCCCGGCTGGAAAGCACCATTCGATATCCGCTTACAGATACGTGATGAGGAACTGATTCTCAACGACAACGGCGGGCGCAGCGTTCAATTTGAGCACCTGTTCCCCGGGGAAGTGGCCTTCAGCCGCAGCGAACGCTTCTGGCTCGCCCGTGGTGGCGTGGCGAAACTGCACGAGAGTCATCCCCTGCACCTGCTCTGGCAGGCGCTGCCGGAAGACACCCGCCTGAGCCCGCATCAGTACCTGACCACAAACAGTCCGCAGGGACCATGGTGGATTATCGGCTGGTCTGAACGGGTACCGGAGCCGGATGAGGTACTCCCCGCCCCGCTGCCGCCGTACCGGGTGCTGACCGGGCTGGTGGACAGTTTCGGGCGCAGACTCTCATATCACCGTGATGTCACCGGGCCGTTCAGCGGCCATATCACCGGTGTGACGGACGGCGCAGGCCGTCGCTTCCGGCTGGTGCTGAAGCAGATGAACACACTGCCCGTCACCCGCTACGGCCAGGATGACGGGGTCCGCCTCGGTGCCGTCTGGCTGACGCACGACCCGCTGTATCCGGACAACCTGCCGGCGTCCCCGCTGGTGCGCTATGACTATTCCCCGCGCGGGGAGCTGGCGACGGTGTATGACCGGGGCGGAGTGCAGGTTCGCCGCTTTGACTATGCCGCGGACACCCCCGGCAGGATGGTGGCACACCAGCACGCCGGACGCCCGCAGACCACCTACCGCTATGATGCAGCGGGCCGTGTGGTGGAGCAGCATAATCCGGCAGGCTTAAGCTACCGCTATGAATACGGGAAAAACGCCGTCACCATCACCGACAGCCTGCACCGCCGGGAAGTGCTGCACACCGCCGGTGAAGGTGGCCTGAAGCGGGTGGTGAAAAAGGAATACGCCGACGGCAGCGTGACCTGCAGTGAATACAACCCCGTGGGCTGGCTCACCGCACAGACAGATGCGGCAGGCCGGAAAACCGAATACCGGTACAGTATCGCGTCCGGTAACGTCACTGGAATTATCTCCCCTGACGGCCGGAAGACGGTGTTTTATTACAATGGCGAGCGTCAGCTGACCTCCGTCATCCACCCGGACGGCTTACGGGAGAAGCGCGAATATGATGAGCATGGCCGCCTGACGGCGCAGACTTCCCGCCAGGGAAACACCACCCGCTATGTTTATGCTGACCCGCACAGTGAATCCCCCTGCACCAGTGAAGATGCCACCGGCAGCAAAAAGCAGATGACATGGAGTCGCCACGGGCAGTTGCTGAGCGTCTCCGACTGCTCCGGGTATGAGACCCGCTATGACTATGACCGTTTCGGGCAGGTCACGGCCATTCATCAGGAAGACGGTCTCAGCCAGTATCGCGCTTACGATACCCGGGGCCGGCTTGTCAGCCAGAGAGATGCGGCAGGCCGCGAGACCCGCTATGAATACAGTGACGCCGGAGACCTGACGACAGTGATTGTCCCGGACAGCAGCCGCACGGAAACACAGTACGATGCGGGCGGCAGACCGGTCAGTATCACCGCAGGCGGCCTGACGCGGCAGATAACATACGATGCCGCCGGACGCGTGACACAGCTGACCAATGAGAACGGCAGCCACACCAGCTTCACGTATGACCTTCTCGACCGTCTGACGCAGCAGACCGGCTTTGACGGCCGTACGCAGCGCTATGGCTACAACACCGGCGGGCAGCTTGTCCGCAGCGAGGACGAAAGCCTGGTCACGCGGTGGCATTACGATGAATCTGACCGCCTGACGCATCGCACGGTGAACGGCGAACCGGCGGAACAGTGGCAGTACAACGAACGCGGCTGGCTGGCGGAAATCAGCCACCTCAGTGAAGGCCACCGCGTCGCCGTGCACTACGGCTATGATGAGAAAGGCCGGATGAGCCGCGAGCGGCAGGTGGTGCATCACCCGGAAACGGACGAACCGCTCTGGCAGCATGAGACCCGGCACGACTACAGAGACGCAGGCCTAGCGCACCGCATGACATCAGACAAACTGCCTGCCGTGGAGTGGCTGACTTACGGCTCCGGTTATCTGGCTGGAATGAAACTCGGCGACACCCCGCTTATCGACCTCACCCGCGACCGCCTGCACCGGGAGACACAGCGCCGTTTCGGCGAATATACGCTCACCACCGGCTACAGCGCGGCCGGACAGCTGCTGAGCCAGCACCTGAACAGTCCGCTTCTGAACCGCGACTACGGGTATGACGGGACCGGGCATCTGACCCGCATCAGCACCCCGCGCCAGACCCGGGAATACGACTACAGCCAGACCGGCAGGCTCACCGGCGTGCGCATGACTGCGGACGGTCTGGATATCCGCCTCCCTTACACCACCGACCCGGCGGGCAATCGTCTGCCGGACCCGGAATTTTATCCGGACAGCAGCAGAAAAGTATGGGCGGATAACCACATCACGGAGGATGCACAGTACCTGTACCGCTATGACCGTTACGGCAGGCTGACGGAGAAGACGGACCGTATCCCGGACGGGGCCATCCGCATGTACGATGAACGCACGCACCGCTACAGCTACGATAACCAGCACCGGCTGGTGCGCTACCTCCGCACGCAGTACGGCAAAAAGCAGGCGGAAGGACGGTACCTCTACGACCCGCTGGGCAGGCGTATCGGAAAGCAGATGTGGAAACGGGAGCGTGAACATCCGGACCATGACCAGATGGCGCTGTCGCACAGGCCGTACACCACCTGGTACGGCTGGGACGGCGACCGGCTGACCACCACGCAGACGGCGCAGACCCGCGTCCAGACGATTTACGAACCCGGCAGCTTCACGCCGCTCATCCGGGTGGAGACCGCCACGGAGGCGCTGGATGCCCTGCGCCGTCACCGGACGCTGGCGGAGAAACTCCGGCAGGAAGGCAGCGAGGATGGCGCTGGCGTGGTGTTCCCGCCGGCGCTGGTACAGATGCTGGACCGCCTGGAAGGAGAGCTGCGCGCCGGGGTTATCAGCGATGAAAACCGGCAGTGGCTGGCCGGGTGCGGCCTGACGCCGGAACAGATGGCGGCGCAGATGGAGCCGCTGCCGGTCCCGGAAAGGACGCTTCATCTGTACCACTGCGACCACCGGGGCCTGCCGCTGGCGCTGATACGCCAGGACGGTGCCATCAGCTGGCGCGCGGAGTATGACGAATGGGGCAACGTGCTGCGGGAGGATAATCCACATAATCTGCAACAGCTTATCCGCCTGCCGGGCCAGCAGTATGACGACGAATCCGGACTGCACTACAACCGCCACCGGTACTACAATCCGGGACTGGGGCGGTATATCACCCAGGACCCGATAGGGCTGATGGGGGGGTGGCATTTATATCAGTATTCTTTTAATCCAATTCAATTTATAGATCCACTAGGCTTGGCTCAAATTTGTACAAGACCCCTTAAAGGTTCGCGAGGTTTCAGGACAAATGGCATGACAGGTCTCGACCTTGGTATTTTCCATGCACACATATTCTTTGATGATGGTACTAATATCGGCTATGGTGGTGATAGTGGGGTATTTAGTGAACCTAAAACTAATGATTATACCTGTAACAAAGAAAAATATAACGATGAAATAATGAAAAAAGCAGTCGATATAGTCAAAAATGAACCAGATAACTTATTATTTCCGAAAGGAAGTAAACAATATGAAAATGATAACTATGGTTTTATAGTAAATAACTGTCAAGACTTTGTAAGTGATGTTCTGGATGAATACAACAACATAGAAAGTGCGAAACAATGAGCCGTTTTCTGGTAAGAATTTTTATCGTTGATATTTTTATATTATCAATTCAGGCTGCATTGCTACTTTACCATCCATTTCGCTCGCAAAAAAATGATGTAATATCTGATTTAATTATTCACTTAACGTTTACTATAAAAAATGATACTGTCTTATTTCTAAATCCGCCCTTATTAATTTTTTTATATTACGCACTATTTTTTTTAACAAATAAAACTGGTGGATTGATACTGAGATTATTCGTACCAGGGATTTTAAATTTCATTACTCTGTATTGTTTTTCTTGGATTGAAATGCTTCTGTTAATAACCAATGACGTTAGGGTATAGCAGTACGAATACAGTCACCTCCGTGAGGATGATTTTAGTTAAATGGACATGCCCCGTATTAGCACCTAGCGGGACAACTGGAGGAGTACCTACAGGATAGGAAAGTTCATCTATACCACTGCGACCACCGGGGCCTATCGCTGGCGTTGGTCAACGCGAAGGGGAAAGTGGACTGGTCGGCAGAATATGATGCTTGGAGTAATGTGCTGCGTGAGAATAATCCACACAATCTGACGCAGCTCATCCGTCTGCCGGGACTGCAGTATGACGACGAATCCGGACTACACTACAACCGTCACCGGTACTACAATCCGGGACAGGGACGGTATATCACCCAAGATCCGATTGGACTGGAGGGCGGATAGAACCTATGTTCATACCCGCTAAATCCTATTAAGAATTAAGGAAAATATGGTTTAGACGAAAAAATCATCTCCAACTACAATCCTTCGTAATGGGCTTTACAGATGATTACTTATCTACAATTGTAACAACCCACAAGGAATGACACATTTCCCTAGAGATATGGAACATCTTTTGCCTGTCATCCCGTCTAAGCCTCCGTATCATTAGGCGGCGAATTAATCGGGTACGGGTCAATGACATTCAGAGATTTTGAGGCGGAAGAAAAGCTCTTCCAGCGGCGTGTATTGGTGGCCTTTGGCCTGGTAGTCATCTGTTTTGGCATCCTGATTTACAATCTGTATAACTTACAAATCTGTCAGCACCAGTATTACACCACCCGGTCGAATGCAAACGACATCAAAATGCTGCCCGTCGCCCCAACGCGTGGCATGATTTACGATCGCAACGGCATCCCGCTGGTGCGCAACGTTACCTGGTACGATATTTCCGTTACGCCGTATAAAATCAGCGATATGAATGCGTTACTCCAGCAGCTCACGCCGATCGTTGACCTCACACCTGATGACATAGACCAGTTTCGCCATGAGCTGAAAGCCAGCAGCCGCTATCGTCCTGTGGTGCTAAAAAATGCGCTAACCGATGTCGAAATCGCCCGTTTTTCGGTAAACCAGTTTCATTTTAGCGGCGTCAACATCAATAGTTACGAAGACCGCCAGTATCCCTATGGCGCGGCGCTGGCGCATGTCCTGGGTTATGTTTCAAAAATCAATGACAACGACCTGAAAGCACTGGATCAAAAGGGTCTGGCGGAGAACTACGCCGCCGATCACAACATCGGTAAGCAAGGTATTGAGCGCTATTACGAAAACGAACTGCATGGAAAAACCGGTTATCAGGAGGTGGAAGTAGATAACCACGGACGCATCGTACGCCTGATCAAAGATGTGCCGCCCGTTGCCGGAAAAGATATCCATCTGACGCTGGATTTACATTTACAGCAATACATTGAGAGCCTGTTGGCTGGCCAGCGTGCCGCCGTTTTGGTTGAAGATCCACACGACGGTTCCGTACTGGCGATGGTCTCAAACCCCAGCTATGACCCTAATCCGTTTGTCAAAGGCATCAGCTATCAGGACTATAACAAACTACTCCAGGATAAAGATCTGCCATTAATCAACCGCGTCACGCAGGGATTGTATCCTCCCGCTTCAACGGTCAAACCGTATATGGCGATGTCGGCATTACTGAACGGGGTAATCACGCCGCAGACCAGTTTCTTCGGTGCCCCTACCTGGACGCTACCCGGCACCGAGCGACATTACCGTGACTGGAAAAAAACGGGCCACGGTATGCTGGATGTCACCAAAGCGATAGAAGAGTCTGCCGATACGTTCTTCTATCAGGTGGCGTATATGATGGGGATCGACCGGATTAACAGCATGCTCAGCCAGTTTGGTTACGGTAAACCGACCGGCATCGATCTTGATGAGGAGTATAATGGCCTGCTCCCGAGCCGCGAATGGAAGCAAAAAGTGCACAAAAAAGCCTGGTATCAGGGGGACACTATTTCAGTTGGCATCGGTCAGGGCTACTGGATTGCCACACCTATCCAGATGGTAAAAGCCATGGTCGCACTGATTAACAACGGCAAGGTTATCGTCCCTCACCTGCTGCTCGATGAAGAGAGCGGCAAAACCATCACGCCGTATCAGGCTCCAGAAGCACCGTCACAAATCGCCTCAGCCTCATCGCCCTACTGGGGACTGGTGCGTCAGGCGATGTTCGGCATGGCGAATGAACCAAATGGTACAGGTTATAAGTTCTTTCACACCGCGCCTTACGGCATTGCGGCAAAAAGCGGCACCTCGCAGGTCTTTAGCCTGAAAGAAAATCAGACCTACAATGCGAAGATGATCCCTGTCCGCTTGCGCGACCACGTGTTCTATACCGCATTTGCACCCTATAAGAACCCGAAGGTCGCGGTGGCGTTAATTCTGGAAAACGGCGGCAGCGATGGTGTCACCGCCGCGCCGGTTATGCGTCAAATCATGGATCATCTGTTTGCCCCGCAGGACAATACGGTACAAACAGTGACGACTGAACAATCAGGACAGATAGCGGTATCGCCATCGAATACCGATATCAAAAATACTTTCGCAAGTATTCGGTAAGGCACAGCATCGCCATCGCCTGTCCGTAAGGCATGGAGGTCCGAGGGATGTTGCGGTAGAAATCAAGATTGTGTCCCATCCCGGTACCAAACGAGGTGTGCAGCAGTTCACCTTCCGGTGAAATATGCTGCACAATGCCGCGAATGGCTTTTTCGGCTACCGGCGCATACTCTTGCCCAACATAGCGTTTACGTACTGCTTTGAGGATCCCATAGGCAAATCCGGCAGTTGCCGATGCTTCCAGATACGACTGCGGGTCGTCCAGCAAGGTATGCCACAACCCACTTTCATCCTGGCATTTCGCCAGCGCCGCGATTTGCGCGTTCAGGACCTGTACCAGATAGCGGTGAACAGCATTGTTTTCCGGTAAATCAAGTAATTCGAGGAAGTCCGGGATCACGATAGTTAACCAACTGTTGCCACGCGCCCAGCGGGCATTAGCAAAGTTATGATTTCCTTCATAGCTCCAGCCGTGGAACCACAGCCCCGTTTCTTTATCCATCAGGTTTTGCACGTGCAGCAGGAACTGATACGTTGCCTCTTCGATGTAGTCCGGGCGATTGAGTAGCTTGCCAATCATCGCCAGCGGTAAAACCGTCATCATCAGCGTGTCATCCCACATCTGTTGGTGGTTTTCTTCCGCCAGCGTGATGTGTTGCATACCACCAAATTCGGTACGCGGCATCTCATGCATTGCCCACTCAGCCCAGCTGTCGAGCCACGGCAGATACGCTGGATTACGCGTCTCTTCATAGCGATACGCCAACGTTAAAAATGGCGCCATGGTGTTCACGTTTTTGGTGGTTGCACCTTCAGCAAAACGATCGGCAAACCAGCTATCGATGATATCGCGCATCGTTTCATCGCCGGTTTGCAGATAGTACTGATACATCCCGTACAGGCCGACGCCGTGTGTCCACTCCCATCCCGCCCAGCCTTTAGTATCAATTACGCGTCCATCGTCCAGACGCAGCAAGAACTCGCCGGTTTCGTCATGAATATTGACCAGGTTATGCGTCACCTTTTTGATCAGCGTTTTTAATTCATCCCTGGCAATAAAATGTTCTGGCTGGCGCAATAACGGGCTATGTTTAACCGGGTAAACAATCATTTACTAAACCTCTGTCAATGTCGGATTCAATGCTGTGACCTGCCCCTGTTACGGCGCAGCAGCTTTTTTGGAGGCCCCGCAATCCTCGCTTTGACAATGGGCATCCTTATAGGGTCACAGTAAAAGCTAACAGGAAGTGAAACCTTTCTATTTCTGCCAGAAGGATTCGTGAAATGGCAACAATACAAAGAGTCCGGCAACGTACGTCACTTATTTTATAAAACGGCGTTTCTATTTAATTGAATGAGAGGCTGGAGTGTTGAAACAACCAGCAGTTTCAACTGCTGGTCTGAATGACGGAGGGTGTTAACGGTAGTTCACAATCACCTGATTGCTCTGAATGCGTAACGCGGGGATCAGGCGACCACCGCCGGGGACCTCCCAGACAAAATGCATCGGTTCAATGGCCGGAACGTTATTGAACCCGTTGGTGGTCCCACTTTGCCCGTCCAGCTCGACACAACGGGACTGAGAACATAAACGCACCCGCAAACCTGCGGGCGTGGGGCCATTCAGCTCATAGCGCCAGGCCACCAGCGTCATCAAGCCTGAGACCGGCTGGCTGGGAACCAAAGGATCAGACGAGGCTGACTGGCCACGGTGATTTAAGGTGATCCCCATGCCACTTGCCTGCCATGCCCCTTCTCCGGCGGCCTGCGCCACCAGAGGAAAAAACAACAACCACAGTAACTTACGCATTATTTACCTCCAATGGTCGCCGTCATGCGGATATGGCGGTTATCGGAAAGCTCCATATTCGATAACACCACCAACTGCGGGATGCTGCGGCGTAAAAACCGCGCCAGTAACGGACGTAACGCGTGATTAACCAGCAAGACCGGCGGCGCGCCCAACATTTCCTGCCGGGACAGCGCTTCCTGAGTCTGGGCCAGCAGTCGGTCTGCAAGCCCAGGCTCCAGACCGCCGCCCCCCTGCAGCGCTTGCAGCAGCAAACGCTCAAGCGGAGTATCAAGACCGATAACCTGAACCTCTTCATTACCCGGGAACCACTGCTGAGTGATGGCACGTCCTAACGCAACACGGACGACCGCGGTAAGCTCATGCGGATCGTTTTGCAACGGCGCATGTTCCGCCAGCGTTTCAAGAATGGTGCGCATATCGCGAATCGGTACTTTCTCATCCAGCAAGTTCTGCAGCACTTTATGCAGAGTGGTGAGCGTCACAACGCCCGGCACCAGATCTTCCGTCAGCTTTGGCATCTCCTGCGACACTCGATCCAGTAACTGCTGCGCTTCCTGACGGCCAAACAGCTCAGCGGCGAACTGTCCAATCAGATGGTTTAGATGTGTAGCAACAACAGTACTGGCTTCAACCACCGTAAAGCCCTGAATCTGCGCCTGTTCCTTCAATGCGCTTTCAATCCAGATAGCGTCCAGTCCGAACGCCGGATCGACCGTTTTCTCACCCGGCAGCGACCCGGCGGCAGTACCCGGGTTAATGGCCAGCCAGCGTCCCGGATAGGCGTCACCGCTGCCAATTTCTACCCCTTTCATCAAAATTCTATAGCGGGCCGGCTGCAGATCCATATTGTCTCGAATGTGTACCACCGGCGGCAGGAAGCCCATATCCTGGGCAAATTTCTTACGAATACTGCGAATTCGCCCCAGTAACTCGCCATCCTGCTGAAAATCCACCATTGGGATCAGGCGGTAACCAACCTCCATGCCCAGCGAATCTTCCAGCTGCACGTCGTTCCATGTGGCTTCCACCACGGAGTTGTTTTCCGGCATTTTCACCGGCTGCGGTTCATCTGGCGCTTTTTGCTCACGACCGCGCATCCACCATGCCAGAGCCAACAATGCGGCAGTAAACATCAGAAACACCAGGTTAGGCATGCCCGGAACCAGACCCAAAAGTCCAAGTACCGCCGCACTGAGCAACATGACGCTGGGGTTACTGAACAGTTGGGTCACCATCTGTTCGCCTACGTCCTGGTCGGTACTCACGCGGGTCACGATAACACCCGCCGCGGTAGAGATAACCAGCGCAGGAATTTGTGCCACCAGCCCGTCACCGATGGTCAGCAGGGTATAACTTTCCGCAGCGCTGCCCATGCTCATACCATGCTGCAACACCCCAACTAACAGACCGCCGACCACGTTGATTACCATGATCAAAATACCAGCGATGGCATCTCCACGGACGAATTTACTCGCACCGTCCATTGAGCCGTAAAAATCCGCTTCCTGGGTCACTTCCGAGCGTCGTTTTTTAGCTTCATCTTCGCCAATCAGACCGGCATTTAAATCTGCATCAATCGCCATCTGCTTGCCGGGCATACCATCCAGAACGAAGCGCGCGCCAACCTCGGCGATACGCCCTGCACCTTTGGTGATTACCATAAAGTTAATGATGACGAGAATCACGAAGACCACGATGCCGATCGCGAAGTTACCGCCCACCAGGAAGTGGCCGAAGGCTTCAACCACCTTCCCCGCCGCCGCCGCGCCAGTGTGTCCTTCCATCAAAATGATACGGGTAGACGCGACGTTCAGCGCCAGACGTAATAATGTGGTAAACAGCAAAATCGTCGGGAATGCGGCAAACTCCAGTGTACGCTGGGTGAACATCGCCACCAGCAGCACCATGATCGACAGCGCAATGTTAAATGTGAACAGCAAATCGAGGACGAAAGCCGGCAGCGGCAGCACCATCATCGACAGAATCAGCAGGATGAGGATCGGTCCGGCAAGTATTTGCCATTGCGTGGATTTCAGGTTGCTGGGCAGACGCAGCATCGCGACCAGATTAGCCATCAGTATTCTTCTCGTTCATAAAATCCAGTGCTTCTGGCACCGGAAGGTTTTCAGGTTGTGGTGGACGCTTGCCGCCAGCCAGACGCCAGCGTTTTAGCTGCCATACCCATGCCAGTACTTCGGCAACGGCGGCGTATAATTGCCCCGGTATTTGCTGACCAATCTCAGCATGGCGATAGAGCGCACGCGCCAGTGGCGGCGCTTCTAATGTCGGGACACGGTGCTCTGCGCCAATTTCACGAATGCGCAGCGCAACCAGCCCGGCCCCTTTCGCAACAACTTTCGGCGCACTCATTTTGTTCTCGTCATACTTCAACGCCACTGAGTAGTGCGTAGGGTTAGTGACAATAACGTCTGCTTTCGGCACATCTGCCATCATGCGACGCTGAGCGGCCGCGCGCTGCATTTGACGAATTTTGCCCTTAACGTGCGGGTCACCTTCGCTTTGCTTAAATTCATCGCGGATATCCTGACGCGACATACGTAGCTTTTTCACATGGCTATAGATCTGGAAAAAGACGTCGAACCCCACCATCGGAATAACGCCAAGTACCACCAGTAGTGCACACATACCGACTAAATCCAGGGCGTTGCCCATCGCCGTAATCGGTGACTCCGCCATCAGACGCATCATCGCTGGCCAGTTATGCCAGAGATAAAATCCGGCCACGCTTCCCACTAACGTGGACTTCAGTATCGCTTTGAGCAGTTCTGCGCCGGTTTGCGCGGAAAACATGCGCTTAATGCCCGGCAGCGGATTCAGCTTAGAGAATTTGGGTTGCAGGGATTTACCGCTGAAAATCAAGCCGCCAAGCATCACCGGGGAAATTAAAGCCACCAGAACGACGCCGGTAATCAACGGCAACAGCGCAATCATCGCGTCTTTAATCAGCAGGATGATTTGGCTGAGGATCAGATTCGGGTCGTTGACCATACTGTGGTCAAAACGTAATCCGGCCGACAGCATGCCAGCCAGCCTACGGGCAAGCGACTCCCCACCAATCCAGGTAATGCACACACCCACCAGCAAAATAAGCAGTGAGGTTAGCTCTTTGGATCGGGGGATCTGCCCTTCTTCCCGCGCTTTTTCAAGTCGGTGGGGTGTGGGGGCTTCTGTTTTGTCGTCGTCGCTTTCTTCTGCCACGCATCAGACCCTGGATAGAGATATAGGCGAGAATGATGCCAGAACAGCTATCCAGCAATGGGAAGAGTAAGCGGTAAAAATGACGGGATTTATGGCTTTAAGCAGAATTGCGCGTAAGCCGGATGAGAGGCCCACGCCTCACATCCGGCAAATACGCATCAGAACCCGAGGCTATCCAGCAGGTCGTCAACCTGATCCTGACTTGCCACTACGCCGGCTTTCGAGGCGTCAACCTGCGGGCCGTTAAGCAAGCTTTCGTTTTCACGTTTTGGACGTGCGCCCTGTTCCGGAATGTTTTCCAACAGAACCATCAGCAGCTGACGTTCAATCTCCTGGATAACATCCATCATGCGCTTGATGACCTGACCGGTGAGATCCTGGAAATCCTGCGCCATCATGATGTCCAGCAACTGGGCATTGGTAAAGCTGGTATGTCCAGGCACATCACCAAGGAACTGACGGGTATCGGTGACCAGTTCACGAGCATCGGACAGTTCGATCGGATTTTCGAACCATTCATCCCAGCGTTTAGTCAGGTCTTTGGCCCCTTTTTCCATCGCGTCCTGATGCGGCTGCGAGGCTTCTACGCTGTTTAGCGCACGCTCCGCCGCCTGCGCGGTCATCTGTACAACGTAATCGAGACGATCGCGGGCATCAGGAATCGCTTCTGCCGCTTCGGCAATGGCCTGATCCAGCCCCAGTTCACGCAGGCTGTCGCGCAGCATTCGGGTCAAACTGCCGATGCGCGCGATGATGTCCCCTGCAGAGTGTTCGTCAGCAGGTTTAATTTGTGGTTGCATCATCATCACACCCTCACATGCCCAGTTTCTCAAAGATTTTATTCAGTTTTTCTTCCAGCGTCGCCGCCGTGAACGGTTTCACGACATAGCCACTGGCACCTGCCTGTGCTGCCGCAATGATGTTCTCTTTTTTCGCTTCTGCCGTGACCATCAGCACCGGCAGAGAAGCCATCCCGCCATCGGCACGGATGGTTTTCAGCAGTTCCAGTCCATCCATGTTCGGCATGTTCCAGTCAGAAATAACAAAACCGAATCCCCCAGCCTGCAGCTTGTTCAGCGCATCCACGCCGTCTTCAGCCTCTTCAACATTGTTGAATCCCAGCTCTTTAAGCAGGTTACGCACGATGCGACGCATGGTGGAAAAGTCATCCACAACCAAAAACTTAAGCTCTTTATCCGCCATAAAAATAAACTCCTGATTCAAATACGTATTGCCTGTCCGGCACTAATTTTCACCAGCATTTGCTGGCTCACCTGGCTAAGATCGACCACTTCGCTTACGCCACCCATATTGATGGCCTCGCGCGGCATGCCGAACACCACACAACTTGCTTCGTTTTGCGCAATGGTCCAGGCTCCCGCCTGATTCATCGCTAACATTCCGGCTGCGCCATCGTTGCCCATACCGGTCAGGATCACCCCGACGGCATTGCGCCCCGCATGTTTCGCCACCGAATGGAACAGCACATCCACTGAGGGCCGATGCCGATTAACCGGCGGACCGTCATGAATTTTGATTTGATAGTTCGCGCCGCTGCGTGCCAGTTCCATATGCTTGTCGCCCGGCGCGATATACGCATGCCCCGGGAGTACGCGCTCTCCGTCTTCTGCCTCTTTCACGGTTATCTGGCACAGTTTGTTCAGACGTTCGGCGAACGAACGGGTAAACCCTGGTGGCATATGCTGGGTAATAAGAATACCGGGGCTTGAAAGCGGCAATGGCTGGAGTACATGGCGAATTGCCTCTGTTCCTCCGGTTGACGCCCCAATCACCAGCAGCTTTTCCGAACTGAGTAACGGCCCTGCTTTCAAGGTCGTCGGTGCCGCCATGGGCTTATGGGCCGCCAGTTTTGCGCGCGATGCGGTGCGGATCTTTTCAGCAATCATCTCGCTATACGCCAGCATCCCTTCGCGGATCCCCAGTTGCGGTTTGGTGACAAAATCAATCGCCCCCAGTTCCAAGGCCCGCAGCGTGACCTCTGAACCTTTGCCGGTCAGTGAAGAAACCATCACCACAGGCATTGGACGCAGGCGCATCAACTTCTCCAGGAAGTCGAGGCCGTCCATGCGCGGCATTTCCACGTCCAGCGTCAGGACGTCGGGATTGTATTTTTTGATTAAATCCCGGGCGACCAACGGATCCGGCGCCGTCGCCACCATTTCCATATCACTGTGGCTGTTAATAATTTCGGTCATGATTTGACGCATCAATGCAGAATCATCTACCGACAACACCCTGATTTTACTCATGCTTTATCCTTACCTGGCGCATGCGCATACACGGTCTGTCCACGCAGGCTAAACTCGCGCACAAGGTTGCTAAAGTTTTCTGAATGACCTGCAAACAGCAGCCCGTCAGGTTTAAGAAGTGGAACAAAACGGTGCAAAATGTCCTGTTGTGTCGTTTTATCGAAATAGATCATCACGTTACGACAAAATATGGCATCAAAAGGGCCAGGCACGTTGTACTGCTTATCCAGTAAGTTCACGCTGGAAAATTCAACATGACCTGCCAGTTCCTGCCTAACGCGTACCAGTCCTTCATGCGGCCCGGTGCCGCGCATGAAATAACGCTGCAACTGCTGGGGTGACAGCGTCTTTAGCTCATCGAGGCGGTAAATGCCGTTTCTGGCCTTTTCCAGTACTTCGGTATCAATGTCGCTGGCAAAAACGCGCCAGCGGCCCGGTGCCATACCTAAGGTATCGGCAAGCGTAATCGCAATGCTGTAGGGTTCTTCTCCGGTTGACGCCGCCGCGCTCCAGACGCGGTATTCACCGCTGCGCCGACGAGCGTGATCTGACAGCACCGGAAAATGATGCCCTTCGCGAAAAAACGCGGTCAGGTTGGTAGTCAGGGAGTTAATAAAAGCCTGCCACTCAGCACTGTTCTGGTTAGCTTCCAGCATGCTGAGATAGCGACCAAAGTCATCCAGCCCCAGGGTACGCAGTCGACGAACCAGGCGGTTATAAACCATGTCCCGCTTATGGTCGGCCAGTACGATCCCCGCACGCTGGTAGATTAATTGACATATCCGACGAAAATGCGCGTCAGACAGCGCGAGGCGCTGTGTCATCTGTAACAATAATGACGTTTGCCCGGAGGGCAGAGATGATGTCATAGCGCCTTCTCAATCACATTCAGGATACAACGGGCGCAACCTGAGGCTGCGCCAACTCTTGTTTTGCTACGGTTTGCTCTTCAAGTTTAAAAAATGCGACACAAGCAGAAAGATGATCGGCCTGCGTGGCAAGTTGTCCGGCGGCGGATGCGGCTTCTTCCACCAGACCGGCGTTTTGCTGCGTCACGGAGTCCATCTGGCTGACGGCCTGCGCCACCTGCTCAATGCCTCTGCGCTGTTCATCGGATGCCGAGGCAATCTCGCCCATGATGTCGTTAACCCGGGTCACCGAACTGACTATTTCCGTCATAGTGCGCGACGCCATATCCACCAGCTGCGAGCCCTGATGCACCCGGGTGACAGATTCTTCAATCAGTCCCTTAATTTCTTTCGCCGCCTGTGCGCTACGGCTTGCCAGATTGCGCACCTCACCAGCGACGACGGCAAAACCACGCCCTTGCTCCCCCGCCCTGGCGGCCTCTACCGCTGCATTCAACGCCAGGATATTGGTCTGGAAGGCAATGCTGTCAATCACGCCGATGATGTCGCCGATTTTCTGCGAGCTGGCAGAAATCTCATGCATGGTGCTGGCGACCCGGGACGTCTGCTCGCCACCTTTATGCGCTGTGTCTGCCGCACTTTTGGCGATTCCTGACGCCTGGCGCGCATTATCAGCGTTCTGGCCGACGGTGGCGGTCAGTTGCTCCATGCTGGCCGCCGTTTGCGCCAGAGCGGCCGCTTGCTGTTCGGTTCGCGAAGATAAATCGTTATTGCCCATCGCAATTTCTGAAATACCGCTATGCATGGCTGAGCTGCCCTGACGAACGTCACTGACCGTTTCGCGTAACGCCTTTTGCATCTTCTGCAGGCTGGCAAAAATGGCCGAGATCTCATTGCGCCCATAAACCGCTACCGGTCGTGCCAGGTTCCCCGCGGCAATACTGTCGAAATGGCTGCCAATAATCGCCAGCGGCTGAACGATCATCTTGCGCGACCAGAACAGCGCACCGCTGGTGAGCAGTGCCGCCAGTACCACCATGGTGGCGAAAATCACCCCCGACATATGGTAATTACGCTGACTCTGCTCCCCCGCCGTTTGTAACACGCTGTCGATGTTGCTCTGCCACGCATTCACATTCGCATCAAAAGCATCCTGAGCCGCCTGCACCGGCGCGGTCAGAAAATCTGACAACTGATTATTTTCAAGCCAGGTGGCCTGATGCGCGAGAGCGCTGTGCCACTGGCTGAAACTATTCTCCGTTGCGCCAAACAGCGCCTTCCCTTGCTCCGTCGAATCCGACGTCGCCATAAAGCGTTTAAACATCAACTCAGACTGCGCCAGGCTATCGCGCGCGAGGGTCATCAGCGTTTTGATGTCCTCTGGCGGATAGCTCAGGGCGGTCAGCGTCCCTGCCTTATTAAGGGCCGTACTGGCCTGTAATAACACAGCGCGGGTTTGGGCCAGCGCAGCGCGTTGCTGATTACTCCGTTCGACCTGATTCAGGTTCTGAAAACCGTCCCGAAATGCCCAGAAGGACAAGCCATTACTGCCAATCTGCAAAACACCGCAGAGGATTAAAATCAAAAACAGCGTGGTCGAAATTCGAATACGATTAAACATCAACGCTCCCATCGGGCGGCACTGGCCGCGGTTTAACTATCAGTCAAAATGTTTCCCAATTCGTATCTTGTTCAATGCTCTGGCGCGGATAGGATGCGCTCGGGGCTGCTGGTAATCGTGTATCGCGTGGTTTTGTCGAGGCCGGACGTGACGCAAGACGGAAAGTCGATACCGACTGCGTTAAGCGACTGGCCTGTTCTTCAAGAGCGGCCGCTGCGGCAGCTGACTCCTGTACCAAAGAGGCGTTCTGCTGCGTAACGCGATCCATTTCAGAGACCGCGAGCGCAACCTGATCAATCCCCCGGCTTTGCTCGTCAGATGCCGAGGCAATCTCGCCCATAATGTCTGTCACCCGCGTCACGGCATTGACGATATCGTTCATTGTTTCGCCGGCGCTTTCTACCAGTACGGAACCGGTATCAACCCGGGAAACGGAATCTTCAATCAATGCCTTAATCTCTTTCGCCGCCTGCGCACTGCGACTTGCCAGATTACGCACTTCACCCGCTACCACGGCAAAGCCGCGGCCTTGCTCACCGGCACGTGCTGCTTCAACTGCCGCGTTCAGTGCGAGAATATTGGTCTGAAAGGCAATGCCATCGATGACGCTGATGATGTCGGCGATTTTCTTCGAGCTATCGGCGATTTCGTGCATGGTGTTCACCACGCTATCAACCACTTTGCCGCCATGCTGCGCGGTATCGGACGCGCTTTTCGCCAGTTGCGAGGCCTGACGCGCGTTGTCCGCGTTTTGCTTCACGGTTGCGGTCAGCTGTTCCATGCTGGCTGCGGTCTCTTCCAGTGCAGACGCCTGCTGTTCCGTACGAGATGAAAGGTCAGTGTTTCCGCTGGCAATTTCGCTGGTACCGGAATAAATCGCATCAGAGCCTTCACGCACCAGAGTGACGGTTTCCGTCAGCGAGCGCTGCATATGATCAACCGTACTGGCCAGCTCGCCGATTTCGTTACGGCCACTTACGGCGAGAGTTGCGGTCAGGTTACCGCTGGCGATTTCCCGGATATGGGCAATGACACGGGACAGAGGATTAAGCAAGGTATGACGGATGCCATACCAGACCACCACCAGAATCAGCACCAGCACCACGGCCAGCACGCCAAGCTGCCATTGGGCGAAATGGTAATCCCGCGCGCTTTGATCAAATGCCTGGACGTAAAGCTTTTCGCTAACGCTGGCGTACTTGCCCAGCGCCTCGCCGAGCGCGTTTTGCATTCCCTGCGTAGGCTGCGCGAAGTAGGCGTCCATATTGCCGCTTTCCAGAAACTGAACCAGTTCTGCCAGGGCCGCATGGTACTGCTGATATTTTTCCTCAACGTTGCCGCTGGCTTCTGCCATTTCCGGCAACGGTGTGATGTTTTTAAATTTTGCGTAATGCGTTTCAGCCTGCGCCAGCGATGCTTTCGCATTCTTCAGCAGATCGTTTTTGGCGCTGCTTTGCTGGTTAGATGCATCCATCATCATGCGCGCAGAAGAACGGCTTAAATTGATTCGTGTCTGCAGCATCAGATCCCATGTTGAGGTGAGTTCACTTTGCTGCTGTCGAAGATCGTTAGAAATAACAAAACTTTGCTGATTCTGCTGCAATGAAGAAAACAACAGACCACCGGAAACAAGCTGTAGCAGTGCGAAAACCCCCAGCACCATCATCAGCATTGTGACAACGCGGATACGGTTAAACATAAGGCACCTTCCTGAAAACGAGTTATCAACGTTATCGGCACTCGCTGAGATAACTTTACGTTTGCGAAAAGGAAATCCTGAAGGGATGTGAAGCCTGGCGAGGGGAAGATAAAACGGGTGTGCAGCAACCACAAATCATTCACATAAAAACACCATAATTATCATGTAAATAACATTTATTTTCATCGGTGAGCACGGTCAGAATGGCCGAAATACGCATTTTTATGTGATTGAGATCACACATACGCATCGTAAATACCACAACAAAATGGATAAAAAATTAAAAAAAGTTGTATCCGTTTACGCTTTAATCCAATTTATATGATGAATATCTCGTTACCACTTAATAAGTATAAAAAATGAGTAACCGATCAATAAATGTTAAATCCTTACTGAGGGCTTTTTAGTGGCAAATGCAAACAAACTCACGTTGTTTATCGTGATCTTCATGCTGGCGGGGATCCTGTCGGGTGCGGTGATCCACTCTTATGCCTCCCCCGGCGTTGTGACCGCCTGGGCCGATAACATTACGCTTCTTACCGACATCTTTTTACGCCTGATTAAAATGGTGATCGCGCCTTTAGTATTCAGCACCCTGACCGTTGGTATTATGCGCCTGGGAGAAACGTCCACCATCGGTCGCGTGGGCGGCAAAGCGATGATCTGGTTTATCAGCTCTTCTATATTGTCTATCCTAGTCGGTCTGTTTGTGGTTTCCCTTGAGCAACCCGGCAGCGGGCTGAACCTGGCGATCCCGCTGGAAGCCACCGACACCGGCCTGGCCGTAGGCGGCATGAGCCTGAAAGGTTTTCTGACGCATACCATTCCAACCAGCATCGCTGAAGCGATGGCTAACAATGAGATCCTGCAAATTGTGGTGTTCTCAATGTTCTTCGGTATTGGTGGCGCATCCCTTGGTGAGAAATTCAACGCCCCACTGGTTGCGGCGCTGGATGTGGTTTCCCATATTATGCTCAAAGTGACCGGCTACGTGATGTACGTTGCACCGCTGGCTATTTTTGCCGCCATCTCTTCCGTCATCTCCACCCAGGGGCTGGGGATCCTGCTTAACTATGCGTCGTTTATCGGCGGCTACTATGTGGCGATTTTGCTGACCTGCCTGGTTCTGCTGGCTGTGGGTTATGTCATGCTGAAAAAAGAGGTATTTCGCCTGGTGAGCATGCTGAAAGACCCGGTTTTGGTCGCATTCACCACCAGCAGCTCTGAGGCCGCTTATCCGAAAACGCTGGAGCAATTAACTAAATTTGGCTGCTCACCCAACATCGTGTCATTCGTGCTGCCTATCGGTTATTCGTTTAACCTGGTCGGTTCCATGGTCTATTGTTCATTTGCCTCCATGTTTATCGCGCAGGCCTATAACATCCACCTCTCCTTCGCAGAAATCACCGTCCTGATGCTGACGCTGATGCTGGCGTCCAAAGGGATTGCCGGTGTGCCGCGTTCAGCACTGGTAGTGCTGGCTGCAACCATCCCGAGCTTTAACATTCCGGTCGCCGGGATCCTGTTACTGATGGGAATTGACCACTTCCTAGATATGGGACGTTCAGCAATCAACGTATTAGGTAACGGGATTGCAACGGCGATGCTGGCGCAGGATGAAGGTTTACTGGAAGAAGAACCGGAGCTGGTTGAGCGGGAAGCGTAAGAGGGAAATCTGCCGGATGCGCTACGCTAATCCGGCCTGCAACAGCAATCATTGTAGGCCGGATGAGTTATGGCGATTATGCGACGTGGGAAGCGGCAATATCCAGCAGCGCCATTTCTTCGCTGTTCAGCAGTTTCTCAATGTTGACCAGAATCAGCATCCGGTCACCCAGCGCACCCAATCCCGTCAAATATTCCGTCGACAGCGTGACCGCAAACTCCGGTGCCGGACGGATTTGATCCGTTGTCAGCGACAGCACATCCGAGACGCCATCTACCACAATTCCAACCACCCGCTGACCCAGATTAAGCACAATCACCACGGTGTTTTCGTTGTAATCCACATCGCTCTGGCTAAATTTCACGCGCAGGTCGACGATAGGCACAATCACACCACGTAGGTTTGTGACGCCTTTGATAAACGCAGGCGTGTTAGCGATGCGCGTCACCTGATCATAACCACGGATTTCCTGCACTTTCAGGATATCGATACCGTACTCTTCATCCCCCAGCGTAAACACGAGGAATTCCTGACCTGACGGTTCGCCGGCCAGTTTAGTTACATTACTCATACCGGTCATATTATTCCCTTCTCACTCAATCAGGCGGCTGTGATCGCCACACGTTGTTCGCGGTTTAACCCCTGCAATGCAGAGACATCGACAATCAGCGCGACGCTGCCGTCGCCGAGGATCGTTGCAGCAGAAATACCTGGCACTTTGCGGTAGTTGCTTTCCAGGTTTTTGACCACTACCTGGTGTTGGCCAATTAACTGATCGACCAGCAGCGCATAGCGACGCCCTGCACTTTGTAAAATGACCACAATGCCCTGAGTCGCTTCAGTTTTAGCGCCTTCAACCTCAAAGACTTTCCACAACTCAACCAGTGGTAAATATTCGCCACGCACTTCCAGAACGCGCTCTCCTCCGGCCAGCGGATGGAGATCTTCTTCGCGCGGTTGCAGCGATTCCATAACGGCATTCAGTGGCAGAATGAAGACCTCATCGGCCACACGCACGGACATCCCGTCGAGGATCGCCAGCGTCAGCGGCAGCAGAATGCGAATAGTGGTCCCCTGTCCCTGTTTAGACTGGATCTCAACATGGCCGCCCATCTCCTGGATATTTCGCTTCACCACATCCATACCCACGCCGCGTCCGGAAACATCCGTCACCTGTTCGGCGGTCGAAAAGCCTGGAGCGAAGATCAACATACCCACTTCGTCATCACTCATGTTTTCGTGGATCGGCATGCCCTGAGAGACAGCTTTAGCCAGGATACGTTCGCGGTTCAGGCCAGCGCCATCATCGGTCACTTCAATACAAATATTCCCGCCCTGATGCTCTGCGGAAAGCGTCAGATTGCCGATTGGGCTTTTGCCGGATTCAAGGCGTTTTTCCGGCAATTCGATACCATGGTCGAGGCTGTTACGCACCAGGTGCGTCAACGGATCGATGATGCGTTCAATCAGGCTCTTATCGAGTTCGGTTGAACTACCTACCTGCGTCAGCTCAACCTGTTTACCCAGCTTACCGGCCAGATCGCGCACCAGACGAGGGAAACGGCTGAACACGTACTCCATTGGCATCATACGAATCGACATCACCGACTCTTGCAAATCTCGGGCGTTACGTTGTAACTGACCCATACTGGTGATGAGATCGCCATGATTGACAGGATCCAGTTCGTTAGAGCGCTGGGCCAGCATCGACTGGGTGATCACCAACTCGCCAACCAGGTTAATAAGCTGATCAACCTTTTCTACCGCTACGCGGATACTGGTCGACTCGCTGGCGCGGGCGGGTTTTTCACGTTCCGCGCGGCTATGTGGTGCTTCACTGGCGGTAGCTTTCACCGCAGGTGCCACAGCAACCGGCTGCGGCTTAGTGACAACAGCCACCTCTTCAGCTTCAGCTGCCACAGGCGCTGCGCTGACGGTTTCGAATTCAATTTGGTCCGCTTCAATGACAAAGCAAAGCACCGCGATGATGTCATCTTCTGCGAGGTTGCCATCAAGCGTTGCTGATAACGTGTCGCTTCCTTTTACCACATCGGTTAAGGTCGCCAGATTCCCCAGTTCCTCTTCCAGTAAATCCACTTCGCTGGCTTTCAGGCGCGAGAGAGTAATGCGTTTTTTGCTCTCTTCACTGGCGGGTTCAGGCTTTGCAACCGCCTCTTCCTGCATCGCGGCGCTGTCAACAACGCTAAGTTTTGCTGAGTTGACAACTGCCGGTGCGGTTTCACCTTTCGCTTCGAGCGCTAACTGCCGTAACGCCTGGCAGATGTACTCAAAACTGTCGGCATCAGGCTCCACTGAGCTTTTATAGGCGTCGAGCTGTTCCTGCATAATATCTTTCGTTTCCAAAAACAGGTTGATAATGTCGGCATTGAGCTGCATCTCGCCACGCCGCGCTTCATCCAGCAGGTTTTCCATCAGATGGGTCGTTTCCTGCAAAATGGTAAAGCCGAAGGTGCCCGCCCCGCCTTTAATCGAGTGCGCTGCACGAAAAATGGCATTCAGCTGTTCGGAATCCGGGGCTTCAGGAACCAAATCAAGCAGGTGTTGCTCCATATCAGCCAACAGTTCGTCAGCTTCATCAAAAAATGTCTGATAAAAATCGCTAATATCCATGCTCACGCTATCACCTCGGATTGGCTGGTGGCGATGTGGGAACGCTTACCGGCGGGAGTTCCGCTGGCCGTTGTAAGACACTTACCGGCTCATTCTGGCTTTCAGCGTTTTCATGCAAAATGGCCTCTTCTGCCTGCTTATTGAGAACCAGCAGGCTAATACGGCGGTTGATAGCGTCTTCAGGACCGCGATCGCTCAGACGCATCGTGGCGGCCATACCTACCACACGTAATACTTTTCCATCATCCAGACCGCCGCTAACCAGCTCGCGACGCGATGCATTTGCGCGATCGGCAGACAATTCCCAGTTGCTGTACCCTTTCTCACCATTCGCGTAAGGGTAATCATCCGTGTGACCGGAAAGGCTGATCCGGTTAGGGATCCCGTTGAGCACTGGAGCAATCGCGCGCAGGATATCGCGCATGTAGGGCTCAACTTCAGCGCTACCGGTCTTAAACATCGGTCGATTCTGACTGTCGATAATCTGTATCCGCAGCCCTTCCTGAACCAAATCAATCTTTAAATGCGGACGCAGCGCTCGCAGTTTGGGATCGGATTCAATCAGTTGATCGAGATCGCCGCGAAGTTTGCTCAAGCGGCTCTGTTCCATACGTTTTCTCAGGTCATCAATATTCGGCTGCTTGTTCACCTCGCCCTGCTGCTGGGTGTAATCATCCCCGCCGCCTGGAATCGGGCTTTGGCTATTCGAAATACGATTTCCCCCGGTCACTGCGGTGGCCAACGGTGTACGGAAATATTCGGCAATCTGGATCAATTCTTTAGGGCTGGAAATAGAAATGAGCCACATCACCAGAAAGAAGGCCATCATTGCGGTCATAAAATCGGCGTAGGCGATTTTCCACGAGCCGTGCGCCCCACCACCGTGATTCTTATGTTTGCGTCGCTTTACAACGATAATGGGATGGGCCTGATTTTTCATGCGTCCTCGGTCGTCTGTTGCGCAGTTGGATTTCTCACCGCACGAACATGTTCTTCCAGTTCGATAAACGAAGGACGTTCGCTGGAGTACAGTGTCTTACGACCAAATTCAACGGCAATCGGCGGCGCGTAACCATTCAGATTGGAGAGCAGCGTTATCTTCACGCACTGCATCATTTTGGTTGTTTCAGCGCTTTTCTGTCGCAGAACGCTGGCAAGCGGAGAAATAAATCCATAGGCCAGCAAAATACCGAGGAATGTTCCCACCATCGCATGCGCAATCAACGCACCCAGCTCTGCTGCCGGGCGATCGGCAGAAGCCAGCGCATGCACAACACCCATAACGGCCGCGACGATCCCGAATGCCGGTAGCGAGTCGCCAACCATCGCCAGGCTATTCGCCGGAACTTCGGCTTCGCTCTCATGAGTCTCAATTTCTTCGTCCATCAGCGCTTCAATCTCAAACGTATTCATGTTGCCGCTGATGATCAGTCGCAGATAATCGACAATAAAATCAAGCATTACCGCATCCGCAAGAATGCGCGGATAGCTGGCGAAGATTTCACTTTCTTTTGGGTTTTCGATGTCGCGCTCAAGCGAGAACATGCCCTGTTGACGTGACTTGGCCATCAGGCGATACAAGAGCGCCAGCAGATCCATATACATCGCTTTGGTGTATTTCGAACGACGGAAAAGCAACGGGATCGCTTTCATCGTCCCTTTGATGGCTTTCCCGTTATTGCCGACGATGAATGCCCCAATACCCGCACCACCGATAATCACCAGCTCAGCCGGTTGATAGAGTGCCCCAAGGTGTCCGCCGGTCATCATGTAACCGCCGAAAACTGTACCAATAACAACCAGGTAACCTAATAAGATAAGCACGACATCATCCTTTCGCAATTGACTATGACAGGATGCGCAGTCGGGCAATTAACGTAAGGTCAGGACAAAAAAAAGCAGCGGTAATCGCTTACCGCTGCTGGAGTGTTCATCCACACCGTATCAGTTAAACAGCCTGTTCGATCTGTTCATCCAGCAGTTGTGGAATAATATCGGCAGCATTCTGGGAAAGTTTACGTCTTTTTACGGCCCGTGATGGCGGTTGGCATAAACTACAGGCAAAGCTGCCTGCGGGTTGGTGTGCGTGGGTGATAAAATTCCCACCGCAGCAATTGCATTGGGACAACTCCAGCAATCCGCTGTCGACAAATCGCACCAGCGTCCACGCGCGGGTTAACGCCAACAATGGCCCTTCTTCAGACTGCGGACACTGCTCAAGATATAACCGATACGCCTTGATCACGGCATCCACGCCGCTACAGAGACCCGTTTTGAGCAGGAATTGCCATGCATTGCAAAACATCGACGCATGAATATTTTGTTCCCACGTCATAAACCAGTCGGTGGAAAACGGGAGCATCCCTTTTGGCGGAGGACTACCGCGTAATTCTTTGTACAGCTTGATTAATCGACCACGGCTTAATTGCGTTTCGCTTTCCAGCATTTGCAAACGGGCGCCCAATGTGATTAATTCCATTGCTAACTGGATATCACGCGCTTCCTGAACAATGCTTTTTTCGCTCATCATCAAGCCCTTTTCTTACGTGCTGCATCATCGATGTCGCTTAACAGGCGTGTTGAAAGCATGATACCAGTATGAATTTGCTGAAGATCGTCAACGCGGGAGTCTTGCGTCAGGCGAGTAACAGTCTGGTGATCGTCGAAACGGAAATGACATACCAGTTGGTTTGTTTCGGCCAGTTTGACCATTTGAGGAAGTGTTAATGTTGCCAACGTGTCCGCCATTTCCTCGCTGATACCAAGGCGAAACATCGCAGATGCTTTGTCCTGAACGATCAAACGCTGTGCAAGCAATAAATATGACAAATTGATGTCATAGATGTGTTTCAGCAACTCGGATGTATGCATTATTTGCATCCATAATAACCAACATTGTTTTCATGCGGTAAAACCGCACCCCGTGATGTCGCCGGGAAGGCCCGGTAAAAAAAAGCAAAAGGTCAAATACATAGCAGCGTGACGACACTTACGCGTTGTCTAAACATTCCCTTTTAAGAAGGCAGCGTCCCTTACAAGCTCACATCAATTCTTACAAATGTCTAAGATTTTTCCTAATTCGACGCAACTCTACCCGCCGTCAGTTACACATACAACGGAGGTATGCTGCGAATTTAAAGAATATGTGATCAAGATCACATAAACCAGCCAAACACTTAACATAAATCCATCAGCGCAGCTTTTACTTTGCTTATTTTTTAATCCGCAATCATCTATTTCAATTCCTGATGTACGAATATTCTTGCAATAAAACCGAATAGTATTTTGTTCACATCCGTTAATATCACGCCGTGAAATAGCGAGCTGGATCACATATTTAACTCAAAAAACTTTTTTAATTAAATTCTTTAGAAACAATAAGTTAAATATTTAGAGTGATTAATTAATACCGCGATGTGACGACCTTGCAAATGTTAATATATGTTTAATTTTTATTAACACATTGTTTTCATTAGCAGTGGGTTTCACTTAAGTAACCTGAACATATCTGCAACTAATATGAATAGATTATTCTATTTATAAGAATAATTAATGAATAATCATGATGACATTCACACTATCGAGGCGGGAAACGTTGCAGTATGGGGTAAGCTGAGTAAAGCTGAAAAGCCCTCTCATAATTCTTGAAAAAAAGGAGCGAGTTATGAGCTATTCGCACATTCTTGTTGCTGTTGCCGCCACCCCTGAAAGTCAGCAGTTGTTAGACAAGGCGGTTTCTATCGCTCGCCCTGTCAACGCCCGAATTAGCCTGATTACACTGGTCTCAGACCCCGAACTGTATAACCAGTTTGCTGCCCCCATGCTGGAAGACCTGCGTGAAGTGATGCAAGAAGAGACTCAGGATTTTATCGACAAACTTAGCAAAGAAGCAGAATACCCCATTGAACATACCTTTATTACCTATGGGGCTCTGAATGAACATATCCTGGATGTATGCCGCAAACACGCCGTTGATCTGGTCATTTACGGCAACCATAACCACAGTTTTTTTTCGCGCGCATCCTGTTCAGCGAAAAGCGTGATTCATACCAGCCAGGTGGACGTTCTTCTGGTTCCGCTAGCTGGAGATTAATCCACAGTGCCACGACTTCATGCGAGTTTAGAACAGGAAGAGATATTGTCTGGCAGTTGGCATTGACTCCGACGCGGCGTGACCGTTTTAAGATCGCAAATGAACGTCGCCTGCCAGTTGTCGATATCGTTTTTAACGATAGTCTCAAGCATTTCAGCGTGGCGCGAGATACGTTCGGTAAGTGGCATCGTCAGCGCCTGGTTTAATGCGCCTGCCACTTCATCCCGGTCATAAGGATTAACAATAAGGGCGGAGGTTAGCTCGTTCGCCGCCCCGGCAAATTGCGATAAAACCAGCACGCCAGGGTTAGCAGGATCCTGTGCGGCCACAAACTCTTTCGCCACCAGGTTCATACCATCGCGCAACGGGGTCACCAACCCTACATCAGAGTAGCGGAAGATCTTCATCAGCAATTTACGATCAAAATACTGGTTCAGATAGTAAAGCGGCGTCCAGCCCAGTTGCCCATATTTGCCGTTGATTCGCCCTGCCTCTGTTTCCAGTTGGTGGCGAATATCCTGATAGGCCTGCACCTCTTCACGCGAGGTCGGTGCTATCTGCGTATAGCGAATTTTACCGTGGTGCTGCGGATAATGTTCCAGTAAGGCCTCATAGGCCTGAAAGCGCTCCGGCAAGCCTTTGGAGTAATCCAGACGCTCCACGGAGAAAATATTCTGCACATTTTTAAGCTCCGCTTTTAGCTGTGCCAGTTTTGGCGGCAGCGGACCGGACGCCTGTCGTGCAATCTCATCCGGTTCAATACCGATGGGATAAACCTGAGTACGAAACGCTTTTCCCCATGCCAGGTGCTGCTTATCTTTATGCGTGGTCACCCGAGTCTGGGCTGCGAGACAGTCCAGAAAAGCCTGGCGATCGTTTTCGGTCTGGAAACCAAGCAAATCAAAATCACACATTTGCTCAAGTAGCGCCAGATGCGGCGGGAGCGCATTAAAAATTTCCGGCGTCGGAAAAGGAATATGCAGGAAAAAACCGATGCGATTACGCACGCCACGCTTACGTAACTCGCAGGCAAACGGCAACAGATGGTAATCATGAACCCAAATAATGTCGTCATCGCCAAGCAACGGCAGAAGTTTATCTACCAGTAAGGCATTAACCCGTTGGTAGCCTTCCCAGGCAGAGCGCTGAAACTGAACTAAATCCAGTCGATAGTGAAACGCGGGCCATAAAACCGCATTTGAAAACTGGCAGTAATACTCTTCGTAATCTTGCTCACTCAAATTAAACGAGGCCCAGGTGATATTGCCACGGGTGACCTTTTTTAACGGTTTATCCTCATTACCTGTATCACCACTCCAGCCAAACCATAAACCACCAGCAGCTTTTAACGCGCCCAGTACACCGACCGCGAGCCCACCCGCGCTCCCTTTGTCATCTGGTGAGGCGATACGATTAGATACTACGACTAAACGACTCATAGCCACCTCTTCTGTTATTCGTTGCTTTCGGTTCTTGCTGCGAAGAGTTATTTTTCTCCAGCCAGTGCCAGACATCCCTGACACCATCCAGACGCCATGTTGCCTGCGTCGGCCCGCTCCCTACCTTTACAGAAATACCGCCAGCGCGGTTAACTACAGCAAACCCTGTTTCATCTGTCAGATCATCACCGAAAAACACAGGGATCCGGCCAGCAAAAGGCGCTTCCTGCATAAATGCAGCTATCGCGTCGCCTTTATTACTGCCCTTAGGCTTTATTTCCACGACACATTTTCCGTGCTGCAGAGCAAGCTGCGGCCATTTGCGCGTGATGCGTTCAGCCAGGGTAACCAGCGCCGCTTCGTGTTCGGGTGCCTGGCGATAATGCAACGCGAAGGCCATGCCTTTGGTTTCAAGTGTTGCCCCCGGTAACATCACCAACGCTGCGTGTAATAACGCCCCGGCTTCACGTTCGATACCTTCAGGCAGGTTTACTATGTGCGTTTGACCATTGATGTCACGGCGTTCTGCCCCATGTACTCCGGCAAGCGGAAAACGAAACGGAGTAGTGAGTGCGTCAAGCTCAACCATTGAGCGCCCTGAAATCAATGCCAGCGCATCCGCATTCTGCGTCGCTAACTGATGTAGACATTGCAGGATTGTCTTAGGGACAACGACCTGGTCGGGAAAAGGTTTAATCTCAGCAAGTGTCCCATCGAGATCAAAAAAGTAAGCACAGTTTGCAGATTGTTCAGGGGGTAAAGTCAGTGATGCTGTCACCCGGTTATCCTCCTCATCATGGTCAGAACGCCACGCGGATCGCGGCGTATAGATGATGTATGACGGATATAAGTATAGACAGTGTGACCATGCTCGCCATTTGAAAAAACAATCGCCAGCCGGGTAGCGGCTGGCGACGGGCAGAAGCTAGACTAAAAAGTTGGGGTTTAAATCATCAAACGGTACGCTTCGCTTTTTGCTTATAACGGTCGAAGATCACCGCCGCCAGCAGGATGAGGCCACGAACCACATACTGCGCGAACGGAGAGATATTCAGCAGGTTCATCGCATTCTCAACCGTCCCCAGGATCAAGACCCCGGCCACCACATATGAGATTTTTCCGATGCCGCCTTTAAGCGAAACGCCCCCTAACACGCAGGCTGAAATCACGATCAACTCATAACCGATTGAGGTCATTGGCTGGCCGCTGGTCATACGCGATGCTAGGATAATCCCGGCAATGGCGGATACCAGACCGGAAAGAATAAAGATAATAATCTTGGTACGAACAACCGGAACCCCAGCCAGGCGCGCCGCCTCTTCATTGCCCCCAATGGCCAGCGTATTACGCCCAAACGTGGTTTTGTTCAGCAGTAAGCCAAAGACAATGAAACAAACGACCGTGATCCAAATAGGCGCCGGCAGACCAAACCAGTTAGCATAGCCGAGTGTGAAGAAACGCTCGTCTTCAATCCCGACTGCCTTACCGTCGGAGATAATATAGGCCAGACCACGTACAATCTGCATTGTCGCAAGAGTAGTGATCAGGGCGTTAATTTTTAACCGCGCAATCACGAACCCATTCACCAGACCACACAGAATACCGAGCAACAGCCCGGCAGCCACACCAATCCACAGACTTTCGGTCATGTTAATGACTACGGCAGTGGTAACACCAGCACAGGCAATTACAGACGCGACAGACAGGTCGAAATCACCGGATGCCAGGCAAAACAGCATCCCGCAGGCAACCATACCCGACATTGATACCGCCAGCCCTAACCCCTTCATGTTGATGAAAGTCGCAAAGTTTGGCACAAAGAGGGAACAAACTAGGAACAGCACGGCGAACACCACCAGCATGCCGTATTGGTCCCAAATGCGGCCCAGATTTAGCGCCGACTTCGTTGCGCCAGAACCCGATGTAGAAACGGAAGACATCATACTCTCCTTATTCAGGCTACAGCCTGGCTGACTTTAGGCATAGCAAGGCTCAACGCCTGGCGCTCATCCGCCTGTTCATGAAGTAACTCACCGGCAATTTCGCCTTCTCTCATCACCACTATACGGTCGGCGACACCGAGCACTTCTGGCAGGTCACTGGAAGCAAACAACACGGCCACACCGCGCGCTGCGAGGGCATAAATCACGTTGTAAATTTCATGTTTGGCGCCCACATCAATGCCGCGTGTAGGCTCATCCAACAAAATCACTTTCATCTCTTCCGATAACCAACGACCGAGAATAGCCTTCTGTTGATTACCGCCGGAGAGGTTCATGATCAGTTGCTCTGCACCCGGCGTTTTGATGTTGAGTGAACGAATATGGTGATCGGCATTGGTCTCTTCCCAGCCGTTGTTGATCACGCATCCCCCCAGAACATGCTTACGCCGTGCACTAATGTTGATGTTGTTGCGCACTGAATGGACCGGAATGATCCCTTCAGCTTTGCGATCCTCCGGGCACAGCATCATCCCCGCTTCAATGGCATGGCTTGGTTTACGGATATCGATAGGCTGTTCATCAATAAAAACCTGGCCCGCCGTGATACGCGTACCGCCGAACAGCCCTTTCATTAATTCGCTACGTCCGGCCCCCACCAGGCCAAACAGCCCGACAATTTCACCGCTTCGCACGGATAAGCTGATTGGCGTACGCACGCCTGGAGCTTTGACTTCATGCAGCCGCAGACGCTCTGTGCCATACGGTCTGGATTTCCAGCCATAGATATCCCCGAGGTCGCGCCCGACCATCGCCTGCACCAGCGCATCGTGATCGACCTGCTGCATGTCCGTGAACGTTTTGACGTAATGACCATCTTTAAACACGGTGATGGCATCGCTGAGAGCAAAAATCTCCTCCATACGGTGCGAAACGTACAGAATGATGCGTCCTTCGTTGCGCAGCTCACGGATGACGCGAAACAGATTCTCAATCTCGCGAGCCGACAGGGAGCTGGTTGGTTCATCAAAGGCGATAATTTTGGCGTTTCGCGCCAGCGCTTTTGCAATCTCCACCATCTGCCACTGGCCAATGGAGAGGTATTTCAGTGGGGTATCGGGATCGATATCCATCCCCAGATGCTTCAACTGGATTCCTGCTTCATAGTTCAGCAGCGAGCGGTTCACAATCCCGCCTTTGTGCGGTAACTGCCCTAAGTAAATATTCTCGGCAACGGTCATTTCCGGGACGAGATGCAGTTCCTGATAAATAATGGCGACACCGGCGTTGAGTGCGGCAGTGGTATCCGCGAACGAAACTTCCTGTCCGCGGATCGTCAGAGATCCCGTTGTTGGCGCATAGTTACCGCTGAGAATTTTTAAGAGTGTTGATTTCCCGGCGCCATTTTCGCCCATCAGCGCATGCACCTGTCCGGCATAGCAGTCGAAACTGATATCCGTCAGCGCCTTAACGCCCGGGAACGTTTTGCCAATGCCGCGAAATGAGAGATACGGGGTAGACTGTTGCATAACGTCTCCGTGAGTCAGGATTTTACCGGCCAGGAAAACCGCCGGACGTAGGCCCGGTAAGCACAGCGCCACCGGGCATTGCGCCGGAAGGCGGCTTCGCCTAATCCGGCCTACAACATCGCAGCACTTCTGTTACTTACCGCCTAAGCCTTTCTTCGCCAGCTCTTCTTTGAAGTTATCGCGGGTAATCAGCACCACATCTGTCACTTCAGTGAATGCCGGTGGCTCTGCACCTTTCGTTACCCAGTTGTAGAGCATTTCACTGGATTTGTAGCCGTGCACGTCCGGGCTTGGCAGCAGTGAACCGTAGAACCCGGTCGCTTCGCCTTTGGAAAGTTCGCTCACCGCGTCAACGCCGTTGATCCCGATACCAATCACGTTTGGTGCTTTGAAGCCCTGCCCCTCGGTCGCACGTACGCCACCCAGCACGGTGTTGTCGTTCATGCCGACAATCAGCCAGTTTTTGACTTCAGGATGCTGAACCAGCATGGAGTTGGCGGCGTCAAATGCGCCGGGGATGTCATTCGATTTTGTTGGGACCTGGTAAATCTGTTTTTCCGGGAAGCCTGCGGCTTTAAGCGCTTCCATTGAACCAGAAGTACGACGACGTGCGGTATCCAGTTCGTTGGCGGTAATGGCCATTACGGCGGTGGATTTCACATCCCAACCGCGTTTTTGCATCTCCTTGTACAGCTCCTGGCCCTGGCGCTCACCAATTTTGGTTGCCGCCATCATCACCAGTGGCACGGTATCCATTGGCTTACCTTTGGCGTTGGCAAACTGGTCGTCGACGGCAATGACTTTCATATCGTAGCCACGCGCCTTAGCCATAATGGCTGGCCCCAGTTTTGGGTCTGGCGTACAAATCACAAACCCTTTTGCTCCACTTGCAGCCAGGCTGTCGATGGCGTTAAGGGTTTTCTCACCATCCGGAACGGCAATTTTAATCACCTCAAAACCAAGGTCTTTACCGGCTTTATCGGCAAATTTCCATTCAGTCTGGAACCACGGTTCTTCCGGCTGTTTGACCAGGAAACCGAGCTTCATAGATTCAGCGATAGCGGATTGTGACATAACGGCAGCCAGACCGATGGCAGCCAGCGCTTTAGTGAATTTGTGCATGGTTAACTCCAGCTTTAACGTTCTTTTATGTAGGGTAAAATCAGACGATTTTTTGTAATTCGGACGTAAAACAAGGCATTACCTTTTATTGATAAGATCAATGCCAGTGCTGAGAGTATTTTTAGCGGGAAATTGATTCTCCATAAGAGAGCGGCATCACACCACAGAATTACAGTAATTGCGTACATAAATTCAGCGGGAAATGACATAAAAAAACGCGGTTTTGTCGACGGGAAAAAAGAGGGGTAGCAGATTAGTCCATAACATCAGCCAACGAATCCTTGTTCCCGAATACCGATGCATTCGGGAGCACAATGATTACCATCTGTAATAAATGTGGTCAGCGTGATCGCGAACCGGAATGTCATCTTCCAGCAGACGCGCTGAAAGCGTGAAAGCAAAATCGAAAATATGCCCTAACCCTTTGCCGCTAATAAGGTTGCCATCTTCAACAACCGGCGCATCAATATATTCTCCATCCGCGACGTTTTGCCACAGATCTCCCGAACACACGTAGCGACGCCCCTTCAGCAGGCCGTTGCCGCCCAGCACGCGCGCCGCCGCAGAACACACCGGGCAAATGAGTTTTCCCGCCTCGTCATGGCGAGCGATAAACTGGATGACAGCCTCACTGGCGGCAAGGTTAACGCTGCCCTGCGGCCCGCCGGGTAACACAACGGCATCATAAAGATCCGTCTGACGCGCAGCCAGCGTGCTGTCCGTCACCATCGGCACGTCATGGTAGCTCACCACCGCACGGGACTCGGCGCAGGCCAGTGTTTCAACTTCGATCTGCAGGCGGCGCAGAATATCAATGGTAACAATGGCTTCCGCCTCTTCAAAACCAGGTGCCAGTAGCACGGCAACCTTTTTCATACACACTCCTCGATTTTCCCAAATACACCAAACAATAAATGTCGAATCATTCAGGCGCTTAACTTTATTAATTTCCACAAAACTGATCTGGCGCAAAAAAAATTAGCCAGCAGATAGCGTTCACCGACGCGGGTCAATGGTGAAATTTCTTCATCCGAAGACCAGATAATCATCTGGCGACAGACAATACCTGATTGTGAAATTCAATTTCGTGATATGAAACATCATTTCATTATCAATATTTCACTTTAATGCTATAAATATCAATCTGTTATATTCACAGCATTTATATGCACAAGCGGAAAAATCACTAATATTGCTATGACAATATGTAAAAAATCATAAATACGCAGATTTAAGGATTTTCTTATGTCGGGACTGGAGTTATGCTGAATCTCGATCGGGAGCGAATATAATTCGTGATCACTAAAGGACCGGCGGAACGGATTTATTCTGCTAACAGTTTTAATTGTACGTAGAGGTGACGTGTAGCGGCAGCCCGTTGCACTGACGTTAGTAACGTACATCCCCCTTTCTGGAAATAAGGATATTGATATGGCTGCAGTTGGAATTGTTCATAAACTCAACACACAAATGAACCTCGAGTTCTACGCATCGAATCTTTACCTGCATCTCAGTGAATGGTGCTACGAACACAGCCTGACTGGCACCGCAACCTTTCTACGCACCCAGGCGCAAGGTAACGTGACTCAAATGATGCGTATGTTTAATTTTATGAAAAGTGCCGGGGCTAACCCTATCGTCAAGGCTATCGATGTTCCGGGTGATGAACTAACTTCCCTTGAAGAACTGTTTCAGAAAACGCTGGATGAATACCAACAGCGTTACAGCAAGCTATCACGCTTAACCAATGAAGCAGAAGCCTTGAATGATGCAACAACCATTGATTTTCTTCACGATCTGGAAAAAGAGCAGCAGCAGGATGGCGTGCTGTTACAGACGATTCTTGATGAAGTCCGCAGCGCTAAACGTGCGGGACTGTGCATGGCGCAAACCGATAAGCACCTGCTGAACGTCGTGAACTATCAACATCACTAATCTTCAATTTTCATCGTGTTAATGCCGGATAACGATGCGACGCACCTTATCCGGCCGGTGCTTAATTTTCTCTACGCTCACGCCTCTCATTCTGCGAGGCGCAAAAAAACCTTTCTAAAACCTGAAACAACGGTTTATTTTAGTGAGATTCATTCTGCGGCGTGAATTTCAACTCGATCAAGGCAACCGCTTTTTGTATTGCGCGCATAGTGACCGGATCGGCACCTGCAGGATGGCTGGAAAAGTCGATGCTTTTCAGCTGGCTGGACATTTTCTCCCGAACTTCAACTGGGGCAATAACATCAAGAACATCCAGAATCTGCTTGATAACCAGCTGACAGGCAACAACGTCCGAGAGCAGTTCCTGATCGGCATTCAGTGTTTGGGACATAGTGAGCTCCTTATAGAAAGGTCGTCATAGTACCCATTCAACGAACGAAACGATAGCCGCGCATGCCTTCCGAATGCGCTGAAAATAAAAATAGTTCCAGTCAGTTTCTTTTGAGATGGCAAGCACAACATGAGTGAACATTTAGCGGTTGAGAACAAACGCGGTCTATCCCCGGCTGCATTACTTGTTGCCGGGGCTTTCTTTATGGAGTTTATTGACGGCACGGTGATTGCCACCGCACTGCCCGACATGGCGAAAAGTTTTGGCGTGCAGGCAGTTGACCTGAACATAGGTATCAGCGCCTATCTGATCACCCTCGCGGTACTGATCCCCGCCAGCGGGTGGATTGCGGATCGCTTCGGCGCCCGAAAGGTGTTTACCCTTGCACTGGCGATATATACTCTCGCCTCGGTTTTATGCGGTTTGTCCGAAAGCCTTGAGAGCTTTGTCGCCATGCGAATCTTACAGGGCGTAGGTGGCGCGCTAATGGTTCCGGTTGGTCGACTCGCGGTATTACGAACCACGCCTAAACATCAGTTGATCACCGCTATTGCGACCCTGACCTGGCCCGCGTTAGTCGCGCCCATCATTGGCCCTCCCCTTGGCGGATTCATTACCAGCTATGCCAACTGGCGCTGGATCTTCTTCATTAATGTACCGCTCGGAATACTGGCGATTGCGCTGGCGCTACGTTTTATCCCGGATATTCATGACGACGAGCGCCGCCCATTTGATATAACAGGATTTATCGCAACCTCTGTTGCGATGGTGAGCCTGGTGTATGCCATGGAGTTACTGGGAACCCAACAGCCTCAGGGCTGGCTGACCGCCGGACTTTTGGCGCTAGGAACATTGACCTTTCTGTTTGCCCTGCATCATTTTCGTCGCACCGCCTGGCCAATGATTCGCCTTGATGCCATGAACGTCCCTACTTTTCGCGTCACCATGTATGGCGGATCGCTGTTTCGTGCCTCTATCAGCGCCGTGCCGTTTCTGCTGCCGTTAATGTTTCAGGTAGGTTTTGGCATGAACGCTTTTCACGCGGGTTCGCTGGTGCTGGCGGTATTTGTCGGCAATCTGACGATTAAACCTGCCACCACACCGTTGATACGCTGGCTGGGCTTTAAGAAACTGCTGTTGATTAACGGTGCGCTTAACGTTCTGGCGTTGCTGGCCTGTGCATTAATTACGCCGCAGACCCCCGTGTGGGTTAGTTTGCTGGTGTTGTATCTGGGCGGAGTGTTCCGCTCAATTCAGTTTACCGGCGTCAGCACGCTTGCCTTCGCGGACGTCCCCGCTGCACAAATGAGCTACGCTAATACGCTGTTCAGTACGGCGACACAATTAGCAGTGGGATTGGGCATTTCTTTAGCCGCTATTGGCATCCGCATTGGTGATGTGGTCAGCGAAAGGCTGGCATTGGGCAATATTCCGGGGATCAGTTTCCGGCTGGCCTTTGTCGCTATTGCCATTATTTGTCTGGTAGGTATGGTGGATACGCTGCGGCTCACCCGTGATGCAGGAAGCGCAGTATCGAACAGGAACAGGTAGCCCGGAGGGTGAACACCGCCGGGCCAACAGGATTTAGCCAATCACCTCGCGTACAAACGCTTCGATTGCTTTGTCCTGGCAGTTTTCAAAGAAGCACTGCTGGAAGCGCGGGCCTGATACAGCGGTTTTCACCAGTTCAGGATCGATCGCGCGCAGCGTGTCCAGATAATTTTCTTTTACCACAGCCGCTTTCACCTGATTCAGAATACCGGCGTTACGCACCTGCGGCTCTTTACGCTCCGGTGGGTAGCCTTCACCGTTACGCCCGGTGAACGCTTTTTCAAACATATAGCGCACATTCAGCTCAGCACCCCAGCCAAAACCTTTGGCGAATGCCAGAGAAAGCGCGTTGCCGTTGTTGATCTGAGAGAACAAGAACGCATCTGCAGGATCAAGGCAATAGCCACACACCACACCCGGATGGATATTCAGTGACATCATTGCCCCCTGGCCCGTACCGCAACCTGTAACAACAAAGTCTACAGCTTTGGAATTAAGCAGGATGCTGGCCATAATGCCTAAATGGATGTAGGTCAGATGATGATCATTTTCGTCGCTCATCCCAACGTTATAGACCGGAAAACCTTTCTCATCCGCAACGGCCTTAAGCTCGTTATGGATGATGGCGTTTTTGCTTGCCTGGCTGTTTTCCATCATCAATGCAATTTTCATTCTGTACTCTCCTGAATGCGCTGCGGTAGCCCGCTGAAAGTCATAACATTCAGCCACATTACTATTTTGCAATCGCACTTTCAAATTTAATGAAATTTAGTTTTAAAAAACAAAGTTGCGCTCACATTCCTGTCTGAACAGTTCAGAATTACCTCAAACAAATGACCTCGTTGTGATTAATCGCAGGTGATCTTCGGGCTATTCAAGCCATTGATGAGGGTCTCTGTATGCCATGATAGTGTATCTTCGAACTTTCAGAGCGATCTCATGAAGACTTTTATCCTGGCGCTTTTGCCGCTCATGCTGACAGGATGCACAATTACAAAACAGGCACAGGTCAGCGAAGCCAGCGCCATCACTGGTGTGGTTCGCCTGACTTATAATCAGGCCATGTTACAAACAGCACGTACCGATGACTACGTTACCCAAGGGACAGCCACCAAAGAGTGTCAGCGCCTGGGCTATGCCAGCGCAGAAGCGTTTGGTCAGCCGGTGTCAACCTGTAGCGTGTATGCAGGCTCTCTGTGCTTAAATACCAAAATTACACTCGCCTGGCAGTGTCATGGTGTCGCGGTGCCCCAATCGCCTTCTTTCAATTATTAATATTTCCGACCAGCTCATTTTTGCTGGTCTTTTACCACTTTATTATTTATATCCTCCGTTTAATATCGTTAATGCGTTTTATTCCCATTCGCATTTTTAATAAATAAATTTATTATTTTACCTTTTGCAAATAATTAAATAACAAATTATAGTGGCGCCACGTCAATATATAATAACGTTTGTGGAGCAGAACCATGCTGAAAACAGAAATGATCGACCAACTGAATGAGCAAATGAATCTTGAATTATATTCATCTCTGCTCTACCAACAGATGAGCGCGTGGTGCAGCTATCACAGCTTCGAAGGTGCTGCCGCGTTTTTGCGCCGTCACGCCCAGGAAGAGATGACGCACATGCAGCGTCTGTTCGACTACCTGACCGATACCGGCAGCTTGCCGCGTATTAATACCGTTTCTTCACCCTTTGCTGAATATGCTTCTCTGGATGAACTGTTCCGTGTTACTTACGAACACGAGCAGCTAATCACCCAGAAAATTAATGAGCTGGCACACGCGGCAATGACCCACCAGGATTATCCAACCTTTAATTTCCTGCAATGGTATGTTGCCGAGCAGCATGAAGAAGAGAAATTATTTAAATCTGTTATTGATAAGCTGTCGCTGGCAGGAAAAAGCGGCGAAGGTCTTTATTTCATCGATAAAGAACTGGCTACGCTTGATACACAGAATTAATATTTTAGGGTAATGAAGGCAACCCGCCATCATTACCCCTTGAAATCAGTGACGGCAGATCTTGCTTTCGTGCGTAGAGAAGCCGTCTTCTTTTGCAATAAACTTTCCCTTCGCCGCTAAAAACGCCACCAACTCGCCTGCCGTCATATCCGCCGCAGAACAAGTGTGAAAACGCGCCTGCTCGCCGAAACGTGCCGTAATCGCCGCTTCAAGGCTGGCATTTGAATACTGCTTACCAGATTCAATCATCATGTTAAGCACTTCGTGACCGTGAATAGATTCCATATTACCTCCTTAATAAAGTCCGTAGCCTAATGTGAACCGCACATCGTCGCTTTGCGCTAACGCAGGTTTATCAGCAGATAAATGTCATTTGTTATACATCTTAATGGTCAAAACATCGTAAACATTAATGTACAGTCATTGTAACGGTGATTTGACGAAAATAGCGTTTTGCCTTAATCTGCGCCGCAGATATAACCATTGATTATCTCTGGGACAGAGGAAAGCGTGAAAAACAGAACCCTGGGTAGTATTTTTATCGTGGCGGGAACCACGATTGGTGCCGGTATGTTGGCAATGCCGCTGGCTGCGGCAGGCGTGGGGTTTAGCGTCACGCTGGTATTGTTAGTCAGTCTTTGGGCGTTGATGTGCTACACCGCGCTGTTGCTGCTTGAAGTGTATCAACATGTCCCGGCAGACACAGGGCTGGGTACGCTGGCAAAACGTTATCTTGGTCGTTACGGACAATGGGTAACGGGCTTTAGCATGATGTTTTTAATGTATGCTCTGACGGCGGCGTACATCAGTGGTGCAGGTGAACTGCTGGCCTCCAGCATCAGCGACTGGACCGGAACAAATATTTCCCCGACAACAGGCGTACTGCTGTTCACCTTTGTTGCCGGTGGCGTGGTTTGTGTTGGGACCTCGCTGGTCGATCTGTTCAACCGTCTGCTATTCAGTGCCAAGATAATCTTCCTGGTGGCGATGCTGGCTCTGTTAATGCCGCATATTCATAAAGTGAACCTGCTTACGCTGCCGCTGCAACAGGGGTTGGCGCTCTCCGCAATCCCGGTCATCTTCACCTCGTTCGGTTTTCACGGCAGTGTTCCCAGTATCGTCAGCTATATGAACGGTAACATCCGTAAACTGCGTTGGGTGTTTATTACGGGTAGCGCTATTCCTCTGGTCGCCTATATCTTCTGGCAACTGGCGACGCTTGGTAGCATTAACTCGACAACGTTCATGGGGCTATTAGCCAACCACGCAGGCTTAAACGGCTTATTGCAGGCATTGCGTGAAGTCGTGGCTTCGCCGCACGTCGAACTGGCGGTGCATCTGTTCGCCGACCTCGCGCTGGCAACCTCTTTCCTCGGCGTTGCATTGGGATTATTTGACTACCTGGCCGACCTCTTCCAGCGCCGCAATACCGTAGCGGGAAGAATGCAAACCGGCGCGGTGACATTCCTGCCGCCGCTGGCATTCGCGCTGTTCTATCCGCGTGGTTTTGTCATGGCATTAGGGTATGCGGGCGTTGCCCTGGCGGTGCTGGCGCTGCTCATTCCCTCGATGCTGGCCTGGCAGAGCAGAAAACATAATCCGCAGGCCAACTACCGCGTAGCAGGCGGTGCTCCGGCGCTGGCGCTGGTATTTTTGTGCGGCATTGTGGTGATAGCAGTACAGTTTTCTATTGCAGCAGGATTACTACCAGAAGTGGGTTAAAACAAAGGGGCTTTCGCCCCTTTCTGTTAATGCAAACAGCACTGCTTATATTTCTTTCCGCTGCCACATGGGCAAGGGTCATTGCGCCCTACTTTGGCATCCACTTTCACCGGTACTTTGACCGGCGTTTCCTGAGGATGCGCCATCCAGTAAGCATGCAGGTCCAGCGCTGCCAGGCGGATGGCATCGACGCTCTCTTCAAACGCTTCCGGCGTTAGTTTCTCAACCACCGCAAAGTTCTCTTCCGTGCCGTGCAGCGCAATAGCTTCAAGTGCTGGTTTTAACGTGTCCGGTAACGCGGACCAGTCTGACAGTGCGACGCCGCGCATATAACCAAAGCACCACTCTTCAACGATGGTCAGTTCATGCTCGTCAATTTCACGCAAACCAAATAACGGCTCAAACTGCTCAGGATATTCATCCAGACGATCGGCCGTATCCGCCATATGTTGAAACGCCAGGTTCATGAAACGCGTCATTTCTTTTTCGGAGGACCAGCGAGGGACATACTGCGCGCCGCCCCAAATTGCGACCAGCCACTGCTCTGGTTCAATTTCATACGGTGAACTCAGCACCGCTGTCAGCAAACCATCCAGTTCTGACACATCCAGAATAGCCTTGTCTGTATTGTACTTAGTCAGTACATCATCCAGCCATTCCAGTTCGCTCTCGTTTAATGGTCCCGTTTTCATAACGCTTTTCCTTAGTCAAAAAATCTTGCCTGTGATCATCCTACATGGCTGGAGGGATAACAGATACAAATGGGCATATGCGGCATACAGCTGCCGCCTGTTCAGGTTAACAGGAAACGAGGGGAATTCCGGAAGTTAACGCACAAAAGAGAACACTAAGCCGCCGGGCATCATACCGGGAAAACACAATAAAACCACCCGTAGGTGGTTTACTGTTGTTCAATACGATTGAGCGTTGCGGTATAGCCCGTTTTCGCTACCGCGTTAAGTAACGTATCGGTTGGGAAACCTTCTGGCACAATCGCTTCTGCTTGTCGGGTTTTTAGGGAGGATTTTGCTTTAATCACACCGTCGGTTTCACGTAGCGCCTGATTGACCGAAATAACGCACAGCGAGCAGGTCATATTTTGTATATCCAGCACCACTTTTTGATTGGCCGCCTGAGCCCACAGCGGCAGCAACAAGCATGCAACTAATGTGAAGATTTTCATTCAAATACCTCATAAAACCAGGCAACGAGCGTTGGATAAAATAGCACCGGCAAAATCAACGCCAGCGCGCACCAGTAGAGAACGCGCGCTTGCTTCAACGTTAACCATCCGGAGCACCACAGCCGCATGGAAAAATAGAGCCGCCAGAAGACGCGCAGTAATAAGCCCAATGACACCAGCATCAGGGGAATTCGCAAAAACTCAAACTGGGTGAAAACAGCAAAGCTCGCCGCCGAAATACCAAACAACAGATAGAGCAGCGGTCCAACGCAGCATAAGCCCGCGGTGACGGCAGCCGCAGCGGCCGTCAACAGGGTGAGTCCCGCCCCTTTAGCGTTGTTCTGTGGCGACATAGCTGTACGAGAACGCTTTAGGATCATAGAAATTGATCGGGTCACCATCGACTTCAGCGTAAGGATAGCCAAAGTTGTTCATGGCTCCCTGCTCCGTTGCTGGATACAGCTCGAAATCACGCCCGTAGTTAAATCCAACCCAGTTCATTTCCCAGTTACCAAACAGGTAAGTGTTTACCGCCTGGACATCGGCGTCCTGATGCGATTTTTTCTCTGCCAGACGCATTTTGGTCACATCAGCAGGATCGCACGGTAACCAGCCGTAACCGGCCAGATAGAATTCGGCGCGGCAATGTTGTCCGCCGCTCACATCGGCGACGCCTGCACTGTCTGCTTTGCCAAAAGCGCTTTTCGAGTAACGTTCGAGTTTATTGGCTTTGCCCAGACGGATGCCAAACAGTTCGCGTGCCGGAATACCGCTGGCCCGTGCCAGAGCAACAAAAACGGAGCTCATGTCGGTGCATTTTCCTTTGAGCTTACCGCTTTTTAAGATCTCCGCCACATCCCCCGTGCCGCAGCCGATAACGTCGTTATCGCGCTCCATATGGCTACTCACCCACTCGTAAATCAGGCGTGCTTTTTTCAGCGGATCCTGCTCATTACCGGTAATTTTACGTGCGGTTTCCAGAACCAGCCCATCAACTGGGGTATGTGTCGTCGGCAGCAGGTACGGTTTTACATCCAGCGGATAAATAATCTGCTCCGGCGCTTGCCAGGTTTTCAGCGCGTCCTGCTTCAGCGGCTCCCAGTCGGCGGTTTCAATGTCGATATCAACGTTAATCAACAGTTCGCCCTGCGAGTCAGGCCAGGTGGCGAACAGCGTTTTCGCGCCATAAGTATTATTAGTGGTAACGTACGCATGCTTGTAGTTTCCGCTAAAGGCAAGCGCCGTCATTTGTTGAAACGCGGTATCTACCGGAAGCGGGATCCACAGTTTTACCACGCCGCTCGATCCCTTAGGAGGGTTAAGTTTATACGTCTGGGATAACACAAAGCGCCGACGCGCGACTGGTGCAACGGATGGCTCAGCGGCGTGAACCGTCTGGCTAATAACCGCAGGACCGACTAAACCGGCGGCGGAAAGGAGAACGCTATTTTTGAGAAATTGTCGACGTTGCATTGCTGTCTGTCCATGTTGTAAGAGTTGGGCTACGGCTAAAAAGGCAAAAACCGTATGCGATCATCACAGCAGACAGACGCTGACATAAAAAGGTGAGCCGATGGAGGTTATTCATCAATAACAGACCTGTTAACTGTGAATGAAATAAGAAACTGCGCGACAGATAGTAAGCCATAGGCAGGCAAAAAGTACAGCCGTGAGAGCGAGTTCAGAATATATAAACATTCGTTGCCAGCTTACGGGCTAACCCTCTGGCCCCTTCGCGCATAACCATATCGTGATTCCAGCGAAAAACAGGTGCCGCCAGTGGGGCAAGATAATTCATCCAGCGGATCGTGGTACGCACATTCCAGTCATATCTGACGATAGTCTCTGTGCCATTGGCAGAAAAAGACCACACGCCTCGCCCTTCAACCGCCCCGCTGGCTTGCCCCTCAAGCAGCGAGCAGGGCAGAATATTCAACACGTTGATGTCAAAGGTTAAGCGATAAGGAAGCGCTCCTTTCCAGGTATAACGATGTAGCGCCCCAATGCCCTGTATATCACCTTTTTTAATCTCAACAATGCGTTCCAGACTTTCCCACCATTCCGGCCACTGATCGGGATGAGAAAAAACATCCCATACTTCCTGAATTGAAGCCTCAACCCGCCAGACGGTGGAAAACTGATAGTTAGCCATAATACAGACTCCCTCAAGGCGAGAAGAAATTGGCGGGAAAATGGATGTTAATGACCATAGCATCCAGAAGCACGGTTTCTAATCGCTGCCCATTTGGCGCATAGCTGATCACTTTGGCAGGGAGTCCATGATAATTATCCAGCCAGACGTCATAACGATGTACTCCATCAACCGCCATTGTTCCTGGCCCAACCACAGATACGTGCATTGTCGCCCGTCCTGCAAGGTTTTCCTTACCAACTGTGGTCGTTGTCCCTTCGCGTTGCAGATGACGAATATTGCCCAACAACACGCCGATATCAGAGCGATCCACCCGATGACCGCGCTCATCCTGGATCAATGAATTAGTAGGCGACAGGAGCAAAATGGGCAATGTACCCACACCAAATGGCCATAACGTCACTTTACCGCTGACGGGATTAAAGATAAGCGCCGCACCTGAATGCGGTTGGGTAAAATCCATCCGCACATACCCAGGCTTTTGAAAGCTATAGCGAATAATTTTGCTTTCATCGGATGGCGACGAGGAGCGCATCATAACCTGATAAGACGTCAGGTTATTAAATGACTGTTGAGAAAATGCGATGGGATCCGTAGCCCTGGCATTCTGCGAAAAGATATCCTCTTTTTCCACCGAATATGCTGCACCACTAAGGGTAAGCAATGCTGCAAACATAACTATCGGAAAAGATGAAATGTTCATAGCAGCCCCCTGAATCAGCACTGTCTGCCAACAGAAGTAATCATCTGTTGGCTGTTTTTATTATAGTTCTTAACTGCGCGGCACTACTCTTCCGGACTTTTAAACACAGTATGGATAGCAGGTTTAAATTATTGGTTTTCTTTTCAGTTAAGATGACAACATAAAGCTATACTTTAATAGCCATGCTTTTTATAGGTATTAATCATGAAACTGCCATCGGTATTTTCATGCGCCGTTCTCATATTACTGCTGCTGGCGTCATCGTCTGCCACAGCCAGCGCGTTACAAAACCAGGCTGTTAGAGAGCAAGAGTTGAGCGAGGCACTTCGAGCTGGTAATGGCGTGATCATCATTGGCGGGACGGATGATTTCGCTTTCACGTTCAGGGCACGAAACCGAATCCACAGACAGCTGGCGATACAGGATGGCTTTGGCGATCCCATCCTGATGAATGGTTTCCAGGACCACAACTATAATCCCGCCCGCGATGGGTTTATCAACAACCCTGCCCGAGGGGGCTTTATGTTTAACGCGCCGATTCGGCGATAGATTGATTAGCAATAGTGAGTATATAGAGGGCAGTTTACGTTTCTGGCAGGTTGCTTGACGCAAGGTATCTATGCTTGTAAAAAAAAAGCACAAAAAAACCACCCGTAGGTGGTTTCACGACACTGCTTATTGCTTTGATTATTCTGTTCTTTCCCATGGTACCCGGAGTGGGACTTGAACCCACACAGCGCGAACGCCGAGGGATTTTAAATCCCTTGTGTCTACCGATTCCACCATCCGGGCTCGGGAAAAAATTGGAGGCGCGTTCCGGAGTCGAACCGGACTAGACGGATTTGCAATCCGCTACATAACCGCTTTGCTAACGCGCCGAAATCTTCTGGCTTTACAGCCGACATCCGCTATTGCCGATGTCTTAAATTTGGAGCGGGAAACGAGACTCGAACTCGCGACCCCGACCTTGGCAAGGTCGTGCTCTACCAACTGAGCTATTCCCGCATCACCAAGTAACTTTGTTAATCACTTGATTTTGTTATCGTCTGGCAATCAGTGCCGCCGTTCGATGCGTTGCATTCTACTTACCTGACGCAATGAGTCAACGATATTTTTCACCACTGACGATCGTTTGCTGAAATTTGCGTCGAAACGATCACTGATCAAGCAAATCTCCACGTGCAGCGCTCAAATACTGGAACATTGACCACAAAGTCAGTATCGCGGCGACGAAGAAAAGTGCGATCCCAGCATACTCTACCCAGATATTTGGACGCCACAGCAGCCAGGCCAGTGCAGCCATTTGCGAAGTGGTTTTCACTTTACCGATCCAGGATACGGCTACGCTGCTGCGTTTACCCAGTTCGGCCATCCATTCACGCAGTGCAGAGATGATAATTTCACGCGCAATCATTGTTGCGGCAGGAAGCGTCACCCACCAGCTGTGGTAATGCTCTGTCACCAGGACCATCGCGATTGCCACCAGCACTTTATCAGCGACCGGATCGAGGAAGGCGCCAAAACGCGTGCTTTGGTTCCAGCGGCGCGCCAGAAAACCGTCAAACCAGTCAGTGACCGCTGCGATACAGAAGATCAGCGCACAAACAAAGGGAGCCCAGGTGAATGGCAGGTAAAAAGCCAATACAAAGAATGGGATCAGGATGACGCGAAACAGCGTGAGCAACGTAGGGATATTAAATTGCATATGACGGATAACTATCTGTTGTCAGTGAAATTACCCCTATGTTGCTACAGAGGGCCTAATGTTTCAACGAGTAGAAGATCTTTTCTGCCAGAGCTTGCGAAATACCCGGCACTTTTGCAATTTCTTCGATACTTGCGTTACGAAGGCCTTGCAAACCTCCCATATATTTCAACAACATCTGGCGACGCTTTGGCCCGACACCTTCGATGGTCTCAAGCGTGCTGGTGCTTTTCACTTTCGCCCGCTTTTTACGATGCCCGCTAATCGCATGATCGTGAGATTCATCGCGGATATGCTGGATAACGTGCAATGCAGGCGAATCCGGCGGCAGGCTAAAGCCCTCACCTTCCGGCTCAAAGAACAGCGTTTCCAGGCCTGCTTTACGATCGGCCCCTTTTGCCACCCCCAGCAAGAGTGGGTGCTGTTTGTCCCAGGGAACATCCAGCTCAGCAAAAACGGCTTTCGCCTGCCCTAACTGACCTTTACCGCCGTCGATCAATATGACGTCCGGAATCTTACTTTCTTCAATCGCCTTACCATAACGCCGACGCAAAACCTGATTCATCGCCGCATAATCATCACCCGGCGTAATGCCGGTAATGTTGTAGCGGCGATACTCTGCGCGCAGCGGGCCATTGGCATCAAAGACCACGCAGGAGGCTACCGTCTGCTCACCCATCGTATGGCTGATGTCGAAGCATTCCATACGCTTCACCGCAGGTAACTTCAATACCGATGCCAGCGCCGTCAGACGTTGCGTAATCGTCGACTGCTGAGAAAGTTTTGTGGTGAGCGCCACTGCCGCGTTGGTCCGCGCCAGCTTGAGATAACGTGCGCGATCTCCTCGCGGTTTCGTCTGCACGTTAATCTTCCTGCCGGCCAGTTCAGACAGAGAGTCTGCCAGCAGGGTTTTATCGCTAAGATTAAAATCGAGCAGGATCTCCCCGGGTAAGGTACGCATCTGGCTCCCCTGCAGATAAAACTGCCCGACAAAGGTTTCGACGACCTCGCCGAGTTCCGTGCCACCGGGTACTTTCGGGAAATAGCTGCGGCTGCCCAGCACTTTACCCTGGCGAATAAACAGAACATGCACACAGGCCATACCTGCGTCAAACGCCACGCCAATGACGTCCAGATCGTCTCCGGTATTAGAGACAAACTGTTTTTCTGTCACGCGACGTACGGCCTGAATTTGGTCACGAATGCGCGCAGCCTCTTCAAATTCGAGATTTTGGCTGGCCTTTTCCATGCGGGCGATCAGCTGCGTTAATACCTGATCGTCTTTTCCGGACAGGAACAGACGAACATACTCGACCTGCTGCGCATACTCTTCCTCACTCACCAGACCCGCGACACACGGACCAAGACAGCGGCCAATCTGATATTGCAGACAAGGCCGAGAACGGTTGCGATAAACGCTGTTTTCGCACTGGCGGATAGGGAATATTTTCTGCAACAGCGCCAGCGTTTCACGCACCGCATAACCGTTCGGGAACGGTCCAAAGTACTCGCCTTTGGCATGCTTTGCCCCGCGATGCATCGCCAGACGCGGGTGCGTATCACCGCTAAGGAATATAAAAGGGTAGGATTTATCATCGCGCAGCAATACGTTATAGCGCGGCTGATACAGTTTGATGTAGTTGTGCTCAAGCAATAACGCTTCGGTTTCAGTGTGCGTTACCGTGACATCAATCTGCTGGATTTGCGCGACCAGCGCTTCGGTCTTGCGTGACGCAAGATTACTACGGAAGTAGCTGGAAAGCCTTTTTTTCAGGTCTTTCGCTTTCCCGACATAGATAACCGTCCCGGCGGTATCATACATACGATAGACGCCGGGCTGACTGGTCACGGTTTTCAGGAACGCTTTGGCATCAAACTCGGTCACTGGCTTGTTAATGTCTCCGCATTACACAGGCCATGGCGAATTGCCAGGTGAGTCAGCTCTACATCGCCGTGAATGTTTAATTTACTGAACATTCGATAGCGATAGCTGTTCACCGTTTTAGGACTAAGATTCAGTTGCTCTGAGATCTCATTGACCTTCTGACCTTTGGTGATCATCAGCATAATCTGCAACTCGCGTTCAGACAAACTGGCAAACGGGGTTTCCGTTTTCTCAGGCTCAATCTGGCTGAGCGCCATTTGCTGAGCGATATCGGAGGCAATATAACGCTGCCCGGAAAAAACCGAACGAATGGCACTCACTACTTCCTGGGGGGCGGCGCCTTTGCTGAGATACCCTGCGGCCCCTGCCTGCATAACTTTTGCAGGTAATGGGTTTTCGGTGTGTACCGTCAGCATGATCACTTTAATGTCTGCCGCGGAACGCGCAATTTTGCGGGTTGCTTCCAGACCGCCAATACCGGGCATATTCATATCCATCAGCACAACGTCAACGGAATTTGAGCGGCACCATTTTACCGCATCTTCACCGCAGCACGCTTCGCCGACAACTTTTATGCCTTTTATATCTTCCAGAATGCGTCGTATCCCTGCGCGCACCAGTTCGTGGTCATCAACAAGAAAAACGTTGATCAAAGGAATATCTCCAGAATAGGGATAACGCTACCGATAGTTAATCGGCCCTATGTTAACGGGTTTTATCTCAACTTTGAAATGTAAAAAACGCCCGACTTTCGATTTTGCTCTCGTTTTTGGAAATTAGATTGTACGACGAGTGGAAACTTTCAGTCCTGACAGCCTTCTGCCACGGTTATATCTGCATAGCTGTTTCAGAATAGTGACAAAAAATTCATATTCCCCCGCTGAATGCAAAATAGGCAGTCAAAGTTGTAACAATAATTAACGAGGAAAATACTCGAAATAAACAACATGTGGAGAAAATATATGCACTGCAACATGTTGTTTATTTTAATGTCCACAACATTGGTCCGCGCAAAAAACAACCACAGATATTTTTAGCCTCGCTTATGGTATACTCCGCCGCCTTAAGATTTGACATCGCACTTTTTCATTGAAACATAACGAGGAAAATAAATGAGTACGCCTGACTTTTCCACTGCTGAGAATAACCAGGAACTGGCCAATGAAGTCACCTGCCTGAAAGCCATGTTAACGCTGATGCTGCAGGCAATGGGTCAAGCCGATGCAGGCCGCGTGATTCTTAAAATGGAAAAACAGCTCGCGCTGATTGAAGATCAATCACAGGCGGCGGTATTTTCCAACACGGTTAAGCAAATTAAACAAGCTTACCGCCAGTAAAAAGAAACCGGCTGATAGCAATGCTCTCAGCCGGTTTTGCGTCTGACACTCAGAACGATAATTTACTCAGATAAGCCCGGTTGCCGCGGCATAACAGGCTATCTGCGTTTTGTTTGGTGCATTGAATTTCTTTTGCATATTCTTCTGGTGGAAGTTTACGGTATTTTCAGAAATAGACAGAATGATGGCGATCTCTGAAGAGGTCTTCCCCTCCGCCGTCCATTTCAATATTTCCTTTTCCCGCTTGCTAAAGCGCATTTCTGGCGCCATAACCATGTCATCTTCCAGCCGCGTCAGTACAGACAGGCTTTCCCGTACCAGAAGCTGCATCCTGAGCTCCACTTCATCGCTCGCAAGGCGACTGTTACGGATACTTGCACGCGATACCGATAAAAAACCCAACGCCCGATTAGGCAACATTAAGCATTGCGTCATCCCTTTGCGTAAACCGTGATTGCGTGCGGCGTCCCACAAAGGTTGCGCATCGCGAAACAGAGTATCGTTCCAGGGTAAATGCCCCTGACTGAAGTTTTCAGGTTTCAGCACCGGATCAATGGCGAAATAATTTTCGGACTGATAATGCGCCACCCATGCTTTGGGATAGGTCGTATGAAGAGACGTTTTAGGTCGGGTAAAAGGTACCGGATGACGAACACAGAGCGCGTAAAAATCGAACTCTAAGTGCTGCGTCTGTTGTTGTAATTCCGTATAGACATCCTCTGCCGTCGCCATTTCCTGAAAGCGTAACAGCATGCTCCGTCGCCAGGTGAAGAAATCATGATCCTGCATACTAAGTGGTAATGCCCCTGAGATTGATAATCATCCAAACATATGAAACAAGCTAACACATAAATGTATTTTATATATGCAAATTATCGGACAAATGAAGAATTACTTGAGTATTACTCAGCAGTGGAAGGAAGTAACAGATTCAAGCATTAATAATAAAGCAATAATTATAAATAGTTATGCGAACAGCACTCGCCAGAAACAATTCCGACGAGTGCTATATGCACTATTTATTGCATCAAAAACTTCTCAAGAAACTGGCGGGTACGCGGCTGCTGCGGATGCGTGAATAAGGATTTTGCGGGTCCCTGCTCCACTATCCGTCCTTGATCCATAAATATCGCTCTATCGGCAACATCGCGAGCAAAGCTCATTTCATGCGTCACAATTACCATGGTGCGTTTTTCCTGCGCCAGTTGGCGGATGGTATTAAGTACCTCGCCAACCAGCTCCGGATCGAGCGCGGAGGTCGGTTCATCAAAAAGAATAACCTCAGGTCGCATCGCCAGCGCTCGGGCAATCGCTACGCGCTGCTGCTGTCCGCCCGATAAACGCCGCGGATAGCTGGTTTCTTTGCCCGCCAACCCGACTTTCGCCAGCAATTCACGCGCACGAGCTGTCGCTTCAGCTTTTGGTTCACCTTTGACTATCACCGGCCCTTCAATAATGTTTTCCAGCACCGTCCGATGCGGGAACAAATTAAAGTTCTGGAACACAAAACCGACGTGCTGACGTAACTGACGAATCAGGCCTTTCTGCTGGGTCAACGAACGCGCGGTATCAATGGTAATCTCACCCACTTTAATGGTGCCCGCCTCCGGTTGCTCCAGCAAATTAATGCTACGCAGCAGCGTGGTTTTACCCGATCCGCTCGGCCCGATAATCGCTACTACTTCACCAGGTTTGACGTCAAGATCGATCCCATGCAGCACCGTTTGCCCATGAAACTTTTTGACCAGGTTTCTGACTTCGATAGCACTCATTTCGGCTCTCTCTCCTGGCGGTTCAGTTGTTCTTCAAAATAGTTTTGCAGCGCAGAAAGCACCGTCGCCATCACCCAGTAAATCAACGAGGCCGCCAGATACATCGTAAAGACTTCCAGCGTACGCGAGGTAATCAGCTGCGCCTGACGGAACAGTTCCGGTACCTGAATAGTGGCGGCCAAAGAGGTATCTTTCACCAGACTGATAAAGCTGTTGCTCAGCGGCGGCAACGCAACGCGCGCAGCCTGCGGCAGGATTGCCCGGCGCATGGTCTGCCAGCGCGTCATACCAATACTGGCGCCTGCCTCCCACTGCCCTTTATCGATGGAAGAGATTGCCGCACGCAGGGTTTCCGCAGCGTAGGCCGCCGTATTCAGCGACAAGCCAATCATCGCCGCCGGGATGGGATCAAGCTCAATACCAAACTGCGGCAGACCGTAATAGATCATAAACAGCTGGGCAATTAGCGGTGTTCCACGAAAAATAGAGATATAAAAACGCGCCAGCCAGCGCACAGGCAACAGCGGCGACAGACGCATCAACGCCAGGATAAACCCCAGCACGAGGCCAAAAAACATCCCGCCGATACTCAGTTGCAGCGTAAAAACCGCGCCTTTGAGCAGATACGGCAGAGAATCAATTACCAGTTGGATACTTTCATGCATTAGCGTTTTTCGACCTGGTTGTTACACGTGAGGATGGTAGGCAAACAGTGCAGGTGCCCCACCGGTATGAATAAAGAGGATTGGGCCTTCGTCTTTGAAGCGTTTCTGGCTGATACCGTCAATCAAACCCGCCATCGCCTTACCGGTATACACCGGATCCAACAAAATGCCTTCCAGGCGCGCCAGCAGTTTTACCGCCTCCATGCCCTCTTCGTTTGGCGTACCGTAGCCCGGCGCAAAATAATCATCCCATAACAGGATATCCGCCGAGGCCGTCAGTTCCAGTTCGCGGGCAATATCCTGCTGCAACGTTACAACTTTGGGCTTTTGATCGGCAACGCTGCGCGAGACGGTCACGCCGATCAGCTCGACGTCTGGCATCAGTTGTTCCAGGCCCACGGCCAGCCCGGCGTGCGTTCCCGCGCTGCCCGATGCCACCACAACGGAAGAAAGCGCAACGGCCCCTTCACACTGCTGGGCAATTTCCAGCGCGCTTTCTACATAACCCAATGCGCCCAACGCGTTGGAACCCCCTACGGGGATCACATACGGGCGGAACCCCTGCGCTTCAATGCGCGTCGCCAGTTCCTGAAGTTGCGCATTCGGGTCGGTCAGCGCATCGCACATTTCGATCTGCGTATTAAACAGGTCCAGAAGCAGACGGTTGCCATTGGTGAGATAGTTTTCCGCAGTAGTGCCAATCGGATTTTCCAACAGCGCCACGCAGTGCAGGCCAAGCTTAGCCGCTACCGCCGCCGTCTGGCGAACGTGGTTAGACTGAATCGCACCTGCGGTTATCAGCGTATCAGCGCCTTCACGCAGTGCGTCTGCGGCCAGGAATTCCAGCTTACGCAGCTTATTGCCACCCATGGCCATCGGCGTGACGTCATCGCGTTTGATGAAAATATCGCGCCCAAGGTGGTCGGAGAAGCGTGGAAGATATTCGAGCGGCGTTGGCGCGCCAATAAATTCCAGACGTGGAAAGCGCGTTAAGTTATGCAGCGGCATACAGCCTCCGGTATTCGTTGTTGTGATGTTCTTTTTATTATGCACGCTCAGGCGCAATGAAATAAAAAAAGGCGCTGTTAAAGGCGCCTTTTTTCATCGGATGCCGATTATTTCGTCACATCCGCTCCAAACCATTTTTCAGACAGAGCTTTCAGCGTACCGTCTTTCTGCATTTCAGCAATGGCCGCATCAACCGCTTTCAGCAGATCTTCATTGCCTTTGCGCAGCGCCACGCCGGACTCCTGGCGGGAGAATGCTTCACCGGTCACAGCCAGCGTATCCTTGGTTTTCTTGACCAGATCCAGCGCTGCCAGACGGTCAACCAAAATGGCGTCGATACGGCCTACACGCAGATCCTGGTATTTGGTCGGGTCATCATCATAGGTACGAATATCCACGCCCTGCACGTTCTGGCGCAGCCACTCTTCATAGTTGGTGCCCAGACCAACGCCGACTTTTTTACCTTTCAGATCGGCAGCGGTCTTAATAACGCCTTCATTACCTTTCTTCACCAGCGCCTGAATACCAGAAACCGTATACGGGGTAGAGAAATCGTATTTTTTCTTACGTTCGTCAGAGATGGTCACCTGGTTGATGACCACGTCAATGCGCTTGGAATCAAGAGAGGCCAGCATACCGTCCCACTTGGTCGGCTTCAGGTTAGCTTTCACCCCAAGGTGCTTGGCCAGTTCCTCAGCAAACTCCACTTCGAAACCGGTCAGCTTGCCGTCATCGCCCTGAAAACTAAACGGGGGATAGGTCCCTTCCAGGCCCACCAGCAGCGTGCCGCGCTCTTTAACTTTATTTAACAGACCTTCATCTGCATAAGTCTTTACGCTCATTCCAGCGACAAGTGCAACAGCCATTACACCCATCAGAGCCTGACGTCCCAGAAGTGCTAATTTCATAGTTACCCCGAATATTGTCATTAGTGACTATCATTTATGACTACAGTGTAAAGCGTTTACTGTGTTCCACAAACACGACTCTGTTACACCTTATTCGTTTTTAATATATATCAGAACTGGCTGTCCAGGAGGATTTCTGCATATGTCCCATATGGGTATGGGCTTTGAACTGCTCATACTTACGTAAGGCGATGCGGTAATTGTTGGTGCTGGTTTCCGGCAGCCACGGGGCAAGGTTTTCGTCGAGGAACCCTTCCTGCAGCAGGTCATGAGAGATATTTTGTTCGGTCAGGTGATTCCCGAGGCGACGCAGGCGGACAACGTATTCACGTACCGTGCCGTGACTCATTTCGGTCTGCTCAAATAAAAATTGTTTAAAACCAATGATGTCGAAAAAGTCGCTCTGCTCTTTGCAATGCAAATCACCGCAAAAACGACACAGTGCCACCCACTCTTTTTTCTCCTGCTCCCACTCGGCTTCATCCAACAAAGTGTCCAGGCGGGCGATGGCGATTTTATTCACAATTTGCCCGCGACGAACCAGCGTGATCCGGTCGAGCAACTTAAAGCAATGGGCGCAATGCGTCTGGCTGTGTTTGAAATCTTTGAGGTAGCGGCTTAGAGGCCGTCTTTTTGATTGCTGCACCGTCATGAGAACTCCTGGTAGTCAATTCGTAATGCGGCATTGTTCAGGGGTAATGATGTACCCCTATAGCTTACCCAGCTTGGTGCGTAGACGTTTGATGGCCTGACTGTGCAACTGGCTGACCCGCGACTCCCCGACTTCCAGTACCGCGCCAATCTCTTTCAGATTCAGCTCTTCCTGGTAGTACAGCGTTAACACCAGCTTTTCTCGCTCCGGCAACGCCTCGATCGCGTCCATCACGCGCTGGCGGAGGTTACCCTCAAGAAGCTGTTGTAACGGGTTTTCCTGCTGATGTTCTTCCGTCACCAGCTCAATACTATCGCCATGCTCTTCCCGCCACTCGTCATAAGAGAAGAGCTGGCTGTTGTTGGTATCGAGCAACATCTGACGATACTCTTGCACAGGAATAGCCAGACGCTCCGCCACTTCGGTTTCCGTCGCGTTGCGCCCTAATTCCTGCTCCAGTTGTCCCATCGCCTGAGCCACTTCGCGAGCATTGCGCCGAACGCTACGCGGCACCCAATCCCGGCTACGTAGTTCGTCCAGCATTGCTCCACGAATACGCTGCACTGCGTAAGTGGTAAATGCCGTTCCTTGCAAAGCGTCATATCGGTCAACGGCATTCAATAACCCGATGCCGCCCGCTTGTAGCAGGTCATCCAGTTCTACGCTCGCCGGCAAACGCACCTGAAGGCGCAATGCTTCGTGACGCACCAACGGTACATAACGCTGCCACAGCGAGTGTTTATCCATTACACCTTCAGCGGTATACAGTGAATTCACGATAAACAGCCCTGCGTTAAATGAGTTATCGGCATGATTATCCGTTTCTGCAGGGGTTTTAATCGGGTGAATAGTGGGTGAAATGGGGGGTTATTTAGGGGTTACGGGTAAAGCTAAATATAAAAAACCCCGCCGGAGCGGGGTTTGCGCGATAAGCGTAAATTAACGCAGCAGAGACAGAACGTTCTGCGTGGTCTGGTTAGCCTGCGCCAGTACAGAGGTCCCCGCTTGTTGCAGGATCTGCGCACGAGACATGTTAGACACTTCGGTCGCATAGTCGGAATCTTCGATACGGCTACGAGCAGAAGACAAGTTGTTCACGGTATTGCCCAGGTTGGTAATTGCAGATTCAAAACGGTTCTGAATCGCACCGAGGGAGCTACGGAACTGATCGACGTCAGACAGAGCCTTATCAATTTTCGCCAATGGATCCGTAGAACCTAATTTAACAGCCACACCACCAGTTAAAGCAGGCTTACCGTCAGCTTCGTTAATAGTGGTCGTAACATATGAGGAAACACCATTTGCATCTACAGATTTAAGAGCATAAGCATCATTGCCATTAGAATCTTTATATGAAACTAAAGATTTCCCGGCAGTTGCAACATCTGTAGTATCTACTTTCACATCTTTCCCAACTTTATCAACTGCAGTAAGGTCAGCTAATTTAACAGTAGATTCAGGGAGAGAACTATCGACTGTAACTGTTCCAGCTTTGTTATCCACTTTAGCTGCAAAATATTTTGGAGGCGTTGCAGTGCTATCAGCGGTAAGATAAAAATTCCCTGAACCATCTTTATACAGTTTGCTTTTCACATCATCAAAGGTAAGTTTCGTACCGCCTGAAGTATCTTTCATATCAGCAGCTTTTACAGCATGCTGAACGCTAACGGTAGCACCATTTGCAACACTTTTACCTGTTTTAGAGATATTAAGATCAGCTAATCCAAGTGTTGTGCTATCGATTTTTTTCAGATCGATAGTAATGGTTTCATTATCTTTTGCACCAACCTGAATGGTCAACTGACCGTCCTGGTTCAGAACTTTTTTACCGTTGAAGTCGGTCTGCTCGGAAACACGGTTGATTTCTGCCAGGCGCTGATTAATTTCGTCCTGGATAGAAGTAAGGTCAGATTCAGAGTTGGAGCCGTTCGCTGCCTGTACGGACAGTTCACGTACGCGCTGCAGGTTGTTGTTGATTTCAGACAGCGCGCCTTCAGTAGTCTGGGCAACAGAGATGCCGTCATTGGCGTTACGGGAAGCCTGAGTCAGGCCTTTGATGTTAGCAGTGAAACGGTTTGCAATCGCCTGACCAGCAGCATCGTCTTTCGCGCTGTTGATACGCAGACCGGAGGACAGACGCTCGATAGCAGAGCCCAGAGCGGACTGAGATTTGTTCAGGTTATTTTGGGTCAACAGCGACAGGCTGTTTGTATTGATGACTTGTGCCATGATCTTTTCCTTATCAATTACAACTCGATGTTATTGGGCTGTTGCCCACGGTTTCTGACCGTAACCCATGTATCGGCACCTTAAATTCGAACTTTAGAAAATTTTTACTTTCCGCTCTCTTTTTTCTTAGTCCGTGAAATACCCTCTTTATGCACCACTATTCCGCGCATTATTTTGGCAAAACTATCATTAAACTTTGCGCGCAGATTGCCGATAACCCGCTTAACAATTGTTTGCAATCACAAGGAATCGGGCATGGCTTCATTTACATCATTAGGCGTAGGCTCAGGCTTACCACTGGACACGTTGCTAAACAACCTGACTATCGCTGAGAAAAAACGTTTAAATCCAATTACTCAGCAACAGACCGATAATACCGCCCGCCTGACGGCCTACGGTACGCTTAAGAGTGCGCTGGAAAAATTCCAGACGGCCAATACCGCGTTAAATAAACCGGAACTGTTCAGAAGCAGCAATGTGACCAGCAGTACTGAAGACCTGAAAGTGACCACCGAAGCCGGCGCGGCACCGGGTATTTATACCATCAGCGTCACGCAGCTGGCCCAGGCGCAGTCTCTGAGCACCTCATCGGTTGCTTCAAACAAAGAGGCTCTGGGTGATGGTTCTGGTACTCGTACTATTAAAATTGAACAACCGGGCCGTAAAGAGCCGCTGGAGATCAAACTCTCGCAAGATAAGACCACGCTGGATGATATCAGTAAGGCGATTAACGATACCGATAGCGGCATCTCCGCCAGCATCGTGAAGGTAAAAGATGGCGAGTTCAAACTGGTGCTGACCGCAGCAGAAGGTATGGACAGCAAAATGACCATCTCTGTTGACGGCGACAGCAAGCTGAACGATATGCTGGCCTACGACAGTACAACCGGCACCGGAAAAATGACTGAGTTGGTTAAAGCGCAAAACTCCAAGCTCACGATGAACGGTATCGATATTGAACGTCAGAGCAACAAAGTCACCGATGCCCCGCAGGGCGTCACGCTGGAACTGACCAAAAAAGTCACCGACGCGCGTATCACCGTTACGAAAAGCAATGAGAAAGCTACGGAAGCGATTAAAGGCTGGGTGGATGCCTATAACTCACTGATCGATACCTTTAATACGTTGACCAAATATAAAGCCGTAGACGCAGGTGCGGAAGGTCAGGACAAAGACAACGGCGCCCTCGTCGGTGATAGCGTAGTGCGTACCATTCAGACCGGTATTCGCGCGCAGTTTGCCAACTCCGGTAGCGAAGGTGCCTTTAAGACCCTGAATGAAATCGGCATCAAACAAGATGGCAAAACCGGCAAGATGACCATCGATGACACCAAACTGAAAAAAGCGCTGGACGAAAACACCGCCTCAGTTCGCGAACTGCTGGCAGGCGACGGCAAAGAAACCGGCATCACCACCAAAATTGCGGCTGAAGTAAAAAGCTATCTCGCTGATGACGGCATTATTGATAACGCGCAAGACAGCATTAACGCCACGCTGAAAAAACTGACCAAACAATATCTGTCAGTTAGTGCCAGCATTGATGACATGGTTGCGCGCTATACGGCGCAGTTTACCCAGCTCGATAGCATGATGAGCAAGCTGAATAACACCAGTACCTATCTGGGCCAACAATTTACAGCGATGAATAAATCCTGATAACACGAGGTAAGTATGTATACCGCGAGCGGTACCAAAGCCTATGCACAGGTCAGCGTGGAAAGCGCCGTAATGAGCGCCAGCCCACATCAGCTGATTGAAATGTTGTTTGACGGCGCGAACAGCGCCCTGGTGCGCGCTCGCCTGTTTATGCAACAGGGTGATATCGTCGCCAAAGGTGAGGCCTTAAGCAAAGCCATTAACATTATCGACAATGGTCTGAAAGCAGGCCTGGATCAGGAAACTGGCGGTGAAATCGCCACCAACCTGTCCTCGCTGTATGACTATATGATCCGCCGTTTACTGCAAGCTAACTTGCGTAATGATTGTCAGGCCATTGAAGAAGTCGAAGAGTTACTCGGCAACATTGCAGATGCCTGGAAACAGATTTCACCGAAAGCGTCGTCCCAGGAGTCTCGTTAATGACCTCAGCCGTGGAGTTTATCAACCGTTGGCAGCGCATCGCGCTACTCAGTCACTCGCTGCTGGAACTGGCGCAGCGCGGTGAATGGGACCTTTTACTGGAACAGGAAGTTACCTATCTGCAAAGTATTGAAGTGGTCATGGAAGAGCAAACTCCACCGGGCATTACGCGAAGTATTCAGGACTTAGTGGCCGGGTATATTAAACAGACGCTGGATAACGAACAATTACTTAAAACGTTGTTGCAGCAGCGTCTGGATGAACTCAGCAATCTCATCGGTCAGTCGACACGCCAAAAGACGCTCAATAACGCCTATGGTCGTCTTTCCGGTATGCTGCTGGTACCCGACGCCCCCACCTCGCCACAATAATTTCCCGTCTCGTCTGAATTATCTTCCATACTCCAGAGGTCGGCCAAACGACTTCTGGAGCACGGAAGATGAAAAATCCCACGTTATTGCAGTACTTCCACTGGTATTACCCTGATGGCGGTCAACTCTGGCCCGAGCTTGCCGAACGCGCAGGCGGACTCAATGATATCGGCATCAATATGGTATGGCTGCCCCCCGCTTATAAAGGCGCGTCCGGCGGCTATTCCGTTGGCTATGACTCGTACGATCTGTTTGACCTAGGCGAATTCGACCAAAAGGGAACCGTCGCCACCAAATACGGCGATAAAAACCAGCTGCTGGCGGCGATTGACGCACTTAAGCACAATGATATTGCCGTACTGCTGGACGTGGTGGTTAACCACAAAATGGGCGCTGATGAGAAAGAAAAGATCCGCGTCCAGCGCGTTAACGCCGAGGATCGCACGCAAATAGATGATGAGATTGTCGAGTGCGAAGGCTGGACGCGCTATACCTTCCCTGCCCGCGCTGGCCAGTATTCGCAATTCATTTGGGACTTTAAATGCTTCAGCGGCATTGACCATATCGAGAACCCAACCGAAGACGGGATTTTTAAAATCGTTAACGATTACACCGGAGAAGGCTGGAACGATCAGGTCGATGATGAGTTGGGTAATTTTGATTATCTGATGGGCGAAAACATTGATTTTCGCAATCACGCGGTGACTGAGGAGCTCAAATACTGGGCGCGTTGGGTAATGGAGCAAACCCAGTGTGACGGTTTTCGTTTAGATGCGGTGAAACATATTCCGGCATGGTTTTACAAAGAGTGGATTGAGCACGTGCAGGAGGTTGCACCCAAGCCGCTGTTTATTGTGGCGGAATACTGGTCCCATGAAGTCGATAAACTGCAAACCTACATTAATCAGGTGGAGGGGAAAACCATGCTGTTCGACGCCCCTTTGCAGATGAAATTCCACGAGGCCTCCCGTCAGGGCCGCGATTACGACATGAGCCAGATTTTCACCGACACTCTGGTGGAGGCCGATCCTTTTCATGCCGTCACGCTGGTCGCCAATCACGACACCCAACCCTTGCAGGCACTCGAAGCCCCCGTCGAGCCGTGGTTTAAGCCGCTGGCCTATGCGCTGATCCTGTTACGCGAAAACGGCGTACCGTCGGTGTTTTACCCTGACCTCTACGGAGCGCATTACGAAGACACCGGCGGCGATGGCGAAATCTATCCTATCGACATGCCGATCATTGAACAACTTGATGAACTGATCCTCGCGCGCCAGCGCTTCGCGCACGGGGTACAGACGCTCTTTTTCGATCATCCTAACTGTATCGCTTTTAGCCGCAGCGGCACGGACGAGGATCCCGGCTGTGTGGTGGTGCTGTCAAACGGTGATGACGGGGAAAAGACCATCAATCTCGGTGCCAATTATGGCAATAAAACCTGGCGGGACTATCTGGGAAATCGTGAAGAAAGCGTGGTCACCGATGAAAACGGCGAAGCGACGTTTTTCTGTAACGGCGGGAGCGTCAGCGTGTGGGTGATTGAAGACGTGTTGTAATGTTCAACCCCGGTGGCCGCTGGCTACCGGGGCGTACGGTTTATGGCAGCGGTGTGGCCAGCGGCGTTTTCTTTAACGCGTCAGCACATTCCTGCGTCGGGCGATCCACCCGTTGCAGCGTCATACCGTCATATTCCAGCGTATTGCCTTCGCGCTCGATCTCGTACAGCTCGCGTTTCACCGTCACGTTGGTGAGCTCACCAGAGAGCATCGTCAGTTTCCCTGGCAGCGCGATCACCCGCTGCCACTGGCGACAATCCAGCGTATCGCCCTCTTTCGTTATCACCAGGCTGGCAATCGCTTCCGGACTCACCAGACTGCGTTGCGGACCTTTTGACTGCCAGTATCCTTCCAGACCGGCTGGCGCTGGCGTTTTCACCACGTCGTTATAATTTTCTACTTCGGCGCATCCGGTAAGCGCCAGAAATACACCAACGATTGCTAATTTTTTCATCATTCATCCTGCATGCGAAGAAAATGGGATTGTGGCATTAAAGGCCTGATGTCGCCAGCCTTTCGGCAGCGTTGAGAAAGATTGATCCAGACGGTGTTACCTCTTATTACTCATAGTCAAAAATTCTGAACGGTGTAGTATCCACACTTCTTGTTACATACCTTCTGAGTTCAGAGGCACAACGCATGTCATGGCAACACTTCAAACAGGCCTGGTTAATTAAATTTTGGGCCCCCGCCCCTGCGGTCATCGCAGCGGGTATTCTCTCCACTTACTATTTCGGCATTACGGGAACCTTCTGGGCCGTTACCGGTGAATTCACCCGCTGGGGTGGTCAAATCCTGCAACTGTTTGGTGTGCACGCCGAAGAGTGGGGATACTACAAGCTGATCCATCTCGAAGGCTCTCCGTTGACCCGCATCGACGGCATGATGATCCTCGGTATGTTCGGCGGCTGTTTTGCTGCCGCACTGTGGGCCAACAACGTCAAGTTACGCATGCCACGCAGTCGGGTGCGCATTATGCAGGCGATAGTCGGCGGGGCAATCGCCGGATTCGGCGCACGGCTGGCAATGGGCTGTAACCTGGCCGCATTCTTCACCGGCATTCCGCAGTTCTCGCTACACGCCTGGTTTTTTGCGCTGGCCACGGCCATTGGCTCCTGGTTTGGTGCACGCTTTACCCTGCTGCCAATGTTTCGTATTCCGGTCAAAATGCAGAAAGTCTCCGCCGCTTCGCCGTTAACGCAAAAGCCGGATCAGGCCCGTCGCCGTTTCCGCCTGGGCATGCTGGTGTTTATCGGCATGATCGGCTGGGCGCTACTCACGGCGATGGATAAACCCAAGCTCGGTCTGGCGATGCTGTTCGGCGTTGGGTTCGGACTGCTGATTGAACGGGCGCAAATCTGCTTCACCTCCGCCTTCCGCGACCTGTGGATTTCCGGTCGCACCCATATGGCAAAAGCGATTATCTTCGGGATGGCAGTCAGCGCCATCGGTATCTTTAGCTATGTGCAACTGGGCGTCGAGCCTAAAATCATGTGGGCGGGTCCGAATGCGGTGATCGGCGGCTTGCTGTTTGGCTTTGGCATCGTTTTAGCGGGCGGATGTGAAACCGGCTGGATGTATCGCGCCGTCGAAGGCCAGGTGCATTACTGGTGGGTTGGTCTGGGCAACGTTATTGGCTCGACCATTCTGGCCTACTACTGGGATGATTTTGCTCCCGCGCTTGCCACCAACTGGGACAAAGTGAATCTGCTCAACACCTTCGGTCCGCTCGGCGGTCTGCTGGTGACCTATCTGCTGTTGTTTGCCGCGCTGATGCTGATTATCGGCTGGGAAAAACGTTTCTTCCGTCGCGCAGGGCTGACGCCTGCCAAGGAGTCTGTATGAAAAATATCGTGCCTGATTATCGCCTCGATATGGTCGGCGAACCGTGTCCATATCCGGCTGTAGCCACGCTGGAAGCGATGCCGCAATTGAAGAAAGGTGAAATTCTGGAAGTGGTGAGCGATTGCCCGCAGTCAATCAACAATATACCACTGGATGCGCGTAATCACGGCTATACGGTGCTGGATATTCAGCAGGATGGTCCAACGATCCGCTATTTGATTCAGAAGTAACTGGTTGCCGGATGGCACTGCGCTTATCCGGCAAACATTATCTGCACGTTGTCCCTACACCTGCATCGACATCACTTCCTGATACGCCGACACCAGTTTATTACGCACCTGAATACCCATCTGCATCGATACCGACGCCTTTTGCATATCGGTCATCACATCGTTTAACGCAATACCCGGCTCACCCAGGGTAAATTTCTCAGCCTGCGCACGGGACGCGGTTTGCACATCGCTGATTCTGTCTAACGCCGCATGCAGTTGTCCGGCAAAACTCACGGTCGGTTGTGGCTGCATATCCTGCATTTTTGCTGACATCGCCGTGGCCTGTAACTGGCTGATGACCCCTTCAATCCCCTGTATTGCCGACATTCTGATCCCCTGGATGATTTTTTACGTAGCTGAGATTACCAGTTAGTCAATAAGATAAAGGCGTTAAATAACGATAAAAAACCACGGTTTTTAACGCATAGAAAAATTCGAAACCGCAAATAATGAGACCGTCAATTTTTCGAGTTTGCTGACCCGGGAGTGAGTCTTGTTCCACTTTGCAAAAAACGCCGTCCACGATAAGCCACGAGGTGCGAGATGAGTGCGACAGCATCGACTGCAACCCAGCTTAAACCTCTCGAGTGGTTAAACCGCCTGCGCGCGAATCCCAGAATTCCTTTGATTGTGGCGGGAGCCGCTGCCGTCGCTATCATCGTGGCGATGGTCCTGTGGGCCAAAGCGCCTGACTATCGCACGCTGTTCAGCAATCTTTCCGATCAGGATGGTGGCGCGATTGTCACCCAACTGACGCAGATGAACGTTCCCTATCGTTTTACAGAGGGAAGCGGTGCTATCGAAGTTCCTGCCGATAAAGTCCACGAACTGCGCTTACGTCTGGCGCAGCAAGGCCTGCCGAAAGGCGGCGCCGTTGGTTTTGAACTGCTGGATCAGGAAAAGTTTGGTATCAGCCAGTTTAGCGAGCAGGTCAACTACCAGCGTGCGCTGGAAGGTGAATTAGCCCGTACCATTGAAACGCTGGGACCGGTAAAACGCGCCCGCGTGCATTTGGCAATGCCGAAACCGTCGCTATTTGTGCGTGAGCAAAAAGCGCCTTCAGCCTCCGTGACCGTTAACCTTGAACCGGGTCGTGCACTGGATGAAGGTCAGATAAGTGCAGTTACGCATCTGGTTTCCAGCGCTGTCGCCGGGTTACCGCCGGGCAACGTTACGCTGGTCGACCAGGCAGGTCATCTGTTAACTCAGTCGAACACCAGCAGCCGCGATCTTAACGATGCGCAGTTGAAATACGCCAGCGATGTCGAAGGCCGCGTTCAACGTCGTATCGAATCGATCCTGTCGCCGATTGTCGGCAACGGTAACGTACATGCGCAGGTCACCGCACAGCTGGATTTTGCTAATAAAGAGCAAACCGAAGAACAGTACCGTCCAAACGGTGATGATTCCCAGGCCGTGCTGCGTTCACGCCAGTTAAACGTCAGCGAGCAGATCGGAAGCGGAGCGCCAGGCGGCGTACCGGGCGCATTGTCTAATCAGCCAGCACCGGCGAATACCGCGCCAATCGCCAACCCACCGGCTAATCAGCAAAATGCGCAAACCACGCAGACGGCAAATAACAGCAATAATGCCGGTCCACGCAGTACGCAGCGCAATGAAACCAGCAACTATGAAGTCGACCGTACCATTCGCCACACCAAAATGAACGTCGGCGATGTGCAGCGTCTATCGGTGGCTGTGGTGGTCAACTATAAAACGTTGCCGGACGGCAAACCACTGCCGTTAACCGCCGATCAGATGAAACAGATTGAGGACCTGGCCCGCGAAGCGATGGGCTTCTCCGATAAACGTGGCGATACCCTGAACGTGGTGAACTCTCCGTTCACGGCGACCGACGATTCCATTGGCGAGCTGCCGTTCTGGAAACAGCCGTTCTTTATTGATCAGTTGATGACCGCAGGCCGTTGGTTACTGGTTCTGCTAGTTGCCTGGATCCTGTGGCGCAAAGCTGTTCGCCCGCAGTTGGTTCGCCGCAGCGAAGAAGCAAAAGCGGTACAAGAACAAACGCGTATCCGTCAGGAAACCGAAGAAGCGGTAGAAGTTCGCCTCAGCAAAGACGAGCAGACCCAGCAGCGTCGTACGAATCAGCGTCTGGGTGCAGAAGTGATGAGCCAGCGTATTCGTGAAATGTCAGATAACGATCCGCGCGTCGTGGCGCTGGTCATTCGCCAGTGGATGAGTAACGATCATGAGTAATGCCCTTACCGGTACCGATAAAAGCGTCATCCTGCTGATGACCATTGGCGAAGATCGCGCTGCTGAGGTGTTTAAACACCTTTCCACGCGCGAAGTTCAGGCGCTGAGTACAGCGATGGCGAACGTACGCCAGATCTCCAACAAACAGTTGACGGAAGTGCTGGCCGAGTTTGAGCAGGAAGCAGAACAGTTTGCCGCGCTGAATATCAACGCCAACGAATATCTGCGCTCGGTGCTGGTGAAAGCGCTGGGCGAGGAACGCGCCTCCAGCCTGCTGGAAGATATTCTGGAAACCCGCGATACCACCAGCGGCATTGAAACGCTCAACTTTATGGAGCCGCAAAGCGCCGCCGACCTTATCCGCGACGAGCATCCGCAGATTATCGCCACCATTCTGGTGCACCTCAAACGGGGCCAGGCCGCCGATATTCTGGCGCTGTTCGACGAGCGTTTACGTCACGACGTGATGCTGCGTATCGCCACCTTCGGCGGCGTACAGCCTGCCGCGCTGGCAGAACTGACCGAGGTACTGAACGGTCTGCTCGATGGCCAGAACCTCAAGCGCAGCAAAATGGGCGGCGTGAGAACGGCGGCAGAAATTATCAACCTGATGAAAACCCAGCAGGAAGAAGCGGTTATCACCGCCGTACGCGAGTTCGACGGCGAACTGGCGCAGAAAATTATCGACGAGATGTTCCTGTTCGAAAACCTGGTGGACGTCGACGATCGCAGTATCCAGCGTCTGCTGCAGGAAGTGGATTCCGAATCGCTGCTGATTGCGCTGAAAGGTGCCGAACAGCCGCTACGCGAGAAGTTCCTGCGCAACATGTCGCAACGTGCTGCCGATATTCTGCGCGACGACCTTGCCAACCGCGGTCCGGTGCGCTTGTCGCAGGTGGAAAACGAACAGAAAGCGATTCTGCTTATTGTGCGTCGTCTGGCGGAAACCGGCGAGATGGTGATCGGCAGCGGCGAGGATACCTATGTCTAACGAACTGCCGTGGAAAGTCTGGACTCCGGACGATCTCGCCCCACCGATGGCAGAGTTCGTGCTGGCCGACCACAGCGAAACGCCGCTGTCCGAAGAGACGGAAGAACCCGAGCTTTCGGCAGAGCAACAGCTTGAACAACAGCTCGCACAGCTGCAAATGCAGGCCCATGAGCAAGGGTATAACGCGGGGCTGGCGGAAGGTCGACAAAAGGGTCATGAACAAGGCTATCAGGAAGGTCTGAGCCAGGGGCTGGAGCAAGGCCAGAACCAGGCGCGTGCGCAGCATGCGCCGATTCATGCCCGTATGCAGCAACTGGTGAGCGAGTTTCAGAATACGCTGGACGCACTGGACAGCGTCATTGCCTCGCGCCTGATGCAAATGGCGCTGGAAGCTGCGCGTCAGGTGATTGGTCAGACGCCTATCGTGGATAACGCTGCGCTGATTAAGCAGATCCAACAGTTATTGCAACAGGAACCGCTGTTTAGTGGTAAACCGCAGCTGCGCGTACATCCGGACGATCTCCAGCGTGTGGAGGAGATGCTCGGTGCCACTCTCAGCCTGCACGGCTGGCGGCTGCGCGGCGATCCCACGCTGCATCACGGCGGTTGTAAAGTCTCAGCCGACGAAGGCGATCTGGATGCCAGCGTCGCCACACGCTGGCAAGAACTCTGCCGTCTGGCAGCGCCGGGAGTCGTGTAATGACCACTCGCCTGACTCGCTGGCTCAATACGCTGGACAACTTCGAAGAGAAAATGTCGCTGCTGCCTGCGGTGCGTCGTTACGGTCGTCTGACCCGCGCAACCGGGCTGGTGCTGGAAGCCACGGGGTTACAGCTGCCGCTGGGTGCCACCTGCGTCATTGAACGCCAGGATGGCAACGAAACCCAGGAAGTCGAAAGTGAAGTCGTGGGCTTTAACGGTCAACGTCTGTTTCTGATGCCGCTCGAAGAGGTCGAAGGCGTTCTGCCCGGCGCGCGCGTATACGCGAAGAACATTGCCGGAGAAGGTCTGCAAAGCGGGAAGCAATTACCGCTTGGCCCTGCTCTGCTGGGGCGTGTGCTGGACGGCAGCGGCAAACCGCTCGACGGACTGCCCGCCCCGGATACCACCGAAACCGGCGCGCTGATTACACCGCCGTTTAACCCGCTGCAACGTACCGCAATTGAACACGTCCTGGATACCGGTGTACGCCCCATCAACGCGTTGTTAACCGTAGGTCGCGGCCAGCGTATGGGGCTTTTCGCAGGTTCCGGCGTCGGTAAAAGCGTCCTGCTCGGCATGATGGCGCGTTATACCCAGGCCGACGTCATCGTCGTGGGCCTGATTGGCGAGCGTGGCCGCGAAGTTAAAGATTTTATTGAAAATATTCTCGGCGCTGACGGTCGCGCACGCTCGGTAGTGATTGCCGCTCCGGCGGACGTCTCGCCGCTGTTACGTATGCAAGGCGCGGCCTACGCCACGCGTATCGCCGAAGATTTCCGCGATCGTGGACAGCACGTATTGCTGATTATGGATTCCCTCACCCGCTATGCGATGGCGCAACGTGAGATAGCCCTGGCGATCGGCGAGCCACCGGCAACCAAAGGTTATCCACCGTCAGTATTCGCCAAATTACCGGCGCTGGTTGAACGTGCCGGAAACGGTATTCACGGCGGCGGTTCAGTCACCGCGTTTTATACGGTACTGACCGAGGGTGACGACCAGCAGGACCCGATTGCCGATTCCGCGCGCGCAATTCTGGACGGCCACATTGTGCTGTCACGTCATCTGGCCGAGGCGGGTCACTATCCGGCCATCGATATCGAAGCCTCAATCAGCCGCGCCATGACCGCGCTCATTAGTGAAAAACACTACGCACGGGTGCGCAACTTTAAACAGCTGCTGTCCAGCTTCCAGCGTAACCGCGATCTGGTTAGCGTGGGGGCGTATGCCAAAGGCAGCGATCCAATGCTGGATAAAGCCATCGCCTTATGGCCACAGCTGGAAGCGTTTTTACAGCAAGGCATCTTTGAACGGGCTGACTGGGAAGATTCTCTACAAGCTTTAGAACTGATTTTCCCTGGTGTGTGATTAAGCAGGAGAGCATAGGTCATGGCACAACATGGTGCGTTAGCAACACTGAAAGACCTGGCTGAAAAAGAGGTAGATGACGCCGCTGTCTTATTAGGAGAGATGCGTCGTGGCTGTCAGCAGGCGGAAGAACAGTTAAAAATGCTGATCGATTATCAGCATGAGTATCGCAACAATCTGAATACCGATATGGGCCAGGGTATTACCAGCAATCGCTGGATTAACTACCAGCAATTTATTCAGACGCTGGAAAAAGCGATTGAACAACACCGCCAACAGCTCAATCAGTGGACGCAAAAAGTGGACATGGCTTTGAACAGTTGGCGCGACAAAAAACAACGATTACAGGCGTGGCAGACGTTGCAGGACAGACAAACCTCGGCGGCGTTACTGGCCGAAAACCGTCTGGATCAGAAAAAAATGGATGAATTTGCTCAGCGCGCAGCTATGAGGAAACCCGAATGATTACTTTACCCCAACTGATTACCACCGACACCGACGTAGCCGCAGGTCTTCAGTCAGGCAAAGCGGTAGATTCACCCGAGGATTTTTTAGCGCTGCTGGCTGGCGCATTAGGTGCGGGCGACGCGCAGGGTAAAGACGCTCCGCTGTCGCTTGCCGACTTACAGGCGGCCAGCAGTAAGCTGCAGAAAGGATTACTGCAAAAAAATGGCGATGCCGCACAGTCGGTCAAATTAACCGATCTGTTGGCGCAACAGGAGCTACAAACCGAGTCTTCTCTTGCCGACATGACAGACGCTCAGCAACTGTTGTCTGCTCTCACACCTTCACTGAAAGCTAATGCCCTGACGACGCTGGGCAAAGTTGCTCAGCAGGACGAAAAAAACACCACGCTGAGTGATGACGATCTCGCCAACCTGAGCGCATTGTTCGCCATGCTACCAGGACAACCGCTGGCTACGCCTGCCGTCGACAGCGCACCAGCCCCGGTTGATGCCACGCTTTCGGCGTTGTCACGTGGCGCTGCACACGGCGCGACGACTGATAATGCAGACGAATTACTGCCGGGTGATGCCAAAAAAGGCAAAGCGGATGTCACAATTGCTGGCGGTGGTGCTAATCAGGCAAACAATCCAGCACTAACCCCGCTGACGGCGGCGGCGAACGCCAGAGCTGAAATCGATAGCACCCCGTCACCGACCAGCATTGGCATGACTGCGGCCCCGCTAAGTGGTCCACAGACACACGCACAACCGTTACCGACGGCCGCGCCGGTGTTAAGCGCTCCGTTAGGTAGCCATGAATGGCAGCAATCGCTGAGCCAGCACGTCACATTGTTCACGCGCCAGGGCCAGCAAAGCGCAGAGCTGCGTCTGCATCCGCAGGACCTGGGTCAGGTACATATTTCCCTCAAGCTGGACGATAACCTCGCGCAGCTGCAGATGGTATCACCGCACAGTCACGTGCGCGCCGCACTGGAAGCCGCATTACCGATGCTGCGTACGCAGTTGGCTGAAAGCGGCATTCAACTGGGGCAAAGCAACATCAGCAGTGAAAGCTTCGCTGGCCATCAGCAGTCTTCCGGGCAGCAACAGCAGGCTGGTCGCGCTCAAGGACAAGACATTTTTGCCGCTGAAGATGACGCAATACTGGCAACCCCAGCCTCGCTGCAAGCCGCTGCCCGCGGCGATGGCGCAGTAGACATCTTCGCCTAACGCCAGAGGTAGCATGATTATCCGCGTCTTTTCCACGCTTTGTCGTGGACAGGACACGGGATAATCAGCCCATAAGCTGTACCGAAACAGGAAGCCCGTATCTGATGACTGACTCCGCGATTAACAAAAAAAGTAAACGCGCTATTTGGATCCCTCTGCTGGTATTAATTACCCTCGCCGCCTGCGCAACTGCGGGTTATAGCTACTGGCGCATGCAGCAGCAGCCGTCCGCCAGCGTCAAAGCGGAACCGCCTCCACCGCCAGCCCCGGTATTCTTTGCGTTGGATACCTTTACCGTCAATCTGGGTGATGCAGATCGTGTGCTGTATATCGGTATCACGCTGCGCATGAAAGATGAGGCGACACGTTCACGTCTTAACGAATATCTGCCGGAAGTGCGCAGCCGCTTGCTACTGCTGTTCTCTCGTCAGAATGCAGCCACACTCGCCACCGAGGAAGGTAAGCAACAGCTGATTACCGCCATCAAAGAGACGCTGGCGACTCCGCTCGTTGTTGGGCAGCCGAAACAGGTTGTCACCGACGTTCTTTATACAGCTTTTATTCTGCGGTAAAGACATGGGCGACAGTATTCTTTCTCAGGCTGAAATCGACGCATTGCTCAACGGCGATAGCGAAACCAAAGACGAACCCATTTCAGGTATCGCAAAAGAAAGCGATATTCGTCCTTATGATCCCAACACTCAGCGTCGCGTGGTACGTGAGCGTTTACAGGCGCTGGAGATCATTAACGAACGCTTTGCGCGCCAGTTCCGTATGGGGTTATTTAACCTGTTGCGCCGTAGCCCGGATATTACCGTGGGTGCGATCCGTATCCAGCCATACCATGAATTTGCGCGCAACTTACCGGTTCCGACCAACCTGAACTTAATCCACCTGAAGCCGCTGCGCGGTACGGGTCTGGTGGTGTTCTCACCGAGTCTGGTATTTATCGCCGTAGACAACCTGTTTGGCGGTGACGGTCGTTTCCCGACGAAAGTCGAAGGTCGCGAATTTACGCACACGGAACAGCGCGTTATCAACCGCATGTTGAAGTTGGCGCTGGAAAGCTACAGCGACGCATGGAAGGCCATCAACCCGCTGGAAGTGGAATACGTCCGTTCTGAGATGCAGGTGAAATTTACCAATATCACTACCTCTCCGAACGACATCGTGGTGAATACCCCGTTCCACGTTGAAATTGGCAACCTGACCGGTGAATTTAACATCTGTCTGCCATTCAGCATGATTGAACCGTTGCGTGAGCTGCTGGTGAATCCGCCGCTGGAAAACTCACGTAATGAAGATCAGAACTGGCGCAATAATCTGGTGCGTCAGGTTCAGCATTCTGAGCTGGAGCTGGTGGCAAACTTTGCCGATATCCCGCTGCGGCTATCCCAGATTTTAAAACTGAAACCCGGCGATGTACTGCCGATTGAAAAACCCGACCGCATTATTGCTCATGTGGACGGCGTGCCTGTGCTGACCAGCCAGTATGGCACCGTAAACGGTCAGTATGCGTTACGCGTAGAACATCTGATAAACCCGATTTTGAATTCGCTGAATGAGGAACAGCCCAAATGAGTGATATGAATAATCCGTCCGATGAGAACACTGGCGCATTGGACGATCTGTGGGCTGACGCGTTAAACGAGCAAAAAACCACGCCCACCAAAAGTGCGGCCGATGCGGTATTCCAGCAGTTAGGTGGCGGCGACGTCAGCGGTGCTTTGCAGGACATCGACCTGATCATGGACATTCCGGTCAAGCTGACCGTCGAACTGGGCCGTACCCGCATGACCATCAAAGAGCTGCTGCGTCTGACGCAGGGTTCGGTTGTCGCACTGGATGGTCTGGCAGGCGAACCGCTGGATATTCTGATCAACGGTTATCTGATTGCCCAGGGCGAAGTCGTCGTAGTTGCGGACAAATACGGTGTGCGTATCACTGACATTATCACCCCGTCTGAACGTATGCGCCGTCTGAGCCGTTAATCATGAATACCCAGGCTACCGTTTCTCAACCCGCCGCCGTTCCCGGCTCACCGCTGGTGCAGGTAAGCGGCGCGCTGCTCGGGATCATCGTCTTGATCCTGGCGGCGGCCTGGGTCATTAAACGTCTGGGGTTTGCCCCTAAAAGTGCCGGTACGCGCGGGCTAAAAGTTACGGCCAGCACCTCACTGGGTCCACGTGAGCGCGTGGTGATTGTCGAGGTCGAAGATGCCCGTCTGGTACTAGGCGTCACAGCCTCGCAGATTAACGTCCTGCACACCCTGCCCCCGGCACCTGCCGATGCAGAAGAAAAAACGGCCTCCCCTGCGGATTTCCAGGCCATGATGAAGAGTTTGCTGAAGCGTCCTGGGAGATCCTGATGCGCCGTTTGTTATCCCTTACGCTGGCAGGCTTGTGGCTTTTCAGCCCCGTTGCCCTCGCCCAACTCCCGGGTCTGGTCAGTCAGCCTTTGCCGGGCGGCGGACAAAACTGGACGTTACCCGTGCAGACGCTGGTGTTCATCACCTCGCTGACGTTCCTGCCTGCAATTTTGCTGATGATGACCAGCTTCACCCGCATCATCATCGTTTTTGGTCTACTGCGAAATGCGCTGGGTACCCCCTCAGCACCACCTAACCAGGTGCTCCTGGGCCTGGCGCTCTTTTTGACCTTTTTCATCATGTCGCCGGTGATCGATAAAATCTACGTTGACGCATACCAACCGTTCAGCGAAGAGAAGATCTCCATGCAGGAAGCCATGGAGAAAGGCGCCCAGCCGCTGCGTGAGTTTATGTTGCGCCAGACCCGTGAAGCCGATCTGGCACTCTTCGCACGCTTAGCAAACAGCGGTCCGTTACAGGGACCAGAAGCCGTGCCGATGCGAATTTTGCTGCCCGCTTATGTCACCAGTGAGCTGAAAACAGCATTCCAGATAGGCTTTACCATTTTTATTCCGTTTCTGATTATCGACCTGGTGATCGCCAGCGTGTTGATGGCGCTCGGGATGATGATGGTCCCGCCCGCCACAATCGCGTTGCCGTTCAAGCTGATGCTGTTTGTGTTGGTAGACGGTTGGCAGCTACTTGTCGGCTCGCTGGCACAAAGCTTTTACAGTTAGAGGCGCGAAATGACTCCTGAATCGGTCATGATGATGGGCACAGAGGCGATGAAAGTCGCTCTGGCCCTTGCTGCGCCTTTGCTGTTGGTCGCTCTCATCACGGGTCTTATCATCAGTATTCTGCAGGCGGCGACCCAGATTAACGAAATGACGCTGTCCTTCATCCCCAAAATTGTCGCGGTGTTTATTGCCATTATTGTTGCTGGCCCGTGGATGCTTAACCTGCTGCTCGACTACGTGCGTACGCTGTTCAGCAATATCCCCTATATCATCGGGTAGACAACGTTATGTTGCAGGTGTCCAGCATTGAGTGGCTCCACTGGCTGAATTTATACTTCTGGCCTTTGTTGCGCATACTGGCGCTCATCTCAACGGCCCCCATCCTCAGTGAACGAGCCATCCCCAAACGGGTAAAGCTGGGGCTAGGGTTGATGATTACCGTCGTTATCGCCCCATCGATTCCCGCCGTTGACGTCCCCATCTTTTCTGTTGGCGCGCTTTGGCAGGCAATGCAACAAATCCTGATCGGTATCGCATTAGGCTTCACCATGCAGTTTGCGTTTGCCGCAGTACGTACCGCCGGGGAATTAATTGGCCTGCAAATGGGCCTTTCCTTCGCGACGTTCTTCGATCCCGGTAGCCGTCTGAATATGCCGGTTCTGGCACGACTGATCGACATGCTCGCCATGCTGCTGTTCCTCACCTTTAACGGCCATTTATGGCTGATTTCGCTGCTGATAGATACTTTTCATACTCTGCCCATCGGCGGCAATCCGGTGAACAGCAATGCGTTTCTTGCACTGGCACGGGCGGGTAGCCTGATTTTCCTCAACGGGCTAATGCTGGCCCTGCCGGTAATGACGCTACTGCTCACGCTAAACCTCGCACTTGGTTTGTTAAATCGCATGGCACCACAGCTGTCGGTTTTCGTCATCGGCTTTCCTCTCACTCTGACCGTAGGTATTTCACTAATGGCGGCGCTAATGCCATTAATTGCGCCATTCTGCGAACGATTATTCAGTGAAATTTTTAATTTACTGGCCGATATCGTCAGCGAAATGCCTGGAAAATAATAACCCTTATTTTTTATCCTGTTTTACTAAGGATTGTCCTAAATTTAAAAAGTGACAACATCCACCAGGATATCTCTGTCGCGGCTTATTTGTTTTTGCCTCACTCACATAATGCAACATTCACTTTACTTTAAGATGTTTCCTGGCAAATTATACGCAACTTTACGGGATAGTAAATTCGCCTGAAAAACAGCGAAAGCGTCATCTTGGGTCGTTATTATTCCGTTTAGTTGTGATGAAATAATCAGGTAAGGGGAATTATCGTTACGCATTGAGTGAGGGTATGCCATGTCAACGATTATTATGGATTTATGCAGTTACACCCGACTAGGGTTAACCGGATATCTGGTAAGTCGGGGAGTGAAAAAAAGGGAAATCAACAACATTTCCAACGTTGATGAACTCAGTCTCGCCTGTGTCTCTCAACAACCCGCTGTGGTGTTTATTAATGAGGACTGCTTTATCCACGATCCTGCTAATAGCCAGCAAATAAAGCAAATCATTAATCAGCATCCCAGCACATTATTTATTGTGTTTATGGCAATTGCCAACGTGCATTTTGATGAATATCTACTCGTCAGAAAAAATTTATTGATTAGTTCTAAATCAATTAAACCTGACTCACTGGATAAACTACTTGGCGATATTCTGAAAAAGGAAGTAGATATTGCTATTGATGTGAATCTGCCGACATTATCATTAAGTCGAACCGAATCCAGCATGCTGCGTATGTGGATGGAGGGTCAGGGAACAATACAGATATCAGATCAAATGAATATCAAAGCCAAGACGGTGTCATCCCATAAGGGGAATATAAAACGAAAGATTAAAACGCATAATAAGCAAGTTATCTATCACGTTGTAAGGCTTACGGATAACGTCACCAATGGTATCTTTGTGAATATGCGCTAAGACGTTCTGACTGGTGGCGACCCCACCAGTCAGAATCAAACAGCGGAACTCATGTCACTCCACTTTTTCCACAAAGATACCATCCTGATGACCTGATTCATTAAAGAACCAGATACCGAGCGGGTAGTCTTCCAGCGAAACCAGGTACATAGTGCCTTCGCTAAACTCTTCGATTGCCAGTACCACGCCCGGTCGACGAGGACCGCCGTCCGTTTTGACTGTGACCCGATCATTCACCTTCATAGTTTTCCTCCTGTGGCTTTGTGCCAGTGTAGAACAAATTCCTTTTTCTGGCAGCGCTGTGCACGCGCGATTGCGGGTTTTATCGACGGTCTATACTTAAGTTGTGCGTATCTGATGTTTGGGTACGCTCCCCCGGTATCCTTAACGGTTGAGAGGTATGAGGATGAAAACCGCGAAAGAGTACAGCGATACGGCCAAACGTGAAGTCAGCGTCGATGTCGACGCGCTGCTAAAGGCAATCAACGAAATCTGCGAGAGTGAAATTCATCGCAGCCAGGATGACCCGGAGCGCGTCAGCGTTGACGGGCGTGATTACCATACATGGCATGAACTGGCCGATGCGTTCGAGCTTGATATCCATGATTTTAGCGTGTCGGAGATCAATCGCTGACTGAGGGCGAAAAAAATCCCGGCCCTTATCGGGTCGGGATCAAGCTTGCTTATGCAAGAAGCACTTGTAAATTCGTTACACCAGAAAATCTGATGTGAACCAAACCTTATCTGCAATTTTTTTGCCTGACAAGTAAATAATTCTCACCGGAATGATAAATATAACTAATGGGTGAGAGATCACCAGGTTACGGTCGAGCCAAATGTTCAGGCATCCTGGGAGAGCTGTCTTCGCTCGCCAGGCACCACCAGTTCATCTTCACGGAATGCTTCCCGTTTAACGCCAAAGCCGTCGTACCAGCGACACTCCACCATTCCGCTGGCATACCCGGTAACGATCATACGTGGGCCACCCTCTTTGGAGGTGACTTCCTCACTGACAGAAAAGACCATACCTGCCTCCTGTATCAAGAGAAACCTTTACACCTTAGATGACAAGGAGGCGTTTTGCGTAATCAGTCCTGTAACAATTAGTGCGAAATTCCGCGCACTCTGGCGACAGCTTTTACCAGCAGAACGACAATCCCACCGATGATAAAGCCGAGCACCAGGTTAAGCAGGGTCGGAAGCATTAGCGAAATCAATGTACTTTGCTGCTGAGCAAAATTTTCAATCGCATGATGCAGCGGCGATATTCCGTGTACCACAATGCCGCCTCCCACTAAAAACATCGCCAGTGTGCCGACCACAGAAAGTGTTTTCATAAGCCAGGGGGCAACCACCAGTAACCCTTTGCCCAACGACTGGGCAAGCAGGCTACGCTTTTCTGCCAACCAGTACCCAATGTCGTCAAGCTTAACGATAATCCCGACCAGGCCATACACGCCCACGGTCACCACTAACGCGATACCTGATAGCACCAACACCTGATTCAGCAAGGGTGCGTCCGCTACAATACCCAGCGTAATTGCGACAATCTCGGCAGACAAAATGAAGTCGGTACGTATTGCCCCTTTGATTTTATCTTTCTCAAAGGTGAGTGGATCCTGTGCGGCCAGAGCAGCCAGACGCTGTTGACGCTCTTCCGGGCTTTCTTTGTGCTTACGCGCCTCCAGGGTATGCAGAACCTTTTCCACCCCTTCAAAACAGAGAAACGCCCCGCCTACCATTAATAAGGGGGTGATCGCCCAGGGAATAAATGCGCTTATCAATAGCGCCAACGGCACCAGAATAACTTTGTTAACAAACGACCCTTTCGCCACGCTCCAGACCACCGGGAGTTCGCGGTTCGCCCGCACGCCCGATACCTGCTGCGCATTAAGCGACAGATCATCCCCCAGCACGCCCGCGGTTTTTTTCGCGGCCAGTTTTCCCATCACTGAGATATCATCCAGTAGCGTAGCGATATCATCGAGTAAGGTCAGTAAGCTACTTCCTGCCAAAATTTTCACCCTCAATATTATTTTTTTGCAGTCATAAGTATGAAGTAAAACACGCCATGCTGAAACTGACCTTTCTGGTCAACAAGTTTTTAACATCAACACGTAATTATAAATCTCGCCAGTAAGATAGTTTTGACGTTTACTATGTTGCACCTTTTTATTTCCACCGTGAGGGATTATGCGTTTCAGGCAATTGTTACCGCTTTTCAGTGCGCTATTCGCGCTGTACATCATTTGGGGTTCCACGTACTTCGTTATTCGCATTGGCGTTGAAAGCTGGCCGCCGTTAATGATGGCAGCCGTACGTTTTCTCTCCGCGGGAATTTTATTAACAAGTTTCTTACTTATTCGTGGGCATAAGCTGCCCCCCTTACGCCTAATCCTGAACGCCGCGTTAATTGGTATCCTGCTGCTGGCTGTGGGTAATGGTCTGGTCACCGTCGCAGAACACCAAAATGTCCCTTCCGGTATTGCCGCCGTGGTGGTCGCCACCGTCCCGTTATTTACGCTGTGTTTTAGCTACTTTTTTGGCATCAAAACGCGCAAGCTGGAATGGTTGGGGATAGCGATTGGGCTAGCAGGGATCATCATGCTGAACAGCGGGGGCAATTTAAGTGGCAATCCGTGGGGCGCTATTTTAATCCTGATCGGTTCAATAAGCTGGGCGTTTGGCTCGGTATACGGTTCACGCATTACGCTACCCGTTGGCATGATGGCCGGAGCCATTGAAATGTTAGCCGCCGGTATTGTGCTGATGTGCGCATCGCTACTCTCCGGGGAAAAACTGACCACCATGCCAACATTTTCAGGCTTTATGGCTGTGGCTTACCTGGCCCTGTTTGGCTCCATTATTGCCATTAATGCGTATATGTTCCTGATCCGCAATGTCAGCCCGGCGCTAGCCACCAGCTATGCTTACGTCAATCCGGTTGTTGCCGTGCTGTTAGGTACCGGTCTGGGGGGTGAAAGACTGGCCCCTATCGAATGGCTGGCGCTCGGCGTGATCGTGTTTGCTGTGGTGCTGGTAACGTTGGGGAAATACCTGTTCCCTGTTAAAGCGGATGCCGTTGCTACCCCGTCGGAAAAAACGTTACAGTAAATGAATACCGAGTGTGTCGATCTGCGCGGTGTCGCCACCGCCGCAGATCCACTCGATGACACGTTCAGATAACGCTTCATCGTCCAGCTTTTCGCGACCACGCAGGGCGCACTCCCAGACAATCAGTACGCGCCAGCCCAGAGCCTGCAACTTTTCACAATCCCGCGCATCGCGCTGGACATTTTTGCCTATTTTTTCCAGCCAGAATTCCGTTCGTGTCGCGGGGACTTTAAACAAATAGCAATCGTGGTGGTGCCAGAAACAGCCGTGAGTAAAAATCACACAATGATAATCATCCACCACAAAATCGGGGCGACCGGGTAACGTCGCATCCTGCACGCGAAACGTTACCCCCTGCTCTGTCAGCACGCTGGCAAGGCGTTTTTCAATTGCGGTATCGCGGGTAGCTATCGCCCGCATATTTTTACTGCGTGTTGCTTTATCGTGAACGTCTGCCACGCTGGTTCTCTTTCTCGCGAATAGCAACTGCCTGCCTGATTTTCGGCTCCAGCAGCCTGGCCACCGCCGCAAATGCCGGAACGACCACCGAATTACCAAACTGGCGATAAGCCTGAGTATCTGACACAGGGATCCTGAACTGATAGCCCCGCGGAGATTCAAACCCCATCAGACGCGCGCACTCTCTGGGCGTAAGTCTGCGTGGGCGGTGTCGCTGATTCTGCGGATCGTCAAAATCTTTTTCACCCAGCGCCATATCCCAGCCACGGTCAATCAGGATCTCCGCCCCATCTTTATAATAACGCGCAGATAATGTGCGCGTTACGCTATCAGGGTTACCGGGATACACCATGCCATAGCCAAATCCATTGCCCCGCGCCTGATGCTTTTTCGCATAGCGATAGAGGTATTTCCACAGCACCGGCGTCAGTATATATTTCGCATCGACGGTCGGCTCAAGCAGTTCCGCAAGCGTAGTACGCCGCTGCGGATAACGCGTGACAATATCCCGCAGCGTGAAGTCTGATTTCAAATTCAGATCGCGTCGGAAGCCGACAAGCACGATACGTTCGCGATGCTGAGGCAAAAAATGTTGCCCATCGATAATTTTCGGATCGTCCGGACCGTTATCCGCCGCATCCGCCACGTCATAACCCAGTTCGTCCAGCGTTTGCATAATGATGCGAAACGTTTTGCCCTGATCGTGACTCTTCAGGTTTTTGACGTTTTCGAGCACAAATATGGCTGGCCGACGCGCATCGATAATGCGCACTACATCAAAAAAAAGTGTGCCTTGCGTATCACAGGCGAAACCATGTGCCCGCCCTAACGCGTTTTTCTTTGATACACCAGCCAGAGAAAATGGCTGACATGGGAATCCGGCTAACAGCACGTCATGTTCAGGAACATGCTGGCGAATATGTTCTGCCGCCTGCTGGTCACTCACCCCATCGTGATGGCTGAGTGTGATATCACGAATATCTTCATTAAAGTTGTGCTGGAGCGGATCGCAGTAGTTGTTCGCTTTATAGGTGCGCACCGCATGCTTGTTCCACTCACTGGTAAACACGCACTGCCCGCCAATCGCTTCAAAGCCGCGACGAATACCGCCAATGCCAGCAAAAAGATCGATAAAGCGAAAGGCATAATGCGGATGATGCGCAGGTGGTTTCGGCAACAAAGTATTCAGATGAATGAGCTCGCGGTCGCTGAGGCGATGCCATGTTTCATTAGCAACCACTCGTTTAAAAATGGCCGGGCTCCAGCGGTTCTCGCCAACGCCATTCAGATGAGCAACCAGTGTTTTCACGTCATATATTTCAAGCAACTTAGCCAACATCACCTGCACGTCGGTCTCGTTTTCATCTGTCATCGGGTTCATGGAGCCTGCTACTGAAAAATTATCCTGCATACATTTAACCGGCAGAAATGGATAACCGACAGATTAACATAAATTAGCACGGTTGACGTTTCAGCCGTATTGGCGACTAGCGCGCTTTAAAGGGTTGAATCGCGTCAAGATCCAGCATTTCGTATTCTCCTTTTAGCTCCGCACTCAGCTTCGCCATATACGTCAGTAAAAAATCCGCATTATGTTGTGCCAAATGCCTCCCTTGTTCGGTTTGCATCGTCAACGGCAACGTCAATAACTTGGTCTGGAAGTGATCGAGCGCGTACTGTTTATCGTCAAGGCTACGCTTTCGGGCAAACGGATCTTCCGCATCAAACAGCGCAACCCCTAACGCCCCTGAAACGGCAAATACGCGCGCTAAACCAATTGCACCCAGCGCCTCAAGCCGGTCTGCATCCTGCACGATTTTCGCTTCAAGGGTTTCTGGCGCGATTTTGGCGCTAAAACTGTGCGCCTCAATGGCATGACACACTGCCGATAACCGCTGTTGTGGAAAATCCGGAAAATCGCGTATCAAAACACGACGTGTTTCCTTGGCTGCCAGTACCGACGAACAATGACGCTCAGGATGGTTCTTTGGCAGACTGACGAGATCGTGGAAGTAGCACGCGGTCAACACCACCAGCCAGTCTACGGTTGCATCTGTACTCAGCTTTTGTGCCGTTATCCACACACGTCGAAAGTGAAAGATGTCATGTGCAGCATCTTGTCCAGAATGGTTATCAGCTAACCAGGCTTCAAATCGCGACTGCCAGTCGTGCAGTTTCATGCTATCTCCCTTTGTAGAAAGAAAATCACCTTAGCAATAATTTTCATTGCAGACCACTGCCCGCCCCATTACATAATCATCTTTTATTATTGCACTAAAAATAAAATCCACATGAATTTATAAATCCCACCACGCCAATATCGAAAAATAATTTATATGAATATTAAAAACAAACATCTAAAACAAATAAAATACATATAACAAATAAATAGATAAAAACATATAACTAACTGATTAAAAACAATTCACATGGCAAATACCAATGTAATTAACACACACTCATAATTATATAAAGATGCAAAAGAAACATTTTGAAAAATTTTAAATACATTTGTTACATGTTATATTTTAAATTAAATGAACTTCATAGATAGTATCCAAATGTAGTCACTCGGATAGTACTACATATTCATTTTAATTATCATGCAAAGGGAATACATAATGAAAAGAAAAGTATTGGCACTGCTTCTCCCTGCTTTATTAGCTGCAGGCGCAGCAAATGCGGCTGAAATCTATAATAAGAACGGCAATAAACTGGATCTGTACGGTAAAGTCGATGGTCTGCGTTATTTCTCTGATAACCCTGGCGATGATGGCGATCAGACCTATGCCCGTCTGGGTTTTAAGGGCGAAACACAAATTAACGATATGCTGACTGGTTATGGTCAGTGGGAATACAACATCCAGGCTAACGGTACCGAAGGTGAAGGCGCAAATTCCTGGACTCGTCTGGCCTTTGCCGGTTTAGGCTTTGGTGAGAACGGTACCTTCGACTACGGTCGTAACTACGGCGTGGTCTACGACGTAGAAGCCTGGACCGATATGCTGCCGGAATTTGGCGGTGACTCCTACACCCAGACCGACGTGTATATGACCGGTCGTACCAACGGCGTAGCCACCTACCGTAATAAAGGTTTCTTTGGTCAAGTTGATGGCCTGAACTTCGCGCTGCAATACCAGGGTAATAATGAAAGTGCAGGAGCAGGCGAAGGTACTGGTAACGGTGAGAACCGTAAATTGTCTAGAGAGAACGGCGACGGTTTCGGTCTGTCAACCTCCTATGACTTCGACTTCGGTTTAAGCCTCGGCGCAGCATACTCCAGCTCTGACCGTTCAAATAACCAAGTTGCTAAAGGTTATCAGGATGGAATTAATCATCGCAGCACCTATGCAGGTGGTGAGACAGCAGATGCCTGGACTATTGGTGCGAAGTATGACGCTAACAACGTGTACCTGGCTGCTATGTACGCAGAAACCCGTAACATGACATCATACGGTAGCGGCTCATATAAGAATGCTGCTGGCGAAGATGTAGCGAAAGGCGGTATTGCCAACAAAACACAGAACTTTGAAGTTGTTGCGCAGTACCAGTTCGACTTCGGTCTGCGCCCTTCCGTCGCTTACCTGCAATCTAAAGGTAGCGATTTAGGTGGTCAGGAAGTCAGTCGTGGTAACTGGCGTTATGTCGACAAAGACCTGGTCAAATATGTTGATGTGGGTGTGACTTACTACTTCAACAAAAACATGTCCACCTATGTCGATTATAAAATCAACCTGCTGGATGAAGACGACAGCTTCTATGAAAGCAATGGTATCGCAACTGACGACATCGTTGCCGTTGGTTTAGTCTACCAGTTCTAATTGACGCAAAAATAAGCAAGCCCGCTTCATATGAAGCGGGCTTTTTATTTATACGAAACGTATTTTTTTACCACGCGGGCATTACAACGATAAACTTGTGAGGATACTCAAAGAAAAAAACATCCATGAGAACTGTCGTTGAAAGCGAGGCGTGCAAGTGCTTGAATAGTGGCGGAGAGAGGGGGATTTGAACCCCCGGTAGAGTTGCCCCTACTCCGGTTTTCGAGACCGGTCCATTCAGCCGCTCTGGCATCTCTCCGTTTTGGCGGTTGCCATGATGCCAGGTAATTTGGCATTTTAACAGACCCCGTTCCGTCAATTTCGTTCAAGTGACGAGTTTGCGAGCAAAACGATGATTAAGTGGCCCTGGAAAGAGCAAGAAACAACCCGGAGTGACGACTGGCCGTGGGACGACGCCCTGGCTATTCCTCTTCTGGTGAATCTCACCGAGCAAGAACAAGCCAGGCTTATCGCCCTGGCCGAGCGCTTTTTACAGCAAAAAAGATTGGTAGCGCTTCAGGGGTTTGAACTTGATCCACTAAAAAGTGCGCGCATTGCGCTGCTTTTCTGTTTGCCTGTTCTGGAATTGGGGATCGAGTGGCTCGACGGGTTTCATGAAGTTCTCATCTACCCTGCCCCGTTTGTCGTGGACGATGAATGGGAAGACGATATTGGGCTGGTACATAATCAACGTGTTGTACAGTCCGGGCAAAGCTGGCAGCAAGGTCCAATAATCCTCAACTGGCTCGACATTCAGGATTCTTTTGATGCCTCCGGCTTTAATCTGATCATCCATGAAGTGGCGCATAAGCTTGATATGCGTAATGGCGACCGCGCCAGCGGTATTCCGGCGATCCCTCTGCGAGATATTGCCAGTTGGGAGCACGACCTGCATGCCGCAATGAATAACATTCAGGATGAAATTGATCTGGTCGGTGAAACCGCGTGCAGTATAGATGCCTACGCAGCGACCGATCCTGCCGAATGCTTTGCCGTTCTATCGGAATATTTCTTCAGTGCCCCTGAATTATTTGCACCACGTTTTCCGGCATTATGGCAACGTTTCATTCAGTTTTACCGCCAGAACCCCATGGAGCGGTTACGCGATACCCGCTAAGGTGGCCATTGTCGCTCACCAAATGTGCATTAACGCTGAATTTGAAGATTAATTAACCAATTGAAATGACGCGCTAATTTTACTGTTGACACCTCATGATGAGGTCAGTAATATGCGCCTCGTTCACACGATTCCTCTGTAGTTCAGTCGGTAGAACGGCGGACTGTTAATCCGTATGTCACTGGTTCGAGTCCAGTCAGAGGAGCCATATTTAAGAAGCCTGCTTAGGAAACTAAGCAGGCTTTTTGCTTTTCAGGTCGCTATAAAATCCCTCTCATAAGCCCCCTGCCTGCTCTGCACCGCTGTTACATGCCGCATCACAACGTTGATTAAAGTTATGTAAATGTAAATCGTTTAAACTTTGCAATTATTGTAAGTGCTAGTGATTATCATTTATTGTACGCGAGCCAAAGGAACGAGCCCCCTGCTCGGTTCACTGTACGTTCCAATTACTCTGGGATATAAACGATGAATTCTCTGCCTCGCGCCGGACTGCGCCGTATCACCCTTGCCTCTGCCCTGGTCTTCTCTGTTAGCCTACCGGCTTTCGCTCAGGAAACGTTAACGCTCTATACCACCCGTGAACCGGGTCTGATCCAGCCTTTGCTTGATAGCTGGACCAAAACCAGCGGCATCAAAGTCAGTACGGTCTATATCAAGGACGGTATGCTCGAGCGCGTTAAAGCTGAAGGTAAAAATTCACCTGCTGACCTGCTGATGACCGTTGATGCCGGTAACCTCATTGATTTAGTGGAAGCGGGTGTAACTCAGCCAGTAGAGTCAGAAGCACTGAAAACCGCTATTCCGGCTAATCTGCGCGGCGCAGACAATCAGTGGTTTGCGCTGTCGATGCGTGCCCGCGTGCTGTATGCCGAGAAGTCACTGCCAATCGATAACTGGCATTACGAACAACTCGCCAGCCCTGAGTACAAAGGTAAAGTTTGTATTCGTTCCGGACAGCACCCGTATAACACAGCGCTGATCGCCGCAATGATTGCTCATCACGGTGAAGCAAAGACCGAAGAATGGCTGCGCGGTGTGAAAGCTAACCTGGCGCGTAAAGCTACCGGTGGCGACCGCGATGTAGCTCGCGATATTCTCGGTGGCATTTGCGATATTGGTCTCGCCAACTCCTATTACGTCGGCCATATGAAAAACGCCAAAGAAGGCAGTGATGCACGTCAGTGGGGCGATGCGATTAAAGTCGTTAAACCCACCTTTGAAAATGGCGGTACACACGTCAATATCAGTGGCGCAGCTGTAGCCCGCTATGCACCAAATAAAGCCGATGCCGTTAAGCTGATGGAATATCTGGTTTCCGCACCTGCCCAGCAGCAGTATGCGAAAGCGAACTTCGAATACCCGGTACTGAAAGGCGTGACGCTTGATCCGGTTATTAGCGCAACCATTGGTGAAATCGACGTCGATAAAACGCCGTTAACCGAAATCGTTAAATATCGTAAACAAGCTAGTCTGCTGGTAGATAAAGTTGGATTCGATCAATAAACCTCTGCAGTTTCCGACGTTACGCGGCCTGGTTTCCGGGCCGCAGTCATTATTAACGCCGCTACATCTTGGCGCGCTGTGCGTAGCGCTTGGCGTTCTGACACCCATCATTGCGCTGATTTGTCAGGCTACCCAGGCCGATTTATCTCACTGGGATAATCTCCTGACGTATGTACTGCCTGCCGCACTAAAAAATACCGTGCTGTTATTAGCCGGTGTCGCGATGATGGTCGGCGTGATTGGCGTAGGCAGCGCATGGGCGGTAACGGCATGGGATTTTCCTGGACGTAAAATACTAAGCTGGGCGTTACTGTTGCCGCTGGCAATGCCGACCTACATTGTGGCCTTTGCGTGGCTCGATCTGCTGCATCCGATTGGCCCACTGCAAACCTTTATCCGTTTTTTATTGGGTTTTGACAGCCCAAGACAGTTCCGACTGCCTGATTTACGCTCACTTTCCGGCGCAATCATCCTGCTCGGATTAGTGCTGTACCCATACGTGTATCTGACAACCCGCGCCATGTTTATTAGCCAACCGGCTCATTTACTGGAAGCCGCACGCACGCTGGGATGCAGCGCAACCGGAACCTTCTTTCGTGTTGCTTTGCCCATGGCTCGTCCGGCGTTGGCCGTTGGGATCAGTCTGGCACTGCTGGAAACGCTCAATGATATTGGCGCATCGGAGTTCCTCGGTGTACAGACGTTAACCGTTACCGTGTACACCACATGGATCTCGCGGTCTGATTTATCTGCCGCGGCACAAATTGCCTGCATGATGCTGATGTTTATATTCCTTATTCTGACGCTGGAATTTTATGGTCGCAGAAAACAAGGATTCAGCAGCCGCAGCCTACGGGAAATTCAACCAACGCGCGTGCAGGGCTGGCGTGGTTGGCTGCTCGGTGGCGTTATTTCACTGCCGGTTGTGCTGGGTTTTCTGGCTCCGGTACTGTTTTTAATGTGGGAAAGCGCCAAACGTATAGGTGATGAGAACCCCCTTTCCTCTTCGTTACTGTCAGCATTGCAAAATACGCTATCGCTGGCAGCGGGAACTACGCTAGTGGTGGTTTGCGTCAGTATGCTGGTGGCCTGGAGCGCGCGTCATAGCGCCGCAGACAATGCCATGCCGGGATTTCGTCGCGGCGTGATGCGTCTGGCCTCTTTAGGCTATGCGGTTCCCGGCACAATTCTGGCGATTGGCTTTTTACCCCCCGCCATGGCTGTCGACCGCTGGCTGGCCGATTTACTGGATGTTCGCGGCCTGCCGCTGATGTCCGCCGGGATCCTGCTGGTAATTTGTTGTGCCATGCGATTCCAGGCGATTGCCATTGGCGCGCTGGATTCTGGTCTGGGCCGCATTCCACCTTCGCTGGAACAGGCGTCTCGTCTGTTGGGTGAGAATGGTGCGGGGACGTTTGCACGAGTCCATTTTCCCCTGCTGCGCCCAGCGTTAGTCAGCAGTGCCCTGCTGGTTTTTGCTGATGCCATGAAAGAGCTGCCAACAACGTTGCTTCTGCGCCCGGTCAATTTTGAAACGCTGGCAACGTTGCTGTATGCGGAAGCCGCCCGTGGAACCTATGAAGAAGGTGCTATCGCCGCGCTAATGATTGTTTTAGCTGGCACGCTACCGGTTATTTTGTTGGTGCGTCACCAAATGACTCGCCGTGGTTAAGAGAGCAACAATGTCAGAAATTGCATTACGACTCCAGGATGTACACGTTGCTTATGGCAACAGCCAGCAATCGGTACTGAGCGGATTTTCAATGTCGGTACGTAAAGGTGAAATTGCCTGTCTGCTGGGCGCTTCAGGCTGCGGAAAAACCACGGTGCTACGCGCAGTAGCCGGATTTGAACGCCTGCAAAACGGAGAGATCTATGTGTCACAGCGACGTGTTGCCGGTCCCGGCGTTCATCTGCCACCGGAAAAACGTCATGTCGGCATGGTCTTCCAGGAATATGCGTTATTCCCCCATCTGACCGCGCAGCAAAATGTGGCCTTTGGATTGCGTCGCATGCCGCGTGAGGAACAACAGGCCAGAGTGACTGAGCTGTTGAAAATGGTGGAGTTACACAGCCATGCCAACCGATATCCGCATGAGCTTTCCGGCGGGCAACAACAGCGTATCGCCCTTGCGCGCGCGTTGGCGCCACATCCGGAAATCCTGTTGCTCGATGAACCCTTCTCCAGCCTGGATAAGCGCACGCGTGAGCGTCTTGGCAACGAGGTACGGGATATTTTGCGCGCCGCCGGGCAAACGGCGCTGTTGGTTACCCACAGTGAACACGAAGCCCAGCTAATGGCTGACCATATTGGCGTGGTAAAAATGGGGCAGTATCAAATTAAAAAAGCGACCCATCCGACCTGAAGGTAAACAGGGTCGCCCTGAAAATTAATAATGCTTCTGTACCAGGCTGATGTTCACCGGCATACCGGAACGTCTTTCCAGCGCCTGGCTCCCGCGGCTCACATCCACGTCATTCCCGCTGATAAAGGTGCGCAAAGCGGGAGTGACTGGCAAAGGCACCTTTCTGTCAGACTCGTATTCCGAACGGTTTCGTGACAGCGGCTCATGTACTTCCACCCAGCGACTACCGTCCGGCTCTTCGCTGTATTTCACCGGTCGGTCAATTAATTGTACACGCGTCCCTACAGGCACCGTATCAAACAGGTACTTGATGTCGTCATTCCGCAAACGGATGCACCCCTGACTTACCCGCAGACCAATACCGAAATTGGCATTTGTCCCGTGAATGGCATAAAGCCTGCCGATATAAATTGCATACAGGCCCATCGGATTTTCTGGTCCGGCAGGAACAAATGCCGGCAAGCTTTCCCCGCGAGCGGCGTATTCACGTCGGGTATTTGGCGTCGGCGTCCAGCTTGGTGCTTCCTGCTTACGTTCTACCGCTGTCACCCAGTTACGCGGCGTTTCTCTACCCGCCTGACCAATGCCAATGGGTAAAACCTCAACCGTATTGCTGCCAGCAGGATAATAGTAAAGCCGCATCTCGGCGACGTTGATGACAATCCCCTCACGCACGGTATCCGGAAGTATCAGTTGCTGCGGCACAAGCAGCGTTGAACCCGATTTAGGCAGAAAAACATCGACGCCCGGATTGGCTTCAAGCATATTGCTCAACCCCTGCCCGTACTGAGCGGCAAATGCCTCCAGCGGCTTGGTGTTTCCTGGTGGAACCGTAATAGTCAAAGTGCTACCCACCAGGCGACTACCCTCTGGCGGCAGCGGATAACTCACCGCCTGCGCTCCCTGACTCGCAAGCAGCATAATGAGTGAACAAAGCAGTTTTACACGACGCATCTTTTTCCTTTCCTTCGTCGCAACAGATATCCGTTAAGTATAGCTTTTATTATCTGTTTTAGTGGGTTACGACATATTTGCGCATAAAAAAACCTCGCCATCAGGCGAGGTTCAGGTTGAACGGTAACTACGCTTCCTTACCATCTGGAAGCACGATGTTACTGGCGGCGAGCTGCCCCATATTTTTATACATCGCACAGGCAGCTTCAACAATCGGCATTGCCAACGCGGCCCCGCTACCTTCGCCCAAACGCATCCCCATATTCAGATAAGGATCCAATTCAAGATGCGCCAGCGCGGTGCGGGCGCCCTTCTCAGCGGAGAAGTGTGACGGGATCAAGTAGGGTTTAATCTGCGGCGCAATCTGGCTGGCCGCCAGAGCAGCAGAATACGAAAGAAAACCATCCAGCACGACCGGCAGGCCACAGGAGGCCGCCCCCAGCATCACCCCCGCCATACCGACAAGATCAAACCCGCCAACCTTAGCCAGCACATCGACACCGTCATGGCGATCCGGTTGATTGACGGCAATTGCCCGGCGCACAACGTCTACCTTATTCCCCACCCGAGAAAGAGGAAGGTTAGCGCCAATACCCACGACTTCCTCAGCATCACTGCCGGTCAGCACGCTGACAATGGCCGCCGCAGGTGTAGTATTTGCCATACCAAGCTCCCCGACGCCAAACAGCGTTACACCGTCTTTTGCCAGCTCATGGGTATAGCGGATGACTTCCAGCAACAGCTCCTCGGCCTGCGAACGGCTCATTGCCGGGCCTTCGGCTATATTGCCGCAACCGCGTGCCACACGCATATTCACCACACCGGGAATAGGTTCAGCATCAATCCCAACATCTATCACATGAACCTTCGCCCCAGCCTGAGCGGCCAGGACGCAGACGCCGGTCGTTCCACGCGTCATATTGGCAGCCTGTATAGCCGTGACAACTTTAGGCGAAACGGCAACCCCTTCATCCCACACGCCGTGATCGGCGCACATCACCAGCATCGCTTTGCCGTTCACATGCGGCACACCCTTCAGGCCAGGCATCCCGGCCAATTGTACGGCGAGAGATTCGAGTCGCCCTAAACTTCCCGGCGGCTTAAGCAAGCCGTCAATATGCTGCTGTGCACGCAGCATCGCGGCACTGTCGGGTGATGGGATCGTGCGGAGTAAAGAGGTTAAAGTCTGCATAAGGGTTCCAGTATGTGGGCTGACTCAGAGCAGAGCCAGCAAGAAAATCAACTCGCCAAGTTCAATGGCAGCGCCCAGCGTATCGCCGGTTTGCCCACCCAACGTGCGTTTTAATAACTGCCCAAGAATAAAAATCGCCACTATTGTGACAACCAGCGCTGCCACGCCGCGCATGCCGGGAAGTAGCACGGCGGCAAGGATCGCCGCTAATCCCAACGTAACGCAGGTTTGACGCCCGGTGACTTTGCCAATAAAAACGTTGCCCAGTCCTTCTTCGCGGGCATAGCGATGCCGATACATCAGCAACACCGCCGTTCCTCGCCCGGCAACACATGCCGCTGCCAGCGCGGCCAGCATTGGCGTGCCACGCAAAGCCAGTTCACTCACCACCAGTACCTTCGCCAGTAAAACGAAAATTAACGCCAGTCCACCGTGGGTGCCCAGACGACTGTCGCGCATGATTTCCAGCATCCGCTCGCGTCGGCGCGCCGAAAAAATGCCGTCACAGGTATCCGCCAGACCATCCAGATGAAATCCCCCGGTCAGCAATGCCAGTGTCAGCACCGCAAAAAGGGCCGCCAACGGAATACCGCACCAGGGCTGGAGCGCCATAAAGACCAGCCCCGTCAGCCCTCCCAACACGACGCCAATCAGGGGAAACATTACAATACCGCGGGAATAGTGCTCGAAATCCAGTCCTTGCGACCAGCGAGCAGGAACGGGCAAGCGACTGATAAAAGAGAGCATTGCCCAGAACAACTTACTCATTTAATTTTGACTCCAATTCCTGATACCACCAGCCAGACCTCATCAGCTGCCGCCGCCAGTCGCTGGTTCACGCGTCCTGCAATATCACGAAAATGCCGCGCCAGACGGTTCTCCGGCACAATCCCCATTCCCACTTCGTTAGTGACCAACACGATCTTTGCCGGGCAGCGCTGACAGGCTGCGATCAGCGAACGGATTTCACCTTCGATAGACTGCTCCATCGCCGCGTAATCCCAGCTGTCCGGATCGCTTTCACCGCCCAGCGCAAACAGCAAGTTGGTCACCATCGTGGTGATGCATTCCAGCAGAATAGCTTCCTGAGGATCGTTCGTGTCCGTGATCAGTTCATCAAGATGTTGCCAACGTTCGGCTGTCCGCCAGTGCGCAGGACGCCCATCGCGATGATGCTGAATTCGCGCAGCCATCTCCTCATCAAAAATCTGCGAAGTCGCAATATACAAAACGTTTGGGGAATCAGCGATCAGCGCTTCCGCATGCCGACTCTTACCGCTTCGCGCGCCGCCAGTAACCAGAATCATCATACTGGCTCCCGGTGTTGCTGCATGATGGTATAAATTTTTTCAATATCGATGTGTTGCCGCATCGCATCCGCCAGCAGATCAAACTGCTGCGATTTATATTGCGCGTAATGGAAGGTGGAATCCAGCGGAGCTAACCCTTTACGTTCTCGCAGGCCATTGACCAACGCACGGGTGAAATCATCGCTGTCGAAAAGACCGTGAAGATAGGTGCCGAACGCCAGACCATCCGGAGTGACCGCGCCGTCAACAACGTTGCCGCCGTCTTTGTGCAACGTCATCACCGACTGGCGTTCATCGGTTAATGCTGTTTCGCCCATATGAATTTCATAACCGCGAACGGATAACCCCGCCGTGCCGGCCAGCCAGTCAGGCAGCGATGAAGACATTTGTCCCTCAACCAGGGTCGTGGTTTTGTGCTGGGCAAAATGGGTGACTGTATTGAGTAAGCCCAGACCCGGCAGCGTACCGAGGCCCGACTCTACTTCATCAATGATGGTGTCGCCGAGCATTTGATAGCCGCCACAAATCCCAACCACCGGTACGTTATTACGATGTAATTGCACGACGCCATGCGCCATCCCGCTTTCACGCAGCCATACCAGATCGCCAAGGGTATTTTTGCTGCCCGGCAAAATCACCAGATCGGCCCCCGCCAGCTCTTCAGGCTGGCGAACATAGCGCACGCGCACATCCGGCTGCGCAGCAAGCGCATTGAAATCAGTAAAGTTAGAAATGTGCGGTATTTGAACAACGGCGATGTCGATGTCGCGTTTGTCAGTGCGCAAATACTTGCCCTTTTGCAGCGCAACGCCGTCTTCATCTTCCAGATCAACATCCAGCCATGGCATCACGCCCAGCACAGGAACGCCGGTCAGCGCTTCAATTTGCTCGATACCGGAGTGCAGCAGCGTCACATCACCGCGAAACTTGTTGATGATCACCCCTTTTACCCGCGCGCGCTCGTGATCGTGCAACAGCGCCAGCGTGCCGTAAATGGAGGCGAACACCCCGCCACGATCGATATCCGCCACCAAAACGACAGGGCACTGCGCCATCTCGGCCATACCCATATTGACGATATCGCGATCGCGCAGGTTAATCTCTGCCGGGCTCCCCGCTCCCTCCAGCACCAGCACATCGAACTCCTGCGCCAGGCTGTTATAAACTGACAGGATCTGTTCCCGCAGACGTGGCTTGTACTCGTGGTAACTCACCGCGTCCATATCGGTTGCCACTTTACCCATCAGCACTACCTGCGCTTTTCGATCGCTGGTCGGTTTAAGCAACACCGGGTTCATACGCACATCTGGCGTAATGCCTGCGGCTTCGGCCTGAAAAATTTGCGCGCGGCCCATTTCTTTTCCCTCTGGCGTAATGCCAGAGTTCAGCGCCATGTTCTGCGATTTGAACGGCGCGGTATGCAGTCCATCCTGATAAAAAATACGACACAGCCCGGCGACCAATACGCTTTTACCCACATCAGATGCCGTTCCCTGCAACATTATTGCCTGCGTCATGACGCCTCCTTCAGTGCGTTCTCTCGCATACAGCTAAAAAATTCAGCCTCTGTTTTACACAGCGGGAAGCCCAACTCTGTATGCAGCTTCACCAGCCAGGGCTGAGTTAATCCCGCTTGTTCAATAAGATCCGTACGGGCGAAAACGTCGCCTGGCGTGCCGTGCGTGAGTACTTCGCCCCGGCGTAAAACGTACACCGCATCGCTGACTTCATAGATAAGATCGATATCATGGCTGGAAATTACGACGTGGTTTCCTTGCGCAACGATGCGTTTGATTATCTCAATCATCTGCGTGCGGCCTGACGGGTCGAGGCCCGCAGTAGGTTCATCCAGCAGCAGATACTGCGCCTGCAACACCAACGCCCCGGCAATTGCTACACGTTTTTTTTGCCCATGGCTTAAACACTGAATGGGCTGATGGCGAAAATGCTGGGCGTCGACCAGCGTAAGCGCATCTTCCACGCGCCGAGCGATTTCAGCTTCATCCACCCCAAGATTGCGCAGGCTAAAGGCGATATCGCTGTCGATATCGGTATAAAAGATTTGCTGGTCGGGATCCTGAAATACCGTTGCCACCTGTTGACGCAGCGCCAGCAGGCCGCGCTTGCTGTAATCCAGCGGTTTGCCCTGCCACATCACCGCGCCTTGCTGTGGGCGCAGTAAACCACTCAGGTTCATGAACAGCGTAGATTTCCCGCAGCCATTAGCGCCTACCAGTCCGGTGACGGCATGCGTCGAAAAATCAAGCGTTAGCCCTTTGAGGATCGGGTCATCCTGATAGCGAAACCAAAGCGCTGAGGTGGCAAGCATACTTTTCCTTACAGGTGAAAATCACCCTGATACAGTTTGATATCCAGTGTGGTGGTCATTTGCTGGTAGCGGATCAACACGCGGGTGAACAGCAATCCCACCAGCATTGCCAGAGAGCGGTAGCCCAACGGCAAGCTACGATAACCAAAACGCAGCGTTTGTGCGCGATGAATAGCCAGCGCCTCGTCTAACAGGATAAAAATAAACCGCCAGGTCAGCAGGATCTGCTCAGTTAGCAGGCGAGGAACGTGCGCGCGTTTGAGTAAGATAATTAATTGCGGAAACGGCAGATTCAGTACCAGCCAGAAGGTTGCCGCCAACGCGGCAAGGCTGCGCCAGAAGGTTTCATTGGCGGTTACCACACCTGGTGCACTGATCCCCAACCAGTAACTTCCCACAGGTATGCTGGCCAACAGCGTCTGTGGATCGCGGCTGATGCTAAACAAAATGGTCACCACGCCAACCGTGAGAAAACCAAACGGCAATGCCATCCAACGACACCAGCGCCAGAAGGAAATACGCAGCAGCCAGCAGCTCAGCGCGGCAATAAGTAAAAGCTCAATACCCTGCCCCAATGGGGGCAGAGTAAACGCCAGAATCATCATCACCAGCCAGAGCAGAAATTTCCGCACCGGCGAGACATGAACCCAACGGCTTTGATAGCTAAGCCTGTCAAGCCCGGTCATCACGGCGTTGCCTGCCCTTGGTGTAACCCAGGATATAGAAAATCACGGCTGCGCCAAGCGATCCCTGGAGCGTAAACAGCAGACTTTCAATTTCACCGCTTGCGGGTTCATACAACGGTTGGAACCAGGGCTCATAATGCGGGGCAATAGCCTGAATCTGGCTTTCCGCCTCACCATCTGACCCGCCGTACTCCCCACCGTGGTTGATAAAGAACGGCAGGATCACCAGCGCCACTACCATGCCCAATATAATCAGCGTCTTTTTCATCGTTAATGCCCTTGTGCGGTTATCAACTGGCGTTTGGTTAGCTGATCGTAAATCAGCACGGTAAGTAACCCTTCCGCAATCGCAATTGGGATCTGCGTCAGGCAGAAAATCCCCATGAACTTAATGATTGAGCCGGTAGCGCCAGCAGAGGGATCCGGGAACGCAACGCCCAACTGTACAGAAGTCACAAAATAGGTGACGAGATCCGCCAGCATTGCACACAGGAAGACGCAGACATCACGACGCAATCCGGCGCGGCAGGCCATTTTCCACACCATGTAACCCACTACCGGGCCAATTACCGCCATCGACATGCCGTTCGCGCCGAGCGTAGTCAAACCACCGTGTGCCAGCAGCAGAGCCTGGAACAGCAGGACAATCGCCCCAAGGATGGCTACCACGCCCGGTCCAAACAGGATAACCGCCAGGCCTACACCGGTAGGATGTGAGCAGCTTCCGGTAACGGAAGGAATTTTCAGCGCCGACAGCACAAAAATAAAAGCGCCACACAGGGCCAGCAAAACCTTCTGGTGGTTATCCTCCTGCACAATTTGACGCAGACGTACCAGCCCGTACCACAGGCAGGGTAAAAACAGCAGCCACCAGGCCAGCGCCCACATCGGCGGCAAGAAACCTTCCATAATGTGCATAGCGAACGCTTGTTCAGGAACAATCATCAGTAATAGCGCCGCAGCCAACCCGCTGAAAGACAGCTGTTTTAGCTGTTGTTCAAGCTTCATTGTGCATACTCCCACTGTTTATTGACCAGAATGGTCGAGAAATAAGGCAGCGGCTGATCGTCGCTCACCTCATCGAGATGACGCCAGCACTGTTCACCTGGCAGCGTGGCTTCAGACATCATTAATGCACAGTCCAACAAACCTTCTTGTTGTAGCAGCGCTTTGATACGTGCAAAACGACCGTACACTTTCATCAACACCAGACTGTCATGCTGTTTTAACGCTTGCTGGATTTCCGCTTCCGGCGCGGTACAGGAGACCACCGCCAGTGACTGTTGCTCCATAGCGAGCGGCGTTTTGGAACGCGCGGCAATCGCGGCGAAAGACGTGACGCCAGGAACGATTTCCAGCCAGTCAGGACAACCAATACGCTGAAGTAAAAAGACCCAGGTGCTGAACAGCATCGCATCGCCGAGAGTGATAAACCCCACCTGCTTACCGGCCTCGACTTCCTGAACCAGCGCGGCAGCAACTTCATCCCAGACGGCCTCTTTTTCAGCGCTATCGGCACTCATAGGAAAATGGCAGCAGCGGACTTCGGTCTGTTCACCGATATACTCACGTACAATCGACAATGCCAGACTGTCGCCGCCTTTACGCCCGGCAGGCGCATAGAGAATATCCAGCGCGCCCAGCGTGCGTGCGGCACGCACGGTAATCAAGTCGGAAGCACCTGGCCCGGTGCTCAGTGCATACAGTTTTCCGCTCATGCTGCTTCCTCCAGCGCCACATTAAGCGCCTGCTGTAAATGTGCCACGAACATGGCGCGAACCGCCGGGTTCTCACCCAGACCACTAAGCCACGGCGTAGCCGGTATCCCTGCTGCATTGAACAACGTTTTCCAGGAATCATCTTCGTCGGAGGCCATATCGTTGATGGCATGGTCGCCAGCGACTAACATCAGCGGCATCAGATGCACCGCCGTCACCCCTTCCTGAGATAAACTTTCAATCAGCACATCCACTTCCGGATAGCTTTCCACCGCCCCAACCCGCGCCGGAAAGCGCTGCGCCGTCATCATGTGGTCGAGACAGGCATAGGCGGCAAAAGCATGGTGGCTGGCACCGTGTCCCATAAAGACCACTTTTTCACTTTCGCCAAGCGCCGGCATCTGCTGTTGCAGCGCCAGCATCAACTGTGCGTAATCTTCATGGCTGCTCAGCAGCGGTACACCCAGCGTCAGGCGTGAAAACAGCGGACGCATACTTTGCACTTCGCGGACAATTTTTTCGTATTCGTCACCATTAATAATGTGCAGCGACTGAATAGCCACATCCTGATACCCCTGCTCCGCCAGTTTTTGCAGCGCCTGTAGCGGCGTGTCGATTTCAATACCGTCTCGCTGCTTGAGCTTGCGGATTATCATCCCGGAGGTAAACGCCCGGAACAGGTCGCGGTCAGGGCAGCTAGCTGCGAGATCGCGCTCACAGGCCACAATATTTTTCTCGCAGGTGTCGTGATAGCTGGTGCCAAAGCTGACCACCAGAAGCGCCTTTTTCATCTCAAACTCCTTAAGCAGTGGCCAGCCAGCGCGTTAAACGCGCCCCAAAGGCGGCCTGACTTTCCAGTAACTCTTCTCCCGTCACCAACGGTGCCGGACGTGTAATCACGATGCAGGGGATTCCGGCATCCAGACAGGGTTGAACCTTTTCCTGATAACCACCTTCAGCGCCAGATGCTTTGGTGATCACCACATCAGCCTGGCACTGGCGATAAAACGCAGCGTTGAACTCGGCGCTAAACGGTCCGCACAGTGCGAAGATTTCACCGACGCCAAATCCCAGATCCGCGCATTGCTGAATGACCTCAGGAACAGGCAGAACGCGCGCCAGCAGCGTTTTTTCAGGCAACCCTTCGCGCCAGATGGCCAGATCTTTACTGCCGGTCGTCAGCAGCACACGATCGCCGAAGCGTCGCGCCACCTCACAGGCTTGCGGAATGCTTTGTACGGTGTACAGGTGCGGGTGAGTTAAACCACTCAACTGCTCAGGGCGCTGGTAGCGGCTCAGCAGTACGCCCGCCGCTTCGCAGGCGCTCATGATGTTGCGGCTCACCACCTCGGCGTACGGATGCGAGGCATCGATCACCCAGCGCGTCCGATTTTCCTGTAGCCAGGCAATCATTTGTTCGCGCTCCAGACGCCCGCAGCGCACCTGGCCTTTGATGTCTCCCGCCAGTTGTTTCCCTGTTGGGGTTGCAACTGACAGGGTATAGGCCACGTTTGCCGCATCCAGTTGCTGGCACAGCATGCGCGCATCGCTCGTACCGCCCATGACCAGCACATCACCGTAATTCACAGCACATAACCTCGTGGTGTGATCATCAGGCCGTCCTGAACATAGGTTGTTTTGTTACCCACGATCACAAGGCTGGTCATATCAACCGGTTCGAAATCCATTTCACCGAGCGTGGTTAACCATTTTTCCTGCTTTTTACGTCCGGCAGACTTCACAATACCCACCGGCGTTTGTGCGCTTTTGCTGGCGGAAAGCAGTTCAAATGCGCGCGCCAGATGACCTTCGCGACCCCGACTGCGCGGGTTGTAGAAACAGATAACAAAGTCTGCCTCACCGGCGGCAACGATGCGTTTTTCGATAACCGGCCATGGCGTTAACAGATCGCTTAAGCTGATGTGGCAGAAGTCGTGCATCAGCGGCGCGCCCAGCAAAGAGGCCGCGGCAATACTAGCGGTCATGCCAGGTATTAGCCTGACCTCAACATCCAGCTTTTGCTTGCTGACCAGTTCGAGCACCAGCCCGGCCATACCGTAAATCCCCGCGTCACCGCTACTGATCAGCGCCACGTTGTGACCCGCCTGTGCCAGTTCGATCGCCGCCTGGCAGCGTTCAATCTCTTTGCACATTCCGGTTTTGATCACCTGCTTGTCACCCGTGAACGCTTTTACCAGATGGGTGTAGGTTTTATAGCCAACGATGATTTCCGCTGCCTGCAGTGCTTCAACGGCTTCCATGGTCATCATTGCCTGCGAGCCAGGGCCAATTCCAATTACGCTTAACATCAGTGTGAAACTCCCAAAGTGATAGTGACGCCCTGTTCTCGCAGGGTCTCGCCTAACAGTTTTCCGTGGCTCAACAGCCAGGCTGCAGGACCGGAAACGCTTCCTGTACCCACCGTTTTGCGAACAAACGATGAGGCTGGAAAACGGTGCTCATGCTCACGCAGCGCGTCAGCAGTAAAGGTTTCGAAAGGAACGCGGCAGCACGAAGCCAGTTGGATAAGTCCCTGTTCATCTTTTTTCAGCGTGATGCTGCCAATCGCTTTTAGCGCCAACGGATCGAGCTGTTGAGCTTCAAGTTGCCGGGCAAGCAGCGCAGCCAGCAGAGGGAACGGCGTATCACGGCGACAGCCAATTCCGGCCACAACCCGCTGTGGCACCAACTTCCAGTGCGGAACAGGCAGGTCAGGTAAATTGGTGCGTAAGGTGATGCACACCAACGCATCCAGTTCAGGGAGCTGGTTGAGATCGGTAACCGTGATAAACCCGCGCCGGTCGCAATGGCTGACATCCTGCGTCAGTTCGTCATCCCACCACAAACCAACCCGCTTATTGCTGACCAGCATCTGGTTCACGATCTTCACCGCCGAACGGAAATCACTCATCCGGGCATTCAGTTGAAATGCCAGCGTATCCAGTGCCGCCATATCGTTCACATCCGTCGCGGTAGTGATAACCGGGTCAGCGCCCAACATGCCCGCCAGATAACGCGCCAACGCATTGGCACCGCCCGCGTGGCCGGAGAGCAGGCTGATGACATGCTGGGCACGTTCATCAATGACCACCACCGCCGGATCGCAGAATTTGTCATTGACCAGCGGGGCCAGTACGCGCACCGCAATGCCGGTCGCACCGATAAAAATCAGCGCCGAGTAATTCGTAAACGCTTCGCGGGCGGTATTCGCAAAGCCGTTTTCAAAGGGAATAAACCCCTCCTCCAGCAGCTTTTCACTGGTAAAACAGGTAACCGGCAGCATGGCTGCCAGACGTTTCGCCAGCACAACGCCGCCAGGAGTCAGGCAAAAAAGCGCAATTGACTCAGGCTTTACGGTATTCATGGCTAAAGTCCGCCGCATAGAGTTTGGAGTAGTGATACTCCGAGCCCAGGAAATTACCGACCAGAATAAGGGCCGTTTTACGGATGCCCGCATCGCGAACCTTGTCGCCAATATCCGCCAGGGTCCCGCGCACGGTCTGGCTTTCCGGCCAGGTCGCTTTATAGATCACCGCCACGGGCGTGGTCGCCGGATAGCCGCCTTCAATCAGACGCTCAGCCACCCGATGAATGCGCTGGACGGAAAGATAAATCGCCATTGATGTCTGGTGGCTGGCAAAAGACTCCAGCTGTTCACGCTCTGGTACCGGGGTGCGGCCTTCCAGGCGCGTAATGATCAGGCTCTGTGAAACTTCAGGTACGGTGTACTCCACGCCCAGCTCCGCCGCCGCGCCGAGGAACGCGCTGACGCCGGGGACCACCTGCCAGTCAATCCCGCGTTTGGTCAGCTCCTCACCCTGCTCGCGTACGGAACCGTACAACGAGACATCACCGGTTTGCAGGCGCACAACGGTCTTGCCCGCTTTCACTCCGGCTTCCATCAGATCAAGGATCTGCTCCAGATGCAGTTCAGCACTGTCGTGACATTCAGCACCGGCAGGGCAATACTCCAGCAATTCAGTGTTAATCAGCGATCCGGCGTAGATAACAACCTGCGCCTGCTGCAGCAACCGGTAACCTTTGAGGGTAATCAGCTCGCGATCGCCAGGACCTGCGCCAACAAACCACACGCTACGGGGATCAAAAATCTCAGACATGGTTTCCTTCCTTCTGACAGGCGATAACAAATACGGGGTTATTCGGTTTAAAATAGTGACCATTGCCAAGCGTGGTAAGCGAGGAAACCTGTAGCTGCAGGCAATCCACTCCCTGTACGCCAAGATGATCCAGATGTGCCAGCGCGGTGTTGAGGTTTTCCTGGAGGATAAACGTCATCACCAAACGCCCTGCGGGATGCAATTGGCGCATCGACCAGTCAATCAGTTCGGTCAGATGGCCGCCGCTGCCGCCCATAAAAATGGCATCGGCTTTTTCAGCGATGGTCATGGGAGCAACGCCCGGAAAAATATCGATATTTGCGCAGGCAAAATGCTGGCGGTTTTCATCCAGCAACCTGAGTGCCGCCGGGTTACGTTCGATGGCCGTTACACGTAATCCGGGATATTGCAACGCCGCCTCTATCGACACGCTGCCGGTTCCGGCACCAATATCAATCAGGTGACTGGCGCGGTGTAATTCAAGTTTTGAGAGGGCAAGTGCGCGTACCGCTTCTTTGGTCATCGGCACTTTCTCTCCACGCAGAAACAGCTCATCTTTCATCAAGGATCACCACTGCATTCATGTCATAGTCAGCGTTAACTTCACGCACAGGCAGGAAATGGATCTGTTCGTTTTCCATCGCCAGGTTTTCGCCAATCACCATCCAGCGATGCCCCTTGCCTCGTGCAATGAGCTGCTGCGCGATTTCACGCGGGCCACACAGCGCATCAGTCACCATCGCCACCTTGTTATGTCGCGCCAGCTCATCAAAACAGACGCTGCGGCCATGGCTACTGGTCAGCCACATATCGTTCATATCAATACCGGACTGCGCGCACAGGTACTGCACCGCACTAATGCCGGGAATAATCCGCACATTCTCAATACCAAAATGCGCCACCATGCGCGTCCCGATGCCGTAAAACAGGGGATCGCCAGACGCCAGTACCACAACGTGCTTCTCCTGGTGCGCGCTAATCCAGCTCAGGAGTTCCGGGATATTGGCGCCAAGAGCAAACTGTTCACCGGTAAAATCCGGGAATTGCTGCAAATGCCTCTTTCCACCGACCAGAACATCCGCCGTCGCGACCGCTTCTCGTGCCGCAGGCGTCATCAAATGCAAACCGGCGGGGCCCATCCCTACAACGGTTAACATTGCATCTCCTCAGCAATTTCTGCGACCGGACGATTACTTCCAAGAACCTGATTATCAAAAGAAAACATGATGGCATCGCAGGTCGGGGGATTTTTGGTAAAACGCAATGTTTGCAGGACACGCATACAAATGCGCTGAGCCAGATGGTCATAAATGTGCTGGAAACCGTACGCGTCGATATGTTCCATCGCCGCTTCGGTGGTATCGCACTCGCTGACCAACGTCAGCAGTTCCAGCGGTGCGCCAAGTAGCGCGAGGTGGGCCACCAGCGTTTCCATGCGGGCATCGGCAATATGGCTATGGGTATGGAAGATCCCCGCCGCGATTTTGACGAGCTTGCCTGGATGTCCCACCAGCACGATTTGCCGGAACCCCAGACGTACAGCTTCTTCAATCATGTAACCGACAAAGTTGCTCATGGTGACCACCACCTGGGTGTCGATACCCATCTGCTCGCGCACAAAACGCTCGCCGTGGTTTCCCGGCACCAGTACAACACGCTCCAGCCCTGCCGCCCGCTTAATTTCCAGCTCCAGCGACAGTGAACGCTTCCAGCTCTCTTCTGACATCGGCGTGACAATACCCGTGGTGCCGATAATCGAAATGCCGCCAAGAATGCCAAGGCGAGAGTTGTAGGTTTTTTGCGCCCGTTCTTCGCCTTCTGGCGCGAAGATTTCAATCTGCGCCCCACGATTTGGGCCAATCGCTTCGCGGACAGCTGATTCAATGGTCTGGCGAGGTGTACGGTTAATCGCCGAACTGCCCACCGGCAGGCCAATCCCTTTGCGGGTTACCGTACCGACCCCTTCACCGCCCTGTAAGGCAATCACGCCACTATCGTCTAACGTCACGCGAGCAAAAATCAGCATGCCGTGGGTGGCGTCCACATCATCTCCACCGTCTTTGCGGATGGCCGCTATTGCCTGCCGCCCTTCGATATGCGGTGACTCCACGTTCAGGCACAGCGTCACCCCGGAAGGCGTCACGATGGAAACCTGATGGATGAGGTGTTGGCGCAATACCATCAACGCGGCAACTTTTGCCGCCGCCGTGGCGCACGATCCCGTGGTATACCCTTTACGCAGCGCTTTACCGTTGTGCCACACCGGCGTATCGAAGGCCTCGCTCATCGCGCCCCCTGCATGTGATAAAGCATGGCGTTGACGATAGCGGCGGCGACATTGCTTCCCCCTTTGCGGCCTAACGCTGCAATGGCGGGCAAATTGCTTTGGGTCAGGGCATCTTTCGACTCTTCAGCACCAACGAACCCAACCGGTACACCCACCACACCGCTGACGGCAACATCATGCTCAAGCAGGCGGAACAGCGCAGTCGGCGCGTTGCCAAAGACAAACAGCTTTTCCCCCTCTTCCTTCACCGCAATGTCGACTGCCGCCATGGACCGGGTAATACCCTGCTCTTTTGCCGTACGCACAACCCGCGGGTCGCTGATGTAGCAGCGGCATTCACCGCCGAATTTTGCCAGCAGCGTTTTATTGATCCCGGAAAGCGCCATCGTGGTGTCGGTGTAAATCACGCTCGAACGGCTAAGCGCCGCACAAAACTGCTCCAGCACATCACTGGAAAACCACAGAATGTCCAGCCAGTCGAAATCTGCCGTCGTGTGAATAACCCGCTTGATAATGGCTTCATGTAACGGACTGGCAAACTGATAGTCCGGACGGGTTTCACGGATGATCTCGCCAATAATGTCGAAACTTTTGGCTTCAATCGCTTGGGGTTGCTGGATGTATTGCATTATGTTGTCCTCAGGCTACACCGACCCACAGCCACCGCAGCGCAATAAACAGCGCCAGTGCCAGCGTCGATGCCACCCACATCAGTCGAATCGTATGGGAAATGTCGTCTACCGAAATGTCGCGTTGTGCATCACCGATCCACGGTTTCTCAACGCGCTCGCCAAAGTAGTCATTAGGACCACCCAGACGAATGCCTAATGCCCCGGCTACGGATGCCTCTGACCACGCACAGTTTGGGCTGCTATGGTTGTAGCGATCGCGCCAGCCAATCTGTAAAGCTCGCGAGCCGTCTTTACGACATAAAAATGCCGCCACGCCCAGCAACAGCCAGCTCAGTCTTGCAGGAATAAAGTTCGCGACATCGTCCAGACGCGCGCTGACCATACCAATAGCGCGGTATTTTTCATGTTTGTAGCCCACCATGGAGTCAAGGGTGTTTACCGCTTTGTAGGCCATCGCCAGGGGCGCACCGCCGAGGAGGAGAAAGAACAACGGCGCGATAATGCCGTCTACGGTGTTTTCAGCCACGGTTTCCACCACCGCGCGATTGATCTGCTGCGGTTGCAGCTGTGAGGTATCACGCCCCACAATCCACGATAGTTTTTCCCGACTCTGAGCAAGGTCACCGGCCCGTAGCGGACGTTCGACATCCTGCGCGGCCTTTGCCAGGCAGCGTCCGGCCAGCACGGTAAAGATCATCCATACCTCTACCACCCACCCCAACCAGGGATGAATAGATTCTGCCAGTGCCAGCACGCCCCAGGACACAGCCCAGGTCAGACCAACCACCACAATCCACATCACCGCGCCGCCGATGCGCAGCGCACGGTCGCTATGGCAATAACGCCGAATAACTCGCTGCACGGCAGAAATCAGATTGCCAATCCAGCGCACCGGATGTGGCCAGTTCTGCGGATCGCCGATGATAAAATCAAGCAGCCAGGCAACACACCATGCAAGGATCGTCATAGCGCACTCCTCGCGGCTGCCAGCCAATGGTTAAGCATCTGCGGACGTTGAGCAAAATGAACGTGTAGATAGCTGGCAAAGGTGTTTCCGACCTGCCAGCCGCCGGACCAGGCTTGCAGCGTTTTACCATCGCGCACTTTGCGACAGTTCATCACCGCTGGCGTTTCAGGGGTAAAATCGGAGTAGTGGAATTCATGTCCGCGCAGCACTTCGCCTTCTGCAGCTAACAATGTTTGCTGCGCGGCCTGCGCTTCGCAGTAGCCAAATCGGGTCAGACGTTTCCCCATTTTGCTGTGGCCGGGAATGATATCCGCCATCAGCCAGGTATCGCCGTTGCTGTCCTCAAGCGAACTGCCGAGATACATCAGCCCCCCGCACTCTGCATAAATCGCGACGCCACGTTGATGTGCCTCTCGCAGTTGATTCAGCATCGAGACATTGCGAGCCAGCGCCGCAGCGTGTAGCTCTGGATATCCGCCACCTAACCAGATCATCTGACAGTCCGGTAAACAGGTGTCGTGCAACGGGCTAAAACGGACAACTTTAAGCCCCGTACGTTCCAGCAGCGTAATGTTATCCGGGTAGTAGAAGTTGAAGGCTTCGTCATCGGCAATGGCAACCGTTAGCCCTGCTCCGGCGTCTGCGGCAGGAAGCGCGGGCCATTCGCCAGCAGGAAGATTGGTTGACTGGCTTAATGTCAGAAGCGCGTCGATATCAAGGGTTTGCTCCAGCGTCGCGGCAAAAGCCTGCCACGGTTGCTGATTGATAACCGACTCACGTGCGGTTACTAAACCCAGATGACGTTCGGGAAGGGCAACCCCATCCATACGGGGTACGTAGCCCAAGACGGGTACATCGCAGTAACGTTCGATTGCGACTTTCAGTAACTGGTAATGCGTTTCGCTGTTAACCCGATTAACAATAACCCCGGCGATGTTCAGGGTGGGATCAAAATGCTGAAAACCCATTACCGTTGCGGCGATTGAAGTGGAAACGGCTTTGCCATCAACCAGTAAGATGACCGGACAGCCTAACTGTTTAGCCATCGCGGCGGTGCTGCAGTAGTTTGGGTCGGTACCATAGCCGTCATACAGCCCCATAACACCTTCAATAACGGCGATATCCGCATGTTGCATCTGCTCGTTGAATAGAGCGTTCAGCGTGGGGACGGGAAGCATGAAGCTATCAAGATTGCGGGAAGCGGTACCGCATACCGCTGTATGCCAGCCGGTATCAAGGTAATCAGGACCTACTTTGCAAGGCTGGACGCGCAAACCGCGTTTTTTCAACAAGCTCAACAAGCCCAGCGTCACCGTGGTTTTACCACAGCCGCTTCCGGTACCTGCAAGAACAAATGCGTGAAAATTGGCCGCCATACCCTGATCCTGTTCAGGGTGGTAGGGGTGTAGAGATACCCAGTCTCTCGACTGTATGCATCTGAACCACCCACTTCCCACCGAAGTTGTTGGTAGTCACTGACAGGCAGGTCTTCTGGCTTAGCGTCATCCTCACCCGTCCTTCCCAATCTTGCGATCAGTGGTCCATACGGGGTCGTCAGCATCACAGCAGCGGGGGCTGCGGGGGATTCTCACCCCCTTCCCTACCACAAATGTGGCAAACCTGTCAGTTCAAGAGCCTGGTTAATTAAGCGCTCTGTTATGAGGTAAATTCACGACCTCATGACAATAATTCAATTTAATATCTTTCCGAGTTCATTCAGCCAATTTTCTGGCCTTAACCCACTTATTCACACGTTCACTTTTTGAATGAAAGTATCAGCTAAGAATAAAGAAAGTCATTCACACAGACACTGTATCTCATCACAAAAATAAAAACTGGTGCAGTTTATCCCTCTAATACCATTATTTTGTTGCGCTATGACAATTTATTGACTGCTGTTGTCACATTTCATTTTATAATGACTAACATAGCGCCCGATATCAAAAATCGGCAATAGCAAAATATTGCTATTTAAGCGGATTCACCGCGTGAAATGACATTTATTTGCTGGCGAAATGCCTGCGGCGTAACCTGATAGGTCTGGCGGAAAACTTTGCAAAAATAACTTGTTTGCGAAAAGCCTAAATTACGCGCAATGCTGGCTATGCTCCAGTCACTGTGACAAAGCAGCTCTTTGGCACTGGCCATTCTTTGCTGGTTTACCCATGCGTTAAAACCAATACCCTGATATTTTTTGAACAATTTGCTGAAATAGTACGGGCTAAGGAAAACATGAGAGGCAACATCTTCCAGACGTAGATCGTCTGATAAATGTGCATCAATATAGCGCAGGGCTTTTTTCATTTTACTGTCATGAGGGTTGGTACTACGGTTAGCGCGTACCGGCTCTGACTGCTGCGGGTTATCTTTGATAACAACAAAATTAAGTTGTTTCTTAAGGCAATTTTCGACGATGAGCTTGAGTAAATCCGCTGAAGCAATGACGCGAGAATAGTCCATTTCAGGTACATTACGGAACTCGTTTACCAGCTCTGGATCGGCTTGCCAGCGGTCATCGACGTTCAGAATATCAACGAGGCCTACATCGTTACTTAAGCGTACTTGTCCACAAAGCACGAACCCTACCAGGTGTCCCGCGATGACCAGCGGAATTGAGAAATCGGTAAGCCCGGCATGGCAGCGATAAATGCAGGGTTGATCGGATTTAGAGGCTTCCAACCCTCCACAGCGGTCGCTCATACGACAACGCGTACTATGCTGAGGATGCTGGCGCATCAACTGGCAAAAAGGAGTGAAATTAAAAAGCTCAGAAATTTCATCACCGTGAATATTGACAACCACAACAGCCAGACTGGTGGCCTGTGCAAAATCCTGTGCGATTTTATTAATGAGTTCTGAGTTCAGGGCACTCGCAGAAATCATGATAAAACCTCTCAGTTAATTTATTGTTATAAATAAAACATATTATTCACACATTCATTTTCATCTCGCGATCCAGCGCTCTGATGAAAGTCAGCATTGAACATAACAAAAGTCTCCCATTGTTGGGAGACTTTTTAAGCCGTTCAGGAAACCGGATCACGAAAACAGTTTTTACCTTTCAATAATAAACATCTTTCGTGAAGCTAGCTCTCGTTTTCCTCCAACTTACACGAATTACACGGTAAATTTTTGCCAATAAAATAACGATAAATTGCTGCGCCCGCACAGGCGCCGATGATGGGTGCCACAATCGGCACGATGAAATAAGGGATATCGCGCCCCCCGGTCATCGCAACATCACCCCACCCGGCCATCCAGGCAAACAATTTAGGACCAAAATCACGTGCCGGGTTCATCGCAAAACCGGTAAGTGGACCGGTTGATGCGCCAATAACAGCAACCAGAATACCAATCAGCAGTGGTGCTAACGGGCCTTTGGGAACACCGTTACCGTCATCCGTTAGCGCCATAATCATCCCCATCAGAATGGAGGTAATCACCACTTCGACCAGTGCGGCCTGCCAGACACTCAGTGCGGCGGCAGGATACGTACTAAAAATGCTGGCAAGTTGCAGGCTTTCCAGACTACCGCGTACCATTTGATGGGCTGATTCATACTCAATAAATAAGCTGCCGTACAACAAATAGGCCAGCATAGCGCCACCAAAGGCCCCCGCTATCTGAGCGACAGAATAAGGTAGTACCTTACGACCCGGAAAACAGGCAAACAACCAAAGTGCGATGGTAATAGCGGGGTTGAGATGGGCCCCAGAAATCCCGGCTGTCAGGTAAACTGCAAGCGAGATCCCCAAGCCCCATATGATGCAGATCTCCCACAATCCCAAACTGGCACCCGCGACCTTCAGGGCGCTCAGGCACCCAATACCAAAAAACAAAAATAGTCCGGTACCTAAAAACTCAGCAATACATTGCGCTCTTAGTGAATCGTTCATTGTGACACCTTCTAAGCAGAGTTCGTGTCTTTACCAGCGGACTCCTTGCTGGCAGGAAGATTACTTCAAGGCTTACTATAAAAATCTGTATCGGCAAATTGTTGGCAATCTGCAAGCGACATGCCCTTAAAAATCGTGTTGTGATAGCAAATTCTTGCTATCACCTTTATTAAAGCAGGCGGTAAAACGAGGATTTACCCTATTAAAAGTACATTTTCAAAATAATAAAATATTGCGAAAAGCAGAATTCTATTTTCAAACGATCATCACAATTTCATTTTTCTCGCATAGCAAATGATATTTAAACTGTCACTCGGAAAAGTGTAAATATGGAATTAACATAACCAAATAGTCACATTACTTAAACTAAAAATAACCAACAAAAACAAATTATTATGATGACATATAGCAATTTTATCTCACCATAACCCCACTATTTTTTCACTCTTACTTTCAACTCAGCCATTCTTTTTCCTCGCTTCTTTTTATAGTCATGAAAATCGGGACAACCCAGGCGAGGTCTTTATGCAACAAGAAGCGTTAGGAATGGTAGAAACCAAAGGCTTAACTGCAGCCATAGAGGCCGCAGATGCAATGGTGAAGTCAGCCAATGTAATGCTGGTCGGCTACGAAAAAATTGGTTCGGGGCTGGTAACAGTCATTGTCCGTGGCGATGTCGGCGCAGTCAAAGCAGCAACAGATGCAGGTGCCGCCGCAGCCCGTAATGTGGGAGAAGTGAAAGCCGTACACGTCATCCCACGCCCGCATACCGATGTAGAAAAAATCTTACCGAAGGGAATTAGCTAATGAGCAGCAATGAGCTGGTTGAACAGATCATGGCGCAGGTGATTGCTCGCGTGGCAACGCCGGAACAGCAGGCTATCCCTGAAAATAATCCTCCAACACGAGAAACGGCTATGGCAGAGAAAAGCTGCAGTTTAACGGAGTTTGTCGGTACCGCGATTGGCGACACCGTCGGTCTGGTAATCGCCAACGTAGACAGCGCCCTACTGGACGCGATGAAACTTGAAAAACGGTATCGCTCCATTGGCATCCTTGGCGCCCGTACTGGCGCAGGCCCGCACATCATGGCCGCCGATGAAGCGGTAAAAGCCACCAATACTGAAGTCGTCAGTATTGAGTTACCACGTGATACCAAAGGCGGCGCAGGTCATGGTTCGCTGATTATTCTTGGCGGCAACGATGTTTCCGACGTGAAACGCGGCATTGAAGTCGCACTGAAAGAACTGGATCGCACCTTTGGCGATGTTTATGCCAACGAAGCCGGTCACATCGAAATGCAGTACACCGCACGCGCCAGCTACGCGCTGGAAAAAGCCTTTGGCGCACCGATTGGCCGTGCCTGTGGCGTTATCGTCGGCGCGCCAGCATCCGTTGGTGTCCTGATGGCCGATACGGCCCTGAAATCCGCCAACGTGGAAGTTGTGGCCTACAGCTCCCCTGCCCATGGCACCAGCTTCAGTAACGAAGCCATTCTGGTTATTTCGGGTGACTCTGGCGCTGTTCGTCAGGCCGTTATCTCCGCCCGTGAAATCGGTAAAACCGTACTCGGGACCCTCGGCTCAGAGCCGAAAAACGATCGTCCGTCCTACATCTGATATCAGTGAGGCTGATTCATGAGATCGAAAAGATTTGAAGCACTGGCGAAGCGCCCTGTGAATCAGGATGGTTTCGTTAAGGAGTGGATCGAAGAAGGCTTCATTGCGATGGAAAGCCCGAACGACCCCAAACCGTCGATTAAAATCGTCAACGGTACAGTCACTGAACTGGACGGTAAATCCGCCAGTGAATTTGACTTAATCGACCATTTCATTGCCCGCTATGGCATTAACCTAGCGCGCGCAGAAGAGGTCATGGCGATGGACTCGGTCAAACTGGCCAATATGCTTTGCGACCCTAACGTGAAGCGCAAAGACATAGTGCCGCTGACCACCGCAATGACGCCGGCAAAAATTGTCGAAGTGGTGTCCCATATGAACGTCGTTGAGATGATGATGGCGATGCAGAAAATGCGTGCTCGTCGTACACCATCTCAACAAGCGCACGTCACTAACGTCAAAGATAACCCGGTGCAGATTGCCGCTGATGCCGCTGAAGGCGCATGGCGCGGGTTTGACGAACAGGAAACAACCGTTGCCGTTGCACGTTATGCGCCATTTAACGCCATTGCGCTGTTAGTCGGCTCACAGGTTGGACGCCCGGGCGTATTAACCCAGTGCTCGCTGGAAGAAGCTACCGAACTTAAACTCGGCATGCTAGGCCACACCTGCTACGCGGAAACCATCTCCGTCTATGGTACTGAACCCGTCTTTACCGACGGCGATGACACGCCATGGTCGAAAGGCTTCCTCGCCTCGTCCTATGCTTCCCGTGGTCTGAAAATGCGCTTTACCTCCGGCTCTGGCTCAGAAGTTCAGATGGGTTACGCCGAAGGCAAATCGATGCTTTATCTGGAAGCCCGCTGCATTTACATCACCAAAGCTGCGGGCGTACAGGGCCTGCAAAACGGTTCAGTAAGCTGCATCGGTGTCCCTTCCGCCGTGCCGTCAGGCATTCGTGCAGTGTTGGCTGAAAACCTGATTTGTTCCTCTCTGGATCTGGAATGCGCCTCCAGCAACGACCAAACCTTTACCCACTCGGATATGCGTCGTACTGCGCGTCTACTTATGCAGTTCCTGCCGGGTACTGACTTCATTTCTTCTGGTTATTCCGCGGTGCCGAACTACGACAACATGTTTGCGGGTTCGAACGAGGATGCTGAAGATTTTGACGACTACAACGTTCTTCAGCGCGACCTGAAAGTAGACGGTGGTCTGCGCCCGGTTCGGGAAGAAGACGTTATCGCCATTCGTAACAAAGCGGCACGTGCGCTGCAGGCCGTCTTTGCCGGGATGGGATTACCACCAATCACTGATGAAGAAGTGGAAGCTGCGACCTACGCCCACGGTTCGAAAGATATGCCGGAACGTAACATCGTTGAAGACATCAAGTTTGCACAAGAGATCATCAATAAAAACCGTAACGGTCTGGAAGTGGTGAAAGCCCTTGCTCAGGGCGGATTTACCGATGTCGCTCAGGACATGCTCAATATCCAGAAAGCCAAGTTAACCGGGGATTACCTGCATACCTCCGCCATTATCGTTGGCGACGGACAGGTGCTATCCGCTGTCAATGATGTTAACGACTATGCCGGTCCGGCAACAGGTTATCGCCTGCAAGGCGAACGCTGGGAAGAGATCAAAAACATCCCTGGCGCACTTGATCCCAACGAGCTTGGCTAAGGGGTGAAAAATGGAAATTAATGAAAAACTGCTGCGCCAGATAATTGAAGATGTGTTGTCTGAAATGCAGACCAGCGACAACCCCGTCTCTTTCCGCGCATCTACAGCGGCAAGCGCACCTCAGGCTGCGGCGACACAGGGAGACAGCTTTCTAACCGAGATTGGTGAAGCCAAACAAGGCCAGCAACAGGACGAAGTGATTATTGCCGTAGGGCCGGCGTTCGGGCTCTCGCAAACCGTCAATATCGTAGGGATCCCGCATAAGAATATCTTGCGCGAAGTGATTGCCGGTATTGAAGAAGAAGGCATTAAAGCGCGCGTTATCCGCTGCTTTAAATCCTCCGATGTGGCGTTTGTCGCCGTTGAGGGGAACCGTCTGAGCGGTTCCGGGATCTCTATCGGCATCCAGTCAAAAGGTACCACGGTTATCCACCAGCAGGGGTTACCGCCGCTTTCAAACCTGGAGCTGTTCCCTCAGGCACCGCTTCTGACGCTGGAAACCTATCGTCAGATCGGTAAAAACGCCGCGCGTTATGCCAAGCGTGAATCTCCGCAACCGGTCCCTACTTTGAATGACCAGATGGCCCGTCCTAAGTACCAGGCCAAATCAGCCATTCTGCACATTAAAGAGACCAAATACGTTGTGACAGGCAAAAACCCGCAGGAACTGCGCGTGGCGCTTTGATAAAGGATACCTCCATGAATACCGACGCAATTGAATCGATGGTTCGGGATGTGTTGAGCCGGATGAACAGCCTGCAAGGCGAGTCTGCGACTCCGCCCGCGGCGAGTTCATCAGCACATACCGCGAAAGTCACGGATTACCCTCTCGCGAATAAACATCCTGAGTGGGTAAAAACTGCGACCAACAAAACGCTGGACGACTTCACGCTTGAAAATGTTCTGAGCAACAAAGTGACCGCGCAGGACATGCGCATCACCCCTGAAACACTGCGCCTGCAGGCGGAAATCGCCAAAGATGCCGGACGTGACAGGCTGGCGATGAACTTCGAGCGCGCAGCCGAGCTAACCGCTGTTCCTGACGATCGCATTCTTGAGATCTACAACGCGCTGCGCCCGTACCGCTCAACAAAAGATGAGCTGATGGCTATCGCCGACGATCTCGAAAATCGTTATCAGGCAAAAATCTGTGCAGCTTTCGTTCGTGAAGCGGCAGCGCTGTACGTTGAGCGTAAAAAACTCAAAGGCGACGACTGACTCAGGGAAAGGATCATGCGATATATAGCTGGCATTGACATAGGCAACTCATCAACGGAAGTCGCTCTGGCTACTCTCGATGAGTCTGGCGTACTGAGCATCACCGGCAGCGCGCTGGCAGAAACCACCGGAATTAAGGGCACATTACGTAATGTGTTTGGCATTCAGGAGGCCCTTACGCTGGCGGCAAAAAACGCCGGTATCAATGTCAGCGATATTTCGCTCATCCGTATTAACGAAGCCACCCCGGTCATTGGCGACGTGGCGATGGAAACAATAACCGAAACCATCATCACTGAATCCACCATGATCGGCCATAACCCTAAAACACCGGGCGGCGTCGGGTTAGGCGTGGGCGTCACTATTACGCCGGAAGACCTTCTCAGTCGCCCGGCGGATACGCCCTATATTCTGGTGGTGTCATCGGCATTTGATTTCGCCGATGTCGCTACGATGATTAATGCCTCCGTCCGTGCTGGATACCAGTTGACTGGCGTTATTTTGCAGCAGGACGACGGAGTGTTGGTCAGTAATCGTCTGACTCATCCCCTGCCCATCGTCGATGAAGTCCTTCATATCGACCGTATCCCGTTGGGGATGCTGGCTGCCATTGAGGTCGCTGTACCAGGAAAGGTCATTGAAACCCTTTCCAACCCCTACGGCATTGCAACTGTCTTTGGCCTCAATGCCGATGAGACTAAAAACATTGTTCCGATGGCACGGGCGCTGATCGGCAACCGTTCAGCCGTGGTGGTGAAAACGCCGTCAGGTGATGTGAAAGCGCGAGCGATTCCTGCCGGAAATCTGGAGCTACAGTCTCAGGGTCGTACCGTACGGGTCGACGTTGCCGCGGGCGCCGAAGCGATTATGAAAGCGGTTGGTGAATGCCCAAAACTGGATAACGTGACCGGAGAAGCTGGCACCAATATTGGCGGCATGCTGGAGCATGTGCGCCAGACGATGGCTGAATTAACCAACAAACCCAGTCATGAAATTTTTATTCAGGACCTGCTGGCGGTCGATACCTCGGTTCCCGTCAGTGTGACGGGTGGACTTGCCGGTGAGTTCTCGCTGGAGCAGGCTGTCGGCATAGCCTCCATGGTGAAATCAGACCGCCTGCAAATGGCGATGATTGCCCAGGAGATCAAGCAAAAGTTCAACATTGACGTCCAGGTTGGCGGGGCCGAAGCCGAAGCTGCCATTCTGGGAGCCTTAACAACTCCGGGCACAACACGACCACTGGCTATTCTGGATCTCGGCGCGGGTTCAACCGACGCTTCTATCATCAATCCTAAGGGCGAAATTATTGCCACGCACCTGGCAGGCGCAGGCGATATGGTCACGATGATCATTGCCCGTGAACTGGGTCTGGATGACCGTTATCTCGCTGAAGAGATTAAAAAGTATCCGTTGGCGAAAGTTGAGAGCTTGTTCCACCTTCGCCACGAAGACGGCAGCGTTCAGTTCTTCCCTACGCCTCTCCCACCAACGGTTTTTGCGCGCGTGTGCGTAGTGAAACCCGATGAACTGGTGCCACTGCCTGGTGAACTGGCGCTGGAGAAAGTACGGGCCATTCGTCGCAGCGCCAAGGAGCGCGTTTTCGTTACTAACGCACTCAGAGCGCTACGTCAGGTCAGTCCGACCGGGAACATTCGGGATATTCCCTTTGTGGTACTGGTTGGCGGCTCATCTCTGGATTTTGAAGTTCCACAGCTGGTCACCGATGCTCTGGCGCATTATCGACTGGTTGCCGGGCGCGGCAACATTCGTGGTACCGAAGGTCCGCGCAATGCGGTTGCGACAGGACTGATCCTCTCCTGGCATAAGGCATTCGCTCATGGAAAGTAATCTCACCACACCAGCCATCGTTATCTTCACCAGTGCTGACTGTGCTGACGTCTGGAATGACGTACTGCTGGGTATTGAAGAAGAAGGGATTCCCTTTGTGATTCAGGAGAGTAGCTCAACTGACGTTATCCACAACGCATGGTTGGCCGCCAGCCAGTCTCCATTGCTGGTCGGTATTGGCTGTAACAGCGAAAAACTGGTCGTGCACTACAAAAACTTACCCACGTCAGCACCACTTTTTACGCTGACGTATCAACAAAATAGCCACGATCGCCGCAGCATTGGTAACAACGCTGCGCGGCTGGTTAAAGGCATTCCGTTCCGGGAATGCCACTCATAACCCACAGGAGAAAAGCAGTATGAATAACGCACTGGGACTGGTTGAAACAAAAGGGCTTGTCGGCGCTATTGAAGCCGCTGATGCCATGGTGAAATCCGCAAACGTGCAGTTGGTTGGTTACGAAAAAATCGGCTCTGGCCTTATCACCGTTATGGTTCGCGGTGATGTCGGCGCAGTGAAAGCAGCCGTAGATGCTGGAAGCGCAGCCGCAAGCGCCGTTGGTGAGGTGAAATCCTGCCACGTTATCCCGCGTCCGCACAGCGACGTTGAAGCCATTTTACCTAAATCCGCATAAGTCGTTGCAACCAAGGAGCACAGCGTGAAGCAATCACTGGGATTACTTGAAGTTAGTGGTCTGGCATTAGCCATCAGTTGCGCGGACGTCATGGCGAAAGCCGCCTCCATCACGCTGGTGGGCCTCGAAAAAACCAACGGCTCAGGCTGGACGGTGATCAAGATAATCGGGGATGTGGCCTCCGTCCAGGCGGCCATTTCCACCGGTGTCAGTTTCGCTGACCAGCGAGATGGACTGGTGGCTCACAAAGTCATTTCCAGACCCGGGGATGGGATCCTGTCGCATAGCGTTGTCCTGGAGCCTGAGCCAACGCCCGAACCCATACCAGCCGTACCGCATGAAGAAATATTTGTAGACCATGATGTACCCGAAGCACCGCAAGATGCAGAGTTGATTAGCTGCAATTTGTGTCTTGATCCTGCCTGCCCTCGCCAAAAAGGCGAGCCGCGCACGCTTTGTCTTCACTCTGGCAAACGAGGTGAAGCGTAATGGATAAACAGCAACTGGAGACCACTATCGCTAAGGTTCTGGATGAAATGCGCGAGCGCCCGATTCCGCTGGGGATCTCTAATCGTCATATTCATCTGTGCGCTGAAGATTACGGTCGCTTGTTTCCCAATAACCCCATTAGTGAGAAAAAAGGGCTGCTGCAGCCAGGACAATATGCAGCAGAGCAGACTGTCACGCTGGTGGGGCCAAAAGGTCAGTTAAAAAATGTGCGTTTACTCGGCCCGCTGCGCAGTACCAGCCAGGTCGAAATTTCTCGTACCGACGCCCGCACGTTGGGAATTGCTGCTCCGCTGCGGATGTCGGGCAATATTCAGGGCACACCCGGTGTTCGTCTCGTCAGCCCATTTGCTGAACTGGACTTAGCATCCGGGGTGATCGTCGCCCAACGGCATATCCATATGTCTCCGCTCGATGCTCTGATTCTGCGGGTTTCCCATGGTGATAAAGTCTCGGTCGCCATTAATGGCGATGAACGTCGACTGATTTTCGATAACGTCGCCGTACGCGTTTCGCCGGACATGCGCCTCGAAATGCATATCGATACAGATGAAGCCAATGCTGCAGGCGCTGATAATCCCCAGGCATTCGCCACACTGGTGACCTCACGATGAACAACGAACTGCTGCAACGCATTATCGAGGAGGTTGTTTCCCGATTAAAAAAACGCGCGGAAAGCACGCTCACTCTTAGCGTTGCGCAGTTACGGGAAATCGATTCACGGACAGTATGCTGCCAGTACTCGTCGCTCCTTCTCCAGCAAGTGGATCTGCCATTACTGGAACAAATTGCCGAAGGCTGCCCAGCCAACATGTCGGTGGGAAAGATTCACGACGCGCTGGCATGCGGAGTCCGCGTAAAAATTTCACTACAACACCGATTGTTACCCGCAATCCCCGTGAAAAAACTCGCACGTCTGCCGCTGGAGTTCAATGATGAACGGGGACGAATCATCTTTTTGCATCCTGAGAAGCTTCTCAGCTATGCCGACGTCGCCCAATTAAGGGATGGCGTACTGGTGTTGCGCCGTCGGTGTGTCGTGACGGCTCTGGCTCAGGAAGCAGTCAGTCTGCGAAATGTCCAACTAATTAAGCAGGAGTGAGCTATGCATCTGGCCCGGGTTACAGGCGTTGTGGTTTCCACGCAAAAATCCCCATCACTGGTGGGAAAAAAACTGTTGCTGGTACGTCGGGTAAGTGCTGACGGAGAGCTTCCTGCATCCCCGGTGAGTGGAGATGAAGTCGCTGTTGATTCTGTCGGCGCAGGGACCGGCGAACTGGTATTACTCAGCAGCGGATCCAGCGCCAGACACGTTTTTTCTGGCCCTAACGAGGCCATCGATCTGGCTATCGTCGGCATTGTCGACACGCTTTCTCGTTAGGAGGAATTATGGCGATTTATACCCGCACTGGTGATGCCGGAACAACAGCCCTCTTTACCGGACAGCGCGTGAGCAAAACGCATCCACGCGTGGAAGCCTACGGTACGCTGGACGAACTGAATGCGGCGCTAAGTCTGTGCGTTTGTGCAGCGAAAACCCCGCAGCACCGGCAGTTACTTGAAAATATCCAGCTGCAGCTTTTTTGGTTCAGCGCCGAACTGGCAAGCGAAAGCGAAGAACCAACGCCAGAGCAGCGCTACATCAGCTCAGAAGAAATTGCGGCACTGGAAGCTGCCATCGATACCGCAATGGGAAGAGTACCGCCCCTGCGCAGCTTTATTCTACCTGGCCGCAGCGAAGCCGCCAGCCGACTGCACTTTGCCCGTACGCTGGCACGCCGTGCAGAGAGACGACTGGTCGAGCTCTCCACCGAGATCTCCGTCAGACACGTGCTGATGCGTTATATCAATCGCCTGTCCGACTGCTTATATGCAATTGCACGAGCAGAAGATCATGACGCCCATCAAAACGACATCATTCAGAAAGTGGCTGAGCGCTATCTCGCTGCCGTTCAAGCACCAGCCATAAAGGAGCCGACTATGTATCTGTCTTTTCAGGAGCTCCACCAACTCACTCGCGCTGCGGTGACGAGAGCAGAAGAACTTCAGGTTCCGGTCGTCATTAGCATTGTTGATGCCAACGGAACCCAAACGGTGGTCTGGCGCATGCCTGACGCATTACTCGTGAGTAGCGAACTGGCACCCAAAAAAGCCTGGACTGCCGTGGCGATGAAAACCGCCACGCATGAGTTGACATCAGCAGTGCAACCCGGCGCCGCTCTTTACGGTCTGGAAAGCCATATGCAGGGAAAAGTCGTCACCTTCGGTGGCGGGTACGCATTATGGCGTGAGGGTTTACTCCTCGGGGGTCTTGGCATCAGCGGAGGAAGCGTTGAACAGGATATGGACATTGCAGAAACGGCCATTGCGGCGATTAACGTGAGAACACATCAATGAATACTTCAGAACTTGAAACCCTTATTCGTAACATTTTGAGTGAGCAACTCGCCCCGGCAAAAGCAGAAGTTCAGGGTAACGGTATTTTTCCGTCCGTTGGCGAAGCTATCGATGCAGCGCATCAGGCTTTTCTGCGTTACCAGCAATGTCCATTGAAAACCCGCAGCGCCATCATAAACGCCCTACGCGAAGAACTGACGCCTCATCTTGCTTCACTGGCCGCTGAGAGCGCTGCCGAAACGGGTATGGGCAACAAAGAGGATAAGTTCCTTAAAAATAAAGCCGCGCTGGACAACACTCCGGGTATCGAAGATCTCACCACCACGGCGTTAACCGGCGACGGCGGCATGGTGTTATTCGAGTATTCACCGTTTGGCGTGATTGGTTCTGTCGCCCCCAGTACAAACCCGACAGAGACCATTATTAACAACAGCATCAGCATGCTGGCGGCAGGGAATAGCGTTTACTTCAGTCCGCATCCGGGTGCTAAAAAGGTTTCACTCAAGCTGATTGCCATGATCGAAGATATTGCTTTCCGTTGCTGCGGAATTCGTAATCTTGTCGTCACGGTCACAGAACCCACTTTTGAGGCTACCCAGCAGATGATGGCGCACCCTAAAATCGCAGTTCTGGCGATTACCGGTGGCCCTGGCATTGTTGCTATGGGCATGAAAAGCGGGAAAAAAGTCATCGGCGCAGGCGCAGGAAATCCACCCTGCATTGTTGATGAAACGGCCGACCTGGTTAAGGCGGCGGAAGATATCATCAATGGCGCATCCTTTGATTACAACCTCCCCTGCATTGCTGAGAAGAGCCTGATTGTTGTTGATGCCGTTGCCGAACGACTGGTTCAACAGATGCAGTCTTTTGGTGCGATGCTTCTCAATAGCGAAGAGGTAGACAAACTGCGCGCTGTCTGTCTACCAGAAGGCATAGCCAATAAAAAACTGGTGGGTAAAAGCCCGGCAACCTTACTGGAAGCAGCAGGAATACCGGTTCCGGCAAAAGCGCCTCGATTACTGACAGGCATCGTCAAGGCTGACGACCCGTGGGTTACCAGCGAGCAATTGATGCCAATGCTCCCCGTCGTAACGGTGAGCGATTTTGACAGTGCATTAACGTTGGCCCTGAAAGTTGAAGAGGGATTGCATCACACCGCCATTATGCATTCGCAAAATGTGTCACGTTTGAACCTTGCCGCGCGCACGCTTCAGACCTCAATCTTTGTGAAAAATGGCCCCTCTTACGCCGGGATCGGCGTTGGTGGTGAAGGTTTTACAACCTTCACTATTGCGACGCCAACCGGTGAAGGAACAACATCTGCGCGCACTTTCGCACGCTCTCGTCGTTGCGTGCTGACAAACGGTTTTTCTATTCGCTAATGGGGCCGTTATGAATAGCTTTTCACTGCAAACTCGATTGTACAGCGGCCAGGGAAGTCTGGATGTGCTCAAGCGTTTCACGAATAAGCATATCTGGATTATCTGCGATGGTTTTCTCGCACGTTCTCCCCTGATTGAAAAGCTGCGCAACGCTCTGCCAGCGGATAACCGCATCAGCATTTTCAGCGATATCACCCCCGATCCCACCATCGGTACGGTAGTACAAGGGATTGCACAAATGCAGTCCCTGCGACCGGACGTCGTGATGGGTTTTGGTGGCGGCTCAGCACTGGACGCCGCAAAAGCCATCGTCTGGTTCAGCCGACATTTCGGTATTGAAATTGAAACCTGTGTTGCAATTCCCACCACCAGCGGCACAGGCTCCGAGGTAACCAGTGCCTGCGTGATTAGCGATCCGGATAAAGGCATTAAATATCCATTGTTTAATAATGCGCTTTACCCGGACATGGCCATCCTTGATCCAACGTTGGTTGTCAGCGTACCACCTGCCATCACCGCGAATACCGGCATGGACGTGTTAACGCATGCGCTGGAGGCTTACGTGTCCACGAAGGCCAGCGACTTCACAGACGCACTGGCTGAAAAAGCGGCTCAAATCGTCTTCCAGTACCTGCCTGTCGCCGTCAGCAAAGGCGACTGTCTGGCAACCAGGGGGAAAATGCACAATGCATCAACGCTCGCGGGAATGGCATTTAGTCAGGCTGGACTGGGGATCAATCATGCGATTGCCCATCAGTTGGGTGGTCAGTTTCATCTGCCGCATGGACTTGCCAATGCGCTGCTGCTGACCCATGTCATTCATTTTAATGCCCGCGATCCGCGAGCTGCGAAGCGCTATGCCCGTTTTGCTAAAGCCTGCCACCTATGCCCGGATAACGCGAACGATACAGCAGCATTGAATGCGCTCATTCATCATATTGAGCTACTGAAAAAACAGTGTGCGTTGCCTTCTTTTGTTGACGCGCTTAAAGACGGAAAGCAAGCCTGGTCACAACGTATCCCGTCGATGGTTCAGGCCGCGCTGGCTGACGTCACGCTGCAAACCAATCCTCGTGTTGCCGATGCCAGTGCCATGCAGGAACTGCTTGAGGAATTATTATGAAGACAGCCATGACGGCAGAGTCCACGCTTTATGATGCACAGACCATTCGCGAACGCGTTCGCGCAGCGGGTGTTGTCGGCGCCGGAGGCGCAGGCTTTCCTGCTCACGTAAAATTACAGGCCCAGGTCGATACCTTTCTGGTCAATGCGGCTGAATGTGAGCCAATGCTGAAAGTTGACCAGCAGTTGATGGCCGTCCAGGCTGAGCGACTTATCCGCGGCGTTCAATATGCCATGACGGCGACCGGAGCCAGTGCCGGAATTATTGCGCTCAAAGAGAAATACCAAAAGGCTATCAATGCATTAACGCCCCTGCTGCCTGCCGGGATCCGCTTACATATTTTGCCTGATGTCTACCCGGCTGGTGACGAGGTTCTGACCATCTGGATGGCAACAGGTCGGAGAGTTCCGCCTGCCGCGCTGCCGGTTAGCGTCGGTGTGGTGGTCAATAACGTCCAGACCGTGCTCAACATCGCCAGAGCAGTTGAGCAGCAGTACCCCGTTACGCGTCGCACCCTGACCGTTAATGGTGCAGTCGCCAGTCCCATCACACTCACTGTCCCTATCGGAATGCCTTTACGTGACGTTCTGGCGCTGGCTGGTGGCGCAACCGTTGACGATCCCGGCTTTATTAACGGTGGTCCGATGATGGGCGGCCTGATTACTTCACTGGATACCCCCGTAAGCAAGACCACCGGGGGCCTGCTGGTTTTGCCTAAGTCTCATGCGTTAATTCAGCGACGGATACAGGATGAACGCACCGTGCTTTCTGTAGCAAAAACCGTTTGCGAGCAGTGCCGTTTGTGTACGGATTTGTGCCCAAGGCATTTGATCGGCCATGAATTATCCCCGCACCTGTTGGTTCGTGCGGTTAATTATCAGCAGGCGGCCACACCGCAGCTGCTGCTCACGGCCCTGACCTGTTCAGAATGCAACGTGTGTGAAAGCGTAGCCTGCCCGGTTGGGATTTCACCGATGCGCATCAACCGTATGCTGAAACGCGAGCTGCGGGCGCTCAACCATCGTTATGAAGGGCCGCTAAATCCTGAGGATGAAATGGCGAAATACCGGTTGATCCCGGTTAAGCGCCTTATTACCAAACTGGGTCTTAGCGACTGGTATCACGATGCGCCACTGGCTGAGACTGATTATTCCACAGATAAAACGACGCTGTTGTTACGCCAGCATATTGGTGCCAGCGCCATCCCATGTGTAGAACAAGGCGAACGCGTTGTTCGCGGTCAATGCGTTGCCGATGTGCCGTCCGGTGCATTAGGCGCGCCTGTTCACGCCAGCATTGACGGTATTGTCAGCGAAATCACTGAGCAATCTATCACGGTAATTAGAGGTTAATCATGTCTCAGGCTATAGGGATTTTAGAACTCACCAGCATTGCCAAAGGGATGGAAGCTGGTGATGCCATGTTAAAAAGCGCGAATGTGAATTTACTGGTCAGCAAGACCATCTGCCCGGGAAAATTTCTACTCATGCTCGGTGGTGACGTAGGTGCCGTACAACAGGCGATTGCCACTGGAACATCTCTTGCTGGCGATATGCTCGTTGACAGTCTGGTACTCCCCAACATTCATGCCAGCGTACTCCCCGCAATCAGCGGCCTAAACAGCGTGGATAAGCGTCAGGCTGTTGGTATTGTCGAAACATGGAGCGTTGCTGCCTGCATCTGCGCCGCCGACCGGGCGGTTAAAGCCTCCAACGTCACGCTGGTACGCGTCCATATGGCATTTGGTATTGGCGGCAAGTGCTACATGGTCGTTGCTGGCGATGTATCCGATGTGAATAACGCAGTGACGGTTGCCAGTGAAAGCGCGGGTGAAAAAGGCCTGCTGGTTTACCGCTCGGTCATACCCCGCCCGCATGAAAGCATGTGGCGACAAATGGTGGAGGGATAATGGAAAGACAACCCACCACGGATCGAATGATTCAGGAATATGTACCTGGCAAACAGGTCACGCTGGCGCATCTTATTGCTAATCCAGGTAAAGATTTGTTCAAGAAGCTGGGATTACCAGATGCGGTTTCCGCAATCGGTATTCTGACCATTACCCCCAGCGAAGCCTCAATCATCGCCTGTGATATCGCCACGAAATCAGGGGCGGTAGAGATTGGTTTTCTCGACCGGTTTACCGGTGCGGTGGTACTGACGGGTGATGTTTCCGCCGTTGAGTACGCGCTGAAACAGGTAACCCGAACGCTGGGCGAAATGATGCGTTTTACCGCGTGTCCCATCACCCGGACGTAATCTCATGAAACGTATCATGCTAATTGGCCCCAGCCAGTGCGGTAAAACATCGCTCACGCAGTGCATGCGGGGAGAAGCGCTTCACTATCAGAAGACCCAGGCCATAGTCTGGTCTCCTACGACAATAGACACACCGGGTGAATATCTTGAGAACCGCTGCCTGTACAGTGCGCTGCTGGCCAGCGCCTGTGAAGCAGACATTATTGCGCTGGTACTCAATGCTGACGCGCCGTGGTCACCATTTTCTCCCGGTTTTACCGGACCAATGAACCGACCCGTTATTGGCCTCGTTACCAAAGCCGATTTAGCCAATCCGCAGCGTATTTCTCTTGTGGAGAGTTGGTTAGTTCAGGCTGGTGCGCAAAAAGTATTTGTCACCAGCGCGCTGGAGAATACTGGGGTCGATGAGATGTTCATTTTTCTGAATGCAAAGGAACCTTCATGTCTCACAAAATAATGGCCATTAATGCAGGTAGTTCCTCGCTTAAATTTCAACTACTGGCGATGCCGCAGGGTGAAATGATCTGTCAGGGGTTGATTGAACGTATCGGTTTGTCTGATGCGCAGGTCACCCTAAAAACGCCAGCGCAGAAATGGCAGGAGACTTTGCCCGTAGCCGATCATCGTGAAGCCGTAACGTTGCTCCTGGAAAAACTGCTCAACCACCACATTATCAACAGTCTGGAAGAGATCGACGGCGTGGGTCATCGCGTCGCGCACGGCGGAGAATCTTTTAAAGACTCCGCGCTGGTAACTGATGAAACGCTGGCAGAAATCGAGCGACTCGCGGAACTGGCCCCTCTGCATAACCCGGTAAATGCGTTGGGGATCGCGGTATTCCGCCAGCTATTGCCCAAAACACCAGCCGTTGCGGTGTTCGACACCGCCTTTCATCAAACGCTTGATGAGCCTTCTTTCATCTATCCCCTGCCCTGGCGTTACTATGCAGAGTTGGGTATTCGTCGCTATGGTTTTCATGGTACCAGCCACAAATACGTTAGCTCACAGCTTGCTGAAAAACTGGGTGTACCACTCAGCGCCCTGCGCGTTGTTTGTTGTCATCTGGGCAACGGCAGCAGCATCTGCGCCATCAAAGGCGGACAATCGGTGAATACGTCAATGGGCTTTACGCCGCAGTCTGGCGTGATGATGGGCACGCGAAGTGGCGATATCGATCCGTCCATTTTACCGTGGATTGCCCTGCGAGAAGGCAAAACACCGCAGCAGCTCAACCAATTGCTCAACAATGAGTCCGGATTGCTCGGTGTTTCTGGCATCTCACCTGACTACCGCGACGTTGAACATGCCGCAGATACGGGCAATCACCAGGCGGCGCTGGCGTTGACGCTTTTTGCTGAGCGCATTCGTGCCACCATTGGTAGCTATATTATGCAGATGGGCGGTCTGGATGCCCTGGTGTTTACCGGTGGTATTGGCGAAAACTCCGCACGGGCGCGCGCTGCGATTTGTCGTAATCTGAATTTCCTGGGGCTGGCCGTTGATGAGGAAAAAAATCAGCGTAATGCCACCTTCATTCAGACGGAAAATGCGATGGTCAAAGTGGCGGTGATTAATACCAATGAAGAGCTGATGATTGCGCAAGACGTTATGCGTTTAGCGATATCTGAAACTGTGACATTGGGCATTCCTGCATAATACTGCCGCACCGCAAATTGCGGCAAATCATGGTAATAGCGCGATCGCCATGACACTATGCGCCGAAGATTTCTGATCACATAGGTGAAGACGTGGCTGTTGCGCAATGTCCCGCATCGTGCGGAGAACTTATCCAGGGCTGGATTCTGGGCAGTGAGAAATTGGTCTCCTGCCCGGTTGAATGGTATAGCACCGTTGAGGTCACTTCAGGTTCACCGCTGACAGATGAACGTCCACTTTCGCGGGCGATGGTTGAGAGGTTATTGCTGCACTGGCAATACCCGGCACAAATGAGTCAGGATATTCGAATTGATGTCCAGTCAACCATTCCTGTCGCTAAAGGGATGGCCAGCAGCACAGCGGATATCGCCGCCACGGCAATCGCCACGGCGCAGTATCTGGGTCATCAGCTAGACGAATCCACTCTGGCGCAGCTTTGCGTTTCGCTGGAACCTACCGACAGCACCGTTTTCCGCCAGCTTACGCTGTTCGATCACAACGACGCCTCCACGCAAATTGCCTGTGAAGCCCAGCCTCAACTCGATCTGCTGGTTCTCGAAAGCCCGGAAACCTTGCTTACCGCTGATTATCACCGTACTCCACGCCAGTCAGGGTTACTTGCAGGCGCTCCAGCGCTGAAACGCGCATGGGAAAAGGTACAGGAAGCCTGTATCAGTCAAAATCCTTATCGGATGGGTGAAGCCGCCACGCTGAGCGCGATCGCCAGCCAGTTGCTGTTACCTAAACCAAATTTTGATTCACTTTTAGCGCTGGTAGAAGAATGTGATTTATACGGTGTCAACGTTGCGCACAGTGGCAGCGTAGTCGGTCTGATGCTCGACAGAAAGCGTCATGATGTGGACTACATTAAATGGATGCTGACGCAGAAAAAATTAACGGAACACTGGCCGGAACAGCATTTGTTGCGGATGGTAACTGGCGGGGTCGAACTGCAATAAGGGCCGCCGCTATGCAGCGACCCGGACAAGCATAAAATCGTTACTCGGCTTTCGCTTCGCCGTTTTTCACTTCGCCCATCGCTTTCAGCTTTTTAGAGATGTCGCGGCGCTCTTTAGAGATCTCAGCGTTTTTGATGATGTAATCATCAACACGATCTTCATAATCGCTTTTCATGCTGGCGATAATGCCCTGAATCGCTTCCACGCTCATTCCAGGCTTGATGTAGTCGCTCAGGTTGTCCAGCAGCAGAACACGTTTCTGGTTGTCACGGATCTTTTTCTCAACGTCCTGGATTTCACGTTGCAGTTTGTTTTTACGACGGAACAGACGAACAAATTCCAGCACGTCCTGGAAAGAAGGCTTGGTAGTTTCCATTTTTACACCCCTGATAATGTGAGATTCGGATTCGTTAAAACAACGGCTAAAGTGGGTCAACATTACTTTCATGCCCGCCATACTTCAAGTTGCATCTGCATCGACCATGCATGGTTGAAACCTGAATTATCGAGGGTAAAGCCATTGCAGTTACCAATGGTTTTAGCCTTTTTCAGTATCATACCTCTAATCGTTGCTGAATCGAAGCAGCAGTAGAACCAATCCCCTCATCTGCTCTTTATTTGCGCAGCGCGCGACAGATCAAATGAGAGAGCAACTCCAGCTGTCGCGCCATTTCCATATTTAGCCAAACGTAGCCGTGAATGGGCGTTTCAGCGACATTATCGCCCTTATGCTCAGCAATAAGCTGACGTAACTCCACCACGGTGTCATTGAGTTTTTCCGTATTGGCAAGCACCGGTTGTGGATTACCTTCATACAATGCGTGGGTTATCGTCAGTAGCGCCTGTTGTGTCCTGAGCTGTGTTTCACGCAAAGTATGCGCATTCAACATAACAAAGTGGCTGGTACGGCTGGCCCAGAGCGCATTGATTTGCAGCTCAAGCATGCAGACCAGGTTGCGATTAACCGTCTGAATAGCTTCAAAGATTGATTTTTGAATGCGGGTTTCTTTGCTGGCAGGAACGATGAGCCCACGCATTTTGACAACATCGCTTAAAAGCTGTTGTAAATGCTTTTCCAGTCGCGGTTGCTCCAGCAGGTTGGGAGATAGCGCAGCCTGATACACCCGATTGTACCCCGTTACGCAATGCGCCAACTGAATTCGCCAGTGTATAAATGCCCGCTGCGGCCAGATACCGGTAAACAGCATTGCCAGTAATGAACCCAGAATAACATCGCCGCCGCGCCATAACGCTGTGTTCATATCACCAGCGGGGGCGCCCACAACGACCGCAAGCGTTATACCAATCAGCAACGCCTGATACGGCTTTTTACCCAGTGCCAGCCAGCCGCAGAGAAACATCGCTACCGCGCACCATATCAGCATTAGCGGAAGTGAAAAGAGCTCCAGACGAAGAGCCACCAGCCCAAGTACCGAACCCAGAATTGTCCCGCCAATACGCTCAAACGCTCTGGGGACAACGTTCCCCCAAAAGGAAATAGGCCCCATAATTACCACCAACGTAATCAGAGGCCATGTACCTTCAGGAATGTTCAACAGGCGAACCAACAGAAAAGTAAAAAGAAACGCCAGCGCAATGCGAACACCATGCACCACACGATAATGACGATACAAACGAATTTCAAAAGGACTCAGTGACTTATCTGCACGCACTCATGCACTCCGTCAGGGAATTGCAAAGAACAGAATTGTACCTGTTTTTTGAGTGAAAACATCACCCTGATGACCAGGACATTCATCCTGATTTACACCAAAAACAGTTACTTCGACTGTACCGGCACGTACATTTCAATGTCCCAGTAGCCGTCCTCCATGCCATTGTTCATATAAACTTCAAAGCAAGGTTTAGCGGCTATCGCATACGTCGAATCCTGCAGCAGGCGCTCAAAGAACTGATACCACGGCGTCGCGAAGTCATGATTTTCAACGCGCGCAACGGCGATAGCATAGTCGCCCCCCGCCAGTTCGGTCTGGATCACCCCTTCGCTGTTTTCTGGGATCTCAAAACCTTCAGGCACAGACACCACGGTATCACAACGCAGTTTTTCCGCCGGAACAACGTCAGGATTGTCGTAATAAACGGCTATCCATTCCAGCGGTACGATCTGCTTACCGTCGACCCACATCATTAACTGCTCGAAACCCTGCTTTACCGTTTGTTCCCACGGTCCAACCATATGGAAACCGGCAATTATGCGTTTCTCAACCTGCTTTATCTCGTACTCCATATAACCTCCGTTATTACACTGTATTTATATACAGTGTAATTTTTAGGTATGACGGCCACAAGGAATCAGTGATTATTATGTGAGCAGATTCGCACTCTTGCCAGTCAGGCACATCAGGAAAAACTACGCCTTGTGGTGGAAGTAATCGCTCAAACGCGAGAAGACACCGCCTTCGTTGACAGACTCCAGCGTAACCAGAGGCCAGTGCGCCACCAGTTTATCCCGATCGTAGAGTTCAATTTCCCCCACACGTTGATGGGCAGCAATGGGGGCAACCAGTTCTTTCTTATCAAGAACATATTTTGCCTTGATATTAGCGACTTCGGCTTTAGGCAGGGCCATCCAGAAATCCTGCTCTGTGCCAAGGCTAATTTTTTCTTTATCGCCGTACCAGATCCGTTCAATACCAACCTGCTTACCGCTACGTAATACCTGCACGGTATCGAAGTTCTGTTGTCCCCATTGCAGCAGTTTTCGCGCCTGGTCTTCACGCCCTTTCGCACTCTCCGCCCCCATCACAACCGCAATCAGGCGGCGCTGACCATCAACAGCTGAAGCAATCAGATTGAATCCAGCGCCGGAGGTATGCCCAGTCTTCAGACCGTCGACGTTCATGGTTTTATCCCACAACAAACCGTTACGGTTTTGCTGCGTAATTCCGTTCCAGGTAAGGCTTTTTTCACTGTACATATGGTAGAAATCCGGCTCTCCATGGATGATAGCTCTCGACAGCACGGCCAGATCGTATGCTGAGCTGTGCTGACCTGGCGCATCCAGACCATGTACCGTTTCAAAATGCGTGTCCCGCAAGTTCAGCTTTTGCACATAGCTGTTCATCATCGCGACAAACTGCGGCTGCCCTCCGGCGATGTAATCCGCCAGCGCCACGCAGGCATCATTACCGGAATCAACAATTAGCCCGCGACTCAGGTCGCGCACAGAAACGCGATCACCTTCTTTCAGGAACATTATGGATGAACCGACGAATACCGGATTATCTTTCGCCCAGGCATCGCGCCCTACGGTGACAATATCTGTCGGACTAATACGCTTGCTGTCGATTGCGCGATCGACAACATATCCGGTCATCAGCTTGGTCAGGCTGGCAGGGTTGCGCTGCTGGTGTTCATTTCCGGCTGTCAGGATTTGGCCCGTGGTGTAATCCATTAATACCCACGCACCGGCATTAATTGCTGGAGGCTGTGGAGCGAAACTGGCGACGTCGGTCGCGTACGCGGGCGAAAAACTCATCGCAAATAGTGAAGCGGCAATAAACAAACGGCGTTTCAACAGCATGTCCTCAGGAAATGGAGAAATAGCCGTTCTTTTTACGGAAGTTCTGGCGAACAAACATGGATAAATTGCAAGAAAATGTGACATAAGGCACATTTTCTTGCTGTAAGGAAAGGATTTCAGATATCGACCGCGTCTGACGTTACCCTTTGCGCGGTGCTGTCTCTGCGTGATGGCTGCGATGACGATGATAGCCATCTATCATGCTGCGGAAAATTTGCCCCGGTGTGTCACCCAGCGTGCACAGGTAAATATGTGCACAGATGAACAGTAAGCCGACAATCGCCAACACCATATGCAGCACCAGCATCACAGGCCCAGCCCCTACCACCTGCGGGTAGAGGCATAACAACCCGGTGATGATTAGCAGCGGAATCAGCGCATACATGATGGCCAGATAAGCCAGCTGTTGTAGCGGGTTAAATTTACTCTCTGCCGTTGCGGCAAACGGGTGTGGTTCACCCTTCATGATGCCATACAGATAAAAGCGCGTTTGCAACAAGCAGCGTGATATCAACCCGTTAAACTTCACCCGGTAATGACAACCGTTGCCGCTGGTTGCGTTGATTAGCACAAAACCAACCCAGAAGGCCAACAAGGCGAAACCGCACCAGGTATGTACCTGCACCATCAATGCCACCGGTCCGACAGAGAAGTGACCAAACAGGCCACTCAGCAAAAGCAGGATAAAAAGCAGCGCATTACCCCAGTGCCAGCGGCGGACTGCCAGAGAATAAAGGTAATCCCGGTGCTCTTCTCCGGTTGCCGTCTTGGGTGCCAGCATCCGACGTAACAGCGCGTGCATAACCAGGCCCGCAATCATCAGCACAACAACAACGCCTGCATAAATGAGCCACAGCGGCCAGTAGTCCGGCGCATAGTTAAGCTCTGCTCCCCAGATAGAATTCATGCTTTACCCTCCTGATGGATCTCTTTACGCCGATAAACACTCACCGGGCCGCTACGCGTATCCTGCTGGCGATAAACCTCTTTTTGATTTATCCAATGCTGAATTTCCGGGTCGTCACGACGACCAAATTTCAGCGCATCCGTCGGACAAACGGAAACGCAGGCGGGTGATTGACCGCTCTCGAGTCGGGTATCTGCGCAGAAGTTACATTTGTCGGCAATTCCCGTTTGCGGATTGAGATAACGGACATGGAACGGGCAAGCGGCAACGCAGTAGTCACAGCCAATACAGCGAGACTTATCCACTTGCACAATGCCATTTTCGTCGCGAAATGATGCACCGGTCGGACAAACGCTGACGCAAGGCGCATCTTCACAATGCTGACAGGAAACGCGAACAAACTGGAAGTGGGACAGTACCTCGGGTTCATGTTCGGGTGAACGGATCTGCACCTGTAGACGGCTAAATCCCTCTGGCACATCATTCAGAACTTTGCAGGCAACCGTGCATGCCTGACAGCCGATACAGCGTTTCTCGTCGTGCAGCATGACATAAGGGTTTGTAGATTGATTCATGATGTTCTCCTTTCTCATGCCCGACGAAGAGTAACGCCAGCGGTGTGGACCACCGTACCGGAAACCGGACTGGTAACATGCGGAAGCAAATTACCGCAATGGATACCGTGCGTTGTCGCTGCGGTTTTGGCTCCCGCCTTGGCGCCAAATCCCATATAAACAAACAGCGTATCGGGCCGAATTCCGGCGGTGACCAGCGCTTTGCCTTTTTCCTTGCCGGTCGCATTTTCCAGCCAGATGTCATCACCGCTTTTGATGCCTTTTTCACGGGCCGTTTGCGGGTGGATCCACACCGCGTTATCCCACATCAACTCGCTAAGCAGTGGCACGTATTGCGTCGCACCGTTGGTATGAACCGCCACTTTTCCCTGGATAAAATAGAGTTCACTGTCGCCTTTAAGCGCAAAATTGCGCGCGCGCGGAATACCATAGCCAGGCAGGAGCGTTTCCAGCTCTTCGGAATAGAGTTCGATTTTTCCTGACGGAGATTTAAAGCGCAGTTGCTCGCCATAGGTACCGTCGCTGTCAACCGCCACCGCGCCCGGATAGCGTTCCACAAACTGACGCACCGCTTCAGGTTCACGCAGCAGCAACGGAACACCCCACTCCCGATACCCTTTCTGACGCAATTCAGCAGATAGCGCATGATCGCCATTAAGCTGGTATAACTGACGCGTTTGCATATCCTGCCATGGGTAGAATTGGCCAAGGCCTAACTGCACGGCCAGCTCTTTCCAGATTTGCCAGCTCGGACGCGCATCACCAATAGGTTCTACTACCTGCTGACGCAGGGCATAGGCTGGATTCAGACCCGACATGTCTGAAACTTCTTCATCGCGCTCAAGATAAGTACATTCAGGCAAAAGGTAGTCGGCATACGCCGCGCTTTCGCTTAGGTAGACATCACAACTGACCACAAGGTCGAGCTGTTCAACGGTTTTGACCAGATCTGGTCGACAGGTTACGGTTTGGAAAGGGTTGTGTCGGGACATAATCCATCCCTTCACCGGATAAGGCGTCTGGTTTAACACAGCATCAATGATGCTTTGCACCACACCACCGCCCGCCGCGATGTACTTAAACTGCGGGGCTACCAGATCGATACGCTGCGCCGTTGGCTTGGGTAATTTGACATCGGGTTTTGCCAGCACCGGAGCGACCTTCTCTCCAGCCAGCTTATTGTAAGTTGCCGCCGCTTTTTTCTGATACAAACCGCCTTCACGCTCAATATTGCCAAGCAGCACATTGAGGGTAAAAATCATGCGCCGCATATCAATTTCTTCTTGCGAAAACGTCGCGCGATGGCCCGGACTGACGATGGCATGAGGCGCGCAGGCGGCCATTTCGCGGGTGACCCGAACAATGACATCAGCAGGCACATCCGCGAGCTGCTGCGCCCATTCCGGCGTGGTCTCTTGTACCGCTTCTGCCAGTTGCTCAAACCCCGTGGTGTAGCGCGCAACAAAGTCCGCGTCATACAGATTTTCATTGATCATGACGTGACACATGGCCATCAGCACCGGTAAATCGCCGCCCGGCTTGAGCGCATGCCATTCATCCGCCTTGCTGGAGAATACGGACAGACGGGGATCGAAGCTGACCATCTTCGCCCCCTTCTCCTGCGCGGTCATCAGCTCATGCGTATCAGCAACCTCGATCCCTTCATAGAGGTTATGGCCAAAAGAGACCATATAACGGGTATTGGCGATATCCATGGCTAAATCGCCACCCATCATAACTTTAGCGGCAATGGCTTTACCGGCAGGACACGTTGATGCGTGAGTAAAGGTATTCGGTGACCCGAAAGCCGTCGCGAGGTGAAATAAATGGCCAGACAGCGAGCCAGATTTAGACGAGAAGACGACTCCCTGGGGACCATATTGCGTTTTTATTGCCGTCATTTTTTCGGCGATTTCTTTATACGCCTGTTCCCAGCTAATAACCTGCCAGTCACCGCTCCCGCGAGGTCCTGTGCGTTTCATGGGTTTAACAATGCGATGAGGGTCGTTGACCAGGCTAACGCCGCTGCCGCCGCGAGCGCAGACACGTGTCCCCTGCTGTGGCGCATTAGGGTTTCCCTGAATAAAAACCGTTTTATTATTAATCACCTGAGCCTGAATTGGGCAGCGAAAAGAACACATCTCGCACAAACTTGGCGTCAGGGATGTTTTCCCTTTGATACTCTCAGGAGAATTTCGCGCCAGTGCCCCAGGCGGGAAACTGCCTATCGCACAGGCTGAACAGCCTATACCCACTCCTCGCAAAAAATTACGCCGACTAATGCTCATATAACCTCCTGTTATTAGATATATCCAATAATTATATGGCGTTTAGATTATTTATTTTTTACATCAATCACATTTCATTACAATGTATGACAGCGAATTGACATAAATAAAAACCCATTGTTTATAAAAGATTTTTAAAGTTTCCAGAACACAGTAAATAAAAGGGAAATAACAATAATGGTTATCAGTTAGATTATTTACAAACCCGCAACCTCAAGATATTTTATTTCCGTAATTTATTTTAACAGTGCGGAATTTATTAATTAATTCCATTAACGTCCTGTTTATCTCAATTTTATTGCGTACACAATCCAGCTTCGATAATGCCATAGCTGATTATCTCGCTATTTTTTGGTATTCTTGAACCAGCGCTAAATTGATCCCGGACATAACTGAACAATGAATGACGGCAAGCAGCAACCTGGTTTTCTCTTCCACGATTACGAGACCTTTGGTACCCATCCGGCGCTGGACAGACCCGCGCAATTTGCGGCTATACGCACAGATAATGATTTCAACATCATCGGTGAACCAGAAGTCTTTTATTGCAAACCCGCGGACGATTATCTGCCGCAGCCTGAGGCGGTGTTGATTACGGGTATCACACCGCAGGAAGCACGTGAAAAGGGAGAAAATGAAGCCGCTTTTGCTGCACGCATCCACGCCCTGTTCACCGTGCCGGAAACCTGTATCCTGGGCTATAACAACGTGCGCTTCGATGATGAGGTGACGCGCAACATCCTGTATCGCAATTTCTACGATCCCTATGCCTGGAGCTGGCAGAACGATAATTCGCGCTGGGATCTGCTGGATGTGATGCGCGCCTGCTATGCCCTGCGCCCTGAAGGCATTAACTGGCCGGAAAACGACGACGGCTTACCCAGCTTCCGCCTGGAGCATTTGACCAAAGCCAACGGTATTGAGCATACCAACGCTCACGATGCGATGGCGGACGTATACGCCACAATCGCAATGGCGCAATTAGTGAAGTCGCGCCAGCCGCGTCTGTTTGATTACCTCTACAGCCATCGTAATAAGCACAAGCTGGCCGCGCTGATTGATGTCCCGCAAATGAAACCGCTGGTCCATGTCTCTGGTATGTTCGGCGCATGGCGCGGAAACACCAGTTGGGTAGCGCCGTTGGCGTGGCATCCGGAGAATCGTAACGCGGTTATTATGGTCGACTTAGCCGGTGATATTTCGCCGCTGCTCGAACTCGACAGTGACGCCCTGCGCGAGCGGCTTTACACGTCTAAAGCGGATCTGGGTGATAACCCGGCCGTACCGGTTAAACTGGTGCACATCAACAAATGTCCGGTACTGGCACAGGCGAATACCCTGCGTCCGGAAGATGCCGACCGTCTTGGCATTAACCGCCAGCATTGTCTGGATAATCTCAAAGTTCTGCGCGAAAATCCGCAAATACGCGACAAAGTGGTCGCGATCTTTGCCGATGCGGAACCCTTTACACCATCAGATAACGTGGATGCCCAACTGTACAACGGCTTTTTCAGCGATGCTGACCGTGCGGCGATGAAAATCGTTCTGGAAACCGAACCGCGCAATTTACCGGCACTGGATATCTCCTTCGTCGATAAGCGCATTGAAAAACTGCTGTTTAATTACCGTGCACGTAACTTCCCGGGAACGCTGGACGAAGCTGAGCAGCAGCGCTGGCTGGACCATCGTCGCCAGGTATTCACACCGGAGTTTTTGCAAAATTACGCCAATGAATTGCAGCTTTTGAGCCAGCAATATGCGGATAACAAAGAAAAGTTGATGCTGCTGAAATCACTCTGGCAGTATGCCGAAGAGATTGTATAAATCCCACGTATAAAAAAACGGAGAACATGTCTCCGTTTTTTTTAGTTAAATACTGTTATTACGCGACATCTTCGTCGTACTGCGGTACCGGATTGCGGAAGCTTTTGGTCACACAAGCCAGGTAAATCAGACCGATACCAGCCCAGATCAGACCCAGAACCATTGAGCTCTCTTCCAGGTTCACCCACAGCGCACCAACGGTCAGCGCGCCGCACATCGGCAGGAACAGATACTGGAAGTGGTCTTTCAGCGTCTTGTTACGCTTCTCACGGATCCAGAACTGGGAGATCACCGACAGGTTAACGAAGGTAAACGCCACCAGCGCACCAAAGTTAATCAGCGCCGTCGCCATCACCAAGTCGAAATTGATTGCCAGCAGAGCAATCGCACCAACCAGAATGATGTTCATAGACGGAGTACGCCATTTCGGGTGTACATAGCCGAAGAAACTTTTCGGGAACACGCCGTCACGCCCCATTACGTACATCAGACGCGCTACGCCTGCATGCGCCGCCATACCGGACGCCAGTACGGTAATGGTAGAGAAAATCAGCGCGCCAACCTGGAAGAATTTACCGGCGACGTACAGCATGATTTCCGGCTGTGAAGCGTCTGGATCCTTGAAGCGCGAGATATCCGGGAAGTACAGCTGCAACAGATAGGTGGAGACGATAAAGATCAGGCCACCAATCAGCGCAGTCAGGAAAATCGCACGCGGGATCACGCGCTCAGCGTCTTTGGTTTCTTCTGACAGGTTGCTGATACCGTCAAAACCGGTGAACGAGAAGCACAGGATCGTAGCGCCCGTGATCATCGGGATCACGTGTGCATCACCTGACCAGAACGGACGGCTGCTCGCCAATGTACCAGCACCTTCCCCTTCGAACACGCCATAAACGACCATGCCGAGGATCACTGCAATCAACACCACCTGCAACAACACGATTACGGTGTTGAAATTCGCAACGGATTTAAGGCTGCGCAGGTTAAAGGCGGTCATAAAGGCCACCAGCGCCACCACGAATATCCATGACGGTATCGACGGCACCAGGGCTTCAAAATAAATTTTTGCCAACAGAATGTTGATCATCGGAGCGAACAGGTAGTCCAGCAGTGATGACCAACCCACCATAAAGCCAACGGTCGGGCTAATGGATTTCTGGGCGTAAGTGTAGGCAGAGCCTGCAGACGGATAGCGACGCACCAGTTTACCGTAGCTCAGTGCGGTAAAGAGGATGGCGATCAGTGCAAAGGCGTAAGCTGTCGGGACGTGACCATCGGTCATTCCTGATACGATACCGAATGTATCGAACAGCGTCATCGGCTGCATATAGGCAAGGCCCATCATGACAACCGGAACCAGCGTAAGCGTTTTACGTAATTCCACGCGAGAGGTGTTTGGAGTAGCGTTATGCGACATGGTTATCCCCCATTACGGCGAAAACCGTCGCGTAAGCAAAAAATTGCCCCATTTTTTGTTAATCCTCAGCGACAACAACTGTCGATTTTTAAGTAAGTATCTATCCGGTACGAAGCCCGGCCTCTTTTATGAATGATTGGTTTGATGCAAAAAAATAACCGACGCGTATTAAAACGTCGGTTAATGTCATTTTTTGCAAGCGGCGTATTTTGCCCTAAATTGGGGAGAAATAACAAGAGATTGAAGCGACCACAAAAGAATATTTTTTCTTAACTGATTGATTTGTCAGCAGCCGTTTTAACATACACCCCCGCAATAGCACTATTTGCTAAAATTTCATCCCGCCACCAGGCACTGGCCAACCCGGCGGTCTGTTCATTCCAGCCTATCCACACGGGTTCAAAGACAATTTGCGCGACCACTTTTTTCTCAATCAGTGCGCCGCTCTCCAGAAATCGCTGCGCCAGGTAGCGCGGAATATAGCCACATCCCAGACCACTGATTTGCAGTTCCAGCTTGGTTTTGAAGTCAAAAACGGTAATGGCTTCCTGATCGTCCAGCACCTGGGAACCTGAGACGTTGGCATGCTGCGCATTGTCGCCCACCACAATGGCGCGAAAACGGCGAATGGTACGACGATTTAACGGTTCCTGTTCCTGCGCCAGCGGGTGATGCGGCGCAACCACAAACACCTGTTCCAAAACCCCGAGCCTTGCAAAGCCAAATTCACTCGCAGCAGGGGGTTCATGCATGGCGCCAACGATAATATCCGCCCGGCCCTGAGTGAGGGCATCCCAGGAGCCGCCCAGCACGCCATTGATAAATTTCAGGCGCGTCACGCTGTGGTGTTGATAGAAAGACTCGATGAGTGGGGCCAGCAGTGAAAAGGGAAACGTATCATCTACGCCAATAACCAGTTCATTCTCCCAGCCTTCGTGAAGTTTAATCGCCTGCTTTTCAAGTTCGCGGACGGTGTGCAGCACCTCCCGCCCCTTTTCCAGCAGCATCTGCCCGGTGCGGGTGAACTTAGCCCGGTGTCCGCTGCGATCGAGTAGCTGAATATTAAGATCGCTTTCCAGCTTATGGACGGTGTAGCTAAGCGCAGACGGCGTCTTAAACAATTTTGCCGACGCCGCCGCGAAACTGCCCTCTTTTTCTAATGCATCGAGGATGATAAGAACGTCCAGCAGTGGTTTCATACTCGCCCCCTGGCGGTATACAGCGGCACTCTGCTGGATTGTCACTCCATCGGCATCACCAGCGGGTCAGGATACTGGTACTCAAACCCAAGCTCATTACAAATACGGTTGCCATCAATGACTTTACCTTTACCGTTATCCGTACCGCCGCGAAATTCCGGCGGCTCCATCCCCAACTGGCGGGCCATCTGCGGATAGAACACGTTACGCGCTGGATGCATAGGCGCACATATATTATAGATGTGTCCCCCTTTAGGCGCTTGCAGCAGTAACGTGATGGCAGAAACCACATCGTCCAGATGCACCAGATTGACGCCATGATGTCCGTCAGGTGCCGTCTTGCCAGCGAAGAAGCGACCAGGATGTCTTCCCGGACCGACCAACCCGGCCAGACGCAAAATATCCACCGATGTGCCTGGCAAATTGTGCAACCAGTCTTCAAGTTCTTTCAGGACACGACCGCTCGCCGTGACCGGATTACGCGGCGTCCCCTCTTTCACTGTGCCTTGAACGTCACCATAGACTGACGTCGAACTGGTAAAAATAATTCGTGGGATCCGATACGCCAGCGCGCTGTCGACCAGCTCCTGCATGGCCTGCAAGTAAAATGCTTCCCCAGGACCGCTACGACGCGCAGGCAGCGTAATAACCAGCGCATCGGCGTCCATCAGTGCGTCGAGATCGTCAGCCTCACAGACCAGTTCAGGTTCCAGGCGCAGCGAATAACTCTCGATACCGCTCATGCGGGCCGCTTCCACCCCATCCAATGTGGTTTTGCTGCCGGTAACCTGCCAGCCTCTCGCCGCCAGCGACATGGCTAACGGCATGCCTAACCAACCTAACCCGACAATTGCGACCTTTTTCATGCCTTCTCTCCTGACTTTTGGCCTATAACGCAAGGCTACGCCAGCCCACGGTGGCTGACAATTCATAGTATCAATATGAAATGAATTAATGATCAAAAAAAGCCCTTGCTTTCCGTAGCTAAAGTGGTTTAGGTTAAAAGACATCATATGAATAAACATTCATCGAGAAAATTTATGACACGCGCTCAATTCAAACACCATCATCACCATCATCCTGACTAGTCTTTCAGGCGATGTGTGCTGGGAGACGTTTAAATCTTCCAGCGGTGCATGAGCGTATGAGAAAGCCCCCGGAAGATTTCTTCCGGGGGCTTTTTTTTGTGCGTGACCCAAACTGATTCAGACAGGATAACGAGGAATAAAGAATGTTAGACAACACCCGTTTACGCATAGCTATGCAGAAATCAGGCCGCTTAAGCGATGATTCACGCGAATTACTGGCCCGTTGCGGCATTAAAATTAATCTTCACACCCAGCGCCTGATTGCGATGGCGGAGAACATGCCGATCGATATTCTGCGCGTGCGTGATGACGATATCCCGGGCCTGGTGATGGATGGTGTCGTTGATCTCGGCATCATCGGGGAAAACGTTCTGGAAGAGGAACTGCTCAACCGCCGGGCACAGGGTGAAGACCCTCGCTATTTTACTCTGCGCCGTCTGGACTTCGGCGGCTGCCGTCTCTCGCTGGCTACCCCGGTTGATGAAGCCTGGGATGGCCCGGCAGCGCTGAACGGTAAACGTATCGCGACCTCTTACCCACACCTGCTCAAACGTTATCTCGATCAGAAAGGAGTTTCGTTTAAATCTTGTCTGTTAAACGGCTCAGTAGAAGTCGCTCCCCGTGCGGGTCTGGCTGATGCGATTTGCGATCTGGTGTCCACCGGCGCAACGCTTGAAGCCAACGGTCTGCGCGAAGTAGAAGTGATCTACCGCTCTAAAGCCTGTCTGATTCAGCGCGACGGCGAAATGGCCGAAGCCAAGCAACAACTGATCGACAAACTGCTAACCCGTATCCAGGGGGTTATTCAGGCCCGTGAATCCAAATACATCATGATGCACGCGCCGAGCGAGCGTCTGGACGAGGTCATCGCCCTGCTGCCCGGTGCTGAGCGCCCTACCATTCTGCCTCTGGCGGGCGACCAGCAGCGTGTTGCCATGCACATGGTCAGCAGCGAAACCCTGTTCTGGGAAACAATGGAAAAACTGAAAGCGCTCGGTGCCAGCTCAATTCTGGTGTTGCCGATTGAGAAGATGATGGAGTGATCTGATGCCTGATGGCGCTTCGCTTATCAGGTCTACAAGAATTGTCACAATTATTGATATTACGGGTCTTGTAGGCCGGATAAGGCAGCGCCGCCATCCGGCAACACCCGATGATGGAGTAACGACCATGAGCTTCAATACCCTGATTGACTGGAATAGCTGTAGCCCCGAGCAGCAGCGCGAACTGCTGATGCGCCCGGCAATTTCCGCCTCTGAAAGCATCAGCCGTACGGTGGCTGAGATCCTTGAGAACGTCAAAAATAACGGCGACCGGGCGCTGCGTGAATACAGCGCGAAGTTTGATAAAACCGAGGTTGGCGCGCTGCGCGTCACCGAGGAAGAAATCCAGCAAGCCAGCAGTCGCCTGAGCGACGAACTGAAACAAGCCATGCAGGCGGCGGTGCGTAATATTGATACTTTCCACAGAGCGCAAATTCTACCGCCGGTGGATATCGAAACCCAGCCGGGCGTACGCTGCCAGCAGGTTACCCGCCCTATCGCTTCCGTGGGCCTGTATATTCCTGGAGGTTCGGCACCGCTGTTTTCCACCGTATTAATGCTGGCGACCCCGGCGCGCATCGCCGGTTGCAAAAAAGTGGTGCTGTGCTCACCGCCGCCAATTGCCGATGAAATCCTCTACGCCGCGCAGTTGTGTGGCGTAAAAGAGGTGTTTAATGTGGGCGGTGCGCAAGCCATTGCCGCGCTGGCGCTGGGCACCGAATCTATTCCTAAGGTCGATAAAATCTTCGGGCCGGGCAATGCGTATGTGACCGAAGCCAAACGCCAGGTCAGCCAGCGTCTTGACGGCGCGGCCATCGACATGCCTGCTGGCCCGTCCGAAGTGCTGGTTATCGCCGACAGCGGTGCGACGCCGGACTTTGTTGCCTCTGACCTGCTATCTCAGGCAGAACACGGCCCCGACTCGCAGGTTATCCTTCTGACGCCAGACGCTACGCTTGCCGAAGGCGTTGCCAAAGCCGTTGAACGCCAGCTTGCTGAGCTTTCCCGCGCTGAGACCGCACGTCAGGCACTCTCCTCCAGCCGCTTAATCGTGGCGAAAGATCTGGCGCAGTGCGTTGAAATATCTAACGCCTACGGTCCGGAACACCTGATTATTCAGACCCGCAACGCGCGTGAACTGGTTGATGAGATCACCAGCGCCGGTTCGGTGTTCCTCGGCGACTGGTCGCCGGAATCCGCAGGCGACTATGCTTCTGGCACCAACCACGTTCTTCCGACCTACGGCTATACCGCGACCTGCTCAAGCCTTGGACTGGCTGATTTCCAGAAACGGATGACCGTACAGGAATTAACCCCACAAGGTTTCTCTGCCCTGGCCTCAACCATTGAAACACTGGCCGCTGCTGAACGACTGACTGCCCACAAAAATGCCGTCACCCTGCGCGTTAACGCCCTGAAGGAGCAAGCATGAGCACTGACAACTTTCTCAGCGTCACTGATTTAGCCCGTAAGAATGTTCGCGAATTAACGCCCTATCAGTCTGCCCGTCGTCTCGGCGGTAGCGGAGATGTCTGGCTCAACGCGAATGAATACCCCACCGCCGTTGAGTTCCAGCTCACTCAGCAAACGCTGAACCGCTACCCGGAATGTCAGCCGAAAGCGGTGATTGAAAATTACGCGCAGTATGCTGGCGTCAAGCCGGAGCAGGTGCTGGTCAGCCGCGGCGCAGATGAAGGGATCGAACTGCTGGTGCGCGCGTTTTGCGAACCCGGTAAAGATGCGATTCTGTACTGCCCGCCGACTTATGGCATGTACAGCGTCAGCGCCGAAACGATTGGCGTTGAGTGCCGCACCGTTCCAACACTCGACGACTGGCAACTGGATTTGCAAGGCATCGCGGACAAGCTTGATGGCGTGAAGGTAGTCTACGTATGCAGCCCTAATAACCCAACCGGCCAGCTGATTAACCCGCAGGATCTGCGTTCACTGCTCGACATGACGCAGGGTAAAGCTATTGTGGTCGCTGATGAGGCCTATATTGAGTTTTGCCCGCAGGCCACGCTGGCAGGCTGGCTGTCTGAGTATCCGCATCTGGTGATATTACGCACGTTGTCCAAAGCGTTTGCGCTCGCCGGTTTACGCTGCGGGTTTACGCTGGCGAATGAAGAGGTTATCAATCTGCTGTTAAAAGTGATTGCCCCTTACCCGCTCTCTACGCCGGTGGCAGATATCGCCGCCCAGGCGCTGACGCCGCAAGGGATTTCCGCCATGCGTAAACGCGTAGAGCAGATCCTGGAAGAGCGTCAGTATCTGGTGGAGAACCTGAAAACAATTCGCTGTGTAGAGCAGGTATTCGATTCTGAAACCAACTATGTTCTGGCGCGCTTCACCGCATCAAGTAGCGTATTTAAATCTTTGTGGGATCAGGGCATTATCTTACGAGATCAGAATAAACAACCTTCGTTAAGCGGCTGCCTGCGAATTACTGTCGGAACCCGTGAAGAGAGCCAGCGCGTCATTGACGCCTTACGTGCGGAGCAAGTATGAGCCAGAAGTATCTTTTTATTGACCGTGATGGAACCCTGATTTCCGAACCGCCAAGTGACTTTCAGGTCGATCGCTTTGACAAACTTGCCTTCGAGCCGGAAGTTGTTCCCGTTTTGCTGAAACTGCAAAAAGCAGGTTTTAAGCTGGTTATGATCACTAACCAGGATGGACTCGGAACCCAGAGTTTCCCGCAGGCTGATTTTGACGGTCCGCATAACCTGATGATGCAAATTTTCACTTCTCAGGGCGTGACGTTTGATGAGGTATTGATCTGCCCGCACCTGCCAGCGGACGAGTGTGATTGCCGTAAGCCAAAAGTGAAGCTGGTTGAACAGTATCTGGTTGAACAGGCCATGGATATGGCGAACAGCTACGTCATTGGCGATCGGGTAACCGATATTCAGCTCGCTGAAAACATGGGCATTAGCGGATTGCGTTACCATCGCGATACCCTGAACTGGGCGATGATCGGCGAGCAGTTGACCAAACGTGACCGCTACGCACACGTTGAGCGTAATACTAAAGAAACGCAGATTGACGTCAAAGTCTGGCTGGACCGCGAAGGCCGCAGCAAAATCAATACCGGCGTTGGCTTCTTTGACCACATGCTGGATCAAATCGCCACCCACGGCGGTTTTCGCATGGAGATTGCCGTCAAGGGCGATCTGTATATAGACGATCACCACACCGTTGAAGATACCGGTCTGGCGCTGGGCGAAGCCTTAAAGCTGGCGTTAGGCGATAAACGCGGCATCAACCGTTTTGGTTTTGTGCTGCCGATGGATGAGTGTCTGGCACGTTGCGCGCTGGATATCTCCGGCCGTCCACACCTGGAGTACCGCGCGGAGTTTACCTACCAGCGCGTTGGCGATCTGAGCACGGAGATGATCGAACACTTCTTCCGTTCACTTTCTTACACTATGGGCGTCACCCTGCACCTGAAAACCAAAGGCAAAAATGACCACCACCGTGTGGAGAGCCTGTTTAAAGCCTTTGGCCGTACGCTGCGTCAGGCGATTCGTGTAGAAGGCGACACGCTGCCCTCCTCAAAAGGAGTGCTGTAATGAACGTGGTGATTCTGGACACCGGTTGCGCCAACCTGCATTCGGTAAAATCCGCCGTCGCACGCCACGGATACGATCCTGTTGTCAGTCGTGACCCGGACGTGGTGCTGCGCGCCGATAAACTATTTCTGCCGGGCGTAGGCACCGCGCAGGCGGCTATGGACCAGTTGCACGAGCGCGAACTGATTGAACTGATTAAAGCCTGTACGCAACCGGTACTGGGGATCTGTTTAGGTATGCAACTGCTGGGCCGCCGCAGCGAAGAGAGTAACGGTGTCTCCCTACTGGGCATTATTGAGCAGGACGTCCCGAAGATGACCGATTTCGGTCTGCCGCTGCCGCATATGGGCTGGAATCGCGTCTATCCGCAGGCGGGAAATCGACTGTTCCAGGGCATTGAAGATGGTGCGTATTTCTACTTTGTACACAGCTACGCTATGCCGGTAAACCCGTGGACCATCGCCCAGTGCAATTACGGCGAACCGTTTACCGCGGCAGTACAAAAGGACAATTTCTTTGGCGTACAGTTTCACCCGGAACGTTCGGGCGCGGCTGGGGCACAGTTGCTGAAAAACTTTCTGGAGATGTAATGATTATTCCGGCATTAGATTTAATCGACGGCACGGTGGTGCGTCTTCATCAGGGCGATTACGCTAAGCAACGTGATTACGGTAACGATCCTCTCCCCCGTTTGCAGGATTATGCAGCCCAGGGGGCTGAAGTGCTGCACCTGGTAGATTTAACCGGCGCGAAAGACCCGGCACAGCGCCAGATCCCGCTGATCAAAACGCTGGTCGCTGGCGTCAATGTTCCGGTACAGGTTGGCGGCGGCGTGCGTACGGAAGCAGACGTGGCGGCGCTTCTTGACGCAGGTGTGGCGCGCGTGGTGGTGGGTTCGACGGCGGTAAAATCCCCCGAGATAGTCAAAAGCTGGTTTGCCCGTTTTGGTGCCGACGCACTGGTGCTGGCGCTGGACGTTCGTATTGACGAGCACGGGAATAAACAGGTTGCGGTCAGTGGCTGGCAGGAAGATTCAGGGGTTTCACTGGAAGAACTGGTTGAGACCTATTTACCCGTCGGCCTGAAGCACGTGCTGTGCACCGATATCTCCCGCGACGGTACGCTGGCAGGCTCAAACGTCGCGCTGTATGAAGAAGTATGCGCCAAATACCCGCAGGTGGCGTTTCAGTCATCTGGCGGCATTGGCGGAATCGAGGACGTAGCGGCCCTGCGCGGGACCGGAGTTCGCGGCGTGATCGTCGGACGAGCCCTGCTGGAAGGAAAGTTCACCGTTGAGGAGGCCATTCAATGCTGGCAAAACGCATAATTCCTTGTCTGGACGTCCGTGATGGGCAGGTGGTAAAAGGCGTCCAGTTCCGTAATCACGAGATTATTGGCGACATTGTCCCGCTGGCAAAACGCTATGCCGATGAAGGCGCAGATGAACTGGTGTTCTACGATATCACCGCTTCCAGCGATGGACGCGTAGTGGATAAAAGCTGGGTATCACGCGTGGCGGAAGTGATCGATATTCCGTTCTGTGTTGCCGGTGGCATTAAATCCATCGACGATGCGGCGCGCATTCTCTCCTTCGGGGCGGACAAAATCTCCATCAACTCCCCGGCGCTGGCCGAACCGGAACTTATCACCCGTCTGGCGGACCGCTTCGGCGTGCAGTGCATCGTGGTGGGCATTGATACCTGGTATGACGCCGAAACCGGCAAATATCATGTAAATCAGTATACCGGAGATGAAAGTCGTACCCGCGTCACGCAGTGGGAAACACTGGACTGGGTGCAGGAGGTCCAAAAACGCGGCGCGGGCGAAATCGTCCTGAACATGATGAACCAGGACGGCGTTCGTAACGGTTATGACCTGGAGCAGTTGAAAAAAGTGCGCGACGTCTGCCACGTCCCGCTGATTGCCTCCGGCGGTGCGGGCACCATGGAACACTTCCTCGAAGCCATCCGGGATGCCGACGTTGACGGCGCGCTTGCCGCCTCCGTCTTCCACAAACAAATTATCAATATTGGCGAATTAAAAGCGTACCTGGCAACACAGGGCGTGGAGATCAGGATATGTTAACGAAGCAACAATGCCGCGAGCTGGACTGGGAAAAAACCGACGGACTGATGCCAGTCATCGTGCAGCATGCGGTTTCCGGTGAAGTATTGATGCTGGGGTATATGAACCCGGAGGCGCTGGATAAAACGCTCGAAAGCGGCAAAGTGACCTTTTTCTCGCGGACCAAGCAGCGCCTGTGGACCAAAGGAGAAACCTCCGGTCACTTCCTGAATGTGGTGAGCATTGCGCCTGACTGCGACAACGACACCCTGCTGGTGCTGGTTAACCCGATTGGCCCAACCTGCCATAAAGGCACCTCAAGCTGCTTTGGCGACGCCAGCCACCAGTGGCTGTTTTTGTATCAGCTTGAACAACTGCTGGCCGAACGTAAAACCGCTGACCCAGCCAGCTCCTACACCGCGAAACTGTATGCCAGCGGCACCAAACGCATCGCACAGAAAGTGGGTGAAGAAGGCGTAGAAACCGCGCTGGCCGCGACGGTGAACGACCGTTTTGAGCTGACAAATGAAGCCTCTGATCTGATGTATCACCTGCTGGTGCTGCTGCAAGACCAGGACCTCGACCTGACGACGGTGATTGAGAATTTACGTAAGCGTCATCAGTAATCTGCAGACGTAAAAAAACCGGGCAGAGCCCGGTTTTTTGTTGTCAGCTTTAGACTTACTCAGCTTTGGCTTTGTAACCACGCAGAGCATTTCGCCCCAGCACCACACCGGCACCAATCATCCCACCGAGCAGAACTGCCAGTACGAGGGTAATCGCTTTTTTCGGGCTGTCACGACGAATTGGTAACGTTGGTTTCATCACATAGCGGTAGGCGTGTAACTCAGCCCCTTCAAACTTAAGATTTTCAATATCCAAAAGCTTTTGCTTGGTCTGGAAGTAGTTATCAGACAATATCAAAGGACGTGTAGATTCGTGCTCAATCATGGACTTCAGGGCATCACTACCCAACAGGAACATACTGTCCTGTGTCACATCCTGCGTCTGCTGAATTTGCGGCTTAGTCACCCCGGCCTGCTCTGCATAACGCAGCGCTTCCTGAATTTGCTTAATTCGCAGATCTTTTTGCTCCTGCGCGACCACTTCCTGAGTTTTCAAAGAGTCCTGAATCGTGGTTGTTTGCAACTTGATATTATCAACCAGGTCAAGCTCCAGCTCTTTAGCAACCTTTTCATCTGTTTGTTGAATGTATTCAGCCAGTTGACGCTGAGCGTCTTCTGGTGAGCCACTCACATAAGAAATCGCCAACGGCAGTGGTTGACCTTTAACAGACTGATCAATCGTCAGTTTTTCTGGTTTTTCCTGATTATCAAGCATTTCAGCCAATGCAGATAAAGAGGTGCTGAATCGCCCGATCACATTTGCCTGAAGTTCAGTGGTCTTAGGCGCACTGGCACCATACAACACATTGAGGGCGTTGTTATATGTGGCGATCTGACCAACATCCGGTTGAGTAATAATGGCTGTTGAGGTCCATTTCTCCTTAGCAACTGCCAGATAGCCCACAGCAAGCACTATGGCAATAACAATCGCGATAACGATTGTTACTTTCCCACGCCACAACTGTACCAGTAAATCAATCAGATCAATCTGTTCCGGATCGTGACTGCGCCCGGACATGTTGTTATCACTTACAGACATAGAAACCCTAGATAAGGAAAGACTTAAACTGGAATCAGTTTAGCTATAAATTGAGGTAATGCCATAGGATTAATGATAAAAAAATCAAATTGTTTCAGGGATTTTGATTGGTATTTCAATCACTACTGAAAATCGATACGATTAAACAAAAGTGTCAATACTCAAAGAACATCTTCATGCGCAAAAAACCATCAACACACAGGTTTCATGCCCGCTAATCGTTATACTTTACAATTCATTTTATTGAATTCATATCGTGAATACTTACCGTCTGACCAGTAAAAATGGTAGGCGTAAATAATATAACAATTAGCTTTTTTACCATCTAAAGGTATCATTCCACTTTTTAGTAGCACCTGTTGGTGCCTGGCTATTATTTAGCCAAAAAGAGGAATAAACATGAAATACCTGGTTACGGGTGCCGCTGGTTTCATCGGCTTCCACGTTAGCAAACGCCTCCTTGAGGCTGGCCATCAAGTAGTCGGTATTGATAACCTGAACGATTACTACGACGTCAGCCTTAAACAAGCTCGTCTGGAATTACTAGCACAGCCTGGTTTCCTGTTTCATAAAATTGATTTAGCCGACCGCGAAGGCATGACCGATCTCTTCGCATCCGGGCATTTTGAACGTGTGATTCATCTCGCCGCACAAGCTGGTGTACGTTATTCACTCGAAAACCCGCATGCCTATGCAGACTCAAATATCACAGGCTTTCTGAACATACTGGAAGGGTGTCGCCATAATAAAATTCAGCATTTACTCTACGCATCCTCCAGTTCAGTTTACGGCCTGAATCGCAAAATGCCTTTCTCTACGGATGATTCCGTAGATCATCCCGTGTCGCTGTATGCAGCAACCAAAAAAGCCAACGAACTGATGGCCCATACTTATTCCCATTTGTACGGATTGCCCACAACCGGGTTGCGTTTCTTTACCGTGTACGGTCCTTGGGGTCGTCCTGATATGGCGCTGTTCAAGTTCACCAAAGCGATGCTAGAAGGAAAGAGTATTGACGTCTATAACTATGGCAAAATGAAGCGTGACTTTACCTATATTGATGATATCGCAGAAGCAATCATTCGCCTGCAGGATGTCATTCCACACGCAGACAGCCAATGGACCGTTGAAACAGGCACGCCAGCAGCCAGCATTGCGCCCTATCACGTCTACAATATCGGCAATAGTTCACCGGTTGAGCTAATGGACTATATCCAGGCTCTGGAAGATGCTCTGGGTATTGAAGCGAAGAAAAACATGCTACCACTACAGCCAGGTGATGTGCTGGAAACCAGCGCAGACACTCAAGCGCTGTATGAGGTAATTGGTTTTAAACCTGAAACCACGGTAAATGATGGGGTGAAGAACTTCGTTGACTGGTACCGTGATTTCTACAAAGTTTGATTACTGGCCTGATTAAAATAAAAAAGGCCTTATATAAGGCCTTTTTTATGGAGACGAGATTAATCACTACCAAACAAATCGCGGGTATAAACTTTATCGGCAACATCAGCTAATTCTGACGTCATACGGTTGGAAATAATAATATCCGCTTCATTTTTGAACGCATTAAGATCACGCACAACTCGGGAATGGAAAAATTCATCCTCTTCCATGACCGGTTCATAGATAATAACAGGCACGCCCTTGGCTTTAATGCGCTTCATAATCCCCTGAATAGAAGACGCGCGGAAGTTATCAGAGCCACTTTTCATGATCAAACGGTACACGCCAACTACCTTAGGCTTACGCGCAAGAATAGAATCTGCGATGAAGTCCTTACGCGTACGGTTCGCATCAACGATCGCGCCAATAATGTTATTCGGTACAGACGCGTAGTTCGCCAGCAACTGCTTAGTATCTTTCGGCAGACAATAGCCACCATAGCCGAATGACGGGTTGTTGTAGTGATTACCGATACGCGGATCCAGGCACACACCTTCAATAATCTGCCGTGAATTCAAGCCAAGACTTTCTGCATAGCTATCCAGCTCGTTAAAGTAAGCCACACGTAACGCCAGATAGGTGTTAGCGAACAACTTGATGGCTTCGGCTTCAGTCGAGTCGGTAAACAGCGTCGGAATGTCCTTTTTAACCGCTCCTTCCTGCAGCAGCGCGGCAAAACGCTCGGCACGTTCGGAACGTTCACCAATAACGATACGGGACGGATGCAGGTTGTCGTACAGTGCACGACCTTCACGCAGGAATTCTGGCGAAAAGAAAATATTGTCGATACCCAACTGTTCTTTAATGGAGTTCGTAAAGCCAACCGGAATCGTTGATTTAATTACCATCACCGCATTTGGGTTAATTTCGACTACATCGCGGATCACTGACTCGACGCTCGAGGTGTTAAAGTAGTTAGTTTTTGGATCGTAATCAGTCGGTGTCGCGATGATAACGTAGTCCGCGTCGCGGTAAGCATCATACTTATCGGTCGTTGCACGGAAATTCAGCTGTTTTGTCGCCAGATACTCTTCGATCTCTCTATCAACGATCGGCGATTTTTTCTGATTCAGCATCTCGACCTTCGTCGGAACGATATCCAGAGCGACCACTTCATGGTGCTGGGCAATCAGAATGCCATTGGATAAGCCGACATAACCGGTACCGGAAATTGTTATTTTCATTCGATAGTAACTTTTGTGAGTTAAACCACGGTGAAAGTCCATCGACCATCACAAGAATTAGTTTTTTAACTCTGACAACTAGTTAATGTCAAGGTTGAGTCCTGTTACCGGGAGGAGGTTAAGGCCCAATTAACGGTTTGCAATTTCAGCGATACCACAGAACCTCGGCATTTTGGGCACAAAGAAGGCCGATAATAAACTTCGGGGCTGGAAATTATGGATGATTAAATCAGATTAATCTGCAGGTAGTGATTGTATAACTAGGCGCTGTGGTTTTGAACTTTAGAACACCCATTCCCCCCCATAATCAAGTTAAAAAGTAGCATTAATCACCATGAAAATGGTGGAATGCAGTCGCTCTGGTATACAGTTCTATACTCACGATGATACCTATCCGAAGGCTTTCATACTGACACCACCAAAATGACTATGGCGTCGGTTACAGTTCTAGAACACTTCAATGTAATCGAAGATATCCATCGGCCATACTACAAATTTTATATAACTTCTTCCTGATGTGTTCTTTTCAGAGAACGACTCAGGTACAGGATTTTCCCTGCAGCGGCCCATGCTCATTCCCCTGATCTCTGCACACCATGATGTTTTTGCCACCAGACCGCAATACAAGTGCATGCAACGACAGCACTCGTAACAGTTTGGATTTCATCGTTCAGCCCACCATTTATGACTATGGCCAGATTCAATCAGTCCTGTTGATATAAGTAATATCGGTTGTCCTCACTTGATGGAGCTTCAGAGCAGTAAATTCATGCTGTAAGCAATTAGACACTATAAGTGATGGTCGAGCCGGAGTCCGCTAGGCACTTTATAACCATGTATGCCTGTATCCTATTTTCCTCGTAACTCAAGCAACACGGTTGCTGCAGCACACCTCACAGATTTCAGAAAAAACACCGTAGATCCAGCGGTAACCGTGAACTCCACTTCTCAGCGTATAAGTGCCACGGATGAGGTCGAGCAGTCACTGGTTATCCTTTTCTCCGGCGGATACAGCTACATGGAACCAGATATAAAATCCATCTCGGACAACATTTCGCATAAATCCAGGGGGAGTCTATAGACTCCTCCGGCATTGTTTGATGATTTAGGGATTTAACGCTGATTTTAATCTCTTGGTAATAAACTTAACTGCCAAATTCGCCTGATAATATTCAGCACCATTTTTACCTAATTCTTTACAATGGGAGGGATCATTCATCATTGTTTGTATACAGTTAACGACCTCATCAATTTGTTTATGGGTAAAACTATATCCAGCACAAGCTACTTTCTCAACAAACGTTCCATAGTCAGTAGATTCCTCAACTAAAGAAATAACGGGAATGGAACACCTAAAATAATCAATAGTTTTTGATGGGAATGTAGGGACATCAACATTATCGACTGTAGCAACTATTCCTAATTGACATGCTGACACCAACGCCAAATATTCATCACGTGGAACATAGTCATATAACAGAACATTTTTAATATTTTCATCAAAGATTCTTTTCTCAACGTCAGACTTTAATGAACCACTTCCCAATATAATAAACTTAACTCTATCAGACTTTATATTCTTTTTAATATCTAATATACTATCAATACCACGTCCAGCTTCTAATTGTCCACCAAACACACAGACAAAATCATCACCAGCAATATGATATTTTTCTTTAATCAAACTTAGGCATGTGTTTTCCTGAAATATTTCATTCGGTCCCCATATGGGAATTATTTTCTTTCTACCGCAATAGTCAGGGTATTTATTATTGAAATACTCCATATTACGCTGACTCATCAACCCAACAAAATCACTTTTATAGATATAAAATTTTTCAATCAATGAGAAAGGCTTAAGTAACAGTTTGGGCAGCAAACCTATCTGATAGTGATGATAAGGGAAAAAATCCCATAGTATAAAAGCAGATGTGCATTTATATTTTCTTTTAAAAAACCAGTTAAGAAAACCACAAGTCATCGCAGGTGAAAAATGAATAATTAAATCATATCTATCCCTATTTATTTTTTGTGACACATCACGCCACACCCCAATACCAGAAGTAAACCACTTATGTAATTTACCATATTTATTACTTCTTGGACGAATAAGAAAAACACTCCCATCAGACAATTCTATAGACTGTTCTACATTAACAGAACTCCAGTCATTAAATATAACATCCACTACATCACCTTCGGTTTTGAATTGTTCTATTAACTCATTAGTTAACCATGGTGATTTCCCAGAAATATCCATTTTACTGCACAATATCAGTATATTCAATTTTTCGAACCTTTTCATAATAAAAATATACATACAACAAAGTAATACTTTGAGTTATTACATATCCTATCAATGGAGCTCGCCACCCAACATATGAAATTAAAAACAAAGTAGCACTTATAAAAACTATAGAATTCAAAAACTCTACAGCAATAGAATATTTAACCTTTCCACAAGACAGTATGTACATCAGAAGAGAACTATACAGAAGCTTAATGACATCACCAATGATTTGTAATTGTACATAGCTTGCTACTAACTTAAATTCCTTACCTAACAGCAACCAGACAATAATGTCCCTACCAAAATAAACGACAATAAGGCTACCAATTAACATTGGTATATAGAACACCATGAATCCTTTGAAGTTTTTGACCTTAATGTCTTTTTTATTTACAGATGAAAGCTTAGGATATAGATAACTTAATAAAAATATAGAAAAAAATTGAATATAAGCATCTGAAATTTTTATGCTTGCGAACCAGTAACCTACAACCCCCCACCCTAATTCAGTGCCAATTTCCTTTCGCAGAATAAATTGTGAAACAGGCCACAGCACCGCACCTGAAATAGTAACCATTGCGTAACCGGATAGTTTTTTTACATACCCAGACTCTATTCTTGTTAATGAAAAAACCCCACAATATTGTTTTCTTTTTTTAAAGAAATATATTACTCCATATATCCCCATAAATAAATTAACAAACATAGCTGTATAGATCAAACTTTTTTCAGTAAAGAATAAAACCCCAATCAATACAGTAATCAAAAATAAAGCTGAGTTAAAAACTGTCTGCAGACTGCTATTCCACGTATCAACACCACTAATAAAAAACACATTCGAATATAAACCAAAAGCAACAAAAAGTTGCACTATCGCATAATATCGTATTATGTCTGCGTGCAAAACACTTGTAAAAATTAAGAATGAAAATTCATTTGCAAAAAAAAACAAAATAAAAAAAAGTATAATATTTATAATGGCTACTATTGTAAAATTCTGATTAAAAACCTTAAGCCAACTCTTATAATCTCCTTTATTTTCCGACAAATATTTAACCATTCCATTATTTCCTCCTCCAAGAGATAACATGGAAACAATCGCGACAAAGGTTAAAAACTGACCTAAACTACCAAACTCTTCCGGAGTAATATAGCTAGATATAATCTTAAGGTATATAAAACCCACCAACATTTTTATTAAGTTACTGCTACCTAACTTAATAAAATGTAGAGTCATACTGTTTTTTTCCACTGAACATCCTTAATAAAAATAACAACCCAAACTATGAATGCAGTATAGATTTCGGGTGCAATAGCGAGTTGGTTGTTCGCAGTGGAAAAAATGACGCCGTAAAAAAGGAATATAAAGACCATCACAGCAGAAAAAAGATTCTCTAATACAGCTATTTTCCATGTAGTTGCTAAAAATAGAGACATTAATAATATAAAAGGAACAACAAGATAATAGGAAATATCATTAGCCAACCATGGATAGATGGTACTCCATGTATAACCATCACTCCAACCGACTCCATTTAGTTGTCCCATAAGCGAGCAACTATATAAATCAATATTCAATAGGTTATCAATGGCTGAAACAAGGAATGGAGAATGACCAACAAAGAAGGTGAAACACTGATCCATTCCCAATGTCAAGTAGAGTCCATAATATCCTTGGGATAGATAAGACGTTAACATGCTAACCGAGAAAAATATTTCGTCCGACATAAACGAATGAAATATGGAGTTTTGATTGGCGCAAGCAATATTATAAACACAAAAATCAAGGTCTCCACTCAGTCGCTCATATTTCCTAAAGGAAAAAATAATGAAGAACAACAAAAATAAAATTATGAGAATAAAGAATACTCTTAAAACTTGATAAGTCGAAAACTCACCACTTCTAATTTTTTGAGCGATTAGTACAAGAGTTACGCTAACAAGAAGAATGACTAACTCACCAATTTCTCTATCAGTACCTCGGAAGATTGAAAATAAGATCATTCCAAGTACAAATATAAACCCAAAGAATACTTGCTTTCTTGTTAAGTATTTCCAGCGCATAACCATTAAGGGAATGACCGCATAATACAAAGGAGCCATTATTATGGAGAGTATTTTATAAAGATAAAATCCGCTTCCTTTTTCTGCCTCATGTGTCAACATTGTCTGATAGGCTAATCGAGGATCAATCGCTAATTCAAAAATATTACCAAGCGAGTTTCCTGTATAGATAAAGATCGCCATTAGTGTAATGGTGAAAAGAATCGCTGATATTGTCGAAAAATGTCTTACTATTTTTAGCCCAGAAACATAATTTTTTGATGATATAAATGCTTTCGCATTTAGGCCTAAATAAATACCTAGGTATGATGCACATATAATACAAGCTACAAATAAACTTAGTATCCACACCCCATTTGTATCTATTGGCCATAGAATAATATCTGACAGGAATAGCAAAAAAGTAAATAACACATATAGCGGTAACAAATAAATTAGTGAGAGCAATTGAAACCTCAATATTTTTTGGTTTGAGAGTTTAGCTTATGATAGGAATTACCTCCACCTACAGCATATAAAACTGAAGAGAGATTTACTATATCTACGAAGTTAACGAAGTTTACACCAGAAAACACCATCACCCACTGAGACTTAATATTTCTATAGTAAACTCAACGAAAACTTACATGATATTCCAACTATTAGCTATGCCCCGAAAAAAACATACATCTATAAAGATTATATATCAATAAAATCACTTTACTAGCAGAATTGAATATAAGCATTGAAATACCATATTACGTGTAACTTAGTCTTATTCCAATCATTTTTGTATTTGTCGCATAGCAAATAAACTATTAATCTTAGAAAGATCTTATAGTGAGTAACTGCAAGAATTAACTCAGATATATAAAAAGAGAAATACAGCATCACTTAATTAAGCCAATAAGTGAATTCAACTCTACTTATTGGCTATTAATAAAAACGGTTACTCTTGGAACCACTCAGTGTGGAACACACCTTCTTTATCGGTGCGTTTATACGTGTGCGCGCCAAAGTAGTCACGCTGCGCCTGGATCAGGTTAGCCGGCAGTACCGCAGAGCGGTAGCTGTCGTAGTAGGCTACCGCTGCAGAGAAGGTCGGTACCGGAATACCGTTCTGCACAGCATAAGCCACTACATCACGCAGCGCTTGCTGATATTCGTCAGCGATATTTTTGAAGTACGGAGCCAGCAGCAGGTTCGCGATACCTTTGTTTTCAGCATAAGCGTCAGTGATTTTCTGCAGGAACTGCGCGCGAATGATGCAGCCCGCGCGGAAGATCTTCGCGATTTCGCCGTAGTTCAGATCCCAGTTGTATTCGTCAGACGCAGCGCGCAGTTGAGAGAAACCCTGCGCGTAGGAGACAATTTTACCCAGGTACAGCGCGCGACGCACTTTCTCAACAAACTCTGCTTTATCACCAGCCAGTTTAGCCTGCGGGCCAGACAGCACTTTAGATGCCGCAACGCGCTGGTCTTTCAGAGAAGAGATGTAGCGAGCGAATACGGATTCAGTGATCAGCGACAGCGGTTCGCCCAGATCCAGAGAACTCTGGCTGGTCCATTTACCGGTGCCTTTGTTCGCCGCTTCGTCCAGGATCACATCAACAAGGTATTTACCTTCTTCATCTTTTTTGGTGAAGATGTCTTTAGTGATGTCGATCAGGTAGCTGCTCAGCTCGCCTTCATTCCACTCGGTGAAGGTAGTAGCCAGCTCTTCGTTAGACAGGTTCAGGCCGCCTTTCAGCAAGGAATAGGCTTCAGCAATCAGCTGCATATCGCCATATTCGATACCATTGTGCACCATTTTTACGTAATGACCTGCACCATCCGCACCAATATACGTTACGCACGGTTCGCCATCTTCAGCTACCGCAGCAATCTTGGTCAGGATAGGAGCAACCAGCTCATACGCTTCTTTCTGACCGCCAGGCATGATAGACGGGCCTTTAAGTGCGCCCTCTTCACCGCCGGAAACACCGGTACCAATGAAGTTAAATCCTTCCCCGGACAGTTCACGGTTACGACGGATAGTATCCTGGAAGAAGGTGTTACCACCATCAATAATGATGTCGCCTTTGTCCAGATACGGCTTCAGAGAATCAATGGCAGCATCGGTGCCAGCACCCGCTTTCACCATTAACAGGATACGACGAGGGGTTTCAAGAGACTCGACGAACTCTTTCACCGTGTAGTAAGGAACCAGTTTCTTCCCCGGGTTCTCGGCAACAACTTCTTCAGTTTTTTCGCGGGAACGGTTGAAGATAGAGACGGTATAACCACGGCTTTCGATGTTGAGCGCCAGGTTGCGCCCCATCACTGCCATACCGACGACGCCGATCTGTTGCTTGGACATTACATACTCCTGTCTGGTGTGATCGCCACGCTACTTATGCGCGGCTTGAATGTATTCTAGATGTTAACTCAGGATACTTGAAAGTAGATAGCAGTTGATGCGCTAACTCAACATGTCACATTCAAAGCGCATCCAGAGACATTATGCTTTGCATGCCATACCAGATCACAAATGCCATCAGTAGGCTGAAAACCTGTTGGAATTTTCAGTAAAAGAGTACGAATGATATCATGCTCAAATTTAGTACATGCCTCATCCATTTGCTTAAGGTAACTTTCAAGTTCTGTCCAACTGAGCATATCTTCATGCGCAGTCATAATTCTCGGATGAGATGTGCCAAGAACTTGCTCGCCAATCAGCAATTCTTCGTAGAGCTTTTCTCCTGGGCGCAACCCAGTGACTCTAATTTCTATATCGCCATCTGGATTTGATTCATCTTTAATCTTTAGGCCGCAAAGTTTGATCATACGAGTAGCAAGGTCATATATTCGCACAGGATCGCCCATATCAAGCACAAAAACATCTCCACCTTTGGCCATGGCGCCAGCCTGAATAACTAACTGAGAGGCCTCTGGTATTGTCATGAAATAGCGGATGATATCTTTATGCGTCAGAGTAACAGGCCCACCTTGCTCGATTTGCTTTTCAAACAATGGGACAACCGACCCTGATGAGCCTAAAACGTTACCAAATCTGACCATACTGAAACAGGTTGTTGACTGCTCTTGCGCTAAAGCCTGTAAAACCAACTCCGCAACACGTTTCGTCGCCCCCATCGTATTAGTCGGTCTCACAGCTTTATCAGTTGAAACCAAGATAAAAGTCTCAACATTAGATGATATCGCTGCTTGAGCACAATACAGCGTCCCAAAAATATTATTCCTAACACCTTCTACTACATTATATTCAACCAGCGGGACATGTTTATAAGCTGCGGCGTGATAAACAGTATTAACATTAAAAACACGCATAATAGTTTCTAAACGATGCAGTTTTTGAACTGATCCCATTAGCGGAATTATTACAACATCATTATTATCATTATGCGCGAGCATAGTTAGTTCTTTTTCGATAGAATAAAGTGCGAACTCAGATACTTCAAACAAAATCAGAATCTTGGGGTGTTGTAAAATAATTTGCCGACATATCTCAGAACCAATTGAACCACCAGCCCCAGTAACCATGACAACTTTATTACAAATATTTTTCGCTAATAATTCTGCGTCAGGAGAAACAGGTTCCCTTCCGAGGAGATCATCAATAGACACCTTTTTAAGTGCCATAATTTGAGCCTTTCCTTCAACAAGATCTACCATGCCGGGTATAGATAAAACCTCACATGGGAAATCCTCTAAATATGTAATAACTTCCTTTCGCTTTTCAATTGAAATAGAAGGCATCGCTAACAATATCTTTTTTATGCCATAACGATGAACTAACTTACCAATATTATTACGAGAGTAAACGGTCACCCCATGAATAACAACTTTATTCAATAAAGGATTATCATCAATAAATGCAACAGGAAAATACTCATCTACCTGTCTTAGGGCTGTTAATAGTTGTCTTCCTGAAGCACCTGCGCCATAAATAATGACTGGTGTACGTCCACGTACCGCATAGGTAAGCAACATTCTAAATAACAGTCTTGATCCGCAAATGAATAATAAAGAAAAAGAAAAGTAAATTATTGGTATTGCCCTGGGAAGAAATATACCAAAGAAATAAGATAATGTTATAAGCAGTACGGTTGATACGCAAAGACCTAACAGGACAGTAATAAATATCTTAGCTGTCACATATCTTAAAACTGTACGGTATAAACCCGTCCTTGCAAAGATACATACAGTAGCAACAATAAGACAAGCCAATAACTTCCAGTGCTCGTAGCTAGTATAAGGTGCAGAAACATCCATCCGGATCCAAAAAGCACCCCAGAAAGCGATAAGCAATAAAACAAAATCTATTGCTACCATTATTATGCGTTTTATATGACGAGGCAAGCTGAGTAGTTGCGTTAACATTCTATACCACATTTAAATAAGGAGGAGATAGCACGATCTGCTATCTCAAGTAAGGTTAGTCGATACTTATAACTGACAAATTTTGTCAAATAAAGGCATTAATCAGGACCTTACGTGCAACTTCACATGTTAACTCAATTTCTGAGGACGTTAACGTTGGATGAACCAAGAACATCAGACTAGTATTCCCCAACTCCACAGCATGAGGTAGAGGGTTTGCAGGTCGCCATGGTGTATTATCGAAGGCTTTTTCAAGATAAATTTCAGAGCAACTCCCCTGATAGCAAGGTACTCCGGCATTATTAATTTCATTAATTATACGATCTCTGGTCCATCCTTCTTTTAAAGCTGATGGCTTAATAAATATATAATGCTTGTATTCAGCATGTTCAATATAATCTGGGATATTTACTAACCTCACACCACTAAGGTCAACTAATGCTGCATCAATTGCTTTACCATTTTCCTGGCGACGCTGAGTCCATTCATTCATTTTTCTTAATTGAATGCGTCCGATCACAGCCTGCATTTCCAACATGCGCCAGTTGGTACCAAATGACTCATGCAACCATCTAAAACCTGGTTTGTGTTCACGGTTATAGACAGCATCATAACTTTTGCCGTGATCCTTGTAACTCCACATTGAAGACCAGAGGGACTTATCATTAGTGGTCACCATTCCACCTTCGCCTCCCGTCGTCATGATCTTATCCTGACAAAATGACCAGGCAGCAATATGACCAATACTACCAACTCGCTTGCCTTTGTATCGCGCACCATGTGCCTGCGCACAATCTTCTATAACATAAAGACCATGCTTTTCAGCTAGTTCCATAATAGGATCCATTTCAGCTGGCATCCCAGCCAGATGTACAACAATTATTGCTTTCGTTTTCGATGTTAAAACAGCCGAAATTGTTTCAGCTGTGATGCATTGACTATTGAGATCGACATCAGCGAAAACAGGATTAGCCCCGGCAGTTACAATGCATGATGCTGATGCTAAAAAAGTGCGAGATGTTACGATAACATCATCACCACATCCAATATTTAATGCCTTGAGAGCAACATCCAGCGCCAATGTACCATTGCTCAATGCAACCGCATATTTAGTGCCAACCCATTGAGCAAATTCCTCTTCAAATAGACGACACTCATTACCTGTCCAATAATTGACCTTATTTGACAATAATGTAGAGGAAACTGCATCTGCTTCCTCTTGCGTAAACGAAGGCCATGGAGAAAATTTTGTATTTAGCATAATATAATTCCTTTAAGCTCTAAAATCGATCGCAGCCAAATATGTGGGCGAGACTGCTCTGAGGTAATTTTATTTTGAGAGTGAATGTTACGTCCATCATTCATAATCCCAATTGTTTTCCACCCTAGATTATTAGGGGTAATAAAATCTTTATTTATATTATCCCCTACATAAATATATTCACAGTTCCCGTGAAGATTCTGGATATATTCAAATCTGAGTGGATCTGGTTTTTCAGAGTTATCAAATTCTTCCGATATATAAGCGGTGAACTCTTGTAGGCAAAGAGCCTTTATTTTATTTCTTTGTGTTATGGTGCGTCCATCAGTGAGAATGGAAACACCACTAGTGCTATCCTTTAGGTATCGAAGCATAGTCAGGACTTCATCATCAATAGCAATGATGGGTTGATGATTTCGATACATCCAAATAAATTGTTCTTTCGATGTTTGAGGAAGACCGAGCCAATTTATTATATCTGTAAAAAGATCTTTTGAATGGCCGTCATAATAATTACTCAATAAATCAATAATATCTCGGTCATATAACCTTATGACCTCTTGTCGAATATATTCAAACCCAGAATTTCTGAAATCAACTTCTTTATATAAGGTATCATCAAGGTCAAATACCCAATAACTATTATCAGATATCTGGATATTCATGAGATAATACCTTGGCATCATAACGTAACATTAAAAGATCAGCTTCCCAGTCATCAATAAAATGGATAACTTGATCACTTATGTATTCTTTTAATAAATACAACGGGTAATTTGCTCCAGCTGCATAAGATAAAGGATATCCACCACCAAAACGAGGGTTAATCTCCAACCCTTTAACATCACCTGTTGTTTTATTATAGAACACCTGTACAGTAACACAACCGACAACACCTGGTATTTTTATCAAGCGTTCAAGAAGATATTTATAAACCACTCCTTTCCTTGTTACCCCTTTACTCACCTCACCACTTCGCGTTTCTATTCTTTCTCGAGGAACAAGACATTTAAGTTCACCCAGCTTAGAATAATAACAATCAACTGTAACTTCCACGTACTCCTTCCCGATGAGTTCCATGTACATATTATTCTTATTATTTAGGATATCATCAGTAAGATCATTTTCATTATTTAGTACAAAAGCACCAATACTGCTACTTCCATTATAAGGTTTACAGAAACATGGAAACTTCATGGAATCACTATCATAAATTTCAGGTGATGTTATATCTAACCTTTGAAACAAATCCGCGGTCTTTCTCTTATCGCGGCATGCAGTAACAAATGTTGGTTCCGGTACTGAAATATGACAACCAAATTTACTGAAACTATCTTTAGCTCTACTTAATTTTTCTAAATCTGTATCAATAGTAGGAATAACCAATTTGATAGAGTTACTCTGACAAATAGCCATCAGATTATCAATATATGCTTTATCTGTAGCTCGAGGAACTTTAAAAAAACCATCAGCGACCAGACATGCAGAAGACAATTCCGGAACCATATCGGTACACATGACCTTGCCACGAATGTTGAGACTAGCCATCGCTTCACGGAATGCTATTACCAATTCAACACGTCTTCCAGCCGATAATATAAGAACGTTATTCATCATTTCTTTCCTTTAAAAACTGGCATCGTTGCATGTCCTTCAGAAGATATCCCTTCCTTTATAAATACTTTTTTTATGGTTAGAAATAATATTTTAATATCAAGCCACAATGAATGGTTATCAACATACCAGACATCCAGTTTGAACTTTTCCTCCCAACTCAATGCATTACGCCCATTCACTTGTGCCCAACCCGTGACACCAGGTCGAACATCATGTCGGCGTTTTTGTTCTTCATCATATAGTTCGAGGTAACTCATCAATAAAGGTCTGGGTCCGACCAGACTCATATCCCCTTTGAGTACATTCCATAACTCCGGAAGTTCATCCAAGCTTAATGCTCTAATTTTCCTACCAAAAGCGGTCAAACGCTCTTCATCAGATAATTGATTACCTTGTACATCGACAGCATCCTTCATGCTACGGAATTTAATCATTTCGAAGGGAACGCCATTTTTCCCCGGACGAAGTTGCCTGAAAAAAGCAGGTTTTCCTAACTGTTGCCTTACAAGAATAAAAGTAACAGCAATAACAGGAGATAGGCATATCAAAAGTATTACTGATGCAATGATATCAAATAATCGTTTTAACATATTACTTTGCGACCTGATTAAATATATCAATGAATTTTTTCACACCCTCACTGAGGCATAAGTTTTCAGTATAATAAGCAGACCCATTGCGACCTAAAACAGCAAGCTCATCACCTGATAGTGAGGTAAGGTGTTTAATACCTAAAGCAATCGATGCAGGGTTACCCGGTTCACATATTACTCCTGCATTAGCCCTACTAACTAACGCGGCAGCATCCCCATCAACAGCCATGACAATAGGTTTTCCACATGCAAGGTATGCTTGTGTCCGCGAAGGTATCGTAATTGAGAATAACTCATCATTAATTAAATGAACAAGCAGGGCATCAGACTGTTGAAAAATGTCACCAATTTCAGAAGGTGGGACGCGCGGGATGAAAATTACATTGCCTATTTTTTGCTCGATAACTATTTTCTCAGCATCTGACTTAGCTAAACCAGATCCTACTAAAACGATGTTAGCATTTACCCCATCTTCCTGTAATAGCTTTGCAGCAGAAATAATAGATGGTAATCCTTGAGCAAGTCCAAGATTTCCAGCGAATACAACATTAAACTTACCATCCGGTAAAACAACACTGCTTTTGTGGTGATTTCTTAGATTTTCTTCATCACTCCAATTATATATAACTTCAATTTTCTCAGGAGGAACCCCTCGCGAGATTAGCCTTTGCTTAAATCCCGGCGAGAGTACAACTATTTTTGTTGCCCGACGATAAACAAAATTGCAAACGCCGTTAACAATATTAAGAATTTTTTTATTTGTAAGCATCCCTGTCGATGCCAATGTGTCAGGCCATAGGTCTTGTATGTCAACAACAAATGGCGTCCTGCGAAACAATGAAATAATTGAGGCCGAAAGAGCTGTTGTTAATGGAGGATGGTACGCATAAATAACATCAGCCTTTTGCTTACGGAATACTCCATAAATCATGCTAGATAAAAAGAATGATATATAGTTAAAAACCCTTTTTAAAGCAGAACGCCCATGGTGTGGATAAAGTGGAACACGGTTGATTATTATATCCTCGCATTTCTCCCGTTGGAAAAACTTTATTTTGTAGCCATCATATACTTTTCCTCCCGGGTAATTAGGGAAACCAGTAATCACTTCGACTTCAACATTTTGCTTTCTTAATTCTTTAGCAAAAGCAAGACCTTTGAAAGTAGGTTCAGGATCAAACCATTGTGTCAACAATAAGACTTTCACTTTAATCTATACACCATCAAAAAGTCACTCTGGACTCGCCAGAGTGATGGCCTTATTAGTATTTACGCCAAACAACACGTTTAACATAATCAGTATAGGAGAGGATAATTCTTGCCACTTTATCAGAGACATTTGGCATTGAATAGTCACTCACTTGGCGTAGGAATCGTTCATTATCACGTGGCTGATTTTTTATCATATCAAGAGCCTGAAGAATACGCTCAGGATCAACACCGGTCATTATTACCGTACCTTCTTCCATTCCTTCTGGACGCTCGTGCGCCTCACGGATATTGATAGCAGGAAAATTGAGAATCGATGATTCTTCAGTAATTGTACCGCTATCAGAAAGGACCGCTCGTGCTTCCTTCTGTAATTTTACATAATCTTTAAAGCCAAGCGGCTTTAACAATTGTATGTGCGAGTTAAATACAATTCCTTTTGCATCAATTCTTTTCTGAGTTCTCGGGTGTGTAGAAATAATTACGGGTAACTGATAAGTTTCTGCTACTTTGTTTAACGACTCGACAAGATTCATTAAATTCTTATCTGAATCAATGTTTTCTTCGCGGTGAGCACTTACTACAAAATATTCGCCGGATTTGACATTAAGACGTTCAAGAATATTTGATGCTTCAATACCATCGGAATAATGAGTAAGAACTTCAAACATTGGGCTGCCAGTCTTAATGATACGATCAGCTGGTAATCCCTCCGCAAGAAGATATTCTCGTGCTATATCACTATAGGTAAGATTAATATCAGCCGTATGATCAACTATACGACGATTTATTTCTTCTGGAACTCGCATGTCGAAGCAGCGGTTCCCGGCTTCCATATGGAAAATAGGAATCTTACGTCGTTTTGCTGGAATGGCCGCAAGACAGCTATTAGTATCACCAAGAACCAGCAATGCATCAGGTTGAGTTGATTCGAGAACCTCGTCAACTTTGATGATAATCTGACCAATAGTTTCAGCTGCATTTTTACCAGCTGCATTCAAGAAATGATCAGGTTTACGAACACCAAGATCGTCGAAAAAAATTTGATTAAGCTCGTAATCGTAGTTTTGACCAGTATGAACAATCGTATGTTCAAAATAATCATCTAGTTTAGCCATAACACGCGACAATCTGATAATTTCAGGTCGTGTACCAACGACAGTCATAACATGCATTTTTTTCATCTTTTACTCATCAGAGATTTTGTAGTTAACTGTATCAGGATTCTCAGGATCAAAAATTTCATTTGCCCAGAGCATGACTATCATTTCATCATCACCAATATTCGTGATGTCATGCGACCAACCAGGAACAGTCTCGACTATTTTCGATTCATCTCCATCAATAAATATTTCGTAATAGTCATTCGAATCAATATGTCTGAATGCAAATTTTGCTTTGCCCTTAATAACCAAGAATTTCTCATTTTTAGTATGATGATAATGCCCACCTCTTGTAATGCCAGGATGTGCAGTAAAAAATGAAAACTGACCAGACTCTTTGGTTTTTAGCATTTCAACAAACGTCCCGCGAGGATCGCTATGACGTTTGACTGAATAAGCAAATTCTGAGGGAGAATAATAACTCAGATAAGTTGCATATAGCGCTCTGGTTAAACCGGTACCAACGTGGTCGATTAGCAGGCCATGCTGCTTATTCTTAAATGACCTGATGGTGTCAACAACGTTACCGACACTCGTACTATAAACAGGTGTGACTTCTGCGCTTTTCTCATCAACTTTGCCTTTTAAGCAATCAACGAATGATTTGCAGACATCATCAATATAAACCAGTTTTAGCGGGGCATCCGGATTATTTATAGTCACGTCTAACCCGTTAAGAATATTATAGCAAAAAGTTGCAACTGCTGAATTATAGTTAGGTCTACACCATTTGCCAAACACATTAGGTAAGCGATAAATATACGTTTTTGCGCCAGTCTCTTTCGCATATTTGCTTACTGAATATTCTGCTGCCGCCTTACTTTTTCCGTAATGATTGTCGAGTTCAGCTTGAATTGATGAAGTTATGAGTAAAGGAGTTTTATTACCAAAATCAACTAATTTATTTACAATGTAATCAGTTAAGTTAGCATTGCCCTCATAAAACTCTGAATCACTTGTTGGGCGGTTAATCCCAGCAAGATGGAAAACAAATTCCGCAGATTGCAATGCTTCATCAAGCTGCTCAAGTGAGTTGTCTCGATCGATACAAATTACATCGTCATACCCGTTTTCACGTAAATGGACACGCAGATTTTTTCCGATGAACCCATTAGAACCAGTAATGACAATCTTCATATTATTCATCCAGTTGATATTCTTTTTTATCGCAAATAGCTCTAATAAAAGCCAGTTTTAGCAATAATTTTTTCATACCTTCTACATCAAGACGATCTGTATTGTGTGAATTATAATCTTCAATTTGCGAAATTCGCTGATCGCCCTGTTCTACGTATTTCCCATAATTGAGGTCTCGAAGATCAGGTGGAACACGGTAATATTCACCCATATCTTCAGCAGCGACCATTTCTTCACGGCTCAGTAATGCTTCATACAATTTTTCACCGTGGCGGGTACCAATAATATGTACAGGGTGTTCTGGAATCTCCATCAGTTCTTTGAGGGCAATAGCCAATGTTTCAATTGTTGCAGCTGGTGCTTTTTGAACAAAAATATCACCATTATTGCCATGTTCAAAGGCGTATAACACGAGATCAACCGCATCATCTAAAGTCATCATGAAACGTGTCATATTTGGGTCAGTAATCGTCAGAGGTTTACCCTCTCTAATCAAGTCCACAAATAATGGAATAACCGAGCCGCGCGAAGCCATAACGTTTCCGTATCGAGTACCACAAATTACGGTTTTAGACTTATCAACATTTCGGGATTTAGCTACAATAACTTTCTCCATCATAGCCTTGGAAATACCCATCGCATTGATAGGATAGACTGCCTTATCTGTACTCAGGCAGACAACACGTTTCACACCATTTGCAATTGCAGCCTCGAGTACATTTTCAGTACCTAACACGTTCGTTTTTACTGCTTCCATGGGATGGAATTCACAAGATGGTACTTGCTTCAAGGCCGCTGCATGGTAAAGGAAATCTACACCACGAGTTGCATTTAAGATTGATTGATAGTCACGGACATCGCCAATATAAAACTTCAATTTTGAGTTATTATATTTTTTTCGCATGTCGTCTTGCTTTTTTTCATCACGACTGAAAATACGAATCTCTGCAATATCCGTATCTAAAAATCTTCTTAAAACCGCATTCCCAAAAGAACCTGTACCACCTGTAATTAACAAAACCTTATTTTTAAACATATAAAATTTCTCTCATTAGCTTTTTAGACGCTTAACGTCTTTTCCTACAACGTCTTTGACTGTAGTAAATTAAATATTAATCTTATAAAAATGAAATCTACTGGAAGTGTATGCAGTTTTGCTTTTTCTGATCGTTTATTAATCAACAAAGTTCAGAATTACGTTTAGAAAGATCAGGCATCGATATACCTTCACGATCAAACACGCTACCGCCCCTGGCTTTACAGCTACCAGACCACTAGCTAGATTCCAAAGATGATGGTCACTGCCAACTCAGGCAAAGACGTCAAAATCAAGCACTAATTGTCTTACCAAATGCTGACAGAAACAAGGAAAAACCCAACAAAAAACAGATTAAACTTAGTAGGTTAACTTATTATAATTAGTTGCTTTTCATATAAAAAACGACAGTAACACTCCGCTGCATAAAGCATAGACACCGGAATGTTAACTGCCGCTCTTTTTTCTGGCATACATCACAAAGACGTGAACATCTTCTACTCGCTCAACAACTTCTCAATGCCCTTCCTGAACTTAACCCCTTCCTTCAGGTTACGCAGCCCATACTTAACGAATGCCTGCATGTAGCCCATTTTTTTACCACAGTCGTAGCTGTCGCCTGTCATCAGCATAGCATCAACAGACTGTTTTTTAGCCAGTTCTGCAATGGCATCCGTCAACTGGATACGTCCCCAGGCACCTGGAGCAGTTTTTTCCAGCTCTGTCCAGATATCAGCCGAAAGCACATAGCGCCCTACAGCCATCAGATCAGAATCCAGCGTTTGCGGCTGATCCGGTTTTTCGATGAACTCAACGATACGGCTGAATTTACCTTCGTTGTCCAAAGCCTCTTTGGTTTGAATAACAGAGTATTCAGACAGATCGCCCTCCATACGCTTAGCCAGCACCTGACTGCGCCCAGTTTCATTAAAACGAGCAACCATAGCAGCGAGGTTGTAGCGCAGCGGATCCGCACTTGCGGTATCCAGAACAACGTCAGGTAATACCACGACAAACGGGTTATCACCAATGATAGGACGAGCGCAAAGGATGGAATGACCCAGACCCAGCAACTGAGCCTGACGGACGTTCATGATAGTCACGCCCGGAGGACAGATAGACTGCACCTCGGCTAATAACTGGCGCTTAACACGCTGCTCAAGGAGTGATTCGAGTTCGTAAGAGGTGTCGAAGTGGTTCTCAACGGCGTTCTTAGACGCATGAGTCACCAGAACGATTTCTTTGATACCTGCAGCTACAATTTCGTCGACAATGTATTGAATCATCGGCTTGTCTACGATCGGCAGCATCTCTTTAGGGATTGCCTTCGTGGCAGGCAACATGTGCATCCCCAGACCCGCTACCGGAATAACTGCTTTCAAATTAATCATTAAGTCATTCACCTATTCAATTGTTGCTGAATTATAGCTTTTTAGCTTGTTTTAGCCAGTATGAATTACATTACTCCGATGCCGCGTATGTTACGCCGCTTAACTGCGGAATGCAGTAATCTTAATCCCAGGCGGGTACAACTTTTGCCAGGAATGGTCGCAAAGTTACCTCCCCTGCCCCGGTAGCCGAAAATTCACCGCTTCGACATTCACCACCTGATGGTTTACCCGGTCAATGTCAACTGAACTTTGCCCGCTTTCGTTTACCGCATGGATATTCGCCAGTGATAGCAAGGTGTCCTGCTTAGCCATAAACTTGCCGCGTACGTCCTTGCGCAGATCGAAGTGCATCTTGAGCGCGGGTCCTGTTGCGGATTGCTGCATCACTCTGATGTTACGTAAAAAAAGGTGCTGCGGTTGGTTGTGCAACTCAAGTGTGGCTCGCTTCATCTCCACGTTGGTGATGGCCACGAACGACGTTGCATTACCTGATGAGATCTGAATGCCGCGTAATTTATATTCAAGTTTCGTGTTATCCAGATGGATATTATTTAACTTAAAGTTCTGCGGGATGGATAAATATCGTCCTTTAATAACACCGTAGCCAATGAGCATACCTGCGCTATTTTCCATATTGATATTATCAATCACGAAATTATCGCAGCCATAAATAGCAACCGTTGCATTATCAATGCCTGCTTTCTTACTAAAATCTGGGGTAATATTTCGTGCGGTGATATTACGAATGATAAACTGTTTGCCGTTCTCTACATGGACTAACTGTCGACAGTCGGTACCGGTGATATTCGCCACCACAAAGTTTTTTACCGCCAGTTCATCGGGATAGGAATTGTCATAGGTACTGCCCGCCAGCCCGATGCCGATGCCCCAGTTCACGTTGCCGTTGGTACAGTTAATACGTTCAATGACATGGTCAGAAATGAGAATGTTGCTGTCGTTGATCGCCACATTCCACTCAATGGCATCTCCCTGTAGATCGCTAAAACGGCAGTTTGTAATCTTTACGCCATCCATCCGGTTATGAAAGCCCTGACGCAGGATCCCATAGTTAGCGCGCGTGACGGTAATATCCTGAATAGTCAGATTGCGCATCAGCCTCGGTGTTTTGCCGCCGATATAGATTTGCGTCACTGGCCCGAAACCACTCATGGCAATCCCTTTTATCACGCAATCCGAACCGCGCACATCGAGAGTAACGTTTCTCAGACTCCCCCCCTGCTCACCCATCACCTTACATCCATCCTGCAGAACAAAGCGACCACGGCCATTGCCGCTGATTCTGCCTTGCAGGTGTAGCGTTTTGCCAGGAGGAATAACGATAGCGGTATTGAGATCCTTGCATTCCAGTTCTTTGGGTACGACTACCGTTTGTCCTTCTTTGAACGCCTGCCTGAAAGAAGCGACCCAATCCTTTGGGTTGTAATTCTGAATGTTGACGCTGTCCGATGATTCAAGCGCCCGGACAACGGGAGAATGCAGTACGACAAGCGCAGAGCCTGCCGTCAGAAAAGTACGGCGTGAGAGTTTGTTCTCTGACATACAACCTCGATTTACATCGTTTGCAGCAGACTGGCTAACTGTTTATTGATCGCTAACTGATTAAATTCAGTTTCAATTTTTTCGCGCGCGCACTGCACAATCGGTTGTACCTGCTCACTGTCGAGCAGGCTAAATGCCGCTAAACGCTCTGCCAGTGCCTGCGCATCGTTTTCCGGTGCCAGCCAGCCAGACTTGCCCGATTCGACCAGTTCAGGGATCCCACTGTGGACAGTTGAAATTACCGGGATACCCACCGCCATCGCCTCCATCAGCGCCACCGGGATCCCCTCCATATCGCCGTCTCTTCCGGTAATCGACGGCAGCAAAAATACATCCGCCTGCTCAAGCATCTCCTTTACCTGATGGCTGGGCTTAAAGCCGGGCATCTCAATCACGTCATCGAGTTGATATTGCTCGATCAGTGTGCGTAAACGTCGCTCCCAAGGGCCGATACCCAGAATGCGATAACGAAATGAAACGCCCTGCTCTTTTAACTGACGACAGGCTTCGATGGCGACGTGCAGTCCTTTTTTCTCGGTTAACCGGGCGACAGAGATAATTTCCAGCGGTGCAGCTGGTGCTTTCGGTTGGCGAGGGGTAAAACGCGTCATGTCGATACCCATACGCGAAACCGCGATTTTTTGCGGCGGGCATCCCATGTTTTTTAAACGTCCGGCCCAGAGATTGCTGATGGGTAACATCAAATCTCCACGTTGAAACAGCTGCTGATACTCAGGGGTATAGCGGGTAAGCACATCACGATGCGAAACATCGACACCGTGAAATACCGTAGCGATTTTTCCGCGGATCATCCCAAGCTCACGCAGCTTAGCGGCCGTTACGCCTGCTGGCCCAAAATGAGCAATAAAGACATCCGCTTCAAACGCCCGCGGATTCCCACCGCAAATGGCCGCCAAAATCAGATTGCGCGCCTCCTCGCCATAGCGTGGAACATTCAACGCTTTCCAGGTCGCTGCGCGGGTAATACCGTTCAGAACTGCCGCCGCCCTATATTTCAGCTTCGCCAGTTTGCTTTCCGGTTCATTCAGCAACCAGCGCGTTTTTTCACCCAGCCGGTAGGTATTAAATGAGGCATGCGTATTTTCAAGATCGCCCTTCTGCAAAGCGACAATCTCCACGTCGTAGCCCATATCGATAAATGCGGTTATCTGATTGAGTACAAAGGTCTCAGAAGAGAGCGGAAATTTAAGCAGGAAAAAGCCAATCTTCATTTTTCCCCCTCAATACGCGTTAAAACCGACTGCACCATGTGTACCCCGCGTTCGCGTTCGCGTGTCACAGCATCCCCAAGCCGTATGTTCAGATCAGGTAACTGTCCGAGGGTATCGGCGACCTTTCCTTCCAGACTGCCATCGAGCAGATGGCGAATATCGACAGCCATCTCCGGCAACCCCAACTGTTGCATAATTCCTGCCGATTTATGCTCGTAGTTAATGGCGATGGCAGGCGTCATAAAATTCATCGAGATGATGGCAGAGTGCAAGCGAGTCCCCACCGTCAGATCGCATGCCCCCAGAATCTTCCCCATCTCCAGATCGTTAAGTTCATCCATCACCACGTGATATCGGGACGAATCGTTAACATACTGACGCAGGTTTAACGCCACCATGCGGTCATCTTTGTTGTAACTATCAATACCAGTGCAGGTTGACAGCGCTATCACCTGGTAACCTTCATCAAGGATGCGGTTCACCACGCCGGCAAAGGCTTGCTCATAGGCCTGCTGCGTTGTCCCCAGACGCTTATCAAAAGGAGCCAGCTCGCGCAATGTAATGGCAACGGTCTTCTGTTTAGCCGCCATGTCTAACCAGTGCTGTACCGCATAACCTGGCTCAAAATCCTCATGATGATTGTCGACAAGCCAGGCCGTATCCACGCCTGTTTCGACTTTATCCGTGGTAATTGCGCTGCGCTTCATCAGATCCAGACTGACGGATTCACGTAAAATCAATGCATTACAGTGGCCAAACACGTAGTTCGCCAGTTGATTAAACTGCTCATCCTGGAATGGCCCCACGCTGTGACCAATCATGTACAACGGTTTTTTCGCCATAAACGAACACAACGCATGCTCAAACTGCGGCACACCATACAGATCGACAAAGAACGATCCGCCGACCTGGATGATGGCGTCATAGCGCGACAACAAACGAACAAAATCGGTAAAGCCCTGGGCGATAGCGATATTGCGCAGATTACCGGAGTCGGTAACACGCGAGAGCAGTACCTGGTGCTGATAGCGACGACGCAGCACTTTCTTCACGCGCCCCATAACACCCACTGCGTTGTTGTGTTGCTTCATCTGGGAATACAGCGGATCGCCCATCACCGGGCGGTTCAGCAACCATGAGGAGCTCACCGGGTAGCGGCTCATAACATCCACTTCAGTCTCGGGACGCAACGCGTTAATGGCATCCAGCAAACCGCGCAGGATCGCGCTATCCCCTCGGTTCCCGCAGGTATGGTTGCCCAAAATTAATAGTTTCATTTTGACCTCTTAAAGCGTTGTTCTTATCCTGCACGGAGCAAGGTTTTCATTTTTTCACTGCGACAGAGCTGGCGTTTTATTTCCACCACCAGCGGATGACGCGACAGCACTATCATTAGCGCAAACGCCAGCGCCCCTGCCGTTATCTGGCTCCCCAACAACACGCCCAACGACAGTTGGCCATGCAGCATTACGCCCAGCGCATAGCTCACCACAAGGGTTGGCAAGGAGAGATACAACGGTAGCCAAAGACTGAGCATGTACTGGCGGTAGCTGGGGCCAAGAACAGGTTTAATCATCACGAAATAGCTGAGGACGGTGTTAATCACCTGGACCAGCAAAAAGCCCAGCGTCACGCCAATTGCCCCAGCCAGATGTCCACCGATGAAAATGGCGGGAATAAACAGAAAGGTTTTGAACACATTGAATTTAAAGCTGATATCGACCCGCGCTTTCGCCATCAGCAGTGAACCGATTGGATTCCCCACCGAGCGCAGCAGCCCAACAATGCACAGCAGTTGCTGAATGGGGATAATGCCGTTCCACTTCTCGCCGAACACCAGCGGCACCACGTTATTCGACACCACCATCAGTCCCAGCAGCGCCGGGAAGTTGATAATCCCAACCACCGACAGCAGCTTGTAAAAATTCACTCGCAGCTTTTCACTGTCGTCCTGGATTTTGGCAAACGCCGGAAACAGCACGCGGGTGATAATCGGGTTCAGTTTGATCGGGGGGACAACCGCCACATTCCAGGCGAGATTGAATCCGCCTGCCACGCCAGCTCCCAACGTGCGGGCTAACACCAGTGTGGAAAGGTTGGTATTGATGTAATTGATGATGCTGTCTGCCGTCAGCCACGCACCAAAACGCAGATTCGACGAAACGGATGCCAGCGAAAAATGCAGCCCCGGACGGTAAATCCGGCGACCAAAATAGCCGAACAGCAGCGTACGTAGCGTACTGTTTACCAGATACCCGAGAATGGCCGTCAGTGCGAGCGGCCAGAAATGGGCGCTGACTACGGTAAAGATAAAACCAGCCAGTACCGAACTGGTTTCAATCATGCCAATTTTGTTGAAGGCCAGCTCTTTTTGCATCAGCGCGCGAAACTGCTGCCCGTGCGGTATCACCACAAACGCCAGCGATAACGTTTTGATGAGCGGTGCCAGTTCTGGGTTATTAAGTACGCTGGCAATCGTCTCGCTCAGCAGAAACATCGCTACGCATACCACGATACCCAGCCCCACGTTGAGCCAGTACAGCGTGGTCAGTTCAAGATAGCCAATCTCTTTGCGCTGAATAATTGAGTTGGCAATACCAAAGTCAGACAACGTATCAGCCAGCGCGATGATCACCAGCGCCACGGTTAACAACCCGAACTGGTGGTTATCAATAATCCGTGCCAGTACGGTCATCTGGATAAGACCCAGACCAATGATGATCACCGTGGCAATCGCCGACCACTTTGCGCCGTTCAGCGTTTTTTCTCGTAAGCTCATGTTAATACGCCGCTTTGTTGACAAAGCCTTTGAATACCGTCAGAAAAACAATTTTGATATCGAACCACACGCTCCACTCGCGAATGTATTCGAGGTCAAACTCCACACGTTTTTCCATTTTTTCCAGCGTATCGGTTTCACCGCGCCAGCCGTTGATTTGTGCCCAACCGGTAATACCCGGTTTCACCTTATGGCGTAACATGTACCCCTCGATCAGCTGGCGGTACTGTTCGTTATGCGCCACCGCATGCGGGCGTGGCCCAACAATAGACATGCCCCCGGTCAGCACGTTAATAAACTGCGGCAGTTCATCGAGCGACGTTCGGCGCAGGAAATTCCCCACAGGGGTAACGCGCGGATCGTTTTGCGTCGCCTGCGTCACCACCGCGTCGTTTTCCATCACTTTCATCGAGCGAAATTTCCAGACTTTGATCGGCTTTCCGTCCATGCCATAACGGGTCTGGCGGAAAATCACCGGTCCTTTGGAGGTCAGTTTTACCAGTAGCGCTATGCCACACAGCACCGGAGAAATAAGCAGCAGGATCAGCGAAGCCAGCACGATATCTTCCGCGCGTTTCAACAGGCGATTGATCCCCGAGAGCGGCGTGTCATACAGCGGCACCACCGGAACGCCATTCATCTCTTCAATCCGTGAATGCAGAATGTTGAAGGTAAAGACATCAGGAATAAGGATCACTGAGCAGGTGGTGTCGGCCAGCTCACGAACCAGTTTTTTGACGCTGGCGCCATCGCTCATCGACATGGCGATATAAACGTTATGAATACGTGAGGCTTTGGCGTCATCCACCAGCTGTTGCAGATTACCGGCCCAGTCGCGGGAGTTTTTTCCAGGGATAGGATCGTGATAGACACCTGCTACTTCAAATCCCAGCCACGGTTCATGGCGAAAGCTGTCCAATAGCATTTGTCCGGCTGGCAGGTCCCCTGCCACCGCCACCCGGCGAGTGTTATACCCGCGATTACGCAACCATCCCGCGCCGTAGCGAATAAACGAACGGCTCAACACCAGGCCAACGCTGGATAGCAGATACCACGCCAGCCAGACGGCGAGACGGTTATCAAAATCGTTATTAAAGGCGATCAGACCTGCGCAAAAAATCAGACTCAGCGTCCAGTTTTGCAGCAACAGCACCAGCTCAGTGGAAATTTTGACACCGCGCCAGGAGCGATAAAAATCCGTTATGCCACCGAGCATCTGAAAAACGACCAGCGTGATCAGCGCCACCAGCAGGTGCATGTACAGGAAAGGCAAACCGCTTAATTCGCAGATTACCCACAACCCGCCAAACATGATGGTGATATCTGAAAAGCGTTGCACCATCGAAATTAACGACGCATTGGTTTTGGCGCGTTCGCGCTTTTTTAGATGTGTCATCGTGGTTCCTGTTAGTCACCCTTTGCCCAGAATCGGGCAAAGGAAGCACCAGCATTACTGATTCAGTAACGCCAGAAGAGTGCGCGTTCGCGCTTCCATCAACGGAATATCTCCGCGCGATTCCACGTTCAGGCGCACCACCGGTTCGGTATTGGAAGAGCGTAAATTGAAGCGCCAGTCGACAAACGACATGCTGATACCGTCCGTTCTGTCCACCGACAACGCCTCACGGGAAAAATGCTGCTCCACGCGCGCAATCGCTGCCGTCGGCTCTGCCAGCGTACTGTTTATTTCTCCGCTCGCCGGGTAGGCCACCATCCGGTCACGGACCAGTTCGCCCAGCGACTGCCCTTTCAGACACAGCAGCTCCGCCACCAGCAGCCACGGGATCATTCCGCTGTCGCAATAGGCAAAATCGCGGAAATAGTGGTGCGCGCTCATTTCGCCACCATAAATGGCATCTTCATGGCGCATCCGCTCTTTGATAAACGCGTGCCCGGTTTTAGACATCACCGGTTTACCGCCTGCCGCCGTCACCACATCCACGGTGTTCCAGGACAGGCGTGGGTCGTGGATAATTTTCGCCCCCGGATTCTTCTCCAGAAACGCTTCCGCCAGCAGGCCAACAATGTAGTAGCCCTCAATGAACTGACCTTTTTCATCGAACAGGAAGCAGCGGTCAAAATCACCGTCGAAGGCAATCCCCATATCCGCGCCGTGTTCAATCACCGCGTTACGCGTGTCTGCCCGGCATTCCGGCAGCAGAGGATTGGGAATACCGTTGGGGAAGTTGCCATCCGGCGTGTTGTGAATTTTGATGAACTCGACCGGCACGCCCAGCGCCTTAAAACGGGCTTCAATAGCGTCAACCACCGGACCTGCCGCGCCGTTGCCGGAATTGAGCACCAGCTTCATCGGTTTCAGGTTGGCGGGATTGATGTAACCCAGCAGGTGATCAATGTAGGCATCGCGGGTAGTAATGCGCTGGTAGCGGCCACGTTTTGTCTCATCAACCGCCGGGAAGTCATTGGCTTCCGCCAGGCGCTGCACGTCGCGCAGACCGGTATCACCGCTGATGGGCCGTGCCCCTTCCCGCACCAACTTCATGCCGTTGTAATCCATCGGATTATGGCTGGCGGTCACTTCAATACCGCCGTCAATGTCCAGGTGGAAGGTGGCGAAGTAAATCTCTTCGGTGCCCGACATGCCAATATCCAGCACATCCACCCCCGCATCCTGCAGTCCTTTCGCCAGCGCCAGCTTTAGCGTCTCGCTGGTCAGGCGCACATCGCCGCCAAGGACAATCGTTTTTGGCTTCAGGAACTCGCCGTAAGCGCGGCCAATACGCCACGCGATATCTTCATTCAGCTCTTCGCCCAGCCTGCCGCGAATATCGTAGGCTTTGAAACAGGTTAATTTCGTCATGATTTACCCTTCTTCAGGCAACAGGAGGCCCTGACTCTTAATGAGCCTTTTAATGAGTGTTAAATGCATTTCCCGGAGCGCTTCGCTTATCGGGCCTACGGTGTTGTAGGCTAGATAAGCGCAGCGCATCCGGCATCAGGTACGCCCGTATCTGTCCGCAAACCGCACCACATCATCCTCATCGAGATAAGATCCGGAACGCACTTCAATCAGATCGAGCGGGATTTTCCCCGGGTTCTCCAGACAATGGGTAGCCCCCAGCGGAATATAGACAGACTCGTTTTCAGCGAGCAGTTTGATGTCATCATTGATTGTCACCTTCGCGGTCCCAGCCACCACAACCCAATGTTCAGCCCGGTGATGATGCATCTGCACGGACAATCCCTCACCGGGTTTAACGGTAATCCGCTTCACCTGGTAACGGTCTCCGGCATCAATAGAGTCGTACTTGCCCCATGGACGGTAAACTTCACGGTGAATATGGTGCTCATGACGTCCGTCAGCTTTAATTTGCTCCACCACTTTTTTGACGTCCTGCACCGCGTTGCGATCGGCGATCAGCACCGCATCTTTGGTCTGCACCACCACCAGATCCTTCACCCCGACGGTCGTCACCAGGCCAGATTCGGCATACACGTAGCTGTTTTCCGTTTTATGGCTAATGACGTCACCATGATGCACATTACCTTCAGCAGTATGGGCGCTGATTTCCCACAATGATGACCAGGAGCCAACATCGCTCCAGCCTGCGTTCATGGGCATCACCACCGCATCGGCCGTACGCTCCATTACCGCATAGTCCACAGACTCTTCCGGGCAGGCGAGAAACGCCTGTTCATCAACGCGGATAAAATCGAGATCGGGGTCAACCGTACTCATGGCGTTTTCGCAGGCCTCAAGAATGTCGGGGCGATATTTTTTCAGTTCTTCCAGATAGCGCCCGGCCCGGAACAGAAACATGCCGCTGTTCCAGTAGTAGTTGCCGCTCGCCACGTAAGCCTGCGCGGTTTCCAGATTGGGCTTTTCAACAAACTGCGCCACCTCAAAAGCCACGGCGTCGGTATTGGTCGGCGAAACCTCGCCGCGACGTATATAGCCGTAGCCGGTCTCCGGCTGGTCCGGCACGATACCAAACGTCACCAGCTTACCCGCGCTGGCATACGGCATTGCATTGCGAACCGCCTCGCGAAATGCCTCTTCATCGGCAATCATGTGATCGGCCGCCAATACCAACAGCAGCGGATCTTCCCCCGGACTTTGACGTTTTGCCGCCAGCGCGGCCAGCGCTATCGCCGGTGCAGTATTGCGCCCGGCGGGTTCGAGAATAATATTCTCAGTCAGCTTGTGCAGTTGTCGTAGCTGTTCCGCCACGATGAAACGGTGTTGTTCATTACAGATAACCACTGGGCTTTCGCACTCCACACCGTTCAGACGACAAATCGTTGTCTGCAGCATGGTGAGATCGCCTTTCAGGCACAGAAACTGCTTTGGATATAGTACGCGGGACAGAGGCCATAAACGGCTACCCGAGCCACCGGCCATCACCACCGGAAAGAGTTTGTTTTGACTCATCATGTACCCCGAATATCTGCAATAAATTGGCTCAGCACGTTTTCTTTATCCAACGTGCGTTCGGCATACTCACGTGCCACCGTGTTAATCTTTGGCATGGTTAACGCCTGTTGAATCCCGCCAACCAGCGCACTCACTGATTCAGGCTCGACACACACCGCGATGCCTGGGTGAGCGTCACACAACTGACCCAACTCGGTCTCAGGTTCGGCGGTAATCACCGCGTTACCACCAACGGCGAGGATATTGGTCAGTTTGGAGGGCAATACGGCATCCGCCGCACCGCGCTTTTGTACCACCAGATGACAGTCCGCCATCTTGAGCAGCGCAGGCAGCGCGTCATAAGATTGCAGCGGAAAGAACTTCACATTGTTCAGGCCGCGTTCGCCAGACATACTCTCCAGCCGTGCTTTACCTCCGCCCTGCCCGACAATCACAAACATCCAGGGCTGTTCGCTCAACAGGGCCGCTGCGTCAATCACACTTTCCAGCCCTTGCTTTTCACCGATATTGCCTGAGTAGAGAATGATTTTTTTATCATCAGGCAAGCCCAGTTGCTGGCGCAACGCCAGAGCATCGGCGTCGCTCACGTCACGAAAACGCGCTACTTCTGACCAGTTCGGAAAGAAAATGACCTTCTGTGCATCAACGCCCTTCTCCTGCGCTTTATTCATCATTGAGCGAGAAATGGTCGAAATATGATCCATATTCAACAGCCCACTGCGCTCAAAGGCGCTGGCCAGTTTTGCCACCGCGCCACGCTTGCCTTTGCCCGCCATGCCAAGCCCCAGCATGGCATCGACTTCGTAATCCTGAATATGCAGCAGCGTGCGCGCCCCGGACAGCTTCGCCAGCAGGCGCATGCCCGGCGTACAAAACAGCGTCGGCACTACCCCAATGATGCGATCCGGCTTCCAGCGGCGCTGCGCAAGCAGCGGGAAGAAACTGCTCAGGGCGAAACTGCCTAGATGCAGCAAGCGCTTGAGCGTAGAAGGCTGCTCAGGCACATACAGCGGACAACGCCAGACGATGGCATCGCCCTCTTCACGTCGATAGCGCCAGGATGAATAGCGACCGTTGACCTTCCACTGCGGATAATAAGGCGGCGCAGTGATCACCCGTACGTCATGCCCCTGTTGCGCCATCCACTCCACCATTTCACCGGTGTATTTACCGATACCGGTCAACTCCGGCGAATAGTTGATGCCATACACAAGGATCTTCATAGCCCGGGTACTCCGGCCTGACTCTTCTCACAGAAGTAAGCCCGGCTGTTGTCATGCACGTGGTCACTGGTCAGAATCTCTTCAATTGTCAGCCAGCGGTACGCGTCATGTTGAACGTCAGGCAGTTGCAGGTCGTTTTCCGACACCCGCAGACGAAATCCCAGCACGATGTAATGCGTTGAGAAATCTTCCCCGGAAAAGTTGTCGTCATAGAAGTGCTGCCAGACCCCGTAAAACTCTGCAGCGGACAGCGGTAAACGTAACCCCAGCTCAGCTTCAGTAAGCCGCTCAAAAGCTGCGCGCAGCGGTTCATCTTTTTGCACCCGACCGCCGGGCACGAACCAGTACCCCTGCGCCGGACGATTGAGGCGCTTGCCAAGCAAAAATTCGCCCTGGGCGTTTTCCACGATCAAATCGATGGAAATCAGCGGAGTTGAACGTACAACGGTGGCAAAATCCTCATGACGTAAAAACATGCTTACCCCCGGTAACGCTGCTGGTTTTCAAGGAACCACTGATATGTACTGGCAAGCCCCGCTTCCAGAGATATCTCGTGATACCAGCCCAACTGATGCAGACGCGTAACGTCAAGCAATTTGCGCGGCGTGCCGTCCGGTTTGCTGGCGTCAAACACCACGCGCCCCTTGTAACCCACGACCTGCGCGATAGTCTGGGCCAGTTCACGGATGGTGCAGTCCACACCGGTGCCCACGTTGATATGCGACAGCATTGGTTGGGTATATTCCTGCAACACTTCCTGAGCCAGCTCCATCACGTGGATACTGGCCGCCGCCATATCGTCGACATGCAGAAATTCACGCATTGGCGTCCCGCTTCCCCACACCACCACATCCGGCGTATTTTGCTCGCGAGCCTCATGAAAGCGGCGCAGCAGCGCCGGGATCACATGCGAATTACTCGGATGAAAGTTGTCATGAGGTCCGTACAGATTGGTCGGCATCACCGAGCGATAATCACGGCCATACTGTCGGTTATACGATTCGCACAGCTTGATACCGGCAATTTTGGCAATCGCATACGGCTCATTGGTCGGCTCCAGTTGCCCCTGCAAGAGTTCACTTTCGGCGATTGGCTGGGTAGCTTGCTTGGGATAAATACAGGATGACCCGAGGAACAACAGTTTATTCACGTTATGCAGATGCGCCGCATGAATAATGTTGCTCTCAATCATCATATTTTCATAAATAAAATCAGCAGGATAAGTATTGTTCGCCACAATCCCTCCCACTTTTGCCGCCGCCAGATAAACCTGGTCAATACTTTCAGCGGCAAAGAACGCCTGCACCGCACCGGCGTCCAGCAGATTAAGCTGGTCGCGAGTACGCAGCACCAGTTCTACGTTATCTCGCTGCGCCAGTTGTCTGACGATGGCGGCCCCCACCATCCCGCGATGGCCCGCCACAAAAATACGTTGTGTCTTCATCCTCAGTACTCCAGCGCGATGGCGACCTCGTAACCGTGCGACTTGAGCAGGGAATGTTTCTTCGCCGCATCAAGATCGTTGGCAACCATTTCCGAGATCATCTGGCGCAGTGTGATTTCCGGTTTCCAGCCCAGTTTTTCATGTGCTTTGGCCGGGTCGCCCAGCAGCGTTTCCACCTCAGCCGGACGGAAGTAGCGCGGGTCAACGGCAATCATGACATCCCCGGGTTTCACCCCCGGCGCATCGTGTCCGGTCACAGAAACCACGATGCCTTTCTCATTTACACCCTCGCCTTCAAAGCGCAATTTAATCCCCAACTGAGCGGCCGCCATTTCCACGAACTGGCGCACGGAATACTGCACGCCGGTGGCAATCACGAAATCTTCCGGCTTATCCTGCTGCAGCATCATCCACTGCATCCTGACGTAATCTTTGGCATGTCCCCAGTCGCGCAGTGAATCCATGTTGCCCAGGTACAGGCAAGACTCCAGCCCCTGAGCGATGTTGGCGATCGCCCGGGTAATTTTGCGAGTGACAAAGGTTTCGCCGCGGCGCGGAGATTCGTGGTTGAACAGAATGCCGTTACAGGCATACATCCCGTAAGACTCGCGGTAGTTGACGGTGATCCAGTAGGCGTACAGCTTGGCAACGGCATACGGTGAACGCGGATAGAACGGCGTGCTCTCTTTCTGTGGGATTTCCTGTACCAGACCGTACAGCTCAGAGGTGGACGCCTGATAAAAACGGGTCTTTTTCTCCAGACCAAGGAAGCGGATAGCCTCCAGCAAACGCAAGGTGCCGATCGCATCAACGTCTGCGGTGTATTCCGGTGAATCAAACGACACCGCGACATGGCTCATGGCGCCCAGGTTATAGACCTCATCCGGTTGGACCTCTTTTAAAATACGGGTCAGGTTGGATGAATCCGTCAAATCGCCATAGTGCAGATGAAATTTGGGATTGCCTGAATGCGGATCCTGGTAGATGTGGTCCACACGTTCGGTGTTGAATGATGAAGCGCGACGCTTAATACCGTGTACTTCGTACCCTTTTTCCAGCAGGAGTTCTGCCAGGTAAGAACCATCCTGCCCGGTTACGCCAGTAATGAGAGCGACTTTTGACATGTTATAACCTCTTCAGTGATCCCCTCAGGGAGTAACTTTCTCGACGCGTTCGCGCGTGACTACTGCGGGATTTCCCCGACAAATGACATTTGCTGGCAGCGATTTAAATACGCTGCTTCGTGCTCCAACGACGGTGCCATCGCCAATCGTCACGCCAGGCGCGACAAAGACATCTGTCGCCAACCAGCATTTAGCGCCAACCACAATCGGCGTGGCGTTAATATCAAAATGTTGACTGGCATAATCATGACTCCCGGTGCATAAATAACTTTTTTGCGAAATAACCGCATGGGCGCCAATCGTAATATCACCTAACGTATATAAAACCGCGTCGTCACCCACCCAGGCATAATCTCCCAGGGTTAATTTCCACGGATAAGTAATTTTTACTGAAGGCCGAATGACTACGTTTTTTCCTATTTTTGCGCCAAACATTCGTAATAAAAATGCACGCCAGCGATACATAACCTGCGGTGACCAGCGAAATAATGTTGCTTGTACCGCCCACCATAATTGCACTTTAATAGCACCACCGCCGCGAAAACCTCCAGGCACTTTAAATCCGCTTAAGTCCTGCATAATATGCCCTTACGTTTTTCCATATAAGGTTTTTGTTTTACCGGTTGTGCGCAGACGTAAATATTCTGACAAACCGGTCCAAAAACCTGGCATGTGTAATATCTGGCGCTGTACTTTTTTGGCATCCCGACACAATTCCAGATTATTCGTCGTTGACACTCCGCCCATGGAAAACTCCGACACCAACCCGCTCAGCTTTTTAAAAGCGTAACCGGACTTGTATAATTGGGCTGCCAACGCGTAATCAGACGATATTTTATATTGCAAATCATAATGCCAGACATTCAGCCCTGAGAGCGGAAAGAATATCGCCTGATGACTGGCGGGCAGGCTGTGATAAATATACCAACCCGGTTTTGCCCGGCGCTTAATTTTGTTGCCATTGCCGAAATCCAGCAACGCATCGCCAATGACCATGGTTTGGTCGCTCTGCATTTTTAGCTGGCGGATAAAATGTGCCGCATCCGCATGCAGAATATCCCCGGAGTTGAGGAACAGTGCAAACCGTCCGCGCGCCATCGCGATGCCTTTGTTCATCGCATCATAGATGCCGTTATCCGGCTCGCTGACAAACCGTAACCGGTATTCCCCACAGAGCCCTTCAAGAAACGCCGACGAACCATCCGAGGAGCCGCCATCAACAACAATCCACTCAAAACTGATATCACCCGCTTGCGCCAGATGTGCCAGCGATGCGTGAGTTTTGACGATCCCTTCCAGATTGCGAAAGGCGACGGTAATGATACTGAGCAGCATGTGAGTTACCTCGCGATATTCAGCGCCTTGCGCAATATAAACGGACACACAATTAAAAATGCGTATTCCGGACTAAATACTGAACCTGTAAAAAACAGTGACAACGGTGTAAAAAGATAAAGCTGCACCCGATAATTCTGATTATCGCCAAACGCATTGATCATCATTTTCATGACCTTCCCCATGTACCACAGGGCTAATATCACCGCGAACCATGAAAAATAAATAATCAGCAGATACAAACCATTGTCTATTGTTTTACCGACATCTGCACCGTTAAAAATTCCGAATGACGCAACGTATTCATAAAGTGAGCCAAATCTCACTACGCCATCAACGTTCAGTAATGAATAACCGACCATCACTAATGGCCCTACGATACGATAATACGATGACGAACCTTCAGTTCCTAAATCACCAAGCCGCGTTTCGATGTACGGAAAAGCAAATATCACACCAACTAAAAACACGCTTAATGAGATTATCGCCAGCGGTAGCTTCTTTTTTATCGCATCCTTATTCAGGTACTGAAACGCCCACTCCAGGAGGTAAAACAAAATAAACGTCATTACCCCTGAAAACGATCCTGATAATATTATCCCTGCCAGAATCATAGCATCGGACTTAGGTGTTTTGATACCAAACTGTTTGATGCTGAGCCAAATTGAGATTAACGCCAGAGCGAAGAATGCCGGTTCGAAATAGAGCGCAGTGGTACGTTTCCCACCAAATTTAATAAAGTTCAGAACATAGCTGTTACTGTAAATAAGATATTTCGAAATAACTTCCATTAAACTGCTGCCGCCGCTGAGAATTATCTGCGCCATTTCAACCGCAGCTAACCCCACCACCAGTCCCACAACCAGCCAGAAAAACCGCAAGATCTTAGCGTAGTTATGCGGTGAAATGGTTTTGAAGCGAATACTCCACACCATGCCAATGATCACCACGGTATAAACAAACAGCATCGCTGACGTTACGTACTTACTGGCATCCAGTGATTGACCGAACAGGTAGTTAAACGCCGTCAGCCCGCCCCCTACCCCCAGCGCGATCATTAATTTTTTGATATTGATGCGCTCGACAAACAGCAACAGCAGAACGGGTAAGAAGGTGACGATAGTTATCGGGAAGCTCTCGCCAAGCTGGGCGAGTTTGACGTTAACCAGCAGATAAAGCAGCGGTAGCACCAGATAGCTACAGATTCTGATAGAACGAGACATATTCCTCCAGCATCTGTTGCCCACTGTATGCCACCCGACTGCGTTGACTGAACGCGGTAAGGGACGTGTCAAATACCGCCTGCGCAATGTCTGATTTTTTCAGCTGCACCAGCTGCAATACGTCCGCTTCGCTGAACGTTTTGCCGCCTGATTTGGCCAGCACTTCCTGCGCGGCATCGCTGTGCGTGGCAATTACCGGTACGCCGATGGAAAGCGCTTCACACAAAATCAGCGGGTAGTTATCGACACGGGAGCTGAACACCAGTCCATCCATCTGGTTAAGCGCACTCATCAACGTGCGCTTATCGCTCTCAAAACCGTGGTTGATGACGTTATCTCCCGCAAATGGCGAAAACTTGCCGAAGGTATGCAGCTCAATTTTGTCCCCAAGCGCGCTAATCGCTCGCACCAGTTGTTGACTGGTTTTGCCGTCATAGCGCAGGTCATGAGCCACCACGGCAATTTTCGGCCGACCGCTCTCCGCAGGCATCGCGGGTAGTTCGGCAAGAATGGCTTCGGTTGCCACATCAATGCCATTATTGATAACGCGGCAGCATCCCACGCCATACAGGCTGTTGAATGCGTCGGCCACATGTTGACTGGGCGAGATAAACTGGCAGCCCAGCGCCAGCATGGCACGGAACATCTGCCGCTTACCGGGCAACTGCTGATGGGCTTTATCGACTTTTACCGGCGGATAGTTGCTGAGCGTTGGGCATTTCTGACAGCCCGTTCTCCAGCCTTCGCAGCCATCGGTAAAGGCACAGCGCCCGGTCACGCTCCAGTGATCGTGCAGGGTCCAGACGAAGGTGATATCCGGTTTATGCGCCTTCACTTTTTGGCAAAAGGTCACCACCTCTTCCAGGTTCAACCAGTAGCTGTGCAACACATGAAAATGCAGTACCAGCGGGCCGCAGGTGCGGGTAACCGTGCGATATAGCTTGTCGAGATTGCCGAACATGTCGCGATTTGCAAAACGAAACAGCGCAATGTTAGCCGCCGACGTCAGGCGCGGCGTATATTTGATAACCTGTGGGTATTTCGCATGACTGGCGCTTTTTTTACCGCCTTTGCCATAGCCATAGACAAACCGTGACGACAGCCCTTTTTCCAGCGCGCGAAGATGCAAATCTAACGCCACGCCTGCCGCACCACCTTCTGCGAGTCGCACATTAAACTGTAATATCTTCATTTTATTACCTTCACCCGTGCCTTCTCGCCCACGACCAGCGTATTGTCCGGGACGCTATCCACCACGACGCTCCCGGCGCCAATCGTCACGTTATCTCCAATAGCAACGTCGCCGAGCAGAGTGACATTGGCCCCCAACTCAACGCCGTTACCGATGACCGGACAGGATGGGTCGTTGGCACCAAGATTGCCGATGGTGACGCCGTGGCGTAGGGTAAAATCATCCCCCGCCACCACGTGTTTATTGATAACCACCCCATAGCCATGATGGATGGTGAAACGACGACCGATTGATGCAGCAGCCTGAATTTCATAGCCAAACAGGCATTCGGTGATAAGGCGGTACATCACCAGCACCGGGGCAGCCCACAGGTTGTTTATGATGTTTTTTTTACGCCAGACGGAGCAAAAATGGGCAATCCGATAGGCCGCCACCATGCAGCAGGGGCGCAGACTCCAGCCGTTCGCGCGTAAATCTTCCAGCATACTTAGCGTCCTCGCAGTCCGTCGGCCAGACGCTTACTGTTGCGAACAGAAAGCAGCGTCAGCAGCGTGCGCCAGTTCATCCGTTTGTTGCGGATCTGATAGAGGGTAAACAGCTGATATTTCTTGCTGGCCCGGTCAAATTTGCCTTTGTGCTTGCGGTAAAACTGAAAGTAGCCGGAGAATTTATTCGGCGATGAGGTAATACGCATCTCGCCGTGATTCACATGCAGGATCTGCGTCGCCTCTTTGACCTTCCACGGTTTGCCATACGCCACCACCATGCGCAGGAAGATGTCGTAATCCTGCGCCGCTTTCAGCGTGGTATCGAACAGGCATGCTTTAAACCGCCATGCCCAGGTAAATACCTGATTACCAATGATGTTGCGCTTATAAAACCTGCGGCGTGAATAAACGGACTTCGGATAGAGCGGCAGACTGGTCGGCTGCGAATACACTTCGCCCTCACAGACATAGTCATTGGCATACAGAAACGCCCGTGTGACCAGTTGATGCCGATACTGCAGGAACACGCTCAGGCGGTTCGGCGTCCATTCATCATCATCATCAATCCCCGTAATGTATTGCCCGTTGGCCAGCATAATGGCCTGATTACGCACCGCACAGGCCCCGGAGTTGGTGGAATTATGCGTATACGACACGCGCGGATCGTTGAGTTCCTCAACAAACTGCTGCAACTGCTCATATGAGGAAGAGCAATCATCCACAATGATCATCTCCCAGTGAGGGTAGTCCTGGCGCAACACCGATTTAATCGCCCGAATGGCCAGCTGCTGGCGGTTCCAGGTTGGCATATAAATTGAAATTAGCGGGTTTTCTGTCGTCATTTTCGTTTCCGGATAGATACGCTTTTGTAGGCCGGATAAGGCGTTTTCGCCGCATCCGGCAGGGTTGGTGATTTATTTCGCATCCGACGTATATTCGTATTCGTAGTAGCCGTAATCCTGATACCCGCTGGCACGGCGGAAGATCGAGTTGAGGATCACCCCTTTCACCTGAATGCCGTTTTGCTCGAAGCGACTCAGGCTGGTTTCCACCTCTTTCAGCGTGTTGACCGCATAACGCGCCACCATCAACGTGGTGCCGACGTGACGCCCCACGATGGCCGCATCGGTCACTGCCAGAATTGGTGGAGTGTCAATCAGCACCAGGTCATAGTGCGAGCTGGCCCAGGCAATCAGTTCGCCGAAACGCTCGCTCATCAACAGCTCGGAAGGATTGGGAGGGATTTGACCGCGAGGGATCAGATCAAAATGCGGAATCGATGTCGGTTTGGCGCTGGATGAGATATCCCCCTTGCCAATCAGGATCTCAGACAGGCCGTTGACGTTATTGGTCCCCAGCAGTTCGTGGGTATAGCCTTTGCGCATATCGCAGTCGATCAACAGCACGCGTTTGTTGGTCTGGCTGATGACTGCCGCCAGATTGGCGCAGACAAACGTTTTGCCAATCGACGGGCTGACGCCGGTCAGCATCAATACGTTGTTACGCGCCTGCATCATGGCAAAGTGCAGGCTGGTACGCAGGCTACGGACCGCTTCTATGGCGAGATCGGTTGGATTACCCACGGCCAACAGCTGGCTTTGCTTGTAGCGTTTCACACCTTTAATGGTCTGAACGTTATCACGTGCTTTTTGCCATTCGGACAGCGGAATACTGGCATACACGCTGATACCATGCTCTTCCAGCGCCTGCGGGCTTTCAATCCCGCGATTAAACAGAGAACGCAGCAGTACGCCCACCACCGAAAGCATTAAACCGAGAATGATACTGCCGAGAATAATCAGCGCCGTTTTCGGCTTCAGCACGCCAGGCTGGGCAATCGCGGGATCGACAATGCGCACATCGCCAACCGTACTGGCCTCGGTAATCTTCAGTTCCTGTTGCTTGTTCAGCAACTGCATATAGACCTGCTGACCGGACTCCACATCACGCGTCAGACGAACAATTTCCTGCTGCGTTTTCGGCATCGCCGTTACGCGCCCGTTCAGCTTACTTTTCTCATCTTCCAGCGCCTGGCGTTTTTCCAGCAGCGTGCGGTACGCCGGATGCGCTTTGGTGAACAGCTTGGAAATCTCCGCTTCTTTGAAGGTCAGTTCATTCAGTTGCGCATCGATATTCACCATCGAATCCAGCACCGCTTTGGCTTCCAGCGGCAAATCCACGGAGTCTTTATCCTGACGAAAGGCGTTCAGCTTGTTTTCAGCAACGTCAAGCCGGTTACGTACCTCAGGCAGTTGCTTTGCCAGAAACGCCAGACTTTTGGCAGCCTCTTCGGATTTACGTTCCACGTTTTGTTGCAGATAGTTGCGGGTAATACTGTCGAGGATCTGGCGGATTTGCTCGCGGTCTTCGCCGGTAAACGTCAGGCTCAATACGCCGGTGTCTTTGCCCGTTTCCGTCACCATCAGGTTATTTTGCAGGGTGTTTATCATGCCCAGCGTGGAGAATTTGCTGACGGTAAATTGGCTCTCCGGGCTGGCATGAATCGCCTCAACCAGCATCGTCACGCCATCATGTTCCAACACCTTGCCGACTTGCCCCCGGGCGCTAAAACCCCCGTCACTCACCAGTTGATAGCTTTTGTCATTCAGCACATTGAGCGTGAAGGTCTGTTCATTCATTGCCTTTGGCAACGTGAAGGTGGTCACATTAACCGTTTCGTTCTGGCGGCCCATCAGCCGGTCCCAGCCCGCGCCAAAAATAGGGAATGTATCTTTGGTAACGGCGATATCGAGGTTAAGATCGTCTACCGTTTTCCCTAATACCAGACGCGACTGGATGAGCTGAATTTCCGCTTCCGAGGCCGGAGGTTTGTTCGACAACGCCGAGCCAATATCCTGCACCAGTGAATTTCCGGTATTTTGCTCAATTTGCACCAGCGCGTCCGCACTGTAGATGGGTGTGGCGAACAGCGTGTAGACCGCGGCGCACAATGCAAAAGCCGCGGTAATGCCAAGTACCCACCAGCGGGCTTCCACCACCGTTGCGACCAGACGACCAATATCGATTTCATCATTGCCGGTTACCGGCGCAGCAGACTGTTTAACTTTTTCTGTCATTGTTTTCCCTGCTCTGCGTTCAGTGCCTGAGCCCATTGGCGGGCAGACCGTTCAAGTAATGCGTACACCGCGTCAAACGCATCACGGCTTTTACGATACGGATCGGGAATTTCGCGCTCGCTGTCCCAGTGCCCAAAAAGCATCACTTTGCCACGCATCTCCGGTACCATTTCACACAGGGCAGAGATATGGCGCTTCTCCATGGTCAGGATCAGGTCATACTCCCGGCACATTCGTCCCGAGATCTGCCGGGCACAATGATTATCCAGTGACAGGTTGTGCGCCTGTGCCACGCTAATAGCACACGGATCCGCGCCTTTCCCCACCAGCGCCCCAAGACCGGCTGAAGAGACCGTTAACGCCGGATGAAATTGCCTTAATAAGCGCTCTGCCGTCGGGGAACGACAAATGTTCCCCACACAGACAACTAAGATTTTGTTAAACATGATGATTACCAGTTGTGAAGGTCGCTGGCCGTGTCCGTCATATAGCGAACACCGCTAATAGTCGGCAGCAACTGATTGATCAAACGGTTCCAGCGAGCAACCGGCGCGGTAGTGACGTACACTACATCGTATGGCTGGAGTCGGAATGATGTTGCCATCACCAGCGACGTCGCATCGGACATATCAAGCTGATAGATATTGGCGATCTTGCCGTTGTTCCCGCCCTCGCCTTTCAATGGTCGAATAACGAAAATGCCGCTGGCATTGGAGGTAGTCAGGTCAATACCTTCGGCATTGCCCAGCGCTTCGGTAAGCGTCATGCCGCTGAAGTCCATTTTGAGGGTGCTCTGTTTTTTCACTTCTCCCATTACGAAGACTTTCAGATCGTCATTACGCGGAACAAACAGAATGTCGCCAGGATAGAGCAGACGGTTCTGGCTCAGGTCGCCATTTTGCATCAGCGCTTGCAGTGAAATACGTTGCTCCTGCCCTTTATGAGTCAGTACAACGTTGCGCCAGTCTGCTGCCTCGGTGAGGCCGCCAGCGGCGTTAATTGCATCGAGAACGGTAAGCGGCACGTTGGTGATGGCCTGCTGGCCGGATTTGTTCACCTGCCCGGAGACATAGGCCTTCTGCGAGCGGAAAGCGGCGATATTAACGTCCACCTGCGGGTCAGCAATGTACTTCGCTAAGCGCCCGGTAATATCACTACGAATCTCTGCCAACGTTTTTCCCACCACGCTGACTTTGCCGATGTAGGGGTAAAACATGGTGCCATCAGGCTGAACCCAGTTGCCGGTATCGCTTGAGCTACGGTACTGCCCAGCCGGCGTGGTGAGTTCAGGATGGTCCCAGACGGTCACATTCAGGACATCCCCCGGGCCGACCCGGTACTGATATCCGGAAATCTCCTGGTCCAGCGACATATTAGGCTGGGCAACATTTGGTCGAGGACGTAATTGTTCGACCAGCCGTGGCGTGAGTGGATAAACATTCACCATGCGATCGATATCAAAATCAGCGTCCTGCTGTTTAATCACATCTTTGCCCATCGTAGACATATTGCTGCCCGGAAGCACGGTACAACCGTTTATCAAGATCACCGATACCAATACTGGCATCAATTTAAGTTTGGATTTCATCATTGATTATTTATCACTTTGGCAGAGTATTTATCACATGCAATCTAAATAGCGACTTCGCCTGTACGTATTTACCTTGCCGTTAATTGAAATGGAATTTAACTGGCATCAGTCCTAAAAAAAATGAATTCATCTGCGGTCTCTTGACAGAATAATTTAGGCTTGTTTCAGGCGACCAGACACGCTACCGCCCCTGGCTTCACTAGCTACCAATGCACTGATTAATTTAAATTTTTATCTTCTCCTTTATTTTCATCACATTTACAGCGTTAACGCATCGGGAATGGCGCCACTGATTGATGAGGAAATATTTATCTTTTGATTATTACCGCAAGAATTGTTGCAGCTATGCGAATATCAGGCAAGATAACAAACCGCCGATACCTGGCTTTTAAGATTAATATTAAGCGTCGGATTTATATATTTTTAGGATTTTATTGATATTGACAATATTGATATAAAAATATTCCACCTGCGATATTTCCTAAATATATTTAGATTAATAAAATCATTTCCTGTAGTTACATTAAGGCTATTATCCTGCATCAGTTCTGATATAACCGACAGAGAAATCCCTTCTCGCCATTGCATTTTTCGCCAGTTTTACCCATGATCGAATTGTGACAATTGTCATACAACTATGGGTATAGCATTTACTATGGAATGGATTGCCGATCCGTCAATCTGGGCCGGACTGGTCACGTTAATCGTGATCGAACTTGTTCTTGGCATTGATAATCTTGTTTTTATTGCCATCCTCGCGGAGAAACTACCTCCTGCCCAGCGGGATAAGGCGCGTATTACCGGGCTACTGCTGGCGATGGTTATGCGCCTGCTGCTGCTGGCATCAATATCCTGGCTGGTAACGCTGACCACGCCGCTGTTCAGCATTCGCGATCTCAGCTTCAGCGCCCGCGATCTGATCATGCTGTTCGGGGGTTTCTTCCTGCTGTTTAAAGCCACTATGGAGCTCAACGAACGGCTGGAAGGGAAAGACAGCGATAACCCCACCCAGCGTAAAGGCGCTAAGTTCTGGGGTGTGGTCGCGCAAATCGTGGTGCTGGACGCCATCTTCTCTCTGGATTCCGTCATTACCGCTGTTGGCATGGTCGATCACCTGGCGGTGATGATGGCGGCAGTCATTATTGCCATCAGCCTGATGTTGCTGGCCAGCAAGTCGCTGACGCGCTTTGTTAACAGCCATCCAACTATTGTTATTCTGTGTCTGAGCTTCCTGCTGATGATTGGTTTCAGTCTGGTGGCCGAAGGGTTTGGTTTCCATATCCCGAAAGGTTACCTGTACGCGGCCATCGGCTTCTCGGTCATGATCGAAGCATTGAACCAGTTGGCTATCTTTAACCGTCGTCGCTTCCTCTCAGCCAACCATACTCTGCGCCAGCGCACCGCCGAGGCGGTAATGCGGCTGCTGAGCGGGCAAAAAGAAGATGCCGAACTGGATGCCGAAACCGCGGCGATGCTGGCGGATCATCATGAAGGTCAGATTTTTGCGCCTCAGGAGCGGCGGATGATTGAACGTGTGCTGAACTTCAATCAGCGTACGGTCAGCAGTATCATGACCTCGCGCCACGATATTGAACATATCGACCTCAATGCGCCCGAAGCAGAAATCCGCGCCTTACTGGAAAAAAACCAGCATACGCGTCTGGTGGTCACTGGCGAAGACGAGCAGGAGGAACTGCTGGGCGTGGTGCATGTCATCGATTTGCTGCAACAGTCTCTGCGCGGCGAACCGCTCGACCTGCGCGTCTTGATTCGCCAGCCGCTGGTGTTCCCGGAGACCTTGCCGCTGCTTCCGGCGCTTGAGCAGTTCCGTAATGCCCGGACGCACTTCGCGTTTGTAGCCGATGAATTTGGTTCCGTCGAAGGGATTGTAACGCTGAGTGATGTGATGGAAACCATCGCCGGCAATCTGCCAAACGAGGTAGAGGAAATCGACGCCCGCCATGATATTCAGAAAAACGCCGATGGTTCGTGGACCGCTAACGGACATATGCCGCTGGAAGACCTGGTGCAGTACGTGCCTATCCCGTTAGACGATAAGCGTGAGTATCACACCATTGCCGGGCTGTTAATGGAGTATTTGCAGCGTATCCCAAAAACCGGGGAGGAAGTTCAGGTTGGCGACTACCGACTGAAAACCCTGCAGGTGGAAAATCATCGCGTGCAAAAGGTCCAGCTGATACCGCTACACAGTGAAGAAGAGATGGATTACGAGGTGTAAGTCACGAGCCGGATGGGGCATTAGCCACCATCCGGCAATATGAATCAGAGCTTATCCAGCAACTTTTTAACATCTTTGCCGTTGCGGGAATCTTTATTGCGATCTGCCCAGTCATTCAGACGACGTTTTGCTTCATCCTGCAGATGCTTACGCAAAAGCTGATCAACTTGCAGACTGTAGTTCAGTGATTGCCACTGGCCATAGACCCTGAGAGGAACCGGGGTGGCCTTCAGGAAACTAATCAACTTACTTTCGCCATCCCAACCGCCCAGCACGCGAATGTTAAACAGCGTGTCGCAATTCTGCTTCACCAGATCTAACGTTCCTTTGCCGGTTAGCGCCAACATCGCGGACTCGCCTGCCATGTTATCCAGCGTCACCTCTCCGTTATCCAGTGTCATATCGGTTACAAAATGATCCAACCGGGTCACGTTATCGAGGTTTTGCTGAGATTTAACATCCCCACCGCTGCGTTCTACAGCCTGTTGAATCATCTGCTGGAAGTTCATCCCTTCCATTCGCGTATCGTTCATTTCGACATGGGCCTGCCCTTGCCAGCTATGGCGAAACGCCTGGGCATCAATATCTGAGCCGGAAAAATCTCCCGCCAGCGACAGCTTGCCGGTGAGTGCGATGGGGTAATCAAAGGCCTTCAGAATCGTGCCAATTTCCACACCTTCCAGGCGCGGATGAAAGACCGCTCGCGGTTCTCCCTTTCTGGCATCCAGCGCGCCGGGCAGTGAGATCAGCCCGCCATCACTTTTTCCCTGCAACTGCGCAATGTTCAGTAAGCCGAACCGGTTGTCTATTTTTGCCGAAACATTCTCAAACGCCATTTTCCGCCACAGCACTTTGTCAGCCTGCAAAGCGATGTCTGCCGAAAAACCCTTGAGTCCCTGATACGAAACGGCATCAACCTGGGAAGCAATGACGGGGCGCGCCAGCGTTGACTGACTCTGACCTTGCTGAACGTCACCTTTTGCTGTCGCCGCTGCGTCATGCTGTACGAGCAGGTTATCCAGATTGAGCTGACCAAATTTTAAGTCGACGGCCCATTCCGGTTTTTCCAACAAGGATACGTGCGCTTGCCCGGAGAACGAAGAGTCATTAGCGGTCAAATTTATCTGGCTAAACGAAAGCTGTTTTTTCTCTTCCAGCCATTGCGCCTGAAGATGTCCCTGACCGTTGATCCCCTGGGGCGGCAGATCGGCCCCCTGCAATTGCCAGCTTAACTGCTCGATATTCGCAGATAAGTTGTGCGGATAATCGGAGGCATCGACCGTGCCGTTAAAGGATAACGCGAGATCGCGCTGATCGCGGTTCACACGCCCGGAAAAATCAAACGTACCGCGGTGCTGGCTATCTTGTTCCATCTCCAGACGAATATCACGAACGGTAACTTGTTCGTCGTCTTCATGCTGGAATACCAGAACACTGTCGGCAACCCGCAAACGGGCGATATCAAACGACCACCCTTTGTCTTCCGCCAGATCGGGCAACATATTGTCTTTTGGGGCAACGGGCGCATCTTTACCGCGCACCGCCTCAGTTTGCGGGGTCAGTTGAATCACTGCGCCTTTGAGCATCACCTGCTTCACGCTGAGCTGGTGGCTCAACAGCGGCCACAACGCGACGTCGAGACGCATATTGTCGGCACGAACCAGAGGCTCGCTGGCACCTTCAGCCGTTAACACCACTCGCCCTGAGAGGATACTCAGTTGCGGCCATACGTGCCAACGCAGGGGGCCATCCAACTGCAGCTGATACCCACTACGTGCGGCAACCTGCTTGACCATATACGCGCGGAAATCATTCGGATTCACCAACAGTACTAACGCAGAAAAGCCGGCCACCAGCACGACCAGAAGAATCATCAGCGTCGTCAGAAATCGTCTCATGCTATCCCCAATGGACTGATAAACAATCAGTCTTTATCGATCCGGCTGGCAACAGCGCCCTGCTGGTCGCGATACTTCGCATCCTGACGACGGTTGTATGGTCGCGCTGCCGGACCGGAAAGCGGTTCGAAACTTAACGCGCCAATCGGCATGCCCGGACGCAGAGCCAGCGGTAATTTTCCGGAGTTGTAAAACTCCAGTACGATACAGCCAGACCAGCCCGGATCGATACGGTGTGCGGTGACGTGTACCATCAGTCCCAGACGCGCCAGAGATGAACGGCCATCTAACCAACCGACGAGATCGGAAGGCAGCGTCACGGATTCGAATGTTACTGCCAGCGCAAGCTCACCCGGATGCAAGAAGAATGCCTCGCCGTCCTTGAGGACGATTTCATCACTCATCACGCGATCCAGCGCGGCGCTGACTTCATCTTTCGGTCCGCTCAAATCGATATACGCCGCCGTATGACCGCGGAACGTACGGAATTTGTTGCCAAGACGCACATCCACCGTGGCGCCATTGATTCGCTCGACAGGAGGGCGTGGAGTGATCGACAGGCGACCTTCATCCAACCAGGCTTCAATATCTCGATCACATAAACGCATGGCACTTTCTCCTTTCGTGCTTCAAACCCTTAATGCCAGGTGCGTTAAGGGTGAACCAGGTTATCACTGAACGGTACACAATTCGCTGAACTTATTCAAAGAACTGACTGATTTTAGCCTTCAGAATATCGATGGCGATGCGGTTTTTACCCCCGCGCGGCACAATGATGTCGGCGTATTGCTTTGAAGGCTCAATAAATTGCAGGAACATTGGACGGACGGTTTTCTGGTATTGCGCCATCACCGAATCCATTGAACGACCACGTTCATTCACATCGCGCTTGATACGGCGCATCAGACAAATATCCAGCGGCGTATCAACAAAAATAGAAAAGTTCATCTCATCGCGCAAACGCGCATCCGTCAGCAGCAAAATGCCTTCCAGGATAATGACTTTCTTCGGTTCGATATGAATAGTGTCTTGCGTACGCGTGTGTTCAACGTAGCTGTATACCGGCAGCTCAATGGCACAGCCGCGTTTCAGCGTTTGCAGATGTTGAAAAAGCAGGCTGTGATCCATCGCGTTCGGATGGTCGTAGTTGGTTTTTACGCGTTCTTCCATCGACAGATGGCTTTGATCTTTGTAATAGCTGTCTTCGGGAATAACGCCAATATGTTCGTCACCGACTTGTTCACGCAATTCGCGATAAAGAGTACTGGCAATAAGGCTCTTGCCGGAAGCCGATGCGCCGGCAATGCCGATAATGACGCACTGATGGGACTGATCAGTCATAAATTTAGCGACCTGATTAACCTGGATGTAAGGAAGGGCGGCGTCGAAACGCCAAACGCGGCAATTATAGGGATTTCAGCGGCGCGATGCCACCCCAGGCTGCACCAATGCTGTCCCTGTCGCAAATTAAAATGGTCAGATTTAGAACAGCCGCTATATTTATTCACCTGCCTTAGGAATTAATAGCTTGGGAGTGTTAATTTATGAGCAGCTGGCGTATAAATTGTAAATTGTTTGTACTAGCATAATCCCAGATTAAATGTGATGCGTCCGGCATCTCTGCTGGGCGACAACGGCTATTTGGGTAGAGTGGTAATGAGTAAACAATCCCAACATGTTTTAGTTACCTTACCCCATCCTCTACTGCGCCTGGCCAGTTTAGGTCTGGTGGCTTTCATCTTTACGTTGTTTTCGCTGGAACTATCACGTTACGGCGCACAGCTTGCCCCTCTGTGGTTTCCAACCTCTATCATGATGGTGGCTTTTTACCGTCACGCGGGAAAGATGTGGTCTGGGATCGCGCTGGCTTGCTCATTCGGTAGCATCGGCGCCTCTTTACTTTTTTTCCCCGGACAGTCGCTTAATTTCTCCTATACGGTCATTAACATTATTGAGGCTGTTGTTGGCGCAATGTTATTGCGTAAACTGCTGCCCTGGTACAATCCCTTACAAAATTTGAATGACTGGGCGCGCCTGGCATTTGGTAGCGCGGTTGTTCCGCCACTGTTGGGCGGCATTTTGATGTGGTTGTTGCTGCCGAAGGACACGTCGTTAAATACCTTTCTCATTTGGGTACTGTCAGAATCCATTGGCGCACTGGCGCTGGTGCCGCTGGGTTTGTTGTTTAAGCCGCATTATTTACTCCGCCACCGCAACCCACGCTTACTGCTTGAGACCCTGATTACCCTGCTGGTGACCTTAACGCTCAGTTGGCTGTCGATGATGTACATTCCGTGGCCATTTACCTGCGTTATTGTCCTGCTGATGTGGAGCGCTGTCCGTCTGCCGCGTATGGAGGCATTTTTAATATTCCTCAGCACCGTAATGATGGTTTCGCTGATGCTGGCCGCCGACCCTTCGCTGCTCTACACCCCTAAATTGACCGTATTGACCAGCATACCGTGGCTACCGTTTTTGATGATCCTGTTGCCCGCCAATATGATGACCATGGTGATGTACGCATTTCGAGCCGAACGCAAGCACATCTCTGAAAGCGAATCGCGGTTTCGCAACGCCATGGAATATTCCGCGATTGGCATGGCGTTAGTCGGTACCGAGGGGCAATGGTTACAGGCCAATAAAGCCTTGTGTCAGTTTCTGGGCTATAGCCAGGAGGAGTTACGCTCACTGACCTTCCAGCAATTAACCTGGCCGGAAGATTTGAACAACGACATTGAACAGTTGAACATGCTGGCACGCGGAGAGATTAATAGCTATTCCATGGAAAAACGCTATTACACCCGTTCGGGCGACGTCGTCTGGGCGTTGCTGGCCGTTTCGTTGGTGCGTCATAGCGACAATACCCCACTCTATTTTATCGCGCAGGTTGAGGACATTAACGACCTGAAGCATACCGAGTGGATTAACAAACGGTTGATGGAGCGCATTACCCTCGCCAATGAAGCCGGGGGGATTGGGATCTGGGAATGGGAACTCCAGCCTGACGTGATCAGCTGGGATAAACGGATGTTCGATCTCTACGAAGTTCCTGCGCATATCAAGCCCAGTTGGCAAGTCTGGTATGAGTGCGTGGTACCCGAAGATCGTGAGTACGCCGAAAATGTGATTCGTGATTCACTGGCCGCACGGGCTCCGTTTAAGCTTGAGTTTCGTATCGCGGTAAAAGATGGCATACGCCATATCCGCTCGTTGGCCAACCGGGTACTGAATAAAGACGGTGAAGTTGAACGCTTACTTGGTATCAATATGGATATGACCGAAGTCAAGCAGCTTAACGAAGCGCTGTTTCAGGAAAAAGAGCGCCTTCACATTACGCTGGATTCAATCGGCGAAGCGGTGATTTGTATTGATGTCGATATGAACGTGACCTTTATGAATCCGGTTGCTGAGAAAATGAGCGGCTGGCAGCAGGACAGTGCCATCGGCATTCCGCTATTGACGGTACTACATATTACTTTTGGCGAGAACGGTCCGCTGATGGAAAATATCTACAGTGCTGACATGTCGCGTACGGCAATCGAACAGGAAGTGGTCCTGCATTGTCGTAACGGCAACAGTTATGACATTCAGTACAGCATCACGCCCCTCAGCACCCTCGACGGCAGCAGCATTGGCTCGGTGTTGGTTATTCAGGACGTCACAGAGTCGCGGAAGATGCTCCGCCAGCTTAGCTACAGCGCCTCGCATGATGACCTGACCCAGTTGGCAAACCGGGTCAGCTTCGAAAACCATCTAAAACAATTGCTGCATTCGGTACACGACACGCACCAGCGCCATGTGTTGGTTTTTATCGATTTGGATCGTTTTAAAGCGGTGAACGACAGCGCGGGTCATGCCGCTGGCGATGCCCTGCTGCGTGAACTCTCAGCGCTTATGCTCAGCATGTTGCGATCCAGCGATATGCTGGCACGCCTGGGCGGCGACGAGTTTGGTCTGTTGCTACCGGATTGTAATATCGAAAGCGCCCGCTTTATCTCAGGTCGCGTCATCAGTGCTATTAATAATTACCACTTTATGTGGGAAGGCCGCTTACACCGTATAGGTGCCAGTGCGGGAATTACGCTGATTGATGAGAAAAACCATGTCGCGACCGATGTGATGTCTCAGGCCGATATCGCCTGCTATGCGGCGAAAAACAGTGGGCGTGGACGTGTCTGCATTTATGAACCGCAGCAAAGCCAGGGTCATGCCGCGCGTAGTCAACTGACATTGGATGAGCAAAGACACACCATTATGAACAACCCAATGCTGATGATCGCCAGAGGTGTGGCTTCCCCGCGTATACCGGAGACGTTTAGCTTCTGGATTATTTCGCTTCGCTTAGGCACCGCTGAGGGTGAAGTCATTGAGGAGCAAGCCTTCCGCGCCGGGCTGGTCGATCCCGCGTTAAGCAAGGCGCTTGACCGTCGGGTATTTAGCGAGTTCTTCCAGAACTCTGCCCAAGCAGTAGCCAGTAAGGGCCTCAGTATTGCCCTGCCCCTTTCCGCCGTCGGCCTGCTCAACACAGAACTTATCGATGAGCTGCTGGAGCACTTGCAACGCAGTCCACTACCGCCGCGATTGCTGCATCTGACCGTTCCGGCAAGCGTCTTCAAAACCAACCCAACGCAGGCTATATCCGCCCTGCATCGACTGCGTCAGTACGGTTGTCGAATTGTATTAAGTCAGGTTGGTCGCGATTTAGAGCTCTTTGACAACCTGAAATATCGCATTGTCGATTACCTGTTGCTCGACAGCGAGCTAAGTGCCAGCGCTCCCGGCAACCTGATCGACGAAATGTGGGTGTCCATTATCCAGGGTCATGCCCAGCGCCTGGACATAAAAACTATCGCCGGTCCGGTGCAGTTGCCACTCATCATGGATACGCTTTCTGGCATCGGTGTTGATATGATTTATGGCGATATTATTGCCGATACCCAACCGCTGGATCTGCTACTGAATACCAGTAATTTCGCCATCAACTGACGGTTGCCAGCCATCCGTATACCAAATATGTAACAGCGCATAGGAGCGCCAGGGTTTCCAGCGCTCTGCATACCGTCGGATCTGGGCCGGTGTCATGCCGGGAAAACGCTGTTTAATCAGATAATCATCCGGCAGAAAAACGTCCTTCGCCTGCCAACCACGTAGCGCGAAATAGTTGGCGGTCCAGCGCCCTATCCCGGGAAACGTTTGTAGCTGCTTAACGCCTTGTTCGATATCGGCAGGGGCTGTTGTCGCGAGCGTTCCTTCAAGGGTTGCATGAGCCAGGTGAATCAACGCTTCAGCGCGTTTGAGCGGCATTCCTAACGCTTTCAGGCGTAGCGGATCGGCATTGGCAAGCGCTTCCGGCGTAGGAAAACACACATACTCGGGCGCATCCTCCAGCGCTTCCCCGTAAGCGTGCGCCACTTTCGCCGTCAGTTTCGCGGCCATCAATACGCTGACTAACTGCCCTAAAATCGCCCGCACCCCTTGCTCAAACGCATCGACACATCCCGGCAGGCGCAGTCCCGGACGCGCCGCACCGAGGCTACCCAGCGCGGCGATAATTTGCTGCGGGCAACAGCCAAGATCGAACAAGCGCGTTATTTTTGCCAGGCACTCGGAAGCTACCGGCTGTAACCCTGTGCTCAACGTCACGTGTAGCACGTTGGCGTCTAGATCCGGGACAACGCGCACCAGACCACGATGCCCCCCTACGGACAGGCTTCTGACATAATCCAGCTCTCCTACGGTTTCGACACCTTCAACCGCACGGGCGGCAAGAAACCCCAGCATCCAGGGCCAGTCATAAGGCGGTTGCCAGCTCAGCGTGAACATTCAGTTTTCCTTTTTACGCAAACCTACAGCATAAACGGTATTCAATCAGTACGCCTTGCTTTCATATTCCAGTTGTCGGGGCGTCAACTATTCGTTAAAGTCACGCCCCTTCTTCACTGGCATGGGGATTTTTACGGTGTTTATTGGTTTTGACTACGGTACGGCAAACTGTTCAGTGGCCGTTATGCGTGACGGGCAGCCCCACCTGCTCAAAATGGAAAATAACAGCACGCTGCTACCCTCAATGCTGTGCGCACCAACGCGCGAAGCGGTTAGCGAGTGGCTGTATCGCCATCACGACATCCCAACTACGGACGATGAAACGCAGGCGCTGCTTCGCCGTGCAATGCGCTACAACCGCGAAGAAGACATCGACGTTAACGCCAACAGCGTGCAGTTCGGTCTGGCATCGCTGGGTCAGTATATTGAAGACCCGGAAGAGGTGTACTTCGTTAAATCGCCAAAATCATTTTTGGGCGCCAGCGGTCTGAAGCCGCAGCAGGTTGCGCTGTTTGAAGATCTGGTCTGTGCAATGATGCTGCACATTCGCAACCAGGCGCAAAGCCAGCTGCCGGAAGCTATCACTCAGGCCGTGATTGGTCGGCCCATCAACTTCCAGGGATTAGGTGGCGATGACGCCAACACCCAGGCGCAGGGTATTCTTGAACGTGCGGCCAAACGCGCCGGTTTTCAGGATGTCGTCTTCCAGTACGAGCCGGTAGCGGCGGGACTGGATTACGAAGCGACGCTGCAGGAAGAAAAACGCGTGTTGGTGGTGGATATTGGCGGGGGTACGACCGACTGTTCACTGCTGCTGATGGGGCCGCAATGGCATCAGCGTGCCGATCGCGAAAACAGCCTGCTGGGACACAGTGGCTGCCGCGTAGGCGGGAACGATCTGGATATCGCGCTGGCGTTTAAACACCTGATGCCACTGCTAGGTATGGGCGGTGAGACAGAAAAAGGTATCGCCTTACCGATTCTCCCGTGGTGGAACGCGGTCGCAATCAACGACGTTCCCGCGCAAAGTGATTTCTATAGCAGCGCCAACGGTCGACTGCTCAACGATCTTGTCCGCGACGCGAGAGAAGCCGATAAAGTCGCTCTGCTGCTTAAAGTCTGGCGCGAGCGTCTGAGCTATCGCCTGGTGCGCAGTGCAGAAGAGAGCAAAATCGCACTCTCCGACCAGACGATTGTAACGGCGGCGATACCGTTTATCAGCGACACGCTGGCAACCGATATCAATCAACACGGACTGGAAGCTGCGCTCAATCAGCCCCTGGCGCGTATTCTCGAGCAGGTCCAGCTGGCGCTGGACAACGCACAGGAAAAACCAGACGTGATTTATCTGACCGGCGGCAGCGCGCGTTCGCCGCTGATTAAAAAAGCCCTCGCCCAGCAGCTTCCCGGGATCCCTATCGCGGGTGGCGATGACTTCGGTTCTGTCACCGCCGGACTGGCCCGCTGGGCTGACGTTGTTTTCCGCTAAGCCGCTCGCATGCTGAAAAGTGTGCGTATTGACATCATCCTTGCTGTGGCTTATTTTCAGGAGTGAGGGTTAGGGAAGGTTTCCCCTCCCCCTGGTGTCTTAGTAAGCCGGTAAGCTAATGACTAAGAGTATCACCAGTATGATGACGTACTTCATCATAACCCTTTCCTTATTTTGGCCCCTTCCTCGGGAGGGGCTTTCCCGTTCCAGCGTCCCGCTGAAATCTCTGGCTTTCCTCCTTTTTGCCTTGTCAGCACTCTATCGCACAATTGCGTATTCGCTATCTTCACCACCGATTGTTGCGTAACGCCTCGCAAAGCCGCGTCAGCATTCAGACGAATCCCGACAGTGTTTCATAATTCCTCCATTTTTCTCCCTTGTTCACTGGCTAAACTAGTATCATTCCGCGAATCGTTTCAGGATGAGAAACTCATAACAATGAAAGGCAGTAATAAATCCCGCTGGGTGATAGCAATCGTGATCGTCGTGGCCGCCGTCGCCGCCATCTGGTTCTGGCAAAGCCGCAGCGCATCCCAGGGAACCCCACCGGGCGCGACCAAACCCGCGCAGCACACGGCGGGGTCAGGACGGCGTGGAATGCGCTCCGGACCGTTGGCTCCCGTGCAGGCTGCCACCGCCACCGAGGAAGCCGTGCCACGCTATCTGACAGGGCTGGGGACCGTTACTGCCGCAAATACCGCCACGGTGCGTAGTCGGGTGGATGGTCAACTCATCGCCTTACACTTTGAGGAAGGACAACAGGTTAAAGCCGGTGACCTGCTAGCAAAGATAGATCCCAGCCAGTTCAAAGTTGCTCTGGCTCAGGCGCAGGGACAACTGGCAAAAGATAAAGCCACGCTGGCGAATGCCCGTCGCGATCTTGCCCGCTATCAACAGTTGGTTAAAACCAATCTGGTCTCCCGTCAGGAGCTGGATGCCCAGCAGGCGCTGGTCAATGAGACGTTAGGCACAATCAAAGCGGATGAAGCCAGTGTCGCCAGCGCACAGTTGCAGCTCGACTGGAGCCGGATAACCGCGCCTGTCGATGGTCGTGTCGGCCTGAAACAGGTCGATGTCGGTAACCAGATTTCCAGCGGCGATACCACCGGAATTGTCGTCATTACGCAAACGCATCCTATCGACCTGATATTTACGTTGCCGGAAAACGACATTGCTACCGTATTGCAGGCACAAAAATCGGGGAGCCCGCTGAAGGTCGAAGCCTGGGACCGAACCAATTCGCAAAAGCTGAGCGAAGGCGTTCTGCTCAGCCTCGACAATCAAATTGATGCCACCACCGGAACAATCAAAGTTAAGGCTCGTTTTAACAATCAGGATGATGCTTTATTCCCTAACCAGTTCGTTAACGCCCGCATGCTGGTCGACACACAACAAAATGCTGTTGTGATCCCAACTGCCGCCCTGCAAATGGGTAACGAAGGCCACTTTGTCTGGGTACTGAACAGCGATAACAAAGTGAGCAAACACCTGGTTAAACCGGGTATTCAGGATAGCCAAAAAGTGGTGATTGCCGCCGGGCTTTCTGCGGGCGATCGGGTCGTGACCGACGGGATTGACCGTCTGACGGAAGGCGCAAAAGTCGAAGTCGTTGAGGCGCACGACGCCTCTGTTCAGGACGAGAAAACAGCGCCACGCGGATACGGCAAAAAAGGAGCTAACTCCTGATGCAGGTGTTACCTCCGGACAACACAGGCGGACCATCGCGCCTGTTTATTCTGCGCCCCGTCGCCACCACGCTGCTGATGGTCGCGATTTTGCTTGCCGGAATTTTCGGTTATCGCTTCCTGCCAATCGCCGCCTTACCTGAAGTGGATTACCCCACGATTCAGGTCGTTACGCTCTACCCTGGCGCCAGCCCGGACGTCATGACCTCGGCGGTCACTGCACCGCTTGAACGTCAGTTTGGACAGATGTCTGGCTTAAAACAGATGTCATCACAAAGCTCCGGTGGCGCATCGGTCGTTACGTTACAGTTTCAACTGACGCTCCCGTTGGATGTTGCCGAGCAGGAAGTTCAGGCCGCGATTAACGCCGCCACCAATTTATTACCCAGCGATCTCCCTAACCCTCCGGTATACAGCAAGGTAAACCCGGCAGATCCGCCGATCATGACGCTGGCGGTCACATCCAGCGCCATGCCGATGACGCAGGTGGAAGATATGGTCGAAACCCGCGTCGCGCAGAAAATCTCTCAGGTATCCGGCGTGGGCCTGGTAACACTTTCCGGTGGGCAACGTCCGGCGGTCCGCGTGAAGCTTAACGCTCAGGCCATTGCCGCACTCGGTCTGACCAGCGAAACCATCCGTACGGCCATTACCGGTGCCAACGTCAATTCGGCGAAAGGGAGTCTTGATGGCCCAACGCGTGCCGTTACCCTGTCAGCCAACGACCAGATGCAGTCCGCGGATGAATATCGTCAGCTCATTGTTGCCTATAAAAGCGGGGCACCGGTTCGTCTGGGCGATGTTGCCACCGTTGAGCAAGGGGCCGAAAACAGCTGGCTGGGCGCATGGGCCAATAAGCAACAAGCCATTGTGATGAATGTTCAGCGTCAGCCGGGGGCAAACATCATTTCCACTGCTGACAGTATCCGCCAGATGCTGCCACAACTCACCGAGAGCCTGCCCAAATCGGTTAAGGTCAGCGTACTTTCCGATCGTACGACCAATATCCGTGCGTCCGTAGCGGATACCCAATTTGAATTGATGCTGGCGATTGCGCTGGTAGTCATGATTATCTACCTGTTTTTGCGCAATATTCCGGCAACCATTATTCCTGCGGTCGCCGTACCGTTATCGTTAATCGGTACTTTCGCAGTGATGGTATTTCTTGATTTCTCCATCAACAACCTGACCCTCATGGCGCTAACCATTGCGACAGGTTTTGTGGTGGATGACGCTATCGTGGTTATCGAGAATATTTCACGCTATATCGAAAAAGGCGAAAAACCGCTGACTGCTGCCCTGAAGGGCGCGGGCGAGATTGGTTTTACCATCATCTCTCTGACATTTTCACTGATCGCCGTACTGATCCCACTGCTATTTATGGGTGATATCGTAGGTCGATTATTCCGGGAGTTCGCTGTGACGCTGGCCGTGGCGATTCTGATTTCCGCCGTTGTCTCGCTCACTCTTACGCCGATGATGTGCGCGCGTATGCTGAATCAGGCCTCATTGCGTAAGCAAAACCGCTTCTCCCGTGCCTCAGAGCGCATGTTTGATCGCGTTATTGCCGGGTACGGTCACTGGCTGGCAAAGGTACTCAACTATCCGTGGCTGACGCTCAGCGTGGCGCTTGGTACGCTGGCGCTGAGCGTCATGCTGTGGGTCTTTATTCCCAAAGGCTTCTTCCCGATACAGGATAACGGCATCATCCAGGGCACGCTGCAGGCACCACAGTCCAGCTCGTTTGCCAGCATGGCCCAGCGCCAGCGTCAGGTTTCAGATGTCATTCTGAAAGATCCGGCGGTAGAAAGCCTGACCGCTTTTGTCGGTGTGGACGGCACTAATACGGCATTGAACAGCGCGCGCTTACAAATCAACCTTAAGCCTCTGGATGAACGCGACGATCGGGTGCAGAAAGTGATTGCCCGCCTACAGGATGCGGTTGACAGAGTTCCCGGCGTTGACCTTTATCTTCAGCCCACTCAGGATCTGACGATTGATACTCAGGTCAGCCGGACGCAATATCAGTTCACGCTGCAAGCGACATCCCTTGATGCCCTCAGCACCTGGGTTCCACAGCTGATAGCAAAACTAAATCAGCTACCGCAACTGTCCGATGTCAGTAGCGACTGGCAGGACAAAGGGCTGGTAGCATATGTGAACGTCAATCGTGACAGCGCCAGCCGTTTGGGCATCAGCATGTCAGATGTCGACAACGCCCTGTACAACGCCTTCGGCCAGCGACTGATTTCAACCATCTACACCCAGGCAAATCAGTATCGCGTGGTGTTAGAACATGACACCAACAATACGCCAGGGCTTGCGGCACTGGATACAATTCGTCTGACCAGTAGCGACGGCGGCATAGTACCGCTCAGCGCGATCGCCAGTGTTGAACAGCGTTTTGCCCCGCTGTCGATTAACCACCTCGATCAGTTCCCGGTCACCACCATCTCGTTCAACGTGCCAGACGAGTGGTCGCTGGGTGATGCGGTACAGGCCATTCTGGATACCGAAAAAACGCTTAACCTGCCCGCAAATATTACCACCCAGTTCCAGGGCAGCACGCTCGCCTTCCAGGCTGCGCTGGGAAATACCATCTGGTTGATTGTGGCTGCGGTTGTCGCGATGTATATCGTACTGGGTGTGCTGTATGAGAGCTTTATTCACCCAATTACTATTCTCTCCACGTTGCCGACGGCGGGCGTCGGGGCGCTCCTGGCATTAATGATTGCCGGGAGCGAACTGGACGTCATCGCGATTATCGGCATTATTTTGCTCATCGGTATCGTCAAGAAAAACGCCATCATGATGATCGATTTTGCCCTTGCCGCGGAGCGCGAACAGGGAATGTTACCACGCGATGCCATTTTCCAGGCTTGTCTGCTGCGTTTTCGCCCGATCCTGATGACTACACTGGCGGCACTGCTCGGCGCGTTGCCGCTGATGTTGAGTACCGGCGTGGGCGCAGAGTTACGTCGTCCATTAGGTATTGGCATGGTCGGTGGGCTGCTGGTGAGTCAGGTATTAACCCTGTTTACCACCCCGGTGATTTATCTGCTGTTTGACCGTCTGTCGTTGTACGTGAAAAGCCGCTTCCCGCGTCAGGAAGAGGAAGCGTAAATGAAATTTTTCGCGCTTTTCATTCATCGTCCGGTGGCGACCATTCTCATTTCGGTAGCCATCACCCTGTGCGGCATACTCGGATTTCGTCTGCTGCCGGTCGCTCCGCTACCGCAGGTGGATTTTCCGGTGATCATGGTCAGCGCATCGTTACCGGGTGCCTCACCCGAAACGATGGCGTCCTCGGTCGCAACTCCGCTGGAGCGCTCGCTGGGGCGCATTGCGGGCGTGAACGAAATGACTTCGAGCAGTTCACTTGGCAGTACGCGTATTATTCTCGAATTCAAATTCGACCGTGACATCAATGGCGCGGCGCGGGACGTTCAGGCCGCAATTAACGCCGCGCAAAGTCTGCTACCCAGCGGGATGCCGAGCCGACCAACGTATCGCAAAGCCAACCCTTCCGATGCGCCAATCATGATCCTGACGCTAACATCGGACACGTACTCGCAAGGTGAATTGTACGATTTCGCATCAACACAACTGGCGCAGACCATCGCACAGATCGACGGCGTGGGCGACGTGGACGTTGGAGGCAGCTCACTGCCTGCGGTGCGTGTAGGGCTTAATCCGCAGGCGCTGTTTAACCAGGGCGTGTCGCTGGACGACGTGCGTAGCGCAATTGACAACGCCAATGTACGTAAGCCGCAGGGCGCTATCGAGAATGATACCCACCGTTGGCAGGTACAAACCAACGATGAGCTGAAAACCGCCGCCGAATACCAGCCGATTATCATCCACTACAATAACGGCGCGGCGGTGCGACTGGGCGACGTTGCGTCTGTAACCGACTCGGTGCAGGACGTACGCAACGCGGGGATGACCAATGCCAAACCGGCCATTCTGCTGATGATCCGCAAGCTACCGGAAGCCAATATTATTCAGACGGTAGACAGCATTCGCGCCAAATTGCCGGAGCTACAAACGCTGGTCCCGGCCGCTATCGATCTGCAAATAGCCCAGGACCGCTCGCCGACTATTCGCGCCTCGCTGGAAGAAGTCGAACAGACGCTGATTATCTCCGTGGCGCTGGTTATCCTGGTGGTCTTTATTTTCCTGCGCTCCGGGCGCGCGACGCTGATCCCCGCGGTAGCTGTTCCGGTCTCGCTGATCGGTACCTTTGCCGCCATGTATCTGTGCGGATTCAGCCTGAACAACCTGTCGTTGATGGCGTTAACCATTGCCACGGGATTTGTCGTCGATGACGCCATCGTGGTGCTGGAAAATATTGCCCGCCACCTGGAAGCAGGAATGAAGCCGCTCCAGGCGGCGTTACAGGGTACACGCGAAGTGGGATTCACCGTGCTCTCCATGAGTCTGTCGCTGGTGGCGGTATTCCTGCCACTGCTGTTAATGGGCGGATTGCCTGGGCGCTTGCTACGCGAATTTGCCGTCACGCTGTCGGTTGCTATCGGTATCTCGCTGCTGGTGTCGCTGACATTAACGCCAATGATGTGCGGCTGGATGCTCAAATCCAGCACCCCGCGCGAACAGTCTCGCAAGCGGGGTTTTGGTCGTGTGCTGGTGGCGCTGCAACAGAGTTACGGTACCTCGCTTAAATGGGTGCTGCGCCATACGCGGCTGGTAGGCGTGGTGTTACTCGGTACCATTGCGCTGAATATCTGGCTTTATATTTCCATCCCCAAAACCTTCTTCCCGGAGCAGGATACGGGTGTATTGATGGGTGGGATCCAGGCCGACCAGAGCATCTCATTTCAGGCCATGCGCGGCAAACTGCAGGACTTTATGAAGATCATCCGCGACGACCCGGCGGTGAATAACGTCACCGGTTTTACCGGTGGTTCGCGGGTCAACAGCGGGATGATGTTTATTACCCTCAAGCCACGTGATGAGCGCCGTGAAACCGCTCAACAGGTGATTGACCGCCTGCGCGTCGCGCTTTCAAAAGAGCCAGGTGCGAATCTGTTTTTAATGGCGGTGCAAGATATTCGCGTTGGTGGACGCCAGGCCAACGCCAGCTATCAATACACATTGCTGTCCGACGATCTCGCGGCGCTGCGTGAGTGGGAACCGAAGATCCGTAAGGCGCTTGCCGCCCTGCCCCAACTGGCAGACGTCAACTCCGATCAGCAGGACAATGGCGCGGAGATGAATCTGATTTACGATCGCGACACCATGTCTCGTCTGGGGATCGACGTGGCAGCCGCCAACAGCCTGTTGAATAATGCTTTCGGACAACGGCAAATTTCGACCATCTATCAGCCGATGAACCAGTACAAAGTGGTGATGGAGGTCGATCGACGTTACACCCAGGACATCAGCGCACTGGACAAAATGTTCGTCATCAACAATGACGGTAAAGCGATCCCGTTATCGTTCTTTGCTAAATGGCAGCCGGCGAATGCGCCACTGTCTGTGAACCATCAGGGCTTGTCTGCCGCCTCAACCGTGTCGTTTAACCTGCCGACAGGTTCTTCACTGTCAGAAGCGACAGAGGCCATCAACAGAACCATGACCCAGCTCGGCGTCCCTTCCACGGTTCGCGGTAGCTTTGCCGGTACCGCACAGGTATTTCAGGACACCATGAATTCGCAGGTGATCCTGATTATCGCCGCCATCGCCACGGTCTATATCGTGCTGGGGATGCTGTATGAAAGCTATGTCCATCCGCTGACCATTCTCTCCACGCTACCTTCGGCTGGCGTCGGGGCGTTGCTGGCGCTGGAACTGTTCAATGCCCCGTTCAGCCTAATCGCCCTGATAGGGATCATGCTATTAATTGGCATTGTGAAGAAAAACGCCATCATGATGGTCGATTTTGCGCTGGAAGCGCAGAGAAACGGCAAGCTACAGCCGGAAGAAGCTATTTTCCAGGCCTGCTTGTTGCGCTTTCGCCCAATAATGATGACCACGCTGGCGGCGTTGTTTGGCGCGTTGCCGTTGGTGTTATCCGCAGGAGATGGCTCTGAACTGCGTCAGCCTTTGGGGATAACCATTGTCGGTGGGCTGGTCGTGAGCCAGCTCCTGACGCTGTACACCACGCCCGTGGTCTATCTCTTTTTCGACCGTCTGCGTCTGCGTTTTTCGCGTAAAAACAGCAAACCGGTAGCAGAGTTATGACAGAACTTCCCGACAGCACCCGCTGGCAACTTTGGATTGTGGCATTTGGCTTTTTTATGCAGTCGCTGGATACCACCATCGTTAACACCGCGCTTCCCTCGATGGCGGCAAGCCTCGGGGAAAGCCCGTTACACATGCATATGGTCATTGTGTCATATGTTTTAACTGTTGCCGTGATGCTGCCCGCCAGCGGATGGCTGGCGGACAAAGTTGGCGTGCGTAATATCTTCTTCACCGCCATCATCCTGTTTACGCTTGGCTCGCTGTTTTGTGCCGGGTCCAGCACGCTCAACGAGCTGGTGATGGCGCGCGTCTTACAAGGCGTTGGCGGCGCGATGATGGTGCCGGTCGGCAGGCTAACGGTGATGAAAATCGTCCCGCGTGAGCAATATATGGCGGCAATGACGTTTGTCACTTTACCCGGTCAAATCGGCCCGCTGCTGGGCCCGGCGTTAGGCGGAATTCTGGTTGAATACGCCTCCTGGCACTGGATATTTTTGATTAACATTCCGGTTGGTATTGTCGGCGCGATAGCGACGTTAATGCTGATGCCCAACTACACCATGCAAACCCGACGTTTCGACCTCTCAGGGTTCGCGATGCTGGCGGTCGGCATGGCGGTACTGACGCTGGCGCTCGATGGCAGCAAAGGAACCGGCCTCTCCAGTATCACGCTGGCGGCGCTGGTTATCTGCGGGGTATTGGCTATTGCGCTGTATCTGAAACACGCCCATCGTAATCCGCGTGCGCTATTCAGCCTGAATCTGTTTCGCACACCAACCTTCTCGCTAGGTCTGTTCGGCAGTTTTGCCGGACGCATCGGTAGCGGCATGTTGCCGTTTATGACACCAGTGTTTTTACAGATTGGCCTCGGTTTTTCACCTTTTCATGCCGGGCTGATGATGATCCCGATGGTGCTGGGCAGTATGGGCATGAAGCGCATTGTGGTGCAGGTCGTTAACCGCTTTGGTTACCGTCGCGTACTGATTACCACTACGCTTAGCCTGTCGCTGGTCAGTCTGTTGCTAATGACCACGGCACTGCTGGGCTGGTATTACGCCCTGCCCTTCGTGCTGTTTTTACAGGGAATGGTCAACTCAACGCGTTTTTCATCCATGAACACGCTTACGTTAAAAGATCTGCCTGACGATCTGGCCAGCAGCGGTAACAGCCTGCTGTCGATGATCATGCAGCTATCGATGAGTATTGGTGTGACCATCGCTGGCCTGCTGCTGGGCATGTTCGGCCAACAGCATATCGCCATCGACAGCGGAAGTACGCATACCGTCTTTATGTATACCTGGCTGTGCATCGCATTCATCATTGCGCTGCCCGCCATTATTTTTGCCCGCGTGCCGAACGACACGCAAACCAACGCGGTGATTTCACGGCGCAAAAGGAGCACCTGATGAAGTTCTGGCGGCCCGGTATCACCGGCAAACTGTTTCTGGCGATTTTCGCCACCTGCATTGTGTTGCTGATCAGCATGCACTGGGCCGTACGCATTAGCTTCGAACGTGGTTTTATTGACTATATCAAGCACGGCAACGAGCAGCGGCTGCAAATGCTCAGCGACGCATTAAGCGAGCAGTACGAGCAGCACGGCAACTGGCGATTCTTACGCAATAACGATCGTTTTGTTTTCCAGATCCTGCGCTCTTTTGAACACGACAACGACGATGATAAACCGGGTCCAGGCATGCCGCCGCACGGCTGGCGTACACAGTTTTGGGTTGTCGACCAAAACGCCCGTGTGCTTGTCGGCCCGCGCGGCCCAGTTCCTCGCGACGGCATGCGCCATCCCATACGCGTTAACGGTAGCGAAGTGGGCGCCGTGATTGCCTCTCCTGTGGAACGCTTAACGCGGAATACGGATATCAATTTCGACATGCAGCAACGACGATCCAGCTGGCTTATCGTTGCGCTCTCCACGATCCTGGCCGCGCTGGCGACATTTACGCTGGCGCGCAGCCTGCTGGCCCCGGTTAAGCGGTTGGTGGAAGGCACGCACAAACTGGCGGCGGGCGATTTCACCACTCGCGTTACGCCAACCAGTACGGATGAGCTGGGCAAGCTGGCGCAGGACTTCAACCAGCTCGCCAGTACACTGGAAAAAAACCAGCAGATGCGTCGTGACTTTATGGCCGATATTTCTCACGAACTGCGTACGCCGTTGGCGGTGTTGCGCGGTGAACTGGAGGCCATTCAGGATGGTGTCCGCCAGTTTACCCCTGACTCCGTTGCCTCGTTGCAGGCTGAAGTCGGTACGCTCACCAAACTGGTTGACGACCTTCATCAGCTCTCCATGTCAGATGAAGGCGCGCTGGCCTACCAGAAAACATCGCTGGACCTCATCCCCCTATTGGAAGTGGCAAGCGGCGCATTTCGTGAACGCTTCGCCAGCCGTGGATTGACCATACAGCTTTCGCTCCCCGACAGCATGACGGTATTTGGTGACAGGGATCGTCTGATGCAGCTGTTCAACAACCTGCTGGAAAACAGTCTGCGCTACACCGATAGCGGTGGCGGGTTGCATATCAGCGCCGAACAACGCGAACGCATGGTGTTATTAACCTTCGCAGATTCCGCTCCCGGCGTAAGTGACGAGCAGTTACAGAAGCTGTTTGAACGATTTTATCGCACCGAAGGCTCGCGCAACCGCGCCAGCGGAGGTTCCGGGTTGGGGCTGGCGATTTGCGTCAATATCGTACAAGCGCATAATGGTCTAATCCGCGCCGCCCATTCGCCTTTTGGTGGGGTTAGCATTACAGTAGAGTTACCGCTGGAACGCGATTTACAGAGAGATGTATGACTGAGTTACCCATTGATGAAAACACACCGCGTATTCTGATCGTGGAAGATGAGCCTAAGCTGGGGCAACTGCTGATCGACTACCTGCGGGCAGCGAGCTATGCCCCTACGCTGATCAACCACGGCGACCTGGTTCTGCCTTACGTGCGCCAAACGCCGCCCGATCTGATCTTGTTGGATCTGATGCTGCCCGGTACCGACGGTCTGACTCTGTGTCGGGAAATCCGCCGCTTCTCAGAAGTCCCCATCATGATGGTAACCGCTAAAATCGAAGAGATTGATCGCCTGCTAGGGCTGGAGATCGGTGCTGATGATTATATTTGTAAACCTTACAGCCCGCGTGAAGTTGTCGCGCGCGTAAAAACGATCCTGCGTCGTTGCAAACCGCAGCGCGAACTGCAACAAATGGATGCAGACAGCCCGCTTATCGTCGATGAAGGCCGTTTTCAGGCCTCCTGGCGTGGGAAGATGCTCGATTTAACGCCCGCCGAATTCCGCTTACTTAAAACGTTGTCACATGAGCCGGGTAAAGTGTTCTCCCGTGAACAGTTGCTCAATCATCTCTATGACGATTACCGCGTCGTTACAGACCGCACCATCGACAGCCACATTAAGAACCTGCGACGTAAGCTGGAGTCGCTGGATGCCGAGCAGTCGTTTATTCGCGCGGTCTATGGCGTGGGGTATCGCTGGGAAGCCGATGCCTGCCGAATTGCTTAAACTCTCATGCCCTTCAGGGCTCAGTTGTTCCGTGAGCCCTGGTAACTAGCAACTCTCCAAATATCGCTCATACTCTTTCTGACAATACTGTCGTCAATAACTGTTTGATATAAAACTTTTAATCAAGGAGTTCATATGGCTGGTTGGTTTGAATTAAGTAAGAGTAGCGATGATCAGTACCGCTTTGTTCTTAAAGCTGGGAACGGGGAAATAATCCTTACCAGTGAGCTTTACACTACAAAAGGCGCTGCAGAAAAAGGGATCGCATCTGTCCAGGCTAACAGCCCTCTGGATGAGCGTTATGAGAAAAAAACAGCGTCTAATGGCAAATTACATTTCAACCTGAAAGCTGCAAACCACCAGATTATTGGTAGCAGTCAACTGTATGCGAATGAACAGTCACGCGAGACCGGTATTGCTTCAGTTAAGACCAATGGTGTCAGTCAGACGATAAAAGATAAGACCTGATAATTATTTGCTCAGCCGGGTAACGCAACGCTGTCGCCCGGCGTTTTTCTTTACCTGACTTCCTCGCAGCGCTACAATGCCCGCCCTTAATATGGGGGCACTCCCCTAACCGCCTCATTGAGTGAGGCGAGTCTGACCTGTCATCAGAACGAGAAAATTATGTTTAAACCGGAACTCCTTTCCCCGGCGGGAACGCTGAAAAACATGCGTTACGCTTTCGCCTATGGCGCTGACGCTGTGTATGCGGGCCAACCGCGTTACTCACTGCGCGTACGCAACAACGAATTCAACCACGAAAACCTGCAGCTCGGCATTAATGAAGCCCATGAACTGGGTAAAAAATTCTATGTGGTGGTTAACATTGCCCCACACAATGCCAAGCTGAAGACCTTCATTCGTGATCTGAAACCGGTGGTGGAAATGGGGCCGGATGCACTGATCATGTCAGACCCTGGTCTGATTATGCTGGTGCGCGAAAACTTCCCTGACATGGACATTCACCTTTCAGTACAGGCTAACGCCGTAAACTGGGCGACGGTGAAATTCTGGAAGCAGATGGGGCTGACCCGCGTGATCCTCTCCCGCGAGCTGTCGCTGGAAGAAATCGAAGAGATCCGCACCCAGGTGCCGGATATGGAGCTTGAGATCTTCGTTCACGGCGCGCTGTGTATGGCCTACTCCGGCCGTTGCCTGCTTTCTGGCTATATCAACAAACGTGACCCTAACCAGGGTACCTGCACCAATGCCTGCCGCTGGGAATACAACGTGCAGGAAGGCAAAGAAGACGTGGTGGGCAATATCGTGCATAAGTACGAGCCTATTCCGGTACAAAACGTTGAGCCTACGCTGGGTATCGGCGCACCGACAGACAAAGTCTTTATGATTGAAGAAGCCCAGCGTCCGGGTGAGTATATGACCGCGTTCGAAGACGAACATGGCACTTACATCATGAACTCAAAGGATTTGCGTGCCATTGCCCACGTTGAACGCCTGACGCAGATGGGCGTGCATTCCCTGAAGATCGAAGGCCGCACCAAGTCATACTATTACTGTGCACGTACCGCGCAGGTCTATCGTAAAGCCATTGATGATGCCGCAGCCGGTAAACCGTTCGACCCGCAACTGCTGGAAACGCTGGAAGGTCTGGCGCATCGTGGTTACACCGAAGGGTTCCTGCGCCGCCATACCCATGACGACTATCAGAACTACGAATACGGCTTCTCTGTTTCCGAGCGTCAGCAGTTTGTCGGCGAATTCACCGGCGAACGTAAAGGTGAACTGGCCGCCGTACTGGTGAAAAACAAATTCACCGTCGGCGACAGCCTGGAGCTGATGACCCCACAGGGCAACATTAACTTTACCCTCGAACAGATGGAAAACGCGAAAGGTGAAGCCATGCCGGTTGCGCCGGGCGACGGTTACACCGTGTGGATGCCAGTACCAGAGGATATCGATCTGAATTATGCATTGTTGATGCGTAATTTTACCGGTGAGTCCACGCGCAACCCGCATACTAAGTAGTTAATTACGGTTATTTTTCAGCGTTCGGAAGATTCTTAGAAATCGATCACATACCGTTTCGTTCATTAAGGGTATTATCCCCTCCGCTGAAAAACATAACCCATAAATGCTAGCTGTACCAGGAACCACCTCCTTAGCCTGCGTAATCTCCCTTACGCAGGCTTATTTTTTGCCTGTAATCTACTGAAATAAATGGATTTATTTCTATCAATGTCCACACATTGACCACATCGATACTAAAAGCCTCGCTTATGCGAGGCTTACCCCTTCCTCACCTGAACTAAAAAGTAATGCCACATCAGACAGGAAGAAGCCCTTACAAATCATTTTTTCAGGTTGTATAAATGAGATACCAGACACTTATTTTCGATTAATACCAATGTATTCTCATTAAATATTGTAAAATTTCTATGAAAACAAGGAATTGGCAAAGATGGATACTAAGAGAAGATTAAAGCGGGCTCTAAGTGCAATTGATGACGCCATGACCGTTTTGAAGCGTACACGCTCCAAGGTAGAGAATGGCCGTTCAGATATCAACAGGGCTATAAGTGAACTTGACGACGCAGAATCAAACATACGTAAAGCGATACGCGAACTACCGGACGATGTCTAATCGCGAAAATACAGAAAACCCCGCATTTGCGGGGTTTTCTTTTGGTTCACAGCCAGGGCATTTGATGCTGACCGGTCATCGTCGGGTGCGGCGGAGCCGGTACGACTTCCCCCGGCGAAACGATGAAGCGCTCAACGGTTTCAGTCGTGACAAAAGTACAACTGCAGTTGATGTTAGTGCACTGATGATACCGCTCTTTTGTGGTATCAGAAAAATAGCGACTCGTGCGGGCGTGAGCGGCGTAATGGCATTTCGGGCAGTGAAACATGATGAGCACCTCTGAGCGTTTTCAATACAGTGATCCTACTAATTTTATACTTATAAAACAAATATATACATAAAATTACTGCGCTATTTCCTCGCTCTCATACTCCACATCAGAAACCTTAACCTCAAGCTCTAAGCCCGTCGTGAAACCACTCCCGTTTAGACTGTGCACCACACGGCTGATTATCCACGCCTGTTCGTCTATCACGCGCTTAAAGCCTTTCACGGCCACCGGCGTTTCGGGAAATAAATCAGCCCGGCCAGTGGCAAGCGTAATGGAAAACTCCGCCACGCCCCGCTGTATCTTGTCCCACTTTGCCTGAGCCGCGCGCATGGCCTGCGCCTTTGTGGCATAGATGGTCGTGAGCTCAAGAACGTTGTCCGACTCTCCGGCCATATACTCACCTTCCCGCGCTTCCTGCTCTTTTTTCTTCTTAGCCTTTGCTGATGTTTTGGTGGCTTTCGGGTGCTGCAGCGCGCGCAGGTGCTGCTCTTTGGGTTTACGTTTGAGCTTCACCTTTTGCTTTTGTGGTTTCGGGTCTCTGGTATGCAACCATTTCGCCGTCACACCGGTGTACGCCTCCCGGTCTGCAATGGCGAACTGATGGCGGTCGCCGTCCCCACGCTCGACGGTCATTTGGGGGATCGGCTTACCACTGGCCGTCATCGCACTACCGGCTTTCAGGAATAATAATTTCCCGGCTTTCACCGACACTGATGCACCGTTACGCTCAGCAAGTCGGGACAAAAACGCCGCGTCGGATTCCTGCGTCTGGTCGATATGGGGAATAGCGATGGCTTTCAGGGCGTCAGCAACACTGGCCGTCAGCTTATTACGCTGCGCGATGGTCTCCACAATCACCCCGAGCGTGGTGTCGTGCCATGACTGCTCGCGCCGTGAGTTCAGCGAGCCGCGAAAATCGGCGCTACGTCCCCGGATGGTCAGCGTATCAGGCGCACCCCGGTGCTCGATTTCATCCACCGTGAAACTCCCCTTGTTGACCAGTGCGGAGCCCTGCCAGCCCAGCCACAGCGTCAGTGATGCCCCGCGCGGCGGCAGCTCGACCAGCCCGTCAGTATCATCGAGCGCGATATCGAGCTGGTCAGCCTCGAATCCGCGATTGTCGGTCATGGTCAGACCGATAAGCCGGTCGCTGAAATTCTGCGTGATATCCGCCCCGTCCAGCGTGAGCATATACGCAGGGGCAACACGCGCCCCAGCCTGAATATTCATTCCCGTTATCATCCTGCCAGCCCTCCCGCCCATTCACCGGCAGACGTGACCAGATTATCCGCCTGCGTTTTCAGGTCGCCATACATGGCCGCGAGCGACTCGTCGACGCGTTTCAGGGACAGAGTGAACTCGATTTTTCTCGCTGCGCCGTCGCTGAAAAGCTCGGTGTGGTTATGAGTCACTTTATCGATAACGTACATCCCGTGGATCATGCCGGTTCCGTCAATCAGCGGCCACGCACGCCCCTCATCGGCCATCAGCTCAATCGCCAGCAGCGACAGACGCCCGCCGGTGATTTCAGGGTACAGCGTCCCCGACAGGGTGCGTGAAGTTTCCCCCTCGCCGAGAAACTGATAAGCCGGTCGCCTGCCGATACGGTCATTGGACACCCACCGGTAGTCCTTCGAATACTGCATCGACTGATGCGGCAGGGTTCGCCGCTCAAACACAAAAAAGCCCAGCACCATTAACATTTTGCCCCCTCTCTCAGTCGAGTCTCATATTGGATCGCTGACGCGCACGCTTTTCACGGTCTAGTTTGTCGACGGCGTCGCGGAGCTGACGGTCAAGGTCGCCACCCGGCGCCCCCCCGCCCTGCAGTGTGATGTTGTATTCGCTTTTGCTCTGGTCGATATAAGAGCGACCTGCAGGCGCAGTGACCGGCTGATACGCCTGATACCCGCCATAACTCGCTGTCGCAGGGATATACCCGCCACCCGGTGAAGCCTTATCCGCGTTGGCTACAGTCTGGTCGAGGTCGGTCGATTCTTTTTTGATAACGCCGAGTTTCTCCAGCAGCCAGTCAACCTTGCCGCTCAGGCTGTTAAACAGGTTGAGCGGCGTCATCAGCGCATCAGCCAGCGCCTGACCAAACGCCACGCCGACATTTTTGCAACTGTCGAGCGTGTCCTGCGTGGCTTTCACCGGTGCAAGCAGGTCTTTAAACCACTGGCAGACAACGCCCAGCTTTTCCGCAATGGCATCAAACACCGGCGCGAGCGGGGAAAACATCGCCCCCACCGGTGCAAAGGCGGCTTTCAGCCCCTCCACCACCCCCGAGAAAAATGCGCCAATCGGCTCCCAGTATTTACGGATGAGCAGCGCCCCGGCCACCACCGCCCCGGCAACCGCCAGCACCGGCAGGCTGATTGCGCCAATAGCCGTGACAATCGCGCCGCCGACCGTACTGAAAACCACACCGAGCACGCCAGCCGCCGCAATGATGGCATTAATCCCCATCACCACCGGCCATGCGATAAGGCCAATCCCGCCCATCACACCAATAAGCGCCAGCGCCCCCCCGACCACCACGCCGAGGGTGGTCGCCAGCCCCTTATTTTTCTGGATCCAGCCGTCGAGTCTGAGCACATACTGCGTGGCCGTCTGCGTCAGCTTACGCAGTGAGCCCTCCTGCTGGTCAAACAGGTCAGTCCCGACCGCCTCATAGGCTGACTGAAATTCTTTGAAGTCGCCGCCGAGGTTATCCTGCATAACCTTAACCAGCTCCTCAGTCTTGCCGTCCGAGGCTTTAAAAGCGGCGGTGAGCTTATCGAGCTTGCCGGTTGAGGCCGCCGTCATCAGCACGGCGGCCGCCGAGCTGGCCTCCTCCCCGAAAATGGTTTTCATGTATTCCGCGCGCTGACCCGTCCCGAGATTATTTTTCTCAAAACTGCGCTGCATTTCTTTCAGGATGGAAAATATCGGGCGCGTGTTGCCCTTGCTGTCGGAGGTTTTCACCCCGAGCTCTTTGATGGCGTCGTAGGCTTTGCCGGTCGGTGCCTGCAGGCGACTCATAACAGCACGGCTTCCCGTTCCCGCCATCGAGCCGGTGATTTTTGAATCGTGCAGCGCCCCCACCATCGCGGCGGTTTCCTCGATACTCACCCCGGCATTTTTCGCCACCGGCGCGGCATAGGTCAGCGCATCGCTCATCCCGTCAAAATCGGCGGCGGTTTTGTTCATCGTCATCGAGAGAACATCACCAATATGCGCGACCTTGTCATTTGAGAGCTGAAACGCTGATTTCATCCCGGTCAGCAGCGCGGCGTTCTCTTCCATCGTGCGCTTGTTGGACAGCGCCATATTCAGCGTGACCGGCGTCGCCGCCTGAATGGCCGCCGCATCCCCGCCACTTTTGGCGATAATAATCTGCGCCCCCGCCGCATCATCGGCAGAGGCCGCTGTATTGTCCCCGAGCTGGCGAGCCTGTTTGCGCAGCGCCTGCATTTCGGGTGACTGTTTGTCGACACCGAGCACCGCCTGCAGCTCTGAGTTCTTCTGCGCAAATTCATAGCCCGGCATCAGCAGCTTAACCCCGGCCATCGTTCCCGCCGTCGCAATACCGACACCGGCAGCGCCCGCCGCCGCCGCATTACCGGCCAGTGATTTACCGGCCTGATACCGCTCTTTCACCCGGCTTAACTTCGCCTGCTGTGCGCTGACTTTCGCCAGTGCCTCGCGCTGACGGTTAAGCTGGGCGGTGGTTTCAGCGATGCGGGATTTAAGCCCCCGCTCATCATTTGCCAGATTACGGGTATTAATTCCCGCCGCACCGAGCTCGCGCTGCTGGCGCTTTACTGACTCCGTGAGGCTGTTGTATTTCGTCTGCAGCCCTTCGGCGGCGCGCTTTGCGGATTCAAGCACCTGCGCCTGCGCGCGCGTCGGGCGCTCCGTGTTTTTAAACTGCGTGGCGAGTGCTTCGGCTTCCTGTTTCGCTTTATCAAGCGCGTGACCGGTCACGGCAAGCTGTGCGCTGGCTTTTCGGAATCCGTCGATACGGGATGCCTGCGCATTCAGCTCGCGCAGGCTTTTCTGTGAGGTGCGGATATCACCGGACAGGGATTTGCTGGCGTTCTGAATCGCTTTGAGCGGTCGGCTTGCCCGGTCGACGGCATTCAGCAACACCTCGATTCTGACGTTATTGCTCATGATGGTTTCCGCTTCGTTGCAGCGCCTTGTCGCGCCATGTCAGGAGCTCGGTCACGCTCAGGGAATGTAACTCTGATGGCGGCCAGTGGAAAATCACCGCGATATCCGCCATCAGGTCATCGACCGACAGGTTTTTCGGAAAGGTCAGCGACCCGAAGCAGGCGACAAAAAACCGACCACCTTACCGGCCAGCGAAATCAGATCAGACGCATCAAGACGCGTGACCTCGTGCTCGGTCAGGGCGGGATACGTCATGCGTGGCAGCACTTTAATCAGCGCATCAACGTCGGAATTCGCCAGCGAGGCCAGCGACACCCCGCGCAGGGTTCCGGCATTCGGTTTGGTCAGCGTGACCTGTTCAATTTTCTGCTCACCGCGCATCAGCGGGGTATCAAAAATCACCATATTCGGATTGACGGTTTCAGTGTCAGCAACGGCAGTTTCATTGATATTTTTCATGGGTATTCTCATCAGTAAAAGGGACCGGCCAGCCTCACTGACCGGGTAAGGGATTACAGGCCAATCGCCCTGCGGTGCTCTGCCAGACGGTCGACGCCGTCGACTTTCAGCACCATGTTAACGACGTCAATCTCGATGACTTCGCGGCCATCAATCGTGAGCTGGTAATAGGCGCACTCGGTCGACATTTTGGTCGTGCCGCTTTCGCCCTGCCTGTTCTCACCGCCGTCATATTCTTTGTGACGGCCACGCATCACCACCTCGACGGCAGAAATCGCGCCAGTGTCATCACGCTGGAAAGAGCCGGTAAAGCGCAGCGGCACACTGTCAGCGCCCGGCGAGGCATACTGCGCCCACAGTTCAACGTCAGGCAGACCGCCGAGCGTCCATTCCAGCGACAGCGCGTCGTCATCGAGGCCGAGGTCAATTGATACCGCGCCCGGCATCCCGCCGCCGCGATATTTCTCCAGCTTGCGGGTCAGCTTGGGCAGGGTGACGGACTCAACGACGCCCATGTAGCTGAGGCCATCGTTGAACATATTCAGGTATTTAAGTTTGCGGGGTAACGCCATGCTCTGAGCTCCTTAGCTGTTGACCGAGTCTGACAGATTCGCCAGATAGGTATCGGTGATGCGCTGGCGCAGGGTCAGGTTCTCCAGCGGCGGGACGGGGGTGTAGTCATAATCGATATACAGTTTCCCGACTTTCAGGGTCGCCGTCTCGTTTGACTCCGGGTCATACCAGCAGGAGCCGTCAACGATATACCCGTTATTTTTCAGCTCGCGGAATTTGGCATTGATACCCGATACGATGTCGCGAATGAGGGTCGGGGTAATGGGTTTATCCATCGCCCACGCATGCGCCTCCGCCATCGTGTCGGCCAGTACCTGCGCGGTGCGGGTGTAGTTCTCATACAGGAAAAGCGGGTCATCTGAGCAGGTGCGGTTTCCCCAAAACTTGAAACCGTCATTGCGGATAAGCGTCGTAACACCGGCTTTGTTAAGCAGGTTGGCGTCGGTCGCGGGCTCCTGCAAATCCCACGACACAGAGGCGCTGACGCCGGTGACGCCATTCACGCCGACGTTTGACAGGGTTTTATGCCAGCCGACGGTCTGGTCAATTTTGGCACGCAGACCGAGCGCGCGCGCCGTTGCCCAGGCTGTCGCAGTCTCATTCGCCGTGGTGTCCCATGCCAGAAAATCAGGGAAGATAACCATCAGCTCACGCTGGCTGAAATTCTCGCGGTAGTTGATGGCGTCAGAAATGGTTTTGCAGCCCCACGCGCTGACATAGCCAAACGCGCGCAGGCTCTGGCAGGTGGACGCGAGCGCCGTCGCCACTTCCTGCGTATCCAGACCCGGCACGCCGAGAATGCGCGGCTTCACGCCGGTGACGGTCTGCGCCGCCAGCAGCGCTTTCAGGCCGGTATATTTGCCGTTTTCATCTGTCGTGCCAATGATGTTGGAAATGGTTTGTTTCTTCCCGGCCTCCGGGTCATCCGGGTCTTCTGCACCTTCGGCCACGCGCACGGCCACAATGACCGGCTTACACTGGTCAGCGATGGCCTGCAGGGACGTCGACAGCGTCCCCTTTTTGCCCGCCTTGCCGATAGCGCTTTGTACGTTGGTAATGAGCACCGGCTCATTGAGGGGAAATGTCTTTTCGTCAGCATCACTGGCCGTGCAGACCATGCCGATGATGGCCGTTGAGACGGTGGAAATGGTGCGCACGCCATCGTTAATCTCGATGACCTCTACGCCATGATGAAAATCACTCATCCGTTTAACTCCGTGGTTAAGGGTGAGTGTATTTTCTGTTGTGTGGTGACGGCGGGCTATTTGTCAGGGTTGGATAAGGTCTGACACAACCGGAGGCAGGAAAGCGCGGGCAACCGCCCGCCTGAGTGATGCCGGTTATGCGGGCAGTTCCGGCCATGTGATATCGGGTGCATCTTCGGGTTTGACCCTGTTGAGCATGACGCGATACTTTTTCCATGCGAGTAAACGCGCCGCTTCGTCTTCCGTTGCCATATCCAGATCAACGGCATCCTGCAGCGGGGCAATCGCCGATGTTGCAATCATCAGCAGGTTTGCTTTTTCCTGCGCCGCCTGCCCCTGACGAAATGTTTTTTCCGCTTCGACATCGTGGATCCACTTAGCACCATCCCATTTTACATACTCCCCGTCAGGTGCAACCGACACAACGTTATCAGGCAGAGCACCCAGCTTTTCAATAACAGCGGGCTTGCCGGTGCTGATGTCATAAACGGTTGTCCCGCGGTGGTCTTCCACCCGCGACCATTTATTAGCCTGAGCATCGAAAACAGCCACAAAACCCGCCGTCACTTTTGGGGGCGCAATATCGGTGCTGTAGGCAGGCAGACCTGTATTAGCCGGAATAAAGCCATCCCCTTTACCGATAAACTCATTCGTGGCAGATGACAGGTTGTAAATCGTAATAACCCGGTTGGTGCTGGTCATTTTAAAAGCCATTATGCAAGCCTCACTAAATAATTAAATGCGGTGTTTTTTACGGTGTTTTCAGCCTGACCCGAGGGCGAAACGGTCACGCCGTGACTGTGCGCACCAATGTAGACAGAGTGAGCATGCGCCCCTATCCCCACAACGTGATCATGCGCACCAATGCCGACGGCGTGAGCGTGGTCGCCGACGCCACCAACAGCCCCCCAGTTTGTCCTGTCAGAGCCGGTATTGGACATGGCAACAACATCCCCCGCCTGACCGAACTGCGTTCGCCCGGAAATCGGGTGGTTGTGTGCGCCCGCGCCGGTTGTGGATTTTGTGCCATAGTCAAAGACCGATACCGGTTTGGTTCCGTAATCAAATCCGGTGGTGTCCCGGTTTCCGAGGTCGGTACTTGCGACCGTTGCGCCGTGGTCGTGCCACTTAATGCCGTCCAGCTCCTGAGACAGGACCGCACGACTATCAGGTCTGCCCTTTATCGTCTGGCCGCGCATATCTGGAATAACGCCAGAGGGATACGCCACAGCCAGCAACGGATAGACTGATTTATCAAAAGGTTGTCCCTGCATTAAGGCGTGAGCGGGTGGAACGGTATCGGATGGCCACGGAATCGGCGCACCGACAGGAAAAGCATCATCGGGTGTCCACGTCGTCCACGGCTGCGTGGAATATTTGCTCCGCGAATAGCTTCGGGAACTGCTGTACACGCGATAAACCTGCGTTATCCCTGCGCCCTTTAACACCATCAGCGAACCGGCATTATTTTCCGGGTAATGCAGCGCAGCACTGGTATTGGCATTTGCAGGTTGAAAATACAGACCCGGCGTCTGGTAATTATCCAGATTCTGGTCAGCACCAAGCTCAATGCACTGACCGTCAAAAATATCCTGTGACGTGACGCTGATATCACCGGCCAGCGAATGTCCGTTAACTTTTCGCTCAGACGGGACGCGACCATTCGCATTATCATTCACCGCCTTAACCGCTTTCGGTGTCGCGGCGAGGGTCTCAGATGTGCTGTCGGTGGCGCTGCTGAGTTTCACCAGACCTTTCTGCGCCGTGCTCGCGTCCTGAGCCGTATATTTACCATTAGCAAGGTCATACGCCGTCTTAATCGCTTTCGGCGTCGCGGCGAGCGCCTCAGACACGCTGTCGGTGGCGCTACTGAGCTGCACCAGACCTTTCTGCGCCGTGGTCGCGTCCTGAGCCGTATATTTACCACTGGCGAGGTCATACGCCGCCTTAACCGCTTTCGGCGTCGCTGCGAGGCTCTCAGACGTGCTGTCGGTGGCGCTACTGAGTTGCACAAAGCCTTTTTCTTTCAGCGTGGCGTCAGGATGCCTGCGGGACTGCTCATGCTCTGCCAGCTTGTCGTCAACATAATCCTGCGTCGCCATGACCGTTGTCGCGTCAATGGACAGCTCCACTGAGGCGATACTGCTGACAATAATCACCATGCGACAGGTCTGCGCACGCCCCGAGCCCTCCGCCAGCTCCGGCTTGTAGCTCTCCGCCATATTGGCAACGGCTATCAGCGTGCCTGCGTCATCATACAGACCCAGCTCACGCATCCAGAAGCCGCCCACCTCGGGAGGAATGACCAGCTCCGCAACGATATAGTTTTTATTTTTGTTATCCTGGCTGATTTTATTCAGCGCATGACGCCAGACTTCATTGATGAGCTTTACCTGCCCGACGTTCGGCTCCGGCAGTGCGCCGCCGCCATCACCGACGGCCATCGCGGTAAGGTTCACTTTTTTACCACCCGGCACCGTCGCCGCCGCCAGTTTTGCAGCTCCGGCAGTGGTAATGATTGTTTTAAATTTCGTGCTCATTATTCCTCACTCATCCGGGATAAACCGTAATAATGTCGCCGTCATACACCACACCACCGACATACATATGACCGGGTATGTCCTGGATAATATTCAGACCAATCAGATGACGGCTGGCAGGCTTCGCATCCGCAATCAGGCGCTCCATTTCAAAATACATTTCCTCAGTGATACCGCTTTCCAGCACACCGATATCAAGCCGGAATGTGCCGGGCGGCTCGCTGGTCTCCCACCATTCCGTGACGTTGATGACATAGCCGAGCGGCTCCACCACCCGACGAACAGCGCCGATAGTGCCTTTGTGGCAGTGAATAAAGTACGCATCACGGATGACGGCGCGCTTCGTTTCTTCCGGCCAGTTCTCATCCCAGCGGTCGACAGAAAACGCCCACGCCAGCCACGGCAGCAAATTTGCCGGGCAGGTGTCAGGGCTCCACAGACGACGCAGCGGGACGGGGGTGTTTTCTATATCCGCGCAGGCACGCGCCGCCGCCACCTCAAGCGGTGACGAGCCCACCGGCAGCAGACGGGTATCACTCATCCGAGCCCCCGATCACAATGCTGTAATCAGTGCAAAATGACGCCTGCGCACTGCTGAGCACAAGGTCAGCCACCGGCGCGGCCAGCTCCACACGCTGGACACCCTCGACATGCAGCGCGGCATAAATGGCAGACAGGCGAATGTCACGCCCGAGGCGGTGCTGCGCACTGATATAGCCCTCCAGCTTTTTCACGGCAGCGGCGCGAATGGGTTCACTCTCGGGACCGGGATAGAGATAAAGCGAGGCGGTTATCTGGTATTCAACAATGTCGGCTGACTGCACCGTCACACGGTCTGCGACCGGCCTGACATCTTCGGCGTTAAGTGCGTTACGTACCACGGCGAGCAGCTCATCAGAGGCGACGCCGTTGTTTTCACGCGACAGCACAGAAATCGTCACACAGGCGGGTGACGGGCTGGTCACTGAGATATCTGCGACCCGCCCGTCAGCGCTGCGACCATGGAACTGATAAGCGCCGACAGACCCGGCCACGCTCATTCCTTCAAATGCCTGCTGAACGCGCAGACGGTAATCGGTGTCCGACTCCATAACGGCAGGTGTGGGCGGCAGCGTGGTCTCATCTGCAGGCGTGATAACAAGACGCCCGACGCTGAAATTTGCGCCGATATTATCGAGGTCATTACCGGCGGCATACGCCAGCATGACCGCGCGCGCCGATTCATTCACGCGCTGACGCCAGATAACCTCCCGGTAAGCATTCTCCTGCAGCAGCTTAACAATCGGCTCAGATTCAAGCGTCAGCGTGCGCGCAACCGCCTCCTGCTGTTCCTCCGGGTACAGTGAGACAAGCGTCGCCTTTCGCTCTGCCAGAATGGTTTCATAATCCAGCTCATCCACCACATCAGGCGCAGCGAGCAGGCTCAGGTCAACAATAGCCATAGTGTTTAACTCAGTGGAATGGTGATAGAAAAAGGCTGGCCTGACGCCGAGCGCGTGCCGGTGATATCGACATACATCGCGCCGTCATTCTCCCCGCGCTCAAAGGTGATAGTCGTCAGGCTGACGCGCGGCTCCCACTTCTGGATCGCGGAATAACACGCGGCCATAATCTGCAGGCGCAGTGCCGGGGTCTGCGGCTGGTCAGTCAGTGCCGACAGCAGCGAGCCGTATTCACGACGCATGACACGCGAGCCAACCGGCGTGACCAGAATGTCGCGCACGCTCTGCCTGATATGCTCAATCTCAGAAATACTGAGCCCGGTATGACTGTTCATGCCCAGATAGCTCGTTGTCATTTTGTCCCCTGCGTCCAGTTGTCACCGGCTTTAACGCCGCCGTGGCCGTGGTCATCCACCTGTACGCCGTTGGATTTAAACGTACCGCCGCCGTGCTCGATGTTGCCGCTCATCTTCCCGCCCTTTTGCACCTCAAGCGTGGCCGTGGTCAGTTTGTTGGTGCAGACCACCTCGGGGGTATCGAGCGTGATGCGGGTGGACGCTTTGACCAGTACCAGCGGCACCGTTGCGGTAATGGCGTCCGACGCGGTAACGTCAGCGGTTTTAATACCGCTCACCGTGAGCGCCCCGCTCTCGGGTTCGTACTCGATAACTGCCCCATCAGGAAAGGAAACGTGAAAGGCATCAGGCGAGGCCGACGGCGCGGGATGGTCATCAGAGAAAATACCGGGCAGCACAAAGGCGGTATCGAGCTCGCCACCAATGGCAAGAATGAGCACCTGCTCGCCAACCGAGGGAGCCCACCAGACCCGCGAGCGACCGGCGCGGCAGGTCAGCCAGTTTAACCAGGTGGTTTGCATCCCACCGGTCTGGACACGACAGAGCCCCTCATCGGGATTGACTGCGGTCACAATGCCGGTGCGGATAAGGTTTCGGATCGCGCGGGCGATATCCTGAATGGAATTTAAAGTATTCATGGGGAAAGGATGCCGCCGGGCAAGGCCTGCGGCAATCTGGCGAGGTTTTACCAGCCTTAGTACAACATAGAGTCGCCCTAAAACAATTCCAATCCGTGATTATAAAAATACTTTTAATAAACGAAATCACTATAATATAATTGATAAAATTCAAAATCATCTTAGTCGTTCATTGACAAATATTATTTTTTATGTAAAACAAGTAATTTCATTAACTTATAAAGAGAAAAGAACGTGGCTAAACTTAGAGACATGGAAGAGCTTATAGAAGAGATAGTTGATGTAAATATGAAATCATATATGCGAGAGGCGCTAACATGCTATATGACTGATGCCTATAGAGCTTGTATCGTAATGTCATTCATAGCAATATTTGAAGATATTTATGCAAAACTTGATGGTTTAGCAAAAACAAATTCAGTTGCAAGAGATATTTACAACCAAATAAAAAGACAGAGAGATGAACAAAAAGTTTTCGAAAGTGATTTACTAACAAGACTAAAAACAGCCCAAATAATATCAGAGTTAGACGCGGATTTTTTAGATGTACTACGAAAACTTAGAAACAAGGCAGCCCATCCATCAGGACATAAGCCAACCGCAGAAGAAGCGAGATACGTTTTTGCTGAAACAATCGATAGATTTTTAGCAAAACCTGTATTGTCGACAACACAAATTGCTGATCAGATCATCAAAAAATTGACTCATGCTTATATATTCCCAACTGTTTATATCACTGATCATGCTGAAATAGTTAATTTAGACGTTAAAACTTTGCATGAAGATGGTTACCACTACCTAATTAGTAAATTATTAATAGCTTTTTCAGATGTAAATGAACAAACAAAAATAAATGCCAGGAGATATATCCTCGGACTTACATACAAACCACTCAACGATAAAGTTTTATTGCAAATAAAAAAACAAGTTATCGAAGCAGGAAGCACAGATGAATCCAAACGAGACCTATTAATGAGTTGCATTTCTGCAAATAGTAACACTCTTTCAGAGCTAGAAAGCATGGTTTATGTAAGACTAAATGCAATGTTAGAGAAAACCATTAAACTCACAACCACTTCCGATCAACCTAACAAGTTAACCCATCCTGTATCAGTATTTATCAGCTTAGTAAAGGCTGGGGAGGAAATAGCCCTCAAACATTTTGATAAAAACATAACGACAATTATTGACAAATACAAATTCAATGAATACGTTTTAAAAAACGTAAAAAAACATTCATGGATACGGGATATTTTAATAAAATCAATATATGCGGAAGCCGGTTCAGATCAATTTGAAACTGCTAATAAATTTGCCGATTCAGCTTATTCTCACGATGAGGCATTATCAGAGTTACTTGATGAAAAAGAATGCTTCGAATTAATTCTCAATATTTATAAAGCATCAGAAATCGGAGCATTCTCTGCAATTAGACTGCGCAATGCCAAATTCACGCAACTGTCAAAGGTAAAGGAAAAGGCATTAAGCAAATCTACTGAGCATGAAATCGAATACGAAGAACTACTCAAAAAGATCGTACCAAAATACGAAAATCTAACTGATTTCCTTAGCATCGTAAGCTAAATAAAAACAAAATGGGAGGAGTATACTATCACACGCCTCCCAATAAAAACCTTTCACACCAAAAAAAGTTAATCTGAAAATATAAATTCAGTCAAAATCTTATCAATCATTTCTTTTTCACAACGCCCAACCCCTAATAAGATTCGCTCACTATACTTTATTTTCCGACTGTTATTACTAGGTTTATCTTTCAAACCATATTGATGAACTCGCGCTATACGCTGCACTTTGCCAGTAAACTCCACCACAGCAGTAGCATTGCGGCCACTGGCTTTCATGTAGCGACTCGTTCGCAGCTTCTGAAACATCGCCCGTTTTATTCGCCCTTTTTTCGCCCTGAGCGGTTGGCGTTTTCTGGCCTGATAAGGTGAGCCGTCAGGCGCTTTTTGCTGTTTGATGCGTTGCTGTTGCGATCTGCGCAGCTCCTTTGCGATTTCAGAGGCCAGCTTACGCCGACCCGCCGGTGATATTGCCGCGATCAACCCCGCAAGTTTGTCATCAAAAGGTTTAAATTCATTCATCCCACTTGCTCACCAGCTCGCCATTTATATACAACTCAGTAGGTCGCATCACCGGCTCGGGTAATGGCGGTTCAGGTGCATAGCTGACGTGCAGCGCTCCGTTTTCATCCCTGACGAGGGTGCGCTCAGTAAGCTGCAAGCTGATACTGATATCAACATTTTCCCCGTCATTTAAATCCATCTGGAATCGATAGCCCTTTTTGCGCCCCTCATCGAGCGTGCAGATATCCGGCTGGTTCTCACGCAGCCACGCCGCAACCGGCACGAAAATCAGGTCAGGGTCGCCCACAAAATCGCAGACGATCACATTCAGGGTGTAATTCTTTTCATGAGACAGTGAGGCCGCGAGACGCGCATCGATATTTCCCTCATCGGCAAAGATACGCATCATTTCGGGGTTGTTTTTTAGCTGTGGTACGGCGTCATTCAGCGCTTTGCGCAGGCTTTTCATTTTCTGCATCGATTTTATCCTGACAGTCTTTGATGGTTTCGACCTTAATCGCACAGGCGGTGAGCGCGTGCTCAAGCCTGCGAATATCGGCACTCAGATCACCGTTAGTGACGGGCTCACTTCCCGGCATCGGGCAGAGATTCACCTTCGGACAGGCGTTGTAAACAACGGGCGGCGGAGGCGCAGCCTGTTCGGATGTGCAACCGGCGCACAGCATCAGGCAGCTTATCGCTGTACCAGCGGCGTAACGTCTCGTTTTCATTCATCAGCCTCGTTATGGTTTCTTCCCGCTTAACCGCCTGATCACCGGCAACGGCCAGCTCATCGCCGAGCCTGACCTGCGCATCTTCATTCGCCCTGGCGATTCGCTGCGATACGGCAAGCTGATTTTTCAACATGCCAATAGTCGTCTTTTGCTCGCTGGCAACACGGTTCGCTTTCTCAAAGGAACGGGATAAATTCGCGTTATCGTGACGCAGCCACAGCACCACGACGAGCAGCCCGGCCAGCAGGATCACCAGCACTTTCATTGCATCCCCTTTACGCAGTAAGCCCGTTCCCGCGCGCGGCGGTTCTCCAGCCCTTTATTTTTTGTACCGTTGACATACACCCAGCGGGTGAGCTGGTCGCACGCCTGCCACCACTGATGACGTTTGATATACGAGACCAGCGTCGACCGGCAGGCCGCACCGGTTCCGACGTTAAACGCAAAACTGACCAGCGAGTCATAGACGCGCGGTGGCATATCTACCGGCACACAGACCGCGAGCCGTTGCTCGACGTTAAGCACATCGGCAACGAGATTCTCCGCCGCCTGTCGCTCTGTGATATCCCCTTTCGGGACCACCCCGGCAGTGTGGCCGATGCCCGCCGTCCACACTCCCGCGCTGCACTGGTAAGGTGTCAGGCGACATCCTTCGAGGTCGGCAATCAGTGCCAGCCCCTCGGGCGAGGTGTTAAGCAGACGAAAGTCAGGCATCAGCGCGGCCAGCGCCAGCACGGCGGCCACACTGCAGCGTTTAATGATTGAGCTCACGGGCAGCCTCCTTATCGAGTCCGAGTGAGGTCAGGTAGCGGTAGGTTTTGCGCTTAAACCAGTAATTCGTCAGCGCGGTAAAAATGGCGCAGGCACTCCCCACATAGAACGCCAGCTTTTCGGGGGACATCGCCCCGAAATACGCCAGCCCCGCGGCCAGCCAGTAAGCGATAAACGTCGTGATTTTTTCCACACTCAGTCCCATAAATTCACCGTCTCGGTTTTCGGGGCGCTGTCAGTTTCGGGCAGTTCAATTGCCGTGCCGTGCGGCAGAATAACGCCCAGCTCCGACAGCCCCGGATTCGCCTGCAGCACCGTTTCAACGACGCCCTCAGTGCGCCCGTAATACCGGGCGCAAATCGCATCGAGGGTGTCGCCCTGCATAGCCCTGACCTTCATCAGATTTGGCCGACAATACAGCGCGGCTTGTCCTGAATACGCGCCACAGACCAGCGCATATCCCGCCACAGCTCATCGATAACCGCCTCGGTGCTTTCCGCCTTACGGTCACCTTTCGCCGTCGCATCGATGCCGCGATAGCGCTCAAACAGCGTGGCACTGGTCATGGCGCAGACGGCGCGGAAATAATGGAAACAGCGCACGCTTTCGCCATCGATATCATCGGCTGGCACATCGGCCAGCGTGTTATGCCCTGCGGCCATTTGCTCAACCCGCCACAGGGCAAGCTCCGCATTGGTTTCAGCCATACCGGCTTTAATCGCATCATTCAGGCGCAGCGCGGAAACGGTCTGCTCCAGACGCATCAGCTCGCGCACACGCTTCGGATCCACATCAGGGAAAAAGAAGGTATTTTTTATTACCGGCTCGCTCACGTCCGGTGGTGGTATCACCACGCCCGGCACATCCTGCGGCTCTTTTTTTGGCTCAATAATCACTGTCGTCATGACAACCTCGGGTAATGGGTGGGCGGTGGACGCCGGTCGCAGTCAGGGCAATCAATACCCGCATTGACCGGCGTGCCGCCCGGCTCGGGGAGCGTTCTGTTAACCTGCGGCTTTTGCCGCTTTCGGGGGACGCCCGCGCCGTGCCGCCGGTTTAGCGGCAGGTTTGCGCGTGCGCGGTTTATTCTGTTTGGGTGCAGGTTCTGGTTTGGGTTTCAGCGCACGCTCGAGCTGTTCAATATCTTTTTTCACACCGACAGTTCGCTCTAACTGGATCGCACGCTGCAGGTGCGCCAGCGCGTCAGTCAGACGGCCAGCCTCACGCAGCACGTAGCCGGTAATTTTGTGCAGCTTCGCGCGCACGATATCCGGCATGTCTGCCCGTTCGGTCAGTGCAATGGTGTCGAGCAGGAGCTGCAGCCCGACAGGCTGTTTCGCATCGAGCAGGCGCTGCGCTGACAGGGCAACCTCTTCGGCGAGTAAATAAGGCGTGGTGCGGCGGTGGCCGCCGGTCGGCATGGTCAGGCCATAGGTCATCGCATAGCGGGCAATCTCCAGCGCACCGGCTATGTCATCCGCATCGAGACGCCACAGCATGACGGTCATGACAATGTCATCCTGTGCCCCTTTTCCGGCGCTGAGGACACCCGACACCCACGGCAGATAGAACGGCAGCAGTTCACGCTTTTTGTCTGCCTTGCGTTCATTGGAGCGGATTTGTTTTAACGTGCGACAGTCTGCGGCCAGCTTGACGAGCATCTGCTCATAGGCAGTTGCATTGCGCAGCGGAGCAGCAGCCCGCCGCGCAGTTTCAGAGGCCGAGACCCGCATCATGTGACGCGCTGCGGGACTCGTCATGGCTTATTCCCCGCTTTCCGGTGCAGCAGGTGCAGTGAAGTCACCGAGTTTGATGTTTTCAATCAGGCAACCGGCGGCGTAAGCCTCGACCACATAGTCAATATTCATCGACTCGTAGTTTTCGACGCGGTCTTTCTTCGGCTCCTCGATGATGGCGCGACGGTGTGCATCATCCATGAAGTAAATCGACAGGTTATCGAGGCGCGTCACCATCAGGGCATTCGCCGGGAAGTACGGCACGCGCACTGCAGGCAGGTTGCCGATACGCTTCTGGCTGATGATGATGTCAGCAGCCAGCGTTTCGCTGTTTTCCTGCGCTTTGTTGACCAGCGGGAAATATTTATCTGCCATCAGCTTACGGCCAGTGATAACGACGAGCTCCGGGTCATCCTGATAAATCTCATCAATCAGGTTGGTGGTCGAATCCATCACCAGCGCATCGAGGTTTTCATAGTCACCGTTTTTACCCACGCGGATCACATCGGAAATGACCTTGCCGTCATCATCGGTGACGTTGGACATCACGCGCGCAGCAGCTTCATTGCGGTATTTCTGCAGCCAGCCCACCGCGACATCCTGCAGCATCGGATTCGTTTTGCGGTTGGAGGTCTCCGCGCGGGTGATACCGTTGAAACCGGCCATGATGAAATCGAGCGACTGACGCTTGATAATCGCGTCGCGGATACGGGTCTGAAAGTCCTGAAAACGCGCCCACAGGTCGAGCTGTTTGTAACGGATATGGAAATCAAAGTTGATTTGCGCGCACTCGTATTTGTTGGATTCGAGCGCAGTGAAATCAGCGGTCTTACGCTCGTCATCGGCGGTGGTGTCCGTGGTGCTCGCAATCGTACCGTTGACGCCTACCCCGACTTTTTCGCCTTTCAGCTCGTCGACCGGCACGATATTGATTTTGGTCAGAAACGCGGATGACGCCTGCAGGGTGGTCATCAGGGTCTGTGTCACGGACGGCTCAACGGTGAATTTTTTCGCCACGTCATCGGTGTCGACGCCGTTCAGCTCCGCCACGCGGGACAGGTAAGCATTGAATTTAAAGCGGGTATCTTTACGCATTGTTATTCCTGTTTTTCTAAAAAGGGGCATCAGGCCGGGTGACGCGCACCCGGCAGGTCTGTCAGCAGTTGGTCAGCAGCTCGTCGCCCGTCCCGCCTTTCGACTTCTCGCGGCGCGGCTGGCGATAGCTTTCGGTGTTATCGAGGGAGCTTTTCAGGGCGTTAAGCGCCTGCGCGCTCTGCGTGATCTGGCTGGTCACGTCCTGCTTTAGCTGTGCAAAGGCGGTTTCCAGCTCAGTGACGCGCGTTTCGGTGGCGGTCAGGTTGGTCTGTACCTGCTCAGAGACGGCGGTCACCGCCTCATGCACATCAGAAAGGCGGGCGTCATCGCTGACCTGTTTGCGGCTGAAAATCGATTTGACCCTGTCGGTCAGGCTGTTGAGCATGGTCTCGGGAACATCCTCGAATTCCAGCTCAGCAAGGGTGGCCACCGAGAAGAGGTCGCCCGGCTGGTCTTTTTTACCGGCGAGCGGGTTCTGCGCAGCACGGCTGCAGAATTCGAGATATTCCGTACCGAGGCTTGCCGGGTCATCGGTCACGGCGAGACCAATCAGATAGCATTTACCGGTATTTGAGAAATTCGGGCGAATTTCCATGGAGGTGTAAACCTTCTGACCGGCACGCACCATGCTCACCAGTTCATCAAGCGGTGCAATCCTGGCAAACAGCGCCTTTTTACCGTTCAGCGCAGAGTCATCACTGATGATTTCCGCTTTCACTTCGGTCACATCGCCGTAGCGTTTAAACGGGCTGTCAGGCCAGAGGCTTTTGATGTGTTCGAGGTTAATACGGCAACCATAGACGCGCGGGTCAAAGGTATCCGCCATGTCCTGAATGTCATCACCGTTGATGACACGGCCATCGCAGGTGTCACCCTCGACGCCGATGCGAAACCATTTAGAAACTTTCTTTGCCATTGTTCAGGTGTCCTGATGTTGGGTTTTCGGTTCGGGTGTAGTTTCCCGACTCCGCCCCGCATCAGCCACCGCTTGCAGACGTGCCCCCCCTGACACAACAGGGGGTTAGCGATAATGCCCCGCTATTTCCTTAGCCTTGCCCCGTATTCACTGACACGAGGCAACCATGACCATTTCAACTGACCTCTCCCTTTTGCACGACCCGCGACGACAGGCGCGCCTGCTGTTCTGGCAGGGGTTTTCCGTGCCACAAATCGCCGACACGCTGCAGGTCAAGCGCCCGACCGTGCAGAGCTGGAAACAACGTGACGGCTGGGAGGAAACCGCCCCGCTTAACCGCGTGGAATCCACGCTCGAGGCGCGCCTGATTCAGCTTTATGCAAAGCCTGACCTGACGCCGCATGATTTCAAGGTCGCTGATTTTTTGTCACGCCAGATGGAACGGCTCGCGCGTGTCAGCCGCTACGGCCAGACCGGAAACGAGGCAGATTTAAATCCCAACATTGCCAGCCGCAACAAAGGCGACCGCCGCAAGCCAAAACGTAATTTTTTCAGCGATGAGGCTATCGAAAAGCTCGAAGAGATTTTCTTCGATCAATCCTTTGAGTATCAGCTCAACTGGCACAAGGCCGGTATCGCGCACCGTATTCGCCACATCCTCAAATCGCGCCAGATTGGCGCAACATTCTACTTTGCCCGCGAGTCACTGCTGCGCGCCCTGAAAACCGGGCAAAACCAGATATTTTTGTCGGCCAGTAAGACGCAGGCTTACGTGTTCCGAAAGTACATCATCGCCTTTGCGCGCATGGTCGAGGTCGACCTGTCAGGCGACCCGATTGTCATCGGCAACAACGGCGCAGAGCTGATTTTTCTCGGGACAAATTCCAACACAGCGCAGAGTCATAACGGCGACCTGTATGTCGATGAAATCTTCTGGATCCCCAACTTTCAGAAACTGCGCAAAGTCGCCTCGGGGATGGCGTCACAGTCGCACCTGCGCACCACCTACTTTTCAACCCCCTCGACGCTGGCACATGGCGCCTATCCGTTCTGGTCAGGTGAGCTGTTTAACCGGGGACGCAGCAGCGCCGCCGAACGTGTCGACATCGATATCAGCCATAAGGCGCTGGCCGGGGGCGTGCTGTGCCCGGACGGACAGTGGCGGCAGATTGTCACCATCGAAGATGCGCTCGCCGGGGGATGCACGCTGTTTAATCTGGATCAACTGAAACAGGAAAACAGCGCCGATGATTTCCGCAACCTCTTCATGTGCGAGTTTGTCGACGACAAGGCGTCGGTATTCCCGTTCGAGGAGCTGCAGCGCTGCATGGTCGATGCGATGGAAGAATGGGAGGACTTCGAGCCGTTTTCTGACCGTCCGTTTAACTGGCGTCCGGTGTGGATTGGCTATGACCCGTCACATACCGGCGACAGCGCAGGCTGTGCGGTACTGGCTCCACCACTGGTTGCCGGTGGCAAGTTCCGCATCCTTGAGCGTCACCAGTGGAAAGGCATGGACTTTGCGACACAGGCCGAGGCCATCCGCGAGCTGACCGAAAAATACTGCGTCGAGTATATCGGCATCGATGCGACCGGCATCGGCCAGGGTGTTTACCAGCTCGTGCGCTCATTCTTCCCGGCAGCGCGCGCCATTCGCTACACGCCGGAAATGAAAACCGCGATGGTGCTGAAAGCGAAAGACACCATCCGACGCGGGTGTCTGGAATACGACGCCGGTGCAACCGACATCACTCAGTCATTTATGGCTATCCGTAAAACCATGACCAGCAGCGGGCGCAGCTCCACCTATGAGGCCAGCCGCAGTGAAGAAGCCAGCCACGCAGACATCGCATGGGCAACCATGCACGCCCTGTTAAACGAGCCGCTTTCCGCCGGTAGCGGTATGCATTCAACGTCAATTCTGGATATTAACTGACATGAAAAAACAACAGAAGAAACCTGCCACAACGACCGCCAACGCGCCGCAAAAAATGGAGGCGTTCACCTTTGGCGAGCCCTCCGCCGTTCTGGATCGCCGCGATATCCTCGATTATGTCGAGTGCATCAATAACGGGAAGTGGTACGAGCCGCCGGTCAACTTCTCAGGTCTGGCAAAAAGCCTGCGCGCCGCCGTGCATCACAGCTCGCCGATTTACGTGAAACGAAATATTCTGACGAGCACCTACATCCCGCACCCGCTGCTGTCGCGTCAGGATTTCAGCCGCCTCGTGCTGGATTATCTGGTCTTTGCCAACGGTTATCTTGAGAAGCGTATGAGCGTTACCGGCCAGCTTTTAAAACTGGAAACATCACCGGCAAAATACACCCGTCGTGGCGTCGAGGAAGGTGTTTACTGGTACATATCGAGCTTTAACAACCCGCACCCGTTCGCACCCGGCTCGGTGTTTCACCTGCTGGAGCCTGATATCAATCAGGAGCTATACGGCATGCCGGAATACCTGAGCGCACTCAATTCGGCCTGGCTGAATGAATCCGCCACCCTGTTTCGTCGCAAGTATTACCAGAATGGCGCGCATGCGGGTTACATCATGTACGTCACCGACGCGGCGCAGAGCAGCACTGACGTCGAGTCGCTACGCTCTGCGATGCGGGATTCAAAGGGACTCGGGAATTTTAAAAACCTGTTTTTCTACGCACCCAACGGGAAACCGGATGGCATCAAAATAGTGCCGCTTAGTGAGGTCGCCACGAAAGATGACTTTTTCAATATTAAAAAGGTGAGCGCCGCTGACCTGCTCGATGCGCACCGCGTACCGTTCCAGCTCATGGGCGGCAAGCCGGAAAATATTGGCTCAATGGGGGATGTTGAGAAGGTTGCGCGGGTGTTTGTGCGTAACGAACTGACCCCGCTGCAGGAGCGCTTTAAAGAGATTAACGACTGGCTCGGGATGGAGGTGATCCGCTTTAAAGATTACAGTCTTGAATCAGAATAACCCTGCAAAAATCGCCGCCTCCGGGCGGCCTCATCCCTGACAGCCTCAGCCCCACCACACACAATCCAATCTCATCGCGAAACCATCGCAGACTTGCAACATGACAGCGCCGTCACGACGCGCACAGACGCATTAAATTAAATGCTGTCACCGCCTCTGGCGCGCAGTGCTATCCCCGCCTCGCCTGCCCTCTTGATGGGTCGGTTTTAATGCAGTTGCATTCCACGTACCGTGCTCACTATACCTAGCCCTATCCTTCTTAAACCTTCCAATGATATACATGCAAATCAATGCAGAAATACGCGGCGTACTATTGACATTTTTATGTTTAGATATTTTTATTTTTTTGACATAAATCACAACTGAAACTAGATGAATCATAACAAGTAAAGTAACCTACACCTTTTAAACAAATCATAAAAACGGTAATTGATAATGACGAAATTTTTAACAAAAATATACAACAATACTGACTTTTCCCTAGATGATAACGTAATCAATATACAAGGGAAAAACTTAATCATCACAGGAGGAAATGGTTGTGGAAAAACAACTCTCCTAAATGAGATAAACAACAAAATATCGACCCATCTTATTAATAAAAATGTCCAATCCATGACGCAACTGAACTCAAACTTACAACACTATTTAAGAGAGAGAGAAAAACATCCTAAAGGTTCTAATCAATATCATCAAGCACAAACACAAATACAATATTACGAAAAGGAGATAGAAAGAACATGGGGAGGTTTACAAATAGAGTATAGCGATCAGAACGAGTTATCAATTTTACTCCACAGCTGAAAAGCAATCATAGCTAACTTCCAGGCTAACAGACAAGCGACCATAGCTCCTGCAACCGGAGCTAACAAATTAGAAAAAGCAGATGAATCTAATTTCATAAATATATCTAATCAGCAGCTTGGAAATAAATTCGAGCAACACCTAGCAAATTTAAAAACTCGCCAATCCTTTGCCAAAACATATGACAACAACATTACCCTTTATAACTCTATTGACAACTGGTTCAATCAACTAGAAAATAACATAGCCTACCTAATGGAGGATGATACATTCACTCTTAAATTTGAACCTGATGATTTTAAATTTTATTTAATTCAAGAAAACAAAAAACCATATACTTTTCAAACATTATCATCTGGCTATTCTGCTATATTTAACATCCTGTCAGATTTAATTATGAAAACTGAAACATTTAAAATTTCGCCAAGTGAATTGCATGGTATTGTAATGATCGATGAAATAGATGCTCATCTGCACGTTTCACTTCAACGAAAAATATTACCATTCTTGACAAGAACCTACCCATTAATTCAATTCATCGTTACTACACACTCACCCTTCGTAATTGGCTCATTAGAAGATGCTATAATATACGATCTGAGTTCAAAGCAACACTTTGAAGATCTTTCTATTTTCTCCTATGAAACAATAATAGAAGGGTTGCTAGGTGTACCTGTTGTTTCAATTTCTCTTGAAAAAGACATAAGAAGGCTATCAGCATTAATAAATGAAACAAACTTAGACCTTAGTGCTATAGGTGAGATAGTCACAAAACTACTCCCATATAAAGAAAAATTAGATGATGAATCAGCTATATTTTTATTAAAAGGAATTTCATTACTTCAAAACAATAAGGAAGGTGCATGATGTTTCCTGTGCAAAAATCAAAAATAGCACCTAACTCCCTTGAAAAAAAGACATCCTATAGAGAAAAGGATGTAATAGAAGCGTTATCTCATGACTTTTATAATAAATGTTACATTTGTGAAATTAAAGACCCACTTGTCTTAAACGTTGAACACTTTAGGCCTCATGAAGGCGATGATGATAAAAAATATGACTGGAATAATTTATTTTTCGCTTGCGGGCGCTGCAACAACATCAAGAGAAATAACTTCGAGAACATTCTTGACTGTACAGACCAACAAACAGACGTATTGAGAGCGGTTAAACATACTTTTCCGACAACGGCTTATGCAGAAATCGTCAATATCACCCCAATGAATGACGATCCAAAAACTTTAGAAACCGCCAATCTAATATCTAAGGTTTTTAATGATGCAAACACTGGAAATAAAGACCTTACAAGAGTGTTTCTTAAAAAGAGATTAATGCGCCAATATAGAAAATTCTTAGAGTTAATTTATTCTTATGATGATGAAGATACATTACCAGAAGAAAAAAATGAAATATCAAAAAAAATAAAAAACATGCTCCGGGTTGAATACGAATTTTCAGCTTTCTTAAGATGGTCGATATTAGAAGCTCCACAACTCCATCATTTTAAAGAAGGTATCTTTTAACATATTTTTAGCGAGATGCATTCCATAAATCGCACCTCGCTAATAATTATATTTTTGGAAAGATTAATTATGCAAAATTATAGTGTAAATGGGTATTATGACATGTCTAAGCAAGCATACTGATGCTGTTAAAATTGTTTTTTCAAAAATCGCGCCACTTTATTGGTGCCTGATAGCAATATCATTCCCCATCATAAACAACTGCCACCCCACGAACCAACGCAACGAGCTCCCACCATTCTGGGGAAATTCCTTTCAGAAGCAAATCGAAATGAATTATCAGTATCTGCTGCCTTACCGCTTTGGTTATCCTAACTGATGGTGCTTGGTCAGCAGGTTTGAGCGGTGCGGCTTTTCTGAGGTGTATCAACTTTTAAAGCGCCTTTAAGCACCTTCACAACGTCCGGCTCATCCCAAGCAAGAACCCCTCTATCAATCAGATTTAACACCGCTGCAGCTTGCTCAGATGGTGCGGGTGTCATAACTGGAGTATCAATACCGGTGAGTTTTCCACAGTTATTGACAGGACTCCGAGGCGCGGCAATGCCGCTTTTTAAAGTCAAAGGCTCAACGGCCAACAGCTTTGGAACGATGCGCCATTCGGCTGTACGGGTAACATGTATCAGCTCAGAGCCCAAGTGCGGAGCGTAGATGCCCACGACTCTCTCTATATCCTCTTCGTAGGCGTTGACCTCGTCAGTCACGTTACGAGCCACACGGACGGTCTGACTATCACGTGGTACGTTCGCCCCACCCTGCGCCGCGATATAAAGGTCAAACTCACCCTCGTCAGCTGCGGCTCTTGTAGCCTCGACTCGCTCATCAAATTCATCAGCAATGCTTACGCCACGAGGTAATTTGCGCAGCTCACGATATGCCCCCATCGTTGGCAGTCCAATAGATTTAAATTGCGGGATACGCCACGTTGACGCCCATGCGGTTACTGCTGCTGCAGTATCAGTGAGAGGTTTACCGGTATCGTGATCGACTTGCCCATCAAGTGCATACCCGTCGATATTCTTCGCAATGTATTTTGCGATGTAACCGGCTGCACCACCTTGATTGAGGTGCTTCGCTTCAAAACGCTGTGCTGCAGCACCCTTTTCGTCGCCATCTTCCTTTAAGGCATAGCGTCGCATGATTTCAGTAATATGTTTACGTTGCTCTGGTTTGCAAAAAAGCATCATGTGCCAGTGCGGCGTTCCGTCATGATGCGGCTCTACAACACGCATACCATAGACCTGCAAATCATTATCTTTAAAGGCTGTACGCATCAGGCTCCAGATACGACATAAATACCGCTGACCATCCTTCGGCGTAAAAGCGGTGTCATTCCATCCGTGATTAAGTTGCACCGTCTTTTTATCGCCCTTTCCGACCTGACGTGTAGGGTGATACTTCGATGGCGTGGTGATAGTGATAAACATACCGACGTCACCCTGCCCAGCCGCATAGCGTTCAATACCTGCGATTGTGTTCATCAGTTCCATACGACGGATTTCAGGGTTTGAAATACTTCCCATGACTTTGCTGATGAGATCGATACGCTCACCGGTAACTTTGTTTTCCAGCTCGCACGATTTGAGGTATTCGAGATTAGCCAAGCGGCGAGAATGCACGTCGCGGATCGCCGTTCTGCTGGCGTATGGGGAACGGTCTTTATTCACCTCACCGGCAGCAATCAGCAATGCCTCGTGCCAGCGCATACGCTGCGCCTTAAACTGGTTAATCCACCACTCATCATTAATCAAACGAGATATAGCGGAAAATGCCTGGCGGATCGTGATTTGCCCTTTGCAGTATTTTTTCCAGAACATCGGTGTAATGTTGAATGCGCGAGCTGCACCAGCAACGTGGCCGTACAAATGCGCCTGAGCCTCATCAGTAAAAAGAGTCTCTTTACCGCCGTGAGTATCAGCCCAAGCGTCGCTAAGTTCTTCATAAGCAACATAGAGCTGCGAAGCGATACGGGCAGCAAATTTTTTGAGAGCCTTGTCACTCATACCTGCTAAACGCGAATAGCTTTCGCGCTCACTCAGGAAGAGTAGCGATGCCGTCTCGTTCATTCCGTTTAGCTGATTGACCCGCTCAAGACGCGGCCCCACCCTTTTCTCGACAGTGTTCTTGAGGAAATAGAAACCATGAAGGGGGCTTTTATTACGACGGATGAAATCATAACGCGAGTTAAACAGCGTTTTTAAGACATAAGGCAGACGATTAACTTTACCTAAAACACCTTGCACCTGACGGAATTCGCCACGTGTAAGAGGTCTGTCACGGCCAATTGCAGAACGTGGAGCATTCCAGGGATAAGCACCGACGAATGTATCATCGGTGTGCTTCGAGAAAGGAGGTGGTGGCGAAGGGGCAGTACGCCCCCGAGGTTCAGCAGCCATTCGAATTGAAGGCGTCCAGACATTGCTTCACTACACGCTCAATCTGAGTTTCAAGCGCAGAGAAACAGGTAGCATCTCCCGTTAAAAGGTCATGCAAAGCAAGGCCTGAAACGAGCTTAGGGATAGTTGGGTAGTAACCCACAACATCTAGCCATTCCTTACCTTCGTTTTTCCCGGAGGTAGCGATTTTCTTTTCCTGCAAAATAAACTGATAGCGGTCACTAGTAATAACGTACTGGTTATTTATATCGATACGGATACTCATTCTTACTTCCTTCTAAAGTGGATAAACCGCTCAACCAAAAATTGAGTTGTGCAATTTTTCTGATTCTTGACCTAACAAATCGATAATCTCAGTGCGGCTAAGTTCTGACTTACTGATGTGCGCGATAAGCCCGTCAAATTGAGAAGAGAAACGGGTCGCCGTGTCGCGCTGTGCTTCACTTACTGCCTGCTCCAGAAGTGCCGAAAACGCACCCCGCTGAGCTGTTTTTTGTTTTTGCATTTACCTATCTCCAGACAAAAAGGGTCCCCACGCTGTAAGGCGTGTAATAAATCGAATCCAGATTAATTAATGTAAATACTGCTCAGGTTTTACCGAGGTTAAAATAGTCGGCGCATACTCAAAAAGGCTAAACAGCTCTCGCAAGGCGCGGAAAAGTTTGTCCCGCCAATAGCAGTCGTCCTCGTTCAATCGCCAGTGCGGCATACTGAATTCTTGATCTGTGAGCCCGGCATGACGAAAAAGAGAACGCCTTTGGCTAACAGTAAGACGGCTAATGAAAGTCGCCCTAGTAGAGCCATGCTGACGAAACCGACAAAATGCGAATCTCAGTTCATCCAGCGCACAGACAAGGCGCTCGCGATCTGCTTCGTCCATTTCTTCTAAGCGCATGACAGAGTGACGCTGTTTTAATTGAGCATGAAAACAAACTGTCAGTCGTTCGCGCTCCATCATTTGATTGTAAAAATCACAGGTGTCTTGCCAGCGTGGCTGAGCCAGGTACTTACCAACCAGCCCTCGAAGTGCCGCTGGCTGTTTCTGGATCACATCAAGAGTCATAACGGTCATAACCATTTCCCTCTTTTTCTGACCAAACGGAAAAGTGTCTCAATAATGTCAGGCTTACGAGTGCGGATGATGATGCCCCTGCGGCCGGACCCGTGAGTGATAGTAAAGTTAATCGGGTTAGGGCTTTCTCTCCGGAGTAGCTGGGCAATGCAACGAGGTTCATTTGTACTTTCAATATTCATTAACGTGGTTCCCCTAGACCGAGCCACATTAGCCACCCTTCTCGAATCGCTTTTGGGCGGCTCTCATACGCCATTTTCATGCCGTTGTTCCATGCAGGAAGATAAACCCAATATTCTCCAGCTCTACCAGTTGCAGACTGTGGATCGGTCATCTCAACGATGGGTAATTTGCCCTTCTCAATCATCCCCTTAACAGCTGCAGGGCTTTTACCTATCAGGCGTGCAAACTCTTGATAAGGAACTGCGTCAGTGGCGCTCTCTAATGACTTCTTCATCTGGTACACTTCTCCGTTAGCGTTTTAATTGCTCTTAATGGCTTATAATTGCCTTTAATGAGACTACGAATGTGAAATACAAACTACGATAAACACAAAATTACGCAATAGGAGTAATTATGTCAATAGACGTTTCAGAGAAGCTAAAGCTTATGCGGGAGTCAGAAAGACTAAACCGTAAAGAAGTCAGCGAGTTAACTGGCGTACCTTACAGCTCACTTTCAAGCTATGAGAGCCGTTCAAAAAATGCAGGTGTAGAATCCATCATGAAAATTCTCCAACACCCTCGTTTCACGAAGTACACGATGTGGTTTATGACTGACCAAATAGCACCTGAAGCTGGGCAAGTTGCACCGGCTCTCGCGCACTTTGGGCAGCAGACAACAACATCTCCCCACTCCGACCAGAAAACTGGCTAACCATTTACGGCGCTTATTTGTGTAGTAAATGCACGAAGAGTTTTTGTTATTTAAATCAGGAAATTGAAGTAAGCAGTAACATCATCGGGAGGCTTTATGTCTATTAAAAAGCTCGATGATGGTCGATACGAAGTGGACATCAGACCTGCAGGGCGCAACGGAAAGCGCATCCGCAGGAAATTTGACAAGAAAAGTGAGGCTGTAGCTTTTGAGAAACACACTCAATACAACCATCACGATAAAGAATGGCTGGCTAAACCGACAGATAAGCGGCATCTGTCTGAATTAACAAAAGTCTGGTGGGATCTGAAAGGCAAGCATGAAGAACACGGAAAATCCAACTTGGGTAAGATTGAAATCTTTACCCGGATCACTGATGACCCTTGCGCGTTTCAGATAACCAAAGCTCTTATTAGCCAGTACAGCATGACTCGCAGAGGGCAAGGCATAAAACCGGCCAGTATAAACCGCGACCTTACCTGCCTGAGTGGTATGTTTACTGCGCTAATTGATGCGGAGTTGTTTTTTGGTGAACACCCTTTCAGAGGGATGAAAAAGCTCAAGGAGCAGAAACCAGAAACCGGCTATCTGACGCAGGAAGAAATAACATTGTTGCTTGCCAATCTTGACGGGGACAACAAGAAAATCGCGATTCTCTGTTTAAGTACCGGCGCTCGATGGGGTGAGGCCGCGAAACTGAAAGCTGAGAACGTAATACAGAATCGAGTTACGTTCGTTAAAACAAAGACGAACAAACCGCGTACTGTCCCTATCTCTGAGGAAGTAGCCGTAATGATTGCGGGTAAGGGTTATCTGTTCCCTGATGCTTCATACCCGAAGTTCAGGCGAACAATGAAAGATGTAAAACCGGATCTACCGGACGGGCAAGCAACTCACGCATTGCGTCACAGTTTTGCTACCCACTTTATGATTAACGGCGGGAGTATCATCACCCTGCAGAGAATACTGGGACATTCACGGATAGAGCAGACAATGGTCTATGCGCACTTTGCCCCGGAGTATCTTCAGGATGCTGTTTCACTCAATCCGCTACGTGGTGGTGTTGACTCCCGGAGTGTCCACACAGTGTCCACAGTAGGGTAGTTTATTATGGCTTTCAGTGGTCTTGCGTGCCGCGCAAACCCGCATTGCACCGCTGAAAGCCCATGTTACCTACCCTGAAAAACGCCCTTACGCAGGCTTATTTTTTGCCTGCCGTTTAAACTCCCCTGAATATCCCAATTCAAATCACTTTTATCAGGCGAAAAAAAACCGGGCATTGCGCCCGGCTGATTAGGTGATTAAAGATTAATGTGCAGCTTCTGGCTTGTGCTTTTGTGCACTCTGGAAACCATAGGTCAGCTCATTTTTCTCTTTATCCAGCGCAACGGTCACCTGGCCACCATCCACCAGCGAACCAAACAACAGTTCGTTAGCCAATGGTTTTTTCAGGTTATCCTGGACCACACGCGTCATTGGACGTGCGCCCATTGCGCGGTCATAGCCCTTCTCTGCCAGCCAGTCACGTGCTTCCTGGCTCACTTCCAGAGAGACACCTTTCTGATCCAGCTGAACCTGAAGCTCGACGATAAACTTATCAACAACCTGATGAATCACCTCGGTAGAGAGATGATCGAACCAGATAATGTTGTCGAGGCGGTTACGGAATTCCGGCGTAAACACTTTTTTGATTTCGCCCATTGCATCAGTACTGTTGTCCTGATGAATCAACCCAATCGATTTACGCTCAGTTTCACGCACACCGGCGTTGGTGGTCATGACCAGCACCACGTTGCGGAAATCCGCTTTACGCCCGTTATTGTCGGTCAGCGTGCCGTTATCCATCACTTGCAGCAGCAGGTTAAAGACATCCGGGTGCGCTTTTTCGATTTCATCCAGCAGCAGTACCGCATGCGGATGCTTAATAACAGCATCGGTCAGCAAACCGCCCTGGTCGAAACCGACATACCCCGGAGGCGCACCAATCAGGCGGCTGACGGTGTGGCGTTCCATATATTCGGACATATCAAAACGCAGCAGTTCAATGCCGAGTGCTTTGGACAACTGCACCGTGACTTCGGTCTTACCGACGCCAGTTGGTCCGGCAAACAGGAACGAACCGACCGGTTTATGCTCGTGTCCCAGACCGGCACGGCTCATTTTGATCGCTTCAGTCAGCGCCTCAATGGCTTTATCCTGTCCGAATACCAGCATTTTCAGACGGTTGCCCAGGTTTTTCAGCGTGTCGCGATCGCTCTGCGAAACGCTCTTCTCCGGGATCCGCGCAATGCGGGCCACAACGGACTCGATATCCGCCACGTTGACGGTTTTCTTGCGCTTGCTGACCGGCATCAGACGCGCACGCGCGCCCGCCTCATCGATCACGTCAATCGCTTTATCCGGCAGATGACGATCGTTAATGTATTTCACCGCCAGTTCAACCGCTGCACGCACCGCTTTGGCGGTATAGCGGACGTCATGGTGCGCTTCGTATTTCGGCTTCAGACCGTTGATTATCTGCACGGTCTCTTCTACCGATGGCTCAGTGACATCGATTTTCTGGAAACGGCGCGCTAACGCACGATCTTTTTCAAAGATATTGCTGAATTCCTGATAGGTTGTGGACCCTATCACACGAATCTTCCCGCTGGAGAGCAACGGCTTGATAAGGTTAGCCGCATCCACCTGGCCGCCCGATGCCGCACCCGCACCGATAATGGTGTGGATCTCATCGATAAACAGAATGCTGTTAGTATCCTGTTCCAGCTGTTTCAGCAGCGCCTTAAAGCGTTTCTCAAAATCACCGCGATATTTGGTGCCAGCCAACAGCGAGCCGATATCCAGGGAGTAAAGGGTGCAATCAGCCATGATTTCAGGCACATCACCCTGGACGATACGCCAGGCGAGGCCTTCAGCAATGGCGGTTTTACCGACACCAGACTCTCCCACCAGCAGCGGGTTGTTTTTTCTGCGACGGCACAGTACCTGAATGGCGCGCTCCAGCTCTTTGTCCCGGCCAATGAGCGGATCAATTCCGCCCACTCGGGCAAGCTGGTTAAGGTTAGTCGTGAAGTTTTCCATACGGTCCTCCCCGCCAGCTTGCTCTTCGTTATTTGGCTGATTCCCAGAGTCAGAAGACTGATTGGGTTCGTCTTTGCGCGTGCCATGAGAAATAAAATTCACCACATCAAGACGACTTACTTCATGCTTACGCAGCAGATAAGCCGCCTGAGATTCCTGCTCGCTGAAGATAGCGACCAGCACATTTGCGCCGGTAACTTCATTGCGCCCGGAGGACTGAACATGAAAGACCGCGCGTTGCAGTACACGCTGAAAACTCAACGTTGGCTGCGTGTCGCGTTCTTCCTCACTGGCAGGCAATACAGGTGTGGTCTGTTCAATGAAGGCTTCGAGTTCCTGACGGAGCGCCACCAGATCCACAGAACACGCTTCCAGCGCTTCGCGGGCCGATGGGTTACTGAGCAACGCCAGTAACAAGTGCTCGACGGTCATAAACTCATGTCGGTGCTCGCGCGCTCTGGCGAAAGCCATGTTTAAACTGAGTTCCAGTTCTTGATTGAGCATAGGCACCTCCCCCAATGTTTATGCCTGCATTCAGGCTTTTTCCAGCGTACACAGCAACGGATGCTCGTTCTCCCTCGCATATTTGTTCACCATCGCTACTTTGGTTTCAGCCACTTCGGCAGTGAACACACCGCAGATAGCTTTGCCTTGATAGTGAACTGCAAGCATCAGTTGCGTTGCACGTTCTACATCATAAGAAAAGAATTTTTGTAACACGTCAATAACAAACTCCATCGGAGTGTAATCATCATTGACTAATATCACTTTATACATAGATGGCGGTTTTAGCGCGTCGCGCAATTTGTCTTCCGCCAGCAGATCGAAATCCAGCCAGTCGTTCGTCTTACCCATTGTCAGTCGTCATCTTCAGTTACGGTTTCCGGCAGAAAATCTTGCCGCTGACAAGCAGCCTATGCGCACAATCAATCTACCTCAAGTATTAGATAACTATCATCTATTAGTGCCATCCGCGACATCTGTCACATAACCGACAATAGCGTTAACTGCTTCAAATTTTGATGCATTTTTACCCTATTCCGTCTGCATGGCGCTTGACGCCCCGCCTGATTTCTCTAAATTGTAGTTTCGAGAGTTGGCGAGGTTTTGAACAGCCCCCACTCCGCCACCGGTTCATTCCATCTTACTTATATAAGATTTACGAAGGATGTCGAAGTATGGAAACGGGTACTGTTAAGTGGTTCAACAACGCCAAAGGGTTTGGTTTCATTTGCCCCGAAGGCGGCGGCGAAGATATTTTCGCCCATTACTCCACCATTCAGATGGATGGTTACAGAACGCTAAAAGCCGGACAGTCTGTCCAGTTTGATGTCCACCAGGGGCCAAAAGGCAATCATGCCAGTGTCATCGTGCCTGTCATTGAAGCAGAAGCTGTCGCATAGCTCTTCTGTCTCATTGTGTACATCCCGCAGTCAAAATGCCAGCCCTTGCGGCTGGCATTTTTATCTCTGTGGCATTATTCCCGCGCCAGAGCATCTACCGGATCCAGACGTGCCGCATTCCGCGCCGGTAGCCAGCCAAACAACACACCGGTTGCAGTCGAACACAGAAACGCCGTCAACAGCGCGACGGGTGAAAATCCAATTTCCCAGCCCGGCAGAAATAGCTGTAGCGTAAAAGCGATCAGCATCGACAGGCTAATGCCCAACGCGCCGCCAACCAGACACACTAACACCGCTTCAATTAAGAACTGTTGCAGCACGTCACTGGCGCGAGCGCCAACCGCCATACGAATACCAATCTCACGCGTTCGTTCGGTTACTGAAACCAGCATAATATTCATCACGCCAATCCCACCGACCACCAGCGAAATCACCGCCACCAGCGTCAGGAAGAGTTGTAATGTACGTGTGGTCTTTTCGGCGGTTTTCAAGATACCGTCCATATTCCAGGTGAAGAAATCCTTCTTACCGTGGCGCAACGTCAACAGTCGGGTCAGTTGCTGTTCGGCCTGGGCACTGTCAAAACCATCCTTCACCCGCACGGTGATCGAGTTCAGCCACGACTGTCCCATGATTCGCCCGGACATAGTGCTATAAGGCAGCCAGACACGCAGGATCTTGCTACTGCCAAACATCGACTGTTTCTCTTCTGCAACACCAATCACCGTGGCAGGCATATTCCCCACCAGCACGACTTCGCCAACAACTTTCGCTTTATTGGGGAACAACTGACGACGGGTATTACTGTCGAGCACCACCACCTGAGCGCGCCCCGCCAGTTGCTCGGCGTTAAAGGTGGTCCCTTCGCTAAATGTCATGCCATAGACGTTGAAATAGTCGCCGCTAACGCCATTAGCACTGGCAGCAACATCGATATTGCCATAGCGTAACCGCAGGTTCTTCGACACCGCAGGCGTTACTGAACTGACCCAGGGCTGCTTCTGTAGCGCCGTCAAATCGTCATACTTCAACGCCTGTTGATATTGCGGATCGTCGTCGCCGAAGTCTTTGCCTGGATAGATATCAATGGTGTTAGTACCAATAGCGCGAATATCTGCCAGTACCAGTTGTTTAGCCGCATCGCCTACCACCACGATCGACACCACCGAAGCAATACCGATGATGATCCCAAGCATGGTCAGTAACGTACGCATCTTATTCGCGGCCATTGCCAACCAGGCCATGGTAAGTGCTTCACGAAAACCGCTGACAAACTGGCTCCAGCCGGATGCCGTTTTCACCGTTGGCTCCGCAATATCGCGTCCGCCAGAGGGTTTCTGTGGCGGTGGATTGCGCACAATCTCACCGTCACGAATTTCAATGACCCGTTCGGCCTGCGCGGCGACCTGGCTGTCGTGAGTAACGATAATTACCGTATGCCCGCGATCGCGCAGCTGATGCAAAATCGCCATCACCTCTTCGCCGGAATGGCTATCCAGTGCACCGGTGGGTTCGTCGGCAAGAATAACCTGCCCCCCGTTCATCAGCGCACGCGCGATACTGACCCGCTGCTGCTGACCACCGGAAAGCTGGGAAGGTTGATAGTCAACCCGGTCACCCAACCCCAGCCGCTGGAGTAATTCCTGCGCACGCGCCAGGCGCTGCTTACGTTCAGTGCCCGCGTAGACCGCCGGTACCTCAACGTTTTGTGCGGCGGTTAAATGCGACAGCAGGTGATAGCGCTGGAAGATAAAACCAAAATGCTCACGACGCAGTTGCGCTAGCGCATCGCTATCCAGCGTAGAGACATCACGTCCGGCAACGCGATACGTACCGCTGGTTGGCTTATCCAGACAGCCGAGAATGTTCATCAGCGTCGATTTACCCGAACCCGACGCCCCGACAATCGCCACCATTTCCCCGGCCTGAATGCTCAAGGATACGTCCTTCAACACCTCAACCTGGCCTTCGCCTGACGGATAGCTGCGGCGGATATGGCTCAGCTCAAGCAATGCTGTCATTTTGCAGCTCCAGCGTTGCCCTCACCGGTAATGACTTCATCCCCCTCTTCCAGCCCTTTCACGATCTCCACATCGGTGTCATTACGCGCGCCGATAACCACTTCACGTTCGCGGGTTTCGCCGTTACGCAGCAACCTGACGTTATAACGATTATTGCCGATAGGATCGCCCAGCGCCGACAGCGGGATGGTCAGGACATTTTTGACATCAGTGAGCTGGATATGGACCTGCGCGGTCATATCCAGGCGCAGGATCCCTTTCGGGTTGGGAACTTCGAAGCGGGCATAGTAGAAAATCGCATCATTCACTTTCTCTGGCGTCGGGAGAACATCTTTGAGCTTATCTTCGTAGCGCGTCTGCGGATCGCCCAGCACGGTAAACCAGGCCTTTTGCCCCGGATGCAGGTGAATTACATCAGCCTCAGAAACCTGCGCTTTCACCAGCATGGTGCTCATATCCGCCAGGGTCAGAATGTTAGGTGCCTGCTGGGCGGCAATAACGGTTTGCCCCTGCAGGGTAGTAATTTGTGTTACTTCGCCAGCCATTGGCGCAACGATGCGGGTGTAATCAAGGTTGGTTTTCGCCGTATCGAGAGAGGCCTGATTACGCTTAATTTGCGCGTCAATTGTGCCAATTTGCGCCTGTTTGACCGCCATTTCGGTGGCCGCCGTGTCGAGATCCTGCTGTGAAACGGCCTGAGTTTTCGCCAGCTGTTGTTGGCGGGAGAGAGTGACCCGCGCCAGCTTCCACTCAGCTTCGGCTTGTAAACGCTGGGCGCGCAATTCCATTAGCGTCGCTTCAACCTCTTTGATTTGGTTTTGCGCCTGTTCAGGATCGATAACACCGAGCAACTGATCTTTTTTCACTTTATCGCCAATCGCGACCGACAGCGTTTTTAACTGCCCGCTGACCTGCGCCCCGACGTCAACTTTACGCAGCGCATCCAGCTTACCGGTCGCCAGCACGCTTTGTTGCAGATCGCCAGGACGAACAATTAATGTTTGATACTGAGGTAAAGGCGCATTAAGCGTTCGCCAAAGTGCAATTGCCGCCACAATAAGGACGACGGCGAACAGAAAATAGCGTTTTTTGATTTTTCCCTTGAGCTTCATAAATGTCCCAATTCCCCCAATACGCCCACCAGAGTGGAGTGCTAAACATCAACGTTAAATAAATCGCCGTTGAAAAGCGCAAGAATAACAGAGTTATTGATGAATGGTTAAGATCCGCTGTGCTGAAATTAGTACAAAGGTATCAATCGGATTTATATTATGAGCCAGCTAACTGAAAGCACTTTTCTTTCCACCAAACCAGTCACGCGTTTTGGCCTTTTTTTCAGCCTGAGCAGCGGTCATTTACGGCCCGCACATTGCTGGGATAAACGGAGCTTTCGTCGTAAGTTTATCTGGCGTTCATTATTGATACCCCGCCTCACTCAGGAATGGATGACTGAACTGGCCCAATGGCCGGATCTTGGCCCCCTGCTCGCCCGTCAACCCCGACTGCCGGTTCGTTTGCACCGTCCTTATCTTGCGGCAAACTTCTCCCGCAAAATGCGTTTAGATGCGGTGCGTTTTCATTACCATTTTATCCGCCACGCATTCTTACCCGCTGAATTTAACGCCTTATTAAGCAATGACGGGTTACATCTGGCGCAAACTGAAGGTAAAGACGGCGATATATTTACCATCACCATGATGATGTTTCCGGTACTGGATAAAGAGGGTGAAGCCACCATTCAGGTGCGCAATGGTGACGGAGACGTGCTAACTAAAATGACGTTTACGTTCTGCGAATATAATGGGAAAAGGACATTATTTATTGGCGGTGTGCAGGGCAATGCGCAACTACCGCACGAAGCAATTCAAAAAGCGACGAAGTCCTGCCATGGAATTTTCCCAAAACGTATTGTGATGGAAACCATTTGCCGTTTAGCCGAACAGTTGAATATTGAAAAAGTTATGGCTGTAAGTAATGAACAGCATATCTTTCGCAGTCAACGCTACCACGATAAAAACAAGGTGATCCATTCTGACTACAACGCTTTTTGGGAGTCGGTTGGCGGTGAGTGCGACAGCAACGGGTACTATCATATTCCGCGCACGCTGGCGCGAAAAAGCGAGGCGGATATTGCGAGCAAAAAACGCGCAGAATACCGCCGCCGCTATCAGCTACTGGACAGCATCCATTCGCAGCTGTCGTCGATGTTTCGCCACTAATCCGCTCTGCCGCGTGCCAGCCACAGCACGCGGGAAAACATTTTTCGCAGCAGCGTTGGCACCGCATCAACGCCCCGTCGCCCGGCTTCCATCGCCACCTCAATGGCCAAATCCGGTTTTGACGAACGATGTATCGCCTTGGAGATTATTTTGCGCATATTCATAGGCACATTCTCCGGAATTTGCGCCACCCGGTGAAAGACGTCAGCAAATCCCTGGCGATACATAAAGTGTTCCATATCCAGCGCGGGGAGCATGGTCAAATGCTCACGCTCTTCCTCTCTGTCGTCATTCAATAAGCTACGTACCGTGGCCGCGTACTTTTTCCCGGCTTCATCGCCATCGACCAGCACATGCCACTCTATCCCCATCCGGCGGGCGAATTTAACCAGCGGCTTAAGACCGGACTGGGCAAATTCAATGACTTTAATCCCTTCTGCATCAAAGTGATGTCCGCACTGCCGGGCCAGTTCGTTAATAACCCAGGTTTCCGTTTCACCTTCCACCAGCAGCCAGCAGCGGGCAAACAACGATGACGCACGATTAAAACGAATATGAAATGCGATTCGCCGACCATCTTCTGCACTGATCCCACCCGGCCCAAGCCGCCAGGCAGCGACACGGGATGATTCACGTACCAGACGAACAACATGCTCAACAGGCGTAAGGGACAGCAGCTCACCGGAGTTGGTGGTCGCCACTCGCTGCAGAGGCAGTAAATTCAACAAGTGCCAGGCCACCGACAGCATGATGGGATGTAAACGCGTTTCCGGATCTTCCACCAGCAGTAAAGGTCGGGCGTCTTTATCCAGCCTTAGCGTGCCTTTGGCCTGCAACAAGGTCGAAAAGAGGCCCAACAGAATAACCCGGTGCGTACGTCCGCCGGGTTTATCAATCATGCGGTTAATAATGTCCAGATAGCGCCAGCTTCGTTGTTCGTTATTGGAGCGACGGCGCATCAGACGGTAGCGGGACTGGCCAGCCCCCTGCTCGGAAAAATAGTGCTCCAACAACTGAACCATGGCCGATAACCCCTGGCGAATCTGCCCGTCAGTCAGGTTTTGCGGCCGGGTAGCCAGCTCACGCGCCAGAAAATCCAGTTGGCGGGCGGTGACTTCGACATCCGCCGAGTCCGGCACGGTACCGTTGCGGATCCGTCGCATAAATCGCGCGTCGCGCAGACGCAGTACCGGCATCAGACGCACAAGGTGGCGCGCCTGATCGTTAATGTCATCGAGAGGTAATGGATGGCCGTCGCCATCAAGAAAACTGCGCAAGGTAAGAACGCTACCGTCATCCGCACACTCGCCTTCCAGGCGATAAAAAATGCGGTGATAGCCATCCTGGCAAGGCGTCCAACTGGCTTCCAGAGGACGATAGCGACGCACCCGGTGACGACCTGGTTGGGATTCACGAAACGTCAGGATAATGTGCAGGTGGTGTTCCCGGCCCTGTATATCACCCGGCGGGAACCAAAAATCCTCGCGGACAAAATGATACAAGTCTGACTCCGGCGACAGCAGCAGGGTCAAGGCATCCAGCAGACTGGATTTACCCCACGCGTTCTCTCCAATCAGCACGTTGCTCTGCTCCAGCATCAACGACAGACGGTTAATACCACGAAATCCAACAATCTCAACGCGTTCGAGAATCATATAGCCTCCGGAAATGCTAACTTTTTCCTTCAAGTTATCAGGAGTATAACGGCAAGCGGGCGCTCAGGACACCCGATATCAATCTGGCGTGAATCGCAAAAGCAAAAAAAATAAGAATATTCTTCTTATGTTTTCTCCTGAATATAATTTCAGAACTTAATCATCGTCCTTTCGCTAATTGAACTATGCTTCATTCACCCAAGATTCAAAAAGGAATCGCAACATATTGCCTTAAATCAAATTTTTTCATCAATTTAACTGGCGAAGGGATGATATTTTTTTCTAAAATACCCGCTCTTTCATCATCGTCCCTTTTAGCGATGAATTACCGGGTAAGGAACACGAACCCGGAACTTTTAATTGAGGTGGTTATGTTCAGGAAATTAGCAGCTGAATTCTTCGGTACGTTTTGGCTCGTTTTTGGTGGGTGCGGTAGTGCAGTGCTGGCAGCCGCATTCCCAGAATTGGGAATTGGATTTGCCGGTGTCGCGCTGGCATTCGGCCTGACAGTATTAACCATGGCATTCGCTGTGGGTCATATTTCAGGTGGGCATTTTAACCCGGCGGTAACCTTCGGTTTATGGGCTGGCGGTCGTTTCCCGGCAAAAGATGTTATTGGTTACGTTATTGCTCAGGTTGTGGGCGGTATTGTTGCAGCTGCGGCACTGTATCTTATTGCCAGCGGTAAAGCAGGTTTTGATGCAACGGCCAGTGGTTTTGCTTCGAACGGCTTTGGTGAACATTCACCAGGCGGTTATTCCATGCTTTCTGCCGTCGTCATTGAAATTATTCTGACCGCAGGTTTCTTATTAGTGATCCACGGCGCGACCGATAAACATGCTCCGGCAGGTTTTGCACCTATCGCAATTGGTCTGGCGTTAACACTGATTCACTTGATCAGTATTCCGGTCACCAACACCTCCGTAAACCCGGCGCGTAGTACCGCAGTAGCCATTTTCCAGGGCGGCTGGGCATTGCAACAATTGTGGTTCTTCTGGGTCATGCCGATTATCGGTGGGGTTCTCGGCGGTCTTATTTACCGCACCCTGCTCGAAAAACGCGATTAATCGCTAACAAAAAGGCCTGGCGAAAGTCAGGTCTTTTTTTTCCTCTCTATATTTCCTTTTATTTGCAACTTTACTCCCCTCTTTGCATTGAGTAGTGTGTATACCCGTTATACTTCAAGTTGCAGATGTGTTGACTGCGCTCGCTCCCCCCAGTCACGTACTTATGTACGCTCCCGGGGATTCACTCCCTTGCCGCCTTCCTGCAACTTGAATTATTTAGGTTATAGTGACGCATTTCGTCTTACTTCTCAGCAAGGATCTGATTTTCATGTTTTCAGGGCTGTTAATCATTCTGGTTCCCCTTATTGTGGGCTACCTTATTCCGCTCCGGCACAGGACTGCATTACAACTTATCAATCGCCTGTTAAGCTGGATCGTCTACCTTATTCTCTTTTTTATGGGTATTAGCCTGGCGTTTCTGGATAATCTCGCCAGCAACCTGTTAGCCATTCTTCATTATTCTGCGGTCAGCGTGACGGTCATTATACTGTGTAATATTGCGGCGCTGTTCTGGCTGGAGCGTTCGTTGCCCTGGAGACACAACCACAAGCAAGAAAAGCTCCCCTCGCGAATTGCAATGGCGCTTGAGTCGCTTCAGCTTTGCGGCGTCGTCGTCATCGGCTTCCTGCTCGGCCTCACTGGGCTTCCCATTCTGCAGCATGCCACCGAAGCCAGCGAATATACGTTAATCTTTTTACTGTTCCTGGTGGGGATTCAACTGCGCAATAGCGGCATGACCTTAAAGCAAATTGTGCTGAACCGTCGGGGGATGATCGTGGCCGTCGTCGTCGTCGCCAGTTCGATGCTGGCGGGGGTTATCAATGCCTTGATCCTCGGTCTACCGCTGAAAACCGCGCTGGCGATGGCATCAGGTTTTGGCTGGTATTCCCTGTCCGGTATTCTGTTAACCGAATCGTTCGGGCCCGTAATTGGTAGTGCCGCCTTCTTTAACGACCTGGCCCGTGAGCTGATCGCCATTATGTTGATTCCAGGAATGGTGGGCCGCAGCCGCTCTACCGCGCTGGGATTATGCGGCGCGACATCAATGGACTTCACCCTGCCCGTTTTACAACGCAGCGGCGGTCTGGAAATGGTCCCAGCAGCCATCGTCCACGGCTTTATTCTGAGTCTGTTAGTGCCTCTGCTGATGGCGTTTTTCTCCGCCTGACGCCGGAACAAATACCTCTCTGGCGGTAGTCAGCTACCGCCAAAATTGCGCTAAATCAATCTCCCTGCAAGTAGTAGTAGAAATCCCTTTTATCCCTTCGCGCACAGGCATAACCTTAAACATGTATATTAAATATAACTTTAAAAGGTGTGACCATGTTTTGTGTGCAATGTGAACAAACCATCCGTACTCCGGCAGGAAACGGCTGCTCTTACGCGCAGGGTATGTGCGGTAAAACGGCTGAGACCTCCGATTTGCAGGATCTGCTGATTGCTTCCCTACAAGGTCTGTCTGCATGGGCTGTTAAAGCACGTGAATACGGCATCATCGACCATGAGGTTGATAACTTTGCGCCGCGTGCGTTCTTCTCCACGCTGACTAACGTTAACTTCGATTCCCCGCGTATTGTTGGCTATGCCCGTGAAGCTATCGCCATGCGCGACGCCCTGAAAGCGCAATGCCTGAACATCGACGCGAACGCAACGGTCACCAACCCGATGGCCGATCTGCAACTGGTCAGCGACGATCTGGGCGACCTGCAACGTCAGGCCGCTGAATTTACCCCGAACAAAGACAAAGCAGCCATTGGCGAGAACATTCTCGGCCTGCGTCTGCTGTGTCTGTACGGCCTGAAAGGTGCGGCAGCTTACATGGAGCACGCGCACGTTCTCGGTCAGTACGACAACGAAATCTACGCTCAGTACCACAAAATCATGGCATGGCTGGGTACCTGGCCTGCCGATATGAACGCTCTGCTGGAGTGTTCAATGGAAATCGGCCAGATGAACTTCAAAGTGATGAGCATTCTGGACGCCGGTGAAACCACCAAATACGGCCACCCGACCCCGACTCAGGTCAACGTAAAAGCAACCGAAGGTAAGTGCATCCTGATCTCCGGTCACGACCTGAAAGATCTGTACAACCTGCTGGAGCAGACCGAAGGTACCGGTGTTAACGTTTATACCCACGGTGAAATGCTGCCGGCGCACGGCTACCCGGAACTGCGTAAGTTCAAGCACCTGATCGGCAACTACGGCAGCGGCTGGCAGAACCAGCAGGTAGAGTTTGCCCGCTTCCCAGGTCCGATCGTCATGACCTCTAACTGCATCATCGACCCAACCGTTGGCGCGTACGACGACCGTATCTGGACCCGTAGCATCGTCGGTTGGCCGGGTGTAAGCCACCTCGAAGGCGACAACTTCGGCCCGGTTATCGCTCAGGCACAGCAGATGGCTGGCTTCCCGTACAGCGAAATCCCGCACCTTATCACCGTAGGTTTCGGTCGTCAGACCCTGCTGGGCGCTGCTGATACCCTGATCGACCTGGTGAGCCGCGAAAAACTGCGTCACATTTTCCTGGTTGGCGGTTGTGACGGTGCACGTGGTGAACGTAACTACTTCACCGACTTCGCCACCAGCGTGCCGGATGACTGCCTGATCCTGACCCTTGCTTGCGGTAAATACCGCTTCAACAAACTGGAGTTCGGCGATATCGAAGGCCTGCCGCGTCTGGTGGATGCTGGTCAGTGTAACGATGCTTACTCTGCCATCATCCTGGCGGTAACCCTGGCTGAGAAACTGGGCTGTGGTGTGAACGATCTGCCGCTGTCTCTGGTGCTCTCCTGGTTCGAACAGAAAGCGATTGTTATTCTGCTGACCCTGCTGTCTCTGGGCGTGAAAAACATCGTCACTGGCCCGACTGCACCTGGTTTCTTCACACCGGATCTGCTGGCAGTTCTCAACGAGAAATTTGGTCTGCGTTCCGTGACCACCGTTGAAGAAGACATGAAGCAACTGCTGAGCGCGTAAGGAGTAAAGAATGACAATGCCAACTCATCAGTGCCCATGGCGGATGCAGGTTCACCACATCCATCAGGAAACGCCGGATGTATGGACAATTTCGTTGCTATGCCACGATTATTATCCTTACCGCGCCGGGCAGTATGCACTGGTCAGCGTACGTAATTCAGCGGATACGCTGCGTGCTTACACCATTTCTTCAACGCCGGGCGTTAGCGAGTACATCACGTTGACCATCCGCCGGATTGACGATGGCGCAGGTTCACAGTGGCTAACCCGCGACGTGAAGCGCGGCGACTATATCTGGCTGTCGGATGCAATGGGTGAGTTCACCTGTGAAGATAAAGCGGAAGACAAGTTCCTGATGCTGGCCGCCGGCTGTGGTGTCACGCCAATCATGTCAATGCGTCGCTGGTTGGCAAAGTACCGCCCACAAGCGGATGTACAGGTAATCTTTAACGTTCGCTCGCCGCAAGATGTCATTTTTGCCGACGAGTGGCGCGAATATCCGGTGACATTAGTTGCTGAAAACAATGCCACAGAAGGTTTTGTTTCCGGCCGACTGACGACTGAACTGCTGAAAAGCGTACCGGATCTGACCTCGCGTACCGTGATGACCTGTGGCCCGGCACCGTATATGGATCTGGTCGAGAAAGAAGTCAAAGCGCTGGGTGTGACGCGCTTCTTTAAAGAGCAGTTCTTCACACCTGTTGCCGAAGCCGCCACCAGTGGCCTGAAGTTTACCAAGCTACAGCCGGCGAAAGAGTTCTACGCGCCAGTGGGCAGTACGCTGCTGGAAGCGCTGGAAAGCAACAAGGTTCCGGTTGTCGCCGCATGCCGTGCAGGTGTTTGCGGCTGCTGCAAAACCAAAGTGGTTGACGGTAACTACACGGTCAGCAGCACCATGACGCTGACCGACGCAGAAATCGCTGAAGGTTATGTGCTGGCTTGTTCCTGTCATCCGCAGGGTGATTTAGTGCTGGCGTAATTGGCCGGTATCTGATGTGCAAAAGGCCGCCTGGCTGTACCGGGTGGCCTTTTTTTATGCTGTCAGGCGTTGCAAAATTCTGATGTTTTCACTCTCCCCGCAAATTATCGACCACACTTACCCTGCGCAGATTAAACATAATCCCCGACTAGCACGTCGAACTTTCTACAAGGATCCCCATGAAAAAAGTGGCTATTGTCGGCGTCGGTCCCACCGGGATTTATACGTTTCATGCCCTGGTTGAGCGCGGTGAACCGCTGGAAATAGAGCTTTACGAGCAAGCTGAAGAGGCGGGCGTTGGCATGCCTTACAATAGCGACAACAACGCAGACCACATGCTGGCAAATATAGCCAGCATTGAGATCCCGCCGATCTATATCAGTTATCTGACGTGGCTTCAGAATCAAAGTGATAACTATCTGGCCCAGTTTCAGATTGAACGCGCGTCTTTGCATGAGCGGCAATTTTTGCCCCGCGTGATCCTCGGCGACTATTATCGCAATCGTTTTTTAGCCATTGTCGAGAAAGCGCAACAAGCCGGTTTCACGATTCGCATACATGAATCAAGCGAAGTCACCGACCTGCGAGCAGACCCGAATGGGGTTTCTTTGTGGATCAACCACGCGTCACAACCCGTTGAGGTGGATTTCGCCGCTATCGCCACTGGTCATCTGTGGCCTGAAACGGATGCTCAGGAACGCAAATTTTTCCCCAGTCCTTGGACCGGTCTGATGGACGCGCAGATTGGTGCTTGCCGGGTAGGGATTCTGGGCACCTCATTAAGTGCTATCGACGCCGCAATGGCTGTGGCCAGTCAGCATGGCACCTTCACTACCAATACCGACCATTCACTGCAATTCACACCTAAATCCGACAGTCAAAACCTGAAGCTGACCCTGATGTCGCGCAGCGGGGTACTGCCTGAAGCGGATTTTTACTGCCCCCTTCCGTATGAATCGCTGAATATCGCGACGCCAGAAGCAATTGAAGATGCCATTGCCTATGGACAAAACGGATTACTGGACCGCATCTTTCAGCTTATGGCGCAACAACTGCAAGACGCAGCGCCAGGCTGGTGCCAACAGGTGGCGCTTGCGACGCTTAACGCCGACACGTTCCCCGAAGTCTATTTCGCCGACAGGCTCAGACATGACCCTTTTGACTGGGCGAGACGTAACCTGGTAGAAGTTGAGCGCAACAAGCAAAAACAACATACCGTCGCCTGGCGCTATACCTTGCTGCGCCTGCACGAGGTTATCGAGGAGATAGTCCCTCATCTTGATACCCGCGACGAAAAACGTTTCAGGTGCGGACTGGCGCGGGTATTTATTGATAACTATGCGGCAATCCCGTCAGAGTCAGTTCGCCGACTGCTGGCGCTGCACGAAGCCGGGCTGATTGAGATCCTCGCGCTTGGCACAGATTATGAGCGTATGAATGAACAGGAAATGACGGTAATTTCCCACCACGGTCAGCGCAGCGAATTTGATGTGTTTATTGACGCCCGAGGACAACGGCCATTGCAGAGCAAAGATATCCCGTTCCCAACGCTACGCGATCAACTGCTGGCCTGTGGCGATGAGATCCCGGATATCGGCGAAGATTACACGCTGCAAGCGCCGGAAAACGCCCGCAATCGCATCGCTTTTGGCGGGCTGCCGTGGTTAATGCACGATCGTCCGTTTATTCAGGGACTGGTGGTCAGCGCTGAAATAGGCGCCGCGATGGCAAGGGCATTGACGCAGCGAGCGCTGAGACGTCGGCACAAACTATGGAACAGTGACGACATATAGATTAGCGACAAATTGAACGACGAGGCGGAGCAATGCTACGCTTTCCCGCCTCGGTATTGACTCTCAGATGGTAACTATCGCCAGGCAGAATTCCCGGCAACGGAGTAACGCCCCGCGCCCAAAAACGCCACGGCCAGCGCGCCGATAAAGAAATAAACCAGACTTTCAATCGCCCATGCACCGGTTTTATCCAGTGTCCAGGTTTCCCCCATCCCGACCATCAGCCATGCCACAACCATCGTAAACGCCAGCCCCAACGCCGCCGGACGCGTCAGGATGCCAAGAATAATCAGGCACGGTGCCACAACCTCTCCCAACAGAACGCCATACGCAATAAAGCCTGGGAAACCTTTCGCTATCAACATACCGCTGATGCCATCAATACCCGCAAAGAGTTTATGCAGCCCATGAAACAGCATCAGCCCACCGACGGCAAAGCGTAACAATAACTTGCCAAAATCTTCGTGAGTCAGTACTCGGTTAACTGAATTTAATAGTTTTATAACCATTTGAATTTATTCCTTGTTTCACCATGTCCAAAACAAACTACGCTTAATACAGGTTAAATGAAACCTGCCGGAAATAAGGGGAAAATGAGAAGCATAACTATTATCTTCATCTAAACTTGTAACCGGTATCACATTAGAGGAGAAGGAAAACCATGAAACAAACGGTTGCCGCTTTTATTGCTAAAACACTCGAACAGGCTGGCGTAAAACGCATTTGGGGTGTAACGGGTGACTCGCTAAATGGTCTGAGTGACAGTCTGAATCGTATGGGAACAATTGACTGGATGCCAACCCGTCATGAAGAGGTTGCAGCCTTCGCCGCGGGCGCTGAAGCGCAGTTGACGGGCGAACTGGCCGTCTGCGCAGGCTCGTGCGGGCCAGGCAACCTGCACCTGATCAACGGGCTATTTGATTGTCACCGTAACCACGTCCCGGTACTGGCAATCGCCGCGCATATTCCCTCCAGTGAAATAGGCAGCGGTTATTTTCAGGAGACCCACCCGCAAGAGTTGTTCCGCGAATGTAGCCACTATTGCGAGCTGGTTTCCAGCCCAGAACAGATCCCACAGGTGCTGGCAATTGCCATGCGTAAGGCGGTGCTCAACCGTGGCGTTTCCGTGGTGGTTTTACCCGGTGACGTGGCGCTAAAACCTGCACCTGAAAGCGCCACCACGCACTGGTATCATGCGCCGCTCCCGGTGGTGACTCCACAAGAAGAAGAGCTGAGAAAACTGGCGCAACTGCTGCGCTACTCCAGCAATATCGCCCTGATGTGCGGTAGTGGCTGCGCCGGTGCGCATAAAGAACTGGTTGAGTTTGCGGCTAAAATCAAAGCGCCGATTGTTCACGCCCTGCGTGGTAAAGAGCATGTTGAGTACGATAACCCCTATGATGTGGGTATGACCGGGCTGATTGGCTTTTCATCCGGCTTCCATACCATGATGAATGCCGACACGTTGATCCTGCTTGGCACCCAGTTCCCCTATCGCCCGTTCTACCCCACCGACGCCAAAATTATTCAGATTGATATCAATCCGGCGAGCATTGGCGCGCACAGTAAAGTTGATATGGCGCTGGTAGGCGATATTAAATCTACGTTACGTGCCCTACTGCCGCTGGTGGAGGAAAAAACCGAGCGTCAGTTCCTGGACAAAGCGCTGGAGCACTATCGCGAGGCGCGCAAAGGGCTGGATGATTTAGCCAAACCCAGCGATAAAGCCATTCACCCGCAGTATCTGGCGCAGCAGATCAGCCACTTTGCCGCTGACGATGCCATCTTTACCTGCGACGTTGGTACGCCAACGGTGTGGGCAGCGCGCTATCTGAAAATGAACGGCAAACGTCGTCTGCTCGGATCGTTTAACCACGGGTCGATGGCGAATGCTATGCCGCAGGCACTCGGTGCACAAGCGACCGAACCAGGACGCCAGGTTGTAGCAATGTGCGGTGACGGCGGCTTTAGCATGCTGATGGGGGACTTTCTGTCGGTTGTCCAGATGAAGCTGCCGGTGAAGATTATTGTCTTCAACAACAGCGTACTGGGATTTGTCGCAATGGAGATGAAAGCGGGCGGTTATCTGACCGACGGCACTGAACTGCACGACACCAACTTCGCGCGGATTGCCGAAGCCTGCGGCATTACAGGCATTCGCGTGGAAAAATCCTCAGAGGTTGATGAAGCGCTACAAAGGGCGATGTCGATTGACGGCCCGGTGCTGGTCGATGTGGTCGTGGCGAAAGAAGAGCTGGCGATCCCGCCGCAGATCAAACTCGAACAGGCTAAAGGTTTTAGCCTGTATATGCTGCGCGCAATCATCAGTGGACGCGGTGATGAAGTGATCGAACTGGCGAAAACGAACTGGCTCAGGTAAAACATCCTTATTAAATCACACACAAAATCATTCATGATGCATCAAGGCGGCTAGCCCGAAAATCCCCAGGAGCATAGGTATACTATGTGACTGGGGTTTAAGGGTGCGGCCAACGCCGAGGCAGCCTGAAGGATGAAGTGTAATAAGGAGACACCATGATTGATTTACGCAGTGATACCGTCACCCGGCCGAGTTGCGCCATGCTGGAAGAGATGATGGCAGCCCCGGTCGGGGATGACGTGTATGGAGACGACCCTACCGTTAACGCCCTCCAGCAATACGCCGCAGAGCTTTCTGGTAAAGAAGCCGCTATTTTCTTACCTACCGGTACTCAGGCTAACCTGGTGGCGCTGCTCAGCCATTGTCAGCGTGGCGAAGAGTACATTGCCGGCCAGGGCGCGCATAACTATCTCTACGAAGCAGGTGGCGCAGCGGTGCTCGGTAGCATTCAACCGCAACCTATCGACGCCGCACCGGATGGCTCCCTGCCTCTGGACAAAGTAGCTGCAAAAATCAAAGTGGACGATATCCATTTTGCCCGCACCCGCTTGCTCAGCCTGGAAAATACCCACAACGGCAAAGTGCTGCCGCGCGAGTATCTGAAAGACGCATGGGAATTCACCCGTGAGCGTAATCTTGCCCTGCACGTCGACGGCGCACGTATTTTTAACGCCATCGTCGCCTACGGCTGTGAACTTAAAGATGTCACGCAATACTGTGATTCGTTCACCATTTGCCTCTCCAAAGGCCTCGGTACCCCCGTTGGTTCACTGCTGGTCGGCAGCCACGAGTACATCAAACGCGCTATTCGCTGGCGCAAAATGACCGGTGGCGGAATGCGTCAGGCCGGTATTCTGGCAGCGGCCGGGCTGTATGCGCTGAAAAATAACGTGGCGCGTTTGCAGGAAGATCATGACAACGCCGCCTGGATGGCGGAGCAGCTGCGCGAAGCAGGGGCGGACGTCATGCGCCACGACACCAATATGCTGTTTGTTCGCGTTGGCGAAGAGCACGCTGCCGCGCTGGGCGAGTATATGAAAGCGCAAGGTGTGCTGATTAACGCCTCCCCGATTGTGCGCCTGGTGATGCACCTGGACGTATCACGTGAACAACTTGCTGAAGTCGTCGCCCACTGGCGCGCTTTTTTAACCCAATAAGGAGATGGGCGTGCCGCAACGGATTTTGGTTCTTGGCGCCAGTGGCTACATTGGTCAGCATTTGGTACAGGCGCTCAGTCAGCAAGGGCATCAGGTGTTGGCTGCGGCACGTCGCATTGAACGGCTGGAAAAGCAGCAACTGGCCAATGTCAGTTGCCACAAGGTCGATTTGAATTGGCCAGATAACCTCACCCCGCTGCTGACGGGTGTTGATACGGTTTATTATCTGGTTCATGGTATGGGCGAAGGCGGTGATTTTATCGCCCACGAACGTCAGGTGGCGATGAACGTGCGCGATGCGCTGCGTAATACGCCAGTTAAACAGCTTATTTTCCTGAGCTCATTGCAGGCTCCCCGGCATGAACAATCCGATCATCTGCGTGCGCGACAGATAACCGCAGACACCCTGCGCGAGTCAGGCGTGCCAATGACGGAATTGCGCGCGGGCATTATCGTGGGGGCTGGTTCCGCTGCTTTTGAAGTCATGCGCGATATGGTTTACAACCTACCGGTTCTCACCCCTCCACGCTGGGTACGCTCGCGTACCACACCTATCGCGCTGGAGAATTTAATGTACTACCTGGTGGCATTGTTGGAAAATCCCACACAGCATCACCGCGTCCTCGAAGCCGCCGGGCCGCAGGTGTTGAGCTATCAGGAACAGTTCGAGCATTTTATGGCGGTCAGCGGTAAACATCGCCTGCTCATCCCCATCCCCTTCCCTACCCGCTGGATTTCGGTCTGGTTTTTGAACGTCATCACGTCAGTGCCGCCAACCACGGCCAAAGCGCTGATCCAGGGCTTAAAACACGACCTGCTGGCCGATGACACCGAATTACGTGCGCTGATCCCACAAAAACTGATTGCCTTTGATGACGCGGTGCGCAGCACGTTGAAGGAAGAAGAGAAGCTGGTCAACTCCAGCGACTGGGGTTACGACGCACAGGCGTTTGCCCGCTGGCGTCCAGAATATGGCTATTTCGCCAAACAAGCTGGCTTTAGCGTTGAAACCTCTGCCAGCACAAAAGCGCTGTGGCAGGTTGTGAATCGACTCGGCGGCAAAGAAGGCTATTTCTTTGGCAATATTCTATGGAAGACGCGCGCGGCGTTGGACCTGCTGGTCGGCCATAAGCTGGCAAAAGGTCGCCCCGAACACCCACTATTGCAAGTTGGCGACACCGTTGATAGCTGGAAAGTCATCATCGTTGAGCCGGAGAAACAGCTGACGCTGCTGTTTGGGATGAAAGCGCCGGGACTGGGTCGCCTGAGCTTCACACTGGAAGATAAAGGCGATCACCGACGCATTGATGTACGCGCGTGGTGGCATCCGCACGGTATGCCTGGCCTCTTCTACTGGCTGTTGATGATCCCCGCCCACCTGTTCATTTTCAGGGGGATGGCGAAGCGTATAGCCAAACTTGCAGAACAAATCACAGACTAATGATAAAAAGAGCCTGTATTCTTTCATGTTTCCCATTGCATACAGGCGTAATTCACGGAAGAATGCGCACGACGTTTTTTAAACACAGTGGATTGATATGAAGGTACTGGTTACCGGAGCCACCAGCGGCTTGGGCCGAAACGCGGTTGAGTTCTTATGCAGCAAAGGCGTCAGCGTCAGAGCCACCGGTCGCAACGAAGCGATGGGCAAGCTGCTGGAGAAAATGGGCGCAGAGTTTGTGCATGCGGATTTGACCGAGCTGGTTTCTTCGCAGGCAAAAGTGATGCTGGCCGGCATTGACACGCTGTGGCACTGCTCCAGTTTCACCTCTCCATGGGGAACTCAGGAAGCTTTTGATCTGGCCAACGTTCGTGCTACCCGCCGTCTGGGCGAGTGGGCCGTAGCCTGGGGCGTACGTAACTTTATTCATATCTCCTCTCCGTCGCTGTATTTTGATTATCACCATCATCGCGATATCAAAGAAGACTTCCGTCCCCATCGCTTCGCCAACGAATTCGCCCGCAGCAAAGCGGCTGGTGAAGAGGTGATTGCGCTGCTCGCCCAGGCCAACCCGCAGACTCGCTTTACTGTCTTGCGCCCACAAAGCTTGTTCGGACCTCACGATAAAGTCTTTATTCCCCGCCTCGCCCATATGATGTACCACTACGGCAGCATCCTGTTGCCGCATGGCGGGAGTGCGCTGGTGGATATGACCTATTACGAGAACGCAGTTCACGCGATGTGGCTGGCGAGTCAGGAAGCCTGCGATAAGCTGCCGTCGGGTCGTGCGTACAATATAACCAACGGTGAACATCGCACCCTGCGCAGTATTGTGCAGAAACTTATCGACGAGCTGAATATTGATTGCCGTATCCGCTCCGTGCCCTACCCGATGCTGGACATGATTGCCCGCAGCATGGAACGCTTAGGCAATAAATCGGCGAAAGAGCCAAAGCTTACGCATTACGGTGTTTCGAAGCTGAATTTTGACTTTACGCTGGATACCAGCCGCGCCCAGGACGAGTTAGGTTATCAGCCCGTTGTGACGCTGGATGAAGGGATTGAGCGTACCGCGGCCTGGCTGCGCGACCACGGTAAGCTGCCGCGTTAGGCTGATAGCCATTGCAGGGTGGCGGAAAAACCTGCCAAATTAACCGTAGGCCTGATAAGCGAAGCGCCATCAGGCATTGGTGTCTGCGTTAACCCTGCCCGTATTTCTCCAGTAACGCTTCGGCAATCGCCTGCGTTTCCGCGTCCGCCACGCCATTCCACAACGTCGAGCGGAAGTGCATCTGGAACGCCATAATCACCCGCTGCTGTTCACACGGCGTCATCTCGGGTTTTACCTCATAGCCATAGCGTGACAGCAGATCGAGCAATGACGCGGTTTCTACCGGCGTATGGGGCGCTCGTCCGGCGAGATAAAATGCCACACGCTGAGCATCCGGCCATGCGCCAATGCCCTGAGCGGCCAGTGCTTGCCACGGAAACAGCGGACCGGGATCGTCCTTACGCTGCGGCGCAATGTCTGCATGAGCCACCACGTTTTGCGGTTTTATGTCGTAGCGGGCGATAATATCTTTCGCCAATGGGATTAACGCCTGAATCTGCGCGGGCTCAAACGGCGCAAAATACTTGCTGCCCGCTGATTTTTGCCAGCCGCGGTTTTCCAGCTCAATGCCAATTGAGGTATCGTTAATACGCGTAGCGCCGCGCCAGAAGCTAATCCCCGCATGCCAGGCCAGATCTTTTTCCGGCACCAGTTGCCAGATACGCGGTTTACCATGGTAAAGCGGCGGCACTGCGGGGATCAAATAGTGTGAACTGACGTTTTTATCGGTCAGCGTAGCCAGGGAAGAGTCAAAATCATCGGCCGTGTAATGGATAACCAGTACTTTAATGCGCGGATAAGCAGCCTGGGCCTGACGGCGGGTATATAACTGATACCCGTCTTTGTCGACAATCCCTTTTTCGCCAGCACATCCCACCAGCAACAGCGTAAATGCCAGCAGACACAACAGACGTTTCATCGGCGAGTTTTCACCGCGGTACCGCTGACGCTCACCATCAGCATGCTACCGTCTTTGCCTACGGTTTCGTAATCGATATCGATACCGACCACCGCATCAGCACCCAGCGCTTTCGCCTGTTCGCCCAGCTCCTGAAAAGCAATTTCACGCGCTTTACGCAGCTCTTTTTCATACGCGCCGGAGCGACCGCCAACAATATCGCGAATACCGGCAAAAAAATCGCGGAAGATATTCGCGCCTAAAATGGCTTCACCGGTAACAACACCGCAGTACTCCACGATGCTCTGTCCTTCCAGCGTAGGGGTTGTCGAAAACTGCATGGTTAATCTCCTTTTTGCGCTAAGAGTACGACCTCAAAAGCATTATCAAACCAATACACTATGACACTCAAAGGAAAGCCCGCCAAATAAAACTGCTATCCTTGTTGATGTGTAGCGGTTTCAGGTGGTGCGTTTTTTATTTTTATTTGACTGGCATGCCGCCAAAAATAAAAAAGCCCCCAGATGCTTGGGGACCTGAAGTTATTATTTTCTAAAATCTAATGGCGCCTGGCCGGACTGAATGTACATTGCTACGTTATCAAATGTAATCATTTTTGATTTACAAAAAATACATTTTGCCCCGAACGGATTTCCCTCAGTAACATCAAAGGTTGATGTTCTGTATTGGGAACCATGGCAACATGGACAGCGAAAGTGAATATGATTAGTAATAATAGTTACCTCAAAGCGCCACAACATTAATTGCGGATGGACCTTTAGGTCCCTGCTCCACACCGAATTCGACTTTCTGGTTTTCATTCAGCGTCTTAAACTCATTACTTTGAATCGCTGAGAAATGGACAAAGACATCTTTGCTGCCATCTGCAGGCGTAATGAAGCCAAAACCTTTTTCAGGATTGAACCATTTAACTAAACCAGTCATTTTAGTAGACATATATTTATTCCTTAATTTGAGCCTTTCGGCAAGCTTGGTTTTTATGACAGAAACTTCGTAGTGCTTAATGAAGAGACTCAAAGAGGGGATAAACGGATTACACCTGAAAATGAGAACTGCTTGAGTAAACTACTTTGTATATCGTCTGTTATTCAAACCGACCGGATCATTAACGCACGGGCACCGAGATTAAGCAACTCTTATTTTAGCCATCCGTAGTCCCTTATAGCCAACAGCACGGCATGAATTTTGTTTAGCCAGGCGTAAAGCGCGGCAAATGGAACATGCAAATGCTCATATGGTCTATACAGTATAAGAAGCATGAATGGCCGCCAACGCCCCGTTGCAGGTTGATATACTAAAGCTGAAGCTGGCAACGAGCGCCACCAACATACTTCAGGTGGGGTGTCCGCGAATTTGCTTTAGCAAAAACAATGTGTTAATCGATCATACAATCTTTAGTGAGACCGAATTGTTCATCGTAGAACACAATTAGTAGGAAGCTTATAAGGAAATCATTATGCGCTATTCGAAACTCTCTCTGCTGGTTCCATGTGCACTACTTCTCAGCGCCTGTACGACCGTGACGCCGGTCTACAAAGATAACGGCACGCGTAGTGGTTCATGCATAGAAGGTGGGCCAGACAGCGTGGCTCAACAATTCTATGATTACCGTATTCAGCATCGAAACAATGATATTACCGCCCTTCGTCCGTACCTGAGCGACAATCTGGCTAAACTGCTGACCGATGCCAGCCGTGATAATGCACACCGCGATCTGTTTAACAGCGATCCGTTCTCCAGTCGCGCTACGTTACCAGACAGCGCCAGTGTCGCCAGCGCATCGACTATTCCGAATAGTGATGCACGCAACATTCCACTGCGCGTAGAGCTGAAACAGGGTGACCAAAGCTGGCGTGATGAAGTGCTGATGATCCGTGAAGGTCAGTGCTGGGTCGTTGATGATGTACGCTATCTGGGCGGCAGCGTACACGCGCCAGCCGGGACGCTGCGCCAGTCTGTCGAAAACCGCTAACCGCCCCATTCACCCGCTTAAATCATAACCCCCATAAATTGTCTGGCATTCTGCATAGAATGCCGACATTTATTCTTGCCCACTGGTGGCCCCGCTATTTTGTGCTATGTTTAGAGAAGAATGCGGTTTGCATTTAACTTTTAACGCATAAATATTGCATAACTATTCTGTCAAAGGTAGTATCTGCGGCTTCAATAGCTATCAGACTGCCAGTATCGAGTGTCAATGAGTATTCAATTAAACGGCATTAACTGCTTCTACGGCGCACATCAGGCGCTGTTCGATATCACGCTGGATTGCCCTCAGGGTGAAACACTGGTGTTACTTGGCCCAAGTGGAGCCGGGAAAAGCTCGCTGCTGCGCGTACTCAACCTGCTTGAGATGCCGCGCTCGGGCACGCTCTCTATTGCAGGCAACCGTTTCGACTTCACGAAGACCCCGTCAGATAAAGCCATTCGGGATCTGCGTCAGAACGTGGGCATGGTCTTTCAGCAATATAATCTCTGGCCGCATCTCACGGTTGTGCAGAACCTGATTGAAGCGCCCTGCCGCGTACTGGGTCTGACAAAAGAGCAAGCGATGGCGCGTGCCGAGAAACTGCTGGAACGTCTGCGCCTCAAGCCTTACAGCGATCGTTACCCATTACATCTTTCCGGTGGCCAGCAACAGCGTGTGGCCATTGCCCGCGCGTTGATGATGGAGCCGCAGGTGCTGCTGTTTGATGAACCGACCGCCGCGCTTGACCCGGAAATTACCGCCCAAATCGTCAGCATCATTCGCGAACTGGCGGAAACCAACATTACTCAGGTGATCGTCACCCACGAAGTGGAAGTTGCACGTAAAACGGCCAGCCGTGTGGTGTATATGGAAAACGGTCATATCGTCGAGTTTGGGGATGCGAGCTGCTTTGCCAACCCGCAAACCGAAGCGTTTAAAAACTATCTTTCTCACTAAGATTCGGGACAATACAATGAAAAAAGTTCTGATTGCCGCGCTAATCGCAGGTTTTAGTCTTTCCGCTACCGCAGCCCAAACCATTCGTTTCGCCACCGAAGCGTCTTATCCTCCGTTTGAATCTATCGATGCGAATAACAAGATCGTAGGTTTTGACGTTGATCTGGCAAACGCGCTGTGTAAAGAGATTGACGCTACTTGTACCTTCACCAATCAGGCCTTCGACAGCCTGATTCCGAGCCTGAAGTTCCGTCGTTTTGACGCGGTAATGGCCGGTATGGACATCACACCTGAGCGTGAAAAACAGGTGCTGTTCACCACCCCGTATTACGACAACTCTGCGCTGTTTGTGGGCCAGCAGGGTAAATACACCAGCATTGACCAGCTGAAAGGTAAAAAAGTCGGCGTTCAAAACGGTACTACGCACCAGAAATTCATCATGGATAAACATCCGGAAGTGACCACTGTGCCGTATGACAGCTACCAGAATGCCAAACTCGATCTGCAAAACGGTCGTATTGACGGCGTCTTTGGTGATACCGCAGTAGTAACCGAGTGGCTGAAAGACAATCCTAAGCTTGCCGCGGTTGGTGACAAAGTGACGGATAAAGATTACTTCGGTACAGGTCTGGGCATCGCGGTACGCCAGGGCAATACCGAGCTGCAGCAGAAATTTAACGCTGCGCTGGAAAAAGTGAAGAAAGATGGGACTTACGAGACCATCTACAACAAATGGTTCCAGAAGTAATATTTGATGAATGAATTTTTTCCTTTAGCAAGCGCCGCCGGGATGACCGTCGGCCTTGCCGTTTGTGCGCTGATCATTGGCCTTGCGCTCGCCATGTTTTTTGCCGTCTGGGAGTCAGTAAAATGGCGCCCGGTGGCATGGGCGGGCTCGGCCCTGGTCACCATCCTGCGCGGTCTGCCAGAAATTCTGGTGGTTCTGTTTATCTATTTCGGCTCCTCACAGCTGCTGCTGACGCTGGCCGATGGCTTTACGATCAATCTCGGGTTTGTACAAATCCCGGTTCAGATGCAGATCGAAAACTTCGATGTCAGCCCGTTCCTGTGCGGTGTCATTGCACTGTCATTACTGTACGCCGCTTACGCGTCGCAAACGCTGCGTGGCGCGCTGAAGGCCGTGCCACTCGGACAATGGGAATCAGGTCAGGCGTTGGGTTTGTCTAAAGCCGCGATCTTCTTTCGTCTGGTGATGCCGCAGATGTGGCGTCATGCCTTACCGGGACTGGGTAACCAGTGGCTGGTATTGCTGAAAGATACCGCGCTGGTCAGCCTTATCAGCGTGAACGATCTGATGCTGCAAACGAAGAGTATTGCCACCCGCACCCAGGAGCCATTTACCTGGTACATTGTGGCGGCCGCTATTTATCTGGTGATTACGCTGGTGAGTCAGTACATTCTCAAACGCATTGACCTGCGCGCGACACGTTTTGAGCGGAGACCAGGCTGATGCTTGAGTATTTACCTGAATTGTTGAAAGGGCTGCATACCAGCCTGACGCTGACGGTCGCCTCCATCGTGGTTGCTCTGGTGCTGGCGCTGATCTTCACCGTCATCCTGACGCTGAAAACGCCGGTGCTGGTGTGGCTGGTTCGCGCGTATATCACGCTGTTTACCGGTACACCGCTGCTGGTGCAAATCTTCCTGATCTACTACGGACCAGGACAGTTTCCGGCATTGCAAGAATATCCGGTACTGTGGCATCTGCTCTCTGAACCCTGGTTATGCGCCTTAATTGCGCTGTCGTTAAACAGTGCGGCCTACACTACGCAACTGTTCTACGGCGCTATCCGTGCAATCCCGGAAGGCCAGTGGCAGTCCTGCGGAGCGTTAGGGATGAGCAAAAAGGATACGCTGGCGATTCTGTTGCCGTACGCCTTTAAACGCGCCCTCTCCTCGTATTCCAACGAAGTGGTGCTGGTATTTAAAAGTACCTCACTGGCTTACACTATCACGCTGATGGAAGTCATGGGCTATAGCCAGCTGCTGTACGGTCGTACTTATGACGTTATGGTCTTCGGTGCGGCAGGTGTGATTTATCTGATCGTCAACGGTTTGCTGACGCTGATGATGCGCTTAATCGAACGTAAAGCGCTGGCGTTTGAACACCGGAATTAAGCATATGCCTGACGGCGCTACGCTTATCAGGCCTACGGTTCATGCACCTTTTGTAGGCCGGATAAGGTGCTAGCACCGCCATCCGGCAAATATGCATAAAGCAAAATAATAAAGACGGACAACAACCTAAATTGTCCGTCTTTTTTTATACCATAAAAAATATTTAATCATTTTTATTGCATACAAATTCATAAAATGGCATTGTTACCCCACGCCGCAGACACGGTAATAATCATAAGATTGACAGACGGGAGTTCCACCATGAAAAAGTTAGTACTGGCCGCATTACTTGCTACTTTCGCCGCTGGCGCCTCAGCTGCTGATAAAATTAGTTTCGGTGTATCAGCCACGTATCCGCCATTTGAATCACTGGACGCGAGCAATAAAATTGTCGGTTTTGACATCGACCTGGCAACGGCGCTGTGCAAACAGATGCAGGCAGAATGTACTTTCACCAATCACGCTTTCGACAGCCTGATCCCCGCGCTGAAATTCAAGAAATATGATGCGGTAATTTCCGGAATGGATATCACACCTGAGCGTAGCAAGCAGGTTGCATTTACTCAGCCTTACTATGCCAACTCCGCGCTGGTGATTGCCAAAAAAGATACCTATAAAACCTTTGCCGATCTGAAAGGAAAACGCATCGGTATGGAAAACGGCACCACGCACCAGAAATACCTGCAGGACAAACATCCTGAAGTGAAAACCGTGGCCTACGATAGCTATCAGAATGCGATTATCGACCTGAAAAATGGCCGTATTGATGGCGTATTTGGCGATACCGCTGTGGTTAACGAATGGCTGAAAACCAACCCGCAGTTAGGCGTTGCCACTGACAAAGTAACCGATCCGCAATACTTCGGTACTGGCCTTGGCATCGCGGTTCGCCCGGATAACAAAGCCCTGCTGGAAAAACTGAACAGCGCGCTGGCGGCAATCAAAGCTGACGGCACGTACCAGAAAATCAGCGATCAGTGGTTCCCGCAGTAACGTCTGCCCAATCTGAAAAGCCGCGCTCTGCGGCTTTTTTTATCTCTTCGCCTGCGCTTTCAGTCAGTTCTTACGCCATAAACGCTTTCCTGGCATACACTTGTTAAAACGAAAAAAAGTGAGGCAAACGGATGATAGCGTTCCCTGCCAGTTTACTGATCCTCAATGGAAAAAGTGCTGATAATCTCCCCCTGCGTGATGCCATTGTGAAGCTTCGCGATGAAGGCGTGGAAATCCATGTTCGCGTGACCTGGGAAAAAGGCGATGCCCAACGCTACGTTGATGAAGCTCGTCAGCTAGGCGTTGCTACGGTGATAGCCGGCGGCGGTGACGGCACCATCAACGAAGTTTCGACAGCGCTGATTCAGTCGCAGGGTGGCAATATTCCAGCGCTGGGTATTTTACCGTTGGGAACGGCGAATGACTTTGCCACCAGTGTTGGTATACCCGATGACCTTGATAAGGCGTTAAAGCTGGCTATCGCTGCAAATGCGACTGCAATCGATATGGTGCTGGTCAACGATAAAACCTGTTTTATCAACATGGCGACCGGCGGGTTTGGCACTCGCATCACCACCGAAACGCCGGAAAAACTCAAGGCCGCACTGGGCGGTGTATCGTATTTTATTCACGGATTAATGCGCATGGATACGCTCAAGCCCGATATCTGTGACATTCGTGGGGAGGATTTTCACTGGCAGGGTAAAGCGCTGGTGATTGGTATCGGTAACGGTCGCCAGGCCGGTGGTGGGCAACAGCTTTGCCCGACGGCGCTGATCAACGACGGCCTGCTGCAACTGCGCATTTTTACCGGCGAAGAACTACTGCCAGGACTGCTTTCGGCGTTAACGCAATCCGAAGACAACCCTAACATTATTGACGGCGCATCGTCGTGGTTTGATATCCGCGCCCCACACGAAATTACCTTTAATCTCGATGGTGAACCACTCAGCGGACAAGAGTTTCATATTGAAATCCTGCCCGCTGCGCTACGTTGCAGACTGCCGCCGGGTTGTCCGCTGTTGCGCTAACCCAACAACAATCCGAGGGATCAGGCAATAGTGACTTTGCTGTCCAGATAAACGTCCTGTACGGCGTTAATCAACTTAACGCCGTCGGCCATGGTTTTCTTGAACGCTTTACGCCCCAGAATCAGCCCCATACCACCCGCACGTTTGTTAATAACCGCCGTACGCACTGCATCGCTCAGGTCGGTGTCACCGCCGGCCGCCCCGCCAGAGTTAATTAACCCGGCACGCCCCATATAACAGTTCGCCAGTTGGTAACGCACCAGGTCAATTGGATTCTCGCTGGTCAACTTGGTATAGACGCGATCGTCGGTATAGCCAAAATTAACCGCTTTATACCCGCCGTTATTTTCCGCCATTTTCTGCTTAACGATATCCGCTCCGATAGTGGCAGCCAGATGGTTAGCCTGCCCGGTAAGATCGGCGGAAACATGGTAATCCACGCCATCTTTTTTAAACGCGGAGTTACGCAGATACGCCCACAGCACGGTAACCATACCCAACTCATGGGCGCGCTCAAACGCCGCTGAAATCTCTTCAATCTGGCGGCGAGATTCCTCAGAACCGAAATAGATGGTTGCCCCTACCGCAACCGCACCCATATTGAACGCCTGCTCTACGCTGGCATACAGCGTCTGGTCAAAGGTATTCGGATAGCTGAGCGTTTCGTTGTGGTTAATTTTAACGAGGAACGGGATACGGTGCGCGTAGCGGCGGGAGACAGAAGCCAGCACACCGTAAGTCGATGCCACGCAGTTGCACCCTGCTTCGATAGCCAACTCCACAATATTCTTCGGATCAAAGTACAGCGGGTTAGCGGCAAACGAAGCCCCAGCAGAATGCTCTACCCCCTGATCCACCGGTAGGATCGACAGATACCCTGTCCCGGCAAGTCGCCCCGTGTTATACAGCGTCTGCATATTACGCAGCACGGCAGGCGGACGATTGTTATCCACCATTACGCGATCGACGTAATCATGTCCAGGCAGGTAAAGTTGGTCAGAAGGAATGGTCATACAACGATGCTGTAAAAGGCTGTCGGCATCTTTGCCAAGCAACTGCGCAATATCAGTCATAGCTATGCTCCCGTAAGTTCCGGTTTAAAACCGGAATATGGATTGTCCTGACCCGCCTTTTTGCGGGCAGCATTAAGCCTGGTACCGACTGCGCTTTTTTTCCATCTTTAGCGCACTTTTCAGCAACTTCTGCTGGCTCGATTCAGGAAAAAATAATGTTAAGACGGTCAAAGTTTAACCTCAAAGGTATTTCAAAGGTATTATTGAATGGTACTATCAGCGCGTACCTTACCTGTCATGAAGGATTTAAAGATGAAAACTACAGTTAAGCTGTCGTTCATGATGTTTGTAGAGTGGTTTATCTGGGGTGCCTGGTTTGTACCACTGTGGCTGTGGCTGAGTAAAAGTGGCTTTAGTGCCGGTGAGATCGGCTGGTCCTACGCCTGCACCGCCATTGCGGCGATCCTGTCGCCCATTCTGGTCGGTTCAATCACTGACCGCTTTTTCTCCGCGCAAAAAGTGCTGGCGGTGTTGATGTTCGTCGGCGCTATTCTGATGTACTTCGCCGCCCAGCAAACCACCTTTAGCGGATTCTTCCCTCTGTTACTGGCCTATTCGTTGACCTATATGCCGACGATTGCGCTGACCAACAGTATTGCTTTTGCCAACGTACCGGATGTTGAACGTGATTTCCCGCGCATCCGCGTGATGGGCACCATTGGCTGGATTGCCTCCGGTTTGGCCTGCGGTTTCTTACCGCAAATGCTTGGCTATAACGACATCTCACCGACCAATATTCCCCTGCTTATCACTGCCGGAAGCTCCGCATTGTTAGGCATTTTTGCCTTCTTTTTACCGGATACGCCGCCAAAAAGTACCGGCAAAATGGATTTCAAAGTTATGCTGGGTCTGGATGCGCTGATCCTGCTCCGCGATAAGAACTTCCTCGTCTTCTTCTTTTGCTCTTTCCTGTTTGCGATGCCACTGGCGTTCTATTACATCTTTGCCAACGGTTACCTGACAGAAGTCGGTATGAAAAACGCCACCGGCTGGATGACACTGGGCCAATTCTCTGAAATCTTCTTCATGCTGGCGCTACCGTTTTTCACCAAACGCTTTGGCATTAAAAAGGTATTGTTGCTTGGTCTTATTACTGCGGCGATCCGCTACGGATTTTTCGTTTACGGCGGTGCGGAAGAATATTTCACTTACGCCCTGCTGTTTCTCGGCATTCTGCTGCACGGCGTCAGTTACGACTTCTATTACGTCACGGCTTACATCTATGTCGATAAAAAAGCGCCGGTCCACATGCGCACCGCAGCTCAAGGGCTTATCACCCTCTGCTGTCAGGGGTTCGGCAGCCTGCTCGGTTACCGTCTGGGCGGCGTGATGATGGAAAAAATGTTTGCTTATCAGGAACCGGTTAATGGTCTCACCTTTAACTGGGCTGGCATGTGGGGATTTGGCGCGGTCATGATTGCCGTCATTGCCGTGATGTTTATGATTTTCTTTCGCGAATCAGACAAAGAAATCACCGCCATTAAGGTGGACGATCGCGATGTAGCGTTGAAACAAGGGGAAGTAAAATGAAAGCAGAACGTATTCTCGGTGCTCTTTATGGGCAGGCGTTAGGGGATGCGATGGGCATGCCGTCGGAACTGTGGCCAAGAACCCGGGTAAAAGCACACTTCGGTTGGATCGACCGTTTTTTGCCCGGCCCTGCGGAAAATAATGCCGCCTGCTATTTTAACCAGGCGGAGTTCACTGATGACACGTCCATGGCACTATGTCTGGCAGATGCCCTGCTTGAGTGCGACGGCGAAATTGTGCCAGACGTTATTGGTCGCAATATTCTGGCCTGGGCCGAGCAGTTTGATGCCTTTAATAAAAACGTGCTCGGCCCGACCTCGAAAATTGCGTTGAACGCTATTCGTGACGGTAAACCGGTCGCCGAACTTGAAAACAACGGCGTGACCAATGGCGCGGCAATGCGCGTTTCCCCGCTGGGATGCCTGCTGCCCGCCCGCGATCTTGATGCCTTTATCGATGATGTGGCACTGGCCTCCAGCCCAACGCATAAATCGGATCTGGCTATCGCGGGAGCCGTTGTCGTCGCGTGGGCGGTATCGCGCGCCATCGACGGAGGAAAATGGTCAGAGATTGTCGACGCGCTACCTGCCATTGCCCTGCATGCGCAGCAAAAACGAATCACCACTTTTAGCGCATCGCTTTGTGCACGCCTTGAACTGGCGCTGAAAATCGTCCGTAACGCCGATGGCGTCGAGTCCGCCAGCGAGCAGTTGTATCAGGTTGTGGGGGCAGGAACCAGCACCATTGAGTCCGTTCCTTGCGCTATCGCCATGGTTGAGCTGGCACAGACCGATCCTAACCGCTGCGCCATTTTGTGCGCTAACCTCGGCGGCGATACCGACACCATCGGGGCGATGGCAACCGCCATTTGTGGTGCATTACACGGAGTGAGCGCGATCAACCCAGCATTGAAGCAGGAGTTGGACGCGGTGAATCAGCTGGACTTTACCCACTACGCCAACGGGTTAATGCGACTGCGCGAGCAGCGGGAGGCGCTATGAGCAACACGCATCTGCAACAACTTCTCTCGCAGTTACGTACACAGCAGCCAGTAACGGTGGTGGGTGCGGCGGTGATTGATGTCATTGCCGATGCGTATGCCCTCCCCTGGCGCGGCTGTGACATCGAGCTCAAGCAGCAAGGTGTTAACGTTGGCGGCTGCGCACTCAATATCGCCGTCACGCTTAAGCGTTTAGGTATCGATGCCTGCAATGCTCTACCACTGGGTCAGGGAGTGTGGGCCGACATTATCCGCAACCGGATGACAAAAGAGGGACTGCATAGCCTGATCGACAATGCCGAAGGCGATAACGGCTGGTGTCTGGCGCTGGTGGAGCCGGATGGCGAGCGTACCTTTATGTCTTTTAGCGGCGTTGAGAATCAGTGGAATGCCGCCTGGCTGGCACAGCTGGATATCCCGCGTCATAGCCTGGTGTATCTTTCGGGTTATCAGCTAGCGTCCCCGTGCGGTGAATTGCTGGTGCAGTGGCTGGAAGGTCTGGAAGAGGTGACACCATTTATCGATTTTGGCCCGCGCATCGGCGACATTCCCGAGCCCTTACTGGCAAGAATTATGGCCTGTCGTCCGCTGGTGTCACTTAATCGTCAGGAGGCGGAAATTGCTGCCGAGCGGTTTGCATTAAGTCAGGATGTGGAAGGTTTTGGCGCAGAATGGGTGCAGCGTTTCACCGCACCGGTGGTCGTGCGTCACGATAAAGACGGCGCATGGTATTTCAGCACACAGACATCCGGCTGCGTACCGGCATTTGCAACGGCGGTCGTTGATACTATCGGCGCAGGTGACAGCCACGCTGGCGGCATGCTGGCTGGGCTGGCGTCTGGCTGGACGCTGGCCGACTCAGTGCTGTTAGGTAACGCGGTGGCGTCCTGGGTAGTTGGACATCGCGGCGGCGATTGCGCCCCGTCACGCGAGGAGCTACTCCTCGCACACAAAAACGTATAGATCGCTACGACAGTAACTGATGCTGTATTCAATAGGCCGTTGCTGCTGGTCAAGCGCTACCTGCTTGATCACCAGTACCGGCACTTTGCTATCCATTTGAATGTGCGCTTGGAACTCTGCGTCAGGCATTCTGGCGCTAACACGTGAGCGCGTGCGCTGCGGGAAAATATGCTGGCTACGAAAATAGTCATACAGCGAAACACCGATGGCATCCACGTCATGAATTAGATGTGCGGGTACCCAGGACTCTTCAATAGAGACTGCGTTTTCGTCAACGTAACGAATACGTTTGAGCAGGAAGACATCACTCCCTGCGACAACAGCCAACTGCTGTGCCACCTCTTCCGGGCAAGGCACAATTCTTTTGTTAACCCACAACGTATCCGGTTTTTTACCGCGCAACACCACCTGCTGAGAAAAACCGCGCGCTTCTTTAAGCGAATACTCGAAGATATTGTTAATTTGCGTTCCGTAACCGCGGGCACGTGTTACTACACCTTCTTCTTCCAGAGCCTGCATCGCCTTGCGTACCGTAATCCGAGAAACGCCGGTCAACTGGCTGAGGTCGCGCTCGCCGGGCAGGATATTGCCGTGCTCCAGGATCCCACTGCGCACAGCATTCTTCACCGTCTGCGCAAATTTCATATACAGCGGCGTGTTATCCGCCGCTGAAATACGTTCATTCAGTTGTGCGATAAGCTGGGTATGCGCTTGTTCCATTTATCTTTTTCCTGGCCGCCGTTTCTGCAGCCAGTATACCCATTACCACCACGCGTGGAAATGATGCACCGGACCAATTCCCTCGCCAACTTCCAGCGTGTCGGCCTGTGCCAACGCCGCTGAAAGCCACAGTTTGGCTTCCTGTACGGTATCGGCCCAGTTGTTATGGCGCGGACGCAGGGCTGCCAACGCCGCCGATAGCGTACAACCGGTGCCATGGGTATTTTTGGTCATCACCCTTGGTGCGGTAAAACGCTGCTCACCATCGCGCGTAAAGAGCCAGTCGGGGCTTTGTGCATCATCCAGATGACCGCCCTTCATCAACACTGCCTCGCAGCCCAGCGCCCGTAGCGCCCTTCCCTGCTCTAACATCTCCTGCTCAGTTTGCGCATGCGATGCCCCGAGCAGTGCAGCAGCTTCGGGTAAATTAGGGGTGATAATCGAAACCTGCGGCAGCAAACGGGTACGCAACGTTTCTACCGCCGAGGGCGACAGCAACGGATCGCCGCTTTTCGCCAACATCACCGTGTCCAGCACCACATTTTGTACCCGATGGCGACGTAAACGTTCGGCAACAGCTTCGACAATGTCCGTCTCAGCCAACATACCGATTTTAGTCGTATCAATACGCACATCATTGAACACAGAATCCAACTGCGCGGCGACAAAATCAGGTTCAATGCGATACACCGACTGCACCCCACGCGTATTTTGCGCCACCAGCGCCGTGATAACGGAACAGCCGTAAGCGCCCAGCGCCGAGAAGGTTTTTAAATCAGCCTGAATACCCGCGCCACCGCTTGGGTCGGTTCCGGCGATCGTTAATGCGTTAATCCGTTTCATGCTTGCTCCTGGGCGTTCAGGTTATAGAGGGCGTCGAGAAATGCCGGGACAAAGCTACCCGGTCCGTTTGATTGCCCGGTGGCGATTTGCCCGGCCTGTTTCATCCAGCTACAGGCGGAGGCGACGTTATCAAGTCGGTCACCACGTAAAGCGCAACTGGCCGCAACAACCGCTGAAAGAGCACATCCGGTGCCCACCACGCGAGTCATCAACGGGTCACCACCGTCCACGCAAACGGTACGCTGACCATCGGTGACGTAATCCACTTCGCCGGTCACCACGACAATGGTCCCAATCTGACGAGCCAGCGCCTGCGCTGCCGGAAGCGCAGCGACAGCCGTATCGGTTGTATCCACGCCGCGTCCCCCACCGTTCATGCTGGCCAGAGCAAGTATTTCCGAAGCGTTGCCACGAATAGCAGCAGGCTGTAGTGACAATAATTCCAGGCAGAAGCGGCGGCGAAACTCAAGCGCGCCTACGGCAACGGGATCGAGCGTCCACGGGGTTTTAGCATTCTGAGCATGCTCAACTGCGGCACGCATCGCCGCGGCCCGTTCCCGAGTTAAGGTGCCGACATTAACCAGCAACGCACTGGCAATGGCGGCGAATCGGCTGGCTTCTTCAGGCTCGATAACCATCGCAGGCGATGCGCCCAGCGCCAGTAATGTATTGGCAGTAAAGCTTTGCACGACCTCATTGGTCATACAGTGTGTGAGCGGGGATAAGATTCTAAATTGGTACAAGGTGTGAGCCGCGAGCGCGCGGCTGTGCAGGTCAGGCTGCATGGTTCAGCTCCTGCCCGCGCGAAGAAGGGACACGAGCAGTGTCAGACTTCCCTACGCTGGCATTATCCAGATCAGGTGGTACGGGTATTTCTCAGCCTTCACCAGGAAGGGCACCCCGAGTCGTTGAAACACAAATATAATATTCAGGTTTCAGCAACAGGATACTGCCTGCGCTTAACGATGTAAAATGGCGCACTCCGCACTCGCGCAGTGAATCTACTGGTGACGATTGCCGGATTTCTGTACTTTCAGTTACACTTTTTACGAAATGACTGGAGTGATCACAAAATAATGCTTGTCAGATGTCCTGTTAGCCAAGAATCATACATGACTGATTTTGATGACCCGAACAGGTAGAGAGGATGGGTATGAAGAAGAAAATGTTGCTGGGCGCGCTGTTGCTCGTAACCAGCACCGTCTGGGCCGCGCCTACAGCTACTGCTGCCGCAAAGGGTATTGATCAATATGAGCTAAAAAGTTTTATTGCCGATTTTACCCATTTCAAACCCGGTGACAAAGTGCCACCACTGTATCTCACCGAAGAATACACCATTAAACAGTGGAATCTGCGCAACCTGCCCGCACCGACCGCAGGCACCCATTGGACCTACATGGGCGGCGCGTATGTGTTGGTCAATGATGCCGATGCTAAGATCATTAAAGCCTACGATGGCGAGATTTTTTATCATCGATAATGGTATTTAATTAAAATGAAGAACACGTACTGTCCAAGAGGCAATTCGTGTTCTAAATTTCATGAAAAAATCAATCATATGTAATAGTAAAAACAACCTTGCTTTGCACTTTCCCTGTTCGTAACGGTTCATTATTAATTCGTGCATACCTGGCACTAACTATAAAATTATAATATTTGTCAACCGCGCCCATCTTTTCTATTCTTTTTAAAACAGATCCATTTTTTAAGGGGACACTGGTATCTGAGCCACTGTAGATATTAAACCCCACTCCTTGCGCACCATCAGGTAAAGTGTTTTTCAGGGTAAGTCCATCATCCGACCAATCGCCAGAAGAAACTTTTAGGGTGACAGGATTTGTTGCTACACTATACACACCGTTACATTCTAGCTTTAGAGTATCAGAAACATTCCCTCCATATCTACCAGCCTGTAAATCTTTTATAGAAATATTAGGTAAAGTAATAGCATAATCAGACTGTAAAAACTTACAGGTTGTCGGTTTATGCGTTATATTGAAAGTTATTTTTTGCGAAAATGAAGCATTCAGACCTAGTAAACATGCTAAAATATTTGTCAAACTACAGCTGGAATTTGATGAAAATATAATCGCATCATCAATAGTAAAGGTGCTGGTGTTAGAAAACCGCTGTTTTACATTACCAGGATCGTCGACATATTCAACCTTAAGTTGAATATTTTTTGTATTAAACAAATCTGCTGCTGAATAATTACGACTGGGAAATACTGAACCTGGCGTAGGTATTGGCCATTCCCCCCCGACAGAAGCATTTAATTTAATATATATAGATTTCCCGCCTGAAGAATTTTGTAATTCAACTATATAATCTTGTAGGCTATTGGCGATATAAATTTTATCTCCAGAGCTATAACAACTAAAACTCCCATCAAAATTCGTATTGAAATTTTTAGTCTCCCCTTGATCCGTTAATGTGAAACTAATGTTAGCATCTTTATCTTGCGTTCCCGAGCAAGTTGCGTAAGACATCATTGGAAATAATAAAGCCAACATTATGTAATACTTTTTCATGTATCACCTCACCGACAAATATAAACTTTACTTTCATCAATCGTTTTATCGAAGGTGATTGCGCATGAAAGTCCCTGTTGTTTATCGACCGCCACTTTTATCTCCGGCGGTACTTGGTTGGTACGAATAAAAAGCTGACTTCCCTGACCTACCACACCAATATTTTGTCCATGGCTGTCTTCAACTTCATAGCCAAACGTCAGCGGTGAACCATCTGGACGCAACGCACGAATAAACCATGGCTGACGTTGATCGGTCTCAAATTTAACCAACACCACGGCACCCCGATAGGGAGAGGTACTGTGTCGATTCCCCATCAACTCGGTTTCACTGTTCGTATTTGAAATATCCAGCATCAGTTTATTTTCCCGATAGGGGGTAATAGTATCGTATAACACTACACCGTTATGGTTCGTGATACGGTATCGTTGCCCGTTAACATAGGCCCCTTCCAGTCCCGGAGCCTGAAGAATAGCAAAGGTATCTGAGAGACGATTAGCCAAATTCACTCCGCCAGACCATGCCAACACCCCGCCTGAAATATTGCCGCTGGCTTGCATATATTTATTTGACTGGCTATAGCTGCCGTTTAGCGTAGCAAGCGGTGCATTCCACGTTAGGTTGGCACCAGCCATTGTTTCGCTGTCCTGACGCTGATGACTCAGGTTGACACCGTAGTTAAACTGGTCGCGATCGCCAATCGTTCCTGAGAGCCCGGTCGTATTTGAGGCAAAGCCGTCATCATCAAAAGTTGTTGAATTGGATACATATAAACGTCGGCTTCTTGAAGTTATATCATCTCCCCATTCAAACGGAATAGAGATAAAAAAGTTAAACCGCTTATCTTCGCGATGATTTTCATCATAAGTCTGACTGGCAGAAAACGTATAACTGATCCGTTGCCATGTATTTGAATAACTCAACTGATAATCTTTACTGCTGCCGCTACGCCCCCAATAATCGCGCCATAGTGTACTCAGTGATACAGACCCCCAGCCGACTGGTAAAGATTGGTTGATGTTTGCAGAAAAACTATTTTTACGGCCAAAATCATTCTGGTAATAATCTGCAATGTCATAAACATCATTTTCATCACGGTGATAGCTGTCTTTATTATTAGCCCAAACGTGATCGTTAAACGTTCGGTAATCCCGTGATGAGTATCGATAGGCAGCAAGGCCAAAACGAGTGGCGGTTTGTGTTAAATATTTATTATAAGCAATTTGATAGCTTTGCCCATCAAATACATCGCCATTATCTTGTTTACTGTGCGAACGCGTCGCATCCACGGAGATGGCGCCAATTCGGGTATTCCAGCCAGTCCCTAACGTAAACGAATTGTAGTTATCAGCGAGCATCGTACCGGCGTATAACGTCAAGAGGTTATTCCACCCATATTGATAACTTAGCTGGGTAAAATCGGTTTGGTTACTTGCACCCTCAATATGGCTGCGACCAGCGACAAAATCATATTTGGATACACCAGGTTGCAGCATATTCGGGACAGAAGAGAACGGTACCAGATAGGTCGTTACTGACCCATCGGCCTCTTTAATACTGACATCAAGATCAGCACCACCGCCCGCCAGTTGTAAATCAGCGATAGAAAACGGACCTGGCGGTACCTCTTTTTGGTAAACCACAAATCCGTTCTGCTCAATAGTCACTAACGCATTACTCTGTGCAATCCCCTGAACCAATGGCGTAAAGTTTTGCCTTGAGTTCGGTAACATCTGCATATCACGGTACACTCGCACTCCGCGAAAGCGCACAGAGTCAAAAATATCAGACGATGTGTACATATCCCCGACACGCAGAGTACCGAGAATTTGCGAGATCCCACGCTCAAGGTAAAAAGTATTACTTTTCCACTCACCGCTACTGTCTTGAGCTTTGGTGTAGCTGGCATCTGAATGTAACTGCCAGCCCAGCAGATTCAGTCCACTGTTAAAACGAGCATAGGTGCTTTTACTATTACCAGAATTTTTATAGTCGCTGTAATACTGACTAAGGTAATAAGAAGTATAAAGAGCATTAATTCCACGGTCCCAGTTTTCTGGGGGAACATAACCATTTTCCAATTCATCTACATAAGCCTGGGGTACGCTAAGGTTTAACTGAAATTTTCCTATATTCCAACTATAGCTTCCTCCTTGAACCATTTGCTTAAGCGTCAGACATGTCTGGGTTTTATCGATCTCATCAGTATTAATTCCTAAACGCGAAATCGTATCGCGGGACAGACAAGTTTCTTCAGGGGTGTCTTTAACAGTAATATCATATTTACCGCGCCATTGAGCATTGACATAGATATCAATATCATACTGCCCTGGCAATGGATGGTTATCATCAATACGGAAATCAGAAACCTTCGCCCCCTTCATACCACCAGACATAAAATTGGTATCGAAGGTCTCTTCAGCATAGGTAGTAATACTCCATAACGAAATTAATATCGCAGAAGCAAGCGGGGTCATCCTTAACATAATCAGCTCCTGTTATTTCAAGCTGACGCTATCACTTATAAAGCTGCCATAATCATTGATAATGGTTAATTTATATTGGTTAGCGTTACTACTTTTAACCATGACGGGTTCACTAGAGAATGGTGCGACCATCACTGATTTATCATTTATTTTCACACTGCCAACTTTTATCTCAGCTACCGTAACCCAATTAGCATTGTCATTTTTTATGACAAAAGTCTTACCATTGCGTACCAAAACTATTTTTTTGAAAGTCGCACTATTAACTGGTGCAATACCTGACGGACGGTAAAATAATTTAATACGATTCTGCATCGCAAACTTTATAACATTCTTGCCAGCATTTGCTGGGTTATTAGGCGGAATATCCAGTACATTAAGATAAAACAGGCTCTCTTTATTTTTCGGCAACGTATTGGGCATTTTTTTGATTTTGAGCTGTTGACCTGAATTGCCCGGCACCCTGACCACTGGAGGCGTTAATAAAAAGGGAACCTGAATCTTCTCTGGCGGTAATGATGTATTACCATCATCGATCCAGGCCTGAACCAGAGAGGCATTTTGTTCCTGGTTCATTAACTGCAGCGTTATTTCACTTTTTTCCGCGGGGTAAATAACTCTTGTGCCATAAATCACTATCCCTGCATGAACTGGTGTAACAACTGATAATGTGATTACCGCACATAGCATCTTCATTTTTCATTCCTTATTTTATGCCGGCAACCAAGGTTGCCGGCATAACATTATTCCTGGATGACCATCAGTTTTACAGTTCCGTTTACCTTACCCTCAGAAACGTTAGTTGCTGATTTTGCATACCGCGCAGAAAGAAGCAACTCATATTTATTATCGCCTAATGATTTAAGATCAGAAATAGCAAGCGTTGAGTTTCCGTCTTTTTCAATTAACTTATTTTTATGGTATAATTTAAAACCAACACCGGTAGCACCACCAGATCCCTGAGCCACGGTGTTTTCGATAACATCATTATAATCGAAAGCAGCACCATCAACTTTAATAATTACATCTTTGTTTGGATCGCATACCAAAATCATTGGTGTTGTCGCTTCATTTTCGCCAAATGGAACATCAACGCCAACATCGTAACCTTGAAATGCCGAAGCAGGTACATTTCCTAATTCAATTGCAGAAACATTATTCCCATTATCGAATCGACAAGCGGTACCTGTTACTTCGCCAGTAATTGTCAAAGTTCCTTGTTCCTCTGCAGGAGCAGCAAAAGCCCCACCACTCAAAAATACGCCAGCCAATACAGCAGCAATAATTGAACGATTCATAGTATCTTCCTTAATCAATATATTTAGATTTGTTACTCGGTGTTATTCCTGTAACTAGAATCTACACGCTTAAATCGTTACCGCAATGTAAACGGAATGTTTTTTTGATTTAAGACAAGTTACTCAATGCAATATAATTACAACAAATAGTCAGGAACCAATCTTATTTACAAAATTAATAAGTTAACGTAATTTACCATTCATATTTATTTTCAAGATAAATAAAAAAGCCCACATCATTCATGAGAGTGATGTGGGCTATATGAAAGAGAGTATTCTAGTCGTAGCGGTTGAGGATAATTTGACGATTATCGCTGCCCGGAACAGCGACCAGTTCCGTTGTTACTCCCCTCACCACCGATGAAACAGTTTGTTCGGTACTGGAAACGTGGGTGGTGTTGCCGCAGCGCTGTTGAAGCTGAGCATTTACCACTTCGGTACTGCAGGTCGGCGCGACAACGTTGCCGCTAATAGTTAAGGTTGCGGTATCTGTTCCCAATGCGGGAAGACTTAATCCATAAGCCAGAACTATAATTCCCAGCGACAAAGTTTTTTTCATCTAAACGTCATTCCTGTATTAAGCCCGATTTAACATGCAGGGTAGTTATTTAGCGTAATAATAGGTGCGCTACCACGCGAAAACCAATTGAAATACTAAATCAATAGGATAGGCATGATCAATTTAAATGATGAATATCGGATTTAATTCAGAAAAAAACATGTTTTATTAAGACAGGGTAAACAATGCTCTATTTTTTCTTCATCTTATATATTCACCGCATCAATATATCATTGATGCGGTGAATAATTTTTAACGCCAGAAATTACACCGCGCGGAAGGCAATCTCGCCCGGAATAACTTCACCCTGCCAGTACAGCTGCGCTGCTACGCGCCCTGCAAGGTCACGGTAAATGGTGGTAAATTCGCTATCAGGACGGCTAATCACCGTCGGCGTACCACGATCGAGGTCCTCACGCAGAGAAATATGCAGTGGCATCTGTCCCAGCAGTTGAGTGTGATACTGCTCAGCCAACTTCTGTGCCCCACCGGTACCAAAGATCGGTTCATGGTGACCGCAGTTGCTGCAAATATGCATACTCATATTCTCAACAATACCCAGTACCGGCACTTCGACTTTTTCGAACATCACGATGCCCTTTTTTGCATCGATCAGCGCGATGTCCTGCGGCGTAGTGACAACAACTGCGCCCGTTACCGGAATGTTCTGCGCCAGCGTCAGCTGGATGTCACCGGTGCCCGGCGGCATATCCAGTACCAGATAATCAAGATCCGGCCATAAGGTTTCCTGCAACATCTGCAGCAGCGCTTTGCTGGCCATCGGGCCGCGCCATACCATCGCGTTATCGTCAGTGACCAGATAACCAATGGAGTTCGTTGCCAGACCATGAGACATGATCGGTGCCATGTGGGTACCATCTGGCGAGGTTGGACGCTGGTTTTCCGCGCCAAGCATTGTCGGGATAGACGGACCATAAATATCGGCGTCCAGAATCCCTACCTTCGCCCCTTCTGCAGCCAGCGCCAGCGCCAGGTTCACGGCGGTAGAGGATTTACCCACGCCACCTTTACCTGAACTGACGGCGATGATGTTTTTCACACCATTAATACCCGGCTGGTTTTTCACGCGTTTCAGCGTCGCGATGTTATGCGACAGTTTCCAGTCGATCGCTTTCGCACCGGTAATACGCAGCAGATCGGCGCTACATTGCTCTTTTAAGTCCTCAAACGCGCTATGCCAGACAAACGGCATGACCAGCTCAACGTGCAACGTGTCATCCATCCAGGCGACGTGGTGCAACGCTTTAAGCGTCGTCAGATTATGCTTCAGGGTTGAATGCTGAAAATTCGCCAGCGTCCCGGCAACCATGGCGCGCAGGGTCTCTGGTGATTTGGCCTGGGATTGTGCGTTCATCCCGACTCCTTTTTGTTGTTCTGAATATACAATAGTCACCAGGTAGTTTACTCCAACCGCAACAATTATTCATTTACGGATAAATGCCCTTATCGCTTGGCGCAGTAATTACCATTTTGGTACTATCAAAGCCCTTTTCACTACAAAAGAAGTAATTGCCCACTATGACTCAAGTCGCGAAGAAAATTCTGGTAACGTGCGCGCTGCCGTACGCCAACGGCTCAATCCACCTCGGCCATATGCTGGAGCACATCCAGGCTGATGTCTGGGTCCGTTACCAGCGAATGCGCGGCCACCAGGTTAACTTCATCTGCGCGGACGACGCACACGGTACGCCAATCATGCTGAAAGCACAGCAGCTTGGGATCACGCCAGAGCAGATGATCGGTGAAATGAGTCAGGAGCATCAGACTGATTTTGCAGGTTTTGACATCAGCTATGACAACTACCACTCGACGCACAGCGAAGAGAACCGTGAGTTGTCTGAGCTGATTTATACTCGCCTGAAAGAGAACGGTTTTATTAAGAACCGCACAATCTCCCAGCTTTACGATCCGGAAAAAGGCATGTTCCTGCCGGACCGTTTCGTTAAAGGCACCTGCCCGAAATGTAAGTCTCCGGATCAGTACGGCGATAACTGTGAAGTCTGCGGCGCAACCTACAGCCCGACCGAACTTATCGAGCCGAAATCCGTCGTGTCTGGCGCAACGCCGGTGATGCGTGACTCCGAACACTTCTTCTTTGATCTGCCGTCATTCAGCGAAATGCTGCAGGCGTGGACGCGCAGCGGCGCGTTACAGGAGCAGGTCGCCAACAAAATGCAGGAATGGTTCGAATCCGGCCTGCAACAGTGGGATATCTCTCGCGATTCCCCGTACTTCGGTTTTGAAATCCCGAATGCGCCTGGCAAGTACTTCTATGTCTGGCTGGACGCGCCAATTGGCTATATGGGTTCATTCAAAAACCTGTGCGATAAGCGCGGTGACACCACCAGTTTTGACGAGTACTGGAAGAAAGATTCTGACGCCGAGCTGTATCACTTCATCGGTAAGGATATCGTTTACTTCCACAGCCTGTTCTGGCCTGCCATGCTGGAAGGCAGCAACTTCCGTAAGCCGACCAACCTGTTTGTACACGGTTATGTGACGGTGAACGGCGCGAAGATGTCCAAATCTCGCGGCACCTTCATTAAGGCCAGCACCTGGCTGAAGCACTTCGATGCCGACAGCCTGCGCTACTACTACACCGCGAAGCTTTCTTCACGTATTGATGACATCGACCTGAACCTGGAAGACTTTGTCCAGCGCGTTAACGCCGATATCGTCAACAAAGTAGTCAACCTGGCATCCCGTAACGCCGGCTTTATTGCTAAGCGTTTTGACGGCATTCTGGCGGCTGAGCTGGCCGACCCGGCGCTGTATAAAACCTTCACCGACGCCGCAGCGGTGATTGGCGAAGCATGGGAAAGCCGTGAATTTGGTAAAGCTATCCGTGAAATCATGGCGCTGGCCGACGTGGCAAACCGCTACGTTGACGAACAGGCACCGTGGGTCGTGGCTAAACAGGAAGGCCGCGATGCCGACCTGCAGGCGATCTGCTCCATGGGTATCAACCTGTTCCGCGTGCTGATGACTTACCTGAAACCGGTTCTGCCAACGCTTGCTGAACGTGTTGAAGCTTTCCTGAACAGCGAACTGAGCTGGGATGCCATTGAGCAGCCACTGCTCGGCCACAAGGTCAACACCTTTAAAGCGCTGTACAATCGCATCGACATGAAACAAGTTGAAGCGCTGGTTGAGGCGTCGAAAGAAGAAGTGAAAGCAGCTGCTGCACCGGTTACAGGCCCGCTGGCTGATGACCCGATTCAGGAAACCATCACCTTTGACGATTTCGCCAAAGTTGACCTGCGTGTAGCACTGATTGAAAACGCCGAGTTCGTGGAAGGTTCCGACAAACTGCTGCGTCTGACGCTGGATCTCGGTGGTGAGAAACGTAACGTCTTCTCTGGTATTCGTTCTGCGTATCCAGATCCGCAGATCCTGATTGGCCGCCAGACCATTATGGTTGCCAACCTGGCACCACGTAAGATGCGCTTCGGCATTTCCGAAGGGATGGTGATGGCCGCAGGTCCTGGCGGGAAAGATATCTTCCTGTTAAGCCCGGACGAAGGTGCAAAACCAGGCCAACAGGTGAAGTAAATCAAACATCTCAAGCGCTGCAACCGCAGCGCTTTTTTTTGCTACGCAAGTGCTTCCTCTAATCTTAACCCCTGCTCCATTTTCGGACTGCTTCGTTGTTAATATTAGATTTATTCTATACTGCTCTGGTATCAAGGTAGTCCGGGCTCACCAGATTCGTGGACGTTATTATTTAACATCCGATATTCATGAAATGGAGTTTTACATGAAAGCGTTACAAAAATTATTTTCTCTCGCCGTGGCATCGATTGTGGTTTTTTCCCTGGCGGGATGTGGTGATAAAGAAGAGACAAAAACATTCAATGCCAACATTAATGGTTCTGATATCACCGTCTCTTACACCTATAAAGGTGATAAGGTCCTGAAGCAAATCTCCGAAAGTAAAATTAGCTATGCGTCAGTCGGTGCCAGCAATAAAGAGGAAGCAGCAAAAGTATTCGACGCATTAAGCGCCAAATATCAGAACATTCCTGGCATAGAAGAAAAACTCACCTATTCAGATACCTACGCGCAAGAAAATGTCACTATCGATATGGAAAAAGTTGATATAAAAGCGTTGCAGGCCATTTCAGGGATGAAGCTATCTGAAAACGCCGATAAAAACATCAGCATGAAGCAAATGCAAACGGTAATGGAATCGGCTGGTTTTAAAGAAGTGAAGTAAACCATTGGCGACCCTATGTTAATCGGGTCGCCCATTTTTTTTATGGCTTCGCGTTATGTACCCGTGATGTCAAACCACGCAGAAAATAACGCAGGAACTGATCGCCGCATTCGCGATAGTTCTTATGATCAGGTGCACGCATCATGGCGGTAATTTCCGGCATCGACACACGGAATTTCTGCTCGGTCATAATAGCCAGAATATCGTCGGTTTTCAGCGAAAAGGCGATACGCAGCTTTTTCAGCACAGTATTGTTATTAACACGACGCTCCAGCGCCAGTTCCGGTGCAGAATCATCTTTACCACGCAGATGATAAATCAGGCCGTTTAAAAAACCGGAGAGAATGATATCCGGGCAACGAACAAACCCAGCCTCATCTTCTTTTGTCATCCAGGTATCGAAACCTGCGGAGGTGGATTCCATGTCAGCAAGCGCAAGAATACGCACCATGTCGTTATTGTTCGCTTTCAGGGTGTAGCGCAGGCTACGAAGAATATCGTTACTTAGCATAGAGCCTTCAACTGTCGGTGATGCAATGGCGCGCAGTGTATCAGTTTTACAGTCCAATCGCCTCTTTTAGACTTTTAAGATAACGACGACTCACCGGAACGGTCAGTCCGTTACGCAAAATCAGTTCCGCCTGACCGTTGTCTTCCAGACGGATCTCCTGCAATTGCGCCATATTTACCAGATATTGCCGATGGCAACGCAGAAGAGGAGTACGGCTCTCCAGCGTCCTGAGCGTCAACTCAGTGAAGCCTTCTTTGCCATCGCTGCTCGTCACATACACACCACTCATGCGACTGCTGATAAACGCCACATCATCCATTTGCAGCAAATAAATCCGGCTATGGCCGCTGCACGGAATAAACTTCAGCGCCTGCTGATTTTCTGGCAGCAGTGATACATCCTGCTTAGTGCGCTCCTGACGCAAACGGATCAGCGTTTTTTCCAGCCGTGCTTCTTCAATCGGCTTGAGCAGATAATCAAACGCATGTTCTTCGAAGGCTTTCACCGCATACTCATCAAAGGCGGTCAGAAAAACAATGTACGGACGATGCTCGGGATCAAGCATGCCAACCATTTCCAGGCCGCTGATTCGCGGCATCTGAATATCAAGGAACAGAACATCCGGACGCAATTTATGCACCGCGCCAATGGCTTCCACCGCATTCGAACATTCACCGACAATCTCGATGTCGCTTTGCTCTTGCAACAGGATCCGCAGATTCTCCCGGGCTAACGGTTCGTCATCGACAATCAGCACTTTGATCATGCCAGTTCCTCCAGAGGAAGTCGTAAAGTGATTCGAGTAAAGCGGTCAGGTTCACACGCTACGCTGATGCCAAAATCATCGCCAAACCGCTCACGCAGTCGTTTATCGACCAGATTCATACCCAGTCCACTGGCTTCTGAGGTTGGCTGATACAGCCCGGCATTGTCTTCGATATCCAGCATCAGATATTGCCCTTCGCGACGGGCGGTGATCGATACTTCACCGGTATCCAGTAACTGAGAAGTACCGTGTTTAATGGCATTCTCCACGATGGGTTGCAGAGTAAAGGCGGGTAATTGCTGATGCGAAAGTTCTTCTGGCACCGTCAAGGTCACCTGAAGACGCGACTGGAATCGTGCCTTCTCAATTTGCAGATAAGCATTAACGTGTTCAATTTCATCGGCCAGCGTCACAATTTCCGACGGGCGTTTTAAATTTTTACGAAAGAACGTCGACAGATACTGCACCAGTTGGCTGGCCTGCTCGCTATCGCGGCGGATTACAGCTTTGATGGTGTTGAGTGCATTAAACAGAAAATGGGGATTGACCTGGGCGTGCAGGAGTTTTATTTCCGACTGCGTGAGCATCGCTTTTTGCCGCTCATACTGCCCGGCCAGAATCTGTGCCGAAAGCAGTTGGGCGATCCCTTCCCCCAGCGTACGGTTGATCGAACTAAAGAGGCGGTTTTTGGCTTCATACAGTTTGATGGTCCCCATTACCCGCTGGTTTTCACCTCGCAGAGGGATCACCAGCGTCGAGCCTAATTTGCATTGCGGGTGCAAAGAGCAACGGTAAGGAACTTCATTCCCATCGGCATACACCACCTCTCCGGTTTCAATCGCGCGTTGGGTATATGACGATGAAATAGGTTTGCCGGGTAGATGGTGATCGTCACCAATACCGGTAAACGCCAGCAGTTTCTCACGATCGGTAATCGCCACCGCACCGATATCCAGCTCTTCATACAGCACCTGAGCAACCTTCATGCTGTTAACCTCGTTGAACCCCTGGCGTAAAATACCTTCTGTTGAGGCGGCAACTTTGAGTGCTGTGGCGGAAAAAGCGGAGGTATATTTTTCAAACATCGCCCGTTTATCGAGCAAAATACGCATAAACAAGGCGGCGCCCACGGTATTGGTTACCATCATAGGCGCGGCAATATTGCTGACCAACCGAAACGCATCGTCAAACGGACGGGCAATTAATAAGATGATCAGCATCTGCACCAGTTCGGCGACAAAGGTAATCGCCCCCGCAGTCAGCGGACTAAAGACTTTATCGGTACGACCACGACGGGTGAGCACGCTGTGCACCAACCCGCCGAGCAACCCTTCCACAATGGTCGAGATCATGCAGCTAAGCGCAGTCATCCCACCCATCGAATAACGATGCAAACCGCCGGTAAGACCAACTAAACCACCGACCACAGGGCCGCCAAGCAGCCCGCCCATCACCGCGCCTATAGCGCGAGTGTTGGCAATAGAATCATCAATGTGCAGCCCGAAATAGGTACCTAAAATGCAGAAAATGGAAAAAGTAACATAGCAAAGCAGTTTGTGCGGGAGTCGGATAGTCACCTGCATCAGCGGGATAAACAAACGCGTTTTGCTCATGAGCCACGCGATAACGAGGAACACACACATCTGCTGAAGCAGCAGCAACACCAGATTAAACTCGTACATACCCGCCAACCACACATCACTTAAAAGCGCGTAACATACATGGGCTGCGTGTAACTTTCTTTGAAGTGTTGCAAAAAAAGACGAATTTGTGAGAACGATCACTCGAAAGCGCGAGCATGGTTACAAAATCACCCATTCATAGATCAAAAAACAGACAAAACTACCTGGTTCGCAAAAGAGCGTCTAAAGTAAAACTGGGACCTCGCGAGCAAGAGTGAGACGACGATGGCGCTTTACACAATAGGTGAAGTGGCTTTGCTTTGTGATATCAACCCTGTCACTTTACGCGCGTGGCAGAGGCGTTACGGATTACTTAAACCGCAGCGGACAGACGGCGGGCATCGCCTGTTTAACGATGCGGATATCGACCGGATCCGCGAGATAAAACGCTGGATAAACAACGGTGTTCAGGTCAGCAAGGTTAAAATGTTGCTCAGCAATGAGAGCATTGATGTGCATAACGGTTGGCGTGAACAACAAGAGACGCTGTTGAGCTATTTGCAAAGTAATAATCTGCATAGTCTCAGACTTTGGATCAAAGAGCGTGGCCAGGATTATCCCGCACAAACGCTCAATACCCATTTGTTCATTCCGTTACGCCGACGTCTGCAATGCCAACAGCCGATCCTGCAGGCGTTACTGGGGATCCTCGACGGCGTACTGATCAACTACATCGCGATTTGTCTGGCCTCAGCACGTAAGAAACAGGGGAAAGATGCTCTGGTGGTTGGCTGGAACATTCAGGATACGACCCGTTTATGGCTGGAAGGTTGGGTCGCCAGCCAGCAGGGATGGCGCATTGACGTCCTTGCCCATTCGCTGAACCAACTGCGACCGGAGCTGTTTGAAGGTCGAACCTTACTCGTCTGGTGCGGCGAGAGCCAAACGCCCGCACAGCAGCAACAGTTGAACGAATGGCGCGCGTTGGGTCACGATATTTATCCACTCGGCATTTAATATTCTATTAACAAACGTGTACAATCCTTGAATTCATATAAGGAGTGCATAATGAGCGCAGCTAAAATCGGTGTCATTACCCTCTTCCTGCTGATGGCCATCGGCGGTATCGGCGGTGTCATGCTGGCAGGCTATACCTTTATTTTACGTGCCGGGTAAGATGCCTCGCTAATTTCTCAAACCCGCGGTCAACAATTACCGCCGCCAGCGCGACCAGCAGCGCTCCTTGAATCACATAGGCGGTATTGAACCCACTCAGCCCGATAATAATCGGCGTACCCAGCGTGTTCGCCCCAACGGTTGAGGCGATGGTTGCGGTGCCGATATTAATAATCACCGACGTGCGAATCCCGGCCAGAATCACCGGGGCCGCCAGCGGCAACTCGACTTTACGCAGCCGCTGCCCCTGACTCATGCCCATTCCGCTGGCAATATCCATCACGCTGGGTGAAATTCCGCCGAGTCCCGCCAGTGTTGCCTGCAAGATCGGTAATACGCCATACAGGATCAACGCGATAATTGCCGGTTCAGGACCAAATCCCATCACCGGTACAGCTATCGCCAACACCGCAACTGGCGGAAAGGTCTGCCCCACGGCGGCGATGGTTTCCACCATCGGCCGGAATTCCGCGCCCCAGGGCCGGGTTACCGCTATACCGGCCCCGGTGCCAATAAGAACAGCAATCAGGCTTGAAATCCCCACCAGGCCAAAATGGCTCAGTGCCAGCGCCGCAAAACTTTCCTGCTGATACACGGGACGCGGTAGCGCCGGAAATAGCGCACTGAACAAGGCCTGACTATGAGGCAACCCAACTAACAGGACCAGAAACAGGACAATAAGCCATAACAACGGATCAGCAAGACGTTTCACGGGTCGGCATCTCCGAAAGCAAATCACGAAAATGAAGCGTCCCGCAGGACAACCCCTGCGGGGTCACGACCGGCAAGACGTCGCAACCACGCGCTACGAACATCGACAACGCATCACGCAGCGTCATTTCATCTACCAACGGTTCACCGGCTGTGTGTTCACCGCGACGGATAAAATCCCCTACCGTGCGAAGCGACAGCAGACGTACGCCCAGTTCACTACGGCCAAAGAATGTTTGCACGAATTCGTTCGCCGGTGCTGTCAGCATCGACAGCGGCGTGCCTTGCTGCACTACCTTTCCTGCATCCATAAGAACCAGATGCTCCGCCAGCCTTAGCGCCTCGTCGATATCATGCGTCACCAGCACAATGGTACGCCCGAGCAGACGATGAATACGCGTCATCTCCTGCTGCAGCGCACCGCGGGTGACCGGATCCAGCGCGCCAAAAGGCTCATCCATCAGCAGTACCTGCGGATCTGCCGCCAGGGCACGCGCCACTCCGACCCGTTGCTGTTGCCCGCCAGACAGCTGATGCGGGTAACGATGGCGCAAACTTTCCTCAAGACCCAGCAGCGCCATCAGTTCGTCTGTTCGGTCATCAATACGTGAACGCGACCACTTTTGTAGCTGCGGCACCGTGGCGATGTTCTGCGCGACGGTCCAGTGGGGAAACAAGCCAATAGACTGAATCGCGTATCCCATGCGCCGCCTTAACTCCAGCACCGGTAGGCTGCGGATCTCTTCCCCGGCAAAGCGAATCTGTCCGCTGTCATGTTCAACCAGCCGATTGATCATTTTCAGCGTGGTGGATTTCCCGGAACCTGACGTGCCAATTAACACCGAAAAGCTGCCCTCCCCCAACCGCAGATTAAGGTCGTCAACGGCTTTTTGCTGGCCATAGGTTTTACTGACATGGCGAAATTCAATCATTATTCGATACCTCTAGCAGCGCGAGCCCTAAATCAAACAGCGCATCAATCAATACCGCCAGTACCACAACCGGGATCACGCCCAGCAACACTAAATCGACGGCGCTACTGAGCAATCCCTGAAAGACCAGCGCGCCAAATCCCCCTGCGCCAATCAGCGCAGCAATCACCGCCATTCCCACCGTTTGCACCATCACTACCCGTAAACTGCGCAAGAAGACCGGCAATGCCAGCGGGAACTGCACTGAGACAAACCGCTGGAAAGTGTTCATCCCCATCGCTCGGGCGCTTTCCAGTACATCCTGCGGCACCTGATTCAACCCAGCCACAACGCCACGTACCAGCGGTAACAGCGCATACAGCACTAACGCAATAAGCGCAGGCGTCTGGCCGGTTCCGGCGACGCCGAGCGAACCCAACAAAGGAAAGTGCTTCACCAACCCGGCAAGGGGCGCAATTAACAGGCCAAACAGCGCGACTGAGGGAATGGTTTGGATGATATTCAGTACCGCAAAAACCGGCCCCTGACGGGAGACAGAGAAAGCACACCAGATGCCCAACGGCACACCAATAAGCAGCGCGGGCACCACGGTAGCGAACAGAATTGTCAGATGCTGCGCCAGGGCGTCGTTGAAGACATCCTGGCGGTTGGCATATTCTTTAAGCAGGGAAAGATCGTTAAACGTGCCGGAGAACAAAAGCACCAGCGGAAAAATAAACATTTGCGCGTGCAACAGCCAACGCCATGATGCCAGCTCGGTTATGCGACGAATGGCGTCACTGGCGGCCAGCAGCATCAGTCCTAGCCCCAACCAGAACCCGCTGCCCAGGCTGGTTCTGGCCAGTGGACTTCCCGTCTGGGCCAGATACGTTGCCGTTGTTCCTGCGGTTACCAGCGCTGCAATAACCAGCAACTGGCTAATAACAAGCGTCAATATATTGCCGGGCTTTCCCGGTACAAAGCACAGAAGAAACAGCAGCGAACAGGCTACTGCCAATCCCCACGCCATGTCGGGCCGGATATCCCAGAGTTGGCGCCCCTCACCGGAGACCAGGCGATTAGGCGCATAGCTAATGAAAGGCAGCGCTGCCGCCGCGAAGGTAAGAAGTACCAGTAACAACAGCACCCGATTAACTGAAATCTTTGACAAAACACCCACCTGCTGCAAACTCCGTTACTTCACCCATCCTTTTTGCTTCAGGTAGTCTGCTGCAACTTTTTTCGCATCCAGCCCCTCCACGGCAATACTGGCATTCAGCTGCTGCAACGTTTTTTCATCCAGGCTGGCAAAAACCGGTTGTAGCCATTCTCCCATTTGCGGGTAGTCTTTCAGCACCGATTCACGTACGACGGGTGCTGGCGCATAAATGGGTTGGACACCTTTGGGATCGCTTAAAGTTTGCAGACCAAGCGCCGCAACCGGGCCATCGGTGCCATAAGCCATCGCCGCATTGACTCCAGAAGTCTGCTGCGCCGCTGCTTTAATCGTCACCGCGGTATCTCCCCCAGCTAGCGACAACAGCTGATTTTGATTCAGTTTGAAATCATAGGCTTTTTCAAACGCAGGCAACGCGTCAGCCCGTTCGATAAATTCAGCAGAGGCAGCAAGTTTGAATGTTCCCCCGTCTTTCAGGTAGCGGCCTAAATCAGCAAGGGACTCAAGCTTGTTCTTTTGCGCGACATCCTGGCGTACCGCAATGGTCCAGGTATTATTGGCGGGTGCAGGTGTTAGCCAGACCAGCTTATTTTGCTCTGCATCCAGCTTTTTCACTTTCTCGAAACCGGCCTGCGCATTTTTCCACGCGGGATCATTTTCATCTTTAAAAAAGAATGCGCCATTACCGGTATATTCCGGATAAATATCCAGCTCACCGGAGGTGATTGCCCCACGCACTACTGGGGTGGTGCCCAGCTGTACTTTATTGACAGTTTTCACGCCATGGCTTTCGAGCACCTGCAAAATAATGTTGCCGAGCAGCGCCCCTTCGGTATCTATTTTTGAACCAACCGTGACGGGTGACGCGGCCTGTAAGGGTAGGCTGATCGCGGCTAACAGCGCCAGCGAACCCACCGATACTTTTGAGATTATCATGCTGTACTCCTCATCCTTTTGCGGCCCTTTTCAGAGACTTGAGGAAAAAGCATAGTCGAAAAATCAAGCCTTAACCTGGCAATTGGGTGGTAACGCTGAGAGTTATTAGCGGTAAGGCGATAATAAAATAAAAAAAAATCCGGCAAACCCAATATGAATTTGCCGGATGATACGACTTTGTCAGCCTGATAAGCGTAGGGCCATCAGGCATGCTGCATGACTTTATTCATCTATTACAGCAGTTCAAATTCGCCCTGCTTCACTCTGGCGGAATCCACGCCGATGAAAACGTTAAATTTGCCAGGCTCTGCATCGTATTTCATCTGCTGGTTCCAGAATTTGAGCGCTTCAATATCAATCGGGAAGCTGACGGTCTGGGTTTCACCTGGCTTAAGATTCACTTTTTCAAAACCTTTCAGCTGTTTTACCGGACGACTCATGGAGGCGGTCACATCCTGTAAATACATCTGAATCACCGTTGCACCTTCGCGTTTGCCGGTGTTGGTCACCTGCACGCTGGCCGTCACGGTTCCGTCACGCTTCATCGTCGGAGAAGAGAGCTTCACATCAGAAACCGTAAACGTGGTGTAGCTCAGGCCATAACCAAAGGGATACAACGGACCATTGGCTTCATCAAAGTAGCGCGACGTGTACTTGTTCGGCTTATCGGCGTTATACGGACGACCGGTATTGAGATGGCTGTAATAGACCGGGATCTGTCCAACAGAGCGCGGGAAAGACATCGGCAGCTTGCCTGACGGATTGTAATCACCAAACAGCGCATCGGCGATGGCGTTACCGCCCTCCGTCCCGGCAAACCAGGTTTCGAGGATCGCATCGGCTTGTTGATCTTCCTTCACCAGCGCCAGCGGACGACCGTTCATCAACACCAGAACCAACGGTTTACCCGTGGCTTTCAACGCGGCAATCAGGTCACGCTGACTTTGTGGAATGGTGATATCGGTGCGGCTGGAGGCTTCATGCGCCATGCCCTGCGCCTCACCGACTACCGCGACAACCACATCAGATTGCTTCGCGGCGTTAACGGCTTCATCGATCATCGCCTGCGGCGAACGCGGGTCAACCTTTACCGCTTCTTCATACAAGTTGAGGAAATCGACAATGCCTTTGTCGTTAGTGATATTCGCCCCTTTGGCGTACAGCACTTTGCCCTGTTCGCCGACGGCATTTTTAATCCCCGTCAGCACCGTTACCGACTGATCGGCAACACCGGCGGCGGACCAACTGCCCATCACATCACGCTTGCTGTCGGCCAGCGGACCGACAACCGCCACGGTGGCGGATTTTTTCAGCGGCAACGTTTCCAGACGGTTTTTCAGCAGCACCAGGCTTTCGCGCGCCACTTCACGCGCCTCTTTGCGATGCAAACGGCTTTCTGCGTTGGTGTCCTGTGGGTCAGATTCTTTGGCCCCCAGATGGCTGTACGGATCGTTAAACAACCCCATATCATATTTCACGTTCAGCACATGACGCGCGGCGTCGTCCAACTCCGCCATCGTCACTTTACCGGATTTAATCAAGCCCGGCAGATATTTGCTGTAATACTCATCGCTCATACTCATGTTGATGCCGGACTTGATCGCCACACGCACCGCATCTTCAGGATCGGAGGCGGTACCGTGCTTAATCAGTTCCTTAATCGCGCCGTGATCGGAAACGGTAATCCCCTTAAAGCCCCACTCATCACGCAGCACGTCTTTTAGCAGCCAGGCATCTGAGGTTGCAGGCGTACCGTTCAGCGAATTAAGACCCACCATCACCGCACCGCTACCGGCGTCCAGCCCGGCTTTATACGGCGGCATATAGTCGTTGAACAGGCGCTGTGGGCTCATATCGACGGTGTTATATTCCTTGCCACCTTCAACCGCGCCATAGGCGGCGAAGTGCTTGACGCTGGTCATCACCGAATAGCGGTCAGCCGGGCTTTTCCCCTGCATCGCTTCCACCATGGTTTTACCCATCGTAGCCGTTAAATACGTGTCTTCACCAAAACCTTCTGAAGCACGGCCCCAGCGCGGATCGCGAGAGACATCGACCATTGGCGCCCAGGTCATATTCAGACCATCATCGGCAGCTTCATACGCGGAAATACGGCCAACGGTTCTGACCGCATCGAGATTAAAAGAGGACGCCAGGCCGAGACTTATCGGGAACACGGTACGCTGGCCGTGCAATACGTCGTAGGCAAAAAAGAGAGGAATTTTCAGGCGGCTGAGCTCCATCACCTGATCCTGCATTTTGCGGATATCCTGGCGCGTGACGGTGTTAAAAATTGCCCCAACCTGCCCGTCTTTGATCATCTCGCGGATGGCTTCTTTCGGGTTATCAGGCCCGACGCTTATCAAGCGTAGTTGCCCAATTTTCTCATCCACGGTCATCTGTTTAAGTAAATCGGTAACGAATGCATCCCGCGCTTCTGGCGTCAGAGGATGGTTACCAAACAGCGTGTCCGCCAGCGCTGGTTGCAACGCCAGACTCACCGCGACACCTACAGAACATAGCCATTTCATGTTGATTCTCTCTTTATTTTTTCCCGACGAGGCAGCGAAAATATAACAAAAACCGCAGTTTGCCGTAAGACTAAACGGGAGCGATAAAGAAAGCTAAGGTTATTCTCCTAATTTTCGAAACCAACGCGACTCAGTGGAAGACAACCCAGAGACAATGTGAATGAGAAAGCGTATTGTCATACAAAGCGCTATGCTTGTTCCTGATATTGAGTCCCACCACAAGGAGTGGAGAATGTCTTCCATTACAACAGATAATAAAGCTTTTCTGAATGAACTGACCCGTCTGGTAGGTCATTCACACCTGCTCACAGACCCTGCTAAAACCGCCCGCTATCGCAAGGGATTCCGTTCCGGTCAGGGCGATGCACTCGCCGTGGTGTTCCCTGGCTCGCTTTTAGAATTGTGGCGCGTCCTGAACGCTTGTGTCGCCGCAGATAAAATTATCCTGATGCAGGCCGCCAACACTGGGCTGACCGAAGGCTCTACGCCAAGCGGTAATGATTACGACCGCGAGATTGTCATTATCAGCACCCTGCGCCTTGATAAGCTGCACGTCATCGGCAAAGGCGAACAGGTGCTGGCCTATCCCGGCACCACGCTTTATTCACTGGAAAAAGCGCTCAAACCGTTTGGCCGTGAGCCGCATTCGGTGATCGGATCTTCCTGTATCGGCGCTTCAGTGATTGGCGGTATTTGTAACAACTCCGGCGGCTCGCTGGTTCAGCGCGGTCCGGCATACACGGAGATGTCGCTGTTTGCGCGTATTGACGAGCAGGGTAAATTACAGCTGGTTAACCATCTGGGTATCGAACTGGGCCAGACCCCAGAACAGATCCTTAGCAAACTTGATGACGAGCGTATCAAAGATGACGATGTGCGCCATGACGGGCGTCATGCACACGATCACGACTACGTTACCCGCGTCAGAGATATTGAGGCGGACACGCCCGCTCGCTATAACGCCGACCCGGATCGGTTGTTTGAATCATCCGGTTGTGCAGGCAAGCTCGCGGTTTTTGCGGTGCGTCTGGACACCTTCGAAGCCGAAAAAAACCAGCAGGTCTTTTACATCGGTACCAACCAGCCAGAGGTGCTGACGGAGATCCGCCGTCATATTTTGGCAAAATTTGAGCATCTGCCGGTCGCCGGTGAATATATGCACCGCGATATTTATGACATCGCTGAGCAATACGGCAAAGATACGTTTCTGATGATCGACAAGCTCGGCACCGACAAAATGCCGTTCTTCTTCACCCTGAAAGGTCGCACCGATGCAATGCTGGAAAAAGTGAAAATTTTCCGTCCACATTTCACCGATCGGGCAATGCAGAAATTTGGCCATTTGTTCCCCAGCCACTTACCCGCGCGCATGAAAAGCTGGCGCGATAAGTACGAACATCACCTGCTGTTAAAAATGGCCGGTGGTGGCGTGGCTGAAGCGCAAAACTGGCTAAGCGAGTTTTTCAAAACCGCTGAAGGCGACTTCTTTGCCTGTACGCCGGAAGAAGGCAGCAAGGCGTTTTTGCATCGCTTTGCGGCGGCTGGCGCGGCGATTCGTTATCAGGCCGTACATGCCGATGAAGTGGAAGATATTCTGGCGCTGGATATCGCGCTGCGCCGTAACGACACCGAATGGTACGAGCATCTGCCTGCAGAGATCGACAGCCAACTGGTGCACAAACTCTATTACGGCCACTTTATGTGCTACGTCTTCCACCAGGATTACATCGTGAAAAAAGGCGTGGATGCGCATGCCCTGAAAGAGCAGATGCTGGAGCTTCTGCACGAGCGCGGAGCACAGTATCCAGCAGAGCATAACGTCGGACATCTGTATAAAGCACCGGAAACATTAACCCGTTTTTACCGCGAGAATGACCCCACCAACAGTATGAATCCGGGGATTGGGAAAACGAGTAAGCAAAAGTTCTGGAAAGAGTCGTAAACCAGAAAAAGATAAGCGCCACCGGGCATGTTGCCGGGGGCGCTTCGCTTGCCCGGCCTACCGCTACATTAGCTATGTGTATGCCGGATGAGGTGTCTTATTTAATCGTTCTGTGCAGTTTGCTCGCTCGTCGCTGAACCCGCCGCTGCCATCTGCGCCGCTTTTTGCTTTTTATAGCTCAGCGCCGCTGCCGGAACCGGCATCACCTTGCCCGTTTCGATCCAGGTACGTAAACGGCTGGCATCGGCAAAGTGGGTATATTTACCGAACGCATCCATCACCACCAGCGCCACCGGTTTGTTATTGATCACGGTGCGCATCACCAGACAGTGGCCTGCCGCATTGGTAAACCCGGTTTTGGTTAACTGAATATTCCAGTTATCGCGGTATACCAGATGGTTAGTGTTACGGAATGGCAGCGTATAAGCCGGGTTGGCAAAGGTCGCCATATCTTCACGCGTGGTGCTTAACTGGCCAATCAGCGGATACTGCTTGCTGGCGATCAGCAGCTTGGTTAAATCACGGGCGGTCGAGACGTTATGAATCGATAAGCCGGTTGGTTCCACAAAGCGAGTCTGAGTCATGCCGAGCGCTTTCGCTTTGGCATTCATGGCCTTAATAAACGCGTTATAACCGCCAGGGTAATGATGCGCCAGGCTCGCCGCCGCACGGTTTTCTGATGACATCAGCGCCAGCAGCAGCATGTCTTTACGGCTAATTTCACTGTTCAGTCGCACACGAGAGTAGATGCCTTTCATTTCCGGCGTCTGGCTGATATCAACTTTCAGCTTCTCATCCAACGGCAGTCGTGCATCAAGCACTACCATCGCGGTCATTAATTTGGTAATCGACGCAATCGGACGCACAAGGTCCGGGTGGTTCGAATAGATAACTTTGTTGGTATTCAGATCAACAATCATCGCGCTACCGGACGCTATCTCAGGCTGAGAAGCTGCTGCGGTAGTTGCCGTTTTAGCCACGGCTTGGGGTGCAAAAGGAACGGCCAGCACCAGGGCAAGGCTTAATAATGAAACTCGGAATTTCAGCATGATGAGATTTCTGATAATGGTTCACGCACGTCACAACGCACACCGCCAGAGACTAAGTATTATCTCAAGCTAGCTCAGGCATCATAGCGATCCGGCAGGTTTGCCGCCACAGGAGAATCGTCTCGAAATGCTGCGTTGCTGACTTTTACGTCAACAACGCAACGCAGACAGGTTTATCCGTCAGAATAACCGATAGCCGTAACCCCACAGGATTACCGTAATCGCCAGCAGAACTTCCAGTACCAGCACACCGATCGCCAGCGTCGAACTGGAAAAGCTCAGGCCTTCCTCTTTAGAGATATTCAGGAACGTCGGAATGCCGAGATAGAGTAAATAACCGGTGTAAAACAACGCAATGGTCCCCACCAATGCGCACAGCCAGACCAGCGGATAAAGTGCGACCAATCCGCTTAAAAACAGCGGCGTCGCGACATACCCTGCAAAGACCATGCAATGCGCCAACGACGGGCGCTGCGGGTAATTACGTGCCATCCACCAGATAACCCGGCCCATGACGGCGACGCCTGCCAGCATCACCCCGTAAAACAGAATTGCCATCGCAAATCCGGTCAACAGAGATAACTTCAGGATATTGCCATCGCCAAAATTCCAGCCGATTTGCGTGGTACCGATAAACGCGCAAACAACCGGGATTGCCGCCATCAGCAGTACATGGTGGGTATAGTGATGCGAAACACTTTCGTTTTCGCTGTTGATCACGTGCATTTCACGATCGGGATGGGAAAACAGCCCCCAGACATGGTTCATACCGCCCCCTTCTTGTCAGCTCCGGACCTCAACACTTCAAGTATAATTCAGCTTTTGATTATTTTATGTACACATGAAAAATACCGAAGCGCCGGGTAAAAAGTGTGTAAGCCGTAGGCTTGATAAGCGAAGCGCCATCAGGCATTAGGGAACTGAACGACGTTAAGCGCTACTATGCGTCTTTTCCGGCATCAAGTATTCATAGGGTGTATGCTATTACCGTGGAGGTCATACAACGTATGGATATAACGCATTATGTTGCGCAGTACGGCTATGCTGCGTTAATCATCGGCAGCCTGGCGGAAGGTGAAACCATTACCCTGTTAGGCGGCGTCGTGGCGCATCAGGGAGTCCTGAAATTCCCGCTGGTGGTACTCTCGGTCGCACTAGGTGGGATGATTGGCGATCAGTTGCTCTATTTACTCGGACGTCGTTTTGGCGGCAAAATTCTGCGTCGTTTCTCGCGCCATCAGGCGAAAATTCATTATGCGCAGAAAATGATCCAACGACGTCCTTACCTGTTTGTGGTCGGTACGCGCTTTATGTACGGCTTTCGCGTTATTGGTCCCTTACTGATTGGCGCCAGTCACCTGCCGCCGAAGATCTTTTTACCGCTGAATATTCTTGGCGCGTTTGTCTGGGCATTGCTATTTACCACCCTTGGCTACGTCGGTGGTGAAGTGATTGCACCGTGGCTGCACAGCCTCGACCAGCATATCAAGCATGGCATCTGGCTGGTGCTGGCTATTGGGATAGTCGCGGGCGTTCGCTGGTGGATGAAACGTCGAAGCACGCGTAAAGCGCAATGAAGATGGCCCGACAGCGGAACACCGTCGGGCCGAACAATCAGGATGCGTGATAACCGCCGCCCAGCGCACTGGTCAACTGAATTGAAGCATCCAGCCATTGGCCTTGCAAAAGCAGACCGTTGCACTGCTCACGTAATGCCGGGATCTTTGCCTCGCTAACCCTGGAGCCCGCAATAATACCCGCATTAAAGCGCGCCTGTGCCAGCCCCACTACGCGCTGAGCGTCATGTTCAATCTGCTGCTGATGCTGATTTTTCTGCGCCAGTGTTTCTACCTGCGATGCCGCACGTGCCACGTCATTCACCGCATCCACCACAGCTTTGTTGTAATTCGCCACCGTCAGGTTACTTTGCGCTTTCGTAATATCGAGATTCGCATTCAGCCTGCCACTGTCAAAGATAGGCAGCGTCAGCCCGGCGGTTACGCCCATTTGCTGCGCGGAATGGCGGAACAGGTCACTCAGATGTAACGCATCCTGTTGTAAAAATGCCATCAGATTCACATCGGGATAAAACGCCGCTTTCGCCGCATCAATGCTGCTCAGCGATGACTCAATGTACCAGTGTGCTGCCTGCAAATCTGGTCGACGGGCCAGCAGCGAATAACCTAGCTGGGACGGGAGCTGACTTTCAACCACGGGCAGTTTGGTCGAATGGAGCTTCAGGGCAACGGACTGCGAGTTGCTCAGCGCGCTTAGGCGCGCCTCAATCACCTTCATTTTACCGCTGACATCGTTCAGTTGCTGCTCCGTCTTGCTGGAATCGATATCGGTTTCAACACCTTCCACCGAAGAAGTGAGGCCGTTTTGATACAGTTGACGATCGACGGTAATCACATTTTGCTGCTCGCTTTCGATTTGCGTCAGCACGGTTTTCAGTGCGGCCTGCGTCTGCCATTCCCAGTAAAGACGGGAGACACCGCTCGCCAGTAGCTGCCGGGTTTGCTCGCGCTCAGCCTCACGCGCCTTAACGGCTCCAATGCGCGCAGTCACTTCGGCCCGATTCTTACCCCACAGATCCAGATTCCAGCCGGCGGTTAAACCAAAGGTACCGTTGGTGTACCACGGCCCTGTATTTCCATCCAAATCAGTAGCAAACGGTCCCATCAGCCCCTCAGCTGACATTTTCTGACGCTCAACGTCTGCGGAGAAGTCGATCTCCGGGCCATCTTGCGCTTCCACGGCCTTAGCCTGCGCCTCCGCCAGTTGAATGCGCTGTTCCGCGACCTGCATATCAGGAGAATTTCGTAACGTGCTGTCAATCAACGCATTAAGCTGGGGGTCGTGATATGCCTTCCACCACTGGCTGTCCGGCCAGCCATTTTTTAACGCGGCAGGCAATGTGGTATCGACATTTGCGGCAGGCGTCTGCTGTGACAGAGACTGGCGGTCATCATGCATCGGCGCGCAGCCAGACATCAGAACAAAAAGCGGCAACAATGCCGTCGTGACAAACACAGAATTACGATTCATGGAGATATACAGGTAAGAAAAGATGTGCAGAGATTACGACTTGTCGCGGTTGCTTTTTTAGTTACGCGTGGCAATACATCTTTGGCAATAAAAATATATAATCAGCAAAATATACATCTAGTGAATAATATAGATTAAATAATTTTAATAATTAATGGATGGAGATGTTATGTCACAGAATATCTATGACGATCCTGAGTTCTTTGCCGGATATGCCACGCTGGATCGTTCAGTAAAGGGACTCGACGGCGCGCCAGAATGGCCGACAATACAAGCGATGCTCCCCTCTCTTCAAGGCAAAAACATTCTTGATTTGGGCTGTGGATATGGTTGGTTTTGCCGCTACGCGCGCGATAATCAGGCAGCCAGCGTAATGGGACTGGATATTTCACAAAAAATGTTAACCCAGGCACACAGTATGACGCAGGGTAATGGCATCGTTTATCAGCGTGAAGATCTCGAAACGCTAACCCTGTCCCCAAATTCTTTTGACCTGGTTTATAGCTCGCTTGCCCTGCACTATTTGCACGATATAGAACGATTATTCGTAACCATTTACCAGTCATTAACACCAGGCGGTATGTTAGTTTTCTCTGCCGAGCATCCAATTTATACCGCACCGCTTAATCAGGGTTGGATAAAAGATAAAACTGGGCAGCTGTCCTGGCCGGTTAATCATTATCAGCAGGAAGGTGAGCGCATCAGTAACTGGTTTGCTGAAGGCGTCAAAAAACAGCACCGTAAGCTGGCGACCTGGATTAATGCGCTGATTGCCGCCGGATTCGAGATCGTCTGTGTCGATGAATGGGGACCGTCCGCGCAACAGATTGCTGAAAACCCGGCTTTAGATGAAGAAAAAGAGCGGCCGATGGTGTTTCTGCTCAGCGCACGTAAACCAGCATAACAACGCCTCCAGGCAGAATGATTGATACTTTCCTATACTCAATCTGAACTTACCAAAAAAAGGAAAGTTAATGAAAATTCTGCTGTGGGTAATTCTGATTATTTTTCTGATTGGGCTATTGGTGGTAACAGGCGTGTTTAAGATGATTTTCTGATGTCGTCATTTCGCCCAGGCCTGATAGCAGAAATCTCAGGCTATTCTTCTCTCTGATGCCGGATGGCGGCGTAAACGCCTTATCCGGCCTACTGGAACTGAGAGCAGGCAGTAATCTCGATAGCCTGAATCGCACGTGCGATATCCGGCGAATTATTTAACGCACGAATTTCCTGAAACAGTTCTGTTGCCTCTGAATATTCTTTGCGCAAATACCCTAACCACTGCTTAATCCGCGCTACATGATACAGCCCGGTGTCCCCCTGCTTTTCAAGGCGGGTATATTTTTGCAACAGCGTCACGACTTCAGGCCACGGCATACGCGGCTCGTTGTATTTCACCACGCGGCTCAGGTTCGGAATATTTAATGCGCCACGTCCGATCATCACCGCATCGCATCCGCTGATGGCCATACAATCCTGGGCGCTCTGCCAGTCCCAGATTTCGCCATTCGCAATAACCGGAATGGACAGCCGCTGACGGATCTCGCCAATCGCCTGCCAGTTGATATGTTCCGCCTTGTAGCCCTGCTCTTTGGTTCGGCCATGCACCGCCAGCTCGCTGGCACCAGCCTGCTGGACGGCATCGGCAATTTCAAACTGCCGGTCGCTGTTGTCCCAGCCCAGACGAACTTTCACCGTCACCGGAAGATGAGCCGGGACCGCCTCGCGCATAGCTTTTGCGCCCCGGTAGATAAGCTCAGGATCTTTCAATAATGTTGCGCCACCGCCGCTACCGTTCACCAGCTTCGATGGACAGCCACAGTTTAGATCGACACCGTACGAGCCCAGTTCTACCGCTCGTGCGGCATTCTCCGCCAGCCACTGCGGATACTGTCCTAACAGCTGAATGCGAACCAACGTGCCGGATGGCGTCCGGCTGTTGTTATGCAGTTCCGGGCAAAGTCGATGAAATACTTTTGCCGGCAGGAGCTGATCCACCACGCGCACAAACTCGGTAATGCACAGATCGTAATCATTCACTTCAGTCAGCAGCTCGCGCACCAGTGAGTCGAGCACGCCTTCCATCGGCGCCAGTAAAACACGCATATCGTTATCCGCAAAAAAAGAGGCGCTATGGTAGCGCCTCCGTTCGGGAGATTAAAGAGGCTCAGCGCGGCAACAGGCAGTTATCTTCTTTCCAACCGTACAGCCATTCCATACCGCGATAAAACTCCACCTGCGATTTGTCTTTCCACAGCAGATTACGTACCTGACGCTCGACGCCTGCGGCGTGGTAGACACGGCCCATTTCACGCGTTGACCAGACGATGCGTGCGGTACGCGGAATACGCACCGACTCATACAGCGCAAAGGCATCAGCCGCATCGCCATCACAGTGCTGTAGCGCTTTACCGAGCGTTACCGCGTCTTCCAACGCCATACAGGCACCCTGCGCCATATATTGTGCCACCGGGTGAGCGGCATCCCCCACCAGCGTGATGCGGTCGGTTCCCCATTTTTCTACCGGCTCGCGGTCAGCGGTGGACCAGCGCCGCCATGACGTCGGTTTATCCAGCATCTGACGCGGGCGCGGATGAATACCCGCAAAATAGGAGAGCACTTCCTCTTTGCTGCCATCCTTCACGCCCCACTCTTCCTGCTGACGACTGTGGAAGGTCACCACCAGGTTATATTGCTTACCGCCGCGCAGCGGATAGTGCACCAGGTGACAGTGTGGTCCGGCCCACAGCACCGGTGCGTTAATGCGTAAATCCTCCGGCATATCATCGCAATCAATCACGGCACGATAGACCACGTGTCCGGTAACCCGTGGCGCATCGCCAATCAGAGACTGACGAACGACCGATTTTACACCGTCACAGCCCACCAAAATATCCGCCGTCCAGCTGTTGCCGTGCTCATCAAATACCGTGACGTCATTCTCTGTCTGGCGAATATCAACCACGTTAGTTGAAGTGCGATACTCAACGTTAGGATGCACCAGCGCCGCTTCCCAAACGCTGGCGTGAATATCAACCCGATGGATAACCGCATAAGGACCGCCAAAGTGATCGCGGAACGCCTGGCCGGTTTCAATGCGGACCACCTCTTTTGCGTTTACCGCATCCATCATTGTGATGTGGTCGGTAAAAACGGCACGCTGACGGGCGACTTCTCCCACGCCAAGGCTGTCCAGAGCAGAGAATGCATTTGGCCCGAGCTGAATACCCGCGCCAATTTCACCAATCTCGTGCGCTTTCTCCAGCAACATCACTTTAATGCCCTGACGTGCCAGCGATAGCGCGGTCGCCGCGCCGCCAATCCCGCCACCCACGATAATTGCGCGTGTCACTTTAGCCATTGTCGTTCTCCTTATCAGGCTGGAATTTTATCTTGTTGATTCTCGGGCGCGGCGGCGATAAACGCCGGAAGCTGAGTACAGGCATCATATACCGCCTTACAGCGCGGATATCCGCTCAGATCGCACCCCATACGTAACGCGTTCGCCCACTGTGGGATCAGACAGCAATCCGCCAGCGTCGGCGCATCACCCACGCAGAACTTCCCCGAATGACTCTGGCGCAGCATCTGTTCCACCGCGCTTAACCCTTGCTGGATCCAGTGTGCATACCAGCGTTTTTTATCTTCTTCACTGACCTTTAACTCTTCGCTCAGGTAGCGCAGTACCCGCATGTTATTCACCGGGTGGATATCACAGGCGATGGCATAGACAATTTCCAGCACCTTACTGCGCACCGGGAAGTCGGCAGGCAGCAGTGGCGTTTGCGGAAAGTGGCCATCCAGCCAGTCAATTATTGCCAGCGACTGCCCAAGTGATTCTCCGTCATCGGTCACCAGAGTCGGCACCAGTCCCACCGGGTTCATCCGTCGGTAGGCCAGTTCGTTCTGCTGACCGATGCGAATGTTGACGCCCACCGTCTGGTAATCCAGCCCCTTCAGCGCCAGCGCAATGCGCACCCGATATGACGCCGAGCTATTAAAGAAACTGTACAGCTTCATCATCCACCTCAGACAATCTTCACGGCGATGGGGGTTAAACCGTCTACGTTTCCGGTGATCACATCCCCTTTCACTACCGCCCCCACGCCTTCTGGGGTACCGGTGTAGATCAGATCGCCCGGCTGCAGTTCGAAGAAACCAGACAGATAGCTGATGGTTTCATTCACAGACCAGATGAGGTGGCGAATATCGCTACGCTGATGATCGTCGCCGTTGACCTGCAACCAGATTGGCGCATTGTTAACATCCACACTTTCGCTGGCTTTATGCAGCGGCGCGATGGGCGCGGAGAGATCAAACGCTTTGCCAATTTCCCACGGACGCCCCATCTGCCGCATCTCCATCTGCCGATCACGGCGGGTCATATCCAGACCGGTGGCATAGCCCCAGATATATTCGTGCGCTTTTTCCAGCGGAATATCGCTGCCCTTTTTGCCAATCGCCACCACCAGCTCTATCTCATAGTGATAGTTATCGGTTTGCGATGGGTACGGCAGTTCGAGGATCTGACCAGCCGCCACCGGGACTACCGCATCGGCAGGTTTACAGAAAAAGAACGGTGGTTCGCGATCCGGATCAAAGCCCATTTCACGGGCATGGGCGGCATAGTTACGGCCCACGCAGTAAACACGGCGCACAGGAAATTGTTCATCACAGCCAACAACCGGAACGGTAACAGGCGCTTGTGGTTCAAATACGTATTGCGTCATTTTCTCTCTCCCAAATTAATAGCGTGCTTCGCGGAACAACCCCAGGGCTTCCTGAACCGGTCTGTCCGAAAAACTGAATAAGACGGTATCTTCGTGGGTCTGGAACGACACGCCGTGCCAGGTTGGCACCACAAAGATATCTTTTGGCGAAAAGTTGAAGGTCTCGTTACCAATGGTGACCTGCCCACATCCTTCCACCACGTGGTAGATAGTGCTGTCGGTGGTACGCGCCATCCGTGAGGAAAAGCCCTGCGGCAACAGTTGCAGGAAGGTTCCCATCGAAGGCATGGGATAACCGCCGGTTACCGGGTTGACGTAACGCATCTTGTAACCGTCCCACTCATCGGCGTCGCCCATGCGCGTCAGGTCATGCAGTGCTTCACGGCTTCGATCGTAGCGATAGTTAAAAATCGGCGATGAGTTACCTTTCTGATGACGCAGCGGCAGCATATTGGCCGCGTAGCGCGGTAAGTAATCCCCTTCCTTGCGCGTGACCGGCTGCTGATCTTCCGGGTAGTCTTCCGCAAAGCCACAGCCCAGCAGGTTCACCAACGGCAGGTCCAGACCGTCCAGCCACACCACCGGTTCACTGCCCGGGTTGCCGTGATCGTGCCAGCGCCACTGCGGCGTCAGAATAAAATCGCCTTCATGCATCTGGGTGCGCTCACCGTCCACAGCGGTAAATGCCCCTTTCCCTTCGACAATAAAGCGCAGCGCAGATTGATTATGACGATGACTCGGCGCAACCTCGCCTGGCATAATTAACTGCAATACCGCGTACAGCGTTGGGGTGATTGAAGACTGTCCACGCAGCATTGGGTTTTCCAGCACCAGCACGCGGCGAATTGCCTCTTTCGCGCCAATCAGATCGCCACTTTCCAGCAGCAGCGGGCGGATCTCCTGATAGTTCCAGTACGCAGGCGCGCAATGTGCGTTCGGTGTTGGCGGCACCAGGCGGTGCAGCGACTCCCACAGCGGGGTCAGATTCTGCCCGGAAATATGCTGGTAAAACTGCTGACGGCTGTTCTTAACGTCCTGATTCAGTTCAGACATAGGGATTCTCCTTATTCATTCACAACACCTGCGCGTGGCAGAGTATTTGAGGCAGAGGCCGACTGGCGGATAACAACCGTCAGCAGCGTAAGCATTACCGCGCTGATGGCCGCCGGGACGGCAATAATGAAAAACAGGTTATCGAATGAGAAATTCATCGCCATCATCACCCCGCCGGAAAGCGAGCCGACAATCGCGCCGCAGCGCCCCACTGCATTAGACCAGCTGACGCCCGTCGCCCGACTTTGTGTCGGATAAAGCGTGGCGGTTAACGCATTAAGACCAACCTGAGAACCGCTAATGCCGATGCCGGTGCCAAAAATAGCCAGTGCCATCAGCCACAGACCGTTTTCGCTCAGGCCAATCATGACGATGCACACTGCGCCCAGCGCATAACTCACGGCCAGCACGCGGAAAGGATTGTATTTGTCCATCAGCACGCCCAGCGCCAGTGCCCCCAGCGTTCCTCCAATCTGGAAGGCGGCAGTTACCCAGGAGGCATGCTGCAGATCAATTCCACGATGGTTAAGCAGCGTTGGCATCCAGCTGGAGAGCAGATAAATAATCAGCAGGCTCATAAAGAACACTACCCATAGCATCAGGGTAATAGGCAGCTGTCGCCCAACGAACAGCTGGCGAATGCTGCCTTTAGCAATTGCGGCACCCTCGTTGAGATAAAAATGGGTATTGTCATAACGTTCCCGGGTGATGGCACTGACGGTTCTGGCAATCACGTTTTGCGGCAGTTGACGACGAACCTGCCAGCGCGGGGATTCCGGTAGCGCAAACAGCAGAGCAACAAATAACATTAGCGGTAGAACGCCTCCCAGCACCAGAATGCCGTGCCAACCAATCACCGGCACCAGCTGTGCGCTGACGATACCGCCCATTGCCGATCCCAGAGTAAAGCCACAGAACATCATAGTGACCAGTGCGCCACGCCGACGCGCGGGCAGGTATTCCGAGGTCATAGTAATGGTATTCGGCATCGCGCCGCCCAGCCCTAAGCCGGTAAGAAAGCGCAAAATAACCAGCGTTTGTAGATCGGGTGAAAAAGCCGAAATTAGACTGAGCGCGCCGAACAGCGCCACGCAGAGTTCTATCACTCGTTTGCGGCCAAAACGGTCGGACAGCGGGCCACAGAGTAGCGCGCCAGCGGTCAGCCCCAGCAGACCTGCACCAAACAGCGGTGCCAGATCGCCGGCAGTAAGCTGCCAGTGAGTGCGAATATCAGGTGCGATAAAACCAATCGCCGCGGTATCAAATCCGTCGAGCATGACAACCAGAAAACAGCAGATGATAACGCGCCACTGGGTCTTACCGACGGGGGCGGAATCGATCAGTGCTTGTAGATCACGTTGTTGAGTCATAGTGAATGCCTCAGTGCAGGTAGAGTAGATGTCTGTTTTGTTTTAGGTATGTTGCGACTTTGTATGTTTGGAGATGAAATGTACAATGGCTTTTCATGCAGAGGCATAACCTGGAGGTTATAGCAAATGGCGAACTGGGCGCAGAAACTGAAGTTGCAACACCTGCAAACGCTTATCGCGCTGGGCGAACAGGGAAATCTGACGCACGTCGCCCGGATGATGAATATCACCCAGCCCGCGTTGTCGAAATGGTTATCACAGCTCGAAGATGAGATTGGCATCACGCTCTTTGAACGTCACAGTAAAGGCTTGCGCCCTTCCGAAGGCGGCAAGTTGCTACTGCAACATGCCCAACGCCTGATCAATGATATGGAGCGTTCGCAGTATGAAATCGCCCGTTTTAAGCAAGGCGGCCTTGTAGGGAGTCTGAAGATTGGCTGCTCGCCGGTAGCGACCGACTGTGTTTCACAGGCAATACTGGGTTTGCTCACAGAACTGCCAACCCTGCATCTAAATATTGAAGAGAAAGTGATGACCCCGCTGCTGCACGATCTGCTCGCGGGTTCGGTGGATGTCGTCGTCGGTCGGGTCGGCGGTCGGGCGCTTCAGTTACCGCTCAATTATCAAGTGCTGTATACCGAGCCGGTCTGTTTCGTCGCCCGCCCCGATCATCCCCTGGCAAAATTACCCCTGCTCACCTGGCACGATCTGGCTAACTGGCGCTGGATTGTCTGGCCGACAGGAACCCCTATCCGGATAAGCATTGATAACGCGCTGGTTGATAACGGCGTAATGTTGCCGGAAAACATCATTGAATCGGCATCAATCAACGTCAGTACCAACCTGCTGCAAAGTAGCGACATGATCTCTATTCTTTCTCTACGGCTGGCACAACGGTATGCCGCCCTGGGACAACTGGCTATCCTGAATCTGCCGAAGATTGAACAAAAAGGCAGCGTCGGCGTATTCTGGCGCAACAACGAAACGCCTACTACCGCCCTGAATCGTTTTCTGTTCTACCTGGCACAAGTTTAGCGCGGAGAGTTAGGGCCATCGCCCGATGTTCCAGATATCTATTTCCTCTATGCTTAGAATTCATGATGTGATCGGTAGCACGTTTTTAAGTTTAATTGTATGATGAATAAGTCTCGTCAAGGGTTTCAACTATGAGCAAAGCACTGAACGTTATCTGGCAATATTTGCGCGCATTCGTCCTGATTTATGCCTGCCTCTATGCAGGTATTTTTCTTGCATCGCTACTCCCTATCACCATTCCGGGCAGCATTATCGGCATGCTGATTCTGTTTGTTTTACTGGCTTTGCAGGTGTTACCGGCAAAATGGGTTAACCCCGGCTGCTACGTGCTGATTCGCTATATGGCCCTGTTGTTTGTCCCGATTGGCGTGGGGATCATGCAGTACTTTGACCTGCTGCGCGCGCAATTTGGTCCGGTGGTGGTGTCTTGTACCATCAGTACGCTGGTCGTTTTCCTGGTGGTGAGCTGGAGCTCGCACATTGTGCACGGTGAGCGCAAAATCGTTGGGCAAAAAGAGGCTAAAGCAAAAAAATGATGTCGTATATCTGGTGGTCGTTACCTCTTACGCTGGCGGTATTTTTTGGCGCACGTAAGCTGGCAGCTCGCTTTAAAATGCCTTTGCTGAATCCGCTGCTTGTTGCCATGGTGGTGATCATTCCCATTCTGCTGCTGACAGGTATTCCCTACGATCACTATTTCAAAGGCAGCGAAGTGCTGAACGATTTGCTGCAGCCTGCCGTGGTCGCGCTGGCCTATCCGTTATACGAACAGTTGCACCAGATTCGCGCCCGCTGGAAATCAATCATTGCTATCTGTTTTGCCGGGAGCGTTGTGGCGATGGTAACAGGTACAACAATCGCCTTGTTGATGGGCGCATCACCACAAATTGCCGCGTCTATCATGCCAAAATCGGTCACTACACCTATCGCTATGGCCGTGGGAGGCAGTATTGGCGGCATTCCGGCGATCAGCGCCGTATGCGTCATTTTTGTCGGCATTCTCGGGGCGGTATTTGGTCATACGTTACTCAATGCCATGCGTATCCGCACTAAGGCAGCTCGTGGGCTGGCAATGGGCACCGCGTCGCACGCCCTGGGCACCGCACGCTGTGCGGAACTGGACTATCAGGAAGGTGCGTTTAGCTCACTGGCGCTGGTCATCTGCGGCATTATTACCTCACTGGTTGCCCCGTTCCTGTTCCCGATTATTCTGGCAGTGGTGGGTTAATCTTCATTTTTTAGCTATTTATTTGCGATGCGTTGCACATTTTTCATTTAAGTTTCATAAGTTGCATACACAATGAGATTTGGATCACATATAAAGCCATAACAGGCCCGTAAACTACGATTCCATTACATTGTTATGAGGCATCGCCATGCATCCACGTTTTCAAACTGCTTTTGCCCAACTCGCGGATAACTTGCAATCAGCCCTGGCCCCTGTTCTGGCGGATGCACATTTCCCCGCCATGCTAACTGCTGAGCAGGTCTCTTTGCTGAAACGCGAATCGGGACTGGACGAAGACGCGCTGGCATTCGCTCTGCTGCCGCTGGCTGCGGCCTGCGCACGTACTCCGCTGTCCAACTTCAACGTTGGGGCAATTTCTCGCGGCATCAGCGGCAACTGGTACTTCGGTGGGAACATGGAGTTCCTGGGCGCGACCATGCAGCAAACTGTTCATGCCGAGCAAAGCGCTATCAGCCACGCCTGGCTGCGCGGTGAAAAAGGGCTCGCCGCCATCACCGTCAACTACACGCCGTGCGGCCACTGTCGCCAGTTTATGAACGAACTGAACAGCGGACTGGATTTACGGATTCATCTGCCGGGACGTGCGCCACACGTGCTGCGTGATTACCTGCCAGATGCCTTCGGCCCGAAAGATCTGGAGATTAAAACGCTGCTGATGGACGAGCAGGATCACGGCTTCGCGCTGCAGGGCGATGCGTTGACCCAAGCGGCAATCACTGCTGCCAACAGATGTCATATGCCATACAGCAAATCCCCAAGCGGCGTGGCGCTGGAGTGTAAAGATGGCCGTATTTTTAGCGGCAGCTATGCTGAAAATGCCGCCTTTAACCCGACCCTGCCACCGCTGCAGGGCGCGTTAAACCTGTTGAATCTGAACGGTTATGATTATCCAGATATCCAACGCGCCGTGCTGGCTGAAAAAGCCGACGCGCCGTTGATTCAGTGGGATGCGACCTCCGCCACGCTGAAAGCACTGGGCTGCAATAATATTGAGCGCGTTCTCCTGGGTTAATCGACTCAATAACGCCAGTTCGTAGGCCGGATTAGGTGTTTACACCGCCATCCGGCACTATGCAGAATGCCTAAAATCCCCTCAATCAGACTGCTGTTTCTTGCGCTACGTCTTCCGGTACAGTAGCCTGATTGAAATTCCATCCAAATAACGAGTTTTCTGCATGTTAAAGCGCGTGTTTTACAGCCTGTTAGTCCTGTTAGGCTTGCTGCTTTTGACTGTGCTTGGACTCGATCGCTGGATGAGCTGGAAGACTGCTCCCTACATTTACGACGAACTGCAGGATTTACCCTACCGCCAGGTAGGTGTGGTTCTGGGCACGGCGAAGTATTACCGCACCGGTGTCATCAATCAGTATTACCGCTACCGCATTCAGGGCGCATTGAACGCCTATAACAGCGGGAAGGTAAACTATCTGCTGTTAAGCGGCGACAATGCCCAGCAAAGCTACAACGAACCCATGACGATGCGTAAGGATCTGATTGCCGCAGGCGTTGATCCCGCTGACATCGTGCTTGATTACGCCGGGTTCCGCACGCTCGACTCCATCGTGCGTACGCGTAAAGTATTCGATACCAACGATTTCATCATTATTACTCAACGATTCCACTGTGAGCGCGCCTTGTTTATTGCGCTGCATATGGGTATTCAGGCTCAGTGCTATGCGGTGCCTTCGCCAAAAGATATGCTCACCGTGCGGGTACGTGAATTTGGTGCCCGTTTTGGCGCACTCGCCGATCTCTACATTTTCAAACGTGAGCCTCGTTTTTTAGGTCCACTGGTGCCCATCCCTACCATGCATCAGGTACCGGACGATGCGCAGGGGTATCCGGCGGTCACGCCTGAACAATTACTCGAATTACAAAAGAAACAAGGAAAATAAGCATGGAAGGAAAAACGATCTTTATCGTTATTGGCGTACTGATGATTGTTCTCTGGACGTGCAGAGAAGGCCTGAAGGGACTACGTTCCGGTATCGTCGAGAAAACAGTGAAAGGTTCGCAGACGCCAATGATCATTTCTCGCGCTAAAGAGCCCAGCACTTACTGGAGCTATATCATCGTTTATTTCGGTATGGCCATTGGTGCATTGTTCACTGGTATCTGGTTACTCTTTATCAAATAAAAAAACCGATGCAGAACGCCTCTGCACCGGTTTTATTTTTCTCTTCCCAGATTACTTCTTACGCGCGTACTTCAGTGAGTCCAGCGCGACCGCGAAGATAATAATGCCGCCCTTGATAATATACTGCCAGTATGGGTTCACGCCGATGTAGGTCAAACCGTAGTTGATGACGGTGAAGATAATCACACCGGTCACTACGCCAAAAACGGTACCTACCCCGCCGCTGAACGACACGCCGCCAACCACGCACGCCGCAATCGCATCCAGCTCATACATAAAGCCGAGGTTGTTGGTCGCTGAGCCGATACGCCCTGCTTCCAGCAAACCACCGAAGGCATAGAACACGCCAGACAACGCATAGATAATCAGCAGGTTCAGCGCAACGTTTACACCGGACACTTTCGCAGCTTCCGGGTTTCCGCCGATGGCGAAAATGTTTTTACCGAAGCGGGTCTTGTTCCACAGCACCCACACAAAGGCCACCGCAATCAGCGCATAGAATGTGATGTAGGAGAGTCGGAAACTGCCCAGTGCAATAAAGCCCTGCGCAAAGGTTGAGAATCCACTGTCAAAGCCAGAAATTGGCGATGCGCCGACGAAGTCGTAGTACAGGGAGTTGATCCCGTAAACGATAATCATCGTACCCAGTGTGGTAATAAACGGCGTTACGTTCAGATAAGCAATGATAATACCGTTCACCAGACCGATAATGGCGCCAATCACGCAGACAATCAGCACCACTACAATGATCGGCATCGTCGCCATTTCCGGGAACACCTTGTTGGCATTCTCCATCGACTGCAACAGAGTTGCCGCCACCACTGCCGCCAGGCCAACCTGACGCCCCGCCGACAGGTCGGTCCCTTGGGTAACAATCAGTCCAGCCACACCCAATGCGATAATAATACGCACCGAGGATTGCGTGAGAATATTACTCAGGTTCAGTAAGCTTAAGAAAGTGGGATCCTGGAAAATAATAATCGCCAGCAAAACCAAAAGAACAACGTAAATTCCGCCTTCTTTCAGGTAAGTAAGAAAACTTTTCTTATTTAACGCACTCATGAGGAGCCCCTAATCTTAAAGGTGCAAAGACGCAAGACGGAGTATTTCGTTTTGCGTTGTTGTTTTAGTGTCAACAATTCCAGCAACGAGACCATTGCTCATCACCAGAATACGATCGGTAATACCCAGCAGCTCCGGCATTTCAGAGGAAATAATAATAATCCCCTTATCCTTTTTCGCGAGTTCGGCAATCAACTGATAAATTTCAAATTTCGCGCCAACATCGATTCCACGCGTCGGTTCATCCAGCATCAGAATTTCTGGCTGGGTTAATAACCAACGACCAATAACCACTTTTTGCTGATTACCGCCAGAAAGTGAACCGATTTGCGTACGATGACCCGGTGTTTTTACCCTCATGGAGTCAATTACCCACTGGGTATCACTCTTCATGCGGGAATTATCCAACAGACCGACTTTGTTTTTGTAATTTTGGATATTAGAAATTAACGAGTTAAAACCAATGTCCAGATACGCATAAATACCGGTTGAGCGGCGCTCTTCCGTGACCAGCGCAAAACCATGGTTGATGGCTTCATTTGCACTGTGGTTATTAATTTTTTTTCCGTGTAGCGTAATCGTACCTGATGATTTCTCACGAATACCAAAAAGCGTTTCAACGATATCCGTGCGTTTTGCGCCTACCAGACCTGCAATCCCAAGAATCTCCCCTTTGTGCAAATCAAACGAGATATCACGAATCGACGGCTGGCGCAGCGAGGTCAGGTTACGCACTTGCAGAATGACTTCACCAGGTTTGTTTTCTTTATCCGGAAAACGTTGGTTCAGTGAACGTCCAACCATCATGGCGATGATCTTATCCATATCCAGCCCTTCCAGCGGCTGGGTCGCAATCCACTGGCCATCGCGCAGAACGGTAATTTCATCGCACAGCTGGAAGATTTCTTCCATTTTGTGAGAGATATAAACAATACCGCATCCACGCTCTTTCAGCTTACGGATGATGGTGAACAGATGGTTAACTTCTTTTTCGGTTAACGATGAAGTTGGCTCATCCATGATGACGATTTTGGCGTCATAGGAGAATGCTTTCGCAATTTCAATCATCTGCATTTGTGAAACTGATAATGTGCCGACACGCGCACGCGGATCGATATCAATATCCAGTTCATCAAATATCGCTTTGGTATCGCGGTACATTTTTTCCTGATCGACAAACATGCCTTTGGTGGGATAGCGTCCCAGCCACATGTTGTCCATCACAGAACGTTGTAATACCAGGTTTAATTCCTGGTGTACCATCGAAATACCATTTTCGAGCGCTTCTTTCGCAGAATGAAAATCGATTTCTTTACCCTGAAATAAAATACTGCCGGAATCTTTTTGATAGATGCCGAAAAGACATTTCAATAATGTTGATTTCCCCGCTCCATTCTCTCCCATTAGGGCGTGAATAGAATGCGGGCGGACTTTTAAATTGACATTATCAAGCGCCTTAACACCGGGGAAGGACTTGTTGATGCCGGTCATTTCCAACAAGTATTCGCCTGACGACTGAGTATGTGTGCTGACCATAATTATACCTTGTTGGCCTTGCAGAGTGCGTTATTAAGGGCGCAATGAAATTGCGCCCACATACGGAGTATTTATTTGTTGGTGAACTCTGCCAGATTATCTTTATCGACACCTACGTACGGAACGCGAACAATCTTGTTCTCAATTTTCCAGTTAGTGCCATCTGCCGCACCTTTACCGTCAGCCAGGTTTTTCGCCAGATCGAAGGTGGCTTTCGCCTGGTTGTTGGCATCGTTCAGCACGGTACCGGCCATGGCGCCAGATTTCACCAGAGCCAGCGCTTCAGGCAGCGCATCCACACCAAATACTGGTACGCTGGTTTTGTTGTGCGCTTTCAGCGCTTCAACTGCACCCATTGCCATCGCATCGTTGTTAGCGATAACCACTTCAATTTTGTTCGCGTTTGGACCAGACATCCACGCATCCATCTTATCTTTCGCCTGAGCGGTATCCCACATTGCAGTATCTAACTGCAGCTGCTCAGTTTTAATGCCTTTGTCGTTCAGCTCTTTAATCACGTAAGTGGTACGTGCTTCAGCATCCGGGTGTCCCGGTTCGCCTTTCAGCAGAACAAACTGAATTTTGCCGTCTTTGTTCAGGTCCCAGTTCGGGTTAGCTGCCCAGTGTTTGGCAATCAAATCACCCTGAATAATGCCGGACTCTTTAGAGTCGGTACCGACGTAATACGCTTTGTCATAGCTGTCCAGCGCTTTACGAGAAGGTTCTTTATTGAAGAATACGATCGGTACGTTCTGTCCGCGTGCTTTTTCAATGACCGTGCCAGCAGCTGCCGGGTCAACCAGGTTAATCGCCAGTGCTTTAACGCCTTTTGCCAGCAGCACGTCGATCTGATCGTTTTGTTTGGACTGGTCGTTCTGCGAGTCGTTCATCAGCAGCTGTACATCTGGTGCCGCTTTGGCATCTTTTTCAATAGCCTTACGTACTACAGACATAAAGTTATCGTCATACTTATAGATAGTCACACCAATGCGGGTATCAGCAGCGTGCGCAGCCGCGCCGAATAACATGCTTGCCATTACAGCAGACAGGGTCAACACCTTCTTATTCATGGTATCTCCGGTTTTATTATGCAGGGTAGTACTTGAGATAAATGCTCGGCAGGCAGAACGTTACTGAAGTGTTACTGAACGCCGAAGCTCACTTTTAAAAAATATTTCTTCCGTGTCTGGCAACGCTCCAAAAACAGGCTTTAATTTTTGTTTAAGGCACCTATACCTCGATGAAAGTGATTATTCACCGTTACATAGTAGTTACAGCGCAACAAACAGTGTCATCATAGCTATCGCATTGTTAATATACTGTGAATTTACTCACATATTGAAAGCGGTTACATCGCGCAACGTTATGAGTTAGTGATCGGTGCCGCATTCTGCCGCAGCGCGACTGAATGACGACGCACCAGCGTTGGCATAAAACAATGCGACGCCTGCGGATCCAACGTGCCAGCCGCACCCTGTAGCGCAAGCTCCGTCGCCATTTTTGCCATTGAGGCAATGGGATAGCGCACAGTGGTTAGCTGCGGATCGGTGTAACGCGCGATGGGAATATCATCGAAGCCAATGATAGAAAGGTGTAATGGAATAGCGATGCCGTTATCTTTTAGCGCAGTCAGCGCGCCGGCTGCCATATTGTCGTTGTAAGCAAAGACCGCCGTCAGTTGTAAGTTACGCCCCAGCAATTCCACCATCGCGGACTCTCCGCCCTGCATATCGGGCGAACCAGTGCCGACCCAGCTTTCTGCCGCAACAATCCCCTGCTCTTTCAGGGCAGTTAACCACCCTTCTTTGCGCATGGCGTCATCTTCAATACGGTGGCTTGATGCCAGATAACCGATGCGTTGATGACCATTATTTAGCAGCATTCGGGTAGCCATTTTGGCACCGCTGATGTTATCCAGGCAGACGCAACGGTGGGCGTAGCCAGGAACAAGGCGGTTGATCAGTACCATGCCGGGGATTTGATCCATAAACTCGGCCAGTTCCCGATCGCTCAGTGCTTTAGAGTGTACAATCAGCGCGTTACAACGTTGGCGAATCAACACCTCAATGGCATGACGTTCTTTTTCCGCCTCATGGTAGCTGTTGCCAATCAGGACATACTTCTGATGCTGCTGGGCAACCATATCCACGGCTTTTACCAGCGCGCCAAAAAACGCATCTGATACATCCATGACGACAACGCCAATCGTGTCGCTTACCTGCGTCGCCAGCGCTTGTGCGTTGGCATTAGGTCGATAGCCAAGCTGAGTGACTGCCTTCATTACCGCTTCACGCGTATCGGGACTCACCAGCGCACTGTTGTTCAGTACGCGGGAAACGGTCGCTACAGAAACGCCAGACTGCCGTGCCACATCACGAATGGTTACCATATTCACTGCCCTGTTTTAGATTGCGGCTGCCCGCAGACACCCCAGGCTGGGTATTTTGTCAGCACAATGAAACGGACTGCGTGAGTGAAGTCACAGGAATGAAAGCGCTTACATCCATTTTGTTAATGAATGTGATCCAGATCGTTATCTGGATGTTCGCGGTAATGATGTCCCCGCAGCACGCAGGGTTAATTGACGCCACAGCCATTCCACCGGGCCCTGCCGGTAGAAACGCAGCCATATGACAGAGAAAAGTAAGTTAATCGCCCAGACAGGGATGACGAAAAACAGCAGCTCCAGCCGGTCAAATTTCATAAATAAACCGGCCTGATAAAACAACGTGGTGCAGATTAAGGTTTGTAACAGATAGTTGGTTAATGCCATGCGCCCCACACAGGCGATAGCAATGACCCATTTGAAGCGACTAAGCTGCGGCCAGAAACCAAACATCAGCGCGGCATAACCAATGGTTTGCAAAGGCGCACCCAACTCTCGCGGGGCTTGTAACAGGAAGGCACACCAGCGGTAGGACCAGTCCAGTTGCCACTGGGCGACGATAGCAGGCAGGTTAATCGCCATGCCGATAATAACCAGCAAAACGCCAGTGCGTCGATAATGCTGCAAACTGTACTGCCCTTTTAGCCAGCCGCTACGCATTAATGCCGCGCCGAGCAGCATCATTCCCGCCAGTTGCCAACCGTATTGCGCACCCAGCGCCAGCAAGCTATTGGACATCATATCCACGCGATTGCTGATTGCTTCCATTCCGCCGTTCACTTTCCAGTATTTTTCATACAGCAACGCTGAAGCATCCGGTGTCCAGGCGCGGCTGGTTTCGCTCCCGGAGATCACTCCCAGCAGCAGCAGTACGCCAACGCCCACCAGATACAGCAGCACACCGGTGTTAAATAAGCTTTTTACCGACGGCGCATCCCGGATCAGCCGCCAACAAATCAGGCCGATCAAGCCATATGCCAGCAGGATATCGCCATCCCAGAAGAGTAAACCGTGAATAAAACCCAACAGCACCAGCAACGTAAGCCGCGACTGGATCCAGCGTTTACCACGCGGGAGCAGCATTTGCAGACCGGCACCGAACAGTAGCGCAAACAGCGTGAGGAATTTTACCTGCGCGAAGAGATCGAGCAGCGCCCAGGTCCAGGCGTCGGATAAGGTGATGTAGCCATACCAGGCGGGATTGAGGTATGCCGCCTTTGGCAAGCCAAAGGCGCTAATATTGAGAAGCAGGATACCAAGAATGGCGACGCCACGAATAAAATCCAGCGTGACATTACGCTCCATGGTTCCTGCCCTAATCAGTTGTGATGACGTACTGCGCGCAGAAATTCCTGACGCGTGTTCTGGCTGGACTTAAACAATCCGCCAAGAGAAGTAGTGGTGGTCGCACTGGTCGCATCGCGAATGCCGCGCGCTTTCACACAGTAATGCACCGCATCAATCGATACCGCCACATTATTCGTCCCGAGCAGCGTTTGCAGCGCGGTGAGAATTTGCTGGGTCAGACGTTCCTGTACCTGCGGACGCTGTGCAAAGAACTGCACAATGCGGTTAATCTTCGACAGACCAATGACCGAATCTTTCGGAATATACGCCACCGTCGCTTTGCCATCGATAGTGACAAAGTGGTGTTCACAGGTGCTGGTCAGCGTGATATCACGAACCGTGACCATCTCGTCCACCTTCATTTTGTTTTCAATGACGGTGATTTTCGGGAAGTTGGCGTAATCGAGGCCGGAGAAAATCTCATCGACATACATTTTCGCAATGCGATGCGGAGTTTCCATCAGACTGTCATCGCTCAAATCGAGATTGAGCAATTGCATAATCTCGGTCATATGGCCAGAGATAAGACGTTTGCGTGTTTCGTTATCCATCTCTTGCACGGGCGGGCGCAGCGGGGTTTCGAGACCACGCGCAACCAGCGCTTCATGAACCAGTGCCGCTTCTTTACTGAGTGATGACATTTCTTCTTCTCCTGCAGGTGGGGCGCCTCTGCCCTGCATGGGGCAAAGTTTTTAGGCTGTGTCACAGCCAGAACATTGTGCGTGAGGCGGCGCACATAATCCAGTATTCACCGTGATAATTATTGAAATTGGCACAGCCTTTCAGCATTGCTGATTTCACTTGTCGTTCAGCCCGGTGACGTCGAGTGTTAATGTAAAGTTATATAGATGATGAAGTATGTTTGCTCAATGCGGAAGTGAAAGTTACTCACAGTGCTATGAATAATCTGTATTATGATGAGTTCGCAAACACATTCAGGTTCAACACAACAAGGAGCCACGCATGGAAATGCTTGAAGAGCACCGCTGTTTTGAAGGCTGGCAGCAACGCTGGCGTCACGACTCCGCCACGTTAAATTGCGCCATGACCTTCAGTATTTTTCTTCCACCACCCCGTGATAACGCCGCGCCTCCGGTGCTGTACTGGCTGTCGGGCCTGACCTGTAATGATGAAAACTTCACTACCAAAGCAGGCGCGCAGCGCATTGCAGCTGAGCTGGGTATTGTTCTCGTGATGCCGGACACCAGCCCGCGCGGCGAGCAGGTTGCCAACGATGATGGCTACGATTTAGGTCAAGGGGCCGGATTTTACCTCAATGCCACCCAGCAGCCGTGGGCAACGCATTTTCGTATGTATGACTATCTGCGTGATGAGCTTCCGGTACTGATTCAGTCGCAGTTTAACGTCAGCGATCGCTGCGCCATCAGCGGACACTCCATGGGCGGCCACGGCGCATTGATTATGGCGCTGAAAAATCCCGGGAGATACACCAGCGTTTCCGCCTTTGCGCCGATCGTAAACCCTTGTCGCGTTCCGTGGGGTGAGAAGGCGTTTAGCGCTTATCTGGGCGAAGATAAAACACAGTGGGCAGAGTGGGATAGCTGCGCGTTAATGCTGGCCAGCAAACCCGCAGACGCGATCCCGACGTTAATCGATCAGGGAGACAGCGATCAGTTTCTTGCCGATCAGTTGCAGCCCGCGGTACTGGCCGAAACTGCCCGTCAGACCGCATGGCCAATGACGCTACGCATCCAGCCTGGTTACGACCACAGCTATTACTTTATTGCGTCGTTTATTGAGGATCACCTGCGCTTCCACGCCCAGTATTTGCTGAAGTAATTCCTGAGTTGAGGGCGGAAGCCCTCTTCATTTCTCCATCATTCCTTCACTTTTTCTCCTTTTTTCTTCCCCAACTATCTTATTGATTAAAAAAGCATTTCACTCCAAATCATATCAAACACAAATGATTTCTATTATCATTTGTGTTTACAAATATTCATACTTTTGTACAATCCCCCCGCTTCTTTACTGAAAAGAGTCCTTAAAAGACAAATACATACAATTGTCATGGCCTTTCACATGACGCGCAGTTTGATTCATTTAAATGGAATGATACAAATGACTATACCTCACGTTAAGGCTGTAGCTGCCGCAGTATGCGTCGCCTGCCTCCCATCACTCGGCCATGCCGCTGAACAAGACACCGTGGTCGTTACCGCTACCGGTTTCGAGCAGAAAATTCAGGATGCCCCGGCTTCAATATCTGTTATTACCAAGCAGCAGATTGAGGACAAAGCCTATCGAGATGTCACCGATGCGCTAAAAGATGTCCCTGGCGTCGTCGTCACTGGCGGGGGAAGCAGCAGCGATATCAGTATTCGTGGTATGGCTTCGCAATACACGCTGTTCCTGGTCAATGGCAAACGTATCAGCACACGCGGCACACGACCTAACAGCGATAACTCAGGTATTGAACAAGGCTGGTTACCGCCGCTGGAATCCATCGAGCGTATCGAAGTCATCCGTGGCCCAATGTCATCGCTTTACGGCTCCGATGCGATGGGTGGCGTTATTAACGTCATCACCAAAAAAGTGTCGAATACCAAAGCCTGGACCGGATCCTTACACGGCGATGCCACTTTCCAGGAAGACAGAGATTCCGGCGATATTTACCAGACCAACGCCTATGCGTCTGGACCACTGATTGACGGATTACTTGGCGCGAAGGTGACCGGATTATTCTCCCACCGCGCAGAAGATGAAATCGTAAATGGCTACAATGAACAGCGTATGCGTAGCGGGGGATTAACCCTGAACTTTACGCCAGATGATAAAAACGACATCGATTTCGATTACGCACGTGAATTGCAGGATCGCGACAGTACGCCAGGCAAATCCATGGCAGAGGAAAACTGCCGTAACGGAAGCTGTAAGCCCAACAGTAAAAGCGAAAACAAGTATGTGCACACCACGTACTCAATAACCCACAGCGGTTATTACGACGACTTCAACTCCACCAGCTATGTCCAGCAGGAAGAGACCGACAATCCCGGTCGCCAGATGAAGTCCTACAACACGATTTTCAATAACCAGAACCAGGTATTCCTTGGGGCGCACACCCTGACGTTGGGCGGGCAATACCGTTATGAAAAACTACGCGATAACGGCAACCAGCTGCAAGCGGCTGATGGACTGAACAAACTGACCCGCTGGAGCTGGGCGCTGTTTGCTGAAGATGAATGGGCCGTTACCGATACCTTCACGCTGACCGGCGGTCTGCGTATGGATAAGGATGAAAACTACGGTGACAACTGGACGCCGCGCGGCTATGGCGTATGGCATCTGAGCGATCAGTGGACCTTAAAAGGCGGCGTTTCCGCGGGCTATCGCGCACCGGATCTGCGCCAGTCTTCTGCCAGTTGGGGACAGGTCACCGGCGGCGGCCGTCTGAACGGAATCATTGTCGGCAACCCGGATCTGAAGCCGGAGAAAAGCCTCAGCGAAGAGATCGGTTTACTGTGGGATAACGGCAACAACCTCAACGCAGGCGTTACATTGTTCAATACCGACTTTAAAAACAAAATCACCGAAGTTCGCCGTTGTAACAGCAGTTCCGATCCGGCCTGCACCATCGGCAATACTACTTATGACTTCGTCAGCGATCGCGTTAACGTCGATAAAGCCAATATGCGCGGCGTAGAATCCACCTTCGGCTGGAAAATAACCTCCGACGTCAACTGGACCGCGAACTACACCTACACGGAATCTGAGCAGAAAAGCGGTCAGTTCTCCGGCCAACCGTTGAACAAAATGCCGAAGCATATGTTTAACACGACGCTGGACTGGCAGGCTACGCAGGATCTCGGTTTCTGGAGCCGTCTGAATCTGCGCGGGAAAACGTCTGAATACCTGAGCCGTACCTCAATGGCACAGGGCACCCCGTCCTATACTCAGGTCGACGTTGGTTTACGTTACTATGCTACCAAGGATCTGTTGATGACCGCTGGCGTGTATAACGTGCTGGATAAACAAATCGATTACGATACCTACGACACCGTCCTTGATGGACGTCGTTACACGGTTGGCATGACTTACAGCTTCTAAGTCTGACGCAATAAAAAACCCCGGTACTCATCATGCCGGGGTTTTTGTTATGCTTTTTTATACTGTTACTTCTTCACGCGACCCGGGAATTTCATTTCGCTGTAGCGAACAAAACGGGTTCCTTTGGTCAGCTTATAGCCAAACCAGATAATCAGGAACAGCGGGATACCGATATAGGTAGCCATCACGCCGCCCCAGTCAATGCTGTCTTTCAGGAACGCTTCGTAGTTCTGACCCAGGGTAATAATCAGGCACAGCACAAAGGCGAAGATCGGACCCAGCGGGAAGAAGCCAGAACGGTACGGCAGGTCCTTCACATCGTGACCCTGCAGCACATAACCGCGACGGAAGCGATAGTGGCTAATAGCAATCCCCAGCCAGGCGATAAAGCCCGTCATCCCGGAAGTATTCAGCAGCCACAGATACACGGTCTGGTTGCCAAACATTGAAGTCAGGAAGCACAGCCCCGCCACCACGGTGGTCGCATACAGCGCGTTACGCGGTACGCCGCCACGAGACAGTTTGCCGAAAATACGCGGCGCTTTACCGTCACATGCCAGGGTATAAAGCATACGCGTGGAGGCGTACATCCCGGAGTTACCTGCCGACAGCACCGCCGTCAGGATAACTGCGTTCATCACCGCTGCCGCAGACAGCAGACCCGCATGCTGGAATACCAACGTGAACGGGCTAACGCTGATGTCTTTTACATCGTTACGCAGCAGGCTTGGATCGGTGTACGGAATGATCAGGCTGATAATCAAAATCGCGAACACATAGAACAGCAGGATTCGCCAGAACACCTGACGTACCGCACGTGGAATGTTCTTTTCAGGATCTTCAGATTCGCCAGCCGCGATACCGATAAGCTCTGTCCCCTGGAAGGAGAAGCCGACGATCATCGCCACGCCAATCATCGCAGCAAAACCACCGGCAAACGGTGCATCACCGGTCGTCCAGTTGCTCCAGCCCACCGGCTGAGCGCCTTTGAAGATACCGAAAATCATCATCACGCCAACCACGATGAAGATAATGACGGTGGTAACTTTGATCAGTGAGAACCAATATTCCGCTTCACCAAATCCGCGAACGGAAATGTAGTTCAGCAGGAAGATAACGCCAAGGAACAGCGCACTCCAGATCCAGCCCGGCGTGTCCGGGAACCACCAGCTCATCACCAACTGTGCGGCCACCAGGTCAACGGCAATCGTTACCGCCCAGTTGTACCAGTAGTTCCAGCCCAGCGCGAAGCCAAAGCCTTCTTCTACATAGTTCTGACCGTAGGTGGAAAACGAGCCGGAAACCGGCATATAGGCAGCCAGTTCACCGAGGCTGGTCATCAGGAAGTACACCATCAGACCGATCAGAATATAAGAGAACAACGCGCCGCCTGGACCCGCTGCAGAAATAGTTGCACCAGATGCAACGAAAAGACCTGTACCGATGGAGCCTCCAATGGCAATCATCGTCAGGTGACGCGCCTTCAGTTCACGACGTAGCGTGGGCGCTTCTGTGGTTTTAGTTTCGGAAACCATGTGAAAATGCTATCCATCCAAAAAATGAGGCGCGATTGTAGCAGACGAAATGGCATTCTTCCGGCACAAATACGCTGTTATAAGAGACCTTCATGACTGGCCGCGGATTATAAGTAAAGCAGAAAATTTGCGGCGCACAGCGGTTAAGATATAACCGCCGTTCTATAAAGAGATGACCTTACGACTGTAAGCGCCCTATTCGCCCAGCTCGACCTGATCGCTGTAATGTAAAAAACGCGTAATGGCATTTGAAAGGTGTTTTTGACGGTGATGGACGCGCCAGAGAGTGCGGACTAAACGCGGCAGCGGCACGGGAACTTCGCTCAGCGTTCCCGCCTGCAACTGCTCCGCAATGACCCGACGCGACAAGCAGCTGATCCCGAGACCATGGCGTACCGCATGCTTAATGGCCTCTGAGTTACCCAACTCCATTGCCATCTGAAATCTCGGCAGATGAGACAACAGCAGGTAATCCACCAGTTCACGCGTACCGGATCCTCGCTCACGCAGGATCCACGGCGAAGCCGCCAGCTGTTCCAGCGTAACAGGCCCCTTTGTGAGCGGTGACGACGGTGCGGCAAACACCACCAGCTCGTCTTCCAGCCACGGTTCAGAGATAATTTCAGTACTGTGACACGGCCCTTCAATCAGCCCAATGTCTACCCGAAAATCAAGCACCGCATTGATCACATCCTGACTGTTACCCACGCTCAGCTCGAGCGGCAAATCAGGAAAATCCTGCCGATAGCGGGCGATCATAGCAGGCAAGATATAGTTACCAATGGTGCTACTGGCATAGACCCGAATGGCACCATTATCTTCGCGAAAAAGCTGTTCGATTTCGGTCGTTTGCTCAAGTAACGCCAACGCTCGCGGGTAGAGCAAACGCCCGTGCTCGTTGACCACTAGCCGTTTGCCGACGCGGTCAAACAGTTGCACGCCGAGTTGCCCTTCCAGATCGGTAAGTGCCGCACTCACCGCCGATTGCGACAATGCCAGCATGACAGACGCCTGGGTCGTTGAACCGCTTTTTAGTACCTCAGCAAACACTTCAAGTTGCCGCAAGGTGATATGCATAGTCGTTTTCCACCGGATATCCGTTACTTACCACTTATAGAGATTAATTATAAATATATAATCAATTTTATTTTTAAACCACTTCGCCGTACTCTTTTACCCAGATAAAGGAGAAGGATATGACAGAACTCACCTTGCAGACTCATCGTCGTACAGCGTGGCATTTTATTCCGGGGCTTGCCCTAAGTGCAGTTATCACTGGGGTCGCCTTATGGGGTGGATCCATTCCCGCCGTCGCAGGTGCCGGGTTCAGCGCCCTCACCTTAGCAATCTTGTTGGGGATGGTCCTCGGCAACACCGTCTATCCGCACATCTGGAAAAGCTGTGACGGCGGCGTGCTGTTTGCTAAACAACACTTATTACGTTTGGGGATCATCCTCTACGGCTTCCGCCTCACCTTCGCGCAAATTGCTGACGTCGGCGTCAGCGGTATCGTGATTGATGTGTTAACGCTGAGCAGTACCTTTATGATTGCCTGCTTCCTGGGGCAGAAAGTGTTTGGTCTGGACCGCCATACCAGTTGGCTGATTGGTGCGGGGAGCAGCATTTGTGGTGCCGCCGCCGTGCTGGCAACCGAGCCGGTAGTGAAAGCGGAAGCCAGTAAGGTAACCGTCGCTGTCGCCACCGTGGTGATCTTCGGTACCATCGCTATCTTCCTGTATCCGGCAATGTATCCGCTGCTGGCACACTGGTTTAGCCCAGAAACCTACGGCATTTACATTGGTTCCACCATGCATGAAGTAGCACAGGTAGTGGCTGCCGGGCACGCCATTAACCCGGATGCGGAAAACGCCGCGGTTATTGCCAAAATGCTGCGTGTCATGATGCTGGCACCGTTCCTCATCCTCCTGGCCGCACGCGTTAAACAGTTGTCTCCGGCTACGGGCGGTGAGAAAAGCAAAATCACTATTCCATGGTTTGCCATCCTGTTCATTGTGGTCGCGATTTTTAACTCGTTCCACCTGCTGCCGCAGTCGGTTGTGAACATGCTGGTAACGCTGGACACCATTTTGCTGGCAATGGCAATGGCTGCACTGGGGTTAACCACTCACGTTAGCGCACTGAAAAAAGCCGGTGCCAAACCGTTACTGATGGCCCTGCTGCTGTTTGTCTGGCTGATTGTCGGTGGTGGTGCGATTAACGTCGCTGTCCACGCCCTGATGGCATAAACGATCACGACTCACCTCCATTAACCCGCTATACTCTCCCTTTTTGTATTTGAGTATGGCGGGTTAAATTTATGAAATACATCGGAGCGCACGTAAGCGCCGCTGGCGGTCTGGCTAACGCCGCTATTCGAGCCGCAGAAATCGAAGCGACCGCATTCGCCCTGTTCACCAAGAATCAGCGCCAGTGGCGTGCTGCGCCGCTAACCACAGAAATCATTGATGATTTCAAATCTGCCTGCGAGAAGTACCACTACACCTCCGCACAAATCCTGCCTCACGACAGTTACCTGATTAACCTCGGTCACCCGGTCAGCGATGCGCTGGAAAAATCGCGTGATGCGTTTCTTGATGAAATGCAACGCTGTGAACTGCTGGGCTTATCCCTGCTGAACTTTCACCCGGGCAGCCATTTGATGCAGATCCCGGAAGATGAATGTCTGGCGCGCATTGCCGAATCCATCAACATCGTCCTCGCTCAGACCCAGGGCGTGACGGCAGTTATCGAAAATACCGCCGGACAAGGTAGTAATCTGGGATTCAAGTTTGAGCACCTGGCCGCCATTATCGACGGCGTCGAAGATAAGTCCCGTGTTGGCGTTTGTATTGATACCTGCCACGCTTTCGCGGCGGGGTACGATTTGCGTTCCGCAGAAGAGTGCGAAAAGACGTTTGCGGAATTTGAACGTATTGTCGGTTTCAAGTATCTACGCGGTATGCACCTGAACGACGCCAAGAGCGCGTTTGGCAGTCGCGTTGACCGTCATCACAGCCTGGGTGAAGGCAATATTGGCCATGATGCCTTCCGTTGGATTATGCAGGATAATCGTTTTGACGGTATTCCGCTGGTACTGGAAACCATTAATCCGGATATATGGGCCGAAGAGATCGCCTGGCTGAAAGCCCAGCAAACAGAAAAAGCAGTGGCGTAACGATCCCCGCGCGCCAGACAAGCTGGCGCGTATCAAGTGAGCGTAACCAGATCCTCTGGCATATGGTTGTACAAAATCCGCCAGAAATGCTCAGCCGTTTTATTCAAACGGGTATCCATTCGGTAAATATAGGCCTGAATTGGCACCATCAACTCCGGCGTGTCCAGACAAACCAGGCGCTTATCCCGTAGTTCGTTCACGATCGTCCACGCTGGCAGCCAGGCGATACCATGACCATCCAATGCCATATTCTTCAATAGCTCACTCATCGAAGACATAAACAGCGTACGCGCTGAAATACTCCCCACCTCCGCCAGGTGACGGTTAACCAATCTTCCCATGTAGGAAGTGCTGGTATAGTTCAGAATCGGCACCTGCGGCTGATAGATATCAAACAACGCCTTACCCTGTGCATCCGCAGCACAGACGGGATACAGCTCAGACTCAAAAACCTTCAAGCCGCAGAAAGGTGACTGCATTAAGTCTTCATCGCGAAAGGAGATAATAAAATCACTTTTCCCCTCGCGCAGCGTATTCACCGCCTGGACTACGTCAATCGCTTCGACGTGGTAAACAAACTCCTCGCCCCATGCCGACATTGAATGTACTAATCTGGGCAACATCGTCAGCGACAGAGAATGTGCCGCCGCTATTTTGATATTGGGAACGCCAAGCAGGTTGTGACCGCTTAGCTCATCTAAATTGCATTCCAGCTGTTGTAGCAGGCTACGGGTCTGCGAATGGAATAACTTACCCTCCTCCGTCAGCTGCAGTGGACTTGTCGTACGGTCAAACAGCAGCACCCCAACAGCGGATTCGAGCGCCTTGATCCGCCGACTAAATGCCGGTTGGGATAGGTTGCGCTCCTCTGCGGCCTGAGAAAAATGACGACACGCTTCCAGCGTTAGAAAATCATATAACCATTTTGTCTCGATATTTTTCATGCCTGTCACGCGGATGTTTAAATATGTCGATTAGTCTTAAGCATCATGCCTGAATATTCCCGGAGATGATATTCAACATCAGCATCTGGTGATTCGTTTTTTGCATAATACCTTCGTTTTTGACATTAACATGTTTCTTTACCCATCGACCACGACCGCTCACCCACCGCGTAATGTCGGGCCTCTGGCTGATTACCGGCCTGCTGAAGTGGTAAAAGACATCACACTCATGCGTTTATTGCATTGAATCAAACATTATTGCATTTCTCCTCACGACACTCTGCTGTTAAACATAAGCACCAGATAGAAACCAGCTCTGAATATTAAAAATCGGTAAATAGAGGTATATATCGTGAAAGGTTTAATTGGCGTACTTGGTGGTATGGGGCCTGCTGCAACCGTCGATCTTTTTAATAAATTCGTCACATTTACCGCAGCGCAACGCGATCAGGAACATATTCCATTAATTATTTCATCCATCCCTGATATTCCAGACCGAACTGATGCGTTAATGCATCATGGTCATTCCCCACTTCCGGCAATGCGTGATTATATGCACAAACTGGAAGATGCTGGTGCGGAGTGTATTGTGATCCCCTGTAATACCGCCCACTTTTGGTTTAATGAATTAAAAGAGTGCTGTCATACAGAGTTACTCAGTATCGTTGAAACAACCATGAATGAGGTCAAAAACTGCGGAAAATCACGTATCGGTTTACTTGCTACTAACGCCACCCTTTACATGGGACTCTACCAAAAAGGCATAGAATCTCTTGGTTTAACCTGCATCAGTCCTGATTCATCCGGTCAGGAAAAGGTCATGGAAAGTATTTATTGCTTAAAAGCCGGCGACCTTAAGCGGGCACAAACGCTGATGAATGAACAGGCTGAAGTGCTCTTCTCACGCGGCGCACAAATCATTGTACTGGGATGTACTGAAGTCCCCGTCATTCTTGCCGACGCAGTCAGAAAGTCTCCAGATAAATATATTGACTCAACCGGATCATTAGTTCGCGCCGGTATTAAATGGTACGAAAAACGAGTTGGCAAACATCATCTTCTGGCGCAATAACAGCCGTCACCAGATTAATAAAGCATTAAACAACCACTTATTTTAATAACAAATTATTCTCTGGCGGAGGCCATTATGGTTTGGTTAGAAATTATCGTCGTGTTGGGTGCAATATTTTTTGGTATCCGCCTCGGCGGAATAGGTATCGGTTTATGCGGTGGTCTGGGGCTGGCTATTTTAACGTTGGGATTTGATCTGCAAATTGGCTCGCCACCCGTTGACGTTATCCTCATTATTATGACAGTTGTCGTGGCAGCATCGGCGCTACAGGCCGCAGGAGGTATGGATTATCTGGTTCGCGTTGCCGGTAATTTCATGCGGCGTAACCCTAAATATATCAATATTATTGCACCGATTATCACCTGGTCGATGACCATTATGGCCGGAACAGGGTTCATTGTATTTTCTACCCTGCCAGTGATTGCCGAAGTCGCCAAAGAGTCCGGTATCCGCCCTTCTCGTACGCTCGCCGGATCCGTAGTCGCCTCCCAGGTGGCGATATCCGGTTCGCCGATCAGTGCCGCAATGGCGGCTATGCTGACCATTATGGAAGGCAACGGTATCACTTTTATTCAGGTCATGGCTGTATGTCTGCCAGCTTCTTTTGTCGCCGCGATGGTTGCCGCTTTTATCGCCTCACGTCAGGGATGCGAGCTACAGGATGATGAAGTCTATCTGGAACGCCTGCAAAAAGGATTAGTGCGTAAATATGAAGGGCAAAACAGCACCACGCCGGGTGCCAAACTCTCAGTCGCCCTGTTTATGCTGGCAACGGTCGTCATCGTTATTCTTGCCGCCTGCCCGCAGCTACGCCCTGGATTCGATGCAGGCAACCCAATGAATACCCGGGATATCATCATTATCTGTATGCTGGCTGCCGCTTGCCTGATGGTGGTGTTATGCAAAACTTCAACCGATGCTATTGTCCTGACATCCACGTTTCGATCGGGGATGAGTTCACTGGCGGTCATTCTCGGGATTGTTACACTGGGAACGACCTTCATTGATGCCCACTTAGCGGAGATTAAGGATATCGCAGGCGATATTCTACGGGCTTATCCCATGCTGTTGGCACTGGTGCTGTTTGGTACCTGCGCGCTTCTCTACTCGCAAGGCGCCACCACGCCGCTGATCATCCCTCTGGCCGTTGCGCTCGGCGTGCCTACATGGGCAATTCTGGCCTCCTATGTGGCGGTAACCGGGGTGTTTGTTCTACCAACATACCCGACTTCTCTGGCGGCAATGGAGTTCGACACCACAGGGACAACGCGCGTGGGCAAGTATGTCTTAAACCATCCATTTATGCTGCCAGGACTGGGTGGGATCATTGCTGGCGTTGCCTTTGGTTTTATCATTGCGCCAATGATTGCCTGACCCGTTTTATTAAGGCTGGATGGATTATTGTGGCGATGCTGCAACGGTATAGGTAAATGCATAAAAAAAGGGGCAGAGAATTCTCTGCCCCTGGTATTGACGTTAAATCAGGCCGCCCTTGCCACAACCTCAGCTTCCGGGCGCTTCAGCACCGCGTAGGAGAGACCGGCTACCAGCGTACCGGCAATAATTGCCAGCAGGTATCCCAACACCGGCGTGATTGCGCCTGGGATTAACAGGACAAACAGCCCGCCGTGTGGCGCCATCAGCTTCGCACCCACCGCCATCGAGATAGCCCCGGTAATCGCACCACCAACGATACAGCAAGGCAGAACGCGCATTGGGTCACGGGCAGCGAACGGGATTGCCCCTTCGGTAATAAAGCACAGGCCCAGTACCAGAGCAGCTTTACCGCCTTCCTGCTGCGCTTTGTCGAACTTACGACGCGCAACCAGCGTTGCCAGACCCAGAGCCAGCGGAGGTACCATACCCGCAGCCATGATGGCCGCCATCGGCGCATAAGTTTGCGTACTCAGCAGACCCACACCGAAAGCATACGCCGCCTTGTTAACCGGACCACCCATGTCGGTACACATCATGCCGCCAAGAATCGCGCCAAGCAGCACCGCATTGGCCGTACCCATGGTTTGCAGCCAGTGAGTCAAACCTTCCAGAATACCCGCCACTGGTTTGCCGATCAGGTAAATCATGGCCAGACCAACCACCAGGCTTGAGAACAGCGGAATGATCAGGATCGGTTTCAGCGCTTCCATACTCTGCGGGAGTTTCAGCTTCGTGCTGATAAGCTTCGCCACATAACCGGCAAGGAAACCAGCAATAATCCCGCCAATAAAGCCGGAACCGGTGCTCACCGCCAGCATACCGCCGATAAGACCCGGCGTCAGACCCGGACGGTCAGCGATGGAAAACGCGATATAACCTGCCAGTACCGGCACCATCAGCGCGAAGGCTGAACCACCGCCAATCTGCATCAGCGCCGCCGCCAGCGTACCCTGCTCTTTAAACGCTTCGATACCAAAAGCGAACGAGAGTGCAATACACAGACCGCCAGCAACCACCATCGGCAGCATGTAAGAGACGCCCGTCAGCAGGTGACGATACGCCCCCGCGCTCTCTTTCTTACTTTCGGTTGCTGAAGTCTGCGCTTTACCGGTTGGCTGGTACGGTGTTGCTTCTTCCAGCGCTTTGTCCAGCTCCTGCTTGGTTTTCTTCAACGCAAGACCGGTAGAGGTGCGGTACATCGGTTTGCCGGCAAACTTCGCCAGATCAACTTCAATGTCAGCGGCCACAATCACCAGATCAGCCTGAGCCACTTCTTCCGGCGTAATGGCATTACCTGCACCAACAGAACCTCGGGTTTCAACCTTCACCCACCAGCCACGTTTTTTCGCTTCAGTTTCAATCGCTTCAGCGGCCATAAACGTATGAGCAACACCGGTCGGACACGCCGTCACCGCCACCACGCGTTTTGGACCACTGCTGGCCACAGGTGCTGTTGCAACCGGGGCGCTGTAGGGTTTTGCATGGCCTTTAGCTTCGCTGAGGAAGAGTTCAGGATGCGCAACCGCACGACCAATGTCGCCCAGCCAGACTTTTTTGCCGTTCAGCGAACTGTCGGCAGGAAGCGTATCGCCCAGAACAATTGCCAGTTCGGCATCATTCGGATTATCAATAATTTCCAGATGTGCTTTCTGTGCCGCCGCTCCAAGCAGGGTTTTCGCCATGTAAGCGCGAGCCTGGCCGAGATTAGCGTCAATAATCAGCAGCGTTTTCATTATGCCTCTCCTGCTGTCAGTTAAACGGTTTTAAGTCGACACGCGCCATCATTGCGGCCAACTGAGGACGATCGGTAATGCCTACATTACTTTGGCTTACCGCCAGAGCGGCAACAGCCGTCGCCAGACGCAGGGTATGTTCGCTGGACTCACGCATCAGCAGACCGTAAATCAGACCGCCAACCATTGAATCACCCGCGCCGACGGTGCTGACCACCTCAACTGACGGCGGTTTAGCAATCCACTCACCTGAGGCGTTAACCCACAGCGCACCTTCCGCGCCGAGTGAAATCACCACATGAGCGATCCCCTGTTCACGCAGCGCATGCGCCGCTTCAATCACATCTTTCATTTCCGGCAGCTTACGGCCGGCCCAGATTTCCAGTTCGCGACGGTTTGGCTTCACCAGCCATGGTGCCGCTTTCAGACCTGCTACCAACGCTTCACGACTACTATCAAAGATAATGCAAGGACACTGACTACGCAGGCGCGTCATCCAGTCGGTGAAGGCTTCCGGGCTCACGCCGGTTGGCAAACTGCCGCTGACGCACACCATGTCGAACTGGCCCAGCCAGCTCAGCGAATCATTCACAAAGCGTTCCCAGTCAGCCGGGGTAACTTCAAAACCAGAGAAGTTAAAGTCAGATACTTCACCGTCTTTTTCGGTCAGCTTGACGTTAATACGGGTACGGCCCTGCACGACCTGAAAACGGTTGGCAATGCCCAGCTCGCTGAACAACTGCTGAAAACCATCCTGGTTGTCTTTACCCAGGAAGCCGCCCACAGTGACATCGATACCTAAATCCTTCAAAACCTTAGCGACGTTGATCCCTTTCCCTGCCGCATGCAGACCGGTGGTTTTAACCAGGTTCACTTCACCGCGTTCAATTTCCGGGCAGAAGCCCACCAGGTCGTAGGCCGGGTTAAGGGTGATAGTAGCAACACGTCTGCTCATTACGCGCCCTCCCCAAGACCTGCCGCGATGGCTTCGCCAATCGCCTTCAGCGCCTGTTCAGCATCTTCACCCTGTGCAGTAAAGCGCAGGTGATGTCCTTTCTTCACGCCTAACGCCACAACTTTCATCAGACTGCGTCCATTCGCCGGCTTGCCGGTTCCATCAAGATTTGTCACGGTAATTTCACTGTTAAATTGTTTAATCGTATTCACCAGCATGGTGCCCGGGCGGGCATGTAAACCATGCTCATTGCGCACAATAAATTCGGCGCTCAGTACATCATCAGTTAAGGCGTCATCGCTGGTCAGCAGCGCCAGCACCGTTGCCGCATCAGCTTTCAACAAACGGTCAGCTTTATTATTCAGCAGCAGATCGCCAAGGCGCTTCAGCACCGCAACCGGTTGATCGTCATTCATGGCGACGGTCACCAGCAGGGCTGCCGCTTCACCTTGTACATCGAACGCTGTTGCTGCACGGCTGACCGCAACGGCGCTACGCACGTTACCTTCAGCACAGTCATTCAGCCAGATCCCCTGACCAAGATTCATCGGCTGCTCATTGATTGCTCTGGCTACAAAGGTGGCGTCAACCGCACCGACTTCTTTCAGCCGCGCCGCGTTGAGTGCCTGCAGCGTCACCAGTGAGTTGGCCACGACATCCAGCGACAGCGTTTCGTTATCAAGCTTCAGCTGTTCACTTTGCTTTTCACCCATCAGCAGCGCACGCAGTTCTTCCGCCGTGGTCGCAGATTTCAGCTGTTCAGCGACGGAGTCATCGCTCAGCACGTGTGTCAGCTGACGCAGTAAACCGAGGTGTTCATCAGAGCTTGCGGCGATACCAATTGCCACATAAGCAACCTGCCCTTCGCCCCAGGTCACGCCTTGCGGAAACTGAAATACCTGCACACCGGTTTTCAGTACCTGATCGCGCGTGTCCGTCGTACCGTGAGGAATCGCAATACCGTTGCCGAGGAACGTGGACGTCTGTTGTTCGCGCGCCAGCATGCCATCGACGTAGCCTTCCGCGACGTTACCCGCCTGCACTAAGGCAGCGGCAACCTGGCGAATAGCCTCTTCTTTATTCCCGGCCTGTTCGCCCGGGTGAATATCCTGAACAGATAACTGGAACATGATTCTCCTCTCCCGCTGAATTGAAACGATTCAGCCAACATGAGAAAAAAGGCGCCACCCGACTCCATCAGTTAAGGCAAGATGACGCTGAAACGTTTCAAGAAGTCTTGCTCTTTTTTCTTCAGCACACAAGTAAAGTTGACAAATTACTTGCTGAATTTAGAGATAACGCACATTTTCTCTGCGAAGGAGTAAAAAATGCTGACGCAAAAACGCCGTCAGCTTGTCAGATTCAGCAACGTCAGCAAACAGCAGTCTTTGACTGAAATGCTATTTTGATTTTTGATGCCGATTTTGATTTGGCTCCCTGTTTATTTTCTGACAAGCGGCGTAAACTCCGCGTCTCTTCACATCATTGATATCAAAACATGCATAACACTCCCGTAGCCGCCACACCCAAGGCGTTTGATTTAACGTCTTCGGCGTTCCTGCTTGTCGCATTTCTGACGGGTATCGCCGGTGCGTTGCAGACGCCAACGCTCAGCCTTTTTCTGACGGATGAAGTCCACGCCCGTCCCGGCATGGTCGGGTTCTTTTTTACCGGTAGCGCTGTGATCGGTATTCTGGTAAGTCAGTTTCTGGCCGGACGTTCAGATAGAAAAGGCGATCGCAAGAACCTGATTGTGTTTTGCTGCGTGCTGGGGATGCTGGCCTGCGTGCTGTTCGCCTGGAACCGTAATTATTTTATCTTGCTGTTTGTCGGGGTATTCCTCAGCAGCTTTGGATCGACCGCCAACCCGCAAATGTTTGCTCTCGCCCGTGAACACGCCGACCGCACAGGTCGGGAAGCCGTCATGTTCAGCTCAATATTACGTGCGCAGGTTTCGCTGGCCTGGGTAATTGGCCCGCCGCTGGCCTACGCGCTGGCCATGGGATTCAGCTTTACGGTGATGTATCTCAGCGCGGCGGTGGCGTTTGTTGTCTGCGGCGTAATGGTCTGGCTGTTTTTACCCTCAATGAGTAAAAACGTGCCTCTCGCGACAGGCGCAGTTGAGGCCCCGCGCCGCAATCGACGCGACACGTTGCTGCTGTTTGTTATCTGCACATTAATGTGGGGAACCAATAGTCTCTATATCATTAATATGCCGCTGTTTATCATCAACGAACTGCATCTGCCGGAAAAACTGGCGGGCATCATGATGGGCACCGCAGCCGGACTGGAAATCCCAACCATGCTGATTGCTGGCTATTTTGCAAAGCGTCTGGGTAAACGTCTGTTGATGAGAATTGCCGTTGTTGCCGGATTCTTCTTTTATGCCGGTATGCTGCTGGCTCACTCTCCGGCGATATTGCTTGGCTTACAGCTGCTGAACGCGATTTACATCGGTATTCTCGGCGGGATTGGTATGCTCTATTTCCAGGACCTGATGCCGGGACAGGCGGGTTCAGCCACCACCCTCTATACGAATACCATTCGCGTAGGCTGGATTATTGCCGGATCGCTGGCAGGGATTGCCGCTGAAATTTGGAACTATCACGCGGTGTTCTGGTTTGCGCTGGTGATGATCGTCGCCACCGTCGCGTGCCTGGCGCGCATCAAGGACGTTTAAGGCGCGGTTAGCGCTTCAAGCTCGATGAGATAAACCATGGCCTGGTGCGTCGTCCGCCCGCACATTTCCGCACTGGGCTGTAAACCGCCGCACACCTTTGGTCGTAGCGGCGACGCAAAAATTTTGCAACGCAGGGATTCATCCAACTGAACGCAGGGCGTATTAGCGGGCTTGCCATCAGGCATACCGGGGATGGGACTGGAGATTGAAGGCGCGGTGCAGCATGCACCACAATCCGGACGGCATTCCATACAGTACTCTCTTTATCGTAAACCATCGGATTGTGCGGGAAGGGCACAGTACCACCTTTTTTGCACCAGCAAAAGCATGAATTCCGCTTGCCTGAATGCCCCGGCGCGAGTAGTTTTACGCGATATTTTAGACACTCCTCACTACAGGATTTTTTCGATGCCAAGAGCGAACGAAATTAAAAAAGGTATGGTACTGAACTACAACGGCAAACTGCTGATTGTAAAAGATATCGATATTCAATCACCGTCTGCACGTGGTGCTGCCACGCTGTACAAAATGCGTTTTTCTGATGTGCGTACCGGTCTGAAAGTTGAAGAGCGCTTCAAAGGTGACGATATCGTGGATACCGTCACTCTGAGCCGTCGTGGCGTTGATTTCTCCTACGTCGATGGCAACGAATACATCTTTATGGATAAAGAAGACTATACCCCGTATACCTTCACCAAAGACCAGATTGAAGAAGAGCTGCTGTTCATGCCGGAAGGCGGGATGCCGGACATGCAGGTACTGACCTGGGACGGCCAACTGCTGGCGCTTGAACTGCCGCAGACCGTAGACCTGGAAATCGTTGAAACTTCACCGGGGATTAAAGGTGCTTCAGCGAGTGCGCGCAACAAACCAGCAACCCTGAGCACCGGTCTGGTGATCCAGGTTCCTGAGTATCTGAGTGCGGGTGAAAAAATCCGTATTCATATCGAAGAACGTCGCTATATGGGCCGTGCAGATTAATTTTCTGCTGCGCAGTGACGGCAAGGGACAGCGCTGGCTGTAATGCTCGTCTTTTAAGCATGTATGGTGAACATGTGATTCCGGCTCAGGGTTCCGTTCATCTCAGCGGTGTCATTTCTCTGAAGCACCGATACCTGTGAACGTGCAAGGGAGGCTCACCGCCGCCTCCCTTGCAACCCAGGCTCCCGGCGGGAAAATCGTCGCTACGCGATTCATTCGTCTTATGCCGTCTGCCTGTCGGGTCGGGGCCGAGCCTGCGTCCATGCAGGCCGTCCCCTCTGCCCGCATCCCTGCGGGCAGTCCCGGTCAGTCGTCAACGCCTCATCGACTTTCAGCCGGACCAGGGTCATCGCTTCAACGCACTGACTTCCAGTTAAATCTTTTTTGCTGTTTAAACAAAAAACGCAGATGGTCAGGTGTGGGCTGGTCCGGCTGAAAATTGCCGACGTGTTTCCGTAAGGCCGGGAGAGCTAGCATGGATGCTGGCTCAGGGCGCGCTTTGCAGGGACGCTTCCTCGCGCCCGGCCCGGTAGCCAGGAGGAATAAGCGGAGGGTATTGCGTAGCAACAATTTTCCCGCCGGGAGCCGGGATTGTAAAGGGCGTGGCGGAGAACGCCCTTTACACGTTCACGGGAATCCGTGTTTCAGAGAAACGATGAACATGAGGTGAACGGAACTCTATCTCCGAGATAGCATGTTCTTAACCTCCGCCAGTTTACTGAAACTGAGGCGCTAACTGACTGGCATTACAACGCAGGCTGTCCCTTTTTTCATTTTCAGCGCTGGCTGCTGAAATAAAAATCATCCATCAGCAATGACTCCAGATACTGTTCATCCTCTTGCATAAAACGCACTATCAGATTCACCGCCTGAGGATAAAACCCCTCGTTATCCCGCACCAGACAAGCGTCGCGAAATAACGGTGCCCAGCACAGAATATGATGATGCAAAAAGTAATATTGCGCCGATACCCTCTCCTCTTTAGCAACCATCCTCGCCATTAATGCCAACTGCACAGCAATATGATCGGAGGGTTCATTCTCTCGCGCTGCCAGACCTTGCTCAATCAGCAGCACATTCATTTGCCGACGTTCTTCTGCCGCTGTCGTGTGTGGATAGTGCCCTGCATAGGGAGAAACACTAGCCGGCGGGGCCAGCAGAAACAGCGAGGCAAAATCTGCTGCCAGCTCCAGCTGTCGGGAGTCGCGCCGCAAAACCCGGCCCAGGCTGCGCTCAAAACGTTTAACCTCGGCAGACACTCCAGGAACCGCCGCCAGTGAGGCAATCCAAGCCTGGCTATCGCCGTTTTCCAGACTGGCGAGCTGTTTTTCATCCAGCTCACGAAATAACAGTTGCGAAAACCACTGGTACACAGCTGCCCGCTGCTGATGAATTTGCTTATGCTGCACTGGTCCCCTCCTCTTTCACAATCTGCGGACCACCGAAAGCCGTCACCTGCGGGGCTTTCTGCTGATAACGCTCGACCTCCACCAGCACGGTATGCGCTGAAGGCCCCTGGGCCAGCTGTGAAGTACCGATATCCGCGCTCAGCACGTTCGGGTCGCCATAAGTGCATAATGTCCCGGCTTTCCCCCCTTCCTGCGGGGAGTACCATGCACCTTCATGAATACGGACCACGCCAGGGGAAAAATCCGGGCTGACAACTACGCCAGCCAGTACCTGACCACGAGCGTTGAAGACGCGGGCGATATCACCGGCTTTTAAGCCACGAGCGGTGGCATCCTGTTCACTGATATAAAGCGGTTCTCTTCCGGCAACCGCATAGGTGTTGCGAAACACCTCGCTAGAGCACAGTTGGGAATGCAGACGTTTATCCGGATGGCAGGATTGCAGATGCAGTGGATATTTATCTTTTTTGCCACTATGGGTACGCTCAAAGGGTTCCATCCACACCGGATGCCCCGGACAATCCTCGTAGGCGAAGCCCGCGATGGTTTTACTGTAGATTTCAATCAGACCTGACGGCGTTCCCAGCGGATTCAGGTCTGGCTGGTCGCGAAACTCGCCGTGACGTACCCACGGCTGACCCGGCGGATATTCAATATATCCGTCACCCTGCCAGAACGTTGTGAAATCCGGTAATGAGACGCCGAGCGATGCCCCCATCTTCACGCCTTCGTCATAAAGCGCCTGTATCCACTGCATTTCATCACGGTTTTCACGGTACACCGCTTCCTTGTCAAAGCGCTTACACAGCCCGGCAAATACATCAAAATCATGTCGCGCTTCATATTGCGGTTTGACGATCTGATGCAACGCCATCAACCCTTTATTCGAATGCGTACCGAACTGCTCAATATCGTTACGTTCAAAGCGGGTAGTAACGGGCAGGACGATATCGGCAAATCGGCACGACGCGGTCCATTGGTGATCCAACACCACCACGGTTTCCAGCTTCTTCCACGCGTCGATCATGCGATTCCTGTCCTGCTGCGCATGAAATGGATTCGCCGCGCTGTAGATCGCCATTTTGATGTCAGGCCAGGTTAACGTCTCGCCGTTAAAGGCAACCTTTTTGCCCGGCTCAAGCAGGCAGTCAACGATACGCGAAGTGGGGATATGCTCCGATGCGCCGCGAAAATCCGCGTTGTACTTTGCCTTCGGGGGATTCGTGATCCCTCCCAGTCCAGAAAGCACAGGCCCGGCGGATGTTACCGTACCACCGCCGTTGTAGTGCCAGCCAAATCCTACCCCGCCGCCGGGCAAACCAATTTGACCGACCATGCTGGCCAGCACCACCAGCATCCACGGATACTGCTCACCATGGTGCATGCGTTGTACGCACCAACCGCCCATAAACTGTGTCCGGCCTTTCACCAACAGACGGGCGAAGTCTCGGATCTGCTCTGCCGTCAGGCCGCAGATTTCGGCCGCCCATTCGGCATTTTTCGGCTGTTTATCGGTTTCGCCCAGCAAATACGGCAAAAACTGCTCAAAACCGACGGTGTAATCGGTAATAAACGCCATGTCGTACAGTTTTTCTTCGTACAAGGTATGCGCCAGCGCCAGCATTAACGCGACATCGGTTTGTGGCCGCAACGCCAACTGCTCGCAGCCAAGATAGTTTTGCGACTTGCTACGCACCGGATCAACGCTGATAACGCGCATCTTACCCTGCGCTACCGCCTCTTTAATCTGCTGCCAGTAGCCAAACGCATCGTGATCGGGAACCAAAAACTCGATCTGCAGGTTCTTGATCGGATCGCAGCCCCACAGCACGATGGTATTGCTGTTTTGAATCACTAGCGGAAGCGACGTCTGCTGCTCATAAACTTCCAGCGAACCAATCACATGCGGTAAAATGACTTGTGCCGCTGCCGCAGAATAGTCGCCGACGGTTGTCACATAGCTACCATGCAGGCCAAGTCCCCGATCCATCGCCCCGCCCGCTTTATGGTATTTGCCCACCATTTGCCAGTCGGCAAGCCCGGTAAATACGCCTGATGAGCCATAGGTTTTTTGCACCCTCTCCAGCTCTTCGTAAAATAGATCCAGCGCCTGATCCCAACTGACCCGTACAAAACGGTTATCTCCGCGCTGACTGCGATCTGACTTCTCACGCTTACGCAGCCAGTCCAGACGCACCATCGGGTAGCGCACCCGCGACGGGTTGTAGACCACTTCACGCACCGCGTTCAGCATATCGCAGGGGTATTTGTCATGTTTGAACGGACGGGTTTCGGTCCACTCACCGTTGACCACTTTGGCTTCAAAAGCGCCATAGTGCGAACCAGATTGGATCCACTGTTCGGGATTTTCCCCCGCCGCCCACACTTTTGATATCAGCGGATTAGGCGCCAGTGCACTGGCAGCCCCCACCGCCAGCATTCCGTTGAGAAAACGGCGGCGGGACGGATTAAAGTCATGAATATCCATACATTATCCTTACTTTTTGTTGGTTTCAGACACATCGCTGGCGTGGGTCTGGAGGTATTTCAACAACGTACGTTCCTCCACCGGATTAAGCCGGTAATAGGTCGACATGGCTTTCAGTCCGGCGATCCAGCCGTTAGCGGTATATCGGGTTGTAGGAGGAGTGCTATGACAGGCGCTACAGGTGGATTGCAGCATTTGATCTGAGTATTCCCAGATTGGCGCAAGCGTGTTGATAAAGTCCTGATCGGTGGTCCAGGCGGTGACGCTCACCTGCTGCCATTCCTGATGTGAGTCAGGATCGACCTGGGTGTGTAGCACTTTTACGTTCGCCATCAGGGGCTCATCGAGAACGGCGGAGAAAACGCGTTTCCCCATATACTGGGTGATCACCCGTCCACGCCCTTTGCTTTCTCGCCAGCCCGTGATTTCGAGCTGCACGTTACTGCCTTCTTTTTTCAGCACCTTGACCTCGGTAGCAGGAAATAACAGCGCCTTCCCGGCCGGACTCCCTGCCGTTGCCGCCAGTGATTTTTCGCTTAATGAGAACAGTGTGGTCGCATCTGCTGGCATATCTCCCTGACGCTGTAGCTGCTTATAGCGATCGCGAAAACCGCTGCTCATATCGGGTTTGTGATGGGCTATTCCTTTGTGACAATCGATACAGTTACTGTCTTTTGCTGCCGCTGCGGTCATTTGCGCCGCCGCGTTTGCCGATTGCTTGCCATGATCCATTGCCTCATAGCTATGGCAGGATTTACACGCCGCTGAATTATTCGCGCTCATGCGTGCCCACTCCCGCTGGGCCAGCTCCGGGCGTTTGGCAGCAAACTTTTCAGGAGTATCGATAAAAGGAGAAATAAAGGTGTGATAGAGGTCGTTTAAGGCTTCAGTTTTACGAATAAGCGTTGGAACAACGCCCGGGGGGATATGACAATCCTTACACTCAGCCCGCACGCCAGATGCGTTACGAAAATGCACGCTGGTTTTATATTCCTCTCCAGCCGTGCGCATCGAGTGACACGATAAACAAAATTCGGTGGTACTGGTGTAATGAACGCCTTGCCACGTTCCCCAAATAGCCAGGGCCATTGCCACCGCCCCAGCCAATACGCACCACAATGCGTTCTTTCTTATCCACGACATGCTTGCCTCCATTTTTTTAATAGCGACACGCTAAGGGATAATAAAAATCAAAAATAGAGACAGCGATGGCAAGCTATAGGAACAGCCGCTACTCCATGAGGTGTATCAAATAGTAAAAACGAGAAATTCGTAATATAGTGGCTATATATTAATAAGGAATTCCTCATGCTTACATTAACGCTCAATAGAGAACTCCGCACTCCGCTGCAATTGCAAATTTTTCAATTTTATTTCCAGGCTATTCAGCGGGGAGATTTGCTTTGTGGCGATAAGCTTCCCTCTATTCGCGAGCAGGCTCAGGTATTGAACGTAGCCAAAATAACGGTAGTGATGGCCTATGATAAGCTTATGGCTGCAGGGTTAATCAAGAGCCGACACGGCATTGGCTATGAAGTGATATTCACCACGCCTGTACGTATAACACCAACGCATGTGCCCGTTACCCAGGGTTCTCCGCCGACAAAACCTAAAGCTGCCGGAGTCTCAACCGATGTTTACGCCGAGCCTGGACGAGAGTGCTACTGTCGGATGGGCGTCCCCGATCCCAACGCTTTTCCCTGGTCAAGTTGGCGGAAATGGAATAATGCTCCAAGCATACTTAAAGAACAATTATTTACCCGATACCATTCACCAAGTGGATTATTTTCACTGCGTGAGCAATTGGTCAGATACCTTAATTTATCCCGCGGAATTAATACCCGAGCAGAGAACATCATCATTACCAACGGGATTCAGGAAGGATTATCACTGCTCAGCCAAATATTTATTATTCATCATGCTGTCAGTCAGAAAAAAAAGTGCCATATTGTGACCGAATCCCCTTGTTATTCTGGCGCATGGCATCTTTTTAATTATTACGGTGCAGACATTACGTCAATTGCCGTAGATAACCACGGGCTGCAGACAGATAATTTACCCGAGTATGAAACCCAGCTTTGTTATGTTACTCCAGCGCATCAGTATCCGATGGGAAGCGTGCTTTCACTGGAGCGCCGTCAGTCATTATTAACGTGGGCGCAACGCGTCGGCGCTTACATCATTGAAGATGATTACGATGCCGTTTTTACCTATGGGGAAAATCCCCTTCCCGCGCTGAAAGCCATGGATTATCACAACCGGGTTATCTACATGGGGACATTTTCTAAAACGCTGGGGCCAGGCGCACGGCTTGGCTATCTTATTTGCCCTGATGAACTGCTTCCGGCGGTACAGAATATGAAAGCGCTCAATAACAACGGCAGTCAGTGGTTGTTGCAGCAATTTTTGGCCGAACTGATGCAAAACCAGGTGTTCTATACGCATATCAGCAAGCTGGCCTGCAGCTATGCGACGCGCCTCACCCTGTTACGCGATGGCCTTTCCACTCTGTTTCCCGAAGGGAAAATCGCTGGCGCAACGGCAGGTCTGCACCTCTCGTTACGCATTGCCAGACACGCAGAACTCATCACCAGGTTGCAGCAATGCTGCCTGTTGGCCGGGATCCGTTTCGACACTCTGCCGGATATAGAAAATGGATCAGAAGCCGCATGGCGCAAAGAGAACAGCGATGCTGTTATGTTTTTTGGGTTTGGTGGATTGCAGATACAGCAGATCAATAAAGTGCTGACAGTGCTGGAGCAGGCGCTCGCGCAGCCTTGATGAAAAACAGGGATCGCGCCTGTCGCGCAATCCCTGTTGTTAGACTTACAGCAGATCGCGGAACTGCGTTTGTTTCAGCGCCAGCTCAACGCCACGGACTTCTGCCAGGCCTTTCAGGCGGCCAATCGCAGAGTAGCCCGGGTTGGTTTTCTTGTGCAGATCGTCAAGCATCTGGTGTCCATGATCCGGACGCATCGGGATAGGACGCAGGTCGCCCGCCTTTTTACGCCGCTGCTCTTCGCTCAAAATGGCAGCCACCACCGATACCATATCCACATCGCCCTGCAGGTGCGCACCTTCGTGGAAGGTTTTCGGGTTATCTTCACGACAGGTTGAGCGCAGGTGCGTGAAGTGGATACGATCGCCAAAGGTTTCGATCATTTTCACCAGATCGTTATCAGCGCGCACGCCGTAAGAACCGGTGCACATGGTGAAACCGTTATTTATGCTGTCGACCGTTTCTTTCAGCCACTGCATATCTTCGATAGTCGAAACGATACGCGGCAGGCCAAGGATCGGGCGCGGCGGATCGTCAGGATGCACGGCCAGACGCACGCCGACTTCTTCTGCCACTGGCACAATCGCCCGCAGGAATACCGCCATATTATCGCGCAGATCGTCCTTGCTGATGCCGTCGTATTCAGCGAGACGCGCACGGAACTGATCCAGCGTATAGCCCTCTTCTGCACCAGGCAGGCCAGCAATGATATTGCGGGTCAGTTTTTCAATTTCTGCATCACTCATGGCATTGAAGTAGTCCATCGCCTGGCGTTGTTCTTCGGCGGTATAATCCGCTTCAGCTCCCGGGCGTTGCAGAATGTGAAGTTCAAAGGCCGCAAAAGCAATCTGGTCAAAACGCAGCGCTTTGGAACCATCCGGCAGTTGATATTCGAGGTCGGTACGCGTCCAGTCGAGGATCGGCATGAAGTTATAGCACACCGTATCGATACCACAGGTCGCCAGATTACGGATACTCTGCTGATAGTTGGCAATCCACGTTTGATATTGACCTGAACGCGTTTTGATATCTTCGTGGACAGGGATACTTTCCACTACCGACCAGGTCAGCCCTTTTTCAGCCAGAATGGCCTGACGCTGCTGAATTTCTTCTACCGGCCACACTTCACCGTTTGGAATATGGTGCAAGGCGGTCACAACACCCGTTGCGCCAGCCTGACGCACATCATCAAGCGATACCGGATCGTTAGGTCCGTACCAACGCCAGGTTTGTTCCATTGTTTCACCTCACAAGTTGTTATACCAAATTAAATCATCTTAATGACGACTACCATACAGGTATCCGTCAACTGATCAACACATTGCCGATTATTGGTTGATCAAGCTCACATTCCCCGGATAAATGAGGCACACCAATTCAATTTGTTGTCATATAACTTTATACTACCATTGTTAATTTATGGTTAATCAGGTGTATTAAATGAAAACTATTGCCTCAGCGCCACTGGCGGAAAATGTCATGATGCCGCAATACGACCGCCAGCAATTAAAAACGCGGATTGTGCATTTTGGTTTCGGTGCTTTTCACCGCGCCCATCAGGCGTTACTAACCGACAGGGTGCTGAATGCGCAGGGTGGAGACTGGGGTATTTGTGAGATCAGTCTGTTCAGCGGCGATCGACTGATGAGCCAACTACGCGAACAGGATCATTTATTTACCGTGCTGGAAAAAGGGGCCAACGGTAACCAACCAATTGTTATCGGCGCCGTCAACGAATGTCTCAACGCCAGGCTGGATTCGCTGGCGGCCATTATCGAAAAATTCTGCGAACCTCAGGTGGCTATTGTCTCGCTAACCATCACAGAAAAAGGCTACTGCATCGATCCAGCGACAGGCTCGTTAGACCTCAGTAATCCACGTATTGCTCACGATCTGCAAACACCGACTGAACCGCACTCTGCCCCCGGAATTATTGTTGAAGCCCTACATCGCCGACGTGAACGCGGGCTACAGCCGTTTACCGTCCTCTCTTGCGATAACATCCCGGACAATGGTCATGTGGTAAAAAACGCCGTCCTTGGAATGGCGGAGAAACGTTCACCAGAACTGGCAACCTGGATTCAGGAGCATGTCAGTTTCCCAGGCACCATGGTCGACCGCATTGTCCCTGCCGCCACTGAAGAGTCACTGGCCGAAATTGCCCGCGAGCTGGGGGTTGCTGATCCTTGCGCAATCAGCTGCGAACCGTTTATCCAGTGGGTGATTGAAGATAATTTTGTGTGTGGCCGCCCACAATGGGAAACGGCGGGCGTCCAGATGGTCGAAAATGTGTTGCCGTGGGAACAAATGAAACTGCGGATGCTGAACGGCAGTCATTCGTTTCTCGCTTATCTCGGCTATCTGGCCGGGTTCCAGCACATCAGCGACTGTATGCAGGACAGCGCATTTCGTGAAGCCGCTTACCGCCTGATGCTCAACGAACAGGCACCTACGCTGCAAATTACCGATGTTGATTTAGACCAGTATGCCCTAAGCCTGTTGGAGCGTTTTGCCAACCCAGCGTTGAAACATAAAACCTGGCAAATCGCGATGGACGGTAGCCAGAAATTACCCCAGCGCATGTTGGAAGGGATCCGCGTACATTTAGCCCGCCAAAGCGAGTGGCCACTGCTGGCGCTCGGCGTCGCGGGCTGGATGCGTTATGTGAGCGGCGTGGATGATTCAGGCACCGCTATTGATGTTCGTGACCCGTTGAGTGAAAAAATTGCCGCTCTGGTTAAACAGAGCACAGAGTCAGAACGCGTCAACGCCCTGCTTTCGCTGCGCGAGATTTTCGCCACCGATCTCGTACAGAATCCGCAGTTTGTCGCGGCCATTCAGCAGGCCTGGCAACGCATTGCCCAATACGGTGCGCATCAGGCTGTCATTGAGACGTTAAAAAGTTAACGATTTCTGCCATTAAGCAGGACGAAGCGCCTCTTCGTCCTCTCACCCCTTCTCTTTTTCCCCGTTTTTCGCCAGGATTGTTAAATGCCATTACGGTAATTTATGATTCTGGAGTAAATGTGACTAAAACCAATCTCATCACCGGTTTTCTCGGCAGTGGCAAAACCACCTCTATTCTTCATTTATTGGCAAACAAAGATCCTGCTGAGAAGTGGGCCGTGCTGGTTAATGAGTTTGGTGAAGTTGGCATTGATGGCGCGTTGCTGGCCGACAGCGGTGCGCTGCTAAAAGAGATCCCCGGCGGCTGTATGTGCTGTGTTAACGGTCTGCCAATGCAGGTTGGCCTCAATACGCTGCTGCGTCAGGGAAAACCCGAGCGCCTGCTGATTGAACCCACCGGCCTCGGGCATCCCAAACAGATTCTGGATTTACTCACCGCACCGGTTTATGAGCCGTGGATCGATCTGCGCGCAACCCTCTGTATCCTTGATCCTCGCCTGTTACTGGATGAGAAAAGCGTCGCCAATGACAATTTCCGCGATCAGCTGGCCGCCGCTGATATCATTGTTGCCAACAAAACCGACCGTGCCACGACGGAAAGCGAAAACGCCCTACAAAGCTGGTGGCAACACTACGGTGGTAATCGCCAGTTAGTTCATGCCGACCATGGGCAAATTGACGGACAGCTACTGGATTTGCCCCGACTAAACCTGGCGGAGCTTCCTGCAAGCGCGGAGCACGCCCATAGCCATGCCAACAAAAAGGGGTTGGCAGCGTTGAGCTTACCCGCACAGCAGCGTTGGCGTCGTAGCCTGAACAGCGGTCAGGGCCATCAGGCCTGCGGTTGGATTTTTGACGCCGATACAGTGTTCGATACCATCGGTCTGCTGGAATGGTCGCGTCTTGCTCCTGTTGGACGCGTGAAGGGGGTAATGCGTATTAAAGAAGGACTGGTACGCATTAACCGCCAGGGAGACGACTGGCATATAGAGACGCAAAACGTCGCGCCACCGGATAGCCGTATTGAACTCATCGCCAATACCGAGACCGACTGGAATGCGTTACAGAGCGCGTTGTTGAGACTTCGTTTAGACGCTAGCGCGTAAGGTTGCCTTCGTTTTTAGCAATGGTAAACGACGATGAAAACCCGATACCCTTTAATCCTCCTGCTTAATATTGCTGGTCTGGCACTGTTTCTGTCCTGGTATATTCCAGCCGGGCATGGGTTCTGGTCTTCACTCGATACGGGCGTTTTCCGCTTCTTTAATCATAAACTGGTGGAAAGCCCGCTGTTCTTATGGGTTGTTGCTATCACCAATAATCGGGCATTTGATGGCTGCTCATTGCTGGCTATGGGCGCATTGATGCTGCACTTTTGGCTCAAAGAGACGTCGGAAGGTCGCCGACGCATTGTGGCAATTGGTTTGGTTATGCTGCTCACCGCAGTGGTATTAAATCAGCTGGGCCAGGCGCTTATTCCCGTTAAACGCGCCAGCCCCACGCTTATGCTGGATAATATTTATCGCGTCAGCGAACTGCTGCATATTCCGACCAAAGATGCGTCGAAAGACAGTTTTCCTGGCGATCACGGCATGATGCTGCTTATTTTTTCCGCATTTATGCTGCGTTATTTCGGAAAAGTCGCAGGAATAATCGGCCTTATTATTGCTGTGGTTTTTGCCTTCCCGCGCGTAATGATTGGCGCTCATTGGCTCACCGATATCGTGGTTGGTTCCATGACGGTGGTCTTGATTGGCCTTCCCTGGTGGCTAATGACGCCATTAAGCGACCGATTAGTCACTCTGTTCGTGAATTATCTACCCGGCAAAAACAAACAATTTTTAAACAAATAACGCAGAGTAATTAACATCATCAGGGATACTTCTGATTCCCTGATGATGCCGGGCAATATTTCATCATTCTGATTGTCATTCTCCTGTCATCTTATTCATGTTTAAAATGAGTAGGTTGCGTATTTTTTACCCTGATTGTTCTTAATTTAGACAATGCCGTTTATTCACTTTCTGTATCAATTTTTCTTATAAGAAATCACGTAAAATCACTCGCATTGACCGGAACGATCGGGTAATCTCGAACTCGTTTTGCCTCGCGGGATAATTATTCCCTTTCAGAATAAATTTGTGCGTTCTGCCACAGATTTGACCTTAAGGAATTGTCTCATCGTGCGATGGTAATTAGTCTCGTCACGTTTGGCATTTTTTATAACGATATTTATCGTTAAGGACTTCAAGGGAAAACAAACAAAATGGTCAAATCTCAACCGATTTTGAGATATATCTTGCGGGGCATACCCGCGATAGCAGTTGCGGTTCTGCTTTCTGCATGTAGCACAACGAACACCGCCAAGAATATGCATTCTGAGACGCATGCTGTGGGCAATGGAGATAACTCTTCACTGCAAGCCTCTCAGGATGAATTTGAAAATATGGTACGTAATATCGATGTTAAATCACGTATTATGGACCAGTATGCTGACTGGAAAGGCGTGCGTTACCGCCTTGGCGGCAGCACCAAAAAAGGTATTGATTGCTCAAGCTTCGTGCAGCGTACATTCCGCGAGCAATTTGGTTTAGAGCTTCCGCGCTCAACCTATGAACAACAGGAAACGGGAAAATCCGTTTCGCGCACTAATCTGCGCACAGGCGATCTGGTTCTGTTCCGTGCTGGTTCTACTGGCCGTCACGTCGGTATTTATATCGGTAACAACCAGTTTGTACATGCCTCGACCAGCAGTGGCGTTATCATTTCCAGCATGAACGAGCCTTACTGGAAAAAACGTTACAACGAAGCTCGCCGGGTTCTGAGCCGCAGTTAGTTTCGTTTGGCAGCTATCCCTTGGCTATCCTGATGAGACATTCCAAAAGCACTGCTTCGGCGGTGCTTTTTTGTTTCCCCCTGCGACTAAGAAAAATCTCACAACATGAGTCATTTCAGGTTATATTCATACAGAGTAAGCGGTTAAACCAGGTAAAATAAGGATCTATGTTCAGACGCTCTTCTTCATCCGGTCGGAAAATCCTGCTTTCCTGTATGTTAACGGGGCTTATCGTCGCAATACTCGTGAGTACCCTGCAGTTTTTCGTCACCTGGCATAAACGAGAAGTTAAGTACGACACGCTCCTTGCCGATATCCAGAATTACGTCAGCAGCTACTTCACCGACCTCAAAACCACCACCGATGCCCTTCAGCCGCTGGTTGCCAACAGTTGCCAACAAGTCGGCGCTAAGCTGACCTCCAGTGCAGCCTTTAGCCTGAACGTTCGCGCTTTCTTGCTGGTAAAAGACGGCATCGCTTTCTGCTCTTCCGCGACAGGTTCCATGTTCACTCCGATTTTGGATTTGATACCAAACCTCGATATCAGCAGAAATATTGATGTGGAATTACTTCCCGGCACGCCCATGATGCCGGATAAGCCAGCGATCATGATTTGGCACCGAAACGCGTCGTTCAACGATAGCGGCGTATTTACCTCATTGAATATTAATCTGGCGCCTTACCTACTCTATACCGCCCGGCAGGATGATTTTGACGGTATTGCTATTATCGTTGGTAATACTGCAATTTCGACATTCTCATCGCAAATCATCGATGTCTCCGCTCTTCCTCATACCCCCTGGCGGCAGGCAACCCTTGAAGGGATCCCGCTTAAAATTCGCTTATACGCAGAAGAGTGGAACTATACCGACGTCTGGTATTCTATTATGTTGGGATGCATGGCTGGTATTATTGTCGCTCTTCTTCTCTGGTACTACATCTACAGCATCCGTTTACGCCCAGGCAAAGATATCCTCAACGCCATCAAACATAACCAGTTTTATGTGGTATATCAGCCCGTAGTAGAGATGCAAACGCTGGAGGTGAAAGGCGTCGAGGTCCTGTTACGTTGGAATCACCCAACAACAGGCGAGATCCCACCGGATGCCTTTATTCATTACGCTGAATCACAGAAAATGATCGTCCCGCTGACTCAGCATCTCTTTAAGTTGATCGCCCAGGACGCCCCGACACTACAAAAAGTGTTACCCGCTGGCGCAAAATTGGGGATCAATATCGCGCCATCGCATCTGCATGGCGAGACATTTAAAGACGACATCCGGCACCTGCACGCTTCACTTCCCGCAAACTATTTTCAGATAGTGCTGGAAATCACTGAACGAGATATGCTCAATCAGCACGAGGCCACAAAGCTATTTGAATGGCTGCATTCCGCAGGTTTTGAAATTGCGATTGATGATTTTGGCACCGGCCATAGCGCGCTTATTTATCTGGAACGCTTTACCGTTGACTACCTGAAAATCGATCGTGGGTTTATTAACGCCATTGGAACAGAAACCCTGACCTCTCCGGTTCTGGACGCCGTGTTGACACTTTCTAAACGTCTTAATATGCTGACGGTTGCGGAAGGGGTAGAAACTCCTGAACAAGCCCGTTGGCTGCGCGATCGTGGGGTGCATTTTTTCCAGGGATACTGGATTAGCCGACCATTACAGCTTGCTGATTTTGTGCGTTGGATGGCGCAGCCCAATAAGCAGACGTGGTGATCGCAGTATGCGATTCATATACTCTCACTCGCCGCTACATCCCTTATCTTTCAGGCATGATGCCCGTCGGGTTGTGGCAGGAAAAGGAAATCGCTTTTATATGATCCCTCGCGTACTGCTTCTGTTTATTACCCTCATCGGGTTTAGCGCCCAGGCGCAATCCATCAAAGAAAGCTATGCTTTTGCCGTACTGGGTGAACCAAAGTACGCATTTAACTTTAATCACTTCGATTATGTGAATCCCGCAGCCCCTAAAGGGGGTCAAATCACCCTGTCCGCCATTGGCACATTTGACAACTTTAACCGCTATGCGATGCGCGGTAACCCCGGCGCACGTACCGAAACGCTTTACGATACGCTGTTTACGACCTCTGACGATGAACCTGGTAGCTATTACCCGCTCATTGCCGACAGCGCGCGCTATGCTGACGACTATTCCTGGGTAGAAATTGCCATTAATCCACGAGCGCGTTTTCATGATGGCTCACCCATTACCGCCCGCGACGTCGCATTCACCTTCCACAAATTTATGACTGAAGGCGTGCCGCAGTTTCGTCTGGTCTACAAGGGAACAACGGTAAAAGCCATCGCGCCATTAACCGTACGCATTGAATTAGCCAAACCGGGTAAAGAGGACATGCTCAGCCTGTTTTCGTTACCTGTGATGCCAGAGAAGTACTGGAAAGATCATAAGCTCAGCGATCCCTTATCATCGCCACCGCTCGCCAGCGGCCCTTATCGTATTACGAAATGGAAGATGGGCCAGTATATTGTCTATTCGCGCGTCAAAGATTATTGGGCCGCTAATCTGCCCGTCAATCGTGGACGCTGGAACTTTGATACCATCCGCTACGACTACTATCTGGATGATAACGTCGCCTTTGAAGCGTTTAAGGCCGGTGCGTTTGATCTGCGTCTTGAAAATGATGCCAAAAACTGGGCGACGCGCTATACCGGGAAAAATTTCGCGAATCACTACATCATCAAAGATGAACAAAAGAACGAATCCGCGCAGGATACCCGCTGGCTGGCATTTAATATTCAGCGCCCGGTATTCAACGACCGACGGGTGCGGGAAGCCATCACGCTGGCCTTTGATTTTGAATGGATGAATAAAGCGCTGTTCTATAATGCCTGGAGCCGGACCAACAGCTATTTTCAGAATACCGAATATGCCGCGACAAAATACCCCGACGCAGATGAACTGGTGATACTCGCGCCCTTGAAAAAAGATCTCCCCTCTGAGGTCTTTAGCCAAATCTATCAGCCGCCAAAATCAAAAGGCGATGGCTACGATCGCGACAACCTGTTGAAAGCCGATACCTTACTGGAGCAGGCCGGGTGGGTACTAAAGGGTCAGCAGCGCGTAAATAGCGCCAGCGGTAAACCTCTGAGCTTTGAACTGTTGCTCCCGGCGGGCAGCAACAGTCAATGGGTGCTGCCGTTCCAGCACAACCTGCAGCGCTTAGGTATTACCATGAATATCCGCCAGGTGGATAACTCACAAATCACGAACCGCCTGCGCAGTCGCGACTATGACATGATGCCGAGGTTGTATCGCGCGATGCCGTGGCCGAGTTCGGACCTGCAAATTCTGTGGGCCTCTCAATATATTGATTCCAGCTACAACGCCCCCGGCGTACAAAGCCCGGTGATTGATAAACTGATCGACCAAATCATCGCGGCACAAGGTGATAAAGCCAAATTGATCCCACTGGGCCGGGCACTGGACAGGGTATTAACCTGGAACTACTACATGTTGCCGATGTGGTTTATGGCAGAGGATCGCATTGCATGGTGGGATAAATTTTCACATCCTGCTATTCGCCCAATTTACACCATTGGCCTCGACAACTGGTGGTATGACGTCAACAAAGCGGCGAAACTGCCCGCAGCCAGACGACAGGGAGAATAAATGGGCGCGTATCTGATTCGACGTCTACTGCTGGTGATCCCAACGCTTTGGGCCATCATCACCATCAACTTTTTTATCGTGCAAATAGCCCCAGGCGGACCGGTTGAACAGGCCGTCGCCGCCATTGAGTTCGGGCAAAGCGGGGCATTACCCGGCGCGGGTAGCGAAGGCGTTCGCGCCAGCCACGCGCAAACCGGCGTTGGTAACATCAGCGACAGTAATTATCGAGGCGGACGGGGTCTGGACCCGGAAGTGATCGCCGAAATCACTCGCCGCTATGGGTTCGATAAGCCCATTCATGAGCGTTACTTCAAAATGCTCTGGGATTACATTCGTTTCGATTTCGGTGACAGCCTGTTTCGTAGCGCCTCGGTGCTGACGCTTATCAAAGACAGCCTGCCTGTTTCCGTCACGCTGGGGCTGTGGAGTACGCTCATCATCTATCTGGTGTCGATACCGCTTGGGATCCGCAAAGCGGTGCATAACGGCAGCCGGTTTGATGTCTGGAGCAGCGCATTTATTATTATCGGCTATGCCATACCGGCCTTTCTGTTTGCCATTTTGCTGATCGTCTTTTTTGCCGGAGGAAGCTACTACGACCTGTTCCCGCTTCGCGGGCTGGTTTCCGCCAATTTTGACTCCCTGCCCTGGTATCAGAAAGTAACCGACTACCTTTGGCATATTACCCTGCCGGTGCTGGCGACGGTGGTTGGTGGGTTTGCCGCGCTGACTATGCTGACCAAGAACTCATTTCTGGATGAGGTGCGCAAACAATATGTCGTCACCGCACGCGCTAAAGGGGTCAGCGAGAAAAATATTCTGTGGAAACATGTGTTTCGCAATGCCATGTTGCTGGTGATCGCCGGCTTCCCGGCAACGTTTATCAGCATGTTTTTTACCGGCTCACTGCTGATTGAAGTGATGTTTTCGCTTAACGGCCTGGGATTGCTGGGTTATGAATCCACCGTATCACGCGACTATCCGGTAATGTTTGGTACGCTTTATATCTTCACCCTGATCGGTCTGCTGCTGAATATCCTCAGCGACATCAGCTATACGCTGGTCGATCCTCGTATTGATTTTGAGGGACGCTAATGTCGCGATTAAGCCCCGTCAATCAGGCCCGCTGGGCGCGCTTTCGCCACAACCGTCGCGGCTACTGGTCGCTGTGGATTTTTCTGGTGCTGTTCGGTCTTAGCCTGTGTTCAGAACTGATTGCCAATGATAAGCCGCTACTGGTGCGCTACGACAATAGCTGGTATTTCCCCCTGTTCAAAAACTACAGTGAAAGCGACTTCGGCGGACCGCTGGCGACTCAGGCTGATTATCAGGACCCATGGCTACAACAGCGCCTGGAAAACCAGGGCTGGATCCTGTGGGCACCAATACGCTTTGGGGCCACCAGCATTAACTTTGCCACCGATAAGCCCTTCCCTTCCCCACCTTCCGCACAAAACTGGCTGGGAACAGACGCCAACGGCGGTGATGTACTGGCGCGCATCCTCTACGGCACACGTATATCTGTCTTGTTTGGTCTAATGCTCACTCTCTGTTCGAGCGTGATGGGCATTATGGCTGGCGCAATTCAGGGCTATTATGGCGGCAAGGTGGACCTGTGGGGGCAACGATTCATTGAAGTTTGGTCAGGAATGCCAACGCTGTTTCTCATCATCCTATTGTCGAGCGTGGTCCAGCCTAACTTCTGGTGGCTGTTGGGCATTACCGTATTGTTTGGCTGGATGAGTCTGGTTGGCGTGGTGCGCGCGGAATTTTTACGTACCCGAAACTTTGATTACATTCGAGCCGCTCAAGCGCTAGGCGTAAGCGATCGCAGTATTATTCTGCGTCATATGCTGCCTAACGCGATGGTCGCGGCCCTGACTTTTTTACCGTTTATTTTATGCGCTTCGATAACTACTCTGACCTCACTGGATTTTCTTGGGTTCGGTTTACCGCTTGGCTCGCCATCACTGGGAGAACTCCTGTTACAGGGTAAAAACAACCTGCAGGCACCGTGGCTTGGCATCACCGCGTTCATCTCCGTTGCCCTGCTACTATCACTACTGATCTTTATTGGTGAAGCGGTACGCGATGCGTTTGATCCCAACAAGGCGATTTAAAATGACACAACCTCTGTTAGCCATTGAGAATTTATCGGTAGGTTTTCGTCAACAAGAGACCGTGCGCACCGTAGTCAATGCCCTCTCACTACGGGTTGATGCCGGACAAACGCTGGCGCTGGTGGGCGAGTCTGGCTCGGGGAAAAGCGTGACCGCGCTTTCTATCCTACGGTTGTTACCGTCCCCTCCGGTAGTTTACCCTTCCGGGGACATCCGTTTTCATGGTGAATCATTACTTCACGCCAACGAGCAGACGCTTCGCGGCGTACGGGGGAATAAAATCGCCATGATTTTCCAGGAGCCGATGGTGTCACTGAACCCGCTCCACAATCTGGAAAAACAGCTTTATGAAGTGCTGTCGCTGCATAGGGGAATGCGTCGGGAAGCGGCGCGGGCAGAAATCCTGACCTGCCTGGATCGCGTTGGCATCCGTCAGGCAGCCAAACGTCTCGCAGATTACCCACACCAACTGTCCGGCGGTGAACGCCAGCGTGTGATGATCGCCATGGCACTGCTGACACGACCTGAGCTGCTTATTGCTGATGAACCGACTACCGCGCTGGACGTTTCCGTTCAGGCACAGATCCTGCAATTGCTGAGGGAACTACAGCGCGAGCTGAACATGGGATTACTGTTCATCACCCACAACCTGAGTATTGTGAAAAAACTGGCCGATACCGTGGCGGTCATGCAAAACGGCCAGTGCGTTGAGCAAAATAGAGCAGCACAGTTGCTCACTGCGCCAACGCATCCCTACACGAAGAAATTGTTAAACAGCGAACCTTCCGGCGACCCGGTACCTTTGCCTGTCGGGCAAGCTCCGTTGCTGGAAGTGGAAAAACTCCGCGTCGCCTTTCCTATCCGCAAAGGTATCCTGAAACGCGTGGTGGACCACAACGTCGTCGTTAACGACGTCAGTTTTTCCCTCCGGCCCGGTGAAACGCTGGGGCTGGTTGGAGAGTCAGGCTCCGGAAAAAGCACTACCGGACTGGCGCTTCTGCGGTTAATCACCTCGCAGGGAAGCATTGTGTTCGATGGTCTGGCACTGCATACCTTAAATCGACGCCAGCTGTTGCCGGTCCGTCACCGTATTCAGGTGGTATTTCAGGATCCCAACTCCTCGCTGAACCCACGCCTGAGCGTGCTACAGATTATCGAGGAGGGGTTGCGCGTTCATCAGCCTACCCTGTCAGCCGAACAACGCGAGGCACAGGTGAAAGCGGTAATGGCGGAAGTGGGATTGGATAGCGAAACGCGACATCGTTATCCTGCGGAGTTTTCTGGCGGACAACGCCAACGCATTGCTATTGCGAGAGCATTGATTCTCAAACCTTCCCTGATCATTCTGGATGAACCAACATCGTCGCTCGACAGGACCGTACAGGCGCAAATCCTGACGTTGTTAAAATCCTTACAGGAAAAGCATCGGCTGGCTTATATTTTTATCAGCCATGATTTGCACGTAGTACGCGCATTATGCCATCAGGTTATTGTGCTACGTCAGGGAGAGGTCGTGGAGCAAGGGCAATGCGAGCACGTCTTTAACGCACCACAGCAGGCCTATACGCGTCAGCTGCTCGCGCTAAGCTGACGCTCAAAAAGGATTGTTGTTTGAAAATGGTTCTGCGATAGCCACGCCGAAGTTTTTCAGTCTGCAGGTCGCGGCAAATTCGTCCTGACGATTCACAAACAGGCACGGCTCCCCTTCACATTCCAGTACGGAACAAGGGACCTCGATATCACTGAGGGCCTGGCTGAGCTTATGCATGACTGACCACGCGCTGTCACCATCAGGACTGAGCAATTTGAGTGCCACCAGGCTGTTCTCATTACTCTGACCGTTTTGCGGAATCGGTTCAACTTTCGAACCTGCGAAACCCACCGACCAACGATAGCTCTGCGGCAGACGATGAACGATTGAGAGTTGTAATGTCATCACTTTCTTTCCCTGGAAGCACAATCACTTCACAATTATTTTACATCAATATTAACACATCATTGACAATACGTCTTTAGACAGTTGGTAAACGTTTACATCCAGTACTTATGCTGCTTACAGAACCCAGTAATTAAATTTATTCAACGGTTCTGGCATATTTCCGGGCTATATGTACTCGTTTCTGCGATCTAACTCAACCTTTTTAACTACAATGATGTGACTTTTTACATAAATTGATTTTACATAAAATAAACATAAGCGGGGGAAATGATAGATTTGCGGTTGATGTACATCAACTCTGGAGACCTTATGGCCCCCAGGTTGTGTAATAGATCACCGTTTTTGAGCGCGACTGGCGTAAAGATAGAAGAGAATTGAGCAGGTAGCGCAAAATGCGATCGACCATATCATTGGCCAGGCCGAGTTAAAGGTCGCCAGAGACAACAGGGCCCCGACAATGGCGCCAATTCCGAAGCGGAATGTCCCAGCCAGCGATGACGCCGTTCCCGCCATATGCGGAAATTCATCCAGAATAACCGCCATGGCGTTTGATGACACCATCGATACACAGCCAACAAACGCCGCAACGCCAACGACCAGAGCCCAGAACCCCAGCCCAAACAGTGCGCTAAAGACCATCCATCCCGCCATCACGAACTGGATCCACAGACCGGTACGGAACATATTCAATGCCCCAACCCGACGCACAAAGCGACTGTTGATGATAGTCATCACGAACAGGAATACGATGTTCAGTGCGAAGTAATAACCGAAATGCTGCGGTGAAACGTGGTTGATCTCAATGTAAACAAAGGGTCCGGCGCTCAGAAACGAGAACATCCCGGCAAAGCTGAACCCGCTGGCCAGCATATAGCTCAGCACTCGTTTATGACGAAACAGCGAGGCAAAGTTGCCAATAGTGGTACGCAGGCGAAACGGCTGGCGACGCTCTACAGGCAGGGTCTCTTTGATCAGCGTAAAGATCATCACCGACGCCAGAACAGCCGCCATGGCGAGGATCCAAAAGATATAGTGCCAGCTCAGCCATACCAGCACCCAACCACCCACGATAGGTGCCAACAAAGGCGCAATTGTCGTGACCAGCATGACGAATGACATCATGCGTGAGAACTCTTCCTTCGGATAGATATCGCGCATCAGGGCGTTGATAACCACGCTCGCCGCCGCGGCAGCCAGACCGTGGAAGAAACGCATCACGATCAGTTGATCAATAGTTTGCGCCAGGGCGCAGGCCACTGCCGCCGCCGCAAACACCAGCGTTCCGCCCAGAATCACCGGCTTGCGCCCAATGCTGTCAGCCATTGGGCCATAGAGCAACTGCCCCACTGCAAACCCCAGAATATAGGTACTGAGGGTCATCTGCGCGCTACCCGCAGGCACACCAAACTGTTCTGAGATAACAGGTAGCGCCGGAAGATACATATCAATCGACAACGGCATCAGCATGGCTAACAAGCCAAGGATAAAGACTATGGCAATTGACGAGTTCTGCCGGGTGGTCACATTTAGCTCCTGAAATTAACGCGGGGTTAAGTTAACGCTGGCGATTTCTTCTTCGGTCAATGGACGGTATTCACCCGGCTCCAGATCGTCATCAAGCCTGATGTCACCAATTCGTTCACGGTGCAGTTCCACAACGTGGTTACCCACCGCGGCAAACATACGTTTTACCTGATGATAACGCCCTTCGCTGATGGTCAATCGCACCTGAGTTGGCGTAATGACCTCCAGAACAGCCGGTTTGGTCAGGTCTTTTTCATTATGCAACTGTACGCCATGGGCAAACTGCTCGGCGGTATCGTCTGCCACTGGCGACTCCAGCGTCACCAGATAGGTTTTCTCACAATGGTGACGAGGAGAGGTGATACGATGCGACCACTGTCCGTCATCGGTCATCAGTACCAGTCCGGTGGTGTCGATATCCAGACGCCCTGCCGCATGCAGTTTGTAGGCAACCGGTTCATCAAGGAAATAGAGCACCGTCGGATGATCCGGGTCATCCGTTGAGCAAACATAACCCTGAGGCTTATTCAGCATAAAATAGCGCGGGCCATTTTGTTGAACCAGGGAATTACCGTCATATTCGACGTCGTGTTCTGGTAGCAGCTTAAAGGCACTGTTTTTAACGATTTCACCGTCGACGGTAACGCGGTTAGCACGGATCTCACGCCCGGCAATAGCGCGGCTGACGCCGAGTTGCTGAGCGATAAATTTATCAAGTCGCATGAGTGTGATTTTTGCCTGTAAAAATACGAGAAGCGGGTTTACGCCCGAAAAGTGGGACTATTATCCGCCCAGTATAGCGGTGTTACACCATCCCTCAAGGGAAATGATTCATGGCATACTATACATTGTTGCTGTTTACCTTAATGAGCTCATGATTTTTACTCTTCGCCCGTACCAAAAAGAAGCCGTGGACGCCACGCTCAACCATTTTCGCCACCACCGCACCCCGGCGGTTATCGTCCTGCCAACCGGCGCGGGCAAAAGTCTGGTGATTGCTGAACTGGCCCGCGTGGCACGTGGTCGCGTACTGGTACTGGCGCACGTCAAAGAACTGGTCGCACAAAACCATGCCAAATATTGTGCGCTGGGGCTTGAAGCCGATATTTTTGCCGCAGGCCTGAAGCGTAAAGAGAGCCACGGGAAAGTAGTCTTTGGCAGCGTACAGTCGGTAGCGCGTAATCTGGAGGCCTTTCAAGGTGAATTCTCCCTGCTGATCGTCGATGAATGCCACCGTATTGGCGATGATGAAGAGAGTCAGTATCAGCAAATCCTCACTCACCTGACTAAAGTAAATCCCCACTTACGTCTGCTCGGGCTTACTGCCACACCTTTTCGTTTGGGTAAGGGCTGGATTTATCATTTTCATTATCATGGTATGGTGCGCGGCGATGAAAAAGCGCTGTTTCGCGACTGCATTTATGAATTACCGCTGCGCTACATGATTAAACACGGCTATCTGACGCCGCCAGAACGCCTCGACATGCCGGTCGTGCAGTATGACTTTAGTCGCCTGCAGGCGCAAAGTAACGGCCTGTTTAGCGAAGCGGATCTGAATCAGGAGCTGAAAAAGCAGCAGCGAATAACGCCGCATATCATCAGCCAGATTATCGAGTTTGCTCAAACCCGCAAAGGGGTGATGATTTTCGCCGCTACCGTTGAGCACGCCAAAGAAATTCTGGGCTTGCTGCCCGCTGACGACGCCGCGCTAATCACTGGGGATACGCCAGGCGCTGAGCGCGACGTGCTGATTGAAGAGTTCAAAGCCCAGCGCTTTCGCTATCTGGTGAATGTGTCGGTCCTGACCACCGGCTTCGATGCCCCGCACGTTGACCTTATCGCCATTCTGCGCCCGACGGAATCAGTTAGCCTTTACCAACAAATTGTCGGTCGTGGGTTGCGCCTTGCACCGGGTAAAACCGACTGTCTGATCCTCGATTATGCCGGCAACCCGCACGATCTGTACGCACCGGAAGTGGGTGCACCGAAAGGGAAAAGCGACAACGTTCCGGTACAGGTGTTCTGTCCTGCCTGCGGATTTGCAAACACCTTCTGGGGCAAAACCACGGCAGACGGCACGCTGATTGAACATTTTGGCCGCCGCTGCCAGGGATGGTTTGAAGATGATGACGGCCATCGCGAACAGTGCGATTTTCGTTTCCGTTTTAAAAACTGTCCACAGTGCAACGCGGAAAATGACATTGCTGCCCGCCGTTGTCGGGAGTGCGACACGGTGCTGGTTGACCCGGATGACATGCTGAAAGCCGCGCTCAGGCTCAAAGATGCGCTGGTCCTGCGCTGTAGTGGTATGGTGTTACAAAACGGGCAGGATGATAAAGGCGAATGGCTGAAAATCACCTATTACGATGAAGATGGCGCTGACGTCAGCGAACGCTTTCGCCTGCACACTCCCGCGCAGCGTACGGCCTTCGAACAACTGTTTATTCGCCCGCACACCCGAACACCCGGTATACCCTTACGCTGGATAACCGCCGCCGATATCCTCAATCAGCAGGCGTTGTTACGGCATCCTGATTTCGTGGTGGCGCGCATGAAAGGTCAGTACTGGCAGGTCCGTGAAAAGGTCTTCGATTATGAAGGACGCTTTCGTCGGGCACATGAATTACGCGGTTAATCGTACTTTTGATTGATGTACCAGCCGTTTGAGTATAGAATCTCGCCCGCTTTTGCATACGCAAAGCAGATCACTTACCTGTTGCTGGGTCGCCTGTAGCAGGAATTATTAAAGAGAGATTTAAATGTTTACTATCAACGCTGAAGTACGTAAAGAGCAGGGTAAGGGTGCGAGCCGCCGCCTGCGTGCCGCTAACAAGTTCCCGGCAATCATCTACGGTGGCGCAGAAGCCCCGATTGCTATCGAACTGGATCACGATGCAGTTATGAACATGCAAGCTAAAGCTGAATTCTACAGCGAAGTTCTGACCATCGTTGTTGACGGTAAAGAAGTTAAAGTTAAAGCTCAGGCTGTACAGCGTCACCCGTTCAAGCCGAAGCTGTCCCACATCGACTTCGTTCGCGCGTAATCGCAAACAAGTTGAAGAAAAACCCCGCCAAGGCGGGGTTTTTTTATGGGATTTTGTCATCGATACTGATGGTTCTCGTCGACCGGATAAGGCGTTAACGCTCTCACCCGGCACACGGTTTTATTTCCCGCCAGACGTGCGGCGCTGCAGCTGGTCGCGCAGGTTCGGCGGCGTACCTTTGATGGTCAAGGTGTCCGTCGCCGGATCCCAGAAAATACGTTCACCCAGTAACATAGCGTCGAAGTTAATGGTTAACCCACCGCCGCTGCCGGCAAATTTGGTTAACTGACGCAGCGTACTGCGATCCGCAGGGAAGCTCTCTTCCAGCTCGTAGCCTTTATCAGCGGTAAATTCGCTGAAGCTGACTTCACTGACGCCGGAAAGCTCTTTAGACAGCGACTCCAGTTCGATCTCTTCACCAGCCTGCAACTGCTCGTTACAGTAGCTGTACACCTGCTGACGCACGTTCTGGCGTTCGGCTTTATCGAGTTGCGCCTCATTGGTAAAGTCATCGAGCGCTTGCAGCAGGCCACGGTTTTGCGCTTTGGCGTTCAGACCTTCGCTGGCACCGAGGAAATCCATAAAGAAATCGGCGACTTTGCGCCCTACCCGCCCTTTCAGGAACGTCAGATAACGCGTGGACTCCGGATTGGTTTCCCACTCGGTTAAATCAATACGCGCCACGATGTCCGCATGATTGATATCCAGATAGTGCGTCGGGTTGATATCCAGATTTTCATTGACGCGCATGCTGCTTAAATTGTTCAGCACGGCGACCAGCAGATACTCTACCGCCAGATAGCGGTAATGGCAGAACAGGACAATGCCGCCGTCGGCAAAAGGATATTTCGCCAGCTCGTCCCGCAAGCGTCCGGTCGCGGCACGACTAAATGCCAGAAAATCCTCTTCGCCCTGACGCTGTAAACGCAGCGTTTGCGCCAGTTCACTCTCTTCGCTAAACAGGCCATAGGCTTTATTCTTGGCGCTATACACCCGATGCAACTCAGCCATCATATCGACAACCGTCGCTGTCGGTTCCAGTAATGAATCGCGCAAGACCAGCTCAAGGTTCTGCTCGTCACGTTTGATAAGCTGGTGCAGGGCAATCTGGTTGATATCCAGACTCATGATAAACTCTCCTTTTAGACCGGGCGGTATTCAACCACCTGCCGGGCAGTGACGCAATAGAAGATAAAAAAGCAGAAAAAAAACTGTCTGTACGGTAATATGTTGCCCTTTCATGAACAGACTGATTTCGATTTATGCCACAAATTTCCCGCTATAGTGACGAACACGTTGAACAACTGCTGAATGAGATGCTCAACGTACTGGAAAAACATAAGGCGCCGACCGACCTTTCCCTGATGGTTCTGGGAAACATGGTGACTAACCTTATCAATACAAGCATCGCACCGGCCCAGCGCCAGGCGATTGCCAACTCTTTTGCCCGCGCATTGCAGTCTTCGGTAAACGACGACCAAGCGCATTAAGAGCCTGCTCCGGGGAAACGAACAACAGTTTATGGTAACTCATCGTCAGCGCTACCGTGAGAAAGTCTCCCAGATGGTTAGCTGGGGGCACTGGTTTGCCTTGTTCAACATTCTGTTGGCCATGGTTCTCGGTAGCCGTTACCTGTTTGTCGCCGACTGGCCGACAACCCTTGCAGGTCGTGTATATTCCTACCTGAGCGTTGTCGGGCATTTTAGCTTTCTGGTGTTTGCCACCTATCTGCTAATCCTGTTTCCCCTGACGTTTATCGTCATGTCCCAGAGGCTGATGCGATTCTTATCAGCTATTCTGGCGACAGCTGGCATGACGCTGTTGTTAATCGACAGCGAAGTTTTCACCCGCTTCCACCTGCACCTTAACCCGATAGTCTGGGAACTGGTCATTAATCCTGACCAGAACGAAGCGGCGCGTGACTGGCAACTGTTGTTTATCAGCGTGCCGGTTATCCTGTTAATAGAAATGTTGTTTGCGACCTGGAGCTGGCAAAAGCTGCGCAGCCTGACGCGTCGTCGCCATTTCGCCAAACCGTTAGCGGCATTCTTCTTCGTTTCTTTTATCGCCTCGCATGTGGTGTATATCTGGGCAGATGCCAATTTCTATCGCCCGATTACCATGCAGCGCGCAAACCTGCCGCTCTCCTACCCGATGACGGCGCGTAAGTTTCTGGAAAAACATGGCCTGCTGGATGCGCAAGAGTATCAGCGTCGCCTGATCGAACAGGGTAATCCGGAAGCGGTTTCCGTGCAGTACCCGCTCAGCGAACTGCACTATCGCGATCTGGGCACCGGCCAGAACGTTCTGCTGATCACCGTAGACGGCCTGAACTACTCACGCTTTGAAAAACAGATGCCTGCGCTGGCTGAGTTCGCCGGGCAGAATATCTCCTTTACACGTCACATGAGCTCAGGCAACACCACGGATAACGGGATCTTTGGCCTGTTCTATGGTGTATCGCCAAGCTACATGGACGGCATTTTGTCGACCCGAACGCCTGCGGCGCTGATCTCTGCACTGAACCAGCAAGGGTATCAGTTAGGACTATTCTCCTCGGATGGCTTTACCAGCCCGCTTTATCGCCAGGCGCTGCTGTCAGACTTCTCCATGCCGAGCGTGCAAACGCAATCTGATGAGCAAACCGCAAGCCAATGGATTAACTGGCTGGGACGCTACGCGCAGGAAGATAATCGCTGGTTCTCCTGGGTCTCCTTTAACGGGACAAATCTTGATGACAGCAACCAGAAGAACTTTGCCAAACGCTACGCCAGCGCCGCTCAGGATGTGGATGCCAATATTAACCGTGTACTTAGCGCCCTGCGCGACTCGGGTAAACTGGACAACACGGTGGTGATTATTACCGCTGGCCGCGGTGTACCACTGACTCAGGAAGAGAACAACTTTGCCTGGTCGCGCGGTCATCTGCAGGTTCCTCTGGTGATTCACTGGCCGGGAACACCTGCCCAGCGTATCAATAGCCTGACCGATCATACAGACCTGATGACGACGCTGATGCAGCGCCTGCTGCATGTCAGCACGCCGGCTAACGAATACTCGCAGGGGCAGGATTTGTTCAATGCTACACGTCGCCATTACTGGGTGACCGCCGCTGACGGCAGCACGATGGCAGTGACTACGCCAGAGATGACGCTGGTGCTGAACAACAACGGAAATTATCAGACCTATGATTTACGTGGCGAGAAAATAAAAGATCAGAAACCGCAGCTCAGCCTGCTGCTACAGGTTCTGACGGATGAGAAACGATTTATTGCTAACTGATTAATTATAAATCAGTTAGTGAGGCATCCTCTTGCATTCGTAGCGGAAAGCAGTAGTATTAGCAGCCATAGCGTCGGCACGTAGCGCAGCCTGGTAGCGCACCGTCATGGGGTGTCGGGGGTCGGAGGTTCAAATCCTCTCGTGCCGACCAAAAATCCCTAAAAAAACCAACCCTTGCGGTTGGTTTTTTTATGTCTGCGATTCCGCATTCCTGAGTTTTACAGCAGCCTTCAGCACAGGTTTTGCTACTTACCCATGCACAAATTGGGGTAAAATTCATCCTCTCATCAGCGCGATGAATCTGGACGATTGATGCGCTGAAAACAATAATGATACTAATAAAAGCTCAGGAGAATAGTATGCCTGAAGTAACGCCTTTTCGGGTGCTGATTGTCGACGACCACCCGCTCATGCGGCGGGGAATTAGTCAATTATTGCAACTGGATCCCGCATTTGACGTAGTCGCTGAAGCAGGCGACGGCGCAAGTGCTATCGATCTGGCAAACCGTCTGGACCTTGATGTGATCCTGCTGGATCTCAATATGAAAGGTATGAGCGGGCTGGACACCCTGAATGCGCTGCGTCGGGACGGCGTCACCGCGCAAATTATTATTCTTACCGTATCGGATGCCGCCAGCGATGTGTACGCCTTAATTGATGCCGGCGCGGATGGTTATTTACTGAAAGATAGCGATCCTGAAGTCTTGCTGGAAGCCATTCGTAACGGCGCCAAAGGGGGTAAAGCGTTTAGCGCTCGCGTTAGCGAATATCTGCGCGAACGTGACCTGTTTGGTGCGCAGGAAGATCCATTCAGCATTCTCACCGAACGTGAACTGGATGTATTGCATGAACTTGCTCAGGGACTGTCGAACAAACAGATTGCATCAGTGCTGAATATTTCTGAACAGACGGTGAAGGTGCATATTCGCAACCTGCTGCGCAAACTCAATGTGCGTTCTCGCGTTGCTGCGACCATCCTGTTTTTGCAAACGCGCGGCATGCAGTAATCAATGAGATGCCGGATGACGACGCAGCAGCGTCTTATCCGGCCTACAAAGCTCGCACAGGCCCGAAAGCAGCACGCCTTCGGGTAATCTGGACTCTTACTTCTCCTGCGGCGTTAGCTGCTCCATCGCCTGCTTAATGCTGCGTTCTATCACCGCCCGACGGGTATCATTGGCCGGTAATAATTTCAGCATCATCTCCCACGCCGCAACCGCCTCGCCGAAGCGCTGCTGTTCAAAAGCGTTAAACGCGTACATGCTGAGAACCCGCACGTTGGCATGCTCGCCGCGCACCAGCTGGCGTAACAGCTCCCCTCCCCGGCGGTTATCGTCAGGATCGGATGAACGGGTCAGTGCTTCCGCATAACCCAGCGCCGCATCGCTGTTTTTAGGATCCAGTCGATAGGCATTGGCATAGGCTTCAGTGGCCGTACTGGCGTTACCGAGTACCATGCCAATACGCCCAAGCATGATCCAACCTTCAACGTTTGTAGGATCGGCTTGTAAACGCGTGCGCAGCCCCAGCGCCAGACGTGTCATATCCTCTTCATTGAGCGGGTCAGCTTTCGGATCCAACGCGCGTTCCAGCAGCGCCGGAGCCTGAGCGGTGGCTTGCTGCCAGACCTGAACCTGCTTATAGCTGCCGGTTTCATAATAGCTCACCGCGCCAACGATCAGCGCCACCACGATGCCGGGCACAAACAACCCAAATCCACCGCGTTTGCCATCCGGGATAACGTCGTCAGGAAACTCTTCCAGCTTCACCCGGACGCGTCGGCGAGTACGGGCAAAAATAATCCAGCCGCCCAAACCAATCGCTACCACCGGCATCACCCACAAAAGCACTGTAAGCGGCGTCAACGGTGGATCGTAGGTGACGAAGTTGCCGTAGCGCGCCACCATGTAGTCGACAATCTCTTTCTGACTTTTTCCTTCCTGCATCAGTTCGTACACTTTCTGGCGCAGGTCAGTGGCAATCATCGAGTTAGAATCGGCGATACTGTTGTTCTGACATTTAGGACAGCGCAGCTGTTCGGTAAGCTGACGGAACTGCTGCTCCTGCGCTTCATCCTTAAACTGCATCACATCGATGGTCGCCAGCGCAGATCCCGAGATAACCAGCATCAGCAGGCCCAGTAAAAATCTCATTGCGCAGCCTCCTTACTGTACTTATCCCACAACGGTTTGATCTCGCTCTCCCACACCCTGGCATTCAAATCACCGGCATGGCGATAGCGAATAATACCTTTACCGTCGATCAGGAACGTTTCCGGCGCGCCGTACACGCCAAGATCCAGACCGAGCATACCGTCGCCGTCAAACAGGCTTAATGAGTAAGGATTGCCCAGCTCTTTCAGCCAGACAATGGCTTTCTGACGATCGTCTTTATAGTTCAGACCCACCACCCGCACGCCTTGTGCAGATAGCTGGTTCAGATACTGATGTTCGGCGCGACAGGTCGGGCACCAGGTCGCCCAGACGTTCAGCAGTACCGGTTTGCCCTGGGTCAGCACATCGGCCTGATAATGCTGACCCGGATTCTCCAGCGACTCCAGGCGGAATGTCGGAACGGGTTTGCCGATCAGCGCCGATTCCAGATTCGTGGGATCGTCCCCCTGAGCGTTACGCGCCAGCTGCCACAGCAGCGCCGCAGCAATGATCAGAAAAATAATAAACGGAATTAACAGTGCGTTGCGCTTCATACAGCCTCCGACGCATTTTTTTGCACCGCTGCGCGAGGACGCGTGCGCTGACGATAGCGTGGATCAAACAGGCAGAACAATCCGCCCAGCGCCATCAGCAATCCTCCGGCCCAAATCCAGCGAATAAACGGTTTGTAGTACAGACGCACAGCCCATGCGCCGTTATCCAGTTCTTCACCCAGCGCGGCGTACAGATCGCGCGTGAACCCGCCGTCAATTGCCGCTTCGGTCATCATCGAACTGGTGCTGTTATAGAAGCGTTTTTCCGCATGCAGCGTGGCTTCCGGTTTACCATCTCGGGTAACGCCAATAATGGCGACACCGCCCCGGTAGTTAGGTCCGGTAATATCTTTCACTTCGCGGAACGTGAACTGATAGTTATGGATACTGACGCTATCACCCGCTTTCATGCGCACATCGCGTTCAACGCTGTAGTTCTGGCTGAAGGCAATACCGACAATAGTAATCGCCAGCCCAACGTGGCCCGACACCATGCCCCAATAGCTTGGTGTTAACTTCGTTCCGCGGGAAACACGCAGGAACGCTTCGGACATCGCCAGCACAAATATCCAACATGCCATCGCCAGCCCTACCACCGTCATAGCGGCAATGCGATCCTCAAACAACCACGGCAGCAGCAGCGACAGAACAAGCGTGGTGACAAACGCGATAATCAGTAACGTTTTCAGTTTACGCGGTCGGTCACGGCCCCAGCGCACTAATGGCCCAATTCCCAGCAACAGCGCGAACGGCGCCATCAGCCAGGTAAACATGGTGTTGAAGAACGGTTCGCCAATCGAAATGCTGCCCAGACCCAGCTGTTTGTGCACCAGCGGCAGCAGCGTGCCCAAGAGCACCACCAGCATGGCGGCAATCAGCAGAACGTTGTTGCCCAACAGCAGAGATTCACGCGACCACAGCGCGTTGTTTACCCGTGAACGGACCTTGTGACCGCGCACCGCAAACAGCAGCAGGGAGCCGCCAATCACTAATACCATAAAGGCCAGAATAAACATCCCGCGTGACGGATCGGAGGCGAAGGCATGCACCGATACCAACACGCCGGAGCGCACCAGGAAAGTACCTAACAGGCAAAGCGAGAATGCGCAGATTGACAGCAGCAGCGTCCAGGCTTTAAAGCTGGCACGCTGTTCGGTTACCGACAGCGAGTGCATCAGCGCCGTTCCCACCAGCCATGGCATAAACGAGGCGTTCTCAACCGGATCCCAGAACCACCAACCGCCCCAGCCCAGCTCGTAATAGGCCCAAGCCGAACCGAGCACAATACCCAGCGTCAGGAACACCCACGCCGCCAGCGTCCACGGACGAGAAAAACGGGCGAAGGTACTGTCCAGTCGTCCGCTCATTAGCGCGGCAATCGCAAACGCGAAGGCTACCGAGAAACCGACATACCCCATGTACAGCAACGGCGGATGGAAAATCAGCCCCGGATCCTGCAACAGCGGGTTCAGGTCGCGCCCTTCAATAGGGAAGTTGGGCAACGTACGGGCAAACGGGTTGGATGTAAACAGAATAAACAGCAGAAAGCCAACGCTTACCATCCCCATTACCGCCAGCACGCGGGCAACGATGTCCAGCGGCATACGCTGGCTGAACGCCGCAACGGCGAACGTCCAGCCGCTCATCAGCAATACCCATAGCAGCAGAGAGCCTTCATGGGCACCCCAGGTTGCTGCCACCCGATACCAGACCGGAAGCTGGGTATTGGAGTTGCTGGCAACGTAGGTGACGGTAAAGTCATTAACCACGAAGGCGTTGACCAGAATCAGGAACGCCCCCATCACACAGATAAACAGAACCCAGGCAAAAGGCCGCGCGGAGGCCATCATTCGCACGTCGCCGCGCGCTACGCCCCACAGCGGATAGACCGACAGTAGTAACGCCACGCCGAGCGCAAGGCACAACAGCGCATTGCCAATTTCAGGCATCATGACGTTTTATCCTTATAAACACTTTCCGGGCGACGATGGTTTTCCTGCATCGCTTTTTCGACTTCCGGCGGGGTGTAATTCTCATCATGTTTGGCAAGAACCTCTTTGGCCTGCACATGATTTCCTTCGTCCAGTTCGCCCTGAACAACGACACCCTGCCCTTCGCGGAACAGATCCGGCAGAATGCCTTCGTAGGTGACATCCACCACACCTTCGGCGTCATAGATACTGAAATTCACCTTCAACGACTGCGGATCGCGCTTTACGCTACCGGGCATCACCATTCCGCCCACGCGCAGGCGCTGACCGACTTCGGGCATCTGCTGCGTTTCGCGCTTACCGTAGAGTATCTCTCCCGGCGTATAAAACAGGTCAATATTAGAACGCAGCGCATAAAGCACCAGCGTAATGGTCAACGCCAGACCCGCCAGTACCGCACAGGCTATCCATAACCGATTTTTACGTCGAATATTCACGCCGCCTCCCGTTGCACTTGCGCCGCACGCATACGCGCTTCTCTCGCCCGCTGCTGCGCCACACCGCGTAAAATTGCGCGATGTTGTAACGAGGAATGCAGTACCAGCACCACCAGCGGGATAACACTCATCGCTACGGCAAGCCAGACATACAAGGCGTAGCCGCCCATCGCGAAAAAATCACTCCATGATGCAAATGCAGGGGTCATTGGCGGCCTCTTTTTAAGATCAGTTCGCTCACCCACGGGCGGCGTTTTTCCATCATCAAAATCAGGTTACGCATGCGCATCAGCGCCAGCGTGACAAACAGTAAAAGGTAGCCGACGATCGCCAGACGCAGCGGCGTACGCATCGCCGGATCGATGCTTTGCTGCATGCGGGTAGAACCCTGATGCAGCGTATTCCACCACTCAACCGAGTAGTGGATAATCGGTAAGTTGACCACGCCAATCAGCACCAGAATACCGGCGGCACGACCTGCCAGACGACGGTCGTCAAAGGCATGCCACAGCGCAATGGCGCCCACGTAGAGAAACAGCAGCACCAGTTCAGAGGTGAGTCGGGCATCCCAGACCCACCAGGTTCCCCACATCGGTTTGCCCCATGCGGAGCCGGTCACCAGCGCAATAAAGGTAAACACTGCACCAATCGGCGCCATCGCAGCCAGCGCCAGATTGGCCATTTTCATCTGCCAGACCAGGCCGATAAACGCGGCAACAGCCATCGAGGCATAAATGCCCATCGACCAGATTGCCGCCGGAACGTGCAGATAAATAATGCGATAGCTCTGCCCCTGCTGATAGTCCGCAGGCGCAAAACCAAAGCCCCAGACCCATCCCGTTATCAGTACCACCGCGCTGGCAATCGCCAGCCACGGGATAAACCAGCCACAGATCTGATAGAGCCGAGGGGGCATCGCCAATTGATGAAGTGTTTTCCACATAGTTCAGTCACCAGACTCCATAAATTAAAATCCGTTGTGCCAGAGCACCTTGCCCGGCCTACACATCTAATTCTCGTTACTGCACGCTTATCCGTAACGCCGCAGCTGTGGCAAACGGGCTTAACGTGGCGCTGCCGACCAGCAACGCGCCCAGAATTGCCATGTACCCTTCAACCGGTAAGTGCATAGAAGCCGCATCCATCGCGGCGGTTGCAAAAATCAGTAAGGGTATGGTGAGCGGGAGCACCAGCACGCTTAACAACACGCCGCCGCGCTTTAAGCCCACCGTCAGCCCCACACCCGGCGCACCGAGGAAGCCCAGCGTCGGCGTTCCGAGTAACAACGTCAGCGCCATAATTTTCCAGCTGTACATATCCATGCCCAGCAGCAGCGCCACTAGCGGCGAGAGGATCAACAGCGGCAGGCCGGTCACGACCCAGTGCGCCATCACTTTCGCCAGCACCACGGCCGGTAGCGGTAACGGCAGCAGCATCAGTTGCTCAAGGCTGCCGTCCTGCAGATCATCACGAAACAGGCGTTCCAGCGCCAGCAATGACGCCAGCAGCGCCGCAACCCAAATGATGCCCGGCGCAATGCGCGCCAGTAGCTGCGGTTCCGGCCCAATGCTCAGGGGGAACAGCGTAATAACAATCAGGAAGAACCATAAAGGATTGGCGATTTCCGCACTATGACGAAACGCAACTCGCAGTTCTAAACGGAAGATTCGCCACATCATTGCGTTGCCCTCTCGCTGGTCAGCGCAATACGTCGCACTTTATCGGTTTCGACATTGAGCGGTTGGTGGGTGGTGAGAATAACAATACCGCCCTGCTCTGTATGCTGCGCCATACGCTGAGTCAGTCGCTCAACGCCGTTCACATCAATGGCGGTAAAGGGTTCATCAAGGATCCACAGCCGGGCGCGGGTCAGCCACAAACGGGCCAGCGCCACGCGCCGCTGTTGTCCGGCGGAGAGCTGGTTCACCGGAATATCTTCATATCCGGCAAGTCCCGCCTGTGCCAGCGCAGCCAGACACTGTGCAATGTCGCCGTCATGATGGAAGAAACGCAGGTTCTCCAACGCCGAAAGCCGGGTTTTTATCCCCGGCTGATGTCCGATCCACAGCAGTTGCTGATGGTAGCTGTCCCGCACGTGATGCAGCGGCTGCTCTTGCCAGCAAACCTCCCCTGCATCGGGACGCGCCAGCCCGGTAAGCAACCGCAGCAGAGTGGTTTTCCCTGCGCCGTTGCTGCCGGTAATTTGTACCCATTCCCCTGCGTTGACGCGAAATGACAGATTGCTGAACAGTATTCTGTCATCTCGCTCGCAAAGTAATTCTCTGGCTTCAAGCATACCTGGTTATCTACATCCTGTTAAAAGCCCGGTTTGACTTCGCGCATATCAGGCAGTTTGTGCGCTATCCCTTTATGACAGTCAATACAGGTTTGCCCGTCTTTCACGGCCTGGTCGTGCATTTTGGCCGCAACGCCTTTCTGGGCGGTTAAATCCATAAACTCGAAGTTGTGACAGTTTCGGCACTCTTGCGAATTATTATCTTTCATACGCCGCCACTCATTTTGCGCCATCGTCAGACGATGGTCTTCAAATTTCTGCGGTGTATCTATCAGCCCCAGTGCTTTCGCGTACAGCTCTTTACTGGCCTTGATCTTACGAATCATTTTCGGGCCCCACTCATGCGGGACGTGGCAATCAGGGCAAGTCGCTCGCACACCACTGCGGTTGTTGTAGTGTACGGTTTCCATATATTCCTGGTATACCGTATTGCGCATTTCGTGACAGCTAATGCAGAACTCTTCTGTATTGGCCTTTTCCATACCGGTATTAAAGCCGCCCCAGAAAATAATGCCGCCCACAAAGCCGATTAACAACAGCGTGCCGAGCGCCAGACGGCTGGGGCGACGCCACCATTGCCAGACGCGCTTAATCCAGCCTGGTTTACGGTTAGAATTTTCCATAATGACCTCTTATTTCCCGTAACCTTTCGAGGGGGTGAAGGTATTTTCAACAATCGGCGCGGCGTCAGCCTGCGGAACGTGACATTGCAGGCAGAAATAACGACGCGGCGCAACTTCAGCCAATACCTTGCCGTCGCTGTCCATAAAGTGCGTCGGACTGATGCGCGGCGCACCGGTGGTGCGATAGCTTTCCACACCGTGGCATTGCAGGCAGCGGTTAGTGTTAGTCGTCACCTGATACCCTTCAACGCTATGCGGAACCATCGGCGGCTGATTCACATAGTTCAGCGGCATGCGCTCTTGCTCTTTCGGCATGCGAATCGCCCCTTCCTGTGTTCCTGAGACTTCCGGTGACTGGCTCAGATCCACTCCATTTGCAGCCCAAACGGCCCCACTGACGACCAGGGCAAGCAGGGCCGTCCATTGACACAGCGTCTTAATCAGGTCATGGCTTTTCATGATTTCGCTCCCGAACTCCATCGTGTTGTTATTGTAAAAACATCCTCAGAACAGACATCCACGCAGCGACCGCAGGCCATGCAATCGCGGCTGGTTACCTGCACCGGACTTTGCTCATCCAGCACCGGCGCACGTAGCACATGCGGTTCCGGGCAAACATGAAAACAATCCATACAGCGGTTACATCTGTTACGTTCTTTTGCCGAAACGGTTAATGCCCCTTTGCTTCCCACCACGCTATACAGCGCACCCAGTGGGCAAAGATGCCCGCACCAGCCATGCTCAACGACCAGTAAATCAAATAAAAACAGCGCGAGGATCAGCAGCGCTCCGCTACCGAATCCCATTACCAGGCTCCGTCCAAGCAGAGAGACTGGATTTATCCACTCCCACAACAGCGTACCGGTCAGGGCGGAACCGACCAGGATAACCACCAGCAGGACGTACCGTATATGGCGCGGCAGGGTTGCGGACTGATTCAGGTCAAACCTTCTGCGCAACCAACTGGCTAAATCGGTAACCGGGTTCATGGGACAAACCCAACTGCAAAACAGTCGCTTACCGGCCAGGGCATACAGCACCGTGATGATAGCTGCTCCCGTTAACGCCACCGTCGCCGGCAGATGCCCACTGGCCAGGCTTTGCAGAGTAATCAGCGGATCGGTGAACGGGATAGCGTCCAGCAACAGGCTGCTACTGTAGTTGCCATGCAGGATCCACACGCCAAGCCACGGGCCGCTGAGGAACATCGCCAGTATCAGAAATTGACTCAAACGACGCAGCAGCAGCCAGCGATGACTCTTCCACCATCCTTTTTTTGCCTGCGCTTCACGCCCGGCATCACGTTTACGATTTGCCATTGTTCCCCTCCAGCCAACCGAAGCGGTAATGGTGTCCTAATTCCCCTTTCGCCAGCGACAGCGGCAGCACTTTTATTGCTGGCTGTTCCAGTACGCAGACTTTTTCGCATTTCCCACAGCCGGTACAGGCATCGCTGTGCACGGTCGGAATAAACCGCGCATGCTTGCCGGTACGCATATTGCGGTCCAGCTCCAGGGTGATCGCCTCATCAATTTTCGGGCACTCGCGATAGCAAACGTCGCAGCGCAATCCCTGATAGTTGAGGCAGTTTTCGTGATCCAGCAGTACCGCCAGCCCCATACGCGAATCGTCAATGGATTCAATTTCCCTGTCCAACGCGCCGCTCGGGCAGACTTTGGCACACGGAATGTCCTCACACATTTCGCAGGGAATATCACGGGCGACAAAATATGGCGTACCGGCCGCCAGCCCGGAGGCCAGCGTTGCCAGCTTCAGCGTGTCATAGGGACATGCCTGAACGCACTGACCGCAACGTACGCAGGCGCTGGCGAATGCCTCCTCGCTCAGTGCACCAGGCGGGCGCAACCGCACGCCGGTTGCGCGTGCGGTTTGTTGTTGCAACCCCAGCGCCACGCCAACGACGGCCAGCCCGCCCGCTGCGCGAACCATATCGCGCAGAAAGCGGCGGCGGCCATTTTGGGGTTTTGCTGACCGGGACATAACGCGTTACACCTTCGCCAGTTTCACGGCGCACTTCTTGAAATCCGTCTCTTTGGAGAGCGGATCCGTCGCATCCAGCGTCAGGTTGTTCACCAGCTGTGCGGCATCGAAGAACGGCATGTACACCAGCCCCTGCGGCGGACGGTTACGACCGCGTGTTTCAACAATCGAAATCACTTCGCCACGACGGGAAATCACTTTGACCTTATCGCCACGGCGCAGATCGCGTGCTTTTGCATCCAGCGGGTGGATAAACAGCACGGCTTCCGGGAATGCACGGTGTAGTTCAGGCACACGACGCGTCATACTGCCGGTATGCCAGTGTTCCAGCACACGTCCGGTAGACAGCCACAGGTCATATTCTTTATCCGGCGCTTCAGCAGCAGGTTCAAATGGCAGCGCGAAGATAACCGCTTTACCGTCCGGTTTACCGTAGAACTTGTAGCTTTCACCTGCTTTCACGTAAGGGTCGTTGCCTTCGCTGTAGCGCCACTGGGTCTCTTTACCCTCAACGACCGGCCAGCGTAAACCGCGCGCTTTGTGGTAATCGTCAAATGGCGCAAGATCGTGCCCGTGACCGCGGCCAAACCAGGCGTACTCTTCGAACAAGCCTTTTTGCAGATAGAAGCCCAGCTCGCGGGATTCATCGTTCAGTTGATCTTCAGCCAGTTCAGTCACTGGGAATTTCGTTACTGCTGGCGTAGCAAACAGCACGTCATACAGCGTTTTACCGCGCAGTTCCGGTTTTTGTGCCAGCAGCTCTTCCGGCCATACTTCTTCTGTTTTGAAGCGACGAGAGAACTGCACCAGCTGCCACAGATCCGATTTCGATTCGCCCGGCGCTTTAATTTGCTGACGCCAGAACTGTGTACGGCGTTCCGCGTTACCGTAGGCGCCTTCTTTCTCTACCCACATCGCGGTCGGCAGGATCAGGTCAGCCGACAGGGCGCTGATCGTCGGGTACGGATCGGAGACGATGATGAAGTTGCGCGGATCGCGCCAGCCCGGCATACGCTCTTCGTTGATGTTCGGACCGGCCTGCATGTTGTTAGTACACATCGCCCAGTAGACATTGAGCTTGCCATCTTTCAGCGCGCGGTCTTGCGCCACGGCGTGCAGACCAACTTTTGCCGGAATGGTCCCTGACGGAATATTCCAGTGCTTCTCACAGATATCGCGGTGTTTTTCGTTCGTTACCACCATGTCCGCAGGCAGACGGTGGGAGAACGTACCGACTTCACGCGCGGTGCCGCAGGCTGAAGGCTGGCCGGTCAGAGAGAACGGGCCGCAGCCTGGCTGAGAGATTTTGCCGGTCAGCAAGTGCAGGTTATAGACTAGGTTGTTGGCCCACACGCCGCGGGTGTGCTGGTTAAAGCCCATCGTCCAGTAGGAGATGACTTTTTTCTTCGGATCGGCATACAGCTGCGCCAGCTGTTCCAGCTGATCTTTCGGTACGCCGGTCATTTCGGCGGTTTTATCCAGCGTGTACTCAGCAACGAAGGCTTTGTAATCCTCAAAGCTCATCGGTTCAGAAGCATCGGATCCCGGGTTTTTCGCCGCTTTTTCCAGCGGATGGGTTGGACGCAGACCGTAGCCGATGTCCGTCACGCCTTTACGCAGGTTAACGTGCTTGCTAAAGAAATCCTGGTTAATCGCATTGTTTTGAATGATGTAGTTCGCGATGTAGTTGAGGATCACCAGATCGGTTTGCGGCGTGAAGACCATACCGTTATCCGCCAGCTCAAAGCTGCGGTGCTGGAAGGTGGAGAGAACCGCGACGTTCACGTTAGGATCGGACAGACGACGGTTGGTGATGCGCGACCACAGGATCGGGTGCATTTCCGCCATATTCGCGCCCCACAAGACGAAGGCATCGGCATGTTCGATATCGTCATAGCAGCCCATCGGTTCATCCATACCGAAGGTACGCATAAAGCCGACTACCGCTGAGGCCATGCAGTGACGTGCGTTCGGGTCGATGTTATTGGAACGGAAACCCGCTTTAAACAATTTGGCAGCGGCATAACCTTCCCAAATCGTCCACTGGCCAGAGCCGAACATACCGATAGACTCAGGGCCTTTCTCTTTCATCGACGTTTTGAATTTCTCTTCCATCACGTCAAAGGCCTGGTCCCAGCTAATCGGGGTGAACTCGCCTTCTTTGTGATACTTGCCGTCTTTCATGCGCAGCATCGGCTGCGTTAAACGGTCTTTTCCGTACATGATTTTCGGCAGGAAGTAACCTTTGATGCAGTTGAGCCCACGGTTAACCGGCGCATCCGGATCGCCCTGACATGCCACAACACGCCCTTGCTGCGTTCCGACCAATACGCCACAGCCCGTCCCGCAAAAACGGCACGGGGCTTTGTCCCATTTAATGGCTTCTTGCTGACCGACTACCGCGCGGGCAACGCCCGGCACGCTTAACCCGGCAGCCGCCGCAGCGGCCGCAACGGCGTTAGCTTTCATAAAGCTACGACGACTGAGTTTCATGGTGTTTCCTCACCTTGCTCATCCTGCTGGTGATAAACCAGCGACACCGCCAGTACGCCCGCAACGTTGCGTACTGACTCAATTGTTTTCATTAGCGTTTCACTTTGCTCAGCTTCCACCACCACAATCAACTGACCACTTTCCACATCGCTGAGTGCAACTTCGCAACCGGGAAAAGAACGCAACTGCGTGGCGATATCGTTGATATGCTGGCTTTTGGCCTGAACGACCAGGCTGCAGACCTGCCAGTTATTGTCCATGGTTGTACTCCGCGTTAATGGCTGATACCGGGCAGATAGCGACACAGGCGCCACATCCGTTACAGTCCTGATTGTCGAGCTGCGGCTGATAAATGCCGGACAGCGTGGGACGAAAGGTTATTGCCATGGGCTCACAGCTATCCTGACAGCGGTGACATTCAACGGACTGATGTGCGAGACAGTTTTCCCCAATCGTAAAATTCAGATCCCATGCCCTGGTGTGGCGCGGAAGAAAAAGTGATTCGGGACAGGCTTCTGCGCAGGCATAGCAAAAGCTGCACTCGCCGTGTTTGAAATTTACGCTCGGGTAACCACCCTGGCCTCGCTGCAGGATGTCGGTTTCGCACGCCTGGATGCAGGCGTCACAACGGAGGCAATGGGCCAGAAAGTGAGAGTCTTCCTTGCTCCACGGCGGACGGATCCCTGCGCTGGCGTTTCGCCAACTGCCTGTCAACATACCTCGACGGGATAAATCAACCATGACATTGTCCTTCCATAATGACGCCCTCCCTCGGCGGGTTGAACGACATAAAAAACTGCACTATTTATGAGTAGTTATTTTTAGCCGTAAGATATTTCAGGATGTGTTAGAGGTGCATACCCCAATTGGGGTAAATGCTGTTGCCGGATCAAAGGAGTGTTGAGTTGGCGGGAAAAAATGCGCTTTTGCTCACATTTCAATGAGTTATATAACAATGTATATAACGAATTATTCAAAAAGACAAAGATCTCAATATTAGGATAATTCCTAGTATATATCGCTACCATGGCAACAAAACTCTACTTAATACACTTTAAATATAAGTAAATCCAGATTAATAGATTATCCAAATATGTTAACCTGCTACAGACTCGTTCATAAGACAGAAGAAAGGAAACACTGTGAACAATAAGATGAAGACAATTGTCCCTGCCGTACTTTTCGCCGCCTTTGCCAGCACCTCTGCATGGGCTGCCAGTAACGAAACCGCCGCTCAGCCGCTGGAAAAAGTCGCCCCTTATCCCAAGGCGGAAAAGGGTATGAAGCGCCAGGTTATCCAGCTTACCCCTGAGAAAGATGAATCTACTCTGAAAGTAGAACTGCTGATCGGACAAACGCTGGAAGTTGACTGTAACCAACACCGCCTGGGCGGAGAACTGGACAGCAAAACGCTGGAAGGTTGGGGATATGACTACTATGTCTTTGACAAAGTTACGTCTCCGGTTTCAACCATGATGGCCTGCCCAGACGGTAAGAAAGAGAAGAAATTCATTACTGCGCATCTGGGTGATGACGGAATGCTGCGTTACAACAGCAAGCTGCCGATTGTGGTCTACACCCCGGAAAACGTGGACGTTAAATACCGTATCTGGAAAGCGGAAGACAAAATTCAGGACGCAGTCACGCGCTAAGTGAGAATGTGCCGGATGGCGGCGTCCCGCCTTATCCGGCCTACAGACGCATAAACAATGCCGGATAAGCGCAGCAGCGCCATCCGGCATTTTATTTTACAGCGCTATATCCGCAACGGCTTTCTGTTCAGGCTGCGGTTGTGCCTGAGGTTTCAGTTGTGGTTTCGGTGCTTCATCAGCAACCTGCGGCTTGTCATATTTCAGACCCAGAACCTCACTGGTGTACTGCAACTCTTGTTCCGTAGCCTCAACGTTACCGTTCAGCTTAGTACCATAAGACGGAATAATGGTTTTCAGCTTCGCCTGCCACTCGGGGCTGGCTACTTTATCTTTAAACACTTTTTCCATCAGATGCAGCATGATCGGTGCCGCGGTTGATGCGCCCGGAGAAGCTCCCAGCAGCGCTGCAATCGTGCCTTCTTTATCGCTGACGACTTCAGTACCCAGACGCAGCACGCCGCCCTTCTCCGCATCGCTTTTGATGATCTGCACACGCTGGCCCGCCTGCCATAAACGCCAGTCTTCTTTTTTCGCCTGCGGATAGTACTCTTGCAGCGCGGCGAAACGGTCGTCGTCGCTGAGCATGACCTGGCTCACCAGATATTTCACCAGATCGAAGTTATCCAGACCCACGTTGACCATCGGCATAAAGTTCGAGGTGGTGGTCGAGCTGAGCAGATCCCACAATGAACCATTCTTCAGGAACTTGGTGGAGAATGTCGCGAATGGCCCAAACAGCACAACGCGCTTGCCATCAAGGATACGGGTATCGATATGCGGTACAGACATCGGCGGCGCGCCAACGGAGGCCTGACCGTACACTTTCGCCAGGTGGCGATTGACCACATCCGGATTTTCTGCAACCAGGAACTGCCCGCCAACCGGGAATCCGGCATAGCCTTTCGCTTCCGGAATGTCGGTTTCCTGCAACAGCTTCAGCGCAGCGCCACCGGCACCGATAAAGACAAACTTCGCCTTGATATCGTGTTCCGCTTCGTTATTTTTCAGATCGGCGACTGTGACAGTCCAGCTATTGTCAGCATTACGCTTAAAGCCACGCACTTCGGTACTCAACTGCAGCGCAAAGTTAGGCTTTTTCTGTAATGAGGTAATCAGTTGGCGGGTGATTTCGCCGTAGTTCACGTCAGTACCAATCTCGGTACGCGTTGCCGCGACTTTCTGCTGCGGATCGCGACCTTCCATGACCAGCGGCGCCCACTCTTTGATCTGCGCGTGGTCTTCGGAATAGCGCATACCACGGAACAGCGTGCTCTGCTGCAGTGCGGTGTAACGGGCACGCAGGAAGTTCACGTTCTCGTCACCCCAGACAAAACTCATGTGCGGAACGGTGGTGATAAACGAGCGTGGTTCATGCATTACGCCATTATTGACCTGATAGGCCCAAAACTGGCGGGAAATCTGGAAGGCTTCGTTAATTTCGACTGCCTTTTCAATGCTGATGCTACCGTCGGCCTTTTTAGGCGTGTAGTTCAGCTCCATCAGTGCGGAGTGGCCGGTTCCGGCGTTATTCCAGCCGTTTGAGCTTTCCTGCGCTACACCATCCAGTCGCTCAACCATGGTCATTGACCATTGCGGCTCCAGCTCCTGTAAATAGGTTCCCAGCGTGGCGCTCATGATGCCGCCGCCAATCAACAGTACATCCGTTTCCTGCTCTTCCGCCGCTTTCGCTTTTGCCGCCATCGAGACAACATTCAGCCCAACGGCCATGGTGAAGAGCATGGCAGTCACTTTTTTCATAATGTTAATGCCTTACTTTTAGTATCGCTTTTTTGCTTTTAATGCAGGTGAAAATCGAGCGGCACCAACGGTAACACTTAAGTAAAAATAATTAAATAAAGTTTATAAATTATATTTAATTTTTAAAAATGTTATTAATACGTTGATAGTTTATGCGGTTATTGACAATCATTTCTGGAAACCGGTCCATCTGACGGGTACTATGCTGCGCTTTGCTATTCACCGCACGGATGCCTGTCGGTCTGCTGTATCAGGCCATTTTTGACCTGAGTGTAACTATGTCTGCAACTCAACATTCCTCTGCCGCAGTCGCTGAACACGCGACCCGCGCCGTGCTCCGCCAACCCCGTCTGCTGGTGCGCGAAACGCTGGCCGGTGTGGTAACCGCCCTGGCGCTGATCCCGGAAGTAATCTCGTTTTCCGTGATCGCAGGCGTTGATCCTAAAGTCAGTCTGGTAGCCTCCGTCGTACTGTGCCTGGCGATGTCTTTTTTAGGCGGTCGTCCCGCAATGGTTACCGCCGCTGCAGGATCGGTCGCGCTGGTGATTGGTCCGATGGTGCATCAACACGGCGTGCAATACATCCTGCCTGCAGTGGTGCTGGCCGGGATGATTCAGATCCTGTTTGGTGTATTGGGAATGGCACGTCTGATGCGATTCATCCCTACGGCCGTGATGACCGGTTTTGTTAACGCGCTGGGGATATTGATTTTCTTTGCCCAGGTCCCGCATTTCTGGGGCAAAAGCCCGCTCATCTGGGGGCTGTTTGTCCTGACGCTGCTGATTGTGCTGTGGGTTCCGCGGTTTATTAAAGCAATCCCCGCACCGCTTATCGCCATCGTGCTGCTAACCGTGTTCACTGTCACCAGCGGGCAACTGTTACCGACCGTCGGTGACGAAGGTTCAATGAGCGGCGGACTGCCGGGTTTCACCCAGTTGTTGGCTCCGCTCAACCTGCACACGCTGGCGATTATCTGGCCCTGCGCGCTGAGTATCGCTTTTGTTGGTTTGATGGAGTCGTTGTTAACCGCCCGTCTGGTGGATGACCTGACGGTGACGCCGTCGAATAAAAATCGCGAGAGTGCCGGGCTGGGGATAGCCAATATTCTGGCCGGATTTTATGGCGGCATCGCCGGGTGCGCGATGATTGGTCAAACCATCGTTAACGTCGAGATGGGCAAAGGACGCAGCCGCGTCTCGACGGTTGCCGCCGGACTGGTATTACTCCTGTTAGTCACAGGGTTAAGCGAAGTGATGGCAGAAATACCCATGTCGGTGCTGGCAGGTATTATGGTAATTGTGGCGGTAAAAACCTTCAGTTGGCACAGCATCCAGCCCGCCACGCTGACGAAACTCCCCGTCACTGAAACGCTGGTGATGCTGGTGACCGTCGCTGCCACGGTTTCTACCGGCAACCTGGCGATTGGCGTGGTTGCCGGGGTGATGACGATGCTCATTCTACCGCGTATCGTCAGACGCAAACGGGCGACTACATCAGAAACAGCGTTGCCAGACCGAGAAAAATAAAGAAACCACCAGTATCAGTGATAGCGGTTATCATGACGCTCGAGCCGACCGCCGGGTCGCGCCCGAGCTTCACCATCGTCATCGGAATGATAACCCCCATCAACGCCGCCATCAGCAGATTGAGCATCATCGCCAGAGTCATCACACCACCGAGCGCCATATCATCGTACAGCCACCAGGTAATGCCACCCATAATCCCGCCCCACACGAGGCCGTTGATTAGCGCCACGCCCATCTCGCGCAGGATGAGAAACGTCAGGTTCCCCGGCTGAATATTTTGCAGCGCCAGCGCGCGGACGATCATAGTGATAGTTTGATTCCCGGTATTGCCGCCGATACCCGCCACAATCGGCATCAACGAGGCCAGCGCCACCAGTTGCGAAATCGTATGTTCAAAACCGTCGATCACCCGCGAGGCGATAAAGGCGGTACAGAGGTTAACGGCCAACCACGCCCAGCGGGTTTTTACCGCTTTGGTAACAGGCGCAAACACGTCCTCTTCGGCGCTTAAGCCCCCCATTCGACGCAGATCGGTGTCGGTTTCTTCATAGACAACGTCGACGATCTCATCGATGGTTAAACGGCCCATCAGTTTACCGGAAGGGTCAACCACCGCGGCGCTGACCAGGTTGTCGCGTTCGAAGGTACGCGCAGCGTTTTCGGCGATATCTTCAGGAGAAAAGGTGAGCGGGTCATCTTCCATCACCTCGCTGACTTTTCGCTGCACATCATTGAGTAAAATGCAGGTTAGCGTCAGTTCGCCAACCAGCACTTTATTGCGATCGGTCACGAAAAGTTTATCGGTGTTCTCCGGCATTTTCCCCAGCCGCCGCAGATAGCGTTGCACCACTTCCAGCGTCACGTCCGGACGCACAGTGATGACCTCGAACTCCATGATCGCGCCGACGCTATTTTTCTCGTAGTGCAGCACCTGGCGGACGCGCGTCCTCTCCTCTGCCGGTAACGTCGCCAGCAGACGACCGGTAAGGTTACGAGGCAAATGCTGCACCAGGTAAATCTGTTCATCGATATCGAGATATTGCAGCGCATCCAGCAGCTCGCGGTCGCTCATCTCATCGATCAGGTCGTCCCAGACGTTTTCAGACGCCTCAAGCAAGACGTTACCGCGCTTTTCATTTTCGACCAGTCGCCACAGGGCGTGGCGCTCTTCAGAGGGCAAAGCTTCGAGGGTATCGGCGAGGTCAGGCGGTGGCAGGTGGGCCACCAGCGCCCCTACCTCAGCAATATCGTCGGCTAACGTACCGACGTCATATTGCTCAGCCAGGGTAAGCTTGCCCAACAGCGTTGAAATAATGGCTTTATCAGTGGTCAGCAGCCAGATGAGGCGCGCACGCTCTTCATCACGCAGTCTGGCGCTGTTTTTGTTTATTACGGACATTAATCATAAATCCATGATATGAAATATCATTAATCATGATGCCGATTTATGTAAATAACAATAAACAGTGCCGCCGGGTGGCTAAAAAACCGGCGGCACGATGGATCAGGCTGTGCGAGCCACCGCGTCGCGCGAGGCGGCGTCACGTTCATCGCCCAACAGTTCACTCAACTGTCCGTTACGCATTTCCAGTAGACGATCGGCGTGAATAAAATAGTGATCGTCGTGGCTGATGGCGAAAATGGTTTTCCCCATTTCCTGCATCAAAGGCAATAGCATCTGATAGAACTCCCGGCGGAAATGGGGATCCTGATCGGCGGCCCATTCGTCCAGCAGAATGATGTCGCGCTCCTCCGCCAGGGCCAGCAGCAGCGCCACGCGTTTCTTCTGCCCTTTCGACAGCTTCAGATTGAGGATACGACCATCGCTCAACTCCAGCTTATGACCCATCTTCAGATGTTCCAGCCACTTCGCGACCAGCTGCGGATTAGCCTCTTTACCTTCCGGCCCCAGCAGTTTGTCGAACAGCCAGACGTCGGTAAACACGGCGGAGAAGAGCTTGCGGTAGTCTTCCGGTTTTTCAACGGCAACGGCCTTACCATCAAGCAATATTTCGCCTGACTGCGGCTGGTACAGACCGGTCAGTAACATCGCCAGCGTAGATTTCCCGCTACCGTTACCGCCAATCAGAAAGATCAGTTCACCGCGATGAATCGTCAGATTCACCGGCCCTACGGAAAACGCATTATCCTGATAGTGAAAAACCACGTTGCGCAGCTCCAGCGTTTGCCAGTTGGGAAACGCGGTTGGGCGTGGGAATTCGGCCTTAAAAGGTGCCAGTGCGAATTTATTCAGCTTGTTGAACGCCACCTGTGCCGTGAGCAGTGTCGGCAGCGCGCCAACGGCAGAGAGCAACGGTGTTCGCAGGAATAACAGCGTCAGAGAATAGGTCGCGGCCACGGCGGTATCAGCCCATCCCAGACTGTTAGCCATCCAGAACACCAGGCCAATGGCACCCAGCATCATAATGTTCGACCAGTTAACCGCGCTCAGGTGGAAGGTATCGGCACGGATAATATGGTGGCGATACTCTTTGGCATCCGGGACGTACATCTGATTAAAGATATGCTCGGCGCGCTCGCGGTTAAGCGTCAGCTCTTTGCGCCCTTCCAGCACCGTCTGATAATCGTTGTACAACTTGTCTTCAGTTTCGCGCAAGGTGGCCATGTGTTTATACACCCGCGCCACCAGCACAAATCCGCCCCAGATGGTGATTGCCATCCAGATTGCCGTTACCAGTAGCATTTTGGTCGACAGCATCGCCAGATACGCCGCCGATCCTATGGTCAGGATAATCCCCTGCACCAGCTCAGGCAGACGAACAAAGGCGATGGTGATGTTGCGGATATCACTGGTTAAACCGGCCAGCAACGAGGCGCTGCCAAGCTGTTCAATACGCTCAACGTGAGTATCCAGAATTCGTTTGATAAATTCGCTACGCAGGCGGTAGACAAAGTGGTGACCCAGCGTGGTCAACGCCAGCTGAGAACCGAGGGTGACAACCATCAACAACAGCAGCAGGCCAAGAAACTCCGGTAGCACCATCAGCGTGGTGTCGACCGTTTCGATCAAGCGCTGGTTGATAAACGCAATCAGCCCAATCCCCAACGCGGCGCTGGCGAGGCTGAGCGCCATCACGCTGATAAATGGCCAGCGATACTGCCGCCAGACAAGAAGTAAAAGTTCCATGCAAACAACCCGGACAAGTAATAACAGCCCGCAGTTTAAACATCTCTTCGTCGACAGCAATAATAATTCTTATTTTTATTCTTTTTTACCCGCCAGACGAAACGTCAGGTTGTAACGACAGTCTCCGGTTAATGGGTGATACCCTGTTTTAAGCGGCTGGATCCCATGATAAAACAGCCGCGAATTACCGCCCCATACCACGACATCGCCATGTTCCAGCAGCAAACGCTTTAAAGGGTCATTACGGTGCAATCCGCCAAATTGAAAGATGGCTGGTAGCCCCAGCGATACAGAGACAATCGGCGCCCGCAGGTCGGGCTCGTCTTTATCCTGATGTAAGGACAGTTTTGCCCCTGGCGTGTAGCGGTTAATCAGGCAGGCATCGGGTTGAAAATCAGCATAGCCCGCCGCCGTCGCCGCCTGTTGGCACAGATCAGCGAACGCATCCGGCAGCGGCGGCCAGTGCGTGCCGGTGAGTGGATCAAACGGAGAATAAAGATAGCCATGCTGATCCGTCGTCCAGCCCAGATGGCCGCAGTTGGTCATCGCCACCGACATTGTATAGCCGCCGGGCGTCACCATCTGGCGAAACGGCGACTGTCTGGCGACAGCCGCTATTGCCTGAAGTAAAGTGGGCGCGGAGTCAAAAGCGAAACGTCGCAGAATAACCGCACCTGACGCCAGCGGTTCCTGCCAGGGTTTCGCATCCGCAAAGAGATCGAGCATTATGTTTCCTCGCCAGTAGTTTCCCGTTGCAGTAACTGCGCCTTGCGCGCAATACCCCATCGGTAGCCCGAAAGTGCGCCATCGCCACGGATCACCCGGTGACACGGGATAACAATCGCCAGTTTGTTGGCCCCACAGGCACTGGCCACCGCGCGCACCGCCTTCGGTTTGCCGATGGCGCTGGCCAACTGTTGGTAACTCACTGTTTCACCGCACGGAATTGCGCACAGCGCCTGCCACACCTGCTGCTGAAAGGCTGTTCCCCGAATATCCAGGGGTAGCGATAGCGACGCGTCACGCGAGTTGATCGCGACGATCACTTCGCGCACGCGCTGCTGAAAATCGGCATCTGCAGGTACATCCTGCGCGGCGGGAAACAGCGCATGAAGATCCGCAACCAACGTAGCGTCATCATCGCCAAGCAAGATCGCGCAGATACCCCGCTCGCTTTCCGCCACCAGACAGCGACCCAGAGCGCAATCTGCGAGGGTATAGCGTACAGATACGTTATCGCCACCTTTACGAAATTGCTTTGCCGTCATGCCTAATGCTTGATCGGCTTTGCGGTAGTAGCTGCTGCTGTCGGGGAATCCGGCGTTGAGAATCGCCTGTGTAACCGAAACACCTTTCGCCAGGGCATCGCGCAGACGGCGAGCACGCCATGATTGTTGCCACACTTTCGGGGTCATGCCCGTCGTGGCTTTGAACAGACGATGCAAGTGATACGGGCTCATTGCCACCTGCTGTGCCAGCTCGTCCAACGTAAGAGGTGACTCTTGCTCCAACAACTGACAGGCGCGGGCAATTTTATCCAGCCGATGCTGTTGCGCGCTGTCTTTATCCGGCTGGCAGCGCTTACAGGGGCGAAACCCGGCATCCTGTGCCTGCTGGGCATCGGCGAAAAAACGGACATTTTTGCGCAGCGCATGTTTTGCCCGACAGGACGGACGGCAGAAAACACCGGTGGTCTGGACGGCAAAAACAAACTGACCGTCGGCGTTAACGTCGCGATCCACAACGGACTGCCAACGGTCATCGTCAGTGATGCGTAAACGATTTTTCATTTCGGACTCCTTTGTTAAGCATAGCGCTTAGCCTCAGTGTGTCCCCATCGTCGGGCATAAAAACCCGCAATCTTGCTTTTTAATTTTTTTCGCTGACCAGAAAACTATTAAACTGCGGCGACATCCAGGTTTTAAACCCCTCACCCTCTTTCACAATCATATAGACCGCCAGCCCTTCACGACGCACGACTTCTTTGGCCTTTTCCGGGCCGAGCACCATCAATCCGGTATCCCAGCCATCGGCTTCCAGCGCCGTTGGCGCAATCACCGTTACGGACACCAGATTATGTTCGATCGGGCGACCGGTTTGTGGATCGATAACATGGGAAAGGCGCTTACCGTCCAGCTCATAATAGTTCCGGTAGCTGCCGGAGGTGCTAATGCCGTGCCCGTTAATGTCGACAATCGCCTGCACCGCGTTTTCACGATCGGTGGGTTTCTGGATTGCCACTCGCCACGGATGCCCTTCAGCATTCATTCCCCTGCTGTTCAGCGCACCACCAACGGAAACCAGATAACGGGCGATCCCCTCTTGCTCCATCAATCGAGCCAGATGATCGGCGGCGTACCCTTCACCAACGGTCGAGAGATCAACATACAGATCCGGCAAGTCTTTTTGCAGGTAGTTCTGATGCGCTTCATTCACAACTTTCAGATGAGAAAGCCCGGTTTGCGCTTTTGCAGCGTCAATTTGCGCTTGGGTGGGAATATGCAACGGCTGCTGATCCGGGCCAAAGCCCCACAGGTTGACTAACGGCCCCACGGTGATATCCATGGCCCCATCGGTTTTTGCACCAATGCGTAGCGCCGAAGTCACGATATCCGCCATGGCGTCGTTAACCGGCCACGGCGACAGGCTTTTCGACAGGTTAAAGCGCATTAACGCAGAATCGTTTTTATAGGTGGAGAGCAGTTGATCATCGGCATCAAGCTGAGTCTGGATCTTGGCCTGCAGTTCCCTGGCGCGTTTGGCATCTACGCCTACCACACTGACCCGCCAGAAAGTGCCCATCGTTTTACCTTCCAGAACCGTGGCAGGAATTGTGGTCTGAGCAGGTTTCGGGGCCTCATCGCACCCGACAAAAAAGATCGTCACAGCCAGCAGTGCTGCGCGATAAAAATTCATTTCCATACGTAATTATCCTCATGCGAACGGGCGCAAGAGTACACCAAAAATCGTTGTTTGTACGGCGAAAAAACGGCATTAAAAAAGGCCCCGCAGGGCCTTTGATAGACATAATGTAGATTAGAACTGGTAAACCAGACCCAGTGCTACGATGTCATCGGTGCTGATGCCAGCATCACGAGTGAACTGGTTGTCATCCAGCAGGTTGATTTTGTAATCAACATAGGTGGACATGTTTTTGTTGAAGTAGTAGGTCGCGCCAACATCAACATATTTCAGGATATCTTCGTCGCCATAGCCGCGGCCCAGGTCTTTACCTTTGGACTGCAGGTAAGCCACGGACGGACGCAGACCGAAGTCGAACTGGTACTGAGCAACGGCTTCGAAGTTCTGTGCTTTGTTAGCCCAGCCCAGGGAGCCCGCACGCGTTGCGTTGTAGGTCTGGGTGTACTGTGCCGCCAGGTACACGTTGTTCGCGTCGTATTTCAGACCACCAGTGTAGGTTTCAGCACGGTCGCCAGTACCGAAGTTCAAACGGTTCTGCTCGTCAGTACGTTTGGAGCTGGTGACAGCAGTACCCAGCGCGAAGCCTTCACCGATATCATAAGTGATAGATCCGCCAACGCCGTCGCCGTTTTGACGCAGCGCGTCACGACCGTTGTTGGTCACGCCAGTGAACGTTCTGCCGTTCTCGTCTTCGCCGCTTACGCTACCGTTTTTACCCTGATACTGAATGGCAAAGTTCAGGCCATCAACCAAACCGAAGAAGTCGGTGTTACGGTAGGTCGCAAAGCCGTTACCACGCTGCTGCATGAAGTTGTCAGCACCGTAAGTATCGCCGCCGAATTCTGGCAGGACGTCGGTCCAGGACGTTACGTCGTAAACTACGCCGTAGTTACGACCGTAGTCGAAAGAACCTACGTCAGCGAATTTCAGACCCGCAAACGCCACACGCGTCCAGGCGTTGTTTTCACTTTCAGCCGCATTACCCTGAATCTGGTATTCCCACTGGCCGTAACCGGTCAGTTGGTCGTTAACCTGAGTTTCGCCTTTGAAGCCGATACGCATGTAAGTCTTGTCACCATCATCACCTTTGTTGTCGGAGAAATAGTGCAGACCGTCGACTTTACCGTACAGATCTAATTTGTTGCCGTCTTTGTTATAAATTTCAGCCGCATTCGCTGCGCCTGCTACCAGCAGTGCTGGTACCAGGAGGGACAGTACTTTAACTTTCATGTTATTAACCCTCTGTTATATGCCTTTATTGCTTTTTTATGCCACTGCATACTGATTAAGGTCATTAACCAGTCGGCAACTTCATTCTCCGCAAAAACACAGAATAATCCAACACGAATATGATACTAAAACTTTTAAGGTGTTTCATTTATCGGCATAGATGTTTCTAAATGTTAATGCAAGGGAACTTTTTTAAAATCAAAAAACAGTCGAAATAAGCACAAATAATCAAGAATCATTTCAATTATCTTTAAAATCAATGCATTGTACAAAAATATCTTATAGCACTGAATGACAAAACAAAATCTTCACTCGCAACTAAAATAGACCCGCTATCATCATTAACTTTATTTATTACCGTCATTCATTTATGAATGTCTGTTTACCCCTATTTCAGCCGAATGCTCAGCGTTCGGTTTTTTTTTACCCTTCTTTACACAAAGCTTACCTTTCTGTGCTACCGATGAAAAACTATAACAACTATTAACTATCTCGGGCGTCACGATCAGATATAAGTTTGATAAATAATTTCTTGTTATTTAATGCTAAATGTATACATTCCGTACGAATATTTGTACCCGCCTTTATCCACTGTACACCTTTGCACCGCCATGACTGCAACAAAATCAGGCGCAAAGAATGCAGGCCAGGCGGCGCGGTGTAAGTGTGGTAATTCATACATTACCCTTTATACTGCCCTTTCATCTTTCGCGTCGTTTAACAGGTCATAAACACGAATGAGTCAGTCTGACACAACGGTTTCCACCCGATTCTCCCTGTTACCAGGAAGTATTACCCGTTTCTTCTTATTACTGATCGTTGTGCTGTTGGTGATGATGGGTGTTATGGTCCAGAGCGCCGTCAACACCTGGCTAAAGGATAAGAGTTATCAGATTGTCGATATTACCCATGCCATTCATAAAAGGGTCGATACCTGGCGATACGTGACCTGGCAAATCTATGACAATATTGCCGCTACAACCAGTTCGCCAGGCGCAGATGGGCTACAGGAAACGCGTCTGAAACAAGATATCTATTATCTTGAGAAACCCCGCAGAAAGACTGAAGCGCTGATTTTCGGCTCGCATGACAGTTCTACACTGGAAATGACCCAGCGCATTTCAACGTATCTGGATACGCTGTGGGGCGCGGAGAATGTCCCATGGTCAATGTATTACCTGAATGGTCAGGATAACAGCCTGATCCTAATCTCAACGTTACCACTGAAAGATCTTACCTCCGGTTTTAAAGAATCGACGATTGGGAATATTGTCGATTCCCGACGCGCTGAAATGCTGCAACAGGCTAATGCGCTGGATGAGCGTGAAAGCTTCTCTTCTTTGCGCCGCCAGGTCTGGCAGAACGGACATTACTTCACGCTACGCACGACCTTTAATCAGCCAGGGCATTTGGCCACCGTTGTCGCCTTTGACCTTCCCATTAATGACCTGATTCCTCCCGGGATGCCGTTGGACGGTTTCCATCTGGAACCTGATGCCACCTCAACAACCGAGCATGTTACTGAAAAAGAGTCACCAGACAGCGTCAGTATCAGCTTCAACAATGGCAAGATTGAAATCTCTTCAGCGCTGAATTCAACGGATATGCGACTGGTATGGCAAGTTCCATTTGGTTCCTTGCTGCTGGATACGCTGCAAAACATTCTGCTGCCGCTGTTATTGAACATTGCGTTACTGGCCCTGGCGCTGTTTGGTTATTCCACCTTTCGCCACCTCCCTGCCCGTTCGACTGAAGTGGCGCCAAACCTTGCGGCAAATAATGAGCTGCGTGTTCTGCGCGCAATCAATGAAGAGATTGTTTCCCTTCTGCCGCTGGGATTACTGGTACACGATCAGGAAGCAAACCGCACGGTTATCAGCAATAAAATTGCCGACCACCTGCTGCCGCATTTAAATCTGCAAAACATTACCAATATGGCAGAGCAGCATCAGGGAGTGATTCAGGCCACCATCAATAATGAACTGTATGAAATCAGACTGTTTCGCAGCCAGATCTCCCCGAGAACGCAGATCTTTATCATTCGTGACCAGGACCGCGAGGTGCTGGTCAATAAGAAACTGAAACAAGCACAGCGGCTGTATGAGAAAAACCAGCAGGCCCGCGCGGCCTTTATGCAGAATATTGGCAGCGCGCTGAAAGACCCCGCGAAAACGCTGGCTGCTAATGCCGCCGCGCTCAATACACCAGACAGCCAGAAACTGGCCAATCAGGCCGACGTTCTGGTGCGCATGGTGGACGAAATCCAGCTAGCCAACCTGCTGGAGAACGATGCCTGGAAAGGTGAATCCACACTGTTTTCCGTGCAGGCATTAATTGACGACGTGGTTCCGGAGGTTCTGCCGGCCATTAAGCGTAAAGGGCTGCAACTGCTGATTAAAAATCACTTAAGCGCCCATGACGAACGCCGTGGCGATCGCGATGCCTTGCGCCGTATTTTGCTGCTGTTGATCCAATATGCGGTAACCACCACGCAGATTGGTAAAATCACGCTGGAAGTCGACCAGGATGAGTCAGAGGCCGAACGCCTGACCTTCCGCATTCTGGATACCGGGGAAGGCGTCACATTAAATGAAGTTGATAATCTCCATTTCCCATTCATTAATGACACGCAGGGCGATCGGTATGGCAAAGCCAACCCGCTGACGTTCTGGCTGTGCGATCAGTTAGCCCGCAAGCTTGGCGGACACCTGAATATTAAAGCACGGGAAGAACTTGGAACACGTTACATCGTCCATGTTAAAATGCCGCTGCACGATCAACATGCTGATAGTGAAGAGCGCCTGTTGGATGACGTCTGCGTAATGGTTGATGTCACCTCAAATGACGTACGGAGCATTGTATTACGTCAGCTGGAAAACTGGGGGGCAACCTGCATCACGCCTGATGAACGGTTGAATAGTCAAGAATATGATCTCTTTTTAACAGATAATCCGTCTAATCTTACTGCCTCGGGCTTGCTTTTAAGCGATGATGAGTCTGGCGTACGGAAAATTGGCCCTGGTCAGCTGCGCGTCAACTTTAATATGAGCAATGCTATGCAGGAAGCTGTCCTTGAGCTGATTGAAGAGCAGCTGGCACAAGAAGAGTTCCAGGAACTCCCCCTCGGCGGAGATGAAAACGCCGAACTTCATGCCAGTGGTTACTACGCACTCTTTGTAGACACAGTACCGGATGATGTTAAGAGGTTGTATACTGAGGCGGCTATCAGCGATTTCGCTGCATTAGCCCAAACGGCCCATCGCCTGAAAGGCGTGTTTGCCATGCTTAATCTGGTACCCGGCAAGCAGTTATGTGAAGCGCTGGAACATCTTATCCAAGAGAAAGATGCTCCAGGTATAGAAAAATACATCAGCGACATTGACGTTTACGTCAAGAGCTTGCTGTAGCAAGGTAGCCCAATACATGAACACTATGAACGTAATTATTGCCGATGACCACCCGATTGTACTGTTCGGTATTCGTAAATCACTTGAGCAAATCGAGTGGGTAAATGTTGTCGGCGAATTTGAAGACTCCACTGCACTGATCAACAATTTGCCTAAGTTGGATGCGCATGTGTTGATTACCGACCTCTCCATGCCGGGAGATAAATACGGTGATGGGATCACGTTAATTAAATATATCAAGCGTCATTTCCCGAGCCTGTCGATTATCGTTCTGACCATGAACAACAATCCGGCTATCCTGAGCGCGGTACTGGATCTCGATATTGAAGGGATCGTACTGAAGCAAGGTGCGCCAACCGACCTGCCAAAAGCGCTGGCCGCGCTGCAGAAAGGTAAGAAATTTACCCCGGAAAGCGTGTCTCGTCTGCTGGAGAAAATCAGCGCCAGCGGCTATGGCGACAAACGTCTGTCACCGAAAGAGAGTGAAGTTCTGCGCTTGTTTGCCGAAGGTTTCCTGGTTACTGAGATCGCCAAAAAGCTCAACCGCAGCATTAAAACCATCAGTAGCCAGAAAAAATCGGCAATGATGAAGCTCGGTGTGGAAAACGATATCGCACTGCTGAATTACCTCTCCTCCGTGACGCTGAGTCCGTCAGACAAAGAGTAATTCTTTATCACGTCAAAATGCCTGATGGCGCTGCGTTTATCAGGCCTACGAACACACAGCATCGTGCACGTTTCGTAGGCCAGGTAAGACTAACGCCGCCATCCGGCTCTTTTATCCCCTATCCCCGCGTTTTTCTCACTCTTTCCGCATAGACCGCCAGCGTTTGCTTCAATACGTCTAAGGTCACCGGCTTGGACAGACAGCTATCCATACCTGATTCCAGACAACGCTGCTTCTCTTCGGCAAGCGCGTTTGCCGTTACCCCCACAACAGGCAGCGTTAACCCTAGCTGGCGGATACGCTGCGTCAGGCGATAACCATCCATATTTGGCATGTTGACGTCACTCAGCACGATATCGATATGGTTTTTGCTGAGTACGTTGAGCGCATCCACACCGTCATTCGCCGTTTTACACTGATATCCCAACGATCCCAGCTGATCGGCCAGTAAGCGCCGGTTGATAGGGTGATCGTCAACAACCAGGATCATCATGTCATCGTTCGTCGCACCGGCTTTATCCGGGGCTGGCAGCGCCGTGGAGAGATCTTCACTCCCCAGCTCTACGCTATAGATATGCGCCAACAGCGCAGGCAGTTCGTGCGGTGACGCCACGCTGTGTACCCATTCTCCAGGCTCTCTTTCCAGCGGAATGCCAATATGGCGGCGGCAGAAAATTACCGCTGCCCGTCCCTGCCAGGCCTGTTCCAGCACATCGTCGGCCACCAGCAGGTCATCCGCATCGGGCTGTTGTCCCTCATATCGCAGCACCGTCATCCCGTTACGCGTCAGGCTGGATTCGAGAAATTGGTACAGTGACGCATTGCGTACTGCCAGCCAGCAACGCGTGCCAGCCAATCCTTCTACACCCTTTTTCAACGGATACTGTGCGCCATAAAGCGGAATACGCAGCGTAAACTGACTCCCCATTCCCGGCTCGGAATCGACGGAAATATCCCCATCCATCATGCTGATCAGTTTTTCACAAATCGCCAAACCGAGTCCCGTTCCCTGGAAATTACGCTGTACGCCAGTCCCCACCTGGAAGAAAGGATCGAACAACCGAACCACCTCTTTGGCAGGGATCCCTACACCGGTATCACGCACTCGAATGCTCAGGTAGTCGCCGCTGCACTGCACGTGCAGCACAATACAACCGGTATCGGTAAACTTGATTGCGTTACTCAGCAGATTAGAAATCACCTGTTGTAAACGCATCGGATCGCCATTCAGCGCCACGGGCACATCCGGGTCGATAAAGCAGTACAACCCCAACTGCTTGCGGACCACCAGCGGCAAATAGTTAGCCGTAATATGGTTCATGACTTCACGCGGTGAAAACTCTCGCGGCTCAATCTTCAGCTGTTCAGATTCAATTTTTGAGAAGTCGAGAATATCGCTGATAATTTTCAGCAGCAGGCTGGAAGAGTTATTCATCGCCGTTACCAGACGATCCACCCCACTCGGTAACTCTTTGGTTTGCAACAAATCAAGGTTACCGATAATGCCATATAGCGGTGTACGTAGCTCATGGCTCACCGTAGCAAGGAACATCGATTTGGACTGGCTGGCCTGTTCCGCCGCCTGCGCCATCTCCTGCAACGACTCTTCCATTTTAACGCGCGCACTGACATCAACCAGGACACAAATTGCCACATTTTCATTGCGATAGCGCGAGTGCACAAAGCTGATTTGCAGATTGGTATTGTTGCTGGTTAGCACATCAACAAAATTGACCTGTTGGCCGCAAATAATTTGCGTTAACCGCTGACGGTCTTCATGCGTCAGCATATTCAGATAGGTGTGCGCCAGTTCGTTACTCAGGATGTTAATCCCATCCATCGTGCGCAGAATACAAATACCCACCGGCGCAGAAGCTACGATTTTACGGTTAAACTGCTCATGTTCTTCCAGCCGCTGAGCATCGCTTTCCGCTGGAATAAAAATGCGCCGTTCATACATGCGCGTGAGCATAAACAATGCCGCGCCAACCAGCACGTTCAACAAGATAGCGTTCAGGATCATCATGCGGATCCGCTCCAGCACCAGATCGACCGGAACGGAATAGACGATGCTCAGGGAGGACGGAGGCAGATTCTTCTTCAATACCAGCTCGCGGAAACCCGGCGTGTAACCAAACCAGGAACGTTCCTGCATCCAGTGGGGCTCAGCCTTAATATTCCCTTCAGGGCCAGTGAGCGAAATCAGCGCATGCCCATTTTCGTCGAGGATGGTCACGCCCATCGGTAAACTGCCCGGCGTGAAGAAATTCTCCATACGAATAGGCTGCTCTACGCCCAACAGCGCCTGGAGGCGATTGGCGAGGTAAACCGGCGTCAGCGCATAGAAATACCCTACTCCAGGACGCGGCCCCTGGCTGATCCAGAACAGGTTGTTGCCATTTTCGTCTTGCGTAGCATTGCGATACTTAATAATGCGCTCATGCAGCGCCTTCAGGGCCTCGTCACGTTCGACAGGCATGTCACGCAAGCCGAAATTGGCCATACAGAGGTTGTCGCTGCCAATCAGGAACACTCGATTTAAATCATAGGCGGCGGAAAAGTTGTCGCGCCAGTAGCGCATAAACCATGCCAGTGATTCCAGAGAACCTCGCCAGGCGTTGCCCATGACAGAACAGTCGGAGTCGGCAAACAGCGGCTCAAAATTTGGCACGACGGTTTTATCATCTCGCGCCCGCAGCGACATCACGCCGTTTTCTGCCGTTAAGCGATTCTCGGCAATATATTTCAGTTCTTTAATGACATCAGATGTGCGCTGAATGTAGCGCTGGGCCTGATCGGAGCTGAGATTAAGCTCCTGATGGATCTCAGACTCTCGCTGATGCAGCGCATTCACAATGTAGAACACGGAGGCGAACGCAATCAGACACCAGATAACGAGCGCAAACGCTCTGAACAGGTAGCGTGAAACTTTTAGGGTTGAATGAACGGAAGCAAGGTATTTCAAAGGGGCGAAGCTCCGCCTCAGGGCATTAATAGAGTGTGGTTAAGGTAGCGGTAAATGTCTTTTGTCGCAATGCCATTAAAAAAAGGGCCGGATTTCTCCGGCCCTTTTTATAGCGTCTTAATTACTCGTCAGCGTCATCCGCTGCTGCATCATCATCGCTTTCCGCTTCAGGTGCGATATCCTCGTCACCTTCAGCTGCACTTCCGTCGATGGAATCGAGCTCTTCATCATCAACCGGTTCAGCAACGCGTTGCAGACCCACGACGTTTTCGTCTTCCGCAGTACGGATAAGGATAACGCCCTGGGTATTACGCCCTACCACGCTGATTTCCGACACGCGAGTACGTACCAGCGTACCAGCGTCGGTGATCATCATGATCTGGTCGGTATCTTCAACCTGCACTGCGCCAACAACGGAACCGTTGCGCTCGGTAACCTTGATGGAGATAACGCCCTGGGTCGCACGAGACTTGGTCGGATACTCTTCCGCCGCCGTACGTTTACCGTAACCGTTCTGAGTAACGGTCAGGATCGCACCTTCACCGCGCGGAACGATCAGCGATACCACGCTATCTTTTTCCGCCAGCTTGATACCGCGTACACCGGTCGCGGTACGACCCATTGCACGGACAGCATCTTCTTTAAAGCGTACCACTTTACCTGCCGCAGAGAACAACATGACTTCGTCACTGCCGGATGTCAGATCTACACCAATCAGTTCGTCGCCTTCGTTCAGGTTAACCGCAATAATACCGGCAGAACGCGGACGGCTGAACTCAGTCAGCGCCGTTTTCTTCACGGTACCGCTGGCGGTTGCCATGAAGACGTTCACGCCCTCTTCGTACTCACGTACTGGCAGAATTGCGGTAATACGTTCGTTAGCTTCCAGCGGCAGCAGGTTGACGATTGGACGTCCACGTGCGCCACGGCTTGCTTCCGGCAACTGATAGACCTTCATCCAGTACAAACGACCACGGCTGGAGAAGCAGAGGATCGTGTCATGGGTGTTGGCCACCAGCAGGCGGTCAATAAAGTCTTCTTCTTTAATGCGTGCTGCTGATTTACCTTTACCGCCACGACGCTGCGCTTCGTAATCGGTTAACGGCTGATATTTCACGTAACCCTGATGAGACAAGGTTACGACAACATCTTCCTGGCTAATCAGATCTTCGATGTTGATGTCAGCGCTGTTCGCGGTGATTTCAGTACGACGAGCGTCACCGAACTGTTCACGAATCAGCTCCATCTCTTCACGGATAACTTCCATCAGACGATCGGCGCTGCCCAGAATGTGCAGCAGTTCAGCGATCTGTTCCAGCAGCTCTTTGTATTCGTCGAGCAGTTTTTCGTGCTCAAGGCCGGTCAGTTTCTGCAAACGCAGATCCAGAATAGCCTGGGCCTGCTGTTCAGTCAGATAGTACTGACCGTCACGCACGCCAAATTCCGGCTCCAGCCATTCAGGACGCGCGGCGTCATCACCGGCACGTTCCAGCATGGCGGAAACGTTGCCCAGTTCCCACGAACGCGCAACCAGCGCAGCTTTCGCTTCAGCCGGGGTCGGCGCGCGGCGGATCAGTTCGATGATCGGATCGATGTTCGCCAGCGCAATCGCCAGCGCTTCAAGGATGTGCGCACGGTCGCGGGCTTTACGCAGTTCAAAGATAGTACGACGGGTTACGACTTCACGGCGGTGACGTACGAACGCGGCAATAATATCTTTCAGGTTCATGATCTTCGGCTGGCCATGGTGCAATGCAACCATGTTGATACCGAAGGAAACCTGCAGTTGGGTCTGGGAATAGAGGTTGTTCAGAACCACTTCCCCGACCGCATCACGTTTCACTTCAATCACGATGCGCATACCGTCTTTGTCAGACTCGTCACGCAGCGCGCTGATGCCTTCAACGCGTTTGTCTTTTACCAGCTCGGCGATTTTCTCAATCAGGCGCGCTTTGTTTACCTGATACGGAATTTCGTGAACGATGATGGTTTCGCGACCCGTTTTGGCATCCGCTTCGACTTCCGCGCGTGCGCGAATGTACACTTTGCCACGACCGGTACGGTAGGCTTCTTCGATACCACGACGACCGTTGATGATCGCGGCAGTCGGGAAGTCCGGACCCGGAATATGTTCCATCAGCCCTTCAATGCTGATGTCTTCATCGTCAATATATGCCAGACAGCCGTTGATCACTTCGGTCAGGTTGTGCGGCGGAATGTTGGTCGCCATACCTACCGCGATACCGGACGAACCGTTCACCAGCAGGTTAGGAATTTTGGTCGGCATGACGTCAGGAATTTGTTCGGTGCCGTCATAGTTGTCGACGAAATCAACCGTTTCTTTTTCCAGGTCAGCCATCAGCTCATGGGCGATTTTCGACATACGGATTTCCGTATAACGCATCGCCGCTGCGGAGTCGCCATCGACAGAACCAAAGTTACCCTGACCATCTACCAGCATATAGCGCAAGGAGAATGGCTGCGCCATACGAACAATGGTGTCGTAAACGGCGATATCACCATGAGGGTGGTATTTACCGATTACGTCACCAACGACACGGGCAGATTTTTTATAGGCTTTATTCCAGTCGTTGCCCAATACGTTCATGGCGTAAAGTACGCGACGGTGAACCGGTTTCAGGCCATCTCGGACGTCCGGCAGCGCACGGCCAACAATGACCGACATCGCATAATCCAGATAGGAGCTCTTCAGCTCTTCCTCAATGTTGACCGGTGTAATTTCTCTCGCAAGGTCGCTCATCTAACCGCTATCCCTCTACTGTATCCCGGATTCAAAGGTCGCAAATTATAACACATCCGTGCAGATTCAGGTAAATGGATTCCCCCAGACAGAGGCTTTATTCATCTCGTCAGGCTGATATACTCATTTGCATCGCAAATTTAGGAGTAGAAGCCCCAATGAATGCCGAAAAACCTCCGGTAGCTCACAACGTTGACCATGAAGAAATTGCCAAGTTTGAAGCAGTCGCGTCACGCTGGTGGGATCTTGAGGGTGAATTTAAGCCGCTGCACCGCATTAACCCACTACGTCTGGGCTATATTACTGAGCGCTCAGGCGGCCTGTTTGGTAAAAAGGTACTCGACGTCGGATGCGGCGGCGGTATTCTGGCGGAGAGTATGGCGCGCGAAGGTGCCAACGTCACCGGACTGGACATGGGTTTTGAACCGCTGCAGGTAGCAAAACTGCATGCACTGGAAAGCGGTATCCAGGTAGAGTACGTACAAGAAACCGTCGAAGAGCATGCGGAAAAGCATGCACATCAGTATGACGTTGTCACCTGCATGGAAATGCTGGAGCACGTGCCAGACCCACAGTCAGTGGTCAGAGCTTGCGCCAGGCTGGTCAAACCGGGTGGCGAAGTATTTTTCTCCACGCTTAACCGCAACGGCAAATCCTGGCTGATGGCGGTGGTCGGAGCGGAATATATTCTGCGCATGGTGCCGAAAGGCACGCACAATGTGAAAAAGTTTATTAAGCCTGCTGAATTATTAGAGTGGGTTGACCAGACCGTACTGAAAGAGCGTCATATGACCGGCCTGCATTACAACCCCATCACCAACACCTTCAAACTTGGCCCGGGCGTTGATGTGAACTATATGGTACATACCACCGCCAAGGTTGATTAACCGCTCCTGTAGGCCGGATAAAGCGTGCAACGCCGCTATCCGGCATGCTTACTGGAACCATGCCTGATGACGTTTCGCTTATCAGGCCTACAAATCCTGTGCCAGATCATAAGAACTTTCCTTGCCTTAGATGAAGAAATCAGCACTCGATCAAATTTTCTATTTTTTTTCTCAATTATTGACATCCCCGCCAGGCCTTATAAGACGCGCACTTAGCGATTATCACCCTTTTGCAACCTCAATTTAACCTCAAAATCAACTCTTGTGCTGAAAAGAATCCCTACTAGAATACTCACCATATAGCGTCTATTTTATCAAACAACCCCTACATATAGTATTTATCCACAGACTTAGTCACAACATGACTCTGTGGATAATATGGGGGATATTTTTTCTTTCACGGACAGGTAAAAAACCACATGAATCAGAGTCTGCTGGTGACAAAGCGTGATGGTAGTACAGAGCGCATCAATCTCGACAAAATCCACCGAGTTCTGGATTGGGCGGCAGAAGGACTGAATAACGTATCGATTTCTCAGGTCGAGCTGCGCTCCCACATTCAGTTTTATGACGGAATCAAGACCTCCGACATCCATGAAACAATCATCAAAGCAGCCGCCGACCTGATCTCCCGCGAAGCGCCGGATTATCAATATCTGGCTGCCCGTCTGGCGATTTTCCATCTGCGTAAAAAAGCGTACGGTGAGTTTGAACCGCCAAAGCTGTTCGACCATGTCGTGAAAATGGTTGAAATGGGCAAATACGACAATCATCTGCTGGAAGACTACACGGAAGAAGAGTTCAAGCAGATGGACTCGTTCATCGTACACGACCGTGATATGACCTTCTCCTACGCTGCGGTGAAGCAGTTGGAAGGTAAATATCTGGTGCAAAACCGTGTTACCGGTGAGATCTATGAAAGCGCACAGTTCCTCTACATTCTGGTAGCGGCTTGCCTGTTCTCTAACTATCCGCGTGAAACACGTCTGCAATATGTAAAACGTTTCTACGACGCCGTTTCTACGTTCAAAATCTCGCTGCCGACGCCAATTATGTCCGGCGTGCGTACCCCAACGCGTCAGTTCAGCTCCTGCGTACTAATCGAGTGCGGCGACAGCCTGGACTCCATCAACGCAACCTCCAGCGCAATTGTGAAATATGTTTCTCAGCGTGCCGGTATCGGCATTAACGCTGGTCGCATCCGTGCGCTGGGTAGCCCGATTCGCGGCGGTGAAGCGTTCCACACCGGCTGTATTCCGTTCTACAAGCATTTCCAGACTGCAGTGAAATCCTGCTCTCAGGGTGGCGTACGCGGTGGTGCAGCCACGCTGTTCTACCCAATGTGGCACCTGGAAGTTGAAAGCCTGCTGGTCCTGAAAAACAACCGTGGCGTAGAAGGCAACCGCGTACGTCACATGGACTACGGCGTGCAGATCAACAAACTGATGTACACCCGTCTGCTGAAAGGCGGCGACATCACCCTGTTCAGCCCGTCCGACGTCCCGGGTCTGTATGACGCGTTCTTCGCCGATCAGGATGAGTTCGAGCGTCTGTACACCCAATATGAAAACGACGACAGCATCCGCAAACAGCGCGTGAAAGCAGTTGAGCTGTTCTCACTGATGATGCAGGAACGTGCCTCGACCGGTCGTATCTACATTCAGAACGTTGACCACTGCAACACCCACAGCCCGTTTGATCCGGTTGTCGCGCCGGTACGCCAGTCCAACCTGTGCCTGGAAATCGCCCTGCCGACCAAACCGCTGACCGACGTTAACGATGAAAACGGCGAAATTGCGCTGTGTACGCTGTCCGCATTTAACCTGGGCGCTATCGAAAGTCTGGACGAACTGGAAGAGCTGGCCGTACTGGCGGTACGTGCGTTGGATGCGCTGCTCGATTACCAGGATTATCCGATTCCGGCCGCCAAACGCGGTGCGATGGGTCGTCGTACGCTGGGCATTGGCGTGATCAACTACGCTTACTGGCTGGCGAAAAATGGAAAACGCTACTCTGACGGCAGCGCCAATAACCTGACTCACAAAACCTTTGAAGCGATTCAGTATTACCTGCTGAAGGCTTCTAACGAGCTGGCAAAAGAGCAAGGCGCATGCCCGTGGTTTAACGAAACTACCTATGCGAAAGGCATTCTGCCGATTGATACCTATAAAAAAGATCTTGATGCTATCGTCAGCGAGTCCCTGCATTACGACTGGGAAAGCCTGCGCGAATCAATTAAAACTCACGGTCTGCGTAACTCCACGCTGTCAGCCCTGATGCCGTCCGAGACCTCTTCGCAGATCTCCAACGCCACCAACGGCATTGAACCGCCACGCGGTTACGTGAGCATCAAAGCATCGAAAGATGGAATTCTGCGTCAGGTCGTGCCGGACTACGAACACCTGCACGACGCATACGAACTGCTGTGGGAAATGCCAAACAACGACGGCTATCTGCAGCTGGTAGGCATCATGCAGAAATTTATCGATCAGTCGATTTCCGCCAACACCAACTACGATCCGTCGCGCTTCCCGTCCGGAAAAGTACCGATGCAGCAGTTGCTGAAAGACCTGCTCACCGCCTACAAATTTGGTGTCAAAACGCTGTATTATCAGAACACCCGTGACGGTGCGGAAGACTCTCAGGACGATCTGGTACCGTCCATTCAGGACGATGGCTGCGAAAGCGGCGCATGTAAGATTTAATCTTTTGCCGGGTGGCGTAGCGCTTACCCGGCCTACAAATTAATTCGCGGTATTGTAGGCCGGATAAGCAAAGCGCATCCGGCAGTACATTCCAGACAGGATTCACATCAATGGCATACACCACTTTTTCACAGACGAAAAATGATCAGCTTCTGGAACCGATGTTCTTCGGCCAGCCGGTGAACGTCGCCCGCTACGATCAGCAAAAATATGACATCTTTGAAAAACTGATCGAAAAGCAGCTCTCTTTCTTCTGGCGTCCGGAAGAAGTCGATGTTTCTCGCGATCGTATCGACTTCCAGGCATTGCCGGAACATGAAAAACATATCTTCATCAGCAACCTGAAGTATCAGACGCTGCTGGACTCCATTCAGGGACGTAGTCCTAACGTCGCGCTGCTGCCGTTAATCTCGATCCCTGAACTGGAAACCTGGGTGGAAACGTGGGCGTTTTCTGAAACGATCCACTCCCGCTCTTATACCCACATCATCCGTAATATCGTTAACGATCCGGCGGTGGTGTTTGACGATATCGTCACCAACGAGCAAATCCAGAAACGCGCAGAAGGCATCTCCAGCTACTACGACGAATTGATCGAGATGACCAGCTACTGGCATTTGCTCGGTGAAGGTACGCATACTGTTAATGGTAAAACGGTTGTCGTAAACCTGCGTGAGCTGAAGAAGAAGCTGTATCTGTGCCTGATGAGCGTGAACGCGCTGGAAGCGATCCGCTTTTATGTCAGCTTCGCCTGCTCTTTCGCCTTCGCCGAACGTGAACTGATGGAAGGCAACGCGAAAATTATTCGTCTGATCGCCCGCGACGAAGCCCTGCACCTGACCGGTACTCAGCATATGCTGAACCTGCTGCGCAGCGGCGTGGACGATCCGGAGATGGCGGAAATTGCCGAGGAGTGCAAACAAGAATGCTACGACCTGTTCGTACAGGCCGCGCTGCAGGAAAAAGAGTGGGCAGATTATCTGTTCCGTGATGGCTCAATGATTGGCCTGAACAAAGACATTCTGTGCCAGTACGTTGAGTACATCACCAACATCCGTATGCAGGCTGTTGGGCTCGATCTGCCATTCCAGACACGTTCTAACCCGATCCCGTGGATCAACACCTGGCTGGTGTCCGATAACGTCCAGGTTGCGCCGCAGGAAGTGGAAGTCAGCTCTTATCTGGTCGGCCAGATCGATGCCGAAGTCGATACTGACGATCTGAGTAACTTCCAGCTCTGATGGGCCGCGTGACTCTGCGCATCTCTGGCACGCAGTTGCTGTGCCAGGATGAACACCCTTCCCTGCTTGCCGCGCTCGAGTCGCACGATGTTGAAGTCGAATATCAGTGTCGTGAAGGCTACTGCGGCTCCTGCCGTACCCGCCTGGTGGCGGGACAGGTTGACTGGATTGCAGAACCGCTGGCCTTCATTCAGCCCGGTGAAATATTGCCGTGCTGTTGCCGGGCAAAAGGCGATATTGAAATAGAGTTGTAGTGTTTAGTGAACTTCATGCGCGGAGACCAGTACCACGTCTCCGCGTTTTTTCATCTGCATGATATACAGCGCCCCGGCCAGTACCACCAGCAGCGCACCCACCAGATAAATCGCCCGATATCCCACGCCCTCGACCATCATCCCCATGATAAACGCGCCGATTGCCATTCCCGCATCCATCGCATTGAAAAACAGCGAATTGGCGATACCAATTTTATGCGGTTCCACCGAACTAATAATTTGTGTCTGAAATACGGGTGTGACCGAACCATAACCGATGCCAATTAATCCACCGGAAATAATCATCATAATGCTGCCGTTAGTATAGCCAAGCGCCACCAGCCCGACGGTGAAAGCCAGCAAACACGGATAGACCACGTATTTCGGCCCTTTTTTATCACAAATATTGCCGGTAAAGGTTCGACAGATCATCAGGCAAATGGCGTAGCACAGCAGGAAATTACTGGCGGCGGCCATTAGATCGAGCTCGCGCGCATACAGTGCGAGAAAAGCGGAAACGCCCGCGTACGAAAAGGTCATGAAAAACGTCACCATCGCGAAAGGCAGTGCGGCGCGATCAAACATTGCAGCAAATCCCAGCTTCGGTTTTGAGCCGTCAGCATGACGGATAACCGGCGGTACGGCGACAATCAATGACAGGATAATACCCAGTACGGCAACCGCGCTACACAGCCAGAATGCAGTGGTAAAAGCTTCCCAGCGTGCCATGTTCAGCCCTACCCACGGCCCCACAACCATTGCCAGTCCCATGGCTAACGAGAAAAAACTGATGCCCTCCCCACGTCGGGAGGCCGGTATCAACCGCGCGGAAATCGTTCCTTTTACCGTGGTAATAACGCCAAACGTTACACCATGAAGCACCCGAATCAACAGCAGTGATTCAATTGAGTGGCAAAAAGGATACAGCGCAGTGACCACCAAAAAGGCCAGAGAAGAGAGCACCAGAATTGTTTTATTCGAATATTTTCCTACCCATTGTCCCGCAAACGGGCGCACAACAATGGCGGCCCCCAAAAAGAAGGTGACTAATAATCCGGCCTTATCTGGAGTGGCATGCAGTCGATCCGAAATATAGATCGGTAACAGCGTGAGCAGGACATAAAAAACAAAAAATATAATAAAGCTGATTATCGTTATTGCCCAAAAATCTTTCGTCCACAGTTTTTCTTTCATATTCGACAACCTGTCCAGACGGCGCACGCAGGCAACGCTCAGCTCAACTGAACTACGGACAGGTGCGTCGAAGTGTGATTTTACGGTAGACCGCAAGTATAAACAGGTCCATTATATTAGAGAAATTAATCGTTTTAATATTGTTGATTAGAGGGAGCTAATGACATTAACCCAGATCCATGCCCTGCTTGCCGTACTTGAGTACGGTGGTTTTACCGAAGCCAGCAAGCGGCTGTACATGACCCAATCCGCCGTTAGCCAGGCAATTTCAGCGCTAGAGGAAGAACTAGGGGTTGATATTCTTATCCGCGAACGCCGCAAAGACATTCAACTTAGTCCGGCCGGGAGTCGGATCGTTTCACACCTGCGGACGATCGTGTCTGAAACCAACGCGGTGAAAGAGATTGCCGAGCAAGAGCGACAAAACCCGGCCAGAACCCTGCGAATCGGCTGCTTTCCCAGCGCCTGTGCCTGTATTTTGCCCGGTATCATCCACCACTTCGAGCAGCACCACCCGCATATCAAAATTATCCCTTATGAAGAAAACAGCACGGCAATCGTTGATTCCCTGCGCAGTGGGGATATCGATGCGGGATTTGTACATTTCCCGGTAAATGGCATGTACTGCGTACCGGTGTATCGCGACAAATTTACCGTTGTAGTTCCTGAAAGCCATCCGCTGGCGGCCAATAGAACGATTTCAGTGGAACAACTGGTTGGAGAACCGCTCATTATCAGCAAAGGTCGCTATGAATTAAGCATCATGGCGCTATTTAAAGAGAAGGGAATTGAACCGGTCATTAAATACGAGTTTAACCATCCGGATACCGCGATGAGCTTTATTCGTCAGGGGCTGGGTATAGCGTTATTACCGGAATTAACGCTGAAGGCGGTTGGTGGGAAAGTACGCTCAGTCCCGCTGGAACCGACGTTCTATCGACAGATATCCTTACTGGCAAAAGAGCCGCCGGTGGACGGCAGCCCTTTATTTCTCCTGCAGGCATGTATGGAAACGTTGACAGCAGACGGCCTTATCTAGCAGTTAAAACGTTTCATCCATTAAGGCCTGTGACCGGAGGTGCATCACAGGCCTTACGCCATCACTCTTTATTCAAGAATTTCACTGCTTTGTCGGGGAAGTCGGTGAACAGCCCGTCCACGCCCGCCTTGTTATAAAGAATGTCATACAGCTGGTTTACGTCAGTGGTGTAATCCGGCAGTTGATCGGCGCGAACGGTATAAGGATGCACAACCATCTTATTCTGATGTGCGTCCTGCACCATGCCAGTTAACGAGATATTGCCCTTCTTCGACTTCTCATCAATCAGCATGTGATAGTCCGGCCCAATGCCGTCCGCATACTGCGCAACCTGCTTCATGGCACCCGGTTTAAACATCCAGTCGTAGTTGTAATTAACCCAACTACCGTCCGGCTTTTTCTCCTGGGTTTCATTCCAGTCAGTGTACGCAATCAACTGTACCAGATTGAGATCCATCCCCATCTTCGGTTCCAGTTCATTTTTAATGCGCTTCAACTCTGCAACATCAAAACACTGTAGATAGACCTTGTCGTTCTTGTCGGTATACCCGTACTTTTTCAGTACTTCCAGCGTTTTAGCCGCAATGTCCTTCCCTTCCTGGTGATGGAACCACGGCGCTTTCATTTCCGGGTAAATACCGATGTTTTTACCGGTGGAATGATTTAATCCCTGAACAAACTCAATCTCTTCTTCGAACGTGTGCACGCGGAAATCAGATTTACCCATCGGGAAGCGCCCTGGGTAGGTCTGGACCTTTTTGCCATTTTCGATATCGAAGCCTTCGGTAAATTTCAGCGATTTAATTTCATCCAGCGTAAAGTCGATGGCGTAGTAACGCCCATCTTTACGCGCACGATCCGGAAAACGCTCGGCAACATCGGTGACGCGGTCAAGATAATGATCATGCAGGACGACCAGATGGTCATCCTTGGTCATCACCAAATCCTGCTCCAGATAATCCGCACCCTGGGCATAGGCCATCGCTTTCGCTGGCAGCGTATGCTCCGGTAGATAACCGCTCGCACCACGGTGCGCAATCACGATTTTATCTGCGGCAACCGCCGCGCTGCTGACCACCATACCTGTGAGCATCAGCGCCACGCTGAGACTTTTCAATGTAGTTTTCATCTATTAGCCCCCGTTACGTTTCAGTTGCATCTCTTCGTGATGGCGTTTTTCGCCAATCATGACGACCACCAGCAGGATAACCGCCAGCACGCTACCGCCAATCATCACCATAAAGCCGCCGTCCCAACCGAAGAAGTCAACGGTGTAGCCAACAATGGCGCTCGCAGCCACAGAACCGCCGAGATAACCGAACAGACCGGTAAAGCCAGCTGCCGTTCCCGCCGCTTTTTTCGGTGCCAGTTCCAGCGCGTGCAAACCAATCAACATTACCGGACCGTAGATCAGGAAGCCGATGATGATCATACAAGCCATATCCACGTTCGGGTTGCCTGCCGGGTTCATCCAGTAAACGATGGTCGCAATAGTTACCAGCGTCATAAAGAACACGCCGGTCGCGCCACGGTTACCACGGAAGACTTTATCCGACATCCAGCCGCACAGCAGCGTGCCTGGAATACCCGCATACTCATACAGGAAGTAGGCCCAGGATGATTTGTCCAGTGCGAAATGCTTCACTTCTTTCAGGTAGGTTGGTGACCAGTCCAGGATGCCGTAGCGCAGCAGATAAACAAACACGTTGGCGATAGCGATGTACCACAACAGTTTGTTCGGCAGTACGTACTGCATGAAGATCTGCTTCGCAGTCAGCTCTTCTTCCGCTTTCTCGGTGTAATCGTCCGGATAGTCGTTCTTATACTCTTCGATAGGCGGCAGACCACAGGACTGCGGTGTATCACGCATCAGGGCAAAAGCAATCAGCGCGACGACGATCGCACCGAAAGCAGGCATATACAGCGCCGCTTTCCAGTCATTGAACCAGGCCATACCCAGCAGGAACAACAGCGGAGGCAGACCGCCACCCACGTTATGCGCACAGTTCCAGACGGAAACAATGCCTCCACGCTCTTTCTGCGACCACCAGTGCACCATGGTACGGCCACACGGCGGCCAGCCCATCCCCTGGAACCATCCGCAGAGGAACAGCAGCACAAACATAATAGCAATGCTCGATGTCGCCCACGGCACAAAGCCCATGAACAACATCACAGCGGCGGCCAGTATCAGACCGGCTGGCAGGAAAACGCGCGGATTCGAGCGATCCGAAATGGACCCCATGATGAATTTCGAAAATCCGTAAGCAATGGAGATACCGGACAACGCAAAACCCAGATCGCCACGCGAGAAACCTTGTTCAACCAGATACGGCATCGCAAGGGCAAAGTTCTTACGTACCAGATAGTACGCGGCATAACCAAAGAAAATCCCCAGAAAAATCTGCCAACGTAATCGACGATATGTCGGGTCGATCTCCGCTGCAGGTAAACGCGCCGTGTGTGACGCTGGTTTAAAAATGCTCAACATAGTGTAGCCTCCGTGGCCGTCTTTCATTCGAAGTAAACACTGCAGTTCGTCATTACTACCCTACCGCTCCCAGTGTGGCCGCGATGTTAAGGAAAGATACATAACAAAAATGTGAAACGCAGCACATATTGTTACAGATTTATGACAAATGTTCATAAAGGCGCACGAAATCACGTTTCATTTTCGAATAATGAGCGATTATGCGCGAAATCAAACAATCCATGTTTTTTATGTGGCTAAATGATAAAAAACGAACTGTGAGGAAAAACAATGAAAACTCGCGACTCGCAAACAAGTGACGTGATTATCATTGGTGGAGGAGCAACAGGTGCAGGGATCGCACGTGACTGTGCGCTGCGCGGGTTGCGCGTCATCTTAGTGGAACGCCACGATATCGCCACAGGTGCGACCGGACGCAACCACGGCCTGCTGCACAGCGGTGCACGCTACGCCGTCACCGACGCTGAATCTGCCCGTGAGTGCATCAGCGAAAACCAAATTCTGAAACGTATCGCCCGTCATTGCGTTGAGCCAACGGACGGTCTGTTTATTACTCTGCCGGAGGATGAGCTGTCCTTCCAGGCCACCTTTATTCGCGCCTGTGAAGAGGCAGGGATTCGCGCAGAAGCGATTGACCCTCAGCAGGCACGTATTATCGAACCTTCTGTGAATCCACAGCTGATTGGTGCAGTAAAAGTACCAGACGGCACGGTCGATCCTTTCCGCTTAACAGCAGCTAACATGCTGGATGCGCGTGAGCATGGCGCGGTTATCTTAACGGCGCATGAAGTGACGGGACTGATCCGCGAAGGCGCAACGGTTTGCGGCGTTAACGTGCGCAATCATCTGACAGGCGAAATGCAGTCCCTGCATGCACCGGTTGTCGTCAACGCCGCTGGGATCTGGGGTCAACGCATTGCGGAATATGCCGATCTGAGCATCCGTATGTTCCCGGCCAAAGGTTCGTTGCTGATTATGGATCATCGTATTAACCAGCATGTCATTAACCGCTGCCGTAAGCCTTCTGACGCCGATATTCTGGTGCCTGGCGATACCATTTCACTGATCGGTACCACCTCACAGCACATTGATTACGACGATATCGACAGCAACCGCGTCACCGCAGAAGAGGTCGATATTCTGCTGCGTGAAGGCGAGAAGCTGGCGCCGATTATGGCGAAAACACGCATTTTACGCGCCTACTCCGGCGTACGCCCGCTGGTGGCCAGCGACGACGACCCAAGCGGTCGTAACGTCAGCCGTGGGATTGTACTGTTCGATCACGCTGAACGTGACGGACTGGAAGGGTTTATCACCATTACCGGCGGCAAACTGATGACCTACCGCCTGATGGCGGAATGGGCCACCGATGCCGTTTGCCGTAAGCTGGGCAATACCCAGCCTTGCACAACGGCAGACACCGCGCTGCCTGGCTCACAGGAATCTACCGAGCATACGCTTAAACGCGTGATCTCATTGCCAGCTCCACTGCGCGGCTCGGCGGTCTACCGTCACGGCGATCGCACCCCTGCGTGGCTTAGCGAAGGCCGCCAGCACCGCAGTCTGGTCTGTGAATGCGAAGCAGTCACCGCAGGCGAAGTGCAATACGCCGTCGAGAATTTAACCGTCAACAGCCTGCTCGATTTGCGTCGCCGTACCCGTGTTGGAATGGGGACCTGCCAGGGCGAATTGTGTGCCTGTCGCGCCGCAGGTTTGCTGCAACGTTTCAATGTCACTACCGCAGCGCAGTCCATTACCCAGCTTTCCGACTTCCTCAACGAACGCTGGAAAGGCGTGCAGCCCATCGCCTGGGGAGATGCGCTGCGCGAAAGCGAATTCACGCGCTGGGTTTATCAAGGGTTGTGTGGTCTGGAAAAGGAGCACCAGGATGAAATTTGATACCGTCATTATCGGCGGCGGCCTCGCCGGACTGCTATGTGGCCTGCAACTGCAAAAAAGCGGACTGCGCTGCACGATTGTTACCCGCGGCCAAAGCGCCCTGCATTTTTCCTCCGGCTCACTGGATTTGCTCAGCAGCTTACCCGATGGTCAGCCGGTGACGGATATAGAAGCGGGTTTGAATGCGCTGCGCACTCAGGCACCCGCACATCCGTATAGCACCATCGGAACGCAGAACGTTCTGGAACTGGCCCAGCAGGCGCAAAATTTACTGGAAGAATGCGGAACACATTTGCAGGGCAAAGTGCATCAGGCGCATCAACGTGTTACCCCGCTGGGCACCCTGCGCTCAACCTGGTTAAGTTCCCCGGAAGTGCCGGTCTGGCCGCTGTCCGCGCAGCGTATCTGCGTTGTAGGGATTAGCGGGTTACTGGATTTTCAGGCGCATCTCGCCGCGGCGTCATTACGCCAACGCAATCTCAGCGTCGAGACGGCAGAAATCGAGCTACCGGAGCTGGATGTCCTGCGTGATAACCCAACCGAGTTTCGCGCCGTTAATATTGCGCGCCTGCTGGATAACGAAGATAAATGGTCGCTGCTCTATGACGCATTGCTGCCTATGGCAAAAACCTGCGACATGATAATCATGCCGGCATGCTTTGGTCTGGCCGATGAGCGGCTCTGGCAGTGGCTTAACGAGCGCCTCCCCTGCTCGCTGACACTGTTACCGACCCTACCACCTTCGGTACTGGGCATGCGTTTGCACAACAAATTACAGCGCCAGTTTGTGCGCCAGGGCGGTGTGTGGATGCCGGGTGATGAAGTGAAAAAAATCACCTGTCAGGATGGCGTGGTCAGCGAAATCTGGACCCGAAATCATGCCGATATCCCCTTGCGGCCACGTTTCGCCGTGCTCGCCAGCGGCAGTTTCTTCAGCAGCGGGCTGGTCGCCACGCGTGAGGCAATCCATGAACCAATCCTGGGACTGGATGTACAGCAAACAGCTACCCGCGCCGAGTGGTATAAGCGTGATGTTTTCGATCCACAACCGTGGCAACAGTTTGGCGTAACAACCGATTCCGCATTGCGTCCATCACTGGCGGGAAAAACGATAGAGAACATGTATGCCATCGGTTCCGTCCTCGGCGGATTCGATCCTATCGCCCAGGGTTGCGGAGGCGGCGTGTGTGCAGTTAGCGCCTTACATGCCGCACATCATATTGCGAAACGTGCAGGAGGACAGCAATGAGCGACACACGTTTTGAAAGTTGTATCAAATGTACGGTGTGCACCACCGCCTGCCCGGTAAGCCGCGTCAATCCGAGCTACCCTGGCCCTAAGCAGGCCGGCCCGGACGGTGAACGTCTGCGCCTGAAAGATGGCGCGCTATATGACGACGCGCTGAAATACTGCATCAACTGTAAACGCTGCGAAGTGGCCTGTCCGTCAGACGTGAAAATCGGCGATATCATTCAGCGTGCGCGCGCCAAATACGACACGACACGCCCATCGTTGCGTAACTTTGTCTTAAGCCATACCGATTTAATGGGCAGCGTATCCACTCCCTTCGCCCCAATAGTGAATACCGCCACCTCATTAAAACCGGTGCGTCAACTGCTGGATTACGCGTTAAAAATCGATCATCGTCGTACGCTGCCGAAGTACTCCTTTGGCACCTTCCGCCGCTGGTATCGCAGCGTTGCCGCACAGCAGGCGCAATATCAGGATCAGGTCGCCTTTTTCCACGGCTGTTTTGTGAATTACAACCATCCCCAGCTCGGCAAAGACCTGATCAAGGTGTTGAATGCGATGGGTACTGGCGTGCAACTGCTGAGTAAAGAGAAATGCTGTGGCGTGCCGCTGATTGCCAACGGTTTTACCGATAAAGCGCGTAAGCAGGCAGTAAGCAACGTGGCCTCACTCAGGGAGGCGATTGATGGCAAAGGCATTCCGGTGATCGCCACCTCATCAACCTGTACCTTTGCGCTACGTGATGAATATCCGGAAGTGCTGGATGTCGACAACTCAGGCCTGCGTGAACACATTGAACTGGCAACCCGCTGGCTGTGGCGCAAGCTGGATGAAGGTAAAACGCTGCCGCTGAAAACGCTGCCGCTGAAGGTGGTCTATCACACGCCATGTCACATGGAGAAAATGGGCTGGACGCTCTATACGCTGGAGCTACTGCGACAAATTCCAGGGCTGGAGCTGACGGTGCTGGATTCTCAGTGTTGCGGGATTGCCGGGACTTACGGCTTTAAAAAGGAAAACTACCCGACATCACAATCGATTGGCGCACCGTTATTCCGCCAAATTGAAGAAAGCGGCGCTGATATCGTCGTCACCGACTGCGAAACCTGTAAATGGCAGATTGAGATGTCAACAAGCAAACGCTGCGAACATCCTATCACCCTGCTTGCCAAAGCGTTGGGTTAACTCTGTTGCCCGGTGGTGTTTGCTACCGGGCATTTTTGCGTAGCCCGTTCCGCTTAATTGAATACGTTGCAGTCGGACGTATTTATCTCTGATTCACCCACGCAAAGAACCCATTTCCCGCATGCAGCGCATATTAAAAGTGGATACCGTCACGCCATCTTCTCTTTCTGGTGACGGACTACCATGGCTAAATCCACTACATCTACACCGCATGATGCCGTTTTTAAAAAGATAATGTCTTACCCTGAGATGGCTCGGGATTTTCTGGAGATACACCTTCCTATCGCATTACGTGAGATATGTGATTTACAAACGCTGAAGCTGGAGTCCACCAGTTTTATCGAACAAGATCTCCGCGCATACTACTCCGACGTAGTGTGGTCACTAAAAACCCGCGAAGGTCAGGGCTATATTTATTGTGTTATTGAACATCAGAGTACCGCGGTACCGCATATGGCATTTCGCCTGATGCGTTATGCCACCGCGGCGATGCAGCATCATCTTGATGCCGGGAATAAAACGCTGCCGCTGGTGATCCCCATGCTGTTTTATCACGGCCAACAAAGTCCCTATCCCTGGTCGCTCAACTGGCTGGATGAATTTGATAATCCGCAACTGGCGCGACAACTGTATTCAGAGGCTTTTCCGCTGGTCGACATTACCGTAATACCTGACGATGAAATCGCGCAGCATCGCAGGGTTGCGCTGCTTGAATTGATGCAAAAACATATCCGCGATCGTGACTTAATGGGGTTAGTGGATCGACTGGTCTCGCTATTAGTTACAAGCACTGCTAATGACAGCCAGCTACAAACGCTATTTAATTACCTGATACGGTACGGCGACGTTTCTCGCGTCAGCGAGTTTATCCGCGAAGTTGCCGAACGATCCCCCCATCACAAGGAGAAGCTGATGACAATTGCAGAGAGGCTCAGGCAGGAAGGCCACCAAAATGGACTGCAAGAAGGGATACAGCAAGGGGTGCAAAAAGGTACGCAAGAAGAAGCCCTACGTATCGCTCACATAATGCTGGAACAAGGTATTGATCGTGATTTAGTTCAGTTAATTACCGGGCTATTGCCTGGCGATACCACCGCATGAGCCAGATTGGGAAGGCATTTAGCCTTCCCAATCTGTGATTAAATCGTCAACGACTCAACCACTTCGATCCAGCCGTGTTCGCTAGCGATTTCCAGATTGTTAAGCCAGCGGCGCAGCATATTTAGTGCCATCATCGCGCACACTTCCTGACGAATCGCCAGGCTGTAGCGATTTGCATTCAGCCGTACGCGCAAGGCGTGTGTCCCATCAGCCGTGGCCAGCGCAAAGTTAATATGTTCGTTTTCGAAAGCCGATATCGCGAGTGCTAATCCAGCATAATGCTTGCTGCGTCGCTCGGTTATCCAATGCGCCGTTTGCGCCAGCGTTTCTTCCTGAGGCGGAACCACTTCACTCGCCAACAGTGGCGCATTCGAACGAGAAAGCTGCAATGCCACCAGACCACCGGTGAATTGTTCGCTCAGCGTCAGGCTGAATTGCCGTTCTTGCAACGTGCGGGCGATTTGCGCGGGTAAGCCTTCCGTACCTTCAAAAATCATATTCTGCCCGGCAACCCGCTTAACTTCTGGCCACAGCGCCAGCATCGCTTCCCGTTGAGAATCCGGCCCGGTCAGCTTCAGCTCAATAATCGGCATTGAGGAGCGGTAGCCCATTGTCACTCCCGGTGGCAACGGGAGCGGATCCAGGCTCTGCGCCAGGTCGCTTTCAGAACGGCCAAAGGTGGTTAATCGCAGGCATAACGGGGGCTGAGCCAAAGAGAAACGCTCACGCAAACGAGGCAGGATCTCATGCTCCACCATGACTTTGAATTCTGACGGTACACCCGGTGTAAAGAACATCAGGCAGCGGTTAAGCTTCAGGGCGAACCCGCACGCGGTACCCACCGGATTATTGATAAACTCAGCGCTGGCCGGAAGTTCAGCCTGTTTGCGGTTGCTTGGCGCCATCACGCGGCCACGATCGCGGAAATATCGCTCCATCTCGGCCAGCCATGCTTCATGCAGCACCAACCCTTCGCCTTTTGCCGTTGCCGCTGCCAGCGCGCTCAAATCATCGCTGGTAGGTCCCAGACCGCCATTAACGATCAGTACATCGGCGTGCTCGCTACGCTCACGCAAAACGGCGACCAAATCGTTAAGATTGTCACCTACCGTGTTGCGGCGTGTTAGCGGTAAACCCTGATTAAAGAAAAAATCGGCCAGCCAGGCGGCATTGGTGTCGACGATTTGTCCGTGCAACACTTCATCCCCTGTGGATAGCATCTCCACGTTTAACATCGTGTTCTCCTGCTTTTATGATGAAAACACTATAACGCATGGAGGGGGGAAGGCGCGACTGAACGCCGCGCCAGAAATGTTAGAAGCTGGCGTTAACCCCAACGTACGGGCCATCAGCAATCGCGTTATCACGGTTGCCGTCTTTGCCTGCCAGGTTCAGGTAACGATAACCGGCTTCGATGCTCAGCGGACGCATAATGGTCAGACGCGCACCGGCATTCGCTTCTTCATAGCTGTCGATACCGCTGGAAAGTGAATCAGGAGAGTAATAATACTCACCAAACAGACGGAAGCTATCGCCAATTGGCCATTGTAAACCACCACCGACAGCAGCAGCATAACCTTCATCGCCATCGTTTGGATTAGTATAAACACCTTTACCACCAACGGTCGCCATCAGCGGCCCCAGTGGGATATTCAAACCTAAACCCAGCCCGGCAACATCACCGTCGTCATCGTTATGCATCCAGTTACCGCTGACGGCCAGACCAGTACTCTCAGTGCCCATACCGAAGCCCAGGTTGGTGTAGTCTTCACCAGCCTGGCCGCTGATGCTAATCGCGCTAGCCGACGCGGAAACAAACAGCATTCCGGCAAAACCCAACATTAAACTTTTTTTCATTTTCTATCCTTTCCAGCAAGAATCAAAACATAGCCCCAAAACCGATGAATTGTACTGTCAGATGGCGAGGAATCAATGAGCTAAAAAAGCGATGCAATGACATATTGTAACTAAATACTACTCACAAGATTTATTTAAGGTTAAATTCTTGTGCCAATTACACCGTTGGACGTCCCAGAACGTCATTTTCAACAAACATCCTGTTTTCCCTGCCAAAGCGCTCTTGATCACCGATGAAACATTTTTTCTGCCGCCAGCAAAAGGTAAGATGCGTGCATGACGGAATTTTCTCTACCTCCCCAACAAGGACTCGACTGATGCGCCAAAGAACGATTGTTTGCCCATTAATTCAAAACGATGGCTGTTATTTACTCTGCAAAATGGCTGATGACCGCGGTGTGTTTCCCGGTCAGTGGGCGCTTTCTGGCGGCGGTGTTGAACCGGGTGAACGTATTGAAGAAGCTCTGCGCCGTGAAGTGAGGGAAGAGCTGGGCGAGCAACTGGTGTTATCAGAAATTACCCCCTGGACCTTCAGTGATGATATTCGCACTAAAACCTATGCTGATGGCAGTCAGGAAGAGATTTACATGATTTATCTTATCTTCGATTGTGTCGCGGCGAATCGTGAAGTGAAGATTAACGAAGAGTTCCAGGCATTCGCCTGGGTTAAACCGGAAGATCTCAGTGCCTACGATTTAAATATCGCCACGCGTAAAACGTTAACCTTAAAAGGGTTACTGTAGGTTATCATTTTAATAACGGCATATAATTAACATTCTGAATAGCGGCATTGCACTCATCAACTTATAGCAAACAGCAATGTCGCAAAAACCTAAAAAGACACTTAATTTCATTAAGATAAACATAAAAACACCTCTATTTAGCTATCGTTCCCAAACCTTAAACTCTTAAGGATAAATTAACCTTCAGTCATTAACCTTTGTAGCCTGATGAAATAATTAACGACGCCCCTGTTTATCACTAAAAATAAAACTTCGGTGGCGTTAAATGGCTTGAAGGAATAATGATGTCTGACTTTTTGCCTTTCTCTCGCCCGGCCATGGGCGCTGAAGAACTTGCCGCAGTGAAGGCGGTTCTGGACTCTGGATGGATAACCACCGGCCCGAAAAATCAACAGTTGGAAGAGGCTTTTTGCCAGCTCACGGGGAATAAGCATGCCGTCGCCGTTTGCTCCGCCACTGCAGGAATGCACATTACGCTGATGGCGCTGGGCATTGGTGCGGGCGACGAGGTCATTACGCCGTCGATGACGTGGGTTTCTACCCTCAACATGATTGTTTTGCTGGGGGCGACGCCAGTGATGATCGATGTCGACCGCGATACGCTTATGGTGACACCTGAGCAAATTGAAGCTGCTATTACCCCACGAACCAAAGCCATTGTTCCAGTACATTATGCTGGCGCCCCCGCCGACCTCGACGCAATTTATGCCATTGGCGAGCGTTATGGAATCCCGGTAATAGAAGACGCAGCCCATGCCGTAGGGACATTGTATAAGGGCCGTCATGTCGGTGCTCGCGGCACGGCAATCTTCTCGTTTCACGCTATTAAAAATATCACCTGTGCGGAAGGTGGACTGATCGTTACCGACGACAGCCAGCTTGCTCAGCGGCTTCGCAGTCTGAAGTTTCACGGTCTGGGCGTTGATGCTTTTGATCGACAAACCTATGGTCGGGCACCGCAGGCCGAAGTGCTTGCACCTGGATACAAATACAACCTGACGGATATCAATGCCGCTATTGCGCTGGTACAGCTCAATAAGCTGGAGCAACTGAACTCACGCCGGGCGCAAATTGCCCAGCACTATCAAAAAGCGCTGGCTGATACGTCATTTCAACCGCTGGGCCTACCGCAGTGGTCGCACGTTCATGCCTGGCATCTGTTCATCATTCGCGTTGACGAAGCGCGCTGTGGCCTGAGCAGAGATGCGCTGATGGAAGCGCTAAAGGCCAAAGATATCGGCACCGGCCTGCATTTTCGTGCAGCCCATACGCAAAAATATTATCGCGAACGCTTCACTACCCTTTCGCTCCCAAATACAGAATGGAATAGCGCACGCATCTGTTCGCTGCCGTTATTCCCCGACATGACCGACGCTGACACTCAGCGGGTCATTACGGCGCTTCGCGAGATAGCAGGACAATGAGCATGTTTGAAGCCACACCGATTAAAAAAGTCTCGGTTGTTATTCCCGTTTTTAATGAACAGGAAAGCCTGCCAGAGTTAATCAGACGCACCAGCGACGCCTGCGAGAAATTGGGCAAAGACTATGAAATTCTGCTAATCGACGACGGCAGCAGCGACCGTTCCGCTCAGTTGATGATGGACGCCTCTCAGGCACCGAACAGCCATATTGTCTCTATTTTACTGAATCGTAATTACGGACAGCACTCGGCGATTATGGCCGGTTTCAGCCATGTCACCGGAGACTTGATCATCACGCTGGATGCTGATTTGCAAAACCCGCCGGAGGAGATCCCACGGTTGGTCGCCACTGCAGATGAGGGTTTCGATGTGGTAGGCACGGTACGCCAGAACCGTCAGGATAGCGTATTTCGTAAGACCGCCTCACGAATGATCAACCATCTGATCCAACGAACCACCGGTAAAGCAATGGGCGACTACGGCTGCATGCTACGCGCCTATCGCCGTCACATCGTCGATGCCATGCTGCATTGCCAGGAGCGCAGCACCTTTATCCCTATTCTGGCCAACATTTTTGCCCGTCGCGCCACGGAGATCCCGGTACATCATGCAGAGCGTGAATTTGGTGACTCCAAATACAGCTTCATGCGTCTGATCAACCTGATGTATGACCTGGTGACTTGCCTTACCACAACACCGCTTCGCATGTTGAGCCTGCTGGGCAGCGTGATCGCTGCCACGGGCTTTACCTTATCAGTCCTGCTTGTTGTTCTGCGCCTGACGCTCGGCCCACAGTGGGCAGCAGAAGGGGTATTCATGTTGTTTGCCGTCCTGTTTACCTTTATCGGCGCACAGTTTATTGGCATGGGTTTACTCGGCGAATATATCGGTCGCATCTATAACGATGTCCGCGCCCGCCCCCGCTATTTTGTTCAACACGTTATCCGCCCACAAACTACGCAGTCAACCGAGGAAAACCGCGCATGAAAGCCGTCGTATTTGCCTATCACGATATGGGATGTCAGGGTATCCAGGCCTTGATGGATGCAGGTTATGAAATCGCTGCCATTTTTACGCACACCGACAACCCGGGTGAAAAAGCGTTTTTTGGATCTGTTTCCCGCCTCGCGGCCAGCGCCGGTATTCCGGTTTACGCCCCAGACGAGGTTAATCATCCCCTGTGGATTGAGCGCATTAGCCAACTGGCACCCGATGTTATCTTCTCGTTCTACTATCGCCATTTACTGAGTGATGAGATCCTCAGTCTTGCCCCTAAGGGTGCATTTAATCTGCACGGCTCGCTGCTGCCGAAATACCGTGGCCGCGCACCGCTGAACTGGGTATTGGTCAATGGTGAAACCGAAACCGGCGTCACGCTTCACCGCATGGTTAAACGCGCGGATGCTGGTGCCATAGTTGCCCAGCAGCGTGTCGCTATTTCACCGGATGATGTGGCGTTAACGCTGCACCATAAGCTGTGCCAGGCTGCGCGTCACCTGCTGGAAGAGGCGCTGCCCGCGATTAAAACGGGAGATTATGCAGAACTCTCCCAACAGGAAGCAGAGGCGACCTGTTTTGGTCGCCGCACACCGGAAGATAGCTTCCTCGACTGGAACAAGCCTACTGCGGAATTACATAACCAGGTCCGTGCCGTCAGCGATCCATGGCCGGGTGCATTTAGCTATGTCGGCACGCAAAAGTTCACCGTCTGGTCATCGCGCGTTTGCACAAACGACATTGCGGCCCAGCCGGGCACCGTCATCTCCGTGTCTCCTTTACTGATCGCCTGTGTCGATGGCGCACTGGAGATTATTACCGGACAAGCTGGCGATGGTATTGCAATGCAGGGTTCACAACTGGCGCAAGTTCTGGGTCTGGTGCCAAGTTCTCGCCTGAACAGCCAGTCAGTGACCACCAGCAAACGCCGTACTCGCGTACTGATCCTCGGCGTTAACGGCTTCATTGGTAACCATCTGACCGAGCGCCTGCTGCAAGAAGATAATTACGAAGTGTATGGACTCGATATTGGCAGCGACGCCATTGGGCGTTTCCTGCAACATCCGCGATTCCATTTTGTCGAAGGTGATATCAGCATTCACTCCGAATGGATTGAATATCATGTGAAAAAATGCGACGTTGTACTGCCGCTGGTGGCGATCGCAACGCCTATCGAATATACCCGCAACCCGCTGCGCGTATTTGAGCTCGATTTTGAAGAGAACCTGAAAATCATTCGTTACTGCGTGAAATACCGCAAGCGCATCATTTTCCCGTCAACCTCCGAAGTCTACGGCATGTGTACCGACAAAGTCTTTGATGAAGACAGTTCGAATCTGATCGTCGGTCCGGTCAATAAACCACGCTGGATCTACTCCGTATCCAAGCAGTTGCTGGACCGTGTTATCTGGGCGTACGGCGAAAAAGAGGGATTGCGCTTCACCCTGTTCCGCCCGTTTAACTGGATGGGACCGCGTCTGGACAGCCTTAACGCCGCGCGTATCGGCAGCTCACGCGCCATTACACAGCTGATCCTCAACCTCGTGGAAGGTTCACCGATTAAGCTGATTGAAGGCGGTAAGCAAAAACGCTGCTTTACCGACATTCGCGATGGTATCGAAGCTCTGTACCGCATCATTGAAAACGAAGGCGGCCGCTGTGACGGTGAGATTATCAACATCGGTAATCCACAGAACGAAGCAAGTATTCAGGAACTGGCAGAAATGCTGCTTTCCTGCTTTGAAAAACATCCGTTGCGTAACCACTTCCCGCCGTTTGCCGGTTTCCGTGACGTCGAAAGCAGCACCTACTACGGTAAAGGTTATCAAGACGTTGAGCATCGTAAGCCTAACATTCGCAATGCAAAACGCTGCCTGAACTGGGAACCGACCATTGAGATGCAGGAAACGGTAGAAGAGACGCTGGACTTCTTCTTACGCAGTGTGGATATCACGGAACACACATCATGACCAAAGTAGGCTTGCGCATTGATGTCGATACATTCAGGGGGACGCGCGAAGGCGTGCCCCGCCTGCTGGAGACATTAAACCGACATAACGTTCGGGCAAGTTTTTTCTTTAGCGTTGGGCCTGACAACATGGGACGCCATCTCTGGCGTCTGGTGAAGCCACAATTTCTGTGGAAGATGCTGCGTTCAAACGCAGCATCGCTCTACGGATGGGATATTTTATTGGCGGGAACCGCATGGCCGGGAAAAGAGATCGGCCAGGCCAACGCGGCAATCATTGCACAAACCGCCCAGATTCATGAAACCGGTTTGCATGCCTGGGATCATCACGCCTGGCAGGCGCGAAGCGGAAACTGGAATGACAAACAGCTGATTGATGATATTTCGCAAGGTATCACCGCACTTGAAGCCATCATCGGTCAGCCAGTCACCTGCTCTGCCGTTGCCGGATGGCGTGCCGACAACCGTGTCGTCCATGCCAAAGAAGCATTCCATCTGCGCTATAACAGTGACTGTCGGGGAACGTCGTTATTTCGTCCGGTGCTGGAATCCGGGAAAACGGGGACGCCACAAATTCCCGTCACCCTACCAACATGGGATGAAGTGGTTGGTCAGGAGGTCCAGGCGGTGGACTTCAACTCCTATATTCTCTCCCACATCCAGATGAGCAGAGGAACACCGGTGTACACCATTCATGCGGAAGTTGAAGGTATCGCCTTTCATCAGAATTTTGACGAGTTGCTCATTCGTGCTGCCGATATGGGGATGACATTCTGCCCGCTTGGCGAGCTGTTACCTGACGACATCAGTACGCTGCCGTTAGGACAGATAGTACGTGGAAAAATACCCGGCAGAGAGGGATGGCTCGGCTGCCAACAACCGGTGAGTGTGACACCATGAAACCTGCTGCCCGCTACACTCTGGCATTTATCGCTTTAATCGCACTGTATTTTATTTTACCTATCAACAGCCGTATGCTCTGGCAGCCTGATGAAACGCGCTATGCTGAAATCAGCCGGGAAATGCTCAACTCTGGTGACTGGATCGTTCCACACTTTTTAGGGCTGCGTTATTTTGAAAAACCAATTGCCGGATACTGGTTGAACAGCATCGGACAATGGCTGTTTGGCGCAAACAATTTTGGTGTCAGAGCGGGTGCTATTTTTGCCACTTTGTTGGCCGCATTACTGGTAGCCTGGCTTGCCATGCGGTTATGGCAGGATAAGCGTACCGCCATACTCTCCTCCGCTATCTTTTTAACGTTTTTTTCGGTTTACAGCATCGGCACCTACGCGGTACTTGATCCCATCATAGCGCTTTGGCTGATGGCGGGCATGTGCTGTTTTTGGGAAGGCATGCAGGCCACCACCAGAACACGCAAAATCATCGCTTTTTTGCTGCTTGGGCTGACCTGCGGTATGGGTGTAATGACCAAAGGTTTTCTGGCACTCGCTGTCCCTGTGCTTAGCGTATTACCCTGGGTTTTTGCACAAAAGCGTTGGAAAGACCTCATTCTCTACGGTCTGCTGGCGGTGATCGGCTGCATCGCGATCGTACTACCGTGGGGTATAGCGATTGCACAACGCGAACCGGATTTCTGGCATTACTTCTTCTGGGTTGAACATATTCAGCGCTTTGCGCAGGATGATGCCCAGCATAAGGCTCCTATCTGGTACTACATCCCGATATTTGTGGCAGGCACATTACCGTGGCTCGGTCTGCTTCCCGGCGCGCTGCGTACGGGCTGGCGTGAGCGGGATGTTCCGCGCAGTGCTCTGTACCTGTTAAGCTGGATTATTATGCCAATCCTGTTTTTCAGCATCGCGAAAGGAAAACTGCCGACCTATATTCTTTCCTGCTTCGCGCCGCTGGCGATATTAACGGCGCGCTTCGGCCTGCAGGCTGCGGAAAAAGACTCAGCATCCCTGCGCATCAATGGCTGGATCAACGTGCTATTTGGTGTCGTCGGCATCGTCGCTACGTTTATTGTTTCCACGCTGGGACCATTGAAGACGCCGGTCTGGTCGCATATCGAAACGTATAAGGTTTTTTGTGCCTGGGGCATCTTTATCATCTGGACGCTTTTTGGCTGGTATACGCTAAATAACCGCGAGAAGAACTGGAAATTCGCAGCACTATGCCCATTAGGGCTGGCGCTGTTATTTGGCTTCTCCATTCCTGACCGGGTGATGGAATCTAAACAGCCGCAGTTTTTTGTCGAGATGACCAAAGAATCGCTGGAGCCGAGCCGTTATATTCTCACCGACAGCGTTGGCGTCGCTGCGGGACTGGCCTGGAGCCTGAAGCGCGACGACATCATGATGTACGGACAAACGGGCGAGTTAAAATACGGCCTCAGCTACCCAGATGCTCAAGGCCGCTTTGTCAGCCGGGAAGGCTTTGCCGACTGGTTAGCGCAACATCGACAGCAAGGAAACATTACGCTCGTGCTCTCGATTGATAAGAATGAAGATATTAATCAGCTTGCCATCCCTCCCGCTGACTACATTGATAATCAGGGGCGTCTGGTCCTGATTCAGTATCGGCCCAAATGATCTGGATAGCCTTAGTCCTCGCCAGCCTGCTCAGCGTCTGCGGCCAGCTATGCCAGAAGCAGGCGACCCGACCGGTGTCTGTTCGTGCACGAAAACGCTACATTACGCAATGGATTGGGCTTGCTCTGGCAAGCCTCGGTCTGGCCATGCTGCTATGGCTGGCGGTTTTACAAAACATTCCTGTCGGTATTGCCTATCCCATGCTGAGCCTTAACTTTGTCTGGGTTACTCTCGCGGCATGGAAAATCTGGCGCGAACCCGTCACAACCCGCCACTGGCTGGGCGTTGGGCTAATCATTACCGGCATATTTATTCTTGGGAGCGCAGTGTAATGGGCATATTTTGGGGATTATGTAGCGTTATTATCACCTCTGCTGCCCAGTTGAGCCTTGGCTTTGCGATGGATAATCTGCCGCCAATGCTGCAGCCGCTGGCGTTCATCTCCGCCGTATTCTCTGTCAGTATTGGTGCGTTTGCTTTATATGCCGGGCTGGCAGGGTATTTGCTGTCGGTTATTTGCTGGCATAAAGCCCTACACCAACTCGCGCTGAGCAAAGCCTATGCCCTACTCAGCCTGAGCTATGTGCTGGTGTGGGTTGCCTCAATGATCCTGCCCGGCTGGCAGGGAACATTTTCAGTGAAAGCGCTGGCAGGGGTACTGTGCATCATGGCAGGGCTAATGACGATTTTTCTGCCTTCACGCAAACACCAGCCCTGAGATTACTTATCTTCAGACAGTCGTAACAGACGTTCCCATTCATCACAGATGTACTGTCTGGCATCAATTACCTTAATGACACGGGATTTATCGCGGTTAATACAATACTGTGCATCCTTCAGCGGTGAAAGGAGATCGCCGGGCTTAATCCGCTCGGAAGATTGCGCCTCAGCAAGCATCTTGATGCGAACCACCGCTATCGCAAAGTACGATATAGAGCCTCCCTGCTTTTTTGTGACAGCAAGACTTCTTCACATGCCATTCCATAGCGCACCTTTTGTTAATAAATTTCACAATAGGTTACACTTTAGCAGATAAACAAAAGGACAATAGCTGCGGAATGACAATAACAAGAAATACTATTAATGTTTTCTTAATGTTAATGATGAAGCACTTACCCAATCCAATAACGCACGGCGCGAAATTTTAATTCCTCCTGCTTTGAGCTCGGGCGGCAATGTTAGCCAACAAATCGGCTGCTGAAAGCGGGCTAGCTTATCTTTTACCCACTCTGCGAGATTAGTTTCTCCAGCATTAGCGTCATACTCAATGACCGCCACCGGGCGATGGCCAAACTCTTTGTCTTCTATTGGCACAATAAAGGCTTGTAGAACATGCGGATGCGCTGCAATCACGCGTTCCACTTCTTCCGGCTGTATACCTTCCCCGCCGCTAAAAAACAGATTATCCATACGACCGACAATCGTTAACTTGCCGTCCTTTAGCACGCCGCGATCGCGGGTTGCAAACCAGCCTTCCGCGTTCACTAAAGGAATAAGCTGTCCGTTACGCCAGTAACCTTGCGCCATGCTGGCGGCTCGCAGCCAGACTTCATCATCAACGATTCTGACTTCTCTGCCCACCAGGGGGGAACCCACATCTGCCAAACCATCTGCTTCTTTCGCACAGACCGTAGAAGCAAACTCCGTTAATCCGTAACCGCACCAGCAACGAATCCCTTGCTCGCACGCTTGCTCCGTCAATTCAACAGAAATTGCCGCACCTCCCAGCAGTACCGCTTTGAGCGTGACCGGCGTGTTGTTGACCAGCAAGCGCCACAGCTGCGTGGGCACCAGTGAAGCGTGGGTACATCCAGCCAGCATTTGCTCCAGCGGCTGCTTGTCGCGCACGGTCATTCGCGCTCCGGCGAACAACCAGCGCCACAAAATACCCTGGCCGGAAACATGAAACAGCGGCAGCGAGAGCAGCCAGTCATCCTCAGCACCAAACGGCATTAATGACAGGACGCCCTGCGCGCTTGCCAGATGCGCCTGACAGGTATGAACAGCCGCTTTTGGCAATCCGGTAGAACCTGAAGTTAACGTCATCGTGCTCAAACGTTCAGGCAACCACGCCGCGGCGCGATCGCCTGGTAACGACCGCATCTGCAACGGGCTGAGTTCCGGAAGTGCGATAGCGGCCTCCAGATCCAGCGCAAAACGTAGCGTTAAGTCCGGGATCAGCGCATCAAGCAGCGGCTGAGGCAACTGTGGGTTCACAGGTAAAACCCGCGCCCCACATTGCAGCAGCGCGAGCCAGGCCAGCAAAGCGCGAGGATGATTCCAGGCGCGAAGCAGAACACCATCGCCCTCTTCCACGCCCTGAGCGGCAAAACCGCAGGCCAGATGATCTACACGTGTGCAAAGATCGCTCCAGCTTAATACCTCATCGTTGAGGCGTAAGGCTAGCGCCTTCGCACGAACCTGTTGCCAGTGACGCCAAGGCCAGTCACTGAACTGCACCAGGCCCGATAAGCTCACGCTATCGGGCATTTCCTGCTGGGTCATAGCAGACGTTCCAGCGCATCAACGTCGATACACGGCAACGTGCTACCCGGCCAGGTGCGTACCTGCTGGCACTGCATCAGACTCAGGGTATCCAGACCCGGAATGGTCTGCGGCGTTAACCAGGCGGCAATTCTCGCCAGCTGGGTTAAGCCCAGACTCGACTCGATTGACGAACTGATAACGGCAGTAAGACCAAGCGCATGCGCCGCAGCCACCTGTTCACGGACTTTATCGAGACTGCCGGTCAGCGTAGGTTTGATAACCACGGCCCTGACGCCTTCTTCGGCTTCGAAGGTGAAATCCGCTTCACGCAGACTTTCATCCCAGGCGATGGCAATGCCGGTTTCACGCGCGAAGGCACGAGAATCATCGCGGGTTTTGCACGGCTCTTCGAGGAAGGCAATGCGTCCACGATATTCCGGATTAACGTATTTCGCGAACTGCTGTGCTTTCAACGGCGTCCAGGCCCGGTTGGCGTCAAGTCGCAAATGCAGCTCCGGGATCGCCTCAAGCAGCAGATTGGCTACCATGCCGTCGCGGACCGCTTCATACAGACCGACCTTGATCTTCGCCACTTTTTCGCCCGGCATATCCGCCAGTTGTAGCACCAGATCGTCAGGATCGCCGGTACACAGCGGCGCAGCACGATAGTCCGCGTCCTGTGGCAATACGCCAGCCAGTTCGGCCAGCGCACAGCTTACGCCAAAGGCGACCGAAGGCAGTTGCGGTAAGGAGTCATCCCCTTGCAACCAGCCTTTCACCCAGGCCAGCAGCTCGGTTTGTGCCTCTTCCCAGCTTTCCTGACTGAAGCCCGGCAGTGGGGAAATTTCTCCCCACCCTTCGCGCTCGCCGTCACAAAGACAAACGTACAGCCCGTCACGCGTTTTTAACCGCCTGTCGCGCAGAATCACCCCCGCGTCCATGGGGATCTGCCAGCGGTATACCTGCGCGCTACGCATTACGGATTCCGTTTGAATTTGCTGAAATCAGGCTGACGTTTTTGGTTAAAGGCGTTACGGCCTTCCTGACCTTCTTCCGTCATGTAGAACAGCATAGTGGCGTTACCTGCCAGCTCCTGCAGACCAGCCTGACCATCACAGTCGGCGTTCAGTGCGGCTTTCAGGCAGCGCAGCGCCATTGGGCTGTTTTGCAGCATTTCACGGCACCAGCGTACGGTCTCTTTTTCCAGATCCGCCAGCGGAACCACTGTGTTGACCAGACCCATATCCAGCGCCTGTTTTGCATCGTACTGACGGCACAGGAACCAGATTTCACGCGCTTTTTTCTGACCAACGATGCGCGCCATGTAGGAAGCGCCCCAACCGCCGTCGAAAGAACCGACTTTCGGGCCGGTCTGACCAAAGATGGCGTTTTCAGCCGCAATGGTCAGGTCACACATCATGTGCAGCACATGGCCACCACCAATGGAGAAACCTGCAACCATCGCTACTACCGGTTTCGGACAGGTACGAATCTGACGCTGGAAGTCCAGTACGTTCAGGTGATGCACACCGGAGTCATCCTGGTATCCGCCGTAGTCACCACGCACTTTCTGATCGCCGCCTGCGCAGAACGCTTTGTCGCCAGCACCGGTCAGAATAATTACGCCGATGTTGTCATCATAGCGGGCATCCGCCAGCGCCTGGATCATCTCTTTCACGGTGACCGGACGGAAGGCATTGCGTACCTGTGGACGATTAATAGTGATTTTTGCGATACCGTCGGTGGATTTCTCGTAAAGAATGTCGGTATAGCCTTCAGAGCAATCGTGCCATTCTACCGGTGCGTAAAGCATTGTTTCATCAGGATAGATCATAAAATGTCCTATAGTCAGCGACGCAGAATCTGAGCCAGACAGTCCACTACGCCCGCGGGGTTGTCCCGATGCGCGTTGTGTCCGGCATTACGAATCACATGGTTTGGTACTGATATTTCCGCCGCCAGAGCGCGGAATTTTTCGTCACGTTCACCACATAAATAATAAAACGGAAATGTGCGCGTCGTGAGTTGCGCACGTAAATCAGGCTGTACGGCAAGCGAGGTGGCCTCCAGCATTGCCGCCAGCGTTTGCCCATTATTCTGGCTACGCAGAGCGACCAGCGCCTCTCTTTGTGCCGCGTTCAGCGAGGAAAAAACGGGCTGTTGATACCAGTCATTAAACACCTCACGTAGCGGCTCTGCGCGAAAACGTGCAGCCCAGCGGCCATCCGAGAGACGACGCTGAACGCGCGCCTCCTCGCTTTGCAAGCCGGGATGTCCGCCTTCAACCACCAGACCACAAAGCCCAGGCATCTCCTGACAGGCCGCCATCATGGCGACTCTGCCGCCAAGAGAGTATCCCACCAGCCAGTAGTTAAGTATGTTGTAACTAAGTAGAGTGTTACGCAGCAAAACGCTGACATCATCGAACCCACTCACGCCGATGTCAGCGGAGCCACCGTGTCCCGGCAAGTCGATGTATAGCCGCGAATAATCCTGAAACGCTTCGCCGACCGTCTGCCATTCCTGGCAATCGCCAGAGAAACCGTGCAGGAAAACCAGCCAGGGAAATCCCGTCTGCCCCTCTTTCGCCTGCGCATGCAGGATCATAGGTGACTTACCTGCGCCAGCAGTTGCTGCAAGGTTTGCGCCCCGTCAGTTTCGTTCACCACCAGCTCAATCACCGTGGCCGCAGGTGTACGCCACGCGTTAGTCAACGCGCTCTCCAACTGCTCCCAGTTTTCCGGGCGCTGGTATTTAAGGTTAAACATGGCGGCAGCATGCTCGAAATGTACGTTCTGCGGCATCAGATAGAACCGTTCGCGTTCGCTGGCTGGTGTCGGCAGCAGGGAAAAAATCTGCCCGCCGTTATTATTGACCACTATCAGGACAAACGGTGCAGAAACCTGGCGCAATAACGCCAGCGCATTCAGGTCATACAATGCAGATAAATCGCCAACAATCGCCAGCGTCGATTTCGCGCTGGCACGCTGTACACCAGCTGCCGTTGACAGCAGGCCGTCAATACCGCTCGCGCCACGGTTGCTATAGACCGGGTAACCAGCCGGAAGCTGCGACAGCGCATCAATCAGGCGTACCACCAGACTGTTACCCACGAACAGCTGCCCCTGCTCCGGCAAGTAGTCGCGGATACGGTGGGCTAATTGCGCTTCACCAAACGCCTCACGACGGGCTTCTACCGCCTGCCAGGCCTGTTGCGCCAGATGAGGGATCTCAATACACCAGGGCTGACGTTTCTCCGCCGGATGCAGCTCCAGCCAGTCGCCAACTTTCGCCACCAACCTGCGGCCGCGATGATGGGCCGGATCGAGGCGGCCTTCGATATTATCGACAATCCAGTATTCCTGCGGATCGCAGCTGGCCTGCCATTGCAGCAGACGTTTTCCAGTCAGGCTGCTACCAAGCTGCACCACAATCTGCGCCTGGTGCAATTCAGCTACAGCTTTCGCATTTCCCAGCCACAGGTCGGCGCACGGCAGCGGTTGTCCGGTTTGCGACAAAACATCGCCAATCAGCGGCCAGCCTAACGTCTGCGCCCACTGCGCAACCTTCTTACCTTCTTCCGCGCTCATGCGGCCCGCAATGACTATGCCGCGTTTTTGTCGCCAGAAAAACCAGTCACGCTGTTTGTCGCTTTCCAGCCGACGCGCTTCTCGCAGCCAGGGTTTATCGTCCTGCCACCAGTCGCCGAGGCGCTGCTGCCAGGCAATCCCCGTTTCGTCCATATCGCCATACAGCGGTTCCGCAAACGGGCAATTGATATGAACTGCCCCGCTATGCAGGGCAGCTAACGCATTATCAATAGTGGACACCAGCCAGCTTGCCGGAATGTCCTGAGTCGGGCGTGGTAAAGAGAGCGTTTGCGATGGATGCGAGGCAAACATTCCGGCCTGACGAATCGCCTGGTTCGCGCCACAGTCGATAAGCTCTGGCGGTCTGTCAGCGGTAAGTAAAATCAGTTTTTCACCGGTCAGGCCCGCTTCAATCAACGCGGGATATAAATTCGCCACCGCGGTACCGGACGTCACAATCACGGCGACAGGCTGCCGGCTGACTTTTGCCAGACCTAAAGCCAGATGCCCAAGACCGCGCTCGTCAAAATGGGTGTGGTGGATGAATGCGGGGTTTTCCGCTGCCGCCAGCGTCAACGGTGTAGAACGAGAGCCAGGGGCAATGCAGACATGCCTGACGCCGTGGCGAGTGAGTGCTTCCAGAATGACCGCCGCCCAGCGTCGGTTAAATGCGCTTACTGACATGAGATTGTCCGGTATCAATATTGCGACACAGTATAGAGAATCGAATAAATGGATTTTTGATATGAATCGGAAATATACACGAAATCACTATCCTTCCATCTGTAATAAAGTACGTAACCCTGCCGCTTTATTGTCTATTTCTTGCCATTCCTGCTCAGGATCTGAGCCACGTACAATCCCTGCCCCGGCATACAGGCGTACCACGTTTGCGCTAATTTTCGCCGAACGCAATGACACGCAAAACTCGCTTTGGCGCAAAGAAAGATAACCCGCTGAACCGGCATACCACTCGCGTTCAAAGGGTTCATTTTGCTGGATGAATTCACGCGCCAGCTCACGCGGAATACCGGCGACTGCCGCCGTGGGCTGAAGCTGCATCAGGCAAAGCATATCGTCGGCCTGATTCAGTTCCGTCCAGATGCAACGGCGCAGGTGCTGCACTTTACGCAGCCTGAGCACCTGCGGTGGCAGCACATCGAGAGTTTGCGTACAGCCTTGCAGGCGCTGGCAAATATCTTCGACCACCAGCATATTCTCGCGCTGGTTTTTATCATCTTTCATTAGCCAGTCGCCCAATTGCCAGGCCCGATGCTCCTCAGGGTGATTGGCCACGGTTCCGGCCAGCGCCTCGGTGCGCAGCGCCGTATCACGTCGTCGATACAGACGTTCAGGAGAAGAGCCAAGAAAAGCGGTGTCGGCGGAGAATGCCATAAAGAAATGGTAGCAGTTCAGATTTAAGCGACGGCTGGAAGCCATCACGGCAGCGGCATTAACCGACTGAGAAAACTGTAAATCGGTCGCCCGCGCCAGCACGACCTTGTCGAGGTCTTCTCCTGCGATCGTTTGAGTGGCGAGTTTTATCAGGTCTATCCAGCCAGCTTTCTCCGGCCAGTGCTGTTCTCCCGTCAAATTCAAACGCAATGCAGGGAGCGGTTTTACGGGAGCAAGCGATGAGATGAAGGCGATCGCTTGTGCAGCGTCTTCACGTAGCGACACGTCGCTATAGAGATGTAAGCGTAAGCTCGCCACTCCGGCGCAACGTCGCCACTCCAGCCGCGGCAGCAGTAAATTGCCACTCTGAGGCTCAAAGGCATTCAGGCCCCAGATGCGCAGGTCGGGATGATTATCATGCTGATGTAAAAATTGCTGGGCTGATTCCAGCGAGGAAAATGCGGCGACGGTCCCTAATACGGCGGCTTCTTCATCGCCGTTACGCTGCTGCCAGTAAAACTGGGGCCAGACGGGTTGACTGGCCAGCCATCCTAAAGCGTCAAACGCATCATTCAGTGGGAAAGGTATATCGTAAATACGAATTCCAGGTGCTGCTGGCATCTCTTGCGATAAATGACGCATCAGACTTTCCAGCGCAGTAGTGATTGAATGCACGCGGACCTCTCCCTGTTAAAAACCTCTCATTATACGGGGTACTGAGCAGAAAAAGCAGTACCCCCAGTTAGGGAGTACGTACAAATGCGATGACAGAACGGAATTTATCGCCGCGCTAACAATAATCCCATCACTAAACCGACCGTGGCGCCAACGCCGATTCCGCGCCAGGGTTTTTCGTGCACATAGTCATCCGCCCGACAAACGGCTTTTTTCGCACGGTAATAGTAGCTGTCAGAAGCATGGCTGACGCGATTTCTCACCTCTTCTAACGCCCGCTCTGCCCGCGCTTTTAACTCAAGGTATTTTTGATCTGCTGGGTCGCCAGAAGAACGCAGCACCTCTTCCAGCGTTTCACTTAATAATTCCAGATCATCATCGATACGTGATTCATAAGAATGAAAAGACATTATATTCTCCCTTTCTATTGACGTACCCGCTAACTATAGACAACCTGGACTGATTGCGCCTGTTTACGCCTGATGTGCTTCCCGCGCCATTCCGACGTGTGGAATACCATCTTCGTCATAAATATCCGTCACCGGAACAAAGCCAAAGCGCGCATAGAACGATTGCAGATGCGCCTGCGCGCCCAGATACAACGCCTTGTGTGGCCAGTGTTGCGCGCAGGATGCCAGCGTCTGGGCCATTAGCTGTTGCCCCAGTTTTTCACCACGCAGCGCTTCGCTTACAATCACCCGACCAATCACTACCGGCTCCAGCTCGTCATCGCTTTTCAGAATCCTCGCATACGCCACCAGCTCATCGTTATGCCAGCCCAGAATATGCCGATTCTCTCCAGCCAGGTCATCGCCATCCACATCCTGGTACGGACACTGTTGCTCAACTACAAACACCGCGCATCGTAGCTGAAGTAGTGCGTACAGTTGTTGGGTACTCAGCTTTGCATGGTGGAGATCTTGCCAGTGAATCATTGTCTGCCCCTATGTTGTGATAACCTGAACACCCTGCCTTATTGATGGCGAAAAGTGTAACGCAAAGATGGAATTACTATTTTTAGGCACGTCTGCGGGAGTCCCCACGCGCTCACGCAATGTAACGGCAATTTTACTGAATCTGCAACACCCGACTCAGGCGGGGCTGTGGCTTTTTGATTGCGGCGAAGGGACGCAGCATCAGATGCTCACCACGCCTTTCAATCCAGGAAAACTCGATCGTATTTTTATCAGCCATCTGCACGGCGATCACCTGTTTGGTTTACCGGGGCTACTGTGCAGTCGCTCAATGGCCGGCAATGTCCAGCCTCTGACGCTCTACGGGCCAAAAGGTTTGCGAGAGTTTACCGAAACCGCATTGCGTCTGAGCGGCTCCTGGACCGATTATCCTCTGGATATTGTAGAAATTACCGCGGGTGAGATTGTGGATGACGGCCTGCGAAAAGTAACGGCGTACCCGCTGGTGCATCCGCTGGAATGCTACGGTTTTCGCATTCAAGAGCACGACAAACCGGGTGCGCTTGACGCTAGCGCCCTGAAGGCGGCAGGCGTTAAAGCGGGCCCGTGGTTTCAGGATTTGAAAGCCGGAAAAACCATCGTGCTGGAGGATGGTCTAGCGATTAACGGTGCCGATTTTCTTTCCCCGCCCACCAGGGGAAAATCAGTCGCTATTTTCGGTGACACAGGACCCTGCGCATCCGCCATTGAACTGGCACGAGGTGTGGATGTGATGGTACATGAAACCACACTGGACGCCTCAATGGAGGAAAAAGCCAACAGCCGCGGGCACAGCTCGACCCGACAAGCCGCAAAGCTGGCGCTGGAGGCCGGAGTGGGACGCCTGATCATGACCCACGTTAGCTCACGTTACGATGAAAAAGGCTGTCAGCGATTACTCGCAGAGTGCAAAGCAATATTTCCAGACACGGAACTGGCTCACGATTTCGCCATTTTCACCGTTTAACGCTCTATTTTTCCGCCTCAGTGCCGATAACAGTGGAAAGGCTGGCTTTCACACTGAGGACAGGATGAACAATTTCCAGAAAGATATTGATGACAGGACAAACCTAACCCTGTCTAACCGTTTTGAACTGCTGCTGTTTCGCCTCGGCAAATCTGTTGAGGAGCAGAAATCAGAGCTGTTTGGCATCAACGTATTCAAGCTGCGTGAAATCGTGCCGATGCCGACCTTTACGCGTCCGGCGGGTATGAAGGCCCCGTTACTGGGTATGGTTAACATTCGCGATCAGGTGATCCCGGTGATTGACCTGCCCGCCGTCGCGGGCTGTAAGCCAGAGACCGGACTCAATATTCTGTTGATCACAGAATATGCCCGCAGCGTCCAGGCTTTTGCGGTGGAGTCAGTGGAAAATATTATGCGCCTGGACTGGCAACAGGTGCATACCGCCGAGAAAGCCGTCAATGGTCGCTATATCACCAGTATCGCTTGCCTGGACGACAACAAAGAGACCAACAACCTGGCGCTGGTACTCGACGTTGAGCAGATCCTGTACGACATCGTACCGGCAAACCACGACCTGCGCGCAACCGATCTGAAAACCAATAAATTCAACATCACGCCGGGTGCGGTGGCGATTGTGGCTGATGATTCCAAAGTGGCCCGCGCCATGTTGGAAAAAGGTCTAAACGCCATGGAGATCCCGCATCTGATGCATGTAACAGGTCAGGATGCGTGGGAAAAAATACAGCAGCTTTCCGCAGAAGCGCTGGCGGAGGGCAAGCCGGTCAGTGAGAAGATCGCTCTGGTTCTCACCGATCTCGAAATGCCGGAGATGGACGGTTTTACGCTTACCCGTAAGATAAAAACCGACGAACGTCTGAAGAAAATCCCGGTCGTTATCCACTCTTCGCTTTCCGGTAGCGCGAACGAAGATCACGTTCGCCGTGTAAAAGCGGATGGCTATGTGGCCAAATTCGAAGTCAATGAGCTTTCTTCAGTGATCCAGGAAGTGATGGATCGCACAGCGAAAGGCATCAGCGGTCCGCTGGTGAGCCGTCAGCTATTAAACTGACCGTATTTCACGCATAAAAAAACCCGCCAAGGCGGGTTTTTTCGTTTCTGCATTTCGTTTACATCAGCGGAGTCGCTAACTGCACAATGCTGATCAGCGGTTGCGGGTAAATACCCAGCACCAGTACCAGCAGAGCAGAAATCAGCACCACGATACCGCCCGCGCTGTACTGCCAGTTAGACGGCGCATCACGGTTCAGCTGCTGCGGTGCGCTCAGGTACAAGCTTACGGCAACGCGCAGGTAGTAGTACAAACCAATCGCAGAACCGACCACCACCGCGGCAACCAGCCACCACAGGTTAGCCTGTACACCGACGGCCAGTACGTAGAACTTACCGATAAAGCCCAGCGTCATCGGGATACCTGCCAGAGACAGCATCATCACCGTCATCACTGCCGCGAGGATCGGACGATGCCAGAACAGACCACGGTAGGAGAACAGAGAGTCCGCATCCGGGCCGCGGTACGGGCTGGACATCAGACTGACCACACCGAACGCGCCGAGGCTGCTGAACAGGTAACCGGCCAGGTAAACGCCAACTGCTTCCATCGACATCTCGCCGCTCTGCAGAGCAATAAGCGCCACCAGCAGGTAGCCGAGGTGAGAGATAGAAGAGTAACCGAGCAGACGTTTAATATTGGTCTGGCTCAGCGCCATCAGGTTACCGAAGATGATGGAAGCAAAGGCAATCACGCCCAGTACGATACGTACCGCTTCGCTATCTCCTACCGGTGCGTACAGGAACAGACGCATCACCACGCCGAAGATAGCGATTTTGCTCGCCGTCGCCAGGAAGGTGGAAACCGGAGCAGGAGCGCCCTGGTATACGTCTGGCGTCCACAGGTGGAACGGAACCAGCGAGAGTTTAAAGCCGAGGCCAACAATCATCAGACCGAAGCCCGCCAGCAGCAGCGGTTCGTGCAGCATGCCGTCGCCGAGGCTCTTACCGAGCGCAACAAACGACAGATTACCAGACTGCGCGTACACCAGCGCCATACCGAACAGCAGGAAGGAAGACGCTGCGGCAGACAGAATGGTGTATTTGATACTGGCTTCCAGCGAACGTTTCTGACGGAACGCATAGCCAACCAGACCAAACAGCGGCAGAGAGATCAGCTCAATACCAAGGAACAGCGCCGCCAGATGGTTAGCGTTAGCCAGCAGAATACCGCCGAGCGCGGCAATCAGCACCAACAGGTAGAACTCTTCCCGGTTGTCATCGTAGCCTTCCAGCCACGGGTAAGCGAAGGTACAGGTGGCAAGACTCGCCAGCAGCACCAGCCCGGTGTAGAGCATGGCGAAACCGTCAACCCGCATCAGCGGGGTGACGTCCATGGCGCCCGCCTGGCCAACAAACCAGAGCGAAACCAGCGCGGCGTTAAGCCCAATGACCGACAGCGTGGCATTGAGGAAGTGATTGCGTCGCCACGCAATGGAGAGCATCACAACCACCACCGTCAAGCCGACGATCAGCAGCGGTAGCAGCGCAATCAGGTGTTGTGGAGTTATTGTCATGGCGATTTACGGCCTTGTAGTAGTAACGGAATTAACAAACCACTGCTGGATGTTGCTCATCGCAGAATGCGAGGTATCCAGAATCGGCTGCGGATAGAAGCCAAGCAGTACCAGAAGCACGACCAGCAACAGGATGATAAACAGCTCACGCAGCGACATCCCTGGCAGTTCAACACTGGCAATCTGGCTCTTCGCTTTACCGAAGTAAGCGCGATGCAGCATCGCCAGCGAGTAAACAGAGGCAAACACCAGACCAAAGGTCGAGATCACGGTAATGACCGGAACCACCTGGTAGCTGCCGAACAGAATCATAAATTCGCCAACGAAGTTACCTGTACCCGGCATACCCAGCGTACACACTGCGAAGAACATCGACAGCGCAGGCAACCATTTCATTTTGCCCCACAGGCCGCCCATCATACGCATATCACGCGTGTGCAGACGTTCGTACAGCTGACCACACAGAATGAACAGACCGGCTGCGGACAGACCGTGCGCAATCATCTGGATAACAGCACCCTGGTACGCCAGCTGGCTGCCGGTGTAGATAGCAATCAGTACGAAGCCCATGTGCGATACGGAGGTGTAAGCGATCAGACGTTTGATATCGTACTGATTAAAGGCCATCCACGCGCCGTAGAAGATACCGATAACGCCCAGCCACATTGCGATAGGTGCAAACTCAGCCGACGCGTTCGGGAACAGCGGCAGAGAGAAGCGCAGCAGACCGTAAGCCGCGGTTTTCAGCAAGATCCCCGCCAGGTCAACGGAACCTGCGGTCGGCGCCTGGGAGTGCGCATCCGGCAACCAGCCGTGCAGCGGAACTACCGGCATTTTCACCGCGAAGGCAATGAAGAAGCCCAGCATCAGCAGATATTCCACACCGTGGGACATCGGGGTATTCAGCAGCTCTTCATAGTTGAAGGTCCACACACCGGTCGCTTTATAGTGCACAAACACCAGCGCCAGGATGGCAATCAACATCACCAGACCACTCGCCTGGGTATAAATGAAGAACTTGGTCGCCGCCGTGATACGCGTTTTACCGTCAGAGGCTTTATGCCCCCACAACGCGATCAGGAAGTACATCGGCACCAGCATCATTTCCCAGAAGAAGAAGAACAGGAACATGTCGATGGCAAGGAACACGCCGATCACGCCGCCTAAGATCCACATCAGGTTCAGATGGAAGAAGCCCTGGTATTTTTCGATTTCATTCCAGGAGCAAAGTACCGCCAGAACACCGAGCAGACCGGTCAGCACTACCATCAGCAGCGACAGACCGTCGATAGCCAGATGAATAGAGATGCCAAAACGTGGGATCCACGGCAGGACAAATTCAGACTGCCACTGCGGAATGCCAGCGGATTGCGTCAGTGAATAGCCGCCCTGCAACCACAGTTGCAGGCCAAGCGCCAGCGTCAATCCCATGGTAATCAGCGCAATCCAGCGCGGCACCTTCACGCCAAAGCGTTCGGTCTGCCAGCACAGGAAGCCACCGATAAAGGGAATTAATATCAACCAGGGTAATAACATAGCTAAGTATGTCCCTTATATTTACTCCTGCTCAGGCTATCTCACTCGTCAGCCCAAATCCCGGCAGTGCTCGCAATCCTCACGTACTTCAGTACGCTCCGGTTGCTCTGCGCTGGCGGTCTCCGGTCTGACTTCGCCGATGACGCCTGTACATCAGGAACAGATTTTCAACGAATTCTAAAAATTATTTTTGGGTTTGTAGGCCGGATAAGCGCAGCGCCATCCGGCAATCGTTCATCCAGCCAACAAACTCAACGCAGTACCATCAACAGTGCCAGCACAACGACGGCGCCGATGCTCATTGATGCAACATACCAGCGCAGATAACCGTTCTCGCTCAACAGCAGGCCTTTACCTGCAAAGCGGGAAAGGATCGCCGGAATGTTCATCATTGAGTTGAGCGGATCGCGTTTCAGCAACCAGGCAACACCCAGGAACGGCTTAACGAACACTTTGTCGTACAGCCAGTCGAAGCCCCAGGCGTTATACCACCAGGTACCCAGCAGGCGGCCCGGCGCACTGTTCGCAATCGACGTCACCAGTGTGCGTTTACCCAGCCACAGCCATGCTGCGATCAGGATGCCCGCAATCGCTACGATACCGGAGGTAATTTCCAGCGTCATGACGCGACCATGCTCAAGCTCGGTCGTCGCAGGCAGTACACCCTGCAGTGGCGGCACAATCAGCGCGCCAACGAAGGTGGACAGGATCATCAGCACAATCAGCGGCAGATGATGGGTAATCCCCTTCCCTGCGTGGGCGTGAATTTGTTCTTTACCGTGGAACACGATGAAAATCATACGGAAGGTGTACAGAGAGGTCATGAATGCACCGACCAGACCTGCAACCATAAGATTAATATGACCATTCGCCATTGCACCGGCCAGAATCTCATCCTTACTGAAGAAGCCAGCGGTAATCAGCGGCAGAGCCGACAGCGCCGCGCCACCGATCAGGAAGCAGAGATACACCAGCGGAATTGACTTACGCAGCCCGCCCATCTTGAAGATGTTCTGTTCGTGGTGGCAAGCCAGGATAACCGAGCCGGATGCCAGGAACAGCAGCGCTTTAAAGAAGGCGTGCGTCATCAGATGGAAAATCGCCGCATCCCACGCCTGTACGCCGAGAGCCAGGAACATATAACCAATCTGGCTCATGGTGGAGTACGCAAGAACGCGTTTGATGTCGGTCTGTACCAGCGCAGCAAAACCCGCCAGCACCAGCGTGATCGCACCGATAATCCCCACCAGGTGCAGGATTTCAGGCGTCATCAGGAACAGGCCGTGCGTACGTGCTATCAGGTAGACACCAGCGGTAACCATCGTCGCGGCGTGGATCAACGCGGAGACAGGCGTCGGGCCAGCCATCGCATCAGCAAGCCAGGTCTGCAACGGCAGCTGTGCAGATTTACCGACCGCACCGCCCAGCAGCATCAGGGTTGCCCACATCAGCATGTTGTTACCGTCTGCAAAGTGCGCAGGCGCCAGTTCCACCATTTCGCGGAAGTTCAGCGTGCCCAGCTCGTTGTAGAGGATGAACAACGCGAACGCCAGGAATACGTCACCAACACGGGTTACCACGAAGGCTTTCATTGCCGCAGCGCCATTCTTCGGATCGGTATAGTAGAAACCAATCAGCAGATAGGAGCACAGGCCCACGCCTTCCCAGCCGAGGTACATCAGCAGCAGGTTATCCGCCAGCACCAGAACCACCATGCTGGCGATAAACAGGTTGGTGTAGGCGAAGAAACGAGAATAGCCCTCTTCTCCGCGCATATACCAGGAGGCGAACATGTGGATCAGGAAACCAACGCCGGTCACCACGGAGAGCATGGTCAGCGACAGGCCGTCCAGCACCAGGTTAAAACCGATGTTGAAGTCGCCGACTGACATCCACGTCCACAGTGGCTGGCTGTAAGCCTGCTGGCCATTGGCAAAGAAATCAACGCCAACAAACGCAGTAACCAGCGCAGCCAGACCGATCGACCCGACACCCACGGTAGCGGACAGATTTTCTGACCAACGACCACGAGAAAACGCCAGTAATACAAAGCCAATAAATGGCAGAATAATGGTTAAGGCAAGCATGTTCATCCACGCATCTCACTTACTGAATCGATGTTCAGGTTCTGGCGACGGCGATGAAGTTGCAGCAACAGCGCAAGCCCAATGCTCGCTTCGGCAGCCGCAAGGCTGATGGCGAGAATATACATCACCTGACCATCGGTCTGGCCCCAGTAGCTTCCTGCGACCACAAAGGCCAACGCGGAGGCGTTAATCATGATTTCCAGCCCGATCAGCATAAACAGCAGATTGCGGCGGATAACCAGACCGGTTAAGCCCAGCACGAATAAGATCGCAGCGAGGATCAGTCCATGTTGTAAGGGGATCATGCGTGCTCCTCCGTTTTTCTTTTCGCGCGGTCATCGGTGCGATTGCTCAGCACTTCACCAGAACGCTCTTCGCGCCCCACGTGGAAGGCCACAACCAGACCCGCCAGCAGCAGCATCGAAGCCAGTTCAACCGCCAGTACATACGGTCCGAACAGGGAAATACCGACTGCTTTCGCGCTAATTGGCGTGCCGTCGATGCCCTGATCGTTAACGCCCAGAATGGCGTAAACAATAACCACCAGCATAATGGCCGACAGAATCGCCGGACCAATCCACACCTGCGGTTTCAGCCACTGACGTTCCTGTTCAATTTCAGAACCACCAAGGTTGAGCATCATCACCACGAACACGAACAGCACCATGATGGCGCCCGCGTAGACGATAATTTCCAGCGCACCGGCGAAGTAAGCGCCTAACGAGAAGAACACCCCAGAAATCGCCAGCAGCGAAATAATCAGGTACAGCAACGCGTGTACCGGATTGGTGTGGGTGATCACCCGCAAGGTTGCGAGAATGGCTATCAGGCCACAGATATAAAAAGCGAACTCCATTGCCCCTCTCCTTACGGTAACAGGCTCTTGACGTCGATAGGCTTAGCTTCGTTCTCTGCTTCGCCCTTATCTTTGCCGTCGATTGCCATACCTGCCATCCGGTAGAAGTTATATTCCGGGTATTTGCCCGGACCGGAGATCAGCAGATCCTCTTTCTCGTAAACCAGGTCCTGGCGCTTGTACTCACCCAGCTCGAAATCTGGAGTCAGCTGAATAGCCGTAGTCGGACAGGCTTCTTCGCACAGGCCGCAGAAAATGCAGCGTGAGAAGTTAATGCGGAAAAACTCCGGATACCAGCGGCCGTCTTTGGTCTCTGCTTTTTGCAGAGAAATACAGCCTACCGGACACGCAACCGCACACAGGTTACAGGCAACGCAGCGCTCTTCACCGTCTGGATCACGAGTCAGAACGATACGACCACGAAAACGGGGCGGTAGATAGACCGGCTCTTCCGGATACATCTGCGTTTCGCGTTTCGCGAACGCATGCAGGCCGATCATCCAGATACTGCGTACCTGGGTGCCGAAACCTACGAACAATTCTTTTAAGGTCATGGTCTTTGTGTCCCTTATTGCGCCTGCCAGAGAATGACAGCCGCCGTTACCAGCAAGTTGACGAGCGTCAGCGGCAGACAGACTTTCCAGCCGAAGGACATTACCTGGTCATAACGAGGACGCGGTAACGACGCACGAATCAAAATGAACATCATCATGAAGAACGCGGTTTTCAGCGCGAACCAGACGAATGGCGGTAAGAACGGGCCATGCCAGCCACCGAAGAACAGGGTAACCATCAGTGCAGAAATGGTGACGATGCCGATGTATTCACCCACGAAGAACAGACCGAATTTCATACCGGAATATTCAATGTGGTAACCGTCGGCCAGTTCCTGCTCGGCTTCTGGCTGGTCAAACGGGTGACGGTGGCACACCGCCACGCCCGCGATGGCAAAGGTGACAAAACCAAAGAACTGCGGAATAACGTTCCAGATATCAGCCTGGTTGTTGACGATGTCGGTCATGTTAAATGAACCGGCCTGCGCCACCACGCCCATCAGGGAAAGCCCGAGGAACACTTCGTAGCTCAGCGTCTGCGCAGACGCACGCATCGCACCGAGCAGGGAGTATTTGTTGTTACTGGACCAGCCGGCGAACAGCACCGCGTATACCGCGAGGCCCGCCATCATCAGGAAGAACAGGATCCCGATGTTCAGGTCAGCAACCACCCAGTTCGGACTCACCGGCACGATGGCGAAAGCCAGCAGTAGCGAGGTAAAGGCGATCATCGGTGCCAGGGTAAAGATGACGCGATCCGAGAATTTCGGGATCCAGTCTTCTTTAAAGAACATCTTGATCATGTCCGCAACCAGCTGGAGCGAACCGCCCCAGCCAACACGGTTCGGTCCGTAACGGTTCTGGAACAGACCCAGCAGACGACGTTCGCCAAAGCTCATGAATGCCCCGCAGGTGACCACCACCAGCAGGATCACGACCGCTTTGAGAATGCTCAGCAGGATCTCAATCAGATCGGGTGTAATCCAACTCATTGTTGTGCCTCCTGCAGATCCTCAAGACGCGCGCCTGCCAGAACCGGCGCGATGCCAGGCATACCCATCGGCAAACCAACCTGCCCTGCCGTTAATCCTTCAGCGATTTCAACCGGCAGCGTAACCGTGTTGCCATCGTAGCTGAAAGAAACGCGCGTACCGGCATTAACACCCAACTTCGCGGCATCAGCCGGGTTGAGTTTGATGTACGGCTGCGGCATACGGGTCTGGAAGACCGGCGCACGCTGGGACATTTCGTCGCTGCCAAACAGATGGTAGTACGGCGCGATACGCCACTGACCATCCTGAGCCTGGAAGCTCGCCGGAACGGTAGTGAAGTAATCCAGACCATCCGCAGAAGCTTCGATCAGGCGCACGCCCGGATCGCCATGACGCAGTTTACCGCCCACTTCATCCTGGAACTTGTTCCACGCCTGTGGGGAGTTCCAGCCCGGAGCCCAGGCAAACGGAATTTGTGAACGCGGCGCAGACGGTTGGTTGTTCCCTTCCATAGAGAAGGCGAACATAGTGTCTTTGTCCTGCGGCTGGCGCGGTTCGTGTACGCTGATGTTGGCGCGCATTGCGGTACGACCGCTGTAGCGGTGCGGTTCACGAGCCAATTTCTGTCCACGGATACGGAAGCTTGCGTCCGGCGCGGCATCTTTGATACCCGCCAGTTGCGGCAACTTCTCAACGACCGCGTCGATAACGTGGTCGAGCTGCGTCCAGTCCACTTCGCGGCTCTGCACGGTGCTGTGCAGCGAGTGCAGCCAGCGCCAGCTTTCCAGCATCACGGTGTTACTGTCGTAGTAGGACGGGTCGTAGACCTGGAAGAAACGCTGAGCGCGGCCTTCGTTGTTAATCACCGTACCATCGCTTTCGGCGAAGCTTGCGGCGGAAAGCACCAGATGAGCGTTTTCCATAATTGCCGTACGCTGATGGTCAATGACCAGTACCAGCGGTGCTTTAGCCAGCGCAGCGTTCACACGCGTTGCTGAAGCATGGCGATGCAGGTCATTCTCCAGCACCACAACGGCGTCAGCACGACCTGTTTCCAGCTCGGTCAGCGCATCGTCAAGGGAACCACCGCCAATCATACCAAGGCCCATGCTGTTAACAGAGCGAGCAATCATGGTGATGCCGACGTCTGCGCCACGGCCTTTCAGCGCCTTCGCCACGTTGGCAGCCGCCTGAATCACTTCGGCGCTACCGGCGTTGGTGCCGGAAATAATCAGTGGTTTCTTCGCCCCGGCCAGTGCCTGAACGATAACGTCAATTTTGTTTTGCAGGTCACGGTCGATACCGTCAACCGCCGGAGCGTTGTTATCCAGCGCATGAGCGATAGCGAAACCTAAACGCGCCTGATCTTCAACCGGTGCACGATAGGTCCATGCGGCGATGTCATCCAGACGGGTGTTATCGACGTTGGTAACGAACAGCGGGTGCTTAGCACGCTGGCCGATGTTAAGGATTGCTGCGATCTGCCAGTCAGCCACTTTCTGTGCCGCCGCCATTTCACGCGCTTTACCTTTCACCGCCTGACGCACTGCCAGCGCAACGCGTGCGCCGGTCTGGGTGACATCTTCGCCCAGCACCAGAACCGCATCATAAGATTCGATTTCGCGCAGTGCCGGAGTATGAATCCCGCCGTCACGCAGCACGCTCAGTGCCAGTTGCAGACGTTCCTGCTCGCCCTGGGCGATACCGGTATAGAAGTTATCCGCACCCACCAGTTCACGCAGCGCGAAGTTACTTTCAACGCTGGCGCGCGGGGAGCCGATACCAATTACTTTCTTCGACTGACGCAGAATATCTGCCGCGCCCTGCATCGCCTGCTCGGCGTTCAGCGTGATCAGGTCATCGCCACGACGCTGTACTGGCTGACGCGGACGGTCTTTCAGGTTCACGTAACCATAGCCAAAACGACCACGGTCGCAGAGGAAGTAGTGGTTAACGGTACCGTTATAACGGTTTTCGATACGACGCAGTTCACCGTAGCGTTCGCCCGGGCTGGTGTTACAGCCGATGGAACACTGCTGGCAGATGCTCGGCGCAAACTGCATGTCCCACTTACGGTTATAACGCTCGGAGTGCGTTTTATCAGTGAAGACGCCGGTCGGGCAAATTTCTACCAGGTTACCAGAGAACTCGCTTTCGAGCGTACCGTCTTCCGGGCGACCGAAGTAGACGTTGTCATGTGCGCCATAGACGCCCAGATCCGCGCCATCGGCGTAATCTTTGTAGTAACGTACGCAGCGATAGCAGGCGATGCAGCGGTTCATTTCGTGAGAGATGAACGGCCCCAGGTCCTGGTTACGGTGAGTACGCTTCGTGAAGCGGTAGCGACGGAAGCTGTGACCGGTCATGACGGTCATATCCTGCAGGTGGCAGTTGCCGCCCTCTTCACAGACCGGACAGTCGTGCGGGTGGTTAGTCATCAACCACTCCACGACGCTTTCGCGGAACTGTTTCGCTTCTTCGTCATCAATAGAAATAAAGGTGCCTTCGGTGGCCGGTGTCATACAAGACATCACCAGGCGACCACGCGTGTCTTCCGCGTTTTGATATTGCTTCACCGCACACTGGCGGCAAGCACCGACGCTTCCCAGCGCCGGGTGCCAGCAAAAGTACGGAATATCAAGGCCGAGAGACAGACAAGCTTCCAGCAGGTTGTCCGCTCCGTTGACCTCATATTCTTTGCCGTCTACATGAATCGTAGCCATAGTCAGCATGCTTCCAGTTGGCTCGGTCGTAACCGAGCGTTAATCGAATTTCTTATCGCGACACAGGGCTAACCCTGTAATCACCAGCGCTCTTTCAGCAGGTTCGGCTGAATACCACCAATCTGATGGGTATTGCTGAAGGACTGCTTGATGCCAGCTTCGAATTCTTCGCGGAAATATTTAATGGCGCTCTGCAGCGGTTCCACTGCGCCCGGTGCGTGTGCACAGAAGGTTTTACCCGGGCCGAGGAAACGACACAGTTGCTCAAGTGTCTCGATATCCCCTGGCTGGCCTTCGCCACGCTCCAGCGCGCGCAGAATTTTCACACTCCACGGCAGACCGTCACGGCACGGCGTACACCAGCCGCAGGACTCGCGGGCAAAGAACTCTTCGAGGTTACGCACCAGAGGAACCATGCCAATCTCGTGATCGACAGCCATGGCCAGCGCGGTGCCCAGACGGCTACCTGCTTTACCAATGCTTTCGAATTCCATCGGCAGATCGAGGTGTGCTTCGGTCAGGAAGTCAGTCCCTGCGCCGCCTGGCTGCCAGGCTTTGAACTTCAGTCCATCGCGCATGCCACCCGCGTAATCTTCGAGGATCTCACGCGCGGTAGTACCGAAAGGCAGTTCCCACAGGCCAGGATTCTTCACGCGACCAGAGAAGCCCATCAGCTTGGTGCCCGCATCTTTGCTCTTCGAAATGTTCTGGTACCACTCCACGCCGTTCGCGAGGATAGCCGGTACGTTACACAGGGTTTCGACGTTGTTTACGCAGGTCGGTTTGCCCCATGCGCCAGAGCTTGCCGGGAACGGCGGCTTGGAACGTGGGTTAGCACGGCGACCTTCGAGGGAGTTGATCAGCGCGGTTTCTTCACCGCAGATGTAACGCCCAGCCCCGGTGTGGACAAACAGTTCGAAGTCGAAACCGGTGCCCATGATGTTTTTGCCAAGCAGACCGGCTTCGGTCGCTTCGGCGATCGCGCGACGTAGATGCACGGCTGCTTCGATATATTCACCGCGCAGGAAGATGTAACCACGGTACGCTTTCAGCGCAAACGCGGAAATCAGCATGCCTTCCACCAGCAGGTGCGGCAGCTGTTCCATCAGCAGACGGTCTTTATAGGTGCCCGGCTCCATTTCATCGGCGTTACACAGCAGGTAACGGATGTTCATGGATTCGTCTTTCGGCATCAGGCTCCACTTCAGACCGGTGGAAAAGCCCGCGCCGCCGCGCCCTTTCAGGCCAGCGTCTTTTACCTGATTAACGATTTCGTCCGGTGACAGCCCGGTCAGGGCCTTACGCGCACCTTCGTAGCCGTTCTTGCTACGGTATTCGTCCAGCCAGACCGGCTGTTTGTCATCACGCAGACGCCAGGTCAGCGGATGGGTTTCGGGAGTACGGATAATGTCTTTCATTTATACCGCTCCAGTAGTTCGGGAATGCCTTCCGGGGTCAGGTGAGCATGAGTATCTTCATCGATCATCATGTTTGGCCCTTTATCGCAGTTCCCCAGGCAACAGGTCGGCAGCAGCGTAAAGCGACCATCAAAGGTCGTCTGCCCCGGCTTGATGTTGAGTTTTTTCTCAAGCGCGGCCTGGATCCCCTGGTAGCCGTTGATATGGCACACCACGCTGTCGCAATAGCGGATCACGTGGCGACCTACCGGCTGGCGGAAGATCTGGCTATAAAACGTAGCAACACCTTCTACGTCGCTTGCCGGAATACCCAGCACATCAGCGATCGCATAGATCGCCCCATCCGGCACCCAGCCACGCTGTTTCTGAACGATTTTCAGCGCTTCAATGGACGCCGCACGCGGGTCTTCGTAGTGGTGCTTCTCGTGCTCAATCGCTTCACGCTCAGCCGCACTCAGCTCAAAAGCCTCGGTTTGTGGTTGTTGATTCTCGTGCATAATTAGCGGTCCACATCTGACATAACAAAATCGATACTACCCAGATGGACGATTAAGTCGGACACCAGGCTGCCACGTACCGCTACCGGGATCTGCTGCAGGTGCGCATAGCTCGGGGTACGGATACGGGTACGGTAACTCATGGTGCTGCCATCGCTGGTCAGGTAGTAACTGTTGATACCCTTGGTCGCTTCCACCATCTGGAAGGACTCGTTTGCCGGCATAACCGGACCCCACGAAACCTGCAGGAAGTGGGTGATAAGGGTTTCGATATGTTGCAGCGTGCGCTCTTTCGGCGGCGGCGTCGTCAGCGGGTGATCCGCTTTGAACGGGCCTTCCGGCATGTTATTGAGGCACTGCTCAAGGATGCGCAGACTCTGGCGCAGCTCTTCAACTTTCAGCATCACGCGGGTATAGCAGTCAGAAACGCCGCCGCCAACCGGGACTTCAAAGTCAAAGTTTTCGTAGCCAGAGTACGGACGCGCTTTACGCACGTCGAAATCAATACCGGTCGCGCGCAGCGCAGCACCGGTACAACCCCAGTCCAGCGCTTCTTTCTTACCGTAAGCGGCAACGCCCTGCGAACGGCCTTTCAGGATGGTGTTACGCAGTGCGGCTTTCTCGTAAGAATCCAGACGTTTTGGCATCCAGTCGAGGAAGTCACGCAGCAGCTTGTCCCAACCGCGCGGCAGATCGTGTGCCACACCGCCGATACGGAACCAGGCCGGGTGCATACGGAAACCGGTGATCGCTTCCACCACGTCATAGATTTTCTGACGGTCGGTAAAGGCGAAGAATACCGGGGTCATCGCGCCGACGTCCTGAATGAACGTGGAGATGTACAGCAGGTGGCTGTTGATACGGAACAGTTCGGACAACATCACGCGAATCACGTTGACGCGATCCGGCGTGGTGATACCAGCCAGCTTCTCAACGGCCAGTACGTAAGGCATTTCGTTTACGCAGCCGCCGAGGTACTCAATACGGTCGGTGTACGGAATGTAGCTGTGCCAGGACTGACGTTCACCCATCTTTTCAGCGCCACGGTGGTGGTAGCCGATGTCAGGTACGCAGTCGACGATTTCTTCGCCATCAAGCTGCAGCACAATACGGAAAGCACCGTGAGAAGACGGATGGTTAGGACCGAGGTTGAGGAACATGAAGTCCTCATTTTCGGTGCTACGCTTCATACCCCAATCTTCTGGTTTGAAGGTCAGCGCTTCCATTTCCAGATCCTGTTTGGCTTTAGTCAGCTCAAACGGATCGAATTCGGTCGCACGCGCCGGGTAGTCTTTACGCAGCGGATGACCTTCCCAGGTATGCGGCATCAACAGACGCGTCAGGTGCGGGTGACCTTCGATATCGATGCCAAACATTTCCCAGGTTTCACGCTCATACCAGTTGGCGTTCGGGAACAGTTTGGTGAAAGTCGGTACGCGCAGATCGTTTTCAGACAAAGCCACCTTGAGCATGATATCGCGATTGCGTTCAATGGAGATCAGGTGATAGAAAACGGAAAAATCCGCGGCAGGTAACCCTTCGCGGTGCGTACGCAGACGTTCGTCCATGCCGTGTAAGTCAAACAGCATGACGTAAGGTTTCGGCAGTCTCTTTAAGAAATCGCCAACTTCCAGTAATTGTTCACGCTTGACCCAAACAACGGGTACCCCGGTGCGAGTCGCCTGAACGGTAAAGGCATCCGGCCCAAAACGGTTGCGCAGTTCGCCAATGACCGGGTCATCAAGGTGATCCCGTGTTTGCCATACGGCGTCTTGCGCGGTTAAGTCGGTCATATTGTTCACCATTGCAAATGGTCCGTGGTGGTCGGCAGTGCTTCGCGCTATTTATGTAGTGATAAGCGAAGGAAGTGCTGCTGCCGACAGGCGCAAATTAAATCTCGTCTGGTGTACGAAGATTCGTTACAGCAATACGTTCGCCGCGTTTACGCTCGCGTTCTGACTGCATATTGGCGCGATAAACGCCCTGATCGCCAACCACCCAGGAGAGCGGGCGGCGTTCTTTGCCAATGGAATCTTGCAGCAGCATCAGAGCCTGCATATACGCTTCTGGGCGCGGCGGACATCCCGGGATGTACACATCGACCGGAATAAATTTATCAACGCCCTGCACCACAGAATAGATGTCGTACATACCGCCGGAATTGGCGCATGCGCCCATGGAAATAACCCATTTCGGTTCCAGCATCTGATCGTAGAGGCGCTGAATAACTGGCGCCATTTTGGTAAAGCAGGTTCCGGCTACGACCATCAGGTCAGCCTGACGCGGCGATGCACGCAGTACTTCCGCACCAAAACGGGCCACATCGTGCACGGCGGTAAACGAGGTCACCATCTCAACGTAGCAGCAGGAAAGGCCAAAGTTATATGGCCAAATTGAGTTTTTACGGCCCCAGTTAACCATGTCATGCAGTTTGCCCATGAACACGTTTTTGTTAACTTCTTGTTCCAGGGGGTCGGTTACGATCTCCTGTTTTTGCAGGGGGTAACGGTCGTTCTCACCGTTAGGATCTATGCGGGTGAGCGTATAATCCATCTTAATGCCTCGCGGTTAGCGTTGACGATTAGCGATACTGTTCGTTTCCGGGTTCATACGCTCGCGGCGTGAACGCGCGGGCGTCCAGTCCAGCGCGCCAATACGCACCAGATAAACCAGACCTGCCAGTAACACAAAAATAAAAATTGCAGCTTCCACAAAGCCAATCCAACCGCTTTCACGGATAGAAGTTGACCATGCGAACAGATACAGCGCTTCAACGTCGAAGATAACGAAGAACATGGCTACCAGATAAAACTTGGCAGACAGGCGCAGGCGGGCGGTGCCGACCGAGTCGATACCTGATTCAAACGGCACGTTTTTAGATCTCGCGCGTGCGCGACCCCCTAAAAACCAGCCGCCGACGAGCATCAGGCAGCACAGGCCAATGGCAACGATAAGAAAGATAGCGAATGCCCAGTGATGAGCGATGATTTCAGTGGATGTTGACATACTCATTGCTTACTCATCAAAAGTAGCGCCAAATTCTCTGCTCTTTTCGGCAGATGAACGCCACATCGATTCATGGGGAGGAATAAAAAAAACCTTACAATCACTGTGAAAAATCATTTTATACAGCTAATTGATGGGGTTTTTTACTCCTTTCTATAACCTTTTGTCAACTTTAACAAAAGTTTCCTCACATTATTTTACACTGTTCCAACTTCATTAACATAAAGTGCTCTTTAGACCCATTTCGATTGCATCATCGGTCATTTTTAATGTTGTTGAATCGTGTCCGTAGTGAAGTAAAAAAGATAATACACGTCTATTTTGACAGGAATTCACCCAGATGCCTCCCCCTAAATGGGAGTATTTTCTTGATCTGTGACACGCTTTTGTTAATTCACCATAAAAAACAGCAACAATTTCTCTAGTTTTTTAACATGGAAACATTTAGCAACTCAGCTGATTATTTTTCATCCTATTGTCAGTCTGTTTTTTTACCTGCTGATTTTGTTAAGTTTTAGTATATGAATGAACAGAAAGCAGTAATATTTGCATAAAAAAAGAGCCGCTGGATGTTTTTTCATCATCAGTGGCTCTTTTTTACACTTACATTTTAAAACGTTTTTTTGTGACGCTTTACTCAAAGTCGCCTTCAACAATCAGCGAGTCATCTCCCCCTTCAGGGGTAAACTGATTGTATTGCCAAGGATTTTGATATGTCTGCATCGACTTAAAGATAACCTGAGCTAATTCATTTTGCGTGGCCGGATCGCTGCACAACAGATACTCGGTATCAGGCAGAGGTGGCAATCCGTCCGCCGCACCCAGTACGCGTAAATCCGGGCTCATCATTTCGACAGGACGGGCAGTAACGCCCAGCCCTGCTTTTACCGCCGCGCGGACCGCAGGCAATGTTGAAGCGACATAAGCCAAACGCCACGGGATCTGTGCGGCATTCAACGTCGCCAGCACGATATCGCGAAACGGGCTGGGATCGTCCAGCAGAACTAACGGCACCGGTTCCCCTTTTTGCAGGATATATTCGGCTGCGCAATACCAGTGCGTCGGTGAAGTTCGCAAATTCAGGCACTCAAAATCGCCAGGTCGGTTAGTGGTGACCACTAAATCCACTTCTTGCGACTTAAGCATCTCTACCATGTAGGCGTTGCGTTTCACTCTGACATCCAGTGCAAGTTTCGGATAAACCGAACTTATACGGTTAAGCAGAAAAGGGAGTATGGTATCGGCGGATTCATCAGAAGCACCGATAGTTAACACCCCCTGAAGATTGTTAAACATCAATGATGAGCATGCCTCATCATTAAATCGCAGTATTTTCCTGGCGTAACCCAACAGCTGGATACCATGTTCGGTCAGCAGTTTGTTGCGTCCATGGCGCGCGAACAACTCTTTCCCCACAAGTTGTTCAAGACGCTGCATTTGCTGACTTACCGCAGACTGAGTTCGACATACCGCAGCTGCCGCAGCCGCAAAGGTATTCAGGTCGGCAACAGCAACAAAGGTTCTCAGCAGATCGAGGTCGAGGTTAATTATCGGACGATTTGCATTTATCATAGTTTTTCACTTACTCGCGGGTCATACCGGGTTAATGCTGTGCATTCAGAATCAAACAACTCCATTTGTAATGTGCCTCCCTTCAGTTTCGCTTAGTGTAACCAAGTGAAAATAAGGATGTATTTGGTTTAACAAACGAAACAATTCCCTTTCTGAGCTATTTTAATACCCGTGATATTCATCGGAATATAGCAACGAGAAAGAGCCGTATTTTTAGCTGCTGGATGATTCTGACTAATGGGAAACATGTAAATTTTGTAAATTTAAAAAATAGTTAACGAACAATAATTTACACATTAAAAACTAACTTTTCAGGATGTTAGGAACAACCAACAAACATTTGAATTATCGTAAAATTCGTACTACACACCATTTCATAGGAGTTATCTTAACCTAAAACCACTATATTTATAAGTGTTATCGCGAATAATTCCGGGCAAATTGGTGTTATGTCAGCGCAACGGTTTTCGTATTATTGGCCCACTCAATTTGATGTCGTTTAAATAATAAATAATAATTAATTAAGAATCTCTCAATTCATTAATTATGCTTAACAATGGATTCACACCGCATCACGCAGGGATCAGACCGATAACAGATTTCGCAGGCAAAACCTCAGTATTTTCGAATTACGCCATTCAGCTGAGATCTCGGCCACCTTTTTCTTTACAGGTCTAACTTTTTTAGACCGGACAAATCACCACACCCACACTAACAAAGCAAAATATAAACCACGAAAAACACAACAATCCAGATTATTACTCTACAAAAGTCACATTATTTAGTCATTAACAGTGAATCATAATCCTCCTGCTTTCCAAAATCTTCTACTAAAGACCCTTCAAAACTCACCGTCGTGGGAGTACATTGTGCTGGGCTGACTTCCACGGCAGGGAGTGGCATTCACAGCTAAAAAGGTCAACGTTCATGTCCCCCATTGAAAAATCCAGCAAATTAGAAAACGTCTGTTATGACATTCGCGGCCCGGTTCTGAAGGAAGCAAAGCGCCTGGAAGAAGAAGGCAATAAAGTTCTGAAACTGAACATCGGCAACCCTGCGCCTTTCGGGTTTGAAGCGCCAGATGAAATTTTGGTGGACGTGATCCGCAATTTGCCAACTGCGCAAGGATATTGCGATTCCAAAGGCCTTTATTCAGCCCGCAAAGCAATCATGCAGCATTACCAGGCCCGTGGGATGCGCGACGTAACCGTGGAAGATATCTATATCGGTAACGGCGTATCTGAATTGATTGTGCAGGCCATGCAGGCATTGCTAAACAGTGGGGACGAAATGCTGGTTCCTGCACCTGATTATCCACTGTGGACGGCGGCGGTTTCGCTCTCTGGTGGTAATGCCGTGCACTACCTGTGTGACGAATCGTCAGACTGGTTCCCGGACCTGGATGATATCCGCGCCAAAATTACGCCGCGTACCCGTGGGATCGTCATCATCAACCCAAACAACCCTACTGGCGCGGTGTATTCTAAAGAGCTGCTGATGGAGATTGTTGAGATTGCCCGCCAAAACAATCTCATCATCTTTGCGGACGAGATTTACGACAAAATTCTTTACGATGACGCCGAGCACCACTCGATTGCGGCAATGGCCCCTGACCTGCTGACTATTACCTTTAACGGCCTGTCAAAAACCTATCGTGTTGCCGGTTTCCGCCAGGGCTGGATGGTACTGAACGGACCGAAGAAACATGCCAAAGGGTATATCGAAGGCCTTGAGATGCTGGCTTCTATGCGCCTGTGTGCCAACGTTCCGGCACAACATGCCATTCAGACCGCACTGGGTGGATATCAGAGCATCAGCGAATTCATCATGCCAGGCGGGCGTCTGTATGAGCAACGTAACCGCGCCTGGGAACTGCTTAATGACATCCCCGGCGTCTCTTGCGTAAAACCGCGCGGTGCGCTGTATATGTTCCCGAAAATTGATGCTAAACGCTTTAATATTCATGACGACCAGAAGATGGTACTCGACTTCCTGTTGCAGGAAAAAGTACTGCTGGTCCAGGGGACGGCATTCAACTGGCCGTGGCCGGATCATTTCCGCATCGTCACGCTACCGCGTATTGACGATATCGAAATGTCGCTGAGTAAATTTGAGCGTTTCCTGTCAGGGTATCGCCAGCTGTAACCACGCAAAGTGCTGCCGGGTTTGCATCCGGTAGCACTCTCTGCGCAAAATACCGTTACTGAAGTCACTGAGTAAGGGTCGTTATGAAGCAGAGCCACTTTTTTGCCCACCTCTCCCGTCTGAAACTCATTAACCGCTGGCCGCTGATGCGCAACGTGCGCACCGAAAACGTGTCCGAACACAGTCTGCAGGTTGCCATGGTTGCCCATGCGCTGGCCGCAATTAAAAACCGTAAATTTGGTGGTCAGGTTAATGCTGAGCGTATTGCCCTGCTGGCGATGTATCACGATGCGTCAGAGGTGTTAACCGGCGATCTCCCTACCCCAGTGAAATATTTCAACTCGCAGATTGCCCAAGAATATAAAGCGATAGAGAAAATTGCCCAACAAAAACTGGTCGATATGGTTCCCGATGAGCTGCGCGATATTTTTGCGCCGCTCATTGATGAACATGCCTTAAGTGAAGAAGAGAGGTCGATTGTTAAACAGGCCGATGCCCTGTGCGCATATCTGAAGTGCCTGGAAGAACTCTCCGCCGGTAACAACGAATTTCTGCTGGCGAAAACACGTCTGGAAAAAACGCTGGAGTCACGACGCAGCGAAGAGATGGACTACTTTATGGACGTGTTCGTCCCGAGTTTTCACCTTTCATTAGATGAAATCAGTCAGGATTCTCCATTGTAAGTTTGCGACGACGTTACCTTTGTAGGCCGGATAAGGCGTTAGCCGCCATCCGGCACATAAAAATCAAAACGGAAACAGCATCGGGATCATCACCACGCACACCACCATCACAATGATGGTAAACGGCACGCCAATTTTAACGAAATCGCTAAAGCTGTAGTTACCCGGCCCGAGTACCAGTGTGTTTACTGGTGAAGAAACTGGCGTCATAAAGGCTGCTGAAGCCGCCATCGCAATCACCATCGCAAAAGGATACGGCGAAACGCCCATCGACTTTGCTGCCGCCAGCGCAATCGGCGCCATCAGTACCGCCGTCGCAGTGTTAGAGATAAATAACCCAATGGTCGCGCACAGCACGAACAGGCAGCCCAGCATCATATACGGGCCGTACCCTCCGCCAACGTCCATTAGCCCTTTAACCACCAGATCAACACCGCCCGTTTTCTGTAATGCCAGCGCAAAGGGCATCATTCCGACAATCAAAATAATACTTGGCCAGTGAATGGCTTTATAGGCGCTTTCGGCATCGATGCAGCGGAATTTTCCCATCAGCAAACAGGCGATAATCGCGGCAACCGTATTAGGGATTTCATCGGTGAGCATTAACGCGACCATCAGCACCAGACAGAAAATCGCATGCGGCGCCTGGCTGTGCGCCGGAGAAGCTTCACTAACTTCCACGGGCATATTCAGCACCACGAAATCGCGCCCTTTTTGCCCCAACAAAGTGATGAGTTTCCAGTTGCCCACCACCAGAATGATATCGCCCATCAGCAGTGGTTCATCCACCACCGCTCCGGCCAGTGCCGTACCATCACGCTTCAGTCCGACGACATTCAGGCCATAACGCGTACGAAAAGCGATTTCCCGTACCGTTTTGCCGATCAATTCCGATTCAGGGATTAATGAAATCTCGGCCATACCCACGTCAAGCGCCTGCTCGGAGAAGTATTCACCGCGCAGCACCATCGGCTCCAACAGTTGCTCGCTGCAAAATTCACGCAGGTCGACGTCGGCCGCTGACATATCAATCAGCAACACGTCACGGGCACGGAACTCAGAAACCCCGTTAACATCGACAATCACGCGGCGAAAACGCCGCCAGCGTTCAACACCAATCACGTTTGCCCCGTAGCGCTCACGCAATTTCAGGTCATCCAGACGTTGGCCAATCATGGGAGAACCCGGGCGAATCGCCAGGCGACGGGCACGCCCTGTCAGGCGATATTCTTTGATCAGATCGCGAAAGGTCCGGCGCTTCCAGCCGTCTCCTGGCTGCCCGGAGTCTTCACCTTTCAGCATAAAACGCATCACCAGCATATAAATTATGCCGAGTACCAACACCACCAGTCCCAGTGGGGTTACGCTAAAAAAGCTAAAACCGTTAAGTCCTTCACGTAACAATTCACTGTTGACGACCAGGTTCGGCGGCGTTGCCACCAGCGTCATCATGCCGCTTATCAATCCGGCAAAGCTCAACGGCATCATCAGCCGTGAGGGGGAGATTTGCATGCGCATGGAAACGCTTAAGACAACCGGAATAAAGATGGCGACCACACCGGTCGAACTCATGAAGGCACCGAGTCCGGCTACGGTTATCATCAGCAACACCAGCATTTTGACTTCACTGCTGCCGGCGACCTTCACCAGCCAGGCACCCATTACCGTCGCCACGCCGGTACGCACCAGGCCGTCGCCGATAATGAATAAAGCCGCTATCAAAATAACATTAGGATCGCTGAACCCGGAAAAAGCCTCTGTGATGCTCAATGTTCCACTCAGAACAAAGGCAATAATGACCAGCAAAGCGACCGCGTCCATACGCACTCTGCCAGTTGCAAACAAGACGACGGCAATCGCCAGCAATGAGAGAACCCATATCAATTCACCGTTCACAACATATCCTTGTTAAATGAGAGGGATGGACTGATTCTGCCATAAAAAAGCCCCAACAATCTGGGGCTAAATCATGATCAGGTATTTCTTATAACGACCACATTTCCGTTGGGTTGTTTGGTCACAGAAATATGTTCCAGACTGGTCAGCGAAAAATCAACTTCGTCCAGACGCGGCGTATCCGCTGGCGCGTTAACCGCGATGACATGACACCCAGCAGCCAGTCCTGAGAGCACCCCGGCGGGGGCATCTTCCACCACTGCACATTCCTGCGGTGCCAGGCCCAGAAGCTGAGCACCTAACAGATACGCGTCTGGCTCTGGTTTCCCTCTTTTTACCCGCTCGGCGGTGACAAACACTTCTGGAGCAGGAAGCCCGGCAACACGATGACGCGCACGTGCGACTGGCATAGAACCGGAGGTCACAATCGCCCATGGAATACCTGCTTTATTGAGATGGTTGAGTAAATCAACTGCCCCCGGCAGCGCGGTGATCCCGGCGGTTTCCGTCGCTTCGATCTGCTCCAGACGGGTAAATTCCGCGGCGATCTCTGCCTCAGACTTGCCCACCATAAAGTGTCGCAGGGAGGTAATGGCCTGCTTACCATGAATAAAGCCGAGTACCTCGGCGTGATCGAGGCCGAAGCGATCGGCCCAGTTGCACCACGCACGCTCTACTGCGGGTAAGGAATCGACCAGCGTTCCATCCAGATCAAACAGAAAACCTTTGCACTGCACGCTCGCCCCCTCAGGCATTAATGATTTGGTTAATTTCATTCGCGCTCAGGTGATACTGACGCGGGCAAGAGTGCCAAACATTCAGCATACGCTGATATTTTTCCCACATTGGGGTCTGGGCGTTGAAGCCATGCGTACCCGCATCAAAGTGGGTGTAACGACCTTCCACATTGACCATAAAACGAACGTACCCGAGGAAACGGGCTTCCGTTGCGGCGTCAAAACCGAGGAAGGTCACGCGACGCTCATCAATAGCCTGCGCATCCTTAAGATTAGTCCAGGACACATGTAATGCGTGATACATCTCCATAATATCGATAATCGTACGACAGGTTTCTTCCGTCAGTTCACCAAACTCACGATCCAGCTCACGCATCTGCAAGCCGTAACCGCGTTCAATAATCGTCTGCAAACGACGATAACGCTCGGCGTTAGTTGGATCGAGCATAGTCATCATTTTGTACTGATTCGACAAAATCAGACGTTGAGCGTTGGTCATTTCCATTTGGGACTCCTGTATCACTACTACTGCGATGAAAAAAAAGAAGGCATCTTGTGCCTTCTTTTATATGCGTAATCAGGGGTCAATTACAAATCATCAAGGAAAGTTTTATCCAGTTGTTTGAAGGCGCGCTTAAGCGTGTCAGCCAGCGCCTGGTAATCCGGCTTTCCTTCTACCGGAGAGAGCGCCTGCCCAGCTTCTTGCAATTTACCCCGAACTTCGTAGAACCAATTGAGAATTGAAGGCGGCAGCGGCGTTACGGAACGTTTTCCCAGCCACCACATCCCCTGCATCGGCAGGCTAAGCGCAAACAGCGCAGTCGCCACGGCCGGGCCCAACTGCCCCCCTAACGCAATTTGCCAACATAAGGTGAAGACGGCGATAGGCGGCATAAAACGGATCGCGTAACGCGTCATGCGGATCACGCGGTTCTCAACAAACACGGGCGCAAGGCGCTTTTCCATTGGCCACGTCTTTGCATAGTGCTGCCCCCGGCGAAACAAGCTAAAAAAATTGACGGAGCGATTATCCGGTGTCGACATGGCGGTTACCTCAACTTCACATATAAAAATTAAAAAATTTGTGCAAAACAACAACTACAAGGGACATCGTTCAAAACATTTTGTCTTTGATACCCACATTCAGGTATCCTGTGCCGGCCTGTAAGGCCTGTAGTCCAAAATCATTGAGTCGTCAAATTGGCATACATTATGCCATTGCCTGAAAAATACGCAAAATGACATAGACTCAAAGGTATTTATTCCATCGTGCCCAAAAAGACTATGGCGCATGATGTTAATCATAAACGTCGGTGTCATCATGCGCTACGCTCTATGACTCCCTGACGTTTTTTTAGCCACGTATCATAAATAGGTACTTCCATGTCGAGTAAGTTAGTACTGGTTCTGAACTGCGGTAGCTCCTCACTGAAATTTGCCATCATCGATGCAGTAAACGGTGAAGAATACCTCTCTGGTTTAGCCGAATGTTTCCATCTCCCAGAAGCACGTATCAAGTGGAAAATGGACGGCGGTAAACAAGAAGCGGCTTTAGGTGCAGGCGCCGCTCACAGTGAAGCGCTGAACTTTATCGTTAACACTATTCTGGCACAAAAACCAGAATTGTCTGCGCAATTGACCGCTATTGGTCACCGTATCGTACACGGCGGCGAGAAGTACACCAGCTCCGTGGTTATCGATGATTCCGTTATTCAGGGCATCAAAGATTCTGCCTCTTTCGCACCGCTGCATAACCCGGCTCACCTGATCGGTATCGCAGAAGCGCTGAAATCCTTCCCTAATCTGAAAGACAAAAACGTGGCTGTATTCGACACCGCGTTCCATCAGACTATGCCGGAAGAGTCTTACCTCTATGCTCTGCCGTACAGCCTGTACAAAGAACACGGCGTTCGTCGTTACGGCGCGCACGGTACCAGCCACTTCTTCGTCACACAGGAAGCGGCAAAAGTGCTGAACAAACCGGTTGAAGAGCTGAACATCATCACTTGCCACCTGGGCAATGGCGGTTCTGTATCTGCTATCCGTAACGGTAAATGTGTTGATACCTCCATGGGTCTGACCCCGCTGGAAGGTCTGGTGATGGGTACGCGTTCCGGTGACATCGACCCGGCGATCATCTTCCACCTGCACGATACCCTGGGCATGAGCGTTGACCAGATCAACAAAATGCTGACCAAAGAGTCCGGCCTGCTGGGTCTGACCGAAGTCACCAGCGACTGCCGTTATGTTGAAGATAACTACGCTACTAAAGAAGACGCTAAACGTGCAATGGACGTTTACTGCCACCGTCTGGCGAAATACATCGGTTCTTACACTGCGCTGATGGATGGTCGTCTGGATGCAGTTGTCTTCACCGGTGGTATCGGTGAAAACGCAGCGATGGTTCGTGAACTGTCTCTGGGCAAACTGGGCGTTCTGGGCTTTGAAGTTGACCACGAACGTAACCTGGCCGCACGTTTCGGCAAATCTGGTTTCATCAACAAAGAAGGTACCCGTCCTGCGCTGGTTATCCCAACCAACGAAGAACTGGTTATCGCGCAAGACGCGAGCCGCCTGACTGCCTGATTTCACACCGCCAGCCTAGCTGGCGGTGCTGTTTTGTAACCCGTCTAAATTGGCGGTAACGAAAGAGGATAAACCGTGTCCCGTATTATTATGCTGATCCCTACCGGAACCAGCGTCGGCCTGACCAGCGTCAGCCTTGGCGTGATCCGCGCAATGGAACGCAAAGGCGTTCGTCTGAGCGTCTTTAAGCCGATCGCTCAACCGCGTGCCGGTGGCGATGCGCCAGACCAGACTACCAGCATCGTCCGTGCTAACTCTTCTCTGCCAGCCGCAGAGCCGCTGAAGATGAGCCACGTTGAATCTCTGCTGTCCAGCAATCAGAAAGATGTGCTGATGGAAGAGATCATCGCGAACTACCACGCGAACACCAAAGACGCTGAAGTTGTACTGGTTGAAGGCCTGGTCCCAACCCGTAAACATCAGTTCGCGCAGTCTCTGAACTACGAAATCGCGAAAACGCTGAACGCGGAAATCGTCTTCGTTATGTCTCAGGGTACCGACACCCCGGAACAGCTGAACGAGCGTATTGAACTGACTCGCAGCAGCTTCGGCGGCGCGAAAAACACCAACATCACCGGCGTAATCGTTAACAAACTGAACGCACCGGTTGATGAGCAGGGCCGTACTCGCCCGGATCTGTCCGAGATTTTCGACGACTCTTCCAAAGCGAAAGTGATCAAAGTTGATCCGGCTAAACTGCAAGAATCCAGCCCGCTGCCGGTTCTGGGCGCGGTGCCATGGAGCTTCGATCTGATCGCTACTCGTGCAATCGATATGGCGCGTCACCTGAACGCCACCATCGTTAACGAAGGCGATATCAACACCCGTCGCGTGAAGTCTGTGACGTTCTGCGCACGCAGCATTCCACATATGCTGGAACACTTCCGCGCAGGCTCCCTGCTGGTAACTTCCGCAGATCGTCCTGACGTGCTGGTTGCAGCATGCCTGGCGGCCATGAACGGCGTGGAAATCGGTGCCCTGCTGCTGACTGGCGGCTACGAAATGGACGCGCGCATCACTAAACTGTGCGAACGTGCATTTGAAACTGGCCTGCCGGTATTCATGGTAAACACCAACACCTGGCAGACCTCTCTGAGCCTGCAGAGCTTCAACCTGGAAGTTCCGGTTGACGATCACGAGCGCATCGAAAAAGTTCAGGAATACGTTGCTAACTACATCAACGCTGACTGGATTGAATCTCTGACCGCGACTTCTGAACGCAGCCGTCGTCTGTCTCCACCGGCGTTCCGTTATCAGCTGACCGAGCTGGCGCGTAAAGCGGGCAAACGTGTTGTTCTGCCGGAAGGCGACGAACCGCGTACCGTTAAAGCGGCTGCTATCTGTGCTGAACGTGGTATCGCAACCTGCGTACTGCTGGGTAACCCGGATGAGATCACCCGCGTTGCAGCCTCTCAGGGCGTTGAACTGGGCGCTGGTGTAGAAATCGTTGATCCAGATGTGGTTCGCGAAAGCTACGTTGCTCGCCTGGTCGAACTGCGTAAAAACAAAGGTATGACCGAAACCGTTGCCCGCGAACAGCTGGAAGACAACGTTGTTCTCGGTACCCTGATGCTGGAACAGGACGATGTTGACGGTCTGGTTTCTGGTGCAGTACACACCACCGCGAACACCATCCGTCCGCCGCTGCAGCTGATCAAAACTGCACCGGGTAGCTCTCTGGTGTCTTCCGTGTTCTTCATGCTGCTGCCGGATCAGGTTTACGTTTACGGCGACTGCGCGATCAACCCGGATCCAACTGCAGAGCAGCTGGCAGAAATCGCGATTCAGTCCGCTGATTCCGCAATTGCCTTCGGTATCGAACCGCGCGTAGCGATGCTCTCCTACTCCACCGGTACTTCTGGTGCAGGTAGTGACGTAGAGAAAGTTCGCGAAGCAACCCGTCTGGCACAGGAAAAACGTCCTGACCTGATGATCGACGGTCCGCTGCAGTACGACGCCGCCGTTATGGCTGACGTAGCGAAATCCAAAGCGCCGAACTCTCCGGTTGCAGGTCGCGCTACCGTGTTCATCTTCCCGGATCTGAACACCGGTAACACCACTTACAAAGCGGTACAGCGTTCTGCCGACCTGATCTCCATCGGGCCAATGCTGCAGGGTATGCGCAAGCCGGTGAACGACCTGTCTCGTGGCGCGCTGGTAGACGATATCGTCTACACCATCGCACTGACCGCGATCCAGTCTTCCCAGCAGCAGCAGTAACCTGCCGAGTGTGCCGGATCTCTTATCCGGCAACACATCTGCTTATCAAACCGGAAATAGCTGATATTTCCGGTTTTTTTATGTCTATTTCCCTTTTGGCATAATCTGAAACATTTGCCTGGATGCGCTGCATCAATGAATAACTATTCTTCTGTTCGCATACTTACTCTCTTTTGCGTTGCAACAGGGATAGTCTTTCATGTCAGCAGTAACAGAATCACAGCCAGCTAAAAAATGGGCGATGCCCGACACGCTGGTGATTATTTTTTTCGTCGCCGTTTTAACCAGTCTGGCGACATGGGTTGTTCCCGTCGGGATGTTCGACAGCCAGGAAGTTCAGTATCAGGTTGATGGACAAACCAAAACCCGTAAGGTGGTTGACCCCCATTCCTTTCGTATTCTGACCAACGACGCAGGTGAAGAGCAGTATCACCGGGTGCAGTTATTCACCACCGGAGATGAACGCCCAGGCCTGATGAATTTCCCGTTTGAAGGATTAACCTCCGGCTCGAAATTCGGCACAGCTGTCGGCATCATTATGTTTATGCTGGTCATTGGCGGCGCATTCGGCATCGTTATGCGTACCGGCACCATTGATAACGGCATCCTGGCGCTCATTCGCCATACGCGGGGCAACGAGGTCCTGTTTATCCCAGTGCTGTTTATTCTCTTCTCCTTAGGCGGCGCGGTGTTTGGCATGGGGGAAGAGGCTGTTGCCTTTGCCATTATCATCGCGCCTTTGATGGTACGGCTAGGTTACGACAGTATCACCACCGTGCTGGTTACCTATATCGCGACTCAGATTGGTTTCGCCAGCTCATGGATGAACCCATTTTGCGTGGTGGTCGCGCAAGGTATTGCGGGGGTACCGGTGCTCTCTGGTTCCGGGCTACGCATCGTGGTCTGGGTGATCGCTACGTTAATCGGGCTGACCTTCACGCTGGCCTATGCGGCGCGTATCAAAAAGAATCCGCTTTTGTCCCGGGTACATGAATCCGACCGCTTCTTTCGCGAGCAGCAGGACGAAGTCGTGGAACGACGCTTCACGCTGGGAGACTGGTTAGTGCTAGTGGTGCTGACCGCGGTGATGATTTGGGTTGTCTGGGGCGTTATCGTCAACGCGTGGTTTATTCCTGAGATCGCCAGTCAGTTCTTCACGATGGGTCTGGTGATTGGCATTATCGGCGTCGTGTTTCGGCTCAACGGCATGACGGTCAACATCATGGCCTCCTCATTCACTGAGGGCGCACGAATGATGATTGCCCCTGCCCTGCTGGTTGGTTTTGCCAAAGGCATTTTACTGCTGGTCGGTAATGGAGAGGCGGGTGAAGCCAGCGTGTTAAACACTCTGCTGCACAGCATTGCCAATGGCATCAGCGGGCTGGATAACGCCATCGCGGCGTGGTTTATGCTATTGTTCCAGGCAGTATTTAATTTCTTCGTCACTTCCGGCTCTGGTCAGGCTGCGTTAACCATGCCGCTACTGGCACCGCTGGGCGATCTGGTTGGCGTAAACCGTCAGGTCACAGTCCTGGCCTTCCAGTTTGGCGACGGATTCAGTCATATTATCTATCCGACGTCAGCATCTTTGATGGCTACGTTAGGCGTTTGTCGGGTGGATTTTCGTAACTGGCTGAAGGTAGGTGCTACGCTGTTGGGACTGCTGTTTATTATGTCCAGCGTGGTGGTGATTGGCGCGCAGATGATGGGTTACCATTAAAAAGTGTGCGTCCGGCCTACTCGATTTCTCGACGCAGTAGGCCGGATGAACAGAGTTTACTCAGCTTCTTCCTGCTTTTCGGCTTTCGCCCCTTCATTCTTGGCGTTGCGGGTCATCCACAGCGCCAGGGCTTTCAGGGAGTCCGGTGTAAATTCGTCGCAGCGCGCGGTAATTTCTTCCGGCGTCAACCAGCAAACTTCACTGACCTCATCTTCCTGAAGCGCAAACGGTCCGTGGGAAACGCAGCTAAACAACCCACCCCATACGCGACAGTTCTGATCTTCAAAGTAAAACTGACCATGCTCGGCAAACGGCACGCCCGCAATCCCCAGTTCCTCTTCTGCTTCACGACGCGCTGATTCCAGCATCTGCTCGTCAGCCTGAACCACACCGCCTGCGGTGGCATCCAGCATGCCGGGCAAAAAATCTTTTGTCTCAGTGCGACGTTGAACCAGAATTTTGCCCATACCATCATGCACAACGATATACGTTGCACGATGGCGTAAGCGTTGCGCCCGCATTTGTTCCCGGCTGGACTGTGCAATGACTTCGTTGTCTTCATTCACAATATCCACCCATTCAGTACTTGCCAAACGACGCTGTTCCACCATCAGGAAACCTTCTTTTTTCTGGCGCTCTTACGGCGCGTTTATGTTTGTGGGGTAAATTACGGATTAATCTCGACCTGTGCAATAACACTTTGATCATTGAGTGCCATTACGCTGAGAACATTATCATCCAGAATCCCGTAACTTGCCGCAAAGCCCCCTTTCGGGATGCTTACCGAGCCGGGATTGAAATGATAGATACCCTCGCGCCGCTCAGCAACCGGCAGATGAGTATGCCCATAAACCAGAACATCGCCCGCATTGAGCGCCGGCATATTTTGCGGGCCAAAAAGGTGTCCGTGCGTCAAAAAGAGTCGCTGGTTTTCTGTCAGAATTTGCTGCCACGGCGCAGTCATCGGAAAATGCAGGAGCATCTGATCCACTTCGCTGTCGCAATTACCACGCACCGCAATAATTCGCGATGCCAGCTCATTCAGCCGTTCAGCAACCTGCGCAGGTGCATAGCCTTCTGGAAGCGCATTACGCGGCCCGTGGTTTAAAACATCACCCAATATCACCAGCCATTGCGCGCCGCTTGCAGCAAACCGTTCGAGTACGCGTTCCGTGGCTGGCAACGAACCATGAATGTCCGATGCGAACATCAGTTTCATCACTCACTCCTCGCTGAAAATCACCTTGTAATGATACTGGATTACGGCCCGTTTTTCAGCAGGAACGCTTCGCTGAAAGCGCGATAAAACGCTGTACTGAAGCGCGCTGCCACTGGAAGGTGGCGTATTCCGCAAGCGCTTCTGGAACCTCATCACCATTCAGGACCAGGCGATTAAGCATTAGCGCTAAATCACAGTCAGCGATACACCATTCGCCAAATAAATTCTGCTTGCCGTGGCTCAGTAAACTGCTCGCAGTAGCGAACAGTTTTTCCGCACTGGCTTTTCCCGCTTCGCTTAACGGTCCTTTCTTTACGCCAGCAAAAACAACATCTGTTGATCGTTCTTCACGGATAGGCATTAAATCGCTGCGGATCCACGCCTGAACCTGGCGCGCCCGCGCGCGTTTTTGCACATCGTGCGGATAGATACGCTCCCACTGTGGCGGCGCAAAGCTCTCTTCCAGGAATTCCGTAATCGCTGATGATTCGCTCAGTTCAAAACCATCGATCTCAAGAACCGGTACGCGGCGCGTCAAGGCGTAACCTTGCCATGAAGGATGCAAGTGTTCACCACTATTGAGATCAACGGTTTTCAGCGTGAAAGGTAGCCCCTTCTCTTGCAGAGCGACATAAACAGACAGCACGTAGGGGGAGAAAAAATTGGCATCTGACCACAGCGTAATTGCAGATTTGCTCATAATGTCCTCTGAAGTGTATTGGCTTGCCTTCAAAATATAGAGTCTTTCTCTCGCTGTCACTTGATGAAAACTCACGCACGCCAACAGGCTCTATACTTGTAATGACCCGGTTCATGACAAAACGGATGCTGAAAATGATCGATCTCTATTACACGCCATCGCCAAACGGTCACAAAATCACGCTGTTTCTTGAAGAGGCACAGCTGCAATACCGTCTGATTCATGTCGATATCAGCAAAGGCAGCCAGTTTCGCCCCGATTTTCTGCTGATCTCGCCGAACAATAAAATCCCAGCCATTATCGATCATGCGCCGGAAGATGGCGGAAGGCCCATCAGCTTGTTTGAGTCCGGAGAAATTTTACTCTATCTGGCGGAGAAGAGCGGTAAGCTGCTCAGCGGTGAATTACGCGAACGCCACACCACGCTGCAGTGGCTTTTCTGGCAGGTCAGCGGTTTGGGCCCCATGCTGGGACAGAATCATCATTTCAGTCATTACGCTCCGCAAACGATCCCTTACGCTATTGAAAGATACCAGGTTGAAACCCAGCGCCTGTACAACGTGATGAATAAACGTCTGGAAACGTCACCCTGGCTGGGAGGCGATCACTACAGCATTGCTGACATTGCCTGCTGGCCGTGGATCCACGCCCATCAGCGTCAGCGCATCGACCTCGACAATTACCCGGCGGTCAATAACTGGCACGAACGCATCCGTACGCGTCCTGCCACGGAACGCGCCATGCAGCAAGCACTGAGTGAGAAGCGGTGACGCAATTCGGTTCTCGTGTATCATGCAGAGGTTCATACATGGAGGAAACCTGCAATGTCACAACCTGACGCTATTATTCGTATAAAAAACCTTCGTCTGCGCACCTTTATCGGCATTAAAGAAGAGGAGATCCTTAACCGCCAGGATATCGTCATCAACATTGCCATTCACTATCCGGCAGACAAAGCGCGTACCAGCGAAGATATCAACGACGCGCTGAATTACCGCACTATAACCAAAAGCATCATTGCCCACGTGGAGGGTAACCGCTTCTCATTGTTAGAAAAATTAACTCAAGATGTGCTCGATATCGCACGCGAACATCACTGGGTCACTTATGCTGAAGTCGAGATAGATAAACTTCACGCATTGCGTTACGCCGACTCAGTATCAATGACGCTGAGCTGGCAGCGCTAAAACGTAACCCGGGAGGCGACATGCAGATTCTGATTACCGGCGGTACTGGCCTGATTGGACGTCATCTGATCCCCTGCCTGCTGGAACTGGGGCATCAGATAATCGTAGTGACACGTACCCCTGATAAGGCTCGTCAGATTCTCGACTCTCGGGTCACGTTATGGAAAGGACTGGAAGAGCGGCAACATCTCAATAATATTGATGCCGTGATTAACCTTGCCGGAGAGCCTATTGCAGATAAGCGCTGGAGCGCACAGCAAAAGGAACGCTTGTGCCAGAGCCGTTGGGGCATTACGCAGAAACTGGTCGATTTAATCAATGCCAGCGAGACGCCGCCCTCAGTGTTAATCTCCGGTTCCGCTACCGGTTACTACGGTGATTTGGGCGAAGTTGTGGTTACGGAAGAAGAGCCACCGCATAACGAATTTACCCACAAGCTGTGCGCCCGCTGGGAGCAAATTGCCAGCACTGCGCAAAGCGACAAAACCCGCGTATGTATGCTGCGTACCGGCGTGGTACTGGCCTCAGCAGGCGGCATTCTGGCAAAAATGGTCCCGCCGTTTCGTCTTGGCTTAGGCGGCCCGATCGGTAATGGACGCCAGTATATGGCCTGGATCCATGTTGATGATATGGTCAACGGAATTATCTGGCTGCTGAATAACGATCTACGCGGTCCCTTCAATATGGTTTCGCCATACCCAGTGCACAATGAGCAGTTTGCCCACGCGCTGGGTCACGCTCTGAACCGCCCTGCCATTCTGCGCGTTCCCGCCACCGCTATGCGACTGCTGATGGGGGAATCGTCAGTACTGGTCCTTGGTGGACAACGCGCATTGCCCAAACGCCTGGAAGCTTTCGGTTTTACGTTTCGCTGGTACGATTTAGAAGAAGCGCTGACGGATGTCATCCGATAACCCCTATGCACTATTCACAGTCGCCGTTGTGGTGGTAAGGTTATAGACCAGATTTCCGCAATGGCGACGTTATGGCGATAATATCGACTCCCCGACTTACCCTCTCTTTGTTTCAATTTTCTGACTGGTCATTTTTCCAGAAACTCCGTGAATGTCCTGAAGTCATGCGCTATATGGGCAACATCGCCCCGGCGAAAGATACGCGGCTGTTATTCGCCAGACGTCTGGCCGCACAGCACACTTTCGTCATCCGCGAACATAACAGCCCGATGCCACTTGGCGATATTGGTCTGCAAATCAGCCATCTTTACCCGCAGGAAGCCGACCTCGGCTACGCCATCATGCCACAGGCTCAGGGGAAAGGTATTGCCAGCGAAGCCGTGCGCGCGGTGTGCCAGTATGCCTTCGAGCATGCAGGTGTGACGGCGATAAACGCATACGCGCTGGCGGATAACAAGGGTTCAATCCGTATTCTGGAAAAGACAGGCTTTGTACGTACGCAGGTACTGGAAAAGGCGTATGAGATTGACGGCATCGCCTACGACGACTGGGTGTTTCGGCTGGAGCGCGACGCGCTAAAATTGTAAGCCCGGAAAGCGTAGCGCCTCCGGGCTGTTGACTTACTTCAGCGATCCTTTAAGGAACTGTTGCAAACGCGGGCTTTGCGGATTACCGAATACCTGCTCCGGGTCGCCCTCTTCCTCAATTTTCCCCTGATGCAGGAAAATCACGTGCGTGGAAACATGACGAGCAAACCCCATTTCGTGGGTCACCACCACCATGGTTTTCCCCTCTTCAGCCAGCTGTTGCATAATGCGCAGCACTTCACCCACCAGCTCAGGATCAAGCGCCGACGTAGGTTCATCAAACAGCAACACTTCCGGTTCCATCGCCAGCGCACGGGCAATGGAAACACGCTGCTGCTGACCACCGGACAGGTGCACCGGATATTTTCCCTGTGCGCGCTCATCAATGCCCACTTTAGCCAGATACTTCACCGCACGGTCGCGAGCTTCCTGCTTGCTCAGCCCCAACACCTGAATCGGCGCTTCCATGACGTTTTCCAGCACTGTCATGTGACTCCACAGATTAAAGTGCTGAAAGACCATCGTCAGACGCGTACGCAGCAGGCGTAGCTGATTTTTGTCCGCAACCTTCAACTGGCCGTCTTTGTCGCGCACCAGACCAATGTTCTGACCGCTGACGACAATCGACCCGGCACTCGGTTTCTCGAGAAAGTTAATGCAGCGCAGGAAGGTACTTTTACCGGAACCTGACGAGCCAATAATGCTGATAACATCACCCGCGTTGGCCTGCAGCGATACCCCTTTCAGCACTTCATGTTCGCCGTAGTGCTTATGTAAATCGATAACGTTTAATTTATTTTCAGACATCGTGTTACTCGAATCATTTAGAGGATACATGCTGCAACCAGCGTTTTTCCGCTTTACGGAACAGACTGATCAGGACATACGAAATAATCAAATACAGCACAGCGGCAATACCGAAGGCGGTAAACGGCTGATACGTTGCCGAGTTGATATCGCGAGCGATTTTCAACAAATCTGGCACCGTGGCCGTAAATGCCAGCGCCGTGGAGTGCAGCATTAAAATGACTTCATTACTGTATGCCGGCAGCGCAATACGCAGCGCGGAAGGTAAAATAATGCATCGATACAGTTTGAATGACGAGAAACCGTATGCGCGCGCAGCCTCAATCTCACCGTGAGGCACGGAACGAATAGCCCCGGCGAAAATCTCCGTGGTATAGGCGCAGGTATTCAGCGTCAGCGCCAGCACGGTGCAATTCAGCCCGCTGCGGAAAAACGCGTTGAGGAAGTCCGTGCCTTTAACTATTTCCAGCGTATACATCCCGGAATAAAACACCAGTAGCTGAACGTACAGCGGCGTCCCACGAAAAATATAGGTGAACAGCCAGATGGGAAACTGGATAAATTTATTACTGGAAACGCGACCAATCGCCAAAAAGAGTGCCAGTATTCCGCCCATCACTACTGACGAAATCAAAAGCCACAGGGTGATAGCGACGCCAGTGTAGCGATATCCGTCGGTCCACAGCAGGGACTTCCAGTATTCCTGAATAATCTCGATCACAGGTCAGCCCTCTTCACACCCACGGAATAGCGGCGCTCAAGGTATAGCAGCACACCATTAGAAACAGTGGTAAACACCAGATAGATGACCCCGCACACGACGGCAAAATAGAACGGCTCCCAGGTGCTCTTCCCGGCAAGCTGAGTCGCTTTCACCACGTCTTCAAGTCCAAGCAACGATACCAGCGCCGTAGCCTTAAGAATAACCTGCCAGTTATTGCCGATTCCCGGTAAGGCATATCGCATCATCGCCGGGAACATAATGCGACGAAATATTTGTGAGCTGGTAAAGCCAAACGCCGTCGCGGCTTCAATATGGCCTTTTGGTACAGCCATAAACGCACCGCGAAAAGTTTCGGTAAAGTAGGCACCGTAGATAAATCCAAGGGTGATAATGCCCGCAACCATCGGATCAATATCAATCTGGCCGATACCGATGGCATCGGTAATGGTATTCAGCGCGATTTGTAATCCGTAGAAGATGAGCAGCATTAAGACCAGATCGGGCACGCCGCGGATTAGCGTTGTGTACCCTTCGAAAATAAGCCCCATTGCCCGGCTTTGCGACAGCTTTGCTGCTGCGCCGACAAGACCTATCAGAACCGCCAGTACCACCGAGCTGAGTGCCAGCTCCAGCGTAACAATTGCGCCCTGTAAAATAACACCTGAAAAGCCATACAACATGCTGCCTGTCCTGTCGTGTGTGGTGGAGTAGTAAGCCTCTTTTGATTTCAGACTAACCGTTAAATGCCGGATGGCGGCCTTGCCTTATCCGGCCTACAAAATCACCGTAGGCCGGATAAGCGCGGTGCCATCGGGCATAAATTCAACGCGTCAAAAATCTACGGGCTTTATCAGCACCTGCGGTAATTAACCGCCGTAAACATCAAAATCGAAGTACTTTTTCGCCAGCTTCTCGTAAGTACCGTCAGCTCGCATTTCGGCAAAGGCTTTATTCAGCGCTTCGCGCAGTTCGTTATCGTCTTTGCGCAGCCCCATACCGGTACCCACGCCGAACAACTTCTCGTCTTTCACAGACGGGCCGCCGAATTTGTAATCTTTACCGACTGGCTGTTTCAGGAAGCCTTCGCTAGCCGCGACTTCATCCTGGAACGCGGCGTCAATACGCCCGGCAGTCAGGTCAGAATAGATATTGTCCTGCCCCTGATAAGAGACAATCTCAATACCTTTTGGCGCCCAGTGTTCGTTGCCGAAAGTTTCCTGGGTAGTGCCCTGCAGCACACCAACACGTTTGCCTTTCAGCGACTCAATGGTCGGCTGAATAGCCGAATCTTTAGCGACAACCAGACGCGAATCGGCTGCATAAAGCTTGTCGGTAAATGCGATTTCCTGCTGACGTTTTTCAGTAATGGAAAGCGAGGACATGATGGCATCGATTTTCTTCGCTTTTAGCGAAGGGATCAGCGCGTCCAGCGGGTTTTCCACGAAGGTACATTGCGTATTGATACGTTTGCACAGCTCTTTAGCCAGATCGATATCAAAACCGACTAATTCACCCTGCGCATTCTTAGATTCGAACGGCGCATAAGTAGGATCGGTACCGATACGAATTTTTTGCGGAATGGCTGCAAATGCTGCGGTAGCACTGGAGAAAGCCAGAACCAGAGAAAGAGACAACACCAGTTTTTTCATAACTATCCTCAACAGACTGTCTTTTATAGGGGATCTTTACAGGACCAGGTGCAGTTATCGTGCCATTAATCAGGCCGACAAGGCAAAGCATTCTACCCTGTCGGCGGTATTTATTTGCATGAAAAGCGCTTAAGTATGCACTCATGCTTATTAAGTCAGCGATAAAAGCACCAAAACAGTGCACTGAATTTATTATGCACCGAAATGGTTACCCGCAATGGTGCAGTCAATTCCCCACGCCGCTGTATTAATCGCCGTAGACATTAAAATTAAAATATTTGCTCGCCATTTTGTCGTAGGTGCCGTCTTTACGCAGTTCGCCCAGCGCTTTGTCGAAAGCGGCTTTCAGCTCTGCATCATCTTTGCGCAAGCCAATCCCGGTTCCGTCACCAAAGTATTTTTTATCTTTCACCGACGGACCGGCAAAAGCGTAATCCTTACCAGCAGGCTGCTTCAGGAAGCCTTCGCTGGCCGCGACTTCATCTTGCAATGCCGCGTCCAGACGGCCTGCCGTCAGGTCAGAATAGATGAGGTCCTGGTTCGCATAGGCCACCACGTCCACGCCTTTGCTGCGCCAGTTGTCATTGGCATAGGCTTCCTGAGTAGAGCCTTGCAAGACGCCAACGTGTTTACCTTTGAGGGAATCCAGAGTCGGCTGAATTGGGGAGCCTTTCGCGGCGATCAGACGTGAGTCTGCAGCGTAAAGTTTGTCTGAGAACGCAATCTCTTGCTGACGCTTTTCGGTGATAGAAAGCGAGGAGATGATGGCATCAATTTTTTTCGCTTTCAGCGATGGGATCAGCGCATCAAAGTCACTGGCAACCCAGGTGCATTTGATCTGCATGCGCTTACACATCTCATTTCCCAGATCGATATCGAAGCCGACAAAGTCACCTTTGGCATCTTTAGAGGAAAAAGGAGCGTACGTTGTATCTGTACCAATACGAACCGTCTGCGGAAGTGCTGCGTAGCTGGCCGCGGTGGCGGAGAGTCCTACCAGCAAAGACAAAGCAAGAACCGTCTTCTTCATACATAACCCTCAAGTGGCGTAATTTTATTATGTTTTACGTTGTGTTGTGTGTTTGCAGACTTTTTCATGCAGGTCTTATGCCATTTTCACGTCGATGAGGATATTCGACGTTAAATATGTTAATAAAACGTTGCAATAATGTCCTGATTTTGAAGATAGCAGGTCTGGCGGTTGAACCGCAGCGTTTCGTTGAGTTTTAACGAATTAAATGTTGAGGATATGATCGCGGTTACAAAATTGCCCTGAAACAGGGCAACGGATGATTCTTTGCACGCTGATGGAACGGCTTACGCCCCTTGCCAGCGGGTGAACAGGTCCTGCGGAAGGGTAATATCAAACTGGTCAAGCACGCGATTAACCGTTTGATTAATCACATCATCGAGCGTTTGCGGACGATGATAAAACGCCGGGACTGGTGGCATAATTACCGCCCCAATTTCTGCCGCCTGCGTCATCAATCGCAAATGCCCCAAATGCAGCGGCGTTTCGCGTACACACAGCACCAACGGACGGCGTTCTTTCAACACCACATCCGCCGCACGGGTAAGCAACCCATCGGTGTAACTGTGGACGATGCCAGAAAGCGTTTTGATTGAACAAGGCAGAATAACCATTCCGGCGGTCTGAAAAGAGCCGGAGGAGATACTGGCGGCGATATCACGGCTATCATGATTCACATTTGCCAGCGCCTGCACGTCGCGCACAGAGAGGTCCGTTTCCAGCGCCAGCGTCTGCCGGGCAGCGGCACTCATCACCAGGTGGGTTTCCACATCAGTGACGTCACGCAATACCTGCAACAGGCGCACGCCGTAAATTGCCCCGCTTGCACCAGAAATACCAATGATGAGTCGTTTCATGTGTAATCGCCCTTACTTGCTCAGGGCCGACTTTGCAGGAAATTACGGTGAGTTGCAAGCAAGGACGCAGGTTGCGCCCTTGCTTGCGAGCAAACATTAACCTTCGTTGTGCATCTCAAGGTTTTCCGCTTCGTTCTGACGCAATACCGCTTTGGCATCGTCATTACGCAGGGAGTCGAGGAAATCGAGATATTGCTGGTCGACATCTTTGGTAACGTACACGCCGTTAAATACTGAACATTCAAACTGCTGAATATCCGGGTTCTCAGCACGGACAGCTTCAATCAGATCGTTCAGATCCTGGAAGATCAGACCATCTGCGCCGATTATCTGGCGAATCTCGTCCACTTCACGACCATGCGCAATCAGCTCCGTCGCCGTAGGCATATCGATGCCATAAACGTTCGGGAAGCGAATTTCCGGGGCGGCAGAGGCCAGATACACCTTCTTCGCTCCGGCTTCACGCGCCATCTCGATAATCTGTTCTGAGGTGGTGCCACGCACGATGGAGTCATCCACCAACAGCACGTTTTTATCACGGAATTCCGCACGGTTAGCGTTCAGCTTACGGCGCACAGATTTACGACGCAACTGCTGGCCCGGCATGATAAAGGTACGGCCCACATAGCGGTTTTTCACAAACCCCTGGCGGTACGGCTTACCGAGAATGCGGGCGATTTCCAGCGCGATATCACAGGAGGTTTCCGGGATTGGGATTACTACGTCGATGTCCAGATCTTCCCACTCACGGGCAATTTTTTCGCCAAGCTTAGTCCCCATATTCACACGGGCGCTGTAGACGGAAATTTTGTCGATAAAGGAGTCAGGACGTGCGAAGTAAACGTATTCAAACAGACATGGATTGCTCACCGGGTTATCGGCACACTGACGGGTAAACAGCTGGCCTTTTTCGGTGATGTACACTGCTTCGCCAGGTGCTACGTCGCGCAGGAATTCAAAGCCCAGCGTATCCAGCGCTACGCTCTCAGACGCCACCATGTACTCGGTACGGCCATCGCCAATATCGCGTTTGCCCATCACCAGCGGACGGATACCGTTAGGGTCGCGGAAGGCAACCATACCGTGACCGATAATCATCGCCACGCAGGCATAGGCGCCGCGAATCTGGCGGTTGGTTGCCGCAATGGCCGCAAAAATATTGTCGGCTTCCAGCGGGTAATGGCGGAAGTTATCCAGCTCGCTGGCGAAAATATTCAGCAGAATTTCAGAATCTGAAGTGGTATTGATGTGGCGGCGCTTTTCTTCAAACAGCTTTTTACGCAACTCATGTGCATTGGTCAGGTTGCCATTGTGGGCAAGCGTAATGCCATACGGTGAGTTGACGTAAAAAGGTTGAGCTTCGGAGGCGCTGGAGCTGCCAGCCGTTGGGTAACGCACATGACCGATGCCCATATTGCCCTGCAAACGCTGCATATGGCGCGCTTCAAAAATATCGCTCACCATTCCGTTTGCTTTACGCAAGCGGAAGCAGTTGTTGGCATCAATGGTGATGATGCCCGCAGCATCCTGACCACGATGCTGGAGCACCGTTAACGCGTCATAAATCGACTGGTTTACCGGCATAACACCGGCGATACCGACAATACCGCACATACGTCTTTTCCTCGTTCAGCAACGACCCAAAGTTTATACTTTGGGCAAGAAACTTGACGAGCTTTGCAGATAGTCAAAGAACCATCTGATGATGAAACTGAACTGCGGGATCAGCTGTGACTTACCCCAGTCTTCACTTTTCGACAGACCGGTAAAGGTATCGAGAAAGAACAGTATGGCGGCGACGATCAACGCTCCACGCAAAGCACCGAAGCAAATCCCCAACACTCTGTCGGTACCCGACAGTCCTGTTTTCTCTACCAGTTGGCCTATCACAAAGTTAACGATAGCGCCGACGATAAGTGTCGCGATGAACAGTATCGCGATAGCAATCCCATTTCGAACCAGTTCGTCTTCAAAGCCCGTAAACCAGACAGACAGGTAAGTGTAGTAATGGCTGGCGACAAAGAAAGCACAACCCCAAGTCACCAACGATAATGCTTCACGAACAAAGCCACGGATCAGGCTAACCAGACAGGAAAAACCAATCACCGCGATAATGGCGTAATCAATCCAGACCATATGTGTCCCACGATTTTACGCCCTGTCGTCCTGTTCGGGGCGCATTCTAACAGAAAAAGAAAACGTTTGCGTAGGGATTTCCTTTCCACGCGTAAATAAAAATGGCGCTGAAAAAATCTTCAACGCCATACGATTTTATGCCTCTTCGGACACTGCCGGATGGCGGTGTAAACACCTTGTCCGGCCTACATCAGAGCAACGTAACGCAATCCCTTAGTTAGGGGTATACCCCATCACCACCCCGCTCAAACCAGAGATCTTCTGCAGCTCGCCCAGCGAGTTCTTCAGCTTATCTTTGGAGGCGTCAGGCCCTACGAGAATGCGGGTTATTTTACCCTGCACCGGCGTTGACGGGGAAGTATATACCCGGAAGCCCGCGCCACGAAGTTTACCCACGATCTCATTGACCTTATCCGCGTTTTTCAGCGCGCCGAGCTGTACAACGTACGCTTTGCCGGTAGGGGCTGGCGCTTCCTCAGCGGCCGGTTTCGGCGCTGGAGTCGGTGCCGGTGTTGGCGTCGGGGCGACGGCAACGGGCTGCGGTTTCGGTTTAGGTTTCGGTGGTTCCACAGGCGCAGGGACAGGATCTAACTCCGCGCTGTTTGCCGTCGTCAAACGTGATGGATCCAACGATGGCGCGGCAGCATCACCCGCACGCACCTCTTCTGCCGCCCCTTCCGGCGGCTGAGTCGGCAGCGCCTGCGTTGCTGCAGGCATCATGTCTGGTTCATCGCGATCGCCGGGTTTAGGCACCAGTGGGATCGCTGCAAATTCATCCTGATAATGCTTTTTCTGGCCGTCAAGCAGCCCGGGAAGCACAATTACCCCGAGCGCGACCAGCACAATTGTGCCGACTAATCGGTTCTGAAACTTACTCGCCACCGCTTCTCCCCACGTCTATTACTTCCATGACATGTGCGACAGTGTGAAACGATCCACACACCAACACGGTATCTTCTGGCTTCGCCTCAGCAAGTGCCGCAGTCCATGCCTGCGCCACGCTGTCATAAGCGTTGCCTTTGCCCAGGTGCTCCAGCAGCTGTGCTGCCGTTGCACCACGCGGCCCTTCCAGGGGCGCACAGTACCAGTCGTCAACCACACTTTTCAGCCAGGCTAACGTACCGGCAATATCTTTATCATGTAGCATACCGATAACCGCAAGTACACGCCCGCTTTTCACTAACTTTTTCAGACGTCCGGTCAGATACTCCGCCGCATGCGGGTTATGGGCAACATCAAAAATCACCCGCGGCGACTCGCTCACAATCTGGAAGCGTCCCGGTAAAATCGCTTGTTCGATACCGTCACGAATGGCCTGCTCGCTGACGTTAAGACCGCTTGCGCGCAGTGCAGCCAGTGCGGTTGCAGCGTTAGGTTGTGGCACCTGCGGCAACGGCAGGTGCGCCAGCGTTCCATGAGCATCAGTAAACGACCAGTCGTTCTCCGTGACCGCATAGCGCCAGTCCACACCGCAACGTTGCAAAATCGCCCCGCACTCCTGAGCGACATCTGCGATGGTGTAAGGCATTTCCGGTTCGCCGACGATGGCCGGTTTCTCTGCGCGGAAAATTCCTGCCTTCTCACGACCAATACTTTCGCGATCCGGGCCCAGCCAGTCAGTATGGTCAAGCGCAATACTGGTGACTACTGCGACATCGGCATCGACGATATTGGTGGCGTCAAGGCGGCCGCCTAACCCCACTTCCAGAATAACAACATCCAGTTGGGCCTGTTTAAACAGCCAGAGTGCCGATAACGTACCGTATTCAAAGTAAGTCAGGGAAATGTCACCACGTGCGTCTTCAATCTCAGCAAACGAGGCGGTATGAGCTGATTCCGGCAGTTCACGCCCCTGCACGCGTACGCGTTCCGTGTAGCGCACCAGATGAGGCGAACTGTACACCCCAACTTTATAGCCTGCCGCAGTCAGCACAGATTCCAGCGTACGACAGGTTGTGCCTTTCCCATTGGTTCCTGCCACCGTAAAAACAAATGGCGCAGGTTTCAACACACCCAGTTTACGCGCCACCTGGCTGACGCGTTCAAGGCCCAGATCGATGGTTTTACTGTGCAGGTTTTCAAGATAAGAAAGCCACGACGCCAGGGGCGACGCGGCTTGAGGGATACGTTTATTGTCCATGATGCCTGTAGATTCTTTACGTTGAGAAAAGCAAAAGGGCAGCGCCAACCGGCCTGCCCTTTTTTACACGTCGTTTTCCACGTTGCAGATGTGTTGGCTGTACTCGCTCTCCCGAATCACTTAACGGTGTAAGTTCATCGGGATTAACACTCTTGTCGCCTGCCTGCAACCCGAAACCCATAGCGTAAACTATCAGGCCTCTGGTTCCTGATCGGGAACCGGAGGTACCACTTCGCCTTCACGCGGCTCATCCGGATTCGGCGCAGGAAGATTCATCAGCTTCGCCAGGATGCTTGCCAGTTTCAGGCGCATTTCCGGACGGCGGACGATCATATCGATAGCGCCCTTTTCAATCAGGAACTCGCTGCGCTGGAATCCCGGCGGCAGTTTCTCACGTACGGTTTGCTCGATAACACGCGGACCAGCGAAGCCGATCAATGCTTTCGGTTCTGCAATGTTGAGATCGCCCAGCATCGCGAAGCTTGCGGAAACACCACCCATTGTTGGGTCGGTCAGTACAGAAATATACGGTAAACCGCGTTCCTGCATTTTCGCCAGCGCAGCAGAGGTTTTCGCCATCTGCATCAAAGACATCAGCGCTTCCTGCATACGCGCCCCGCCAGAAGCGGAGAAGCAGATCAGCGGACAGTTGTCTTCCAGCGCCTGCTCAACGGCACGGACAAAACGCGCGCCGACCACAGAGCCCATGGAGCCGCCCATAAACGCGAACTCGAATGCCGCAGCAACGACCGGCATACCGTGGAGCGTGCCTTTCATCACCACCAGCGCATCTTTCTCGCCAGTTTCTTTCTGCGCAGAAGCCAGTCTGTCTTTGTATTTTTTGGAGTCACGAAACTTCAGCACGTCTTTCGGCTCAAGCTCGCTACCCAGTTCCACAAGAGAACCTTCATCTAACAGGCTATGCAGGCGATTGCGCGCCGACATGCGCATATGATGGTCACACTTAGGACAGACCTCAAGATTACGTTCCAGCTCAGCACGGTATAAAACCTGACCGCAGCTATCACACTTGGTCCACACCCCTTCAGGAATGCTTGCCTTGCGGGTGGGAGTAATGTTGCTTTTAATTCGTTCAATCCAGCTCATTGGTGACCTTTCTGCCTGAACCCTAGTCAGCTTTGTTATAAGGGGCGCATAATGCCATTTTTGCCCCTAACAGACCATGAATGTTGCACATTAAAACATAACAGCCCGAAACTTTGGATAAAAAAGTGGTCGAACCGCTGAGTTACTTTCTATTTTGCAGCCCGTGACGCAGCACGCTTATGGCGAATTACTTCAATCACCCCCGGCAATACGGAAAGGACGATAATCGCCACAATCAATAATTTCAGGTTTTCCTGGACGATCGGCAGATCGCCGAACAGGTAGCCTGCGTAGGTGAACAACAATACCCACAGCAACGCGCCTACGACGTTATACATCGCAAAGTGACGGTAGGACATATGTCCCATACCGGCAACAAACGGCGCAAATGTACGCACGATTGGCACGAAACGCGCCAGGATAATCGTCTTACCGCCATGACGCTCGTAGAACGCATGGGTTTTATCCAGGTAGCTGCGGCGGAAAATTTTGGAGTTCGGGTTACTGAAAAGTTTTTCCCCGAACAATCGGCCAATCGTGTAGTTCACCGCATCGCCCACAATCGCCGCCACAATCATCAGTGCCACCATCAGATGAACATTAAGATCGTTGGTTGGCAGCGCAGAAAGCGCACCCGCAACAAACAGCAGCGAATCCCCTGGCAGGAATGGTGTCACCACCAGCCCGGTTTCACAGAACAGGATCAGAAACAGAATGGCGTATACCCAGATACCGTATTCCGCAACCAGCTCCGCCAGGTGCACATCAATGTGCAGGATAAAATCGATAAGAAAGTAAATCAGGTCCATAGTTTTGCCTTTATACGACTCAAATTAGTCCGCCAGAAATAGCGGGCCCATTGGCGGTTTTGGCAGGTCGAACCGGTCCGGGTAATCTACCGCAACCAGATACAATCCTTCCGCTTTCGCCGTTGCCGCTGCCAGCGTTCTGTCCTTTGCCGCTAACAGTTCTGCTATCCAGCTCTCCGGCTGGTTGTTGGCGCCAACTTCCATCAGGCTGCCGACAATATTCCTGACCATATGATGTACAAAGGCATTCGCTTTAATATCCACCACCACATATGCACCGAAACGTTCGACGTTAATGTGCATCACGTTTCGCCACGGCGTGCGCGACTGACACTGCACCGCTCGAAACGAGGTAAAATCATTTTCGCCAATCAGACACTGGGCCGCACGATGCATACGCTCAGCGTCCAGCGGTTCATAGTAATGGGTTACCCCTTTACCCAAAACCGCAGGGCGCAACCGATGATTGTAGATGATGTAGCGATAACGGCGAGCCGTGGCGCTAAATCGGGCATGAAAATCATCGGGTACAGCTTTAACCCAGCGCACGGCGATGTCACCAGGTAAATTCGCATTTACCCCCAGTGTCCAGGCCGCATCTTTACGCTGGGCAGTGGTTTCAAAATGCACGACCTGCCCAGTGCCATGAACGCCCGCATCCGTGCGTCCTGCACAAAAAACATTGATGCGTTCATTCGCCACCTGAGAGAGCGCTTTTTCCAGTTTTTCCTGAACGCTACGCACTTCGTTCTGGCGCTGCCAGCCATAATATTTGCTGCCGTCATACTCAATGCCCAGCGCAATTTTATGGGTTGACGGCTGTTGCTGGTCAGACATTAGTACAGGTACTCCTGCACCAGTTTTTCCGCAATTTTCACCGCCATTAACGCGCCGCCAAAGCGAACGTTGTCCGCCACAGACCAAAACTGAACCTGCTCTGGCATACCGTAATCATTATGCACGCAGCCAATAGAAAGGTGCGGCGTGCCCGATGCATCGCCAACCTGGGTCGGGAAATCGGTCTCTTCCGACAACACCACGTCTTCACCGCGTGAAAACGCATCGCGCGCTTCTTCCGCCGCCAACGGGCGCAGGGCCTCAAAATTCACCATCTGCGCGTGGCCATAAAATACCGGGGACTGCACGATGCTGGCAGAGATGAGCAGACCGTCATCCTGCATAATTTTGCGCACTTCATCAACGATACGACGTTCTTCACGCACGCTACCTTCACGATCGGGCAGCAGCGGCAGCATGTTGAATGCCAACTGACGGCCAAAGAAATCATCTTCGTCAATCGGGATACCGTTAAGCAGTTTTGCACTCTGTCCGGCCAGCGCATCCACCGCTTTTTTGCCATGAGCGGAAGCTGAGATAATATTGGTCACCGTAATACGCGAAAGCCCACCGTCATCAATCAACGGTTTCAGTGCAGACAGCAGTTGGCTGGTCAGACTGTTAGGCACCGCAATCACATTGCGGTTACGGTAATCCGCCAGCACGAACGGGTTAACGTCCGGAACCACCAGCGGAACGTCTGGCTCAAGCGCGAACAGACCGCTGCTGTCAATCACCAGGCAACCTGCATTAGTGGCTTCTTCTACCCAGGCGGCGGTGGCTTCAGCGCCCGCAACAAAAAATGCCAACTGTGCCTGCGTCCAGTCAAAGTCTGCAACGTCCTGTACTATGACCGATTTACCGTTAAAACGCAGATGTTCACCGGCGCTTTCATTACGCGCCAGCGCATAAATTTCACCGACCGGGAACTGGCGTTCAGCCAGCGTATCGAGCAGGGCTTCGCCTACGGCGCCCGTTGCGCCCAGAATGGCAATATTCCAGCCTTCAGACATGGTGATTTACTCCAAGAAATACGTAAGCGTCCCTGTCGCATTATTCGACAGGGAGCATTAAGAAGACATTAATGTGCCGGATGATGAACAGCGTTAAAACCCAGCTTACACAATAAGGCAGCAGCCGTTGCGTCGTCACACATCACATATAAAGACGACCATTCACGACGCTCAAGGTAATTTTTACGCAGTTTATCAAACTCACCCGGAATTCCAGCGACTTTACGCAGCGGCGCATCATCGCGGCGCACATCATACACTAAATGCACCAGCCTTTTCAGCGTTGGCTGATCTAACGGGCCGTGCAGGGTGATACGACCAAATTCCGGCGCGGGTAACAGGGTACTGAGCGCAACGTGCTGCTCGTGACCAATAAACTTACTATAGGCCTCAAAGACCTGCGTGGTGCCACGCGCTTTTCCTTCGAGGGTATACCCGGCAATGTGCGCCGTGCCGATATCGGCTTTCTCCAGCAACGCCACATTGAGATCCGGCTCTCCTTCCCAGACATCCAGCACAACGCTCAGCGACTGACCGGCATTCAATCGGTTCAGCAATGCCGTATTGTCGATGACCGCCCCACGGCAGGCGTTGATCAGAATGGTGCCCGGCTTCAACCGGCTAATTAGCGCGTCATCCGCCATGTGCAGTGTTTTGTACGGCCCGTCTTTAAACAGCGGGGTATGGAAAGTCAGCACATCGGCTTGCTCAACCAGTTCATCCAGCGAGCAGAAATTGCCTTCGTCACCGCGATCGGCTCGCGGTGGATCGCACAGCAGCGTGCGGATCCCCAGCGCTTCCAGACGCGCCTGCAAACGCCCGCCCACGTTGCCCACACCCACAATGCCTACGGTGCGATCGCGTAACGCAAACCCGTCGCGCTCCGCCAGCATCAGCAACGCTGAAAAAACATATTCTACGACCGCTATTGCGTTACAACCGGGCGCGGCGGAAAAACCGATCCCCGCCTGCGCAAGCCAGGCGTCATCTACATGGTCTGTGCCAGCGGTTGCCGTACCGACAAATTTAACCGTTTTTCCGCCAAGCAGTGATTCATTTACTTTCGTCACCGAGCGCACCATTAAAGCATCCGCATCATCCAGTTCAGCAACGGGAATCGGACGACCGGGAACCGCTTTGACCTCCCCCAAACGACTGAACAGTTCGCGGGCATAGGGCATATTTTCATCAACGAGGATTTTCACGTCTTTCGCACCTGTTTGAGAACGAGAGTTAACCAGGCAAGTGTGCCATAATCTCGCCGCCAGGCATACTGCGAGACCTGGTCAGCACAGATTTAAGGAACAGAGATGATGCAGCCCATTTCAGGTACGCCCGCACGCCCTCCCGGCGAAGGCCAAAATGCCCCTTCCGCTGCGGGTGAACAACCGCTATCCACGCAACAACGTACTGTGCTGGAACGGCTAATTACCCGTTTGATTTCACTCACCCAGCAGCAAAGCGCTGAGGTGTGGGCCGGAATGAAGCACGATCTGGGCGTCAAAAGTGATACGCCGCTGCAATCACGTCACTTTCCTGCCGCTGAGCAAAACCTTAACCAACGACTGGGGGTTGCTCAGCAAAATCATGTTAATCGTCAGGTGCTTTCGCAGCTCACTGAATTACTGAGCCAGGGAAATAATCGCCAGGCGGTGAGTGATTTTATCCGTCAGCAGTATGGGCAAACGGCGCTCAGCCAGCTCACGCCTGAGCAGTTGAAGAACGTGCTCACGCTGCTGCAACAAGGACAGCTGTCGATACCGCAGCCGCAGCAGCGCCCGGCTACCGATCGCCCTTTGCTCCCCGCAGAGCACAATACGCTGAACCAGTTAGTTACCAAACTGGCGGCGGCCACGGGAGAATCCGGGAAGATGATCTGGCAGTCGATGCTGGAGTTGTCTGGCGTAAAAAGCGGTGAGCTGATCCCTGCCAAACAGTTTACGCACCTGGTCACCTGGCTGCAGGCGCGCCAGACGCTCAGCCTGCAAAGCGCACCGACGCTACAAACGCTCCAGGCGGCGCTGAAGCTGCCATTAGAGCCGAATGAGCTGACAGCGATAAAAGAATACGCACAGCAAACGTATCAGATCCAACCACAATCGATTCTGACCACGGTGCAGGTGCAGGACTTGCTCAATCAAATTTTCCTGCGTCGCGTGGAACGAGAACGTGAGCTCAGCGAGCCGCGTCATCTGCAGCCCATTTACAGCCCGTTCGCGCCGATGATTGAAACGGTTAAATCTCTGTCGGCACGACCGGGACTGCTGTTTGTTGCGTTGATAATTGCGTTAGCCATTTTCTGGCTGGTCGCTTAACCTTTACGCAGCGTAAGCAACGTTACAATAATCCCCACCACGGCGGATATCGCCCCGGCAAGGAACACTGAGGGATAACCGTACGCGGTGGCCAGCACCCCGGCGACCGGACCGCTTATACCGTAGGAGATATCCTGAAACGCGGCGTAACCGCCCAGCGCCGTACCGCGAACCTGCGCGGGCACTCGCTTCACCACTTCGACGCCCAATGCCGGGAAGATAAGCGAACACCCGGCCCCGGTTAATGCCGCCCCGAGCAGCGCAATCCAGGCCGATGGGGCCTGCCACAGCAAAATCAGCCCCGCAGTTTCCACCAGCAAAGAGACAACGGCGACCTTCACACCGCCGAAACGGTCCGGCATCCAGCCAAACAGAATGCGCATCAGCACAAACGCCCCACCAAACGCAGTCAGGGTGAACCCCGCCATCGTCCAGCCGTTGCTGACAAAATAGAGTGAAATAAAGGTACCGATCACCGCAAAGCCAACGCCCTGCAGCGCCAGGCCTAGGCCCGGTTTCCAGATAAGCCCCACCACGCTCCATAACGAAGGACGTTCTCCTGCATGCGCAGGCACTTTACGCACGGAGCCGTTGAATGCCCATGCCAGCAACGGTAATACCATCGTCGTTCCCGCCAGCGCCGCGAAGCCAAAGTGGCTGTGGATCAACAGGCCCAGCGGTGCACCAGCGGCCAGCGCACCGTAAATCGCCATTCCGTTCCACGACATCACCTTACCGGAGCGTGTTGGGCCGACCAGCCCCAACCCCCAGGTCAGCGTACCGGTGAGCAGTTGGCTTTCGCCAAAGCCGAGGATCAAACGCCCGACGATTAACAACGCAAATTTTACAGGGACAGAAACAGGCAATAGCGCGGCTAAAAGCCACGCCGCTCCCGCCAGCCCACAGGCAAACATCCCCTGTAGCGCCGAGCGTTTAGCACCATATTGATCGGCTAAGCGCCCGGCGTAGCCGCGCGTTAATACCGTTGCCAGAAACTGTACACCTACGGCGATACCGACCATGGTGTTGCCATAGCCCAGTTCCTGATGCACAAACAGAGGAATCACGGGCAAAGGGAGACCGACCGTCATATAGGTCAGGAAAACTGCAAAAGCGATACGAAACAGCGAAAAGTTCGCCGAAGGTGTTTTTTCTTGTTGGGTTACAGCTGTCATGCGTTACTCCAAAATGCAGAGTAAGGCGAGGAATGTCCACGCCCCCTCTACCTGACTATCAGGATTAAGGTGCGTTGGATAACGTTAAACGCTTACGCATTATCAAGAGGATAATGTTGAAGCTGGAGTCTGCCTGCGAGTGACCCTGGCTGTCAACTGTGAAAGCATAGCTGTGTGTTTCAAAGCGGTGACTTCTCAACGAACAAAAAGGGAAATACCGCATCAATGCCTTTCGCTCTAAACCTCCCGGTTACCTGTTCACGCAGCTGCGGCGTCAGGAGCCGGAACATCATATCCCAAATCTCTTTGGGCTCGGCTTCCTGCACAATGTTGCGATCAGGCGCCTCTGTTTTCTCATTTTCATTCAGATACGAGCGTACATACAGTGGGAACACAGAAATATGAAATTCCTCGGCCTTAGATTTCGCGCGCTTGCGCTTAACGCCCTCCTTCCCTTCACTGTTGGTATTTAAGCGCAGACGTACAGCTGGTGCGCTTCCAGGAAACCCCGGTAATTCAAGACACTCCTTTACCGTGAACCACTCTTTTACCATCAGTTTCTTTCCTTTCTGCTGATGAAATAAAAATATTTTTTCTTTTTCGCGAAATTTCAAATTAATTCTGGCAATATTCCTACGACAAAAAGAAAGTAACGTTCTTTTTTTCTAATTTATACCCTGAAAAATATCGGCACCGATAACACATCTTCTTAGGATTACAGAATGGAACACAAAAGCCAAGACTGGCATCGTGCAGATATTAAAAGTGCACTGGAAAAAAGAGGCATTACGCTCAGAGAATTGTCACGTTCTGCGGGCTTGTCTCCTGATTCGCTACGAAATGTATTTACCCGCAACTGGCCCAGAGCAGAACAGATCATCGCACAGGCGCTGGAAACCACGCCGGACATGATTTGGCCATCGCGCTACCTCTCGAAATCAGAAAAAATAACCGTCACAAAAAATAACCATAAACTATAAATGCGTTACCCATAATTTGCATGGCAGATTAATTTATATCTCAACCAAATATATTCCCGATATTAATAGCACTATCGGTCATGCCCATCAGATTAAATCCTGTTAAAGCAATACACGAACTTATTACATATTCTTTTAACAGGAGTCATGATGAGCTGGAATAAAACAGCAGCAACAAATTATGCGAAATCACATGCAGGCGCGCATTCTTAGAATGCGCTGTGCAGAATTTACCCGCAAAGCCATTCAGGCAGGAGGTATCTCTCTTGGGAATACCTACCATGCTAAAGATTATGGACCGCTGTTAAAAAACGCAGGATTCCGTCCTATCGGCACATTTGAACAACCCAGAGCAGGAGATGTCGTCGTCATTCAACCTTATGAGGGAGGAAACCCAAGCGGGCATATGGCGATATTTGACGGTCAGGAGTGGTACTCCGATTTTAGACAACGTGATATGTGGGCGGGGCCAGGCTATCGGGCGGCAAAGCCTTCATACACTATTTACAGGAAGTAGTAATGAAAGCGTTCCCATTGATTGCTCTAGTTTTGTTACTTTGTAGCTGTTCTTCATCACGCAGTGACAGCACTCAGGATGTTAAACAATTCTATCTCGCGTGGATGTCCGCCTACACACAAGATCGAGATACGTCCGCGCTCATGCAACGTTATGTGGCGAAAGACGTTATCGACCGTCTGGCGCTGATTGGCAGCCTTTACGAGCAGGAAATAATAAATTCTGACTACTTTATGTACGTGCAGGATTATGACCCCGAATGGATCCCGCGGCTACGGGTTGGAGCAGTTCAGCCCTTTCTCGGTGGCGAAAAGGTGGAAGTACAATTAGGTGGACCGGCAGGCGAAGCGTCCATGCAACTGGAAGTGTATACGCGTTGGGAAGAGGGTCGCTGGAAAATTTATCGCGTGCGGGATCTGGGCAATCAATTTGAACAGCCAATCTACAGCGCCGGTGATATCGCACACGCCAAGGCATGGTCTGCGGAGATCGCACCGGAGTACGAAAAAATGAATAGATAAAAAAGGGGAGCCATCAGGCTCCCCTTTGCATCTCATTTTTCATTTTGCAGACTTATGCTTTCAGCTTACGCATAACCAGCGTTGCGTTAGTGCCGCCAAAGCCGAAGCTGTTGGACATCACGGTAGTCAGCGCCTGCTCGGTCGGTTTGGTCACGATGTTCAGACCTGCCGCCTGCTCATCCAGTTCTTCAATGTTGATGCTCGGCGCGATAAAGCCGTGTTCCAGCATCAGCAGAGAGTAGATAGCTTCCTGTACGCCAGCTGCGCCCAGGGAGTGGCCGGTCATGGCTTTAGTCGCAGAGATTGCCGGGCTGTTGTCGCCAAATACTTCACGAATTGCACCCAGCTCTTTCACGTCGCCTACCGGGGTAGAGGTACCGTGAGAGTTCAGGTAGTCGATCGGGGAGTCTACACCGTGCATCGCCATTTGCATGCAACGTACTGCGCCTTCGCCAGACGGAGCAACCATGTCTGCTCCATCGGACGTTGCGCCGTAACCAACGATTTCCGCATAGATGTGCGCGCCACGTGCCAGCGCGTGTTCCAGCTCTTCAACCACAACCATACCGCCGCCGCCGGCAATAACGAAACCATCGCGGTTTGCGTCATAGGTACGGGAAGCTTTGGACGGATCGTCGTTGTATTTAGTAGACAGCGCGCCCATGGCGTCGAATTCACACGCCATTTCCCAGCACAGCTCTTCGCCGCCGCCAGCAAAAACGATGTCCTGTTTGCCCAGTTGAATTTGTTCTACCGCGTTACCGATACAGTGCGCAGATGTCGCACAGGCAGAGCTGATAGAGTAGTTTACGCCGTGGATTTTGAACGGCGTTGCGAGGCAGGCAGAAACGCCGGACGCCATCGCTTTGGTGACCACATACGGGCCAACCGCTTTCAGACCACGCGGGCTACGCATTGCGTCAGCACCGAACACTTGAAAACGCGGGGAACCGCCGCCGGAACCTGCAATCAGGCCAACGCGCGGGTTGTTCTGGTAATCTTCTGCTGCAAGGCCGGCATCAGCCACTGCCTGTTCCATAGAAAGGAATGCATAGATGGATGCGTCGCTCATAAAGCGCACTACTTTGCGGTCAATGAGGCCAGTGGTATCCAGTTTTACGTTGCCCCAAACGTGGCTACGCATGCCGGAGTCCTTCAGCTCCTGAGAGAAAGTGATCCCTGAACGTCCTTCACGCAGAGATGCCAGGACTTCCTGCTGGTTATTACCGATGCTGGAAACGATGCCCAAGCCAGTAATCACTGCACGTTTCATTCAATACCTCTGTAAGTCGCACTATTTTAAAGTTTCGAGTGGCACAATAGCGTACACTTGTACGCCGAACAAGTCCGATCAGCCATTTAATGTGGAAATTTGCGCAGCCAGGCACTCATCGCTAAGATCGGGGCACAGCCTGCCAGACGAGTAACTTACGTGAAACAATACGCTATACAACCTGCAAACCTTGAATTCAACGCTGAGGGTACACCTGTTTCCCGAGATTTTGACGATGTCTATTTTTCTAATGATAACGGGCTGGAAGAGACACGTTACGTCTTTCTCGGCGGGAATCATCTCGCCCAGCGATTCCCTGCGCATTCACGTCCCCTCTTCGTGGTGGCAGAAAGCGGGTTTGGCACCGGACTTAACTTCCTGACGCTCTGGCAGGCATTTACCGATTTTCGCGATACCCATCCTGAAGCTACCCTGGAAAGATTACATTTCATCAGTTTTGAAAAATATCCGCTAACGCGTGAAGATCTCACCTTAGCCCATCAGCACTGGCCAGAACTTGCCCCATGGGCCACGGCGCTGCAAGAGCAATGGCCGCTGCCGCTGGCGGGATGCCATCGCCTGCTCCTTGATGAAGGACGCGTCACGCTGGATCTGTGGTTTGGCGATATTAACGAACTGACCAGTAAGCTCGATGACTCCCTGAATCAAAAAGTGGACGCCTGGTTTCTGGACGGTTTCGCACCGGCAAAAAATCCGGATATGTGGACGCCAACGCTGTTTAACGCAATGGCCCGTCTGGCTCGTCCGGGCGGTACGCTGGCGACCTTCACCTCAGCGGGCTTTGTGCGTCGGGGGTTGCAGGAAGCCGGGTTTACGATGCAAAAATGCAAAGGCTTTGGTCGCAAACGCGAAATGCTCTGTGGTGTAATGGAACAGACGCTGGCGCGCCCCTCCTCGGCTCCCTGGTTTGCACGTTCCGGAACAGATAAACGCGAAGCCGCCATTATTGGTGGGGGGATTGCCAGCGCATTGCTGTCGTTGGCGTTACTGCGCCGCGGTTGGCAGGTCACGCTCTATTGCGCAGATGCGAAACCTGCCGGGGGCGCATCCGGCAATCGTCAGGGCGCGCTCTATCCGTTGCTCAGCAAGCATGACGCGGCCATTAATCTCTTTTTCCCCACCGCGTTTACCTTCGCTCGTCGACTGTATGACGCCCTCCCCGTTGAGTTCGCGCATGACTGGTGCGGTGTGACACAACTAGCGTGGGATGAAAAAAGCCAGCAAAAAATCGACCAAATGCTGTCCCTTGAATTGCCTGATGCGCTCGCCGTCAGCGTTAACGCAGAGCAGGTTTTACAAACGACCGGCGTAGAAACCGGATGCGGCGGGATTCAGTACCCTGCCGGAGGATGGCTGTGTCCGGCACAATTAACCGCCGCCGTATTCGACTACGCCGCAACGCTGGGATTACGCACCCGGTATCAACATACGCTGGCCTCGCTGTCTCGGCAGACAGAACACTGGCAATTGACGTTTGCCAGTGGCGAAACCGCCACTCACGCTGCGGTGGTTCTGGCTAACGGGCATCGCATTAATGGCGTTGAGCAAACGCAGTCGCTACCGGTGTACTCCGTAGGCGGTCAGGTGAGTCACATTCCTACCACGCCTTCGCTTTCAGCGCTGCGTCAGGTGCTGTGCTATGACGGCTACCTCACGCCGCATAACCCGCAAAACCAGCAGCACTGCATTGGCGCCAGCTATCATCGCGGAAGTGAAGAAACGCTGTATCGCGCGGACGATCAGCAGCAAAACCGTCAGCGCTTAATAGATTGTTTCCCGAATGCCTCGTGGGCAAAAGAAGTAGACGTTAGTGGCAATGCCGCCCGTTGTGGAGTGCGCTGCGCCACGCGCGATCACATGCCAATGGTCGGCAACGTCGCGGATTATGACGCCACGCTCAGCCAGTATGCCACTCTTGCCGAAGACAAAGAGCACGCCGTAAACGCCCCGGTGTATTCCGATTTATTTATGTTAGGTGCACTGGGCTCGCGCGGGCTGTGTACTGCCCCGCTGTGTGCAGAAATTCTGGCATCGCAAATGAGCGATGAACCTATACCCATGGATGCCAGCACGCTGGCAGCGCTGAATCCGAATCGTCTGTGGGTGAGGAAGTTATTGAAGGGTAAAGCGGTGAAATAAGATACCATCTCGCCATTGCCTGATGGCGCTACGCTTATCAGGCCTACAACCCCCGTCCGCGTAGGCCGGATAAGACGCCTTCGCGTCGCCATCCGGCACAATCCACTGCTATTATTATTGCGTTGCCTTCTGAAACAGTGTGTCCCACATCTCTTTCACTAACGCCTGGTCACGCGGCGAGAGTTCGCCTGCGCTGATGGCTTTTTCCAGGCTGCTGGTCACATTGGCGTACAATGCCTCAGCGGAATGGTCCTCGCCAGCATCCAGCTCAGCCACAGCCAGCGTCAGGTGCCCACGCAAATAGCCACTGGCAAACAACTCATCATCGCTGGCGTGCTCTACCATATCGTCGATTAATGCCAGAATGCGTGATTCAAACTCCGCGATCATCTTATTTCCTCATTGTAAACGTGGCAGCGGCTTCAGTTGAGCGTTTCGGGCCACGGGAATTGTTCCGCCGTAAGTTCAGGCGTGTGATAATAATTCTGTAACGCGTTAATGAAACGCGCCGGACGTTCAGGGATCCCCTTTTCCAGGTACTCCATCACCTGAGTATGAACACGGCGCTGGAATACCACGCGATCCGGTTCAAAGTCCCCTTCCAGGTTGTCGCAACTGACGTTAAACGGGTAGCCCGCCGCCATGCAAAACAACCAGTCAAACGCCTGCGGCTTCACTTCCACATCTTCAAACTGGCATTGTGTCTTCGCGTCGCGTCCGTCCGGGCAGTACCAGTAACCGAAATCGACCAGTTCACGACGGGCTTTACCGGCGATACACCAGTGTGAAATTTCGTGTAACGCACTGGCGTAATAACCATGCGCAAAAACGATACGGTGATACGGTAATTCCGCATCCGCTGGAAGATAGATCGGTTCGTCGTCGCCTTTAATCAGACGGGTATTAAATTCATCGGCAAAGCAGCCGTTAAAAATCTCAATTAACTGTTCGTAGTGATGCGTATTATTCATTAGTTCATCCCCAGCCAGTGGAGAATCTCCTGTCCATGATTATCATAAAGTAGCTTTGCGCTCATCACGGCGGAGACAATAACGATCATTGGCCGAATGAGTTTTTGTCCTTTGCTGAGTACCAGTCGAGAGCCCATCCGTGCGCCAATAAACTGGCCAATGAGCATCACAAAACCTGTCGCCCAAATCACTTTGCCGCCGAGAGCAAACAGCAACAACCCACCGATATTCGATGTGGCATTTAATACTTTGGCGTGGGCCGTCGATTTCGCCAGGTTGTATCCGCACAGCATGACAAAGGCCAGCGCGTAGAATGACCCTGCCGCCGGACCAAAAAAGCCATCGTAAAAGCCGACGCAGCCCCCGGCCACCAGCGCGAAAGGCAAACCGTGCAGTCGGCGCTGTCGGTCCTCTTCCCCGATTTTCGGCATCAACAGAAAGTAAAGGCCAATACAGATAACCAATACTGGCAGGACCTGGCGCAGAACATCTGACTGCACGTGCTGAACCAACAGCGCGCCACTCATTGAGCCGATAAAGGTCATGAAGATATTGAGTTTCTGATCCGCCAGATTAACCACACCCCGACGAATAAAATAGAGGGAGGAAGAGATAGATCCCCCGCAGGCTTGCAGCTTATTGGTTGCCAGCGCTTGCGCAGGTGGCATCCCGGCCGCCATCAATGCCGGGATGGTGAGTAGACCACCACCTCCGGCCAGAGAATCAATAAAACCTGCCAGCATCGCCACAAAAAAAAGCACACCTAACAGCAGTGGCGACACCATAAACAGAGAGGCAAAATGATCCATTAGAGTACATGCTCGTCCAGTAGCGCCTGGCAGGAAGGCGGCAACGGCGGCGGTGTCTTCTTCTCAGGCTTGGTGGTTCCAGGTTTTGGAGGTTCGAACCAGCTTTGCAGCTCTGCGCCACAGCCGTCACCCGGTGGCGGTAACGGTTGATCTTCGCACTCAAGGCTGTCGGCAGGACAACGTAACCGCACGTGCATATGCGCACGATGCTGGAACCACGGCCGCACTTTACGCAACCAGTCCCTGTCGGTCCCTGCATCCAGACAAAGTTGTTGCTTAATCGCCGGATTCACGAAAATACGCGTTACTTCATTATCTTTTGCAGCCAGCCTGATCAGGCTGAAAATCTCCGGTTTCCACAGTGACGGCACAACACGTTTACCATCCTGTGAGACCAGATCTAACGCCTGCGGCCGCAGCAGTTGCGACTGGGTCCAGCGCGTTTTCGGCAGTTGCAGGAAAATATCCACATCCAGTCCCGTCTGGTGGCTGGCGTGACCGCCATTGAATCGCCCACCGGCCGGCATACCCATATCGCCGATTAATACCGTGCCCAGTCCCTGACTATTGGCCTGATAACTCAGACGCTGGATAAACCTCACCAGATCCGGATGGCCAAAGTAACGACGCTGATCGGTGCGCATCACCTGATAGTGTTCTGACTGGACAGGCAGCGTATCTGCGCCAACAATACAGCCATTGGAAAACGCGCCGATAGACTGCGCGCTGCCCGCAACCGGATGGGTAATTTTCTGCCAGGGCGTCGCCGCCAGACAGGCGGTACTGGCAAACAGAGCCAGCGCCGCAAGTGCCGTTTTTTTCATCTCTTACCAGCGTGGAATATCGGTCTTCACGTCCGCATTTTGCGCCCGCTGACGCAGCAGGTGATCCATCAATACGATCGCCAGCATCGCCTCGGCGATCGGTACGGCGCGGATCCCTACGCACGGATCGTGACGACCTTTAGTGATCATTTCGACTTCTTCACCAAAGCGGTTAATAGTGCGCCCAGGAACGGTAATACTGGACGTCGGTTTCAGCGCCATATGAGCAATGATTTGTTGCCCGCTGCTGATCCCGCCCAGAATGCCGCCCGAATGGTTACTCTGGAAACCTTCTTTGGTGATTTCGTCACGGTTCTGGCTGCCGCGCAGCGCAACAACGTCAAATCCATCACCAATCTCAACGCCCTTAACGGCGTTAATACTCATCAGCGCATGGGCGATGTCGGCATCCAGGCGGTCGAATACAGGTTCGCCGAGACCCGCAGGTACACCGCGTGCAACAACGGTCACCTTCGCTCCGATGGAGTCACCTTCTTTCTTCAGCCCGCGCATCAGTTCGTCCAGCGCTTCGAGTTTATCCGGGTCCGGACAAAAGAACGGGTTAAGTTCCACCTGGGACCAGTCCTTGATCTCCAGCGGAATATCGCCCATCTGCGTCAGGCAGCCGCGGATCTCAACACCGAATTTTTCCGCTAGATATTTTTTGGCAATCGCTCCGGCCGCCACGCGCATCGCCGTTTCACGTGCGGATGAACGTCCGCCGCCACGGTAGTCGCGCAGGCCATATTTTTGCTCATAGGTATAGTCGGCGTGTCCCGGACGAAAAACGTCCTTAATCGCGCCGTAATCCTGTGAACGCTGATCGGTATTTTCGATCAGCAGGCCAATGCTGGTGCCAGTGGTAACGCCCTCGAACACCCCGGAGAGGATTTTCACCTGATCCGGCTCACGACGCTGCGTAGTGTAGCGCGATGTGCCCGGACGGCGTCTGTCGAGATCGTGCTGCAGGTCAGCTTCTGTCAGAGAAATGCCCGGCGGAACACCATCGACAATACAACCGAGCGCCAGCCCGTGTGATTCGCCGAAAGTGGTTACGCGAAAGAGTTGCCCAATTGTGTTTCCTGCCATCACGGCTCCGTTATGCGTGTTGTGTATGTGCGCGTGTAATTAGTCTTTATAAATGCTGAAGTGCTCGCGAGCAGCAACTAACTGCTCTTTGGTCAGCATGAATACGCCGTCACCGCCGTTGTCGAACTCCAGCCAGGTGAACGGTACATCCGGATATTGCTCTATCAGATGTACCATGCTGTTTCCGACTTCACAAATCAGAATACCGTTATCTGACAGGTAGTCCGGGGCGTTCCCCAGAATGCGGCGGGTAAGTTTCAGCCCATCGCTGCCGGACGCCAGCCCCAGCTCAGGTTCGTGACGATATTCGTTTGGCAGATCGGACATATCTTCCGCATCGACATACGGCGGGTTGGTCACAATCAGGTCATACTGGACTTTCAGCAGATCGCGGAACAGATCGGAACGGATCGGCGTGACGTGATGGATCAGGCCGTGTTCTTCAATATTGTGTTCGGTCACCGCCAGCGCGTCAGTGGAAATATCCACCGCATCGACTTCGGCTTCCGGGAAGGCATACGCGCAGGCAATGGCAATACAGCCGCTGCCGGTACACATATCGAGGATATGCTGCGGTTGCTCATTAATAAGGCCCGCAAAGCGGTTATTGATAAGCTCGCCAATCGGTGAACGTGGAACCAGCACGCGTTCATCAACATAAAATTCATGCCCGCAGAACCAGGCTTTGTTGGTCAGATAAGCAACCGGAATGCGCTCGTTGACGCGGCGAATCACGCGTTCAACAATACGATGACGCTCGCTGGAGGTCAGACGCGCGGTACGCATATCTTCTGGAATATCCAACGGCAAATAAAGTGACGGCAGCACCAGTTGTACGGCCTCGTCCCATGGGTTATCCGTGCCATGGCCATACCAGATGTTCGCCGCGCTAAAACGGCTGACCGCCCAACGCAACATGTCCTGAATGGTATGCAGTTCACTCACTGCTTCATCGACGAAAATTTTATCCACGTATTCCTCCAGGGCATGCTCGTATTAATTTCGGCGGCTAGTTTGCCACGAAGACGGCGATAAATCAGCATTCACACGGGGCCTGAACGCGAAAATTGCGTTTTAAGCGATCGGATGCCCGCCGAGTCGGGTTAAACTAACGGAAAATAAAAGTTGAGACTCTCGAATGAAAAAGAAAACATCGCTCAGCGAGGAGGATCAGACGCTGTTTCGCCAGCTGATGACCGGCACGCGTAAAATTAAACAGGACACCATCGTTCACCGACCTCCACGTAAAAAAATTGCCGAGGTTCCGGTTAAAAGACTGCTACAGGAGCAGGCTGATGCCAGCCACTATTTCTCGGATGAGTTTCAGCCGCTGCTGAATACGGACGGTCCGGTAAGATACCTGCGCGCCGACGTCAGCCATTTCGAACTGAAGAAAATGCGCCGTGGCGATTACTCTCCGGAGCTGTTTCTCGATCTGCATGGGCTGACCCAGCAACAGGCCAAACAAGAGTTAGGCGCGCTGATTGCCGCCTGTCGCCGTGAGCATGTGTTTTGTGCCTGCGTGATGCATGGCCACGGAAAACATATTCTGAAACAGCAGACGCCGCTCTGGCTGGCCCAGCATCCGCACGTAATGGCCTTTCATCAGGCACCGAAAGAGTACGGTGGCGACGCCGCGCTGCTGGTGCTGATTGAAGTGGAAGAGTGGCTACCGCCCGAACTTCCGTGATGCAAAAAAACAAAAAGAGCCGCATTTGCGGCTCTTTGATTTTCCGGGTGGCGGCTGCGCCTTATCCGGCCTGTTTAAATCGCTTTTGCCATTTTCAGGTTACACGGGCTCATCTGCCAGTTAAAAGTACCCTTCCCGCTCTCATCAAGCGTAACGCTGGCAATCGCTGATGTGGTAAACATCGGCGGTGTTTCACCTGGGCAAAGCTCAGACACCAGATATCCCACTAAAGGCAAGTGAGAGATAACCAGTGCCGTGGCGATACCTTCATTGGCCAGAGCCTGTAAATAGGCGCTGACCAGACCGACATCGCCGCAGGGAGTCAGCTCCGGCAAAACATCAACACCGGTTGGCAGGTTCATACACTCCCCCACCACATCCAGCGTTTGTTCGGCTCGTAGGAACGGGCTCACCAGAACACGTTCGATATCCACTTTTTGACCTTTCAGCCAGTTCGCCATCAGGCGAGATTCGTCACAACCACAGGAGGTTAAGGGACGAACCGAATCACTGGCGGCATCGAGGGCCGCGTCGCCGTGACGCATGATAAAAACTTGCATATTGCACCGCTTTTGTTAACCAGAATCACCACTACCTTTATTCACAGCCCCTATTGGCTGTGGTAACGATATGGTGGCCGGCATTGTGCCTTATCCATTCACCGAATGAAACGCTGTTTTTTACCTCAACGGCGTAAGTATAGTCAATCTCTGTTTACATTTTGAGCGCGACCCATACATTCAGTGCGGATTCATCCTACCTTTGACCTCATGAATTCAGGTCAGTTTCCCCAATATTCCAGAATCTTTCACTGCGTTCCGCCATCTGCAATAACTGCTCACACGGTGTAAACCGCGAGCCGTACTGCGTGGTCAGCCGTTGCAGAACCGCAACCACTTCACCCGCGCCGAGAGAATCCATATACCGGAACGGGCCGCCGAGGAATGGCGGAAAACCAATACCAAATACAGCGCCGATGTCGCCATCACGTGCGCTGCGGACTATCTTCTCGTCGAAACAACGGGCTGCTTCATTGAGCATTAACATAACGCACCGCTCTGCTATCTGCGCAGCGGTAAGTCGGCCCTGACCCTGGACGCCAATAAGCGTATAAATTGCAGGGTCGACCTGTTTTTTGCTTTTACGCCCTTTCGCACCATAAAGATAGAAACCCCGACCATTTTTTCTACCTTTGCGATCGTCATTCAAAATTGAAGCAACAACATTTGCAGGCGCGCTAAAACGTTCTCCATATGCAGCCTCAAGCACTGGTATAATTTTAGTGCCCGTATCAATTCCGACCTCATCCAAAAGTTGGATTGGCCCAACTGGAAAACCAAACTTAACCAGCGCGGCGTCTATGGTTTCGACCCGCTCGCCTTCGGTCAACATGCGAATCGCTTCGTTAATATAAGGCGCTAAAATGCGGTTAACGTAAAAGCCGGCCTTATCTCTGACCACTATCGGCGTTTTACCCTGTTTTTTCGCTAACTTAACGGTAGTTGCAATTGTCTGCTCAGAGGTCGTGGCATGCGGGATCACTTCGACCAAAGGCATTTTTTCCACCGGACTAAAAAAGTGTAAACCAATCACTTGTTCGGGCCTTGCAGCGTTCGCAGCAATATCGCCAATGGGCAAAGATGAGGTGTTAGAAGCAAAAATGGTATGAGGTGCGCAATTTTGCTCAACTTCTGCCACCATCCTTTGTTTTAGCGACAGATCTTCAAACACGGCTTCAATAATTAGATCGCGATGCGCAAAGCCACGGTAGTCGATTGATCCCGAAATCAGCGCCAGCTGTTTATCGCGTTCGCTGGCTTTGATATGACGGCGGCGAACCTTCGTTTCAAGCTGATCCCAGCTGTACTTCAGCGCGTGGTTGATTCCCTTAGCGTTTATATCTTTGATGCGCACAGGCAAGCCGCCTTTACAGGCCGTCACGTAGGCAATACCGCCGCCCATCAGACCGCCGCCCAAAATACCTACGCTGTTTAGCGGGCCAGGTTTCGCATCACTTCCGGGATCTTTTTTCACATCGGTGTTGGCAAAAAAGATGTGCCGTAGCGCCTGAGACTGGGATGTCATCACCAGTTCACCAAACGCGCGGGCCTCAGCGTCGTAACCGCTACTGCTGCCTTGCGCTAGCCCGGTTTCGATGACCTCAAGGATACGTTCTGTTGCAGGGTAGTTACCTTGCGTTTTTTGCACCGTCTTTTTACTGGCCATGCGGAACAACAGCGCCCGCCCTAGCGGCCCCGCCAACACTCGCTCTCTCACGGGCAGTGTTCGATGCGCAGAACTGTCCTTTTTAGCCAGTTCAACGGCCGCTTCCAGCAAAATGGAATGCGGTACAACTTCATCTACTAAACCAACTTTCAGCGCCTGTTTTGCGCGTAATTGTTTTCCGGTGAGGATCATATCCAGTGCGGTACTTACGCCAATCAGGCGCGGCAGCCGCTGCGTACCACCGGAGCCGGGCAACAAGCCAAGTTGTACTTCCGGTAAACCCAGTACGGTTTTAACATCATCGGTACAAATACGGTTGTGACACGCCAGCGCCATCTCCAGGCCACCGCCGAGGCATGCGCCATGAATCGCGGCGATAACCGGGATCGGCAAGGCATTAATTTCCGCCATCATCTGCTGCCCCTGACGGGCCAGCGTTTCGGCTTCCTGCGCGCTGCGACAGCTACCAATCATGTTGATATCCGCCCCGGCAATGAAGTTATCGGGTTTAGCCGAAATAAACACCACGCCGCGCAATGCTTTGTTATCGCGGATTTGCTTCAGAATGGCCCGTACCTGAGAAGCAAACTCCGCTTTCAGGGTGTTCATTTTCTCTCCGGGCACATCAATGGTGACAACAGCAACGTTATCCAGACGTACGTTTAGTGTAAAAGCCGATGCCATTTCCATTATTCCGCCTCCAGAACCATGGCTGCACCCAAACCACCAGCTGCACAGGCGGTCACTAAACCAAAACCACCGCCACGACGTCGTAACTCATGGAGGGTTTGGGTAATCATGCGCGCACCAGTGGCGGCGAAGGGGTGTCCATAGGCAATCGATCCACCCAGCACGTTAAATTTACTGTCATCAACTTCGCCAGTGGCATGTGCTCTGCCCAGCACGTCGCGGGCAAAACGTTCGCTACCCAGCAACTGAATATTCGCCAGCGTTTGAGCGGCAAAGGCTTCATGCATATCGATTAGGGTTAAATCTGCCATGGTCAGACCCGCTCTCTCCAGGGCAAGCGGCGTTGACCACGCAGGTCCCAGCAGCATGTCCTGCCAGACATCGATGGCGGTAAAAGCAAAACTACGCAGGTATCCCAGCGGCACCAGCCCCAACTCTTTCGCACGCGACTCCGTCATCATGATCACGGCGGCTGCACCGTCCGTCAGTGGGGTACTGTTTGCTGCGGTGACAGTGCCGTGCTTGCGGTCAAACGCCGGACGTAGTTTGGCGTAATCGGCCAGCGTAGAGTTACCGCGAATATTGTTATCTTCTGAAAAAGGATCTTTAAACGGTGGCGCGTAGGTAGTCATTACCTCATCTGCCAGCTTTCCTTCAGCCCACGCCTGAGCGGCACGCTGATGAGAGCGGTGCGCCAGAGCGTCCTGCTGTTCTCGGGTAATACCATAGGTTTTGGCCATTTGCTCAGCCGTATCCCCCATACGCAAACCGGTGGAATACTCAGCGACGGCTGGCGGCACAGGCATCAGGTCACGTAAACGCAGTCGGGAAAAGAGTTTAAGGCGTTGACCGGTAGTCCGGGCCTTATTGACATCCACCAGCACCCGCGCCAGCTTTTTACTAACGCCAATAGGCAAGACTGACGAGGAGTCCGCACCACCCGCAATTCCCGCACGAATAGACCCCGCCATCAGGCTTTCCGCGACATTCGCCACTGCCTGAAAACTGGTCGCGCAGGCTCGGCTTACGCTATAGGCATCCGTATGCACATTCATGCCGGTTCCCAGCACGATTTCACGAGCAATATTTGGCGCTTCAGGCATTTGCACCACCTGACCAAAAACCAGTTGCTCAATCACATCAGCAGGTATTTCGCTGCGCGCCAGCAGCTCACCGACGACCATTTTTCCTAAATCAACGGCGGGAATGCCATGAAACGCGGTAGCCTGACGAGCAAATGGCGTACGCAACCCACTTACAATGGCAATACGGTCGCCCTGGCGGGTAACCAGCGGTAAAGCCTGACTCATAACACTCCCCTGTAAAAAAATAAAATAAGTGGTCTGACCTGATCATAGTCTTAACCAATTTTTTACATTTAGCCAAGCGGAGAGAAAAGAAAGTGGGAGCTAAGACACAGTGAATAATCACTGACAGTTACGAAAAAGCCCTTGCTATCAGATAGCAAGGGCTTTTGCAGAGGGGGATTAACGCAGGCCCAGCTGGAAGATCAGCGTTTCAGCTTCACAGGCAAAAACAAAGTCGATATCCAGACGCACACCTTCTGACTCTTCAGTAAAGGTCGAGGTGATTTGGCAAGGCTCAGATTCCACGCCACGCGCCTTTTCGGTCAGAGCAGCCAGCGTTTCTTCTGCCTCTGCGCGGTTCGCGAACACACGGCTGTAGGACGCGGTGCAATCGGAGTTGTCCATGATGGTGCCAACATCCATACAGCAGCAAACCGGGGTTTCATCAGCACTGCATTTACTCATTGTAGATTTCCTCTGTATTCGCACCTGAGGTGCCAGATAAACGATAGGGATATTTTACGCTCCCATTATTCGCCTCTCCAGTCGTTAATTGTATGAAATGCGATAAGTGACCGAAATCACACTTAAAAATGATCTAAAACAAAAATCGCCCAAACAGGTGAGTGCGCACCCCCGCAATTTTGCCAGCTGGATCGCGTTTCTCTGATCAAATTTGAAAATATTTATAAACATACTTGCAACATTCCAGCTGGTCCGACCTATACTCACGCCACTGGTCTGATTTCTAAGTCGTACCTCAGACCCTACACTTCGCGCTCCTGTTACGGCATGTAACATTGTTTGTATAAAAATAAATCTATGAGGTTATGGTCATGAGCCAGAAAACCCTGTTTACAAAGTCTGCTCTCGCAGTCGCAGTGGCAATTATCTCCACACAGGCCTGGTCTGCAGGCTTTCAGTTAAACGAATTTTCTTCCTCTGGCCTTGGCCGGGCATATTCGGGTGAAGGCGCAATTGCAGATGATGCAGGTAACGCCAGTCGTAACCCGGCATTGATTATGATGTTCGATCGCCCTACTTTCTCAGCAGGTGCAATTTTCGTTGACCCGGATGTAGATATTTCCGGTCGCTCGCGTATTGGCAATGACGCCAGCCAGGATAATATCGCCCCAACAGCCTGGATACCGAACGTGCATTTTGTTGCTCCAATTAACGATCAGTTTGGTTGGGGGGCCTCAGTCACCTCTAACTACGGCCTGGCTACGGAGTTTAACAATAATTACACAGCAGGCTCGATGGGCGGGAAAACCGATCTGGAAACGCTCAATCTAAACCTGAGCGGTGCTTATCGCCTGAACAATCATTTTAGCTTCGGTCTCGGTTTAAACGCCGTCTATGCAAAAGCGAAGCTTGAACGCTATGCTGGCGATTTACCACAGCAGATCGTTGCAGGCTCCGGGGGCAGAATTCCTCCATCACTGGCCGCGCAATATCCGGCAGATACACAGATTGCGCGCCTGAAAGGTGACGAGTGGGGCTTCGGTTGGAATGCTGGCCTTCTTTATGAAGTAGATAAAGATAACCGCTACGGTTTCACCTACCGTTCTGAAGTAAAAATTGACTTCAACGGCGATTACCGCAGCAATCTGCCATCAATGGACCGTATTCCTGCGCAGTTGCGTCCGGTGTTCGCGAGCCTGCCAGCAGGAACCAACGGCAGTACGATCGATGGTTCACTTGATCTGAACCTGCCAGAAATGTGGGAGTTTTCAGGTTATAACCGCGTTGCACCACAGTGGGCGGTTCACTACAGCATGGCTTATACCAGCTGGAGTCAGTTCCAGGAGCTGAAAGCAAAAGGCAACAACGGCCAAACCTTGTTCTATAAAGAAGAAGGCTTCAAAGACTCCTATCGCATCGCGCTCGGTACTACCTATTACTATGATGATACCTGGACGTTCCGTACCGGTATCGCCTTTGATGATAGCCCGGTTCCGGCAAACCGTCGTTCCATCTCTATTCCGGATCAGGACCGCTTCTGGCTGAGTGCGGGTACAACCTACGCCTTTAATAAGGATGCATCGTTGGATGTTGGCATCTCTTATATGCACGGTCAGAAAGTGAAATTCGAAGAAGGCCCATACTCCTTTGAATCTGAAGGGAAAGCCTGGTTGTACGGTATGAACTTGAACTACGCATTCTGATTTTCTTCAGACGTAAAAAAGGTGAGCTTTTTAGCTCACCTTTTTATTTGCCCAATTCCTTACTCAGAATCGATCTCTTTTAAATCATCCTGAATATCTTTCGCGTTCGGGTTTTCTTCTGGTTTGAGTTTCCCGCCGTTCGCAATAAAGTCATGACGCTGGAAGTAAGCTTCACGCACCATGATGTAAGGATCGGAAGACTGACGCAGCAGACCGTCAGAGTCGAGCAATTGCGCGCGAGTTTCAATCCCTTCAACCGTCCATTTGCCTATCGACAACGGCCAGGTCAGCCAGGACAGTACCGGATACAGCGTATCGACCATATCGCCGCCGTCATCACGCAGCGTGAAACTACCGTAGAACGGAAGCTGCATATACGGCCCGTAACCAACATCATAGTGGCCTAACGTACTGCCAAAGCGGTGTGGTTCAACGCGCTGCAACTTCGGATTAGCCATACCTGCCACATCGATAAAGCCGCCCATACCTAACAGGGTATTCAGGAAGAAACGGGTAAAGTGCACCATCCCCTGATAAGGATCGCCTTGCAGGAAATAGTTGACCATGACGGCCGGCTCTTCAAGGTTCCCCGTAAAGTTGCTTAAACCATTACGCGCCGGCTGCGGAACATAGTCACGCCAGGCAACAGCTACGGGTCTAACAACGTATGGATCTAAAACATTAAAGTTGAAGTTGTACATGGTGCGGTTGAACCCTTCAAATGGATCCGAACGCCCCTGCTGTTCAGTACCGGAGCTCGCACACCCCACCAAAAGTGTGGTTCCCAGCGCAAGCGCCGACAGGCGAAGCTTCATAAGTGTCTCCCTGTGTTTTATGGCTATCGCTGATTGCCATCCATGACGGAACGATGACGTATCCGCCTGTTTAGATGTGAGCGATTGTAACAGCACGTCAAATGATGTCTATATACCCTGTCTTACTGATTTGATCATAGCCTGGTAATGCGCACTCCGCGGCGGTTCTATTCTAACTAACCCGATAAAAACAAACGTTACTATTTTTGCTATCTCAGACTTTCTCCCGCTGATTTTCAGACAAAAGCCGCTACGCTTTAGCAATACGTGCTTATTCAGGATTCGGCCATGAATGACATCAAGAAAGATAAGATCGATCGACACAGCGACGAACTCGAGGTGGAAAGCGATGAAAAGCTAACAGGGAAAAAGATAGAGCTTGATGAGGACAGACTCCCCTCCCGCGCCATGGCAATCCATGAACATATTCGCCAGGATGGGGAGAAAGAGATGGAGCGTGACGCGATGGCGCTACTGTGGTCAGCCATCGCAGCAGGACTGTCGATGGGAGCCTCGCTACTGGCAAAAGGGATTTTTCACGTACAGCTGGAAGGCGTGCCAGGGGGATTTTTACTCGAGAACCTCGGTTATACCTTCGGCTTTATTATTGTCATTATGGCCCGCCAGCAACTTTTTACCGAAAATACCGTCACCGCTGTACTGCCGGTGATGCAAAACCCTACCCTCGGCAATTTTGGCCTGTTGATGCGCCTGTGGAGCGTGGTTCTGCTGGGTAATATTATTGGCACCGGGGTTGCCGCATGGGCCTTTGAACATATGCCGATTTTTGATGAAGAGACCCGCGATGCTTTTGTCAAAATCGGCATGGATGTGATGAAAAATACGCCAACAGAGATGTTTTCCAACGCCATCATTTCTGGCTGGTTAATTGCCACCATGGTGTGGATGTTTCCCGCCGCCGGAGCGGCAAAAATTGTGGTCATTATTCTGATGACCTGGCTGATTGCCCTCGGTGATACCACACATATCGTCGTCGGCTCGGTGGAAATTCTCTATTTGGTCTTTAATGGCACGCTGCACTGGAGTGATTTTTTCTGGCCCTTTGCGCTACCAACGCTCGCCGGGAATATCTGTGGCGGAACGTTTATTTTCGCGCTAATGAGCCATGCGCAGATCCGCAATGATATGAGCAACAAACGCAAGGAAGAAGCCAGGTTGCAAGCAAAGCGTGATGAGCAAACGCAGAAAAACCAGAAAAAACAGGCCTGAATGGTGACTGTTTGAGCAGTCGGGCGGCTTGAGACTTACCGTTGTGAGTAAAAAACGCTATACTCGTGCCGCTTCGTCCCCTTAGTTAAATGGATATAACGAGCCCCTCCTAAGGGCTAGTTGCAGGTTCGATTCCTGCAGGGGACACCATGAATTCTTATGCTCCCCGTTATAATCCCTTCATTTACCAGTCAGTTCATCCCTGGGCCAGGCGATAAAAAGGCACATTCCTCACTGTTGCAGTAAGATTGTCGGACACCATTGTCTGCTTTGTCGCTATCCGCATCCCTGCTTTTCTCAGCCTCAACACATCAGCGGCAATACGCTGGCTGCCAAACCAGAAAAGCCCGTCCAGCGCAGTAACATCAAGGCCCAATTCCAGTGCCAGCTTCAGACGTTCACGCGGCGCTTTTACTGTTTTAGCAATCTGCTGATATGGCGCTTCGCTTGAACCTTCAGGACTAATGCGCCGGATACGATGTGACAAGCGGTACTGAAATTCATCCGGTATCCCACCGAGACTCGCTTTCAGGCTGTAAACACAACCAAAGCGTTTGCCGTTAAAGATGACGTTTTTCTGACTAATCTGCAGCTCTTCACGCACGCTGGCAATCAGTTGCGGGGTACGGAGTAATAACAGGCGGAAAGGCAGCTCAAAGCTGGTCACGTAGTCCACATTCAATAAAGCAATACGCAGACGTTCTTGGGGCCCCGCCTTCATTTCCCGGCATTCAGCAATAACATCAGCCCACTGGCCGGTAAGACGGGAACACTCTGTCGCCTCAGTAAAACTATATTTTTCAGCCTGATAATCAATACGCTCGGTCACACTGAATTCCCTTCTGGCCAGATCTCGGTATTGGTTGCTCACTTTACCAGCGACGACATCCCTGTGTCAGAAATCTTTTTCTAACCCACTGAAAGTGCCTGACCAATCTTCCCTCGTATCCTCACCATGAGGATACGACAACTAACCGACCCGGTATGTTTTCCGGATCGGTTAAACTGCATCACGTCAGACAACAAAACGGTTAACCAGCTCCTTCATGGTTGCCGACAGATTGTCCAGCCGCTGGCTGTCGCTCGCAGCCTGAGATACCAACGCCGCATTTTGCTGTGTAACCTGCTCCATCGGTCGCAATGCCAGGTTTATCTGGGTTACCCCTTGTGACTGCTCCGTCGCCACACGAGCGATATCTGCAATATATTGCTTCATACTGGTGGTATTATCCGCCGCGGCTTCCAGCGCGGTAGCAGATGCAGTAACCCGCTCAACGCCCTCACTAATTTTGACCATATTCTGCGCGACCAACTCACGGATTTGGTTAGCCTCTTTGGCGCAACGCTGCGAAAGATTTCTCACTTCACTGGCTACGACAGCAAACCCCCTGCCCATCTCTCCTGCCCGAGCAGCTTCCACTGCCGCATTCAGCGCCAGTAAGTTAGTCTGAAACGAAATATCATCAATCGAGGTCACAATATTCGAGATTTTCTCACTGGAAGCGCGAATATCCCCCATGCTCTGGTTCGCCGCACTGGCAACGTTACTGGCCTGTCGGACCTCTTTTTCCAGTCTGATTGTCAGATGCTCAGCTTCGCGGGCATTATCCGCCGTTTGCGTAATCGCAGTTGATAGCTGCTCCATGCTGGCCACAGCTTCTACTATTGATGCAGCCTGTTCATCTGTACGTTGAGCCAGATCCTGATTTCCCGCCGTAATACTGCTACTGGCATCGGACAAAACCACGGAGCCTTGCTTAATCTCCTGTACGATATGCTGAATACTTTCCAGCATCGTGTTATATGCACGATTAAGTGAGGAAAGCTCATCTTTGCCCGGGGTCGCCAGACGTTGAGTCAGATCGCCATTCATACCCGCAATCTTGCGTAGCGTGTCACTAAACTGACGGTGCATATTGATTGCGATGGCCCCAGCGAACGTCAATGATGCCAGGAGCGCTAACAGGCTAACAGCCATATATATTTGCCAGTTTTTTCGTGCATCCTGCGCGAGTTTTTCTGCATTCGCCAACAGACGATTCGCCGTCACATTTTCTATCTGCCGCATCACTTCAATACGCTGGGTTTGTACTTTAAACCAGACCGTAGGATCGACACCAAATCCACCGTTCTCGACATGGTTAAACGCGATCTCGCGAAATGAGAGGGCTTTTGACGCTTCTGCTGACTGTAAGCGGCTTTTCAACATGGCCGCCTGTTCCGGTGAACTCAGGCGTAACGATTCTGCCAACCAAACGTTCTGTTTACTGACGACATCACTGAGTTGATGTAACTGTCCGTCGGCGAAATGGCCGGAGGAAAAGATATTTGATAACAGCGCCCGTTCAATACCCGCCTGTTCTTTCAAATTCAGCAGGTTGTAGTAGGCGGCGAATGCGTTTGCCATCTCACCAGAATCCGTCAACTGCCCCAATCTACCCACAAAATTCAGCACATCAGCAATGACGTTGGTATAAAACTTAACCACATCTGAAGCCGGAAGCCCCAACTGCGTGACGTTTTCGCGGATGGTAGCGAGCGAAAGAATATTTTTCTTAAACGCAGCGACAGAAGTGGCGACATCCCCTTCCGGTAAGGCAGTATCGGACAGTGACCGCACAAATATCTCGATCTCGCGATCGGTCAAAGTCCGCTGTGCGTTTAACTCATCTTTGAACGTCTTCCCTTCAGCCCCCAGAAACCCGACACTCATGCCGCGTTCTTTTTGCAATTCATGCACTACATTTCCGGCACTGCGTGCGAGCGCTGTCAGTTGGGCAATATTCTCCATCTGCCGTTCTGTCTCAATGCGCGTTAATATTCCTGAACCAGCAAGCCAACATAACGCCAGTAATAATGGTTGTAGCGCAATTATTAACTTCATTTTCATCGGCATTCGATAAACCCACCACATGCCACTTCCCTCCATTATCCATATTTTCATTATGGTTATCGGCGTAAAGAAGCGGCTCTTTAAATTTGAACAATGGGCAACTGTTTGTTTTTTAGATTAAATTTTTGCCAAGATAACTCTATTTAATTACTTCAATTAGAATAAAACTCTAAATAATTAACACATGCGAATCTATGCTCCATTTTGCTAACTTATTTGGCATATTATTTTTTATTAAAGAATCAGGTAATCATCAACTGATTCAGATAGAGAGAGAAGCACAGGACAATGACAGCAGCCCGAGATAACAGCCATGGCGCGGCCATCATTCTGGCGTCCCGTCGAACGTTAAGGTTATAATCCTTACAACGATTTTTTGGATTAGAAGCGACAATGACAAAACTTACCCTACAAGAACAGATGCTTAAAGCAGGTCTGGTCAGCAGCAAAAAAATGGCGAAAGTGCAGAGAACGGCGAAAAAATCGCGCGTTCAGGCTCGTGAAGCCAGAGAAGCGGTTGAAGAAAATAAAAAAGCACAGGTCGAGCGTGATAAGCAGCTCAGCGAACAGCAGAAGCAGGCCGCATTGTCTAAAGAATACAAAGCGCAGATCAAGCAACTGATTGAAATGAACAAAATCACCATTTCCCGTGGCGATATTGGTTACAACTTTACCGACAATAACCTGATCAAAAAAGTTTATGTTGATAAAGTAACCCAGTCTCAGTTGATCAAGGGCCGTCTGGCCATTGCCCGCCTGACGGCTGAAAGCAGCAGCGAGAGCGAATACGCCATTATCCCGGCTGTTGTCGCCGACAAGATTGCCCAGCGCGATGCAAGCTATATTGTTCTCAATTGCGAACTGAGCCAGGAAGCGAAGGACGAAGACGATCCGTATGCTGATTTTGTCATTCCTGACGATTTGATGTGGTAAGAAAAACACCCCGATAATCACCCAGAGTTCCGTCGCGTATTTCGGTGAACGCTAGCGCCGCCACCGAAATGCCGTCAACCGCTCTTCTTCCCCACACGCCATCTGCTAAAACTTATAGTGTTCCTTGCTCAGTCCGTATTTTCTCATGCGCAAATACAGTTTCTTACGCGGAATTTGTAAATACTCCGCCACTTCATTAATACGTCCCTGATGAATATTAAGCGCTTCGGTAATGATCTGTCGCTCGTACTCGTCGACCCGACGATCGAGCGGTGTCGGTTCGGGCAAATGTAGCTGTGGATTCGCGGTTTCAGCCAGTGGCAATAACCCAACGGCAAAAAGCTCGGCGGCATTGGCCAGCTCTCGAACATTGCTTAACCACACGCGACGCCGCATTCCTTTTAGTAATTCCCCGTCAACCTCGGGCACGGGATGATTCAGGCGCAGACAGGCTTTCTGCAGATAATGGCGAAACAGCGGCTCAATATCATCCGGGCGCTGAGACAGCGGCTGGCAACCAATTTGCGTCATCGCAAAACAGTAATAAAGTTCGGCCACAATCTGATTAGTTGCCGCCAGTTCCACCAACGAAGTGGCGCCAATGCCAATTAAGCGAAACGGACGCCGCTCCTGGCTTTGCAAATGCACCAGCTGGTGCTGCTGTTCGCGCGTCAGGCACTCAATATGGCTCAGGACCAGCGTTCCCCCTTGCGCCTGGGCAATAAGGTCATTGAGTTGCCCCGCATTCTCTAACGTCAATTCCCCGCGGATAAACGGTCCTTCAGCGCTGCGCCCAAGCTGATGCAAATAACGGGCTCCGGTCATACGCCCCGTTCCCGGCTCGCCATAAAACCAGACGGCAATATCCGTTTCAGCCAGTTGCCGTAAGCGCTGGCGGTACTGATTAACCCAGTCACTGTAGCCGACCAGTTCAACCTGGAGCTTTTGCTGGCAATAGTGACGACGTGCAATCACAGATTTTCTCTGACGCAACGCATCCTCTACTAACACCAGCAGTTTGCCTGGATCAGCCGGTTTTTGCAGAAAATCCCACGCACCTTTCTTCACCGCGTCCACCGCCATCGGGACATCGCCATGTCCGGTGATCAACAGGATCGGAAGCTGATTGTCATCCTGATGAAACAACGTCATCAGGTCAATTCCATTACAGCCAGGCATACACACGTCGCTCAGGACAATCCCTGGCCAGTCGGCCTGCAGCCAATTTCGGGCATCAAAAGGGTTACTGCATGCGAATACATGATATCCCTCCTGTTCAAGCAACAAGGTGTAAGCGTCAAGAACATCGGCATCATCATCAATAAGTAGAACAGAATATTCATCACTCAACATCGTTTACATCCGTCAGATTAAATTGCAGAACGACGCAGGCATTGCGCCCCGGGGTCGACGCCAGGCGCAGTTCGCCGTTCATTTGCATCATTAACGATACACAAATCGATAAGCCAATACCGAGGCCAACATCCTTACTGGTGGTAAACGGTTTTAACAGTGATGGTAATAATGCTCCAGGCCAACCGGGGCCGTTATCGCTGATAAATACGCACAACCGGCTGCCTTCGGTCTGCCAGTGAACCTCTATTTTCGCCGCAACCGGACAGGCATCCAGCGCATTTGCCAGGACGTTTACCAGCACCTGCTGGATACGCACTTCATCACCAGCCACCCACACGCCCCGGTCTGGGAGCGTCAGCGTACCCTGCTGTGGCTTGTGTCGCATGGCCAACAGTTCCCAGGCAGCGTTGAACGTTTGTCGGAGATCGACCGGATGCAGAGGCGTGCCAGGCTCGGCCCGGCGCGCAAACTGACGCAGTGAACGGATAATGGCATCGATGCGAGTAATCAGCCCCTCCGCTTTGGTTAATGTGCTTCTGGCCTGAGCGGGTTGCCCCTGTTCGATTGCCCTCCCCGCCGTAAACAGGTACATCGACAGCGCATTCAGCGGTTGATTAATCTCGTGCGCCAGCGTGGTCATAGTCTGGCCGACCACCGCCAGTTTTGCCGTCTGGATCAGCTCATCCTGCGTTGCGCGAAGATCGGATTCAATCTCCTTGCGTTCGGTCACTTCCTGCTCCAGCTGATTTTTTTGCGCACTCAACTGGCCCAGGGTATGACGCAGCAAGCCTGCAATACGCCCCAGTTCATCGCGTCCATATACCGGAATAGAGGCATCCGTTCTGCCAAGACCAATTTGCACCACGGCCTGGTTGAGCGCAGTAAAACGCTTCACCAGACGCGAGCGAATGAAGTAGTGGTTAAGCCCCCAGGCGAGAAGTAGCGCCAGCAGCGTCGCCAGCAGGATAAGTCCACCGCTGACGCGAACAATTTGTTCCAGCCGCTGGTTAAACGTCTGCATTTGCTGATGGCTACTCCCCAGTTGCGCTTCCAGCAGTGTTCGAAAGCGCCCAAGCGTGGCCTCTCTGGCATGGCTGGCATCAACCAGCGCTTTTTGCGCTGCGACATAATCGCGCATCGTATCGGGCATTTTATTTTTCATCATCCCGATTTCCAGCAGCTCATCGATAGTTTGTCGCAGTGTGATAGTACTGGGCCAGTCATCGAGGGTGCGGATATTTTCATCCGCCGTTTTCTTCAGATTTTCCAGGTAGCGGATGTGATTCTCCACCAGCATGCCATCGTCGCTACCCGATTTCAGTTCATTGAGCCTGTCGCGTAAATCATCAACGATCTGGTTTTCAATTCTTGCCAGGGTGTAGACCTGCTGCTGCTCGTTTTGCACCTCTCGGGCACGTTTGAGATACAGCGCCGCATCACCATTTTTGGCCTCGATTTGATCCAGCAACGTCCCCTGCTGCCAGGTAAAATCCTGCACCAGTGAATTCAGCTCAGTAGTAAAATCATCATGTAGCCAATCAATGCGCGCGGAAAGCTCGCTCACTTTTTCGCGTACAAGGAACATGTTGTAGAGCACCCGGTCCAGTTCCGCCATCAGCGCCCGGCTGTCCTGCAAAATCACCGCCAGCTGCTGCTGTTCTGCTGGTTGCAACCCCCTGCTCAGCACTTCGATTTTATCCAGATGCGAGATTATCTGATTGCGCAGTTGCAGCCTTACTGTTGTATTGGGAGCCAGCAGGAATTCATTTAGCTGGTCCACAACCAGGTTAAGATTTCCTTCAATCAAGAAAGCGGAATGCACGCGCGGGAAGTAATCATCAAGCGAATAGCGTATCTGCGAGCTCTGCTCATGCCAGGAGTATAAACTGACGCAGCTTACGCTCAACGTCAGTAATGCGCCCGTTAGAAAGGCTCCCCGCAGGCTGCTGCTGATGCTGAGTTGGCGAAGGCGTTGCAGTATCGATCCACCTTTCATTTTAATTCTTCCAGTTTTGATATCGCCTGACGCTGGTTTTTAAGAAACCAGAGCTGCCACTCCATCATCTGCTGTTCGGCAACGCTTTTATTATCAAACTGCGCAAGCCAGGCTTCATCTTCACTACTTTTGGCATCTATCGGAACGCTGGTCAGTAAGGCTCTGATTTCGGGTAGCGGGCGTTTCAGGCGTGCTTCCGCACTGTATAGTGCCCGCCATGCATCCTTCAGTTGCGCAAGACGAAAACTGATGGCGGTATCAAACATCCGCTGCACTAACTGTTGTCGCTTAAGGATCAGCCGATAATTAAGCGGAGGCTGGTTCAGTAAAATAGCCTGCTGAGCAGCGCGGGGATTATCAGATGCGAGCTGCGTTACCGGATATTTCCCCGTATTCGCATCAGCAAGGATCCGCTGTCCCTCCGGGCTTAACAAATAGCGGATAAAACGACGCGCTTCATTGGGGTGCTGGCTGTTCTTGAGAACAGCAACATAGGTTGGCGATACCGCCGAGCGTGGAAAATAGGTAAAAGCCAGGTGAGGATCGTTAAGCAACAGGTTGGCATAATTATCAATGACCGGCCCCGCCACGCCCAGGCCACTCTTAATTTTGTCGGCTACGCCAAAACTGCGTGATGAAATTGTCACCAGATTTCCAGCACTCGCCAGCAGCGTCGCCCACCCCGCTTCCCACCCTTTTTGCTGTAGCAATGACTCAACCATCAGATGGTTGGTATCCGAACGCGATGGGCTACTCATCAACAGCGCGTTCTGATATTTGGGCAGCGTTAAATCCCCCCAGTCGGCAGGAGGCGACAGATGTCGTGCCACCAGCGCAGAACGATTAATCAACAGACCAAAACCAGATATCGCCACTGCCACGGAGGTCGAACGTATAGAGTCTGGCACCAGCCGCTGGCTTTCCGGCAACGCATTTTCGAAAGGCGCCAACTTCTGATGTTCCTGCAGATGCTGCAACAGCATAGGGGATGAGGTCAAAATCAGATCAACATTTTCCGCATTCGCGGTATCCAGCAGTTGCTCCAACGAACTGCTGGTCCGGTTTAAGGTGCGAATCATCACCGACCCCGGTTCAGTCTGCCAACGCTGAATAATCCAGGCCGTTGCCCCAGGGGAAAAGGTTGTCGCCATTACCAGCTCTTTACCCTGCGCCAGGCAACTCACCGACAACGACATAAAACAGAGCGAGAACGCCCAACAACGCCCCCGGCCCAAAAGTCTGTTTGTGATCCCGTTCATAAATACCAACATATGCAAAAAATAATATTGAGACAAAACTTACCCGTTTATCACCGACTGGGGGAAGAATAAGGTTATTCGTAGAATAACCAAACGGAAAGTGACGACATCGGTAAAGAATACCCGAAAACGCAGTCTGAATTTGTTAATATCCGCACACGCCGATGATAAAAGCGTTCGTAAAAGAATAGAATTGAAAAGCCATTATTTAAAAAGAGTCAAAATCAGCCACGTAATCCACAAATTGTGTCAATAGTGACTCATTTCATCAACTTGAGTTTCTCTGCCGTCTATTTCACTCTTCACTGCGAAAAATCCTGATATTCACATCAATATAAATTTAGGTGATGATATGTTATCCATATTTAAGGCAGGGCCAGCGGCAAATAAAGTCCCGGCGGAGAAAGTCCAGGAAACTTATGGCCGATACCGCATTCAGGCATTACTCAGCGTATTTCTTGGCTATCTTGCGTACTATATTGTGCGTAATAACTTCACGCTATCAACACCGTACCTGAAAGAACATCTGGATCTCAGTGCCACGCAAATTGGTCTACTCAGCAGCTGCATGCTTATTGCCTATGGGATCAGTAAAGGCATTATGAGTAGTCTGGCAGACAAGGCCAGCCCTAAGGTCTTTATGGCATGCGGCCTGGTTCTGTGCGCCATCGTAAACGTCGGTTTAGGATTCAGTACCGGATTCTGGATTTTTGCCGCTCTGGTCGTTTTCAACGGTTTGTTTCAGGGAATGGGCGTTGGTCCTTCATTTATTACCATCGCCAACTGGTTTCCGCGTAAAGAACGTGGACGCGTCGGCGCATTCTGGAATATTTCTCACAACGTTGGCGGTGGTATTGTCGCTCCGATTGTTGGTGCCGCCTTTGCCATTTTAGGGAGCGAGCACTGGCAAAGCGCCAGCTATATTGTCCCGGCCGGTGTTGCCGTACTGTTTGCTTTTATTGTGCTTATTCTGGGGAAAGGTTCACCGCGCCAGGAAGGCTTACCGGCTCTGGAACAAATGATGCCGGAAGAAAAAGTAGTATTAAATTCCCGACACACTGACCAGGCGCCAGAAAATATGAGTGCCTTCCAGATCTTCTGCACCTATGTGCTGCGTAATAAGAATGCCTGGTATGTTTCACTGGTAGATGTCTTCGTCTATATGGTGCGTTTTGGCATGATTAGCTGGTTGCCTATTTATCTGTTAACCGAAAAACATTTCTCGAAAGAGCAAATGAGCATCGCTTTTCTGTTTTTTGAATGGGCGGCAATCCCTTCCACATTACTGGCGGGCTGGCTTACCGATAAACTGTTTAAAGGCCGTCGCATGCCGCTGGCCATGATTTGTATGGCGCTGATTTTCGTCTGTTTGATCGGCTACTGGAAAAGTGAATCCCTGCTGATGGTCACTATTTTTGCCGCCATTGTGGGTTGCCTGATCTATGTTCCACAGTTCCTCGCTTCTGTTCAGACGATGGAAATCGTCCCCAGCTTCGCAGTAGGTTCTGCAGTAGGACTGCGCGGATTTATGAGCTACATTTTTGGCGCATCGCTGGGCACCAGTCTGTTTGGCGTAATGGTCGACAAAATGGGGTGGCACGGCGGCTTCTATCTGCTGATGGGGGGTATTGTTTGCTGCATCCTGTTCTGCTACCTCTCTCATCGCGGTGCGCTGGAACTTGAGCAACAGCGAAAAAATGCTCAGCAAGAGGAAGCATCACTCCAGTTGGCGGATGCCCGGTAATTCATTTCGGTCTCACAAAAAAGTGCCAGCGATGCTGGCACTTCGATAAACTCAGATAAATAATAAATAACTCAAAGTGATAATTTATTGCTAAACGTAAGATTGCAAATTATTGCTTACCATCCGCGACCATAAAGCGAATGATCAAACCACATGTCGGAGCAAGAAACAGGAATAATCCAGTTACCATTTCGTTACCATTGGTCAGCCGCATAGTAAAAACGTAAATTAATGCCGTAAGGATGGCCATGCCGAGAAAAGCGCTAATTGACGCCGCAGCGCCTATAACCTGCCAGATATAGCAACTGACGCACAGAATGCTCAGTATGAGAAAGGTCCAGAAATAGAGCATAGCGATACCTCCTGTCTGCCGTAAACTTAACGTAAGTCCTTACACTCCCTTAACTTTATATTCTAAGACAATTCCTATCCGCATGCAATTTGAGCAACATTTTATTCACAAAAATTATTCGACCGCTTACTATTACACTGTTTCTCCGTCGTTTATTTAATCATCATAAAAACAACGAATTATATATAGGCGAAATTTTGCCCTTAATCGCCCTAAAAACATTTACGAATCTTGAGTAATTATTTCTGGCTGACATTAATTTTCGGGTGTACATTGTGCGTCCGATCATTCATGCCCCCTCGTGGTTTTGTCCTGACTCAGTTTTACACTCTTTACAGGAACCAATGTCGTTCATGGCGGCCTAACGATCAGTGCAGAGTGTAAAGCGACAGCCAAAGAATCTTCGCGATACATCTATTTCGTATCAACAACAGGTGCTTATGTTCCCTCAATGTAAATTTTCACGCGCGTTTTTGCATCCGCGCTACTGGCTCACATGGTTTGGTGTTGGTGTGCTCTGGTTACTGGTACAGCTTCCCTATCCCGTATTGTGTTTTCTTGGTACCCGTACAGGAACGCTGGCTCGTCCATTTTTAAAACGCCGTGAATCTATTGCACGTAAAAATCTCGAACTCTGTTTCCCAAATCTGTCACAGGAAGAAAGAGACAAACTGGTCGATGAGAATTTCCGTTCGCTCGGCATGGGGCTACTTGAAACAGGTATGGCCTGGTTCTGGCCGGACCGTCGGGTGCGTAAATGGTTTGATGTAGAAGGGCTGGACAACCTGAAGCGCGCTCAGATGCAAAACCGTGGCGTGATGGTCGTTGGCGTACACTTTATGTCGCTCGAGTTGGGTGGTCGCGTAATGGGGCTTTGCCAGCCAATGATGGCAACCTATCGTCCGCACAATAATAAGTTGATGGAGTGGATCCAAACCCGCGGTCGTATGCGCTCCAACAAGGCGATGATCGGCAGAAATAATCTGCGTGGTATTGTCGGCGCCCTGAAAAAAGGCGAGGCAGTGTGGTTTGCCCCCGATCAGGACTATGGTCGTAAAGGGAGTTCATTCGCCCCCTTCTTCGCAGTCAAAGACGTGGCGACCACCAACGGTACCTACGTGCTGTCACGATTATCGGGCGCAGCAATGCTGACCGTAACCATGGTGAGAAAAGCAGATAACACCGGTTACCGCCTGTTCATCACCCCAGAAATGGAAGGTTACCCGGCAGATGAAAGCCAGGCTGCGGCGTATATGAACAAAATTATCGAAAAAGAGATCATGCGTGCACCCGAGCAGTATCTCTGGATCCACCGTCGCTTCAAAACTCGCCCGATGGGTGAAGCTTCGTTGTATATCTAAAAAGAAAGGCCGTAAGGCCTTTCTTTTTTTCTACGGTTGAATTACTTAACGCCCCATTTGCTGTGCAGCTCAGCCATTCGCTCGTTGTAGTTGCGGGCGATGCAGGCTGATTTATCCTGTTCCTTCCAGCACTCGTTGCGCCCTTTCACCCAACCGCGCTGCTCTGCTTTCAGCGTCGGGTTATTGCTCGATTTAACCAGCGCCTGCTTGTAGGCCCCGTTTAACGCTAAATCCATTTCTGAGAGCGAAGGACTCTGGCAGATAATCTCTTCGATACTGCCCTTTGCAACCGCAGCGCAGGAAAAAGAGGGTCCAGTGCTGGTCGATTTTTTGGCCCCAGAAAAGTCAATATTATCTTCAGGCAGGCATACCCCGTGCTTTCGATTCGGCCCACTCCAGGAAACGTCCGGGTTTCCGTCATCTTTACGAGAAATAGAAACCGTATTGTTCCCGCTTTTGGCTTCCCAGTAATTTTCATTGAAGGCCTTCACCGTCGCCTTCGAGCCATCAATCCAAACATTGCCTTTGCCATCACTATTCACACCACCAATACTTGCGCAGCTGAAATTAAACGCCAACGGTGAGGCCGCCATCGACGTCAGTGGCGTAAAAACGAGTGCTAACATCATTAATCTGGTCATTTTTAACCTTTTCATTATCTCATTCCGCGAAAAATTAACCGCATTAACATCATGGCGATATGAGAATTCTCCGAGTAACCATTCCGTCGCTCAATAGCAATTTATTACCGGCAGAAATTAAACTGTCGCCGAATCACGACAGTTGTAAGTTATTAAAATTAAATAAAAAAATGCCTCTTGTCTCTCCTCATTTTTAGGCGTACATTAGCGCCGTCTGGAGCATTAAAGCTCAGAATTCTGAGGTGATGCAGCCAAGCAAATGAGGGGTATTCTCCCTTTCGTTCGCGAGTGCATCAGCTCTCTGTCAGGTAAGCATATGTTCATTTAGACGTACCTCAGGTACGCGGAGAGATGAAAAGTGAAATATTTCTTTATGGGCATTTCTTTTATGGTCATCGTTTGGGCCGGTACTTTCGCCCTGATGATCTAAATTAAAAGACGCAGCAAAAAAACAGGAGCCATCAGGCTCCTGTTTTGCATTTTGGGGGAACATTCTGTCAGTCGGTACTTTCAGAAGTCGATTTTGCACTGGTCGGTAACAGGCCATCTGCGCGAAACATCGCCTTGATGCCGCGAATAGCCTGGCGGGTACGGTCACGGTTTTCAATCAACGCAAATCGCACATGCGTATCACCATAATCACCAAACCCAATCCCTGGCGAAACGCATACCTTCGCTTCGTTCAGCAGCTTCTTGGCAAACTCAAGTGACCCCATCCCGGCGTATTGCTCTGGAATTTTCGCCCAAACGTACATTGAGGCCTTTGGCATCTCGACCATCCAGCCTGCTTCATGCAGTCCTTTGACCAGTACATCGCGACGACGTTTATATTGCTCAGCGATATCCCGCACACATTGCTGATCGCCTTCCAGCGCGGCAATTGCCGCAACCTGCAGTGGCGTAAAGGTCCCGTAATCGTGATAGCTCTTGATTCGCGCCAGCGCGTTCACCAGCGTTTTGTTGCCCACCATAAACCCGATACGCCATCCCGCCATGTTGTAGCTTTTCGACAGGGTGAAAAATTCAACAGCGACGTCGCGAGCGCCGGGTACCTGCATAATCGATGGTGCCTTCCAGCCGTCATAAACAATATCAGCGTAGGCCAGGTCGTGAACCACCAGCACGTCATAGCGTTTAGCCAGGGTCACCACTTTCTCAAAGAATTCCAGCTCGACGCACTGCGCGGTCGGGTTGGATGGGAAACCTAAGATCATCATCTTCGGCTTCGGGTAACTTTCGCGTATTGCGCGTTCCAGCTCATTAAAGAAGTCGACCCCCTCAACCAGCGGCACTGAACGCACCTGCGCGCCGGCAATCACCGCGCCATAGATATGGATGGGATAACTTGGGTTGGGCACGAGGACCGTATCACCGTGATCGAGTGTTGCCAGCATCAGGTGCGCCAGCCCCTCTTTGGAACCGATGGTCACAATGGCTTCGGATTCAGGATCGATCTCAACGTCATAGCGTTCCTGGTACCAGCGGGAAATCGCCCGACGCAAACGCGGAATGCCGCGTGAGGTGGAATAACCGTGAGTATCCGGGCGCTGCGCCACGGTACACAGTTTTTCGACAATGTGAGGAGGCGTGGCCCCATCCGGGTTCCCCATACTGAAATCGATAATATCTTCGCCGCGCCGACGCGCAGCCATCTTCAGTTCAGCGGTGATGTTAAAAACGTACGGGGGAAGGCGATCAATACGCGTAAAGCGACGTTCAGGGCGGGAGTCAGCCATAATATCCTCAGATTAACGTTAGCGCCCGGACCGTCCGAGCGACGCTGCCACGATGGTGGCACGTTTAGAAAATAGCCTGAATAATTTCCTTCTGTCGAGAGGCAAAACAAAATATTTTTTCCTGACGAAAAAGAGGAACAGATGAGTAAAATGAGGAAATAACCATTTTCACAACCCGCCAAAAATTACCATCATTTAACATTTTGTTGTTAAATACATTACCTTGAACGCAGCACTCACAGGACAGGTATTGTAAATACAACAATCATGCAACAATCCCCTTTTAATATTATGGTTTTTCCCCATTAGCTCTGAACTGCGGGGGTGCTGGTCATCCTGCCTCAGGTTACCTATCATAGTGGTTTAACCCTTGCGCAAGAGTCACCCGTGCACGAAATATTCAATATGCTGCTGGCGGTATTTGACCGGGCAGCACTGATGCTGTTCTGTCTGTTTTTCCTGATTCGTATCCGCCTGTTTCGCGAACTGTTGCACAAGTCAGCCCACTCCCCAAAAGAGCTGCTCGCCGTTACCGCGATTTTCTCCATGTTTGCCCTGTTCAGTACCTGGTCAGGCGTACCGGTAGAAGGTTCTCTGGTCAATGTGCGTATTATCGCGGTCATGTCAGGAGGGATCCTGTTCGGTCCATGGGTTGGCATTATTACGGGGCTGATCGCAGGCACCCACCGTTACCTGATCGATATTGGCGGCGTAACTGCCCTACCCTGCTTTATTACCAGCATTCTGGCTGGCTGCATTGCCGGGTGGATCAACCGTAAGATCCCCAAAGCGCAGCACTGGCGCGCGGGTATTTTAGGCGGAATGCTGTGCGAATCACTGACTATGATACTGGTCGTCGCCTGGGCACCCACCACCGAACTGGGGCTGGATATTGTCTCAAAAATCGGTATCCCGATGATCCTCGGCAGCGTCTGTATTGGTTTTATCGTGATGCTGGTACAAAGCGTTGAAGGTGAGAAAGAAGCCAGCGCTGCAAAACAGGCCAAGCTGGCGCTGGATATCGCCAACAAAACGCTGCCGCTCTTTCGCCAGGTCAACAGCGAGTCGTTACGTCAGGTGTGCGAAATTATTCGTCACGATATCCACGCTGACGCGGTTGCCATCACCAATACTCAGCACGTTCTGGCCTATGTTGGCGTTGGAGAGATCAACTACTGCGATAACGATGACTTCGTCAGCCCCACCACGCAGGAGGCCATAAATCACGGTAAAATAATCATAAAAAACAATGATGAAGCGCATCGCACCCCGGAAATTCACTCCATGCTGGTGATCCCGCTTTGGGAGAAAGGCGTCGTGACCGGCACGCTGAAGATCTACTACTGTCACGCTCATCAAATCACTTCCTCGTTACAGGAAATGGCGATCGGTCTGTCGCAAATCATCTCCACCCAGCTTGAAGTCTCCCGCGCAGAGCAACTACGAGAAATGGCAAATAAGGCAGAGCTACGCGCACTGCAAAGCAAAATAAATCCCCATTTTCTGTTTAATGCCCTGAACGCGATTTCATCGTCGGTGCGGCTTAACCCGGACACCGCACGTCAGCTCATTTTTAATTTGTCGCGCTATCTTCGCTATAATATTGAATTAAAAGACGATGAGCAGATCGACATTAAGAAAGAGCTGTATCAAATCAAGGATTACATCACCATCGAACAGGCCCGCTTTGGCGACAAGCTGACCGTTATTTATGATATCGATGAAGAGGTAAGCTGTTTTATTCCCAGCCTGCTGATTCAGCCGTTGGTCGAGAACGCTATCGTCCATGGGATCCAGCCCTGCAAAGGGAAAGGTGTGGTCACTATCAGCGTTGCGGAGTGCGGCAACCGGGTACGGATTGCCGTACGAGACACGGGTCATGGTATCGACCCAAAAGTGATTGAACGGGTCGAGTCCAATGAAATGCCGGGCAATAAAATTGGTCTGTTGAATGTGCACCATCGCGTTAAGCTGCTCTACGGTGAGGGATTACATATCCGCCGTCTGGAGCCAGGCACAGAGATTGCCTTTTATGTACCTAATGTGCACTCGCCCGCAGCCGCGCCAACTACATTATTGCTTTAACCAGGAGTGAAGTCGTGAAAGTCATCATTGTTGAAGATGAATTCCTGGCCCAACAGGAACTGAGCTGGCTGATAAAAGAGCACAGCCAGATGGAGATTGTCGGCACGTTTGACGATGGTCTGGACGTGCTGAAATATCTCCAGCACAACCGCGTTGACGCCATTTTTCTGGATATTAATATTCCCTCGCTGGACGGGGTATTGCTGGCACAAAATATCAGCCAGTTCGCACATAAACCCTTTATTGTATTTATTACCGCGTGGAAAGAGCATGCCGTTGAAGCCTTCGAACTGGAAGCTTTTGACTACATTCTGAAGCCGTACCAGGAATCACGCATTGTCAGTATGCTGCAAAAGCTGGAAGCCGCCTGGCAGCAACAGCAAACGGGAACGTCCCCTGTAAGTCCGGTGGCCCGCGAAAACGATACGATCAACCTGATCAAAGATGAGCGGATCATCGTGACCCCAATCAACGACATCTACTACGCTGAAGCGCATGAAAAGATGACGTTCGTCTATACGCGACGAGAATCATACGTCATGCCGATGAACATCAGTGAATTCTGCAGCAAACTGCCGGCTTCGCATTTCTTCCGCTGCCACCGCTCGTTCTGCGTAAATCTGAATAAAATCCGCGAGATCGAACCCTGGTTTAACAACACTTATATTCTGCGTTTAAAGGATCTGGAATTTGAAATCCCGGTTAGTCGGAGCAAAGTGAAAGAATTCAGACAATTAATGCATTTATAGTGCTGAAAAAGCGTGACGAATGGAGAGTACAGCGCGCTTTCAGTCGTTTCCGCGACGAACAGGATAGCGGAACTAAGTTTGTAGTATATTGGTCGTCACTCTATTTTTTACAGGTGATGTCATGGCAAAGCTGAGCGAAAAATATCAACGTACATATCTACGCGAATACGCAAAAGAAGCGGAAAAAAATGCCCTGATATGGATAAGTACGGACGATTATTTAGCTGAGTGCCTGGATATTCATGAACAATGCCATCTGGATTATTCACTGCAACAACAGCTGAGTTCATGGCTTTTTATGCTGCGCATGAAGCGCAGCCCGGATTTATTAGGATATAAAACCGCGATACAGTCAAATGATATGGAATCTCTACACTTATCCCTGCGACAGTCTGCAATGATTAAACATGTGACGCAGGGTGTGGACTCAGGCTGCGATCACAGTATTAATGTATGGACGACACTAGAGATTCTTGCCGCGGGTTTATTTGACCGAGTACCACTCTTATTGCCTGAAAAATTGGGTATGAGTGATAACGGTCACCCTGTTAACCTGGCCATGACGAATTTAATGATGGCGGTGTGGTACAAACGTGCAGACTTTGCAGTGGATGCCAGAAAAAGAGCGCAAAAGGTACTGACCACGAAGCAAACAGTAAGCGATATGTTCATCCTCCGCTATCTGATGGCGCTCCTGGATGAGGATGTGACAGAAGCAGGCACGCAACTCGATTTATATTGTAAAAGCGTGTCTGCATTGAGAGAACCAGGGCTCACTAAGCTCCATAAAATGTTCTGGCCATACGCGCACGGGTTATACAATCTGGCTTATATTGTGTTGAGCAAAGATAAAGCCAGCGCGATGCCGAAACCAACCGCAGAGTGTTTTATGGACGATCTGGCGGAATGGCAAAATAAACATAACTATCGCCATGGCCCGCTATTTGTTGAATACCCTAAACCAATTGACCTTATTAACACCCTGATCTCATGCACGCCGCCAGAATGTTGTTTGCATCAACCCTATCTGGATACCGATAAAAAATATAAAAACACAAGATACCTGCATGCCGATTTATTTGAACAACAGATGATCAAGATAATTTTAGAAAATATGAACAGCCAGAACGACAAGGCCGGAGAAGCGCTGAGCGCCATCCGGCCCTGACCTTACAAAATATGGCCCAGCGTCTGACGTAAATGCGCACCAGCGCCAAGTAGTCCAGGATTATCGTGCACGATCAGATACACCGGAATATCCTGCACGTAGGCTTTAAAACGGCCTTTATCTTCAAAACCACCGCGGAAGCCCGACACTTTAAAGAAGTCGAGGAAGCGCGGCACAATACCGCCGGCGATGTACACACCGCCAAATGTGCCCAGCGTTAACGCCAGATCGCCACCAAAACGTCCCATGATGACGCAGAACAGCGACAGCGCACGACGACAGTCAATGCAGGAATCTTCCAGCGCCCGTGCGGTGATATCCTTCGGCTGCAGATTTTCCGGCAGGCGTCCGTCAGATTTGACGATCGCGCGATACAGATTCACCAGTCCCGGACCAGACAGCACGCGTTCTGCGGACACGTGACCTATTTCCGCGCGCAGAACCTCAAGGATAATTCCCTCTTCCTCGCTGTTAGGCGCAAAATCCACGTGGCCGCCTTCACCAGGGAGACTTACCCAGCGTTTATCCACGTGGACCAGATGCGCCACGCCAAGCCCGGTTCCTGCGCCATAAACCGCAATAGGTTTACCTTCAACAGGTTCCGCGCCACCAAACTGGATTAAATGCTCTTTTTTCAGCATCGGGATCGCCATCGACACAGCGGTGAAATCATTGATGATTTCCAGATGGCTGAAGCCCAGGTTTTTTTTCATCTCAGCAATAGAGAACGCCCAGGTATGGTTGGTCATTGCCACCCAGTCGCCGGTTATCGGACAGGCAATGGCAATACAACCATCTTCAACGCTAACGCTATGCTCATCCAGGTACACGCGCACCACCGCCTCCAGACTTGGAAAATCCAACCCGGAATAGGTTTTTGCCTGCGAAATCTCGCCGCTGGCAATATCGCACAGAGCAAGACGCGCGTTGGTGCCGCCAACATCCCCTACTAAAGCATATTTTGTCATTCTTCCACTGCTCCGCTAAAGTCAGAATAAATCTTTGCCACACTGTAAATTCATGGGGACATAACAACAACGGTCTGAAGGCTGATGCCCGTGGAAAATCGATCCAGATCACACAATTACTTTATCGTTTCAGCACCATTTGCAGCGATGTCGTCAGACAGGCTGTGCAAACTATGTCTATGACTCTGTTTTAAGGAATAGAAAATGCTCCATCCGCGAGCCAGAACGATGCTCTTGCTATCAACCCCAGCGCTAATCATTGGCATAGCGTCCAGCCTGGTGTTGATCGTTGTGATGAAAGTGGCTTCCGTTTTACAGCAGTTTTTGTGGGAACGTCTGCCTGTTAGCATCGGTATAGCCCAGGACTCTCCGGTCTGGATTATCGGTATGCTGACACTCACGGGGATCATGGTCGGGTTAGTAATCCGTTACAGCCATGGCCACGCAGGCCCGGATCCGGCCTGTGAACCGTTAATTGGTATGCCGGTGCCAACGTCAGCAATACCGGGTCTGCTGGCAGCACTAATCCTCGGCCTCGCGGGTGGCGTCAGTCTGGGTCCGGAACACCCCATCATGACCGTAAATATCGCTCTGGCAGTGGCACTTGGTAGCCGGATGTTTCCGCGCATTGCAAAGCTGGACTGGACCATTCTCGCCTCTGCCGGTACCATCGGCGCGCTATTTGGTACCCCCGTTGCCGCCGCGCTGATATTTTCGCAAACGCTGAATAGCTCAAACGATGTGCCCTTGTGGGATCGCCTGTTTGCACCGTTAATGGCCGCCGCCGCGGGTTCGCTAACCACCAGCCTGTTTTTTCACCCCCATTTTTCACTACCCATCGCGCACTACACGCAGATGCACTTGATCGATATCCTCAGCGGCGCGGTTGTTGCTGCCATCGCCATTGCCGCTGGGATGGTTGCCGTCTGGTGTCTGCCGCGTTTGCACCATTTAATGCATCGATTAAAACACCCGGTGCTGATCCTCGGGGCAGGCGGTTTTATCCTTGGCATTTTGGGTGTTATCGGCGGGCCGCTTACCTTGTTTAAGGGACTGGACGAAATGCAGCAAATGGCGTTTAGCCAAACGCTGGGGACATCAGATTATTTCATGCTCGCCGTGATCAAACTAACGGCATTAGTGGTTGCAGCGGCGAGTGGTTTTCGCGGCGGACGAATCTTCCCGGCGGTATTCGTTGGCGTCGCGCTTGGCCTGATGCTGCACGCCCATGTTGAAGCGGTGCCGGCTGCCATCACGGTTTCTTGCTCTATTCTCGGGCTGGTGCTGGTCGTCACCCGTGACGCCTGGCTGAGCCTGTTTATGGCAGCAGTGGTGGTGCCAGATTCCACCCTGCTGCCACTGCTGTGCATCGTCATGCTGCCCGCCTGGCTGCTGCTGGCAGGCAAACCGATGATGGTCGCTGAGCGCCCTGATAAATAGCTATCCGCCGTTGCGAGATTCCAGCGCACGGGTCACCGTGCGCAATAATTCAGGAAGATCGGCTTTCGGTAGCACCACCTCAATTAACGACAGTCGTTGCGGATGGGACAACCGGGCCAGCACCTCTTCCAGCTGTACCGCCTGCTTCACCCGCCAACATTCGGCCTGACATTCACGACTAAACGCCTGCGGCACCGACGTCCAGCTCCAGGCGGCGATGTCGTTATAGCACTGATTTGCCCCGTGTATGGCCCGCTCCACGGTATAACCGTCATTGTTGAGCAGTAAAATAACCGGCGATTGCCCGTCTCTGAGCATGGAGCCCAGCTCCTGAATGGTGAGCTGCGCCGCGCCATCGCCAATAATCAGGATCACCCGACGGTCCGGACAGGCCGTTTGCGCGCCGAATGCCGCCGGGAGCGCGTAGCCGATAGATCCCCACAACGGTTGAACCAGTACTTCCGCCCCGCAAGGTAGTGAGAGCGCAGCCGCGCCAAAGGCGGCGGTTCCCTGATCGACGAGGATAATGTCATCAGGCTTCAGAAACTGCTGCACCGTGTGCCAGAAGTTTTCCTGCGTCAGTGGGCCCTTCTCAACCTGAACATGCCTAATTGGCGGACGTTCTGGCGGTAGAGAAAACGACATTTCCAGGCACAGCTCACGTAATGTGGTGACCGCCTGCTCCATCGGGATGTTAAACCAGTGGGATCCAATTCGTGACGCATGGGGCTGAACGTCAATGGTGCGATCCAGCGGTAGCTGTTGTGTAAACCCAGCAGTCAGGGTGTCGACAAATTGTGTGCCGACACACATTATCGTATCGGCATCTTCTATCGCCTGACGTACATAATCGCTGCTGGCTCCAGCGCTGTACGTGCCAACAAACGCCGGGTGACGCTCATCAAACAGTCCTTTGCCCATCAACAACGTGGCATGAGCCATCGGCGTTTCCGCCATCCAGCGCTGTAAAACCGGCTGCAGGCCAAAACGCAGCGCGAGGAAGTCGGCCAGCAACGCTACGCGTGGGCTGTCCAGCAATCGTTCACGGGCATGGTAGCGAAACGCCTCTATCACGCTGCTTTCCGGCTCGCTCAGAGGAACAATCATAATATCATTCGGTGGCGTAGCAGGCTGTTTAGCCACATCAGCAGGTAGCATCAGATAGCCCGGCCTGCGCTCGCTGAGCATCATTCGCAACACACGGTCAATCTCATAGCAGGCATTTTGTTCATCCAGTATCGCGCTGGCCGTCGTTACCGCCTGCTGCATGCGGTAAAAATGCTGAAAGTCACCGTCACCCAAAGTGTGATGCATCAACTCTCCGCGACGCTGCGCGCCGCGACAGGGTGCGCCGACAATATGCAAAACAGGAACATATTCCGCGAAGCTACCCGCGATACCGTTAATTGCGCTTAACTCCCCCACACCAAACGTGGTGAGCAGCGCCCCAACCCCGGATACCCGGGCATAGCCATCTGCCGCATAAGCCGCATTCAATTCATTCGCACACCCGACCCAACATACGTTGGGATGTTCAATCACGTGGTCAAGAAACTGCAAATTATAATCGCCCGGCACACCAAAGAGATGGCCAACGCCACAGCCTGCCAGCCTGTCCAGCAGATAATCAGCAACGGAATACGGGGTTTGCATGACAGCTATCCTTCTGACGGTAACCTCATGTTGAGTATCGAAGAACTGTGATGACTGTCCAGGAAAGTCGCTGTGAAGGGGTGGAAAGCAAGATTTACAGTTCTGGCGGTAAAAATTCATTGAAGAATCGACGGTGTAACCGTATACACTGAAAGGCACACGCATTGTGGAAGGGGGGTGACATGGTTTATCACGCAGATGAAAATCGTTATCAGACAATGGAGTACCGCCGCTGCGGTCAGAGCGGCCTTAAGCTCCCGATTGTCTCTCTGGGTTTGTGGCACAATTTTGGCGATACCACACAGGTCGAGAACAGTCGCGCATTGTTACAGCGCGCATTCGATCTGGGAATCAACCATTTTGATCTGGCAAATAACTATGGTCCACCACCGGGTTCGGCAGAACGTAATTTTGGTCGGATCCTGCAGGAAGATTTTTTACCGTGGCGAGATGAGCTTATTATCTCCACAAAAGCGGGCTACACCATGTGGGAAGGTCCCTACGGTGACTGGGGTTCACGCAAATATCTGATTGCCAGTCTCGATCAAAGCCTGAAGCGTCTGGGGCTGGAGTATGTCGATATCTTCTACCACCATCGCCCCGACCCTGAAACACCGCTCAGAGAAACCATGCGCGCGCTGGATCACATCGTCCGTCAGGGCAAAGCGCTGTACGTCGGGTTGTCTAACTATCCGGCAGATCTTGCCAGGCAGGCGATTGAAATACTCGACGATTTAGGTACGCCATGCCTTATTCACCAGCCCAAATATTCCATGTTTGAACGTTGGGTCGAAGGTGGCTTGCTGTCACTATTACAGGAAAAAGGTGTCGGCAGTATCGCCTTCTCACCGCTGGCTGGCGGACAGTTAACCGACCGCTATCTGAACGGCATTCCTGCGGATTCTCGTGCGGCAAGCACCAGTCGCTTTCTGAATCCGGACCAGATCACTCCACAAAAGCTGGAAAAAGTGCGGGCGCTGAATGTGCTGGCAGAACAACGCGGGCAAAAGCTTTCCCAAATGGCGCTGGCATGGGTGTTACGGGATGACAAAGTCACGTCCGTGCTGATTGGCGCGAGTAAAACGGCGCAGATTGAAGACGCTGTCGGTATGCTGGCAAACCGTCACTTTACGTCTGAAGAGTGCGCGGAGATTGATGCTATCCTGAGTTGATTGAAATAAAGACACATTTATTAACAAAAAGTGCTCTCACTTGCGATTTAAGAGTTAAGGCGATGAAACGGGGCTTTACTGCCCCGTAATATTACGTTAACAGGCCGGCTACGGCTCGATCGTGAAGGAGAGAAAACATGTTCAGGTCACTGATTCTGGCGGCAGTCTTATTGGCTTTTACACCGCTGGCCGCGAACGCTGGCGAAATCACCCTGCTGCCATCAATAAAATTACAAATTGGCGATCGCGATAACTACGGTAACTACTGGGATGGCGGCCGCTGGCGCGACCGGGATTACTGGCACCATAACTATGAGTGGCGCAAAAATCGCTGGTGGCGTCATGACAACGGCTACCATCGTGGCTGGGACAAACGCAAAGCTTATGAGCGTGGTTATCGTGAAGGCTGGAACGATCGTGACGACCACCGCGGTCGCGGGCGTGGCCACAAACATCATCATTAATGTAACAAAAGGGCCAACGGGCCCTTTTGTTTTTACAAACCGAGTGCGGTTCCTACCAACAGCCAGATATTAAGCGCCACCACCAGTACAACAATCACCCAGCCTACCTGTTTTACCCAACGGGTATTCACCAAATCGCCCATCAGCTTACCGTCACTGGTAAAGATCAGTAGCGGCACCAGCGCCAGTGCAATACCAAAACTGAGCAATACCTGGCTCATCACCAGAATACGCGTCGGATCCAGTCCCATCAAAATCACAATAAATGATGGCATCATGGTGACGGTACGGCGTACCCAAAGCGGAATGTGAAAGCGGATAAACCCTTGCATCACCACCTGCCCGGCCAACGTACCGACCACGGTAGAAGAAAGTCCCGCAGCCACCAGGCTTAAACCGAATACCGTCGCCGCAGCGTGACTCAACAGCGGTTCAAGTGTCAGATACGCTTGATCGAGATCGGCAATACCGGTATGCCCGCTAAAGTGAAATGCAGCGGCAGCCGTCGCCATCATCGCCAGATTGACAAATCCAGCAATCGTCATGGCGATTGCCACATCCCATTTCGTGGCCGCATAGCGCTGTTGACGTGTTCCGCCGTGCAGATGCTGAGTTAAGGAAGAGTGCAGATAAATGACGTGTGGCATGATAGTCGCGCCGAGCACGCCAGCCGCCAGGAACACCGCTTCGGAATTAGGCAGGCTCGGGATAACCATTCCCTTGCTAAGTTGCGCGAAGTTCGGCTGGGAAAAGATCAGTTCCACAATGTAAGCCGCAGCCACAAACAGCAGCAAGCCGCCAATCACTTTTTCCAGCGGTTTTTGCCCACGGCGCTGCAACATCAGAATCAAAAAAGTCGCGATACCGGTGAGCACGGCCCCCTGCAATAACGACACGCCGAGGATCAATTTGAAACCAATCGCGGCACCAATGAATTCAGCAAGGTCTGTCGCCATGGCGATAATTTCGGCCTGCACCCAATAGAACCACACCACCGGACGAGGATAGTGATCGCGAATTTGCTCCGCCAGGTTTTTACCCGTGGCAATACCCAGCTTTGCCGACAGCACCTGAATCAGCATCGCCATCAGATTTGCCCAGACCACCACCCACAACAGTTTATAGCCAAAGCTGGCCCCTGCCTGGATGTTGGTGGCGAAGTTGCCCGGATCGATGTAGCCGATCGCCGCGATGAACGCAGGTCCCATTAATGCGAGCTTCAACTTGCGCGCTGCCCGTCCACTGCTACTCTCAACGCGATCGTTAGTCATTTTAGTGCCTCAGAAACATAGCCTTTGCTATGTTTCAAGCTACGCCTATTGAGAATGATTATCAAATTCATTTTAATGGGTGAAGTTGATTTCTCTGATAGCGTTTGTCTATGGATCGATAAGGATTCTGGAAATACCGGTGAGATGTTTAATTATTGTTATGAGATTAGCACAATGACATAACTTTTCACTTCCATACTAAACATAACAGAAGTGTATCACCGATCACTAATTTTGAATCTCGTCACAGGTCCTTATTATAGTGTGTGTTTGATCTCGTTTTCTTTATGGTTGTTACATAGAATGTGCACGAAAACTAAACCTGCCTCATATTTGGAGCAAATATGGACCGCGTTCTTCATTTCGTCCTGGCCCTTGCCGTGGTTGCGGTACTCGCACTGCTGGTAAGCAGTGACCGTAAAAAAATCCGCATTCGTTATGTTATTCAATTGCTTGTTATTGAAGTGTTACTGGCATGGTTCTTCCTGAACTCTGATGTCGGTCTGGGCTTCGTGAGAGGCTTCTCCGAGATGTTTGAAAAACTCCTCGGATTCGCTAATGAAGGGACAAACTTTGTCTTCGGCAGCATGAACGACAAAGGCCTGGCATTCTTCTTCCTGAAAGTGCTGTGCCCAATCGTCTTCATTTCCGCTCTTATCGGTATTTTGCAGCATATCCGCGTTCTGCCGGTTATCATCCGCGCGATTGGTTTCCTGTTATCCAAAGTGAACGGTATGGGCAAGCTGGAATCCTTCAACGCCGTCAGCTCCCTGATCCTGGGTCAGTCCGAGAACTTTATCGCCTATAAAGATATTCTCGGCAAAATGTCTCGCAACCGTATGTACACCATGGCTGCAACGGCGATGTCGACCGTTTCCATGTCTATCGTCGGCGCGTACATGACCATGCTGGAACCGAAGTACGTGGTTGCGGCGCTGGTTCTGAACATGTTCAGCACCTTTATCGTGCTGTCGCTGATCAACCCGTACACCGTTGATGCCAGCGAAGAAAACATTCAGATGTCTAACCTGCACGAAGGCCAGAGCTTCTTCGAAATGCTGGGTGAATACATCTTGGCAGGTTTCAAAGTGGCAATTATCGTTGCGGCGATGCTGATTGGTTTCATCGCGCTGATTGCAGCCCTGAACGCCCTGTTCGCCACCGTGACCGGCTGGTTTGGCTACAGCATCTCCTTCCAGGGCATCCTGGGCTACATCTTCTACCCTGTTGCATGGGTAATGGGTGTGCCGTCCAGCGAAGCGCTGCAGGTGGGCAGTATCATGGCAACCAAACTGGTTTCCAACGAATTCGTTGCGATGATGGATCTGCAGAAAATTGCCGCCACGCTCTCTCCGCGTGCAGAAGGTATCCTGTCCGTGTTCCTGGTCTCCTTCGCTAACTTCTCTTCCATCGGTATTATCGCCGGTGCGATTAAAGGTCTGAACGAAGAGCAAGGTAACGTGGTTTCCCGCTTCGGTCTGAAGTTGGTGTACGGCTCTACGCTGGTGAGCGTACTGTCTGCATCTATCGCCGCACTGGTGCTGTAAGCGCAAGACAACGTCGTATTGATAAGACCGGGGAGATTCTTCTCCCCGGTTTTTTTATGCCTGCTATTCAGCAAACCGAAGAGATACAGGATAAGAACAGGTAGGAAACAGAAACAAAAAACCCCCGCTTTTCAGCGAGGGTTTAAATTTTGGTGGAGCTAAGCGGGATCGAACCGCTGACCTCTTGCATGCCATGCAAGCGCTCTCCCAGCTGAGCTATAGCCCCACGATGCTATTACGTACGTACCAAATTTATTGGGATTAAATTTGGTGGAGCTAAGCGGGATCGAACCGCTGACCTCTTGCATGCCATGCAAGCGCTCTCCCAGCTGAGCTATAGCCCCATTACGTAAAGCTTGTCGAGTTGACGGGCGGCATCATATGAATTCCCTTCGCGTGTGTCAACGGTAAAATTAACTCATAGAATTCAATCGCTGAAAAAGCAGTCAAATGAAGAACATTGCGTAACAACTCGCATTCAGTAGTTAAACGCGTCACGGTTTCTACTAAAATGGTGCTATAAAATGAGCCACTAATTAACCCCACGACTATTCAGGGAATCGTTATGTTCAAGGAACGGATGACGCCAGAAGAACTTGCTAATCTGACCGGATACAGCCGACAGACCATCAATAAATGGGTGCGCAAGGAGGGTTGGGCTACATCACCAAAACCAGGCGTACAGGGCGGTAAAGCGCGTCTGGTTCACGTCACCGAACAAGTTCGTGAATACATTCGCAGTGCTGAGCGTTCAGCCGAAGGTTTATCAGATAATTTATCGTTATCCGGCGATACCTCTATCGAAGCTCTACTGATTAGGCTCGCCAAAGAGATGACTCCTTCAGAACAAAAAATGTTTACGTCACTGATCCTGCGTGAAGGCATTACGGGTTTGTTACAACGCTTAGGGATCCGCGACAACAAATAATATGAAAAAATTACGCAGCAAAATGACGACCGAAGAACTAGCGGAATGTCTCGGGGTTGCCAAACAAACCGTCAATCGTTGGATCAGGGAACAAAACTGGACCACCGAAAAGTTTCCCGGCGTTAAAGGGGGTCGTGCAAGGCTGATCCATATCGACTCCAGCGTCCGTACGTTTCTGCTCAATATTCCGGCTTTTCGCAAAGCCCCTGAAATTTATCAGGCTGAGGAACCGCTGGCAGAATACACCCACGTGGTGCGTAGCCACGCCTGTCGCCAGATAATTAGCGCACTGGACAACATGTCCCCAACGGAACAAGAAAAGCTGGCAATGTATATTTCGCGCGAAGGTATTCGCACTTTCCTTACCCGTCTGGGTATTGATGAGTCTGAATAACAGGCAAAAAAAACGGCAGGATGCGCTCCTGCCGTTGTTTCATCGCTCAACCGGTCTTACTGCTGGCTTTCACGCTCAGCAATAAACGCCAGCGCTTTATTAATACGCTCAATGCTGCGGGATTTACCAATCGCATGCACCGTGACGTCTAACGCCGGAGACTGACCCGCGCCGGTTACGGCTACGCGCAGCGGCATCCCAACTTTACCCATACCCACTTCCAGCTCATCAGCGGTTGCCTGAATCGCGTGGTGCACGTTTTCTGCCGTCCACTCGCTGATAGCAGCCAGCTTATCGCGAACCACTTCCAGCGGCTGACGCGCTACCGGACGCAGGTGTTTCTTAGCTGCATCCGCGTCGAACTCAGCAAAGTCTTCGTAGAAGTAGCGGCAGCTCTGCGCCATCTCTTTCAGCGTTTTGCAGCGCTCACCCAGCAGTTTAACCAGCTCAGACAGCTGCGGGCCGACGCGAGTATCGATATTTTCCTGCTCAATGTGCCATTGCAGATGCGTTGCCACATATTCAGGTGCCAGCGAATTAATGTAGTGATGGTTCAGCCACTGCAGTTTTTCGGTGTTGAACGCACTGGCAGACTTGCTCACCGCACCAAGGGAGAACAGTTTGATCATCTCTTCACGGGTGAAGATTTCCTGATCGCCGCTGGACCAGCCCAGACGCACCAGATAGTTCAGCAGCGCTTCCGGCAGGTAACCGTCGTCGCGATACTGCATAACGCTGACCGCACCGTGACGTTTAGAGAGTTTTTTACCGTCGTCGCCGTTGATCATCGACACGTGTGCATAAACCGGCACCGGCGCATTCAGCGCTTTCAGGATGTTAATCTGACGCGGAGTGTTGTTGATATGGTCTTCACCACGAATAACGTGAGTGATTTCCATATCCCAGTCGTCGACAACAACACAGAAGTTGTAGGTCGGGGAACCGTCAGTACGGCGGATGATCAGATCGTCCAGCTCCTGGTTGCTGAATTCGATCGGCCCACGGATCTGGTCGTCAAAAATAACGGATCCATCCTGCGGGTTGGCAAAACGCACCACGCATGGTTCATCAGCAGCATGATGTTCATGCCCGTGGCGGCAGCGACCGTCGTAACGTGGCTTCTCACCGTTTGCCATCTGCTCTTCGCGCAGTGCGTCCAGACGCTCTTTGGAGCAGTAGCATTTATACGCGGTACCGGCTTCCAGCATCTCATCAATCACGGCATTGTAGCGATCAAAACGTTTGGTCTGGAAGTACGGGCCTTCATCCCATTCCAGATTCAGCCAATTCATGCCATCCATAATGGCTTCAATAGCTTCCGGAGTGGAGCGTTCGAGATCGGTGTCTTCAATACGCAGCACAAACTCACCGTCATGGTTACGTGCAAAAAGCCAGGAATATAGAGCAGTACGCGCACCACCGACGTGCAGGTAACCTGTCGGGCTTGGCGCGAAGCGAGTTTTGATTTTCATGAAATGGCCTTACGTTTATAAAGATGCCGACAACCGGCAAATCCTGGAAAGATTATCAGGCTCGTATTCTATCACTGTGGTCTGATTCCTCAATGTTGTTCAGGTTGGAACATCACGCTTTGCCATTTTCGTATACAAATCATGCTGCATGGATTGATTTACGATCGTTTTGTTTAAATTTACGACGAACGAACAAATTCTTTAGAAAATGCGTTGACTCATTTTCAACTCTCCCTATAATGCGACTCCACACAGCGGGGGTGATTAGCTCAGCTGGGAGAGCACCTCCCTTACAAGGAGGGGGTCGGCGGTTCGAACCCGTCATCACCCACCAACTACTTTGTGTAGTCTCCGCCGTGTAGAGTAAGAAATTGAGAAGTGGGTGATTAGCTCAGCTGGGAGAGCACCTCCCTTACAAGGAGGGGGTCGGCGGTTCGATCCCGTCATCACCCACCACTTTCTCGCCAGCTGAATTTCTTACAATAAAATTGAAGTACCGAAGTGGGTGATTAGCTCAGCTGGGAGAGCACCTCCCTTACAAGGAGGGGGTCGGCGGTTCGATCCCGTCATCACCCACCACTTCGGGTCGTTAGCTCAGTTGGTAGAGCAGTTGACTTTTAATCAATTGGTCGCAGGTTCGAATCCTGCACGACCCACCAATGTAAAAAGGCGCCCTAAAGGCGCCTTTTTGCTATCTGCGATATATAAGATTCGAACCTGCATCGCCTGATGCGCTACGCTTATCAGGCCTACAGACAATACCGCACGCGTAGGCCGGATAAGACGTTAATCGCCATCCGGCACAGACAACACTACACGCGCAGGCCGGATAAGACGTCAGTCGCCATCCGGCGCAGACAACACAACACGCGCAGGCCGGATAAGACATCACATCGTCAATGCCGCTACCAGTTTCTCCAGCGCGGGTGTCGCCTGCTGTTGGTCATACACAATATACAAATCTGCGGGAATACGTTCCTCTAACGGTCGAAATACCACGCCAGGCCAATTCATCTGCGCATAGCTGTCAGCAATTAACGTAATACCAATCCCCATGCTGATCATCGCCAGCACCGTTTGCGGCTCCCTCACCTCACGAATAATCATCGGGGAAAATCCAGCACTCAGGCAAACTCGCTGCAAAAATGCCCAGTCAGTATGAATGGAAGGCATTGTGACAAAATATTCATTTCTCAACGCCTCCAGCGGTATGGACTCACAGGCAGTAAGAGGATGTTCTTCCGGCATGGCAACCAGAAAAGAGGACTCATGCAAACGCAAACTGGTAAACCCGGGAGGAAGCTCAGTGGCCATCCGCCAAATTCCCGCATCCAGTTCACGCCGTTCCAGCATCGTCATCTGCATCGCGGGCATGTTCTCGCGAAACAGCACCTCAACATTGGGATTATCCTTCATAAAACGGCGCATCACCGGACGCATTTTTCCCCACATCGCTGTACCGATAACGCCAAGCTCAATTCGCCCTGCCTCACCACGACCAATTTGCTCCACTCTCGCCAGCGCCTGATTAGCACTGGATAACAGTCGGCGCGACTCTTCCATCAATATCTTTCCCGCGTGAGTTAACGCCACGCTGCGGGAATGACGGATAAATAGCAAAGTGCCGAGCTGTTGCTCCAGCTCTTTAATATGGGTACTGAGCGGCGGTTGTGACATATTCAGGCGAGCAGCAGCACGTCCAAAATGCAGTTCTTCTGCGACAGCAAGAAAATAACGCAGTAACTTCAGATCGATGCGGTGCGTGCGTTCCATGGATAATGCGCTCCTGAAATAAGGATAATGCGCAAAGTTACCACATTGCCTCGCAGAAAATGAAACGGCGGGTATCAGATCCCGCCGCCAATGGAGTGTTAATGTGCCGGTGATTTCTGTGCCAGTCGTTCAGGCTCATGCTTGTACTTAAAGAACAATGCAAAGATAACCGCCAGAGCCAGCGCATACGCGGCAAACACCAGCCAGATAGTTTGCCAATCCTTGACGCCATCGACAGAAAAATAGTCTACCGCCATACCACTCAGGATTGATCCCACCCACGCGCCAACGCCGTTTACCATCGTCATAAACAGCCCCTGCGCGCTGGCGCGAATGTTAGAGCTAACCTCCTGCTCGACAAATACCGATCCCGAGATATTGAAGAAATCAAACGCACAGCCGTAGACGATCATCGACATCAGCAGCAGCACAAAACCAAACGGAGACGGATCGCCAAAGGCAAAGAAGCCAAAGCGCAGCGTCCATGCCAGCATGCTCATCAGCATCACCGTTTTAATGCCAAAGCGTTTAAGGAAGTACGGAATAGTGAGAATAAAGCCCACCTCCGCCATCTGTGAAACGGAAAGCAATATGGAGGGATACTTCACCACAAAGCTGTCGGCAAATTCCGGGTTACGGGCAAAATCATGCAGGAACGGATTGCCAAAGACGTTGGTGATTTGCAACACCGCCCCCAGCATCATCGCAAACAAAAAGAAGATTGCCATCTGCGGTTTTTTAAACAGAACAAAGGCGTCCAGACCGAGCTTGCTGGCAAGCGTGGTGTTTGCTTTCTTCTCAGCAACCGGGATTTTCGGCAACGTAAGTGCATACAGAGCCAGCAGCAGCGATGCGCCTGAAGCGATATACAACTGCGCGCTGCTCAGTTCCAGTCCCATCAAACTGACTGTCCACATCGCCACAATAAAACCTATGGTGCCAAACACACGAATTGGCGGGAACGCGGTGACCGGATCCTGACCTGATTGCGCCAGGCACGAGTATGAGACGCTATTCGATAACGCAATCGTCGGCATATACGCCATTGCGTTAACCAGCATCACCCAAAACATGGTCTGCGGATCGGTAACGGTTGTGGCATATAGCAACACGCCCGCACACACCAGATGACAAAGCATATAGGCGCGCTCGGCGCGTAGCCATTTATCGGCAATGATGCCCATAATGCCCGGCATGATAATCGCCGCCAGCCCTTTCGAACTGTAAATCATACCGACGTTCGCGCCGGTAAAATCCAGGGTATTAATCATGTAGGAACCCAGGGTTACCAACCAGCTTCCCCAGATGAAATATTGCAAAAACGACATGAGCTTTAAGCGAGATGCGATACCCATTTTTCCGTTCCTTGCCATAAAGTAAGACCCCGCAAGCGGGGTCATTTTTTAGTTATTCAGGCCAGTTTGCGCAAGAATCCGCAGATCAAATTGATGAAATTCTGCCGGGAGAGTTCCGCCGCAGCCAGCGTCTGCGCGTGAGATAATTTAACATCACCCAGACCTTCCGCCAGGTTGGTGATGGCCGCCACCGCAACCACTTTCAAACCGCAGTGGCGCGCAGAGATAACTTCAGGCACCACCGACATCCCCACCACGTCACCACCGATAATTTGCATCATGCGGATTTCTGCCGCGGTTTCAAAGTTCGGCCCCGGATAAGAGACAAAAACCCCTTCACTCAGCGGGAATCCTTCCTCAGCGGCAACAGTTTGCAGGATCGCACGGTAGTCAGCATCATAGGCATTCGCCAGTGAAAAGAATCGCTCGCCAAAACGCTCATCGTTTGGCCCTACCATCGGCGTACCCGGCATCGTATTGATGTGATCGCTAAGCGCAACGAGGCTACCCGGTCCGACTTCGGGACGCAAAGAGCCTGCAGCATTGGTGCAAAACAGCAGCTCACAGCCCAGCAGCTTCAGCGTACGAATGGCATCCGTCATCACCGTCATACCGCGACCTTCATAGAAATGTCCACGTCCTTTCATACAGGCCACCGGAATTCCCGCCAGATTTCCCAACACCAGTTCACCAGCATGACCGTGTACGGTACTCACCGGGAACCCTGGTAGTTTCTCGTAAGAGATGGCAACCGCATCCTCAATTTGATCCGCCAACGCCCCCAGGCCTGAGCCGAGGATAAAGGCTACGCGCGGCGTAAAATCCGGTTTGTAACCACGAATGATATCAGCGCTATACCAGGGATTTTGCGAGAAAAGAGAGTGGCTCATGAGATGTCCTTAATACTGAGTAATCGAAATAACGTAGCGTACCGCATTGTTATAGCGAGACTACGCAATCGATTACCAATACCGTTTATCCCGATAACCGATAGTAAATCGGTATAGATGGCATGTGCTAAATCGGCCTGAACTCACATTTTTTTTCTGCCAGAAATGGCAAGGAGTACCAACACATCAGGAATTCGTCAGACGAGTGGGCTGACAAAGCCCGCCTTGCAAATGACTGACTAACATTTGTTGATTATTAATAAGCGAAAGCAGGTACAACAACGCACTTTCGCTAATCAATAATTAAAATGGGGGAAACTGCTGTTTACTTCTTATAGAGTTCGCTGGTCACTACAGCCTGAGAACCATTGCCTATAGAAGAGAAGTTCTTAATGACAAAGAAATCAGCACCTTCTTTATCTGCCATTTTCGAAATTTTGTGCATACATTGATTCACCGTATTTTCCGTTACGGTGATTGACTTGACATGCTTTAAACTATTGGCTTCTTGTTGCGAGATTTCTGTAGCAGCAAAGGCAGACAGACTGAGAAAACACAAAGAAGCGGCCAATGATGTGACTAATGTCTTTTTCATAACTATCCTCATAACTTTCATATTAATATTTGAGCGTCAAGATATACTCTTCACATAATATTGCAAACAAAAACTCTTCTATTTATAAAATAGACGAATTGACAAACATTGAAGAGTAATGAACATCATATGTATTATTCAATAGGTTTATTATAGCGGGTTAAATACTTGCATAATAAACGCAGAAAAATAACACTAAATATCCACGAGGCATTTAGTGTTATTTGCAATTAATTACCAGCCACTTCGTTAAGAAGGGTTGCCAGGATGCTAACTGGAGCAAAAATATTATGTGCAACACCATAATCAAACTCCAGAACAGTACTTGCATCCTGATAATCTATATGGGTATCACCATTATCATCCTGCCAAATAACCACCCTTAGGGGTAACTCTATTGCCGCATGAGGATTTGCTTGCATGGCAGGAGTACCACCCTTTGGGTTACCAAACAGAAATAACATCGTCGGTCGCAGAGCAAGACCTGCTTCCGTTGCCGCTTGCTGTTGATCAACCTGCACAAAAATACGAATATTTTTAGCATTCAATACGCTGACGAGTCTGTTTACAGTATCATCAAAATTGAACTTACTAGGCAGCGTTTTTGTCCGCTCCGGCTTTCTCATCTGTCGTTCCTTTATTTATAGAATATTCATGAAAATACCCGCCAGCGAATGACGGGTATTGATAAATGCTAGCAAAGTTATTTAGGCGTCACTTCGACAGAGCCCCAGCTGATACCATTTGGGTTGTTGTCTACCGGGAGCGTGTTCACTACCTTACGCTCATTAATGTCAATCATCGAAACAGAGTTTGCAAATGAGTTAGTTACGTAAGCATACTTGCCATTTTTATCGACAACCACGCCATGGGCCCCATCGCCAGTAGTGATGGTTTTCGCTACCGTAAGGCTTGCGATATCAATCATGTTTATTGTGTTACCCGGCTTGCTCTTCGAGCCCTGATTGGTTACCAGCATGCTTTTACCATCCGGAGTGCCAAACAGCTGGATTGGTACGGTACCAACATTAATTTTCTTCACAACTTTACGCGTTGCTGTATCAATCACCGCTACAGCGTCTTCACCAGACAGGGAAACAAACACCCGTTTTCCGTCCGGTGAGAAACCTACCTGGGCTGGCATTTTACCTAATGGGATCTGCGCGACTTCTTTATTACTGGCTGTATCGACAACGGATACCGAGCCCCCTTTCATATTCGCGATATAAACTTCTTTACCGTCAGGACTCACTCTGAGGCCATGAGGGAATTTACCTACATTAACTGTCGTTAAATTTTTCAAATGTTCTGCATCAATCACGCTGATAGTGTTATCTGCACTATTTGAGATATATGCCATTTTCCCATCAGGGGTGACGACAACATGCGCAGGGTGTGCGCCAACCGGAAGTTTTGCAATAACCGTATCATTTTCGGCATTAATAACCCAAACTTCGCCATGTTCCTTTTTGCCTGCATGAGAATCTTTGCCCATATCCATTTTCTCAGAATGGGCATCTTTACTCATATCCATATGTTCAGAGCCTGATGAATGTGTCCCGTTAGCACCAAGGTTGGTTACCCAAACTGTTTTATTGTCTGGTGACACCTGAACGTTATGCGGCATTTTACCAACATGTACTTTATCTACAGTCTTTAAAGACGCAGCATCAAGTACATTAACTGAATCTGCACCTTCATTTGCTACATATACTCTGTCTGCTGCAAACGTATAACCAGACCATGCCAGCATACTAATTTGCATTGCAATTAAAATTTTATTTTTTCTTATCATCGCCGCCAATACCCCATTAGTTAAATATATTTACCGGATTAGTTTCAGCAACCAGCTATTGTAGGATTATTTAACATGTCACTAATATTACTCCATTGGGATCGTGTTAATTCTACCTATAACGAGTTACTGTATAAATTGCTTAGTCATTTCATTAATCAATCGCTATACATCATTGTATTAGATACTGCTATCCGTACTTGCGTATAAAGAGTATCAACCTTCCAGCAAGTGGAAGGTCAAGAAAAAAAGTAATAATTTAAAATAGCCTTACAAATCCGCAAGCTAAGCAATTGCCTAAGAATATCGCAGGAGAATTTATAAATATAAAGAGGTAGTCCGGTGCCGGGTAAAAATATAAAAGTTAACGATCAGTTCATCGATACTGAAAGCCAAACTTAACGACATGACAAACACCAGCCATATCGTTAAAGCTGGTACAAAGGATCCCGTGCCCGACCGGCGGTTAATTCACTGGCCTGCATCCGTACTACGTCCCACAGCGCCTGGGCCGCAGTCGATAAAGAACGATTTTTACGTCGTGCCAGCATCAATTGTCGTTCCACAACCGGCGTCAGGCGTTTAACCTGCAAATGGCTGCCCTGTGGCAGAGGAAGCGCCAGCGCAGGCAGCACGCTGATACCAATCCCCGCCTCAACCATCGGGAAAAGCGTGGCAGGGTGACCTATCTCCTGAACGATATTGGCCTCAATGGAAAAGTGAGCCAGTGCCGCATCGATCAACGGTCGACTGCCGGAAGCGTAATCCTGTAATACCAGGCGCTCATGATATAAATCCTGCCAATTTACCCATTCGCGTTGGGCTAGCGGATGATCCTCTCGACACAACAGCAGGAACGGTTCGGATAACACCGCTTCACACTGTAGATCGGTCACAGCACCTGGATCTATCACAATGCCAAAATCCACCTCGCCCTGACGAATACTCTCCAGCACCCACTGTTGCGGACGATCGTGCAGCACAAAATCGATTGCTGGATAAAGCTGATTACTCTGGGCAATACACTGTGGAATAAGGTGAGCAGATATTGTCTGGCTGGCGGCAACGCGCACCGTTCCGGTTAACTGCGTTCCCACCTGGCCTGCTTCACGCAGCGTGCTGTGCAGTTCATCCAGAATACGTTCCAGCCGCGCCGCCAACTGGTGCCCTGCTTCTGTCAGCACCACTTCCCGCGTTGTTCTATCTAACAACCGCACACCCGTCTGCCCTTCCAGCTCTTTAACGCTGTGGCTGACCGCAGACTGGCTTAAGCCAATGATATCCCCCGCCCGGCTAAAGCTTTTGGCCTGAGCGACGGTAACAAAGATACGGAGCTGACGCAGAGAGTAATTCATCTATTCGATTCATATATGGATGCAATAAATCAATTTTATTTCTCAAACAGAAAAACGCAAAATGTTCCTACCGAATTTCAGGAGCTTTTATGAAACTTTTTCGTATCCTTGATCCGTTCACGATAACGTTGATTACGGTCGTTTTACTGGCGTCCTTTTTCCCGGCCGAGGGTGGCTTTGTACCTTTCTTTGAAGGCTTAACCACCGCTGCCATTGCCCTACTGTTTTTTATGCACGGGGCGAAGCTTTCACGTGAAGCCATTATTGCCGGCGGTAGTCACTGGCGTTTACATCTGTGGGTGATGTGCAGCACGTTTGTTGTTTTCCCGGTGCTGGGCGTTCTGTTCGCCTGGTGGGCACCGGTAAATGTTGACCCGATGCTGTACACCGGTTTCCTGTACCTGTGTATTTTGCCGGCCACGGTGCAGTCGGCAATCGCTTTTACGTCGCTGGCGGGGGGTAACGTTGCTGCCGCCGTGTGTTCCGCTTCGGCCTCCAGCCTGCTGGGTATTTTTCTCTCGCCGTTACTGGTTGGCCTGGTAATGAATATGCATGGCGCAGAAGGCAGTCTGGAGCAGGTGGGGAAAATCATGCTGCAGCTGCTGCTGCCGTTCGTACTGGGACATCTTTCACGTCCGTGGATTGGTAACTGGGTGTCCCGACATAAAAAATGGATCGCCAAAACGGACCAATCCTCCATCTTGCTGGTGGTATACTCCGCCTTCAGTGAAGCCGTGGTTAACGGGATCTGGCACAAAGTGGGGATTGGCTCACTGCTGTTTATCGTGGTGGTCAGCATCGTATTGCTGGCAATCGTGATTGGCATCAACGTCTTTGTTGCGCGGAAATGCGGCTTCAACAAAGCCGATGAGATCACCATTGTCTTTTGCGGATCGAAAAAGAGCCTGGCGAATGGGATCCCAATGGCAAATATTCTGTTCCCGACGTCAGTGATAGGAATGATGGTGCTGCCGTTGATGATCTTCCATCAAATTCAGTTGATGGTGTGTGCCGTGCTGGCACGTCGCTACAAGCAACAAACGGACGCATTGCAGGCGCAGCAGAAAAGCCGCGCCGCAAAGGCTTAGCGCGGGCGCTTCAGGGGCTGCACCAGTTGCGTCAGCCCTTCAGTTTTAATCAGCAGCGTGATTTGCATCAGCTCGCCGAGCTTGCCCGGCGGGAATTCATCTTTACGGGCAAACCACAGCAGATACTCTTCCGGTACATCAATCAGCCGACGCCCTTTATATTTGCCAAAGGGCATCACGGTATTGGCGATTTCAACCAGCTGCTCTTTTTCCATCTCAGGCACCCAGTAAGCGGATCATTTCAGCTTCATCGATCACGGCAATACCCAGTTCCTGCGCTTTTGCCAGCTTCGAACCCGCCGCTTCACCGGCAATCACCAGGTCGGTTTTCTTCGATACGCTGCCGGCCACTTTTGCACCCAACTCGGTCAGTCGCGCTTTGGCGTCATCGCGTGACATCAGGCTCAGGCTCCCGGTCAGCACTACCGTTTTACCCGCGAAGGGGCTGTCGATTTCTTCAGCGTTGATGACCACCGGCGCCGGCCAGTGAATCCCCTGCGCCAGCAGTTGGACGATCACCTCGCGGTTACTCTCTTCAGCAAAGAAATTAAACACGTGGGTCGCTACCACAATGCCGACATCCGGCACTTTTTGCAGCTCTTCAATGGAAGCCGCTTCCAGCGCCTCAAGGGTGCCAAAATGCGCCGCCAGACCAGCCGCCGTAGCTTCGCCGACTTCGCGAATACCCAGCGCATAGAGGAAACGGGCAAACGTTGTTTCTTTCGCTTTTTCCAGCGCATTCACCACGTTTTGTGCCGATTTCGGCCCCATACGATCAAGACCGGTCAGCTTACCTGCGGTCAGTGTGAAGAGATCCGCTGGTGTGTGGACATACTCCTTCTCGACCAGTTGATCGATAATTTTGTCGCCCATGCCGTCAACGTCCAGCGCACGGCGGGAAACGAAGTGTTTCAGCGATTCCTTACGCTGCGCTCCGCAGATTAAACCACCAGTACAGCGAGTAACCGCTTCGCCTTCCACACGCTCAACGTCTGAGTTGCATACCGGACAGTGTGTGGGAAACTCAATTTCACGCGTATCGTCCGGGCGCTCGGAAAGCACGACATTCACTACCTGCGGGATGACATCGCCCGCACGGCGAATGACGACTTTATCGCCAATACGCAAACCAAGACGCTCAATTTCATCCGCATTGTGCAAGGTGGCGTTACTGACCAACACCCCGGCAACCTGAACTGGCTCAAGGCGGGCGACAGGTGTAATCGCCCCGGTACGTCCAACCTGAAACTCAACATCACGTACGAAGGTCATCTGCTCTTGCGCCGGGAACTTAAAGGCCACCGCCCAGCGCGGCGCGCGGGCAACAAAACCCAGTTGTTCCTGCAACACCATAGAGTTGACTTTGATCACCACACCGTCGATATCGAATCCCAGCGTCGGTCGGTCTTCTTCAACCTTGTGATAGTAAGCAAGTACTTCCTCCGGAGAGTCGCAAAGCGTAACTCTGTCGCTCACCGGCAATCCCCACTCTTTAAATTGCAGCAGACGGCCCAGGTGGGTATCAGGCAGCACACCACCTTCCAGCACACCAACGCCATAGCAGAAGAAAGTAAGCGGTCGCTTCGCTGTGATACGCGGATCGAGCTGGCGCAATGACCCGGCCGCTGCGTTACGCGGGTTAGCAAACACTTTGTTGCCAGTGCGGCGGGCCTCTTCGTTAATTTTTTCAAATCCGGCCTGCGGCAGGAACACTTCACCGCGCACTTCCAGACGCGTCGGAATGTTATCGCCTCGCAGTTTTAACGGGATCGCACGGATGGTGCGCACGTTCGAGGTAATATCCTCACCCGTAGTACCATCACCACGCGTTGCGGCACTGACCAGCACACCGTTTTCATACAGGATACTGACCGCCAGCCCGTCCAGCTTCAGTTCGCAGCACCAGGTTAGTTTATCCGTACTCTTTAGTCTGTCCTGCACGCGCTTGTTGAAGGCGAGAAAACTCTCTTCATCAAACACGTTATCCAGCGACAGCATTGGCACTTCATGGCGAATCTGGCTGAACGCTGCTAACGGGGCGGCGCCAACACGTTGGGTTGGCGAGTCGGGGGTGATAAGTTCCGGATGCTGCGCTTCCAGCTCGCGCAGTTCACGCATCAGGCGATCATATTCCGCATCGGGAATTTCCGGCGCATCCATCACATGGTAGAGATACTCATGATGGCGAAGCGTGGTTCGCAGTTCTGTCAGTTGTTGTTCGATTGATTCCATATCGCACCATCAATGATAAAAAACCCCCGACAGGCGGGGGTTTAGCAAGGAGATGTCACGCCAGAGGAAAATCAGGCGCGAGATTCTTTAACTTCGCGGATGCGGTCCTGATACTCGCGCAGTTTCTGCGGCGTCATCATGCGACGTTGATCGTCGAGCACCACACCACCCACTTCATCGGCAATGTGCTGCGCGGACTGCAGCATCAGCTTAAAGTTTTGCAGCTCGTCACCGTAGGACGGAACCTGCATAAAAATAGTCACGCCAGGGGTGCTGAAATCACCCGTCATTTCGGGGTCAAACGTTCCTGGGTTAACCATATTGGCAAGGCTGAACAGCGAAGGACCGCTGCCATCCGGGCTCAAATGACGATGGAAAATATTCATATCGCCAAATTTAAAACCGGCTTGCTGAATGCTGTTGAGCAGCACTTCACCGTTGAGCTCACTACCGTGATGCGCCGCAACGTTCATAATAATGACCGCTTCTTTACGCTGCGGTTTTTCAGCAACAGGCGCTTCTTCAACTACCGGCTCAGGCTGCGGTTGATGTTCAACGGCAGGCTCTGCGGGCTGGAAAGCCTGCGGCGCAGGTTGCGGTGCTTGCTGCACGGGCTGCTGAACCTGCGGAGCAACGGGCTGATGCTGCATCGGCTGCTGCACAGGTTGTTGCTGAACAGGCTGATGCTGCACCGGCTGCTGCGGTTGCACGGGCTGCGGCTGCTGCTGAGCATGCGGCGGCGGTACCGGCGCTTGTGCAGGCTGCGGCGCGGGTTGACGCGGCTGAGCAGACGCATAAGGCGGCTGGTACTGGTGTTGCGGCGACTGAGGAGGAACACCATGTTCCTGCGCGTTACCGGGAGCATGATTCACACGATGAACGCGAACTTCGCCCACGCCTTCGTCTTCCTCGACGTTGTCGTCGAACGAATCCTCGTCTTCACGTTTAGACTTCATGCGTTTCAGTGGGCGATCGCGGAATATAGAAGACCGCTCTTTACGGCTAGTCCAAAAACCATGTACCAGTAAAGCGATTATGGCGATCGCGCCAACAATGATTAATATCAGACGCAAATCCTGCATCATTATATTCTCTGTTGTTCTAACACCTTGCCACCACGGCAAACATTTACTCACTAAGAGTATTTGTCGATTACGCCAAGTGCAAGTGCACTCTTGGCTTTCACGGCATAAAGATGAACAAAATTGTGCTTTTTGCTGTTTTTTCGAACATTTCTGAACAGCTTAACGCTCAACAACCCGGTAAGATACGCAAAGTTTACCAGAGCTTATATAACAAGGAGTATGTCCTGACCATGGTTTCATCATCTGCAGTCGTACCTCGCAGCGGCCTTTATTACTTTTCACAGGGATGGAAGCTCATCACCCAACCGGGCATTCGTCGCTTTGTCATCCTGCCTTTGCTGGTGAATATCCTGCTGATGGGCGGCGCATTCTGGTGGCTATTCACACAACTCGATAGCTGGATCCCCGCGCTGATGAGTCACGTCCCTGACTGGCTTCAGTGGCTCAGCTACTTGCTGTGGCCGATTGTCACTATCTCCGTACTACTGGTGTTCGGCTACCTGTTTTCCACCATAGCCAACTGGATTGCCGCGCCGTTTAACGGTCTGCTGGCAGAACAGCTGGAAGCACGCTTAACGGGCGCAACACCGCCTGACACCGGCGTTCTCGGCATCATGAAAGATGTTCCCCGTATTATGAAACGTGAATGGCAAAAGCTGGCGTGGTATCTCCCGCGCGCCGTCGTGTTGCTGATCCTCTATTTCATTCCGGGTATTGGTCAGACCGTCGCCCCGGTGCTGTGGTTCCTGTTCAGCGCGTGGATGCTGGCCATTCAGTACTGCGATTATCCGTTTGATAACCATAAGGTGCCTTTTAAGGAGATGCGCGTCGCGCTGCGCACACGCAAGGTCACCAATATGCAATTTGGCGCATTGACCAGCCTGTTCACCATGATTCCGGTGCTCAATCTGTTCATCATGCCGGTCGCGGTTTGTGGTGCCACGGCGATGTGGGTAGACTGCTATCGTGCTAAGCACGCGTTATGGAAGTAATGCAAAAATGTGTAAAAGCGGGCTGGCTTATGCCCGCTCTTATTCCATACTGCAACGCATTATTTCCTGGTGGCATATAGATATACGAATTCCTTACTTCCCCATACTTTCTCAACAGGTATGCTGAAGCGGTATCCCAATTTCATACAGTTAAGGACAGGCCATGAGTAAGATTTTTGAAGACAACTCGCTGACTATCGGTCATACGCCGCTGGTTCGACTGAACCGTATCGGTAACGGACGCATTCTGGCGAAGGTGGAATCACGCAACCCAAGCTTTAGCGTCAAATGCCGTATCGGTGCCAACATGATTTGGGATGCCGAAAAACGTGGTGTACTGAAACCGGGTGTAGAGCTGGTCGAACCAACCAGCGGCAACACAGGGATTGCGCTGGCCTACGTTGCCGCAGCTCGCGGTTACAAACTGACTCTGACCATGCCTGAAACCATGAGCATTGAGCGCCGCAAGCTCTTAAAAGCGCTGGGCGCAAACCTGGTGCTGACCGAAGGCGCAAAAGGTATGAAGGGCGCGATTCAGAAAGCGGAAGAAATTGTGGCCAGCGATCCGGAAAAATTCCTGCTGCTGCAGCAGTTCAGCAACCCGGCAAACCCGGAAATCCACGAAAAAACCACCGGCCCGGAAATCTGGGAAGATACCGATGGCCAGGTTGATGTCTTTATTTCCGGCGTCGGTACTGGCGGTACGTTGACTGGTGTGACCCGTTACATTAAAGGCACTAAAGGCAAAACCGATCTGATCACCGTCGCGGTTGAACCTACCGACTCCCCTGTTATCGCCCAGGCGCTGGCAGGTGAAGAACTCAAACCAGGCCCGCATAAAATTCAGGGCATTGGCGCAGGCTTCATTCCGGGTAACCTTGATCTGAAGCTTATCGATAAAGTCGTTGCCATCACTAATGATGAAGCTATTTCTACTGCGCGTCGTCTGATGGAAGAAGAAGGTATTCTGGCTGGGATCTCCTCCGGTGCTGCGGTTGCTGCCGCGCTTAAGCTCCAGGAAGATGAAACCTTTACCAATAAGAATATAGTGGTTATTCTACCGTCATCGGGTGAGCGTTATCTGAGCACTGCACTGTTTGCCGATCTCTTTACAGAGAAAGAACTGCAACAGTAGTGCCAGCATGTTAAAAACGCGTAAAAAAGCACCCTTTTGGGTGCTTTTTTGTGGCCTGCTTCAAAGTTTCAACTCGCCTGGCATTGATTCAGCCCGCCGGAACTGGTATTTAACCAAACTAATTATTTTGATGCGCGAAATTAATCGTTACAGGAAAAGCGCTAGCTGAATCGATTTTATGATTTGGTTCAACTCTTCCTTTCGCGGCATAATGTTTAATGACGAACGAAACGTCAGCGGCAAGAAGTTGCCAGCAACGGATTGCACCGAACTCCTTTTGTGTCGCGTCCAGTTTACGCCGATGCTAACAATACAGGCTAAAGTTGAGCCGCCAGGCTAGACTTTAGTTCCACAACACTAAACCTATAAGTTGGGGAAATATAATGTTCCAGCAAGAAGTTACCATTACCGCTCCGAACGGTCTGCATACTCGCCCTGCTGCTCAGTTTGTTAAAGAAGCAAAAGGCTTTACTTCTGAAATTACTGTGACTTCCAACGGCAAAAGCGCTAGCGCCAAAAGCCTGTTTAAACTGCAGACTCTGGGCCTGACTCAGGGTACCGTTGTCACCCTGTCCGCAGAAGGTGAAGACGAGCAGAAAGCAGTTGAGCATCTGGTTAAACTGATGGCTGAACTCGAGTAAGTTCAACGAGTTCTTTTAAATATCAGTCACAAGTAAGGTAGGGTTATGATTTCAGGCATTTTAGCATCCCCGGGTATCGCTTTCGGTAAAGCATTGCTGCTGAAAGAAGACGAGATCGTCATTGACCGGAAAAAAATTTCTGCCGACAAGGTTGATCAGGAAGTTGAACGTTTTCTGAGCGGTCGTGCCAAGGCATCTGCGCAACTGGAAGCGATCAAAACCAAAGCTGGTGAAACGTTCGGTGAAGAAAAAGAAGCCATCTTTGAAGGGCATATCATGCTGCTCGAAGATGAGGAGCTGGAGCAGGAAATCATAGCCCTGATTAAAGATAAGCACATGACGGCTGATGCAGCTGCGCATGAAGTTATCGAAGGTCAGGCCACAGCCCTGGAAGAGCTGGATGATGAATACCTGAAAGAACGTGCGGCTGACGTACGTGACATCGGTAAACGCCTGCTGCGTAACATTCTGGGTCTGGCAATTATTGATCTGAGCGCTATCCAGGACGAAGTTATCCTGGTTGCCGCAGACCTGACCCCGTCAGAAACCGCACAGCTGAACCTGAACAAGGTGCTGGGTTTCATCACTGATGCGGGCGGACGTACCTCTCATACCTCTATCATGGCGCGTTCTCTGGAACTGCCTGCCATCGTAGGTACGGGCAGCGTCACCTCTCAGGTGAAAAACGACGACTATCTGATTCTGGATGCCGTAAACAATCAGGTTTACGTCAATCCGACCAACGACGTTATTGAGCAACTGCGTGCCGTTCAGGAGCAGGTTGCAACCGAGAAAGCGGAACTCGCTAAGCTGAAAGATCTGCCGGCTATCACGCTGGACGGACATCAGGTTGAAGTTTGCGCCAACATCGGTACCGTTCGTGACGTTGAAGGCGCCGAGCGTAACGGCGCTGAAGGTGTGGGTCTGTACCGCACCGAATTCCTGTTCATGGACCGTGAATCGCTGCCAACTGAAGAAGAACAGTTTGCTGCGTATAAAGCCGTTGCTGAAGCCTGTGGCTCTCAGGCGGTCATCGTCCGTACCATGGACATCGGCGGCGATAAAGAACTGCCGTACATGAACTTCCCGAAAGAAGAGAACCCGTTCCTGGGCTGGCGTGCCGTGCGTATCGCCATGGATCGTAAAGAGATCCTGCGTGACCAGGTTCGCGCTATCCTGCGCGCCTCTGCTTTCGGCAAACTGCGTATCATGTTCCCAATGATCATCTCTGTTGAAGAAGTGCGTGCACTGCGCAAAGAGATCGAAATCTACAAACAGGAACTGCGCGACGAAGGTAAAGCATTTGACGAGAGCATTGAGATTGGCGTGATGGTGGAAACACCAGCTGCGGCAACAATTGCGCGTCATTTAGCCAAAGAAGTTGATTTCTTTAGTATCGGCACCAATGATTTAACGCAGTACACCCTGGCAGTTGACCGTGGTAATGATATGATTTCACACCTTTACCAACCGATGTCGCCATCTGTGCTGACGCTGATCAAGCAAGTTATTGATGCTTCTCATGCTGAAGGCAAATGGACTGGCATGTGTGGTGAGCTTGCAGGCGACGAACGTGCTACACTTCTGTTGCTGGGGATGGGTCTGGACGAATTCTCTATGAGCGCCATTTCTATCCCGCGCATTAAGAAGATTATCCGTAACACGAACTTCGAAGATGCGAAGGTGTTAGCAGAGCAGGCTCTTGCTCAACCGACAACGGACGAGTTAATGACGCTGGTTAACAAGTTCATTGAAGAAAAAACAATCTGCTAATCCACGAGATGCGGCCCAATTTACTGCTTAGGAGAAGATCATGGGTTTGTTCGATAAACTGAAATCTCTGGTTTCTGATGATAAGAAAGACACCGGAACTATTGAGATCGTTGCTCCGCTCTCTGGCGAGATCGTCAACATCGAAGACGTGCCGGATGTAGTTTTTGCTGAAAAAATCGTTGGTGATGGCATTGCTATCAAACCAACCGGTAACAAAATGGTTGCTCCTGTTGATGGCACCATCGGCAAAATCTTTGAAACCAACCACGCTTTCTCTATCGAATCCGACAGCGGCATTGAGCTGTTTGTTCACTTCGGTATTGATACCGTTGAACTGAAAGGCGAAGGCTTCAAACGCATCGCTGAAGAAGGTCAGCGCGTGAAAGTGGGCGACCCGGTTATTGAATTCGATCTGCCGCTGCTGGAAGAAAAAGCCAAGTCTACCCTGACTCCGGTTGTTATCTCCAACATGGACGAAATCAAAGAGCTGATCAAACTGTCCGGTAGCGTGACAGTGGGTGAGACTCCGGTTATCCGCATCAAGAAGTAATTCTTTTTGCAGAGAAAGATGGCGCCAGCAGGCGCCATTTTTTTTATCTGATGGATATCAAAACCCTGCCGGATGGCGCTACGCTTATCCGGCCTACAGCAAACTCCGTAACGTAGGCCGGATAAGACGTTCTCGTCGCCATCCGGCATTAAATCTGTGAGGTGACCGGTCGGTAACACGCCTCGCGCATCAGAATCTTCATCCCTTCCGGCCCGCTTTCCAGCATCCTTCGCTCCGAGTCTGCCACTAACAATTCACAGTCGTAGCCACCCGCAATACCAAACATGGCCCGCGCTACACAGATATCTTCCAGCGCTGCTGCCCCGTTGGTGTCAAAATGTCCAACCATACGCCCATTCTGGCGAACTACCAGCCGGTAACTCTTCATCGCGCCTCCCCTGCCGGTGGCAGAATTAATTCATCACAACCGCACAGGTGCGTCCACGTCATCACGTCCAGCACCCGCTGCGCGGCGTCGTGCGTCGCGGTCGTCAGCGCTTTCCCCAGTACAAGGCCGCTCACCAGCTCTGCACAAAACAGATCGCCAGTCCCCTTCAGATCCGTTTTCACTCGCGGATGGGCTAACACCTCAACCGTTTCAGCCGTCACCACCGCAACGTTAATAATCTCTTCGGTATCCCCCGGCGCGCTGGTTATTACCACCCATTTCAGGGTGTCAGTGAGCAGTGATTGTGCCGCCGTAATGGCTTCATCAAGCGTACGACACGGCTTTCCGCTTAGCATTTGCAGCTCGAACACGTTCGGCGTCAGCCCCTGTGCCAACGGCAGCAGGTGCTGACGATAAGCTTCCGGGATTTCGGCTTTCACATACATGCCGCTATCCGTATCGCCAATCACGGGGTCGACCAAAATGCACAGGTCCGGATGCGTCGCCCGAACGGTTTCCAGCCACTGTGCCAGCAAGGCGATTTGCTCCGCGCTGCCCATGTAACCTGTAGTCACCGCCTTTAGCTCACGCAAGGCATCACGCTCGCTTAAGGCGCGGAGATAGCCGCTAAACCAGTCAGACGGAATAACGCCGCCATAAAAGGTTTCATAATGCGGGGTGTTACTGAACAGTACCGTGGGTACTGCCGTCACGCGTAATCCCTGCGCTTTAATAGCCGGAACAGCGATACTGTTGCCTACGCTGCCATATACCACCTGTGACTGGACGGCGACGATATCGGTCTGTAACGCCCGATTCGTGTCGTCAAAGAGCACTGACTGGATATCACTCTCCTGCTCCATAAATTTCTCCTCTCGCTGGACAGCGGGCCTACGCCTCACTATTATCGTCATATGCTAAAATTCATTTTGTCATAGGTCAATAATGATCGACGGAAAAACCGCTAACGAAATTTTTGACAGTATCCGTCAACATGTCACTACAGGCACGCTGGCAGCGGGAGAAACGTTGCCACCAGTACGGGAACTGGCAACGGAATTAAACGTGAACCGCAATACTGTCGCGGCGGCTTACAAACGACTGGTCACCTCCGGGTTGGCGCAGAGCCTGGGACGCAACGGCACGGTGATTAAGGGGATTACTGCCCCCGTTGCGCTGGAAGGTGGTAATCCGGATACCCCGCTTATAGATCTTTCCGGCGGTAATCCAGCGCCCTCGCGTCTTCCTGACCTGAGTAGTTATTTCGCGAAGATAAATAAGAATCCGCGTTTGTACGGCGATGCCGCTGTGTCACCAGGGCTTAAGGTATGGGCATCACAATGGATGCAAAATGCAATGCCCGGCAAAGGGGAAATTGATATCACCAGCGGCGCCATTGATGCTATCGAACGGCTACTGTGCGCCCATTTACTGCCTGGTGATAGCGTTGTCGTAGAAGATCCATGCTTTTTGAGCAGCATCAACATGCTGCGTTATGCTGGTTTCTCCGCCAGTCCGGCCAATGTTGACCACGAAGGCATGCTGCCGGATCAACTGGAACTCGCGCTACAGAAAGGTGCGCGGGCGGTGATTCTGACACCGCGCGCGCATAACCCCACAGGATGCAGCTTGAGCGCCTCACGCGCGGCGCAATTGCAGGAAATCCTGGCTCGCTATCCGCAGACGCTGGTGATCGTCGACGACCACTTTGCGCTGCTATCTGCTTGCCACTGGTATCCGGTGATTGCGAAGGAAACCACGCACTGGGCGATTGTCCGTTCGATGTCAAAAACGTTAGGTCCGGATTTACGCCTGGCCATTGTGGCCAGCGATCCGCTCACTTCAGGGAAGCTACGTTTACGGCTCAACTCCGGCAGTCAGTGGGTCAGCCACCTGCTGCAGGATTTGGCCTGCGCCTGCCTGAGTGACGAGACTTATCAACACACGATGGCGCAAACTCAGCAGTTTTACGCCGCCCAGCAGCAAACGTTGGCGGCAGCACTGCGGCGACATGGCATTGAGTTGCCCGTTGGTGACGGTCTGAATATGTGGCTACCGCTGGAAGATAACAGCCAGGCGATCGCTTTTGCGCTGGCAAAGTCCGGCTGGCTGGTGCGGGAAGGCGAAGTGTTTGGCGTCAAAACGCCTGCCCACGGCCTGCGTATTACGCTGTCAACCTTAACTGACAGCGACATTGATAAGCTGGCGGCTGATATTCATCAGGCGCTAAAACGCTAACAGGAGAGAAAAAGTGCGAGTTCATTTTGTTATTCATGAGTCTTTCGAATCTGCTGGCGCGTATCTGCCGTGGGCCAAATCACGCGGCTATAGCGTCAGTTGGTCGCGCGTTTATGCCGGAGAAGCGGTCCCTGCGAACGCCGATGATTTCGATATGTTGGTGGTGTTTGGCGGTCCGCAGTCACCACGAACCACGCTGGCAGAGTGCCCGTACTTTGATTCTCAGGCCGAGCAGCATCTGATCAACCAGGCGATTGCGGCACGTAAAATTGTGGTGGGGATCTGCCTGGGTTCACAGTTAATCGGCGAAGCGCTGGGTGCGAAGGTGTGCCAGAGTCCGGAAAAAGAGATTGGTCACTACCCCATCGTTCTGACCGAAGCCGGTCAACAGCACCCGCTGTTCAGCCATTTCGGCTCACCGCTTACCGTCGGTCACTGGCACAACGACATGCCAGGATTAACCGACCAGGCGACCATTCTTGCTGCTAGCGAGGGCTGCCCACGACAAATCGTGCAATACGGTAATTTTGTTTATGGTTTTCAGTGCCATATGGAGTTTACGGCTGATGCTATAGAAGGGCTTATTCAACACTCCGAACAAGAACTGGCGGAAGCTAAAGGCAAGCGTTTCATCCGTTCCGTTGAAGAGATGCGAGCATGGGATTATCAGCAGATGAATGAGAAACTGTGGCAATTCCTTGATAAGCTTGTGGAAAAACGTAACGATTGATTATGCCAGGCCGGATAAGACGCTTTACGTCGTCATCCGGCGCTCGTGCCGTACGTTTGCCTGATAGTGCTATGATTATCAGGCCTGAAAACTAAATCCCTAATCCCTGGTTAAAGTGCTCTTCGCCAAACACGCCGGTTGAAAGGTAGCGATCGCCGCGATCGCAGATAATCGCCACCACCACCGCTCCCGGGGTCGCGCGCGCCACACGTAACGCCCCCGCTACCGCGCCACCAGAACTGACACCACAGAAAATCCCTTCGCGAACGGCCAGTTCACGCATGGTGTTTTCCGCATCGTTCTGATGAATATCCAGCACCTCATCCACCAGCGAGGCGTTAAAAATGCCCGGCATATATTCCGCAGGCCAGCGGCGAATTCCCGGAATACTACTGCCCTCTTCCGGCTGCAGGCCAACGATAGTGACCGCTTTTTCTTGCTCACGCAGAAAACGCGACACACCGGTAATGGTGCCTGTCGTTCCCATACTGGAGACAAAGTGGGTAATACGACCTGACGTCTGCTGCCAGATTTCCGGTCCGGTGGTAGTGTAATGCGCGTACGGGTTATCCGGATTATTAAACTGATCCAGCAGCTTGCCTTCTCCACGCTGCGCCATCTCAAGGGCTAAATCGCGCGCGCCTTCCATCCCCTGCTCTTTGGTGACCAGAATCAGCTCGGCACCATAGGCGCGCATCGCCGCACGGCGCTCCTGGCTCATGTTGTCTGGCATCAGCAGCTTCATGCGATAGCCCTTCAGCGCGGCGATCATTGCCAGCGCAATTCCGGTATTACCGCTGGTCGCCTCAATCAGCACGTCGCCTGGCTTAATTTCTCCGCGTTTTTCCGCTTCGACGATCATCGACAACGCGGCGCGGTCTTTCACCGAACCTGCGGGATTATTGCCTTCCAGCTTGACCCAAATTTCACTACCGTTATCCGGCGCCAGACGTTGTAATTTCACCAGAGGCGTATTGCCAATTGTTTGTTCTAATGTGTTCACGTTTTCAGCTCAATAAAAATGCCGGGTGGCGCTGTACTTACCCGGCCTACAGGTCATGCTGCACCTGGTAAGCCCGGTAAGCGCAGCGCCACCGGATGATAACTATACGAATTAACCTATCAGGCGCTTTGCGCCAGGGCAAGTTCCTCTTCCCGCGTTTCAATACGCTGGTCGCCGTTATACAGGCGCGCATTTTGCAACCCGACAAACAGACGTTCGCCGCGGCCAGGGGAATCATCGCCCTGCATGACTACCGTCAACGGTTCGTTATACCACCCCAGGGGTTGCACAACTAATTGGGTGTAGTGTCCTTTCGGGCTGGCTTCCAGCACTTGTACCGGCAACGGCGAATCCAGGCTGGTACGACGGCTCACGTCCACTTCCCACGGGCGCAGGAACAGATCCACCGGTCCCTGGTAGCCAGGCGTATAACCCAGCGGCCAGCGGTGTGCGCCCACATGGAATTGGCCGCCACGAATCGTCCCCTGCAGGCGGTTAACCTCACCCATAAATTCCAGGACGAAACGAGTAGCCGGTTCGCGCCATACCTGATCCGGCGCATCAGCCTGTTCGATATGACCCTGACTCATCACCACTACGCGGTCTGCGACTTCCGTTGCTTCTTCCTGATCGTGGGTAACAAACACGCTGGTAAATTTCAACTCTTCATGCAACTGGCGCAGCCATCGACGCAGCTCTTTGCGCACCTGCGCATCAAGCGCGCCAAACGGTTCGTCGAGCAGCAGGATCTGCGGCTCTACCGCCAGCGCACGCGCCAACGCCACGCGCTGTTTTTGCCCGCCGGAGAGCTGTGCCGGGAAACGGTCCGCCAGATGAGCCAGTTGAACCATTTCCAGCAGTTTGGTCACTTTTGCTTTGATGGCCGCCGCATTCGGGCGCTCACGCCGTGGCAGGACCGTCAGACCAAACGCGATATTGTCGAAAACGGTCATATGACGAAACAGCGCATAGTGCTGGAACACGAACCCCACCTTACGGTCGCGGGCGTGCAATCGGCTGACGTCGGTACCGTGAAAACGGATATGCCCGCTGGACTGATGCTCCAGCCCGGCAATAATGCGCAGCAGCGTGGTTTTGCCCGAGCCGGATGGCCCCAGCAGCGCGACCATCTGACCTGAAGGAATATCCAGCGAGATATCGTTCAGCACCTGGGTGCGACCAAAAGACTTCTTAATATTGGCAATCTCAATGCTCATGATTTTCCTCCTGCTGCGCGCGTTTTTCCTGGTTCTCCAGACGCCATTGCAACATGCTCTTCAAAAACAGGGTAATAATCGCCATCAGCGTTAATAGCGCCGCGGCGGTAAAGGAGCCGACCGTGTTGTAGTCCTGCTCCAGTAATTCAATCTGTAGCGGCAGCGATAAGGTTTCGCCGCGAATCGAGCCGGAAACCACTGACACCGCGCCAAACTCACCAATCGCACGGGCGTTGGTCAACACCACACCGTACAGCAATGCCCAACGGATATTCGGCAGCGTAACGCGGCGGAACATCTGCCAGCCGGATGCACCCAGCAACACAGCCGCTTCATCTTCATTGCTGCCCTGGCTTAACATCACCGGCACCAGCTCACGCACCACAAACGGACAGGTCACGAACACTGTCACCAGCACCATCCCCGGCCAGGCAAACATAATTTGCAGGTTATGCTCATCCAGCCACCCACCAAGCGGGCCGTTAGAGCCGTAAAACAGCAGATAGACCAGACCGGCGACTACCGGCGAGACAGCAAATGGAATATCCAGTAACGTCAGTAGTAGTTGGCGTCCTGGGAAGTTAAAACGGGTCACCAGCCAGGCCAGCAACACACCAAACACCAGGTTCACCGGGACCGCAATCAGCGCAATCAGCACCGTCAGCCAGATGGCATGCAGCATGTCCGGATCCGCCAGGTTCTGTAATACCGGCATTAATCCCTTGCTGAACGCCTGCACGAAGATGTAAATCATCGGCACCAGCAAAATAAACGCGGAGACCAGCATGCCCGTGCCGATCAGAAACCATTTCCCCCAGTTGATGCGGGGTGCGCCATAGCGTTTCAATTGGGTAATGTCTGCCATCAGTGACCTACCACACGTCGACCAAAGCGACTTTGCAGAGTGTTAATTGAAAACAGCAGCAACAACGAAGCCCCGAGGATCACAGAAGCAATCGCGCTGGCGGCCGGGTAGTCAAACTCCTGCAAGCGAACAAAAATCATCAGCGAGGTCACTTCCGTTTTCCATGCGATGTTTCCGGCGATAAAAATAACCGCGCCAAACTCACCGAGGCTGCGGGTAAACGACAGCGCAACGCCCGCCACCAGCGCAGGAGACAGCTCCGGCAGCACTACTTTACGGAAACTTTGCCAGCGCGTAGCACCGAGCGTTTCAGCTGCTTCTTCATATTCCGGGCCTAACTCTTCCAGTACCGGTTGCACGGTACGCACCACAAACGGAATGCTGGTAAAGGCCATCGCTACCGCGATACCGAGCCAGGTGTAGGTCACCTTGATATCCAGCTTCGCCAGCCACTCGCCGTAGAAGCCATTAACCGAAAACAGTGACGCCAGCGTCAGACCTGCCACCGCCGTAGGCAGTGCGAACGGCAGGTCCATCAGCGCATCCAGCAGCGTACGGCCCGGAAAGCGATAGCGTGTTAAGATCCACGCCATCAGCAAACCGAACACGCCGTTAAAAATCGACGCCACAAACGCCGACAGCAGCGTCACTTTATAAGCCGCCACCACCTGCGGATTGGTAATCACATCCCAGTATTGCGCCCAGCTCATTTGCGCCAGTTGCATCACCAGCGCGCTCAGCGGCAGCAGCAATATCAGGCAGACAAACAGTAAGCTGGTGCCCAGGCTCAAAGTGAAGCCGGGCAGCACACGTCGGGAAGAAACAGCAAACATTTACTTACGCCCCGCCGCCAGCAGTTTGTCCAGCTCACCGCCGCTGACAAAGTGCGTTTTCATCACTTCAGGCCACGAGCCAAACTTATCTTCCACACGGAACAATTCGGTCTGCGGGAATTTATCTTTCAGCTTGTCCATTACCTGCGGGTTATTCACGCGGTAGTAGAAATCGGTAATGATGGTTTGCGCCTGCGGGCTGTACAGCCAGTTCAGGTAAGCTTTCGCCGCTTTTTCAGTACCGTTGGCCTGCACATTTTTATCTACCCAGGCCACCGGGAACTCCGCCAGAATGTTGACCTTCGGCACCACCACTTCGAAGCCCTGGTCTTCGTACTGTTTACGGATATTGTTCACTTCCGATTCAAAGGTAATCAGTACGTCGCCCAGACCGCGCTCCACGAAGGTGGTAGTTGCACCACGACCGCCGGTATCAAATACTTCCACGTTTTTCAGAAACTGGGTCATGAACTGTTCGGTTTTGGCTTTATCCCCACCGTCCGCTTTATCTGCCGCGCCCCACGCTGCCAGATAGGTATAGCGTGCGTTACCGGAGGTTTTCGGGTTCGGGAAAATCAGCTTCACGTCCGGGCGAACCAGATCGTTCCATTCGTGGATATTCTTCGGATTGCCCTTACGCACCAAAAACGCCATGGTGGAATAGAATGGCGAACTGTTATTCGGCAGGCGGCTTTGCCAGTCGGCAGGGATCAGCTTGCCTTTGTCATGCAGGATCTGCACGTCGGTCACCTGGTTATAGGTCACGACGTCAGCTTTCAGCCCCTGCAAAATCGCCAACGCCTGTTTTGATGACCCGGCATGAGATTGTTTAATCGTCAGTTTGTCGCCGCCGTTATCCTTCGCCCATTGCTGTTCAAACGGCGGATTAAGGGCGGCAAACAGCTCGCGGGAAACATCGTATGAACTGTTCAGCAGTTCCGTTGCCTGCGCCTGCCCCACCAGCAACAGCATGGCTGCCAGCGTCAGTGTTCTTTTTTTCAGTAAGTTAACGGCCATTGCGCACCCTTATAAATTAAATGACTTTCTTATGGTCATCATATTTATAACCAGTGCTAAAGGAGTAACGGTTTTATATACCGTTTGATGATTTGAAAGTTGAAAAGAGAATAAGGGGTACCTCCTCCCCAGCACATGGGGAGGAGACCGGCATCAATCAGACGCCGACGCTTACGCTTTCAGGCAAAGTGCTGCCGCCATCAATCACGTTTTGCGTGCCAGTTAAATAACTGGACTCATCCGATGCCAGGAACGCCGCCAGTTCACCGACCTCAAGCGGGCAGGCCAGACGACGCATCGGGATAGCTTTCGCCATTTCGACTAAAACGGATTCAGGATCTTCCGGGTTAGACTGACGCGCAATGCTTTCCGCCATCGGCGTACGAACGTAGCCAGGGCAAATGGCGTTCACGCGAATGCCGGACTGCGCATATTCTACCGCCAGGGATTTGGTCAAACCGATGATCGCGGCTTTCGACAGCGCGTAGGCCGTTTCGCCCGGGTCAGCAACCATATCGCCGGTCACCGATGACATCATCACGATGCGCCCATCTTTGCGCGCAATCATCTCCGGCAGAACGGCTTTCGTCACGTTCCAGACGCCTTTAATGTTGATATCAATGTGGAAATCGCGATCTTCATCGCTCATATCAAGGAAATTGCCGAGGCGGCATACGCCGGCATTGTTCACCAGAATATCGATTTTGCCTTCAATCTGCTTCGCGCGCGTCACCGCTTCCTTGACCGACGCAAAATCTCTGACGTCAGCGTGAACAGCTGTGCAACGGTGCCCTCGCCCAGCCAACTCATCCGCCAGTTTTTCAATCTCATCGGAGATATCCAGCAGGATCAAGTTCGCACCATGGCGGGCAAACGTTCTGGCGATACCCTCGCCAATACCCTGAGATGCGCCCGTAATCAATGCTGTTTTGCCCGTGAGTTTTCCCATTTCAATATTCTCCTTTTGAATATGAAGCCTTCACTTCATTCACGCAGAAGATACAGCAATAACAAATTAGTGCTGAGGAATAGCTCACTAAATCAGGTTAATCTCAGGTAAAAAAAATCCCCGACGATGCGGGGATGTCTATTTCGTGGCCGATAACAGGATTAGCTCACCATTACAGCGCCATTAAACGGTCCAGCGACGGTGCATAGTAATAGCCGCCGGTTACCGGTTTGGTGAAGCGCAGCATCGCATCACGCTTACCGTCAGTGTCACCAAACATGCTCAGCAATTGTTGTTCAATGTTGTACAGACGAGCGCAGTAGGCGCAGAAATAGAGACCATGCGTGCCGCTGGCAGTACCGTATGGCAGGCTCTGGCGCACAATTTTCAGCCCTTTACCGTCTTCTTTGAGGTCAACACGGCTCAGGTGAGAGGTGACCGGACGGTCATCACCGTCGATCTCTTCGTTGGCTTCCTTGGTACGACCAATCATCATTTCCTGGTCATGGATGCTCATGCGATTAAGCTGCTTCAGGTTATGTTCCCAACGCTGCACAAACACATAGCTGCCACCGGCATCCACACCATCTTTGATAACGGCAACTTCACGGCGCGTTTCTTCGCCTGCCGGGTTTTCCGTACCGTCAACAAAGCCGCTGAGATCGCGCTCTTCGACCCAACGGAAACCATGGATTTCTTCTTTAACTTCAATACAGTCGCCAAATGCTTCCATTGCCGCCTGCGCAACAGAGAAATTCACGTCATGACGCAAAGAGAGAATATGGATCAACACGTCATATTGGGTTGCTGGTGCCAGACCTTTACCGTAAGGGATAAAGTCTTTTAACTCTTCAGCACCGACGCCGCCGCTCAATGCACGCCAGGTGTTGTTGCCAAAAGCGACAACCGCGCCCAGATGCGCATCCGGGAACTTAGCTTCAAAGGTCGCCAGCTTATCGGCGAAGGTTTTGCTGGCCGCACGCAGGGCATCAACGTCGCCTTTAACATTGGCTTCAATCCAAATCGCCGCACGGCAATGTTCTGGCAAAATGCCACTCTGAACCTGAGACATTGTTCCTCCTGAAAAAAAGATGCCACGACATCGTGGCATTGATGGGCGCTATTCTACCTGTTTTTTTAACAAGCCGATTTGTTCAGACGCAAATTAACGCCGCCAGATAATTTTGCTTACTTTCCACGCTTTCAGCGTGTCGTCAGACGGCATTATATCCTCAGGCCCGCTCCATTCACCGGAAAAAATATAGCTAATATGTTGACTTCCTTCAGCTTTACACTCAACGCCCGCGCTGTCATCTCCGGTTGCTTTTTGGCAATTACCGAAAGCTTTAGTGTAAAGGTCGCTAAACGGTGTACCGATTTCGACACCCGCGGCTGACGAAATATCGTGATCTAATACATCAATACGACTGATGGTTCCCTGGCTGCCGTTGATGACTATCGCCAGCTTGTCGTCTTTCATCGCTTCATAGAAGCGCACCACATTACCGTTATCGGTCTTCATTCCGCTACGCAGGCGGTAATCGCCGCCCAGCGCATCAGCAATGGCTTTTTCATCCAGCGGCGTAGCGCCTGTTAACGCTCCGACGCCCTGCTCTGTGACCTGCGTTGAAGAACCAAACCAGTTCCACGGATTGGCGGCAGACCAGTTCACCGAGGACAACGTTGAACACCCGGCCAGTAGCAGCGGCATCGCGCATAAAGTCAAACGCAGTGATTTCATTTCACTTCCTTCCTTATTTATCAACGGTGCTTGGAGTCCGGTTTCCCCAAAAAGTGCCGTTATTCTTTCTCAAGGGAAAAACAGGCACGCAGACGTTGATTGGTTAACAGCCAGATCAGCGCGACGATATCCGCCACCAGCAGCGCCAGCCCGACGCCGTTGAGCGGATCTCCTGCCAGCCACATCACCGGCTGCCAGCACAGCAGCACCAGTTGAGCGAGAATCAATAATCCTCGCAGCCAGCGCCAGATCACCGGAAACGCAAAGCGTCGCCCGCTGAGTAAAAACGCCAACACGGCGGGAACGCCGGGAAGCAACCCCAGCCAGAATGCGTCATGATCGGGATAAAACAGATTCAGTAAGGTGTTGCCCTGCTCACGGGAAGAACCGGCAATCACAAACAAAACCCAGGTGCGTGCCTGCAACAGCAGTACGCACCAGAAGAGAAAAGGCAGGCGCAGACGCCCATGACCATCATAGTCGGCCGGATGAAACTCAGTACTCTTCATCTTCGATCAAACGCTTGCCCAGATTGAGTACATCCGCATGTTCATAGCCCAAACGTTCATACATGCCCTGTACGACGTCGTTATCGTCACGCACCATGATTTGAATCTTCGGACAACCGCGGGCAATGAGCTTTTTCTCCAGCCGGTTGAGCAGCGCATTGGCGATGCCGCGACCGCGAAACTCAGGATGCACGCCCAGGTAATAGGCGGAACCGCGATGCCCGTCGTATCCGCCCATCACCGTGCCGACCACCTCGCCGTTCACTTCAGCAACGAGGAACAAGCTGACGTCATGATTGACTTTACGTTCGATGTCCATTTCAGGGTCGTTCCATGGACGCAGCAAATCACAACGCTCCCAGAGGGTGATCACCTCTTCGAAATCTTCCTGGCGAAAAACGCGTATTTCCATGGTATTGGGTACCTTTTCAGGACGTTAAAAAGCGATTATGGCGCGAACGGCTGATTTAGCCAATATCTGACGCGAAGCGGCGGAAAAAATGGCATAATACGGAATTGTCACGTATTGAAATGAAAAGTAAAACAATTCTTATCTCGATCCGTCGCAACGGACTACGCGATACGATATAACGTTTAGAACCTTTTTTTTACAACTCAGGCCGTATGAGCACTTTTAAACCACTAAAAACACTCACATCGCGCCGCCAGGTGCTGAAAGCCGGGCTGGCCGCCCTGACGCTGTCAGGCATGTCACAAGCCATCGCTAAAGAAGAAGCGCTAAAGACCAGCAATGGACACAGCAAACCGAAAGCGAAAAAATCCGGTGCTAAGCGCGTTGTTGTCCTTGATCCGGGGCACGGAGGGATTGATACCGGCGCAATTGGTCGCAACGGATCGAAAGAAAAGCACGTGGTACTGGCGATTGCCAAAAATGTGCGCTCGATCCTACGTAACCAAGGGATTGATGCACGCCTGACCCGCTCCGGCGATACGTTTATTCCGCTCTACGATCGCGTCGAGATCGCCCACAAACATGGTGCCGATCTGTTCATGTCGATCCACGCCGACGGTTTTACCAATCCGAGCGCTGCGGGTGCTTCGGTCTTTGCCTTATCCAATCGCGGTGCCAGTAGCGCCATGGCGAAATATCTGTCCGATCGTGAAAACCGGGCCGATGAAGTCGCCGGAAAGAAGGCCACTGACAAAGATCATTTGTTGCAGCAGGTGCTGTTCGATCTGGTGCAAACTGACACCATAAAAAACAGCCTGACGTTAGGCTCGCATATTCTTAAGAAGATCAAGCCGGTACACCGTCTGCACAGTCGCAGCACGGAACAGGCCGCCTTCGTGGTGCTAAAATCACCTTCGATTCCGTCGGTCCTGGTCGAAACCTCGTTCATCACCAACCCGGAAGAAGAACGATTGCTGGGTACGGCGGCGTTTCGTCAGAAAATCGCCACCGCTATCGCCAATGGCATCATCAGCTATTTCCACTGGTTTGATAACCAGAAAGCACACTCGAAGAAACGTTAACCATGAAGCCCGATGCACAGCGCGTAAAACAGTTCCTGCTCAGCCTGCAGGATGAGATTTGTCAGCAGTTATCCACCGTAGACGGCAGCGAATTTGTTGAGGATAACTGGCAACGCGAAGCGGGCGGCGGCGGGCGCAGTCGGGTGTTGCGTAACGGCGGTATTTTCGAGCAAGCAGGCGTCAACTTCTCCCACGTCCACGGCGATGCAATGCCGGCCTCGGCTACCGCACATCGCCCGGAGCTTGCCGGGCGCAGTTTTGAAGCCATGGGCGTCTCGTTGGTGGTGCACCCGCAGAATCCCTACATTCCAACCAGTCATGCCAACGTACGGTTTTTTATCGCGGAAAAACCGGGGGCCGATCCCGTGTGGTGGTTTGGCGGCGGCTTTGACTTAACGCCCTACTACGGATTTGATGAGGATGCAGTTCACTGGCATCGCACGGCGCGGGATCTGTGCCAGCCGTTTGGCGATGACGTTTATCCACGTTACAAAAAGTGGTGCGATGACTACTTCTTCCTCAAGCACCGCAACGAGCAGCGCGGCATTGGCGGGCTGTTTTTCGATGATTTGAATACCCCTGATTTCGACCACTGCTTCGCTTTTATGCAGGCAGTAGGTCAAGGTTACACCGAGGCGTATCTGCCCATCGTCGAACGCCGCAAAATGATGAGCTGGGGCGAGCGCGAACGTAATTTCCAGCTTTATCGTCGTGGTCGCTATGTGGAATTTAATCTGGTGTGGGATCGCGGCACGTTGTTCGGTTTGCAAACCGGCGGGCGCACGGAATCGATTCTGATGTCGATGCCGCCGCTGGTACGCTGGGAGTATGACTGGCAGCCGGAAGCGAACAGCCCGGAAGCTGCCCTTAGCGAGTTTATTCAGGTCCGCGACTGGGTGTAATTGCCTGATGGCGCTACGCTTATCCGGCCTACAACAACGGCAAACCCGTAGGCCGGATAAGACGCGTTAGCGTCGCATCCGGCACAATAATCTCATCATGCCCACTGGCGCATACGCTGATGCAGCGTCAACGATGGTTTCTCCGCAAACAGCTGCTGGTAGTCGGTGGCAAACTGCCCTAAATGCCAGAATCCCCACTGCATGGCGGCGTCTTTCACCGTCGCACTCTGCGACCATGGGCTTATCAACTCACGGCGCACGGCGTTCAGACGAATACGTTTCAACCAGGCATTCGGGCCAATACCGAGGATCGCGTGAAAGGCGTTTTGCAACGTCCGGCGGCTAACGTGCAGCTGATTGCATAAGTCGAGCACGGTCAGCGGCTCTGACATATTTTCCAGCACATATTCGCGCGCACGTGACAGCAAGCGACGATAGCTCTGATGGCTGATGCTCTCCGCAGTCATAATCGGCTGCGCTTCTTCCAGCATGGTGCCCATCGCCAGCAGCAGGTTATCCCCCAACACTTTACGCACCGCGGGTTGGTGAAGGTTTTCAGGATTCTCACTAAACGTCGCCAGCGCCTGCTGCACAAAGCCCCATAGCGCGGCTTTGTGTTGTTCTTTAACTTCCAGTGCCGACTGATTGCGCAGCATATGCAACACCCTTTCCGGGTTATGCAGGAAGTTGGCCTGACGAGCAATGGCATCTTCCGAAATGACGACACCCAAAATGGTGTAATCATCCGGCGTACTCAGTTCAAACTCCGTCCCGCCAGGGCGGGTGGCAATTTCAGCGCTACCCAAACACTGGGTACCAATAAATCCCTGCTCGCCGCGCGTGGCCGGAATGCCAAACCAAAATGAGTTTGGCCAGACAAGGCACGACTGACGCAGCGCCAGTCCGGTGTATTCACGGAACACCTGAATATCATCGAGCAGGATTTCCGTGAACTCGCCATGAAATTTTCCCGGATGCAGCTGGTCGTAGATCTGCTGCCAGGCGGTAATCGTCAGCGCGTGCTCATACACATCCGTTGTTCGCCGTTGGTGAACGTTGTCCACTTCCACTTTCGGCGTCAGTTTAACGTCTTCGGGTAATACTTCATGATAAAGATGGTGCAAGTTTGCAGTACGGTTCTTTTTCATGATCTTTTAAGCCGGAAGCTTCAACGAAGCCCCCGGCCCTCCGACAGGTTAATTTTTTAAGCGGTAGCGACTACTGCGTTTACGCAACGCTCCATCAGAAAAGAGCTGTTCCAGCGCATTTCTGGCTTCATCAAGTGACCAGCCAAAGTGGGCCGCCACTTCCCCTGCCGTCATTCCTTGACGGACCGATGCTAACAGCGTCAGAAGTTGGGCAGAGGATTCAGACGTCACTGGGGCGTCCTGTGTCTTCTCTGGTTTCACTTCTGTTTTCGCTTCTGGCTTCTGTTCAGGTTTCTTCGGCTGGCGTTTAAAACCGCCGATCAGCCACTGGGTGTCATCGTCCGGCCGGCCTATTTCCTTACGGCTGATAACACGGCCCGTACGCGCTGCGGCTGCACTGCCAGCATCCAGCGCTGCGCGGCATGCCGCCAGATCGCCTTCCACCACCAGCGTCAGCCGACCAGGATCGAGCACTTCGTGGCTAAGCAGACGCACGTTCGCGGCTTTCAGCATGGCATCGGCCGCGTCCACGGCAGCCACCATGCCATCCACTTCCAGTAATCCCAGTGCATTGATCATCACTACCTCTCTTACGCGCGCTGGATTGGATTACGGGCAATATCCAGAACGGCATCGGCAAAGGCGTTACATGCGGCTTTACAAGCGGCCTGGCTACCGGTCAAAAACGCGGCTGAATAGTTAGTTTCTGACGGCGGTGGTACATAGGTCACCAGTTGTACATCGGCAGATTTCAGCGCGGCATCAATACCAAATGTCGCTTCCAGCGGCGGTGCTACCAGATACGCCATCGGATCGCCCAGTCGGCATCCCGCGGTTGCGGAGAGATACGAACCGGTACGCGAAACCACATGCGCCAGGAAGGCGGTATCTTCTGCGTCATTCGCCCACTGGAATGCCGCCCCGCTTTCAATATTGGCCACCATCGCGTCCAGACCCGCGCGAACTTCGGCCGGGTTTGGTCCACCGAGCATAATCAGCACTTCGCCCGATGTTGGAGAGGGACTGTGCGCCGCACCGGCATACAGCGAGCGGCCATAAACCACTTCGACCATTGCCTGTTTTGTCGCTTCGTCTGCGGCAATATACGCCACGTCATCAGAATCTGCTGTGATGAGTCCGAGGCTACGTATATGTGGCGGTAATTTAAGTTCGCGGGCAAAACCGTCATTTACCGAGGCAATCACACGCATTGCGGTGACTGAAGGTCTAATTAAATCTAATGCTGGCATGATGCCTCCTTAACGGGTCATATTGATGCCGGATGCTTTTTGCTCCAGCATGCGCTTGGCCAAATCCACAATCACCGCCGCCGCTTCAACCGGTGGCGTACCGCCCTGGTGAATGTTCGAGATACAGGTACGATCAGCCTCAACGGTGGTCGCCACACGCGGCGAATAGACGGCATAGCAAGAAAGACTTTCCGACTGGCCGAGGCCCGGACGTTCACCAACCAGCAGGATCACCGCTTTTGCACCCAGCAGTTCGCCGATCTGATCTTCGATTTTCACGCGCCCATAGCGAACAAAGAACGGCGTCCCGACCTTCAATCCGGCCTGTTTTAAGCCCGACAACAGCGGCGGCAGGATCTCTTCATAGTTAGCGGTAATCGCGTCGGTAGACAGGCCATCAGAAATAATCACCTGCACATCCGGATTCATTACACACTGTGATTTCAGTGCTTCAATGGCTTCCGCACTCAGACGACGCCCCATATCCGGACGCGTCAGATACAGGTTTTTGTCGCTGATTTCCGAGCGCACTTCCAGCAGCCCCTGGGCTTTTACCCACTCTTCCGGCACTTCTTTCAATACCGTATCTTTCGAACGCGAGTGGTCAGCCAGGAAACGCAGCAGCGCCTGGGTACGCGGACGAGGACCGGCACGACCGGTACATACACGCGCAGCGGTGCTACGGCGAAGTTCAGTCAACACCTCTGCACGGTGCGGATTCTCAACGCCAATCCACGCTTTGGCTTCGGCTGAGCCTAAGTCCATCGCGCAGCTTTCACCGGTCGGCGCGGCGCACTGCGTGGTGCTGCATTTTGCTGGTGCTGACGGTTCTTGAGCCTGCGGTTGAGACTCACCCATTGACGCCATTACGCTGCGTACAATTTCTTCAATCTGTTTTTGATCCATCGTGTGTCATCCCCGCGTCATCAGAAGAACAGTGACGGATCGCCCGCCCGTTTGGTCAGGCGACCGTTTGCCATAATGCCCATGGTTTCCAGCCAGCGTTCAAACTCCGGCGACGGACGCAGGTTCAGCAGCTGACGCACGGTCGCGGTGTCATGGAAGGCGGTGGTCTGATAGTTGAGCATGATGTCGTCACCGAGCGGCATGCCCATGATGTAGTTGCAGCCAGCGGTGGCGAGCAGAATCATCAGGTTTTCGTTAAGGTTCTGGTCAGCATCAGCATGGTTGGTGTAGCAGCAGTCGCAGCCCATCGAGATGCCGCTCAGCTTGCCCATAAAGTGATCTTCCAGACCCGCGCGAATAATCTGACGGTCGTTGTAGAGATACTCTGGCCCGATAAAGCCCACCACGGTGTTCACCAGGAACGGATCGTAGTGACGTGCCAGCCCGTAGTTACGCGCTTCCATCGTCACCTGATCGGCACCGAAGTTCGCGCCCGCGGAAAGCGCAGACCCTTGCCCGGTTTCGAAGTACAGGCAGTTTTCCCCGGCGATACGGTTGAACTCAGCGCCCACTGCGCGCGCTTCATCCAGCATGGCCAGTTCAACGCCAAACTCTTTTAAGCCTTTTTCGCTACCGCAGATACTCTGGAAAATCAGCCCGCCCGGCGCGCCGCGACGAATCGCTTCGATCTGGGTAGTCACGTGTGCCAGTACGCAGCCCTGGGTCGGGATGTTGAATTTGTCGATAACGCCGTACACGGTATCCAGTACGCGGCTTAAGTTTTCCACGTCATCCGTTACCGGGTTAACACCAATCACCGCATCGCCCGCTCCGAAGGACAGCCCTTCGTAGATTTGTGCGGCAATACTCTGCACGTCATCACGGGTGTCGTTCGGCTGCAAACGGCAGCTGAAGGTGCCCGGCAGACCGATGGTGGTATTGGCCTTTTTGATCACCGGCATTTTCTTACCGCCGTAGATCAGGTCCGCGTTAGAGCAGATTTTTGCTACCGCAGCGACCACTTCCGACGTTAACCCTTTGCGCGTAAACGCAATGTCATCAACGGAGGTTTCATCGCTCAGCACGTACTCGCGCAGCTCGCTGATACTCCAGTTTTTGATACGGTTATAGGCCGTCTCGTTGACGTCATCCTGAATCAGACGAGTAACACAGTCCTCTTCATAGGAAATCACCGGGTTATTGCGGATATCCGCCACCGTCATTTCCGACAGTACCTGCTTGGCCGCCACGCGCTCCTGCGAACTGGTTGCGGCCACTCCTGCCAGCACATCCCCCGAACGCAGTTCGTTGGCTTTTGCCAGCACCTCTTTAACATCCTTAAACTGATAAACATTGCCGAACAATGTGGTCTTTAGTTTCATAAGTCGTTCCCTCAGGAAGGAAATGCGAGTGATTTCACCGTCACCGGCACAACCGATCCGCCAAAAAGAGGCGTACCAATGTCGATATAGTCCCCCGCCCGGACAACCACCTCATCGATGACTGCCAGCGGGTGTTGCTGTAACTGTGGGCGTAACAGCATGCCCAGGGCCTTACCAAAATCCTGCTCGGCTACCACCAGCAGGGGATGCGGATTCGGATAGCGCGCGACAAAGGCCAGCAGCGCATCAATCACCGTTAACAGCGCGGCATAGCGCACCGGCAGCGAACCGGGCAGCGCCAGCACGTAGGCGTCCGTTTGCGGGTCCAGATCGAGCTGCATTAGCGCCTGTTGCCAGGCGGCCACCAAATCAGCCTCATTAACCGGAATCGCCACCGGCAGATTGCGCAGCGGAAGCGCCACGCCTTCCAGCCAGATGGTGCTGCCCGAAAGCGACAGCGTATGCGCACCGGCGCCAATCACCGTGGCGCGCACGGTTTGCGCCGGGAACTGCACGTTCATCTCACGCAGGCGCGGATGTTCATGCAGTGCCGTTGCTAACAGCGGGCCAATGTCGGAAAAACAGAACGGATCGGCTGGTTGGTTGCGGTAGCACTCGCCCACCCCGCCGGACAACGTAATCACTTCCGGTTTCACGCCCGCCGGTAACAGGCCGGTTTGCATCAGCGCCTGCGCCAGCGGTGATAACGTGCCGTCAATCACCTCCACAATCAGCGCCGCCATCCGTCGGGCTACCTGAACAAGCTGCGCCGCATTGAGGATTCGGGCGTCGGTGCCCGGACCAAATACGTCATCAACAATCATCTGCCCCGGCTGATGCGCATGTACTACTCGCCCCTGGCCGTCCGTTTCCAGCAGTCGCCCGCCGACGTTGAGGCAAGCCGAACCGCTGACCTTTCCGGCATCAAACAGAACGTAGTTCGACGTACCGCCACCAATGTCGATATTCAGTACGCAGCACAACTTCTGCTCGGACAGGGTTTGTGCCCCCGCACCGTGACCGGCAATCACCGATTCCAGATGCGGTCCGGCGCTGGCCACCACAAAATCCCCCAGCGACTGAGAGAGCGCCATCACCGCCGGGCGCGCATTACGGGTTTTGGCACTTTCTCCGGTGATGATGATCGCGCCGGAATCGACAGTCTCAGGTGCAATACCCGCCGCCTGATACTGGGCGAGGATCAGCGCCTTAAGTTCGGCCTCTTTCAACCCGCCCTGCTTATCAACGGGGGTAAAGAACACCGGGCTTTGCCAGCTAATTTCGCGTTTGATGAATTCGTAGCGCGGCACCTGCGACACTGCCGCACGGTTGACTAACTCAAGGCGCGAGAAAATCACCTGAGTGGTAGTGGTGCCGATATCGATACCGACGCTCAGTAGCTGGCGAGTATTCACGATTGCGCCTCCGGGTTGGTTTCTACTTCTGCTGGCACATCTTCATCTTTCGGTACCAACAGCATAGCCACACCAATCGCCGTCACGCCGCCAATCAACTTGCCGACAATCATCGGGAAGATCATCGCGTTCATGTTGGCAGCGGCGAAGCCTAAGTGGTCACCCAGTGCAAAGGCCGCGGAGACCGCAAAGGCGCAGTTGATCACTTTGCCGCGGGTATCCATATTCTTCATCATGCCGAACATTGGGATGTTGTTCGCCAGCGTCGCAACCATACCGGCAGCCGCAATATTATTGATTTTTAACAGGTTACCGACGCTCATCAGCGGTTTTTCAAACCAGCGGGTCAGCAGCAGTACCATTGGGTACGCACCGAGCAGTACGCAGGAAATAGAACCGATAACTTCGATGGCGCGCATCACTTCACCTGGCTTGTCGCCCGGAGCCATGAAGATAGGATCAAGACCAGGGATCAGCTCCCAGCCGAGCAGGAATTTGACCACTGCTGCTGCCAGGCCGATGGTGATCAGCGCCACCAGGAATTTCGCGAAGATCTGGAAGCCGTTGATCATTTTTTCCGGGATGAATTTCAGTCCCAGCGCCACCAGCACAGCCACGATCAGCACCGGGATCATATTCATCAGGATCAGCGCGAAGGTGAACTCCACCGGCTGCCCGTTGATTTCGACGCCGGAGTACATCGCAATCAAACCGCCCGCAATACAACCAATCGGAATGGTGACAATACCCGCCAGCACGCCCAGCGCCAGATAACGACGGTCAGACGGTTCAATAATCCCCAGCGCAACCGGAATGGAGAAGACCAGCGTCGGCCCCATCATCGCCCCGAGGATCAGGCCAGAGTACAGCCACGCCGCAACGTCGCCGCCCGCCAGTTCTTTCGCCAGGAAGAAGCCGCCCATATCGCACGCCAGCAGCGTTCCGGCAAACATCGACGGATTCGCGCCCAGCATTTCATACAGCGGAATAATCACCGGCCCGAGCACATGCGCCAGAACCGGTGCCAGCGCGGTCATACCGACCATCGCCAGGCCCAGCGCGCCCATCGCCATAAAACCTTCTTCAAACTGGCCGCCCGATCCCTCAATACTCTTACCGAACTTACCGAGGAAGCGTGCCGAACCGCCGAACTGCGACAGGATCCTGTCCACGGCGGCAATCAGCATAAAGAACATCATGATGTACATGATGATTTCGTTAATTCCCATAGCCCCTACTCCCTGTCATTTGTGATTTGTAGGCCGGATAAGACGTTTACTTCGCCTCCGGCATTAACGCCGTGTTATTGCCGGATGGCGGTGCGAGCACCTTATCCGGCCTACAGGCATTACCCGGCAGCCGCGTACAGGTCGATGATCTGTGCCTGCGTGGCGGTGCGTGGGTTACTGCGAATACAAATATCCTCCAGCGCGGCGTGAGCCCATGCGCTGTACTGCTCGGGCTTTGCCCCAACGTCAGAGAGTCGTTTGGTCTGGCCCACTTCGCTAATCAACTCGCTGACCGCGTTGATAGCATCACGATCGTCCGATTTCTTGTTGGTTAACGCGCGTCCGATATGGCTAAAGCGCTCACGACACACCATGCGGTTGAATCCCATTACCGTGGGCAGCAGCATGGCGTTAGCCTGTCCGTGCGGGATGTGCAACGTCGCTCCCGGCTGGTGCGCCATCGCATGGCACAGGCCAAGCCCAGCGCTGGAAAACGCCATCCCGGCCATACAGGAAGCCAGCAGCATGCTTTCGCGCGCAGCCAGATCCTGACCGTAGCCGACGGCCTTCGGCAGCGATTTACCGATCATCGCTATCGCGCCAATCGCCAGGCTGTCGGTAAACGGCGTCGCGTTCAGTGCGCTATACGCTTCAACGGCGTGCGTCAGTGCATCAATCCCGGTCATCGCCGTTACGTGCGCAGGCACGCCTTCCGTCAATGCGGCGTCAAGGATCGCCACATCCGGCATCAGGGTTGCGTGGGCCAGTACTTTTTTGAGTCCGGTCGCGGCGTCGATAATCACCGTGACGTTCGTGGTTTCTGAGCCCGTTCCGGCGGTAGTCGGTACGGCAATCAGCGGCAGACGCGGGCGTAACACGCTACGCTCGTCCATGTCAGCCAGCGTCTGGGTAGGATTGGTCACCAGCAACGCCACTGCCTTGGCGGCATCCAGCACGGAACCGCCGCCGAAAGCCACGACACCGTCGCACTTTGATTCACGCAGTTGCGCGACTGCCGCGCAGACGTCCGTAATGCACGGTTCACCAACCGGACATGGCCACAGCGTCATTGCCACACCTTTCATCGCCAGGCTGCGCTCCAGTGCGGCGGTCATCCCCGCCTGATGCAGAAAGCTGTCAACCATGACGAACATATGCGTCAGTCCGCGCGTTTGTGCTTCCTGTCCGCAGGTACTAAGCGCTCCCAGTCCACATAACGTAACCGGGGGAACGCTAAACGTTTTTACGCGTTGCAGATTCAGGGTATCGAATGCCTGAAAGAGCGCGGTCTGCAATTCAGCTTGCATAGATTCCTTCCGCTTTTTCTTTTCCGCTGTTTGCAATCGCCAGCGGAGTCATAAACAGGCTGTGCTGGGGTAAATGCACCTGCAGCTCCGGGAAACGCTTACGGAACAGTTCATCAACGCCTGGCTGCATACAGGAGCCACCCGCCAGCCACAAATCAGCGACATCCTGTCCGGCAATATGGTGCGCCACGATTTCCGCCATCTTTTCGTAGACAGGCTTCACCACCGGCCAGATTTCTTTGCCATTGCTGCGCTTGTACTGCTCGGCTTCTTCCAACTGGATACGACGGTTCCCGGCCAGCGTCAGAGAGATATGGTGCCCGCCAGTCGCTTCATCAGCGGAGTAAGTCACTTTGCCCTGTTTAACAATCGCAATCCCGGTAGTGCCACCACCAATATCCACCACGCCGGCGTTATCAAGCTGCAACAGATCCGCCACCGCGGTTGGTTCGTCGAGGACATGGCTCACTTCAAGCCCGGCAGACTCCAGCACGTTAATAGAGATGCGTGGGTCAGTTCCCGGTGGAAACGAGGTTGCCGCATGGGTAAAACGGCAACCCAGTTGTTGTTCGAGCGTATCGAGATGGCGACGAACGATGGTCACCGCACCAAAGAAATCCCAAACGATGCCATCGCGCACGACATCGGCCCAGTCCAGGCAAACCGCGACCGGCTGTCCGTCACTGTCCACAACCATCGACACCACATCACACGTTCCCAAATCAATGCCCAACCACAGCGGTGAATCGCTCTTTGCGGGCGTCTGGTTACATAGCGTTGCCGCTTTTAGCAGTCTGGGTGTCAACCAACGTTGTTCGTCGTGCGCCATCTCATTTACTCCTTATACAATTCTGAAGGCGTCTACCAACACACAGCGACGCAGACGCACAAACGTACGCGCACTGGTCACCCCTTCCCCGGTTGGTGTGGTAATAGTCATCGTGGTCCAGCCTTCACCGCCCAGTCCAAGACCGGCAATGCACGGTCCGTTCTTAACGAAGATGCTGGTATCAATGGCGTTTGCCATACGGTTCATATTTTCGATATTGCGTGAGTGCATCGCCGCCGTATGGTGGCAGCCGCCTTCCAGCTTGACCGCCAGTTCAATGGCTTCATCGACGTTGGCAACCCGCACGACCGGCAGCACCGGCATCATCAGTTCGGTAACGGCAAACGGATGCGTCGCGGAGGTCTCTACGAATAACAGACGGGTTTGCTCCGGTACGTTCAGACCAATCGCCGCAGCGATTTTTCCGGCATCGCGCCCGACCCAGTCACGACTGACCGTGCCTTTACCGCGCTCATCGATATTTTTCAGCAGCACCGGCTGCAGCTGTTCGGCCTGAGCCGCGGTCAGTTTCACCGCATGCTGGCTTTCCATCAGACGCATCAGTTCATCAGCGACGCTATCGACCACGATCAGCACTTTTTCATCGGCGCAGATGATGTTGTTGTCAAACGATGCACCTTTGACTATCGACTGCGCCGCGCGTGCCAGGTCAGCCGTTTCATCAACCACCACTGGCGGATTACCCGCACCAGCGGCAATCAGACGTTTGTTGGTGTGCTTACGCGCGGCGTCCACCACGGCTTCACCACCGGTAACCACCAGCAGGCCGATACCCGGGTACTTGAACAGACGCTGGGCAGTCTCGATATCCGGGTTGGCAACTGTCACCAACAGGTTTGCCGGACCGCCTGCGGCAACTACCGCCTGGTTAAGCAGAGTGATAGCGCGCTGAGAGACTTTTTTCGCCGCCGGATGCGGTGCGAAGACCACGCTGTTACCAGCGGCAATCAGGCTGATGGCGTTGTTAATGACGGTCGCGGCCGGGTTGGTGGATGGAGTTACCGAGGCCACCACGCCCCACGGTGCGTTTTCAATCAGCGTCAGACCGTTATCGCCGGTCAGAACCTGTGGAGACAGGCATTCCACACCCGGCGTGCCGCGCGCCTGCGCCACGTTTTTGGCAAATTTATCTTCGACGCGTCCCATGCCGGTTTCAGTGACGGCAAGTTCCGCTAATTCTCTGGCGTGCTTTTCGCCCGCCTCACGTAGGGCCGTGATAGCCAGTTGGCGCATGGCGACGCTTTTCAACCCCTGCTGGGCTAGTTTTGCTGCCGCCACTGCGTCATCCAGGGAGGCAAAAACGCCCATTTCTTGAACGGCACTGACGGGTTGGCTGCTGTCTTTCATTTTCAGCAGTACCGCTTTCACGACCTGTTCAATATCCTGTTGATTCATGATTTTCTGCCTTATTTATGGAAGATCACCTGACCACCTGCCACCACTTCATCGACAATGCCAATCACGCACAGATCGACAGGCGATGATTCATTCCGGTGCGCCTGACGGGCGGAGCTTCCGCTGACCAGCAGCACCCACTCTCCGGTTCCCGCCCCGATGCTGTCGATAGCAACAGCACATTGCCCGTCGGGATTTCCCTGGGCGTCAATCATTTCCACCATCAGCAACTTGTCGTGCGCGAGCCCCTGATGGCGTACGGTACAAACAATTTGTCCTGTAACGATTGCCAGTTTCATACGCGCCTCCGTGGCATATTTCAGGTAAAACCTCCCCCTACCCTCCGCAGAAGGTAATGTGAAAAGGAGAGAGGGTGACGCCAGCAATGAAGTCTGTGGCGTCACATGGACGACTTACATGTCGTTGCTGTCGCCTTTAAAGCTGATCGGGAACACTTCTTCCAGATCGCCGTGCGGACGTGGGATCACGTGTACTGAAACCAGCTCGCCAATACGCTGTGCTGCCGCAGCACCTGCGTCCGTTGCAGCTTTACATGCCGCTACGTCGCCACGGACCATGGCAGTGACCAGACCGCCACCGATCTGCTTCACGCCAACCAGTTTCACCCGTGCCGCTTTAACCATTGCGTCAGAAGCCTCAATCAGTGCAACCAGGCCCCGGGTTTCAATCATTCCTAATGCTTCCATTGTGTTTTCCTCTCATTAAGGGGTCCAGAACGGGACCTAAACAACCAGTGTTTGTGAGGCGTTTTCACGACTCACGTCAGTCTGGCGCGGCACTGCTGCCACCAACGCCAGTTCGATAATTTCCTGTACGCTACAGCCACGAGAGAGGTCGTGAAGCGGTGCGGCAAGCCCTTGAATCAACGGACCTACTGCGCGATACCCTCCCAGACGCTGAGCGATTTTGTAGCCAATATTGCCTGCCTCCAGCGATGGGAAGACCATCACATTGGCATTGCCCTTTAACGGACTGGCGGACGCTTTTTGCGCTGCGACATCCGGAACAAAGGCGGCATCAAATTGCAGTTCTCCGTCCACGGTAAGCTGCGGGGCACGCTCACGAACGATCTCGGTCGCCTGCTGCACGTTAGCGACGTTAGGATGGCGAGCACTGCCATTACTTGAAAACGACAGCATAGCCACGCGCGGCTCTTCACCAGTGATCGCCTGCCATGTCTGCGCGCTGGCAATCGCAATATCCGCCAACTGTGCAGCGGTGGGCTGCGGCACGACGCTGCAATCGGCAAAACCTAATGACGGACCAAGGTACTGCGGCAGCATCAGGAAAATTGACGACAGCGTTTTACAGCCAGGCTGTAGCCCGATAATGCGTAATCCGGCACGCAGCACGTTCGCTGTTGATGAGAGATTGCCCGCAATACAGACGTCAGCTTTACCCGCGCTGACCATTGCAGCGGCGAACATCAGCGGATCGTTGAGTTTTTCCAGCGCATCCGCAGGCGTTTTATCTCCCGCGCGAGCCAGCCAGCGCAGCGCAAACTCTTCGCGCATTGGCTGATTGCTTTGCGGATCGATAACCTGAATGCCATCCATTGCCACCCGGTGGCTGAGGGCAAACTGGCGCAGCGCAAACGGACTGGCGACGAGAATGGGATGTGCCAGACCGTGCTGATGCAGGTAATTCGCCGCCTTCAGCACCCGGACATCCAGCGCATCCGGGAACACCACCCGTGCCGGTGAGCGTTGGGCGAGTTGACGAGCACGTTCAATGATCATTGCTTCTCCCCCAGTCGCTGTTGAATTTGGTTAACCGTCAGCGGATGCTTCGCAACGCTCAGAATCATCATCACGTAGACCGTACTGGAAAGGCGGTTGAGCGCCTGCATAATGTCCGGTCGCATAACCTCAAAACTGCGAGTGATGAACACCTGGGCCGCCACCGTCTCCGTTTCACGGACTTTGGTACGCAGCAGATTAAGCAGCGCGCAATCACGTCCGTGGCTGGCTTCAGGCACCAGATGGTCGTGGTCCAGATAGCGCAGCGGTTGATGCGAAAGACGGTGTAAATCTTCGTCACTTAAACCCACGACAGCTTGTGCTGCCAGCGGCTCATCCATGGCGTCAGCGCGCATAATATTGCCCAGGCGCGAGCGGATATCCGCCAGCCACGGCTGCCACGGTTCTGCCATCTCAATCTGCAACCACACAGCCAGGGCGATGGTGCTGTCCAGCGCGGCGCGAAATCCCAGCCGAGGGTCACTTTTGGCGACCATCTTGTCCGCCGTCAGATGCGTCAGGGTGTCCGGTTTCTTCGCCACCGGTTGATGGCACAGTTCGCAGCTGGCCTGTGGATGCGTATCGCTGCTGGTTAATCCATGCACCGGCTGCGGCTGCTGTTCTTCGTCATCAATAAACAGGCTGCCCTGCTCGTCGATAAACTTAATACGCAGATGTCGGCTTTCCAGTAATTCCCGGGCAGACGGCGTCAGGCGAGCGTCAGCGGGGAGATGAATTTCAGCCCCTTCGCTGAGCGTATGATTCGCTCTGAGCCATGCTTCGGTAATGAAATCCTTCATACATCCGCCTTAGCAGGACTGCCAGTTCGCAGGCCAGGCCACATACAGAAACTTCACCGTCGATGGCGTACCAAATTCGATGCTGGAACCTTTCGGGATAAACATGACGTCCCCGGCTTTTGCAATCATGGTTTCGCCTTCGTGGCGAACGTGCAGCTCGCCTTCCAGAATCATGTCGATTTCGTCGTAGTTCAGCGTCCATGGGAAAAAAGCGTTATCCCACTGCATGAACCCGGCGGCCATGCTGCTACCGTCCTGGTCGGTCACCAGATCGGTTAAGCCCACGCAGTGCGGCTGCGCGCCGTCAAAACGACCAAACTTCACGCTGCTACCGTCGATGACTTTGACGCCGCCTTTGCCGGTTACCGAGTTAAAGCTCGGCTGCATTCCGCCCTGCTCCAGCGACTGCTTCTCCTTCATAACTTTGTCCATCAGCTGGGCGACCAGGCTTTCGGTAAACTGCCCTTCCGGTAACTGCGCAATGATGGTTTCGCGAATGCGCTGGCTTTCCGTTTTGCCATCATCAACCGCCGCCGGTACAGCAGCAGTTGGCGCGGATTCATCGCATTCACTGATGGTAACGCCCAGCAGCTCCGCAACTTCGCGCGCCTCCGGGGTAATGATGCTGGCGCGCAGAACAACCGACATTTCCTGTTCGCCGCGTGCGTGGGCCGCACGAATATCGTTAGCTGTGATGAGTTTTTTCACCTGCCCTTTCCTCCTTTTGGCTGAGCTCAGTCAGATAATCCACCAGGTGCTGCACGCTGCGCGGGTCATGGCTATTGAGCTCAAAAATCGGCTCCTGAAACCCCATCCCGCGAAGTAGTTGTCGCGTTGCGGCGACGTCGGCATCCGGCATGTCCGTTTTACTGATAACGGCGATTTGTCGTTTACTGGCGCCGATATCCAACAGCCCGGCAGGTAAGCGACTTTCTTTATCATTTGCCGCGTGTATATAAATCAACGTATCGACATCCTGCAGCGTGGTAATTAAGGCGTGATACCAACGCGGATGGCTAAAATATTCCCCTGGCGTATCGATATCGCCATTTTCATTAAACTCCACGGCCTGTGTTTTTCTGGCGAGGGAATAATTCCCCTGTAGCGCATTAAAGAGCGTTGTTTTCCCCGCCCCCACCGTACCGACAAATGCAATACGTTTCATCGCCGCCTCTGATTAACTTTTTGTCAGGTTGCACAAAGTGAAATTTAATAATCGACCCAGACCACTTACCGTCTGTAATAACGCTTCTTCTACTGCGCCTACCGAACCGTAGATCACCAGTGCGCCGCTGAATCTATCGAGAAAACCGATATGTACATCCGCCGCCTTCATGGCTAAGTCACCGGCAATCATCGCGGTTTCGCCTGGCGTCAGCGTCATTATGCCGATAGCGCCCGCTTCGGGTACGCCGATCTTTTTCGCTAATTCCTCGCCGGGGTGCGCAATGAGATGCGCCAGCGTGACCTGTTTCCCCGGCACAAATTCCTGAATAATGCGTTCTTTTTCCATTGCTCACCGCCTCCGCTAAAACTGCCCTCATCGTGGCAATTTTTTGTCAGAGTAAATAACAAAATTCGGCAACCAGGTTTAAAAGGTGAAGTAGATCACTAAGAAAGGGAAAATAAAAAGGCGCGGGAGAAAGCCGCGCCGGAAATAAATTAAAGTGAAATTACAGCGGCTGCGTTTGGGCTTCTACAACCGCCAGCGCCACCATATTAACGATACGACGAACAGAGGCGATCGGCGTTAATACGTGAACCGGTTTCGCAACCCCCATCAGCACCGGGCCAACCGTTACGCCTTCAGAACTGGAAACGCGTAGTAAGTTGTAACTAATACGGGCAGCTTCCATATTCGGCATCACCAGAATATTCGCTGAGCCTTTCAACGGACTGTCCGGCATGCGGTCATTACGGATGCTTTCCACCAGCGCGGCGTCGCCGTGCATTTCGCCGTCAATCATCAACTCTGGCGCGCGCGCCTTAATCAGCTCCAGCGCGTCGCGCATTTTGCTGGCCGACGGACAGTTAGAGGAACCAAAGTTGGAGTGCGACAGCAACGCCACCTTCGGTTCGATACCAAAGCGACGCACGGTCTCTGCCGCCATCACGGCGATTTCCGCCAGTTGCTCAGGCGTAGGATCGTCGTTGACGTAGGTATCGGCGATAAAGGTGTTACCGCTTGGCAGCAGCAAGGCGTTCATCGCCCCGGCAGTATGCACGCCGTCGCGATGACCAAACACCTCTTTTACCACGCTGAAGTGTTCATGGTAGTCGCCAATCGTACCGCAGATCATCGCATCCGCTTCGCCGCGCTGTACCATGATTGCGCCGATCACCGTAGTGTTGGCGATCACCGCACGCTGCGCCTGCTCCTGGGTAATCCCACGACGCTTCATAATCTGGTAGTACTCGCTCCAGTACTCTTTAAAGCGCGGATCGGACTCATTGTTGACGATTTCAAAATCGACGCCCGCTTTGATCTGCAGACCCAGTTTCTGGATGCGCATCTCGATCACGCTCGGACGACCGATCAGGATCGGTTTTGCCAGCCCTAACGTGATCAGCTCCTGGGTAGCGTGCAGTACGCGCGCTTCTTCCCCTTCGGTCAGCACCACGCGCTTCGGCGCTTTGCGTGCCAGGGAGAAAATCGGCTTCATGAACAGGTTGGTTTTGTAGACGAATTCAGTCAGCTTATCGATGTAAGCGTCAAAGTCGGCAATCGGACGCGTTGCCACGCCGGAGTCCATCGCCGCTTTCGCCACAGCAGGGGCGATTTTGACGATCAGACGCGGGTCGAACGGTTTCGGAATGATGTATTCCGGGCCGAAGCTCAGGTCCTGATCGCCATAAGCAGAGGCCACCACTTCACTCTGCTCGGCATGCGCCAGCTCAGCAATGGCGTGCACCGCCGCCAGTTTCATCTCTTCGTTGATGGCCGTCGCACCAACGTCCAGCGCACCGCGGAAGATGAACGGGAAGCACAGGACGTTGTTAACCTGGTTCGGGTAGTCTGAACGACCGGTACAGATGATGGCGTCGGAACGCACCTCTTTTGCCAGCGGCGGCAGGATTTCCGGCTCCGGGTTGGCGAGTGCCAGAATCATTGGCGCACGCGCCATCTTCTTAACCATTTCCTGCGTCAGCACTTTCGGGCCCGAGCAGCCGAGGAAAATATCTGCGCCGTCAATGACATCATCCAGCGTACGCTTACCGTCATCCACCACCGCGTAAGCCGCTTTGGTTTCCGCCATGTTCGGTTCGCGGTCTTTGTAAATCACACCTTTGGAGTCACAGACCACAATATTGTGTTTCTGCATACCCAGCGCTACCAGCAGGTTCATACAGGCAATCGCCGCCGCACCTGCACCAGACACCACCATGCGCACGTCAGAGATATTTTTCTCAACCACCCGCAGACCGTTCAGAATAGCGGCTGTACTGATGATTGCCGTACCGTGCTGATCATCGTGGAAGACCGGAATATTCATGCGCTCGCGCAGTTTTTGCTCAATGTAGAAGCACTCCGGCGCTTTAATATCTTCGAGGTTGATACCGCCAAACGTGGGCTCCAGGGCCGCAACCACATTGATAAACTTATCCGGATCGAGTTCATCGACTTCAATGTCGAACACGTCGATCCCGGCGAATTTCTTAAACAGAACGCCTTTACCTTCCATCACCGGTTTGCCGGCCAACGCGCCAATGTTGCCGAGACCCAGCACCGCTGTGCCGTTGGAAATAACCGCAACCAGGTTGCCGCGCGCGGTGTATTTGTAGGCTGCCAGCGGATCCTTTTCAATTTCAAGACACGGTGCAGCCACGCCCGGCGAGTAGGCCAGCGCCAGGTCGCGCTGCGTTGCCAGAGGCTTGGTCGGAGAAACCTGGATTTTACCGGGTACCGGAAATTCGTGGAAATCGAGGGCGCTTTGTTTTAACTGGTCATCCATCTTGTTGTTCCTTTCACGTATCTATCAAAAAAGTGGCGCGGGTAACCATTCTACTGAGCCGCACATTATCACCTCAGTCAACGGTACAAACTTTGAAGGTCCCCAAACTCTCACCATTCAAAGAAAGAATTTGTTATCAATTTATAACAACCATGTTACCTGCTTAATCCAGCAATACCATGCCTGTCTGCTATGCTTTTTGCTGACAACGCCCGCAATTTTCCCAAAAGTGTGAATCACAACACGCATCTAACACTTTACTTTTCAAGGAGTATTTCCTATGACCCGTAAAGAGCTTGCCAATGCCATTCGTGCGCTAAGTATGGATGCCGTCCAAAAAGCTAACTCCGGCCACCCTGGAGCACCAATGGGGATGGCCGATATCGCCGAAGTTCTGTGGAACGATTTTCTACGCCATAACCCGACCGATCCCACCTGGTACGATCGTGACCGATTTATTCTGTCCAACGGCCACGCCTCAATGCTGCTTTACAGCCTGTTGCATCTTTCCGGTTACGACCTGCCGATCGAAGAATTAAAGAACTTCCGTCAGCTCCATTCGAAGACGCCAGGGCACCCGGAAATTGGCTACACGCCGGGCGTGGAAACCACGACAGGACCGCTGGGTCAGGGTTTAGCCAACGCCGTCGGCATGGCCATTGCCGAACGTACGCTGGCAGCGCAGTTTAACCAGCCGGACCATGAGATTGTTAACCACTTTACCTGGGTCTTTATGGGCGACGGCTGTCTGATGGAGGGTATTTCACACGAGGCTTGTTCGCTGGCGGGCACGCTGGGGCTTGGCAAACTCATCGGCTTCTACGATCACAACGGCATCTCGATTGATGGTGAAACCTACGGCTGGTTTACCGACGATACTGCAAAACGCTTTGAGGCTTATCACTGGCATGTGGTGCACGACATTGACGGCCATGACCCAGAGGCGGTGAAAAAAGCCATTCAGGAAGCGCAGGCTGTTACCGATAAACCATCGCTGATTATCTGCCGCACGGTGATCGGTTTTGGGTCACCAAATAAAGCAGGGAAAGAGGAAGCGCACGGCGCTGCGCTGGGCGAAGAAGAGGTGGCACTGACCCGGCAGAAGCTGGGGTGGCATCATCCTGCTTTTGAGATCCCCAAAGAGATTTACCGGGCGTGGGACGCACGCGAGAAAGGCGAAAAAGCGCAACAGGGCTGGAAGGAGAAATTCGCAGCTTACCAACAAGCCTACCCGGAACTGGCGGCAGAGTTTTCTCGCCGGATGAGCGGTGGGCTGCCGAAAGAGTGGGAGGCAACAACCCAGAAATATATTACCGAGCTGCAGGCCAATCCGGCCAAAATCGCCACCCGTAAGGCCTCGCAAAATACCCTTAACGCCTACGGGCCTATACTGCCAGAGCTGCTTGGCGGATCGGCGGATTTGGCCCCCAGCAACCTGACCATCTGGAAAGGCTCTTCCTCTGTTAAAGAGGATCATGCAGGAAACTACATCCACTACGGAGTGCGGGAATTTGGCATGACCGCGATTGCCAACGGTATCGCCCATCACGGGGGCTTCGTTCCGTACACCGCTACGTTCCTGATGTTTGTCGAATATGCCCGAAATGCCGCGCGTATGGCGGCACTGATGAAAGCCCGACAAATCATGGTTTATACCCACGACTCGATTGGCCTGGGGGAAGATGGTCCTACGCACCAGGCCGTTGAACAGCTCGCCAGCCTGCGCCTGACGCCTAATTTCAGTACCTGGCGACCGTGTGATCAGGTTGAGGCGGCGGTAGGCTGGAAGCTGGCAGTCGAACGTCATGACGGGCCAACGGCGCTGATCCTCTCGCGGCAGAATCTGGCACAGGTTGAGCGCACGCCTGAGCAGGTGCAGCAAATTGCCCGCGGCGGCTATGTGCTGAAGGATGGCGGCGGTAAGCCGGATGTTATTTTGATTGCTACCGGTTCAGAAATGGAAATCACGCTGCTGGCAGCGGAAAAACTGACCGGAGAAGGTCGTAACGTGCGAGTGGTTTCTCTGCCCTCAACCGATATCTTCGACGCCCAGGATGAGGCGTACCGGGAATCGGTCCTGCCAGCAAACGTCAGCGCTCGCGTGGCGGTAGAAGCAGGAATTGCTGACTACTGGTACAAATATGTCGGGCTGAAAGGGGCAATTGTTGGGATGACGGGTTATGGAGAGTCGGCTCCAGCGGACAAATTGTTCCCGTTCTTCGGCTTTACGGTAGATAACATCGTCGACAAAGCGCACAAGGTGCTTAACGCGTGATCCACAGCGTGGGCCAGGCATCTGGCCCATGCCAGTTATCGCAGCTTGGCTCCTGGGCATAGCGCACCAGGCGAAAACGTTGACCGTCGTAGCGCCAGCGGGTCTGGATACCGCAATCTGCCAACCCTCGTCCTTTAGCAAGGGTGACCAGCTCCCGCGACTTCTCGTCAAACGTAGCGTTGGTCAGCTCCATATCGCGACTTTCTGCATCCGTTTTAAACGGCAGGCTTAACCGTACCGCGCGTGAAGTCAACGGAGTCGTACGTGAAACCACCCACGCCAGATCGATGGTGTTATACGCCCCGGCCTCACAGCCAATCATCAGCAGCGCTTTATCATCTGTTAGGGCCGTGACGCGCATCTCGCGACGCAGCGGATCGATAGAGCAACGAATACCGTTGATCCGCCAGTTACCATAGTCCAGCAGTTCACCGCGCTCCTGCTGTGAGAGAGGCGTTGGCGTTGGATTAATGACCGCTACACCTTTCAGCGCGGGGGCCGGAGGTACGCTGAGCGGAGGCTCGTCACCTTTTTCAATCCATGCGGTTTCGCTCCCCACCCGTTTTTGCTGGGCGTCGATAAACAACAATGCGGCTTTTAGCCCGACCAGCGAAAGGTTTTGCGCACCTTTTTGCAGGGTAATCGCCTTCGCGTCCTGTACGGTTTGTAAAAATGCGCTGATGGTGGCGGGATCATCGGTCGTCAGCTGCCAGGGAGTTATGCGCCAGTGCTCGCCGCTCAGCGAGAGTGGCGCACCATCCAACAGCAGACGCGGCGCAATATCGCTCTCTTTGACGCTGGACGATTCCAGCCCGCCCAGCTCAATACGCAACACGGCGTCGGTATGTGCCCCGGCGCTGCGGCTCAAGGTCATGACCAGGCCGTGGTGCTCTCCGGTATTGCGCGCCACGCAAAAATTTTGGTTATTACACGTCACCTGCCAGTCAGAAAACGCCTGTTGCGCGGGCGCAGCCCACAGCAATCGGGCGGGTAGCAACCCGAGCAGGAAAAGGAGAATAACGCGATAGCGCATGGACGGTACAACCCCGAAGTCAAAACACACAGCCTAAGCGGTATCTTCCTTGCGCGACTGATGTGGCTCAATAAGAATCGTCGGATTGGCCGTAAATTTGTAAAGAAATATAAATCCCGCGCATTAGTCCATGAGATGCGATGACTGCAAATAGTTCAGCAATAGCACCGTTTTACCGTCACGGATCTCACCCGTTTTGATCATTTCCAGCGCCTGTGTGAACGGCAGTTCCAGAACTTCAATATCTTCATCTTCCACGCCGCCACCCGCGTTTGTCCGCTGACTGTCACGGTATTGCGCGATGAAGAAGTGGATTATTTCCGTCACACCGCCCGGCGACATGTATAGCTCAAACAGTTTACGTACTTCACCCACTTCAAAGCCGGTCTCTTCAATCGCCTCTTTTCGAATACATGCTTCCGGTTCGTCGTTATCCAGCAGCCCGGCGCAGGTTTCAATCAGTTGACCGTCTTCGTTACCGTTGACCCATGTCGCAACGCGAAACTGGCGGATGAGCACCACCGTTTTCTTCTCCGGGTTATACAGCAGGATTGTGGCGCCGTTGCCACGATCGTAAACCTCACGTTTGTGACGGATCACCTCTCCATTCTTACGGGTCAGGTCATAAGTGATATTGCGCAGGACGAAGTAGTTATCGGAAAGGACTTTATCTTTGATGAGGGTAATTTTTTGCGACATACCGGCTCCACAGCAAGAAGTGAGAAATAATACTACGCCGTGAAACCGGGTTTGTCTTGGAACAATGTAGGCCTGATAAGCAAAGCGCCATCAGGCATTCATGCGGCACATTGCCGGATGGCAACGCTAACGCGTTTTATCCGGCCTACTCGCCGATTAATGAGATTTGACTGATTTTACGCCCAGCCAGTCGACGATCCCCTGGGCGGCGTGCCGCCCTTCCGCCATAGCCGTCACCACCAGGTCTGCACCGCGTACCGCGTCACCACCGGCAAAGATTTTCGGGTTACTGGTTTGATAGCGGTATGCACTTTCAACATCGGCGGCAATGCGCCCCCAGTTATCGACCTTAACGCCATGCGACTCCAGCCACGGCATGCCATGTGGGTGAAAACCAAACGCCATAATCACCGCATCTGCGGGCATCACAAACTCACTCCCGGCAATGGGAACCGGGCGACGACGGCCCTGTGCATCAGGTTCGCCAAGTTGAGTACGTAAGAAACGCACACCGCTGACTCGCCCATCGGCATGCAACACCAGCTCAACCGGCTGAACGTTAAACTCGAAATTTGCCCCCTCTTCCCGGGCGTTCTTCACCTCTTTTTTCGAGCCGGGCATGTTGGCTTCATCACGACGATAGGCGCAGGTCACCTGGCTTGCGCCATGACGCAGGGCGGTTCGCACACAGTCCATTGCCGTATCGCCTCCGCCCAGCACAACCACGTTTAGTCCGGCGGTATCGATAAACGGTTCTTCAGGCAGTTCCTCCAGCCCCATCACCTGCTTGGTGTTGGCAATCAGGAACGGCAGCGCATCATACACGCCTGGCGCGTCTTCATTTGGCAGGTCCGCCTTCATGGAACGATAGGTTCCTACGCCCACGAACACGGCATCGTAATCCTCCAGCAGCTTTTCAAGCGCGACATCCTTACCCACTTCACAGTTAAGTTCAAAATGAATGCCCATGGCGCTGAAGATTTCACGGCGACGCGCCAACAGCGATTTGTCCAGCTTGAAGGCCGGAATACCGAACGTCAGCAAACCGCCAATTTCAGGATGGCGATCGTAAACGGTGGCGCTGACGCCGCTGCGCGCAAGCACATCCGCACAGGCCAGACCCGCCGGACCCGCACCGATGATGGCAACACGCTTGTCCACTTTCTGCACATGGCTTAAGTCCGGTCGCCATCCTTTACTCAGCGCCCGATCGGAGATGTAACGCTCAATATTACCGATAGTAACTGCGCCATGCTCGCTACGCACCGTACATGCCCCTTCGCAGAGTCGATCCTGCGGGCATACACGTCCGGTCACCTCCGGCAGGCAGTTGGTCTGGTGAGAAAGCTCAACCGCCGCGTCGATATTCCCGGCTTTGACCAGTTCAATCCACTGCGGAATGTGGTTATGCAGTGGACAGGTCCATTCGCAAATACTGTGGTCGCCGCATTTCAGGCAGCGAGAGGCTTCGCGCTCCGCCTGCGCCGTACGAAACGGCAGATAGATCTCTTCAAAGCTGGTTTTCCGGGCCTCAATCGCCAGTTTATCCGGCTCCCCGCGCGCAGGCGTCGCCTGCATTTGCTCACGTTTAGTGATGACATGTGGAACAAAATCGGTAGTGCTGGCATGCCATGGCTGGCTTTCCAAACTTGCGGTACGCAGCCTGCGCGCTTTTGACAGACCGGTAAGCGAATTTTCCGTCACCAGCTGTAACGCCTGCGCCGGACAGTTCTCTACGCAGGCGGGTCCCTGTTCACGCCCCTGGCACAGATCGCATTTGTGCGCGGTAGCTTTCACCTTCCCTTTGGCGACGGGAGTGAGTACGATCTGCATCGTGCCGAAAGGACAGGCTACAACGCACGATTTACAGCCAATACACTTTTGCGGGTTCACCTGAACGCTGTCGTTATCATGGCTAATTGCCCCGTTTGGGCAACTTCTGGCGCAGGGTGCATCTTCGCAGTGGTGGCAGGTCACCGCGCTGCGCTGCTGCTGATGCTTAATGACGGTAATTCGGGGCTGAAAATGCCGTTGGCTCAGGACATGCTGTTCGCCATTGTGAGCCATGACGCAGGCGACCTCACAGGCATGGCATCCCAGGCACTGCTGGCTATTGACCATAATAAAACGATTCATGGCTTCCTTCTTTTTTGGTTGCAAAAACCTTATTCTTTATAAGAGTGTTATTAACCGACACGGAAGGAAGCGGCAATGTTCATTTGCCCAGGAAGCACAACTATTTATCCAGAACCTGTGGCAGATCAATTTATTTCATCGCATATGAAATTGTGTTTCAGTTACCATCCAGTTTCATGGCGTTTTATTAACATTTATCAAATACACCGCATCGTTCACGCTGTTTTCAGGCGCGACGTGTATTGTGTGAGGATGCACAAGTGACGGTAAAGCGTCCGGTCTCGGCCAGTCTGGCTAAAGCTTTTTTCTACATAGTGATGCTGTCGATTCTCTCAACGGGTATTGCGCTGCTCACGCTGACCAGCAGCTTGCGAGATGCCGAAGCCATCAACGTTGCTGGCTCATTGCGCATGCAAAGCTACCGTCTGGGTTACGATCTACAAAGCCAGAGCCCGCAGCTTAACGCCCACCGCCAGCTTTTCCAGCAGGCGCTAAACTCGCCAGCATTACAGAATCTGAACGCGTGGTATGTGCCACAAGCGGTAAAAAGCCGCTATGGACGTCTGCATGCTAACTGGCTGGAAATGAACGCCCGCCTGATCGACGGCGATTTAAAATGGTACCAGGCCAACATCAACAACTACGTCGATCAGATCGATCTCTTCGTGCTGGCGTTGCAGCATTATGCCGAGCGTAAAGTAATGCTGGTATTTGGCATCTCGCTGGCGGGCGGGATCGGCATATTCACCCTCGTCTTCTTTACCCTGCGGCGCATTCGCCAGCAGGTGGTGCGTCCGCTGAATAAACTGGTGATGGCCAGTCAGCAAATTGAACACGGTCAATTTGATATCCCACCGCTGGATACCGGTTTGCCTAATGAACTGGGATTGCTGGGCAAAACGTTTAGCCAGATGTCGAGTGAATTACACAAGCTGTATCGTTCGCTGGAAGCGTCTGTGGCCGAGAAAACTCACGATCTGCACGAAGCCAATCGCCGTCTGGAGGTGTTGTATCAGTGCTCGCAGGCGTTAAATACCAGCCAGATTGACGTGCACTGCTTCCGCCATATTTTACAGATCGTCCGCGAACATGACGCCGCGTATTTCCTTGAACTCACCGTCGGTGATAACTGGCGGATTAGCGAAGGGACTAAAAGCCTCGAGCTACCGATGCAGATCCTGCCTGTCACCATGCAGGAAACCGTCTACGGCGAACTGCACTGGCAAAGTCCAAACGTCAATGCTTCTACTCCGCTGCTCAACAGCGTCTCCTCGATGCTGGGACGCGGGTTGTACTTCAACCAGGCGCAAAAACATTTTCAGCAGCTGTTGTTAATGGAGGAGCGAGCGACGATTGCACGCGAGCTGCACGACTCGCTGGCGCAGGTGCTCTCTTATTTACGCATTCAGCTCACGTTGCTTAAACGTTCAATCCCGGAGGATAACGCCCCGGCGCAAAGCATTATGGCGGATTTCTCCCAGGCGCTGAACGATGCCTACCGTCAGCTACGCGAACTGCTCACCACCTTCCGTCTGACCTTACAGCAGGCAGACTTACCCTCCGCCCTGCATGAAATGCTGGAAACGCTGCAAAATCAGACCTCAGCTAAACTCACACTCGATTGTCGGTTGCCTACGCTGGCGCTGGATGCGCAAATGCAGGTGCATCTGTTGCAGATCATCCGCGAAGCGGTGCTGAACGCCATTAAGCATGCGAGTGCGAGCGAAATTACCGTCAGTTGCGTAACGGCTCCGGACGGCAACCACACGGTTTATATCCGCGATAACGGCATCGGCATTGGCGAGCCGCATGAGCCTACAGGGCACTATGGACTAAATATTATGCGTGAGCGGGCGGAAAGACTAAGCGGCACGTTGACCTTCTCTCAACCTTCTGGAGGGGGAACGTTGGTGAGCATCAGTTTCCGTTCGGCTGAATCAGACAGTGAGCTAACGTAAAGAACCGCAAAGCGCCGTCGGGTCTGGATCCAGGCCTGACGGCGTTGGCACGAAAGGTATGCTGTAAACGGGCATGATAATTTACATTATCTTCTTTTTTTCTCCACGTTTGACCCGTACCTTGCCGCTAAAGTGAAGCAAGCCATACCCATAACGATACGCAGAAACACGAGGTCCTCTTTTAATGGCGAATTTTTTCATCGATCGCCCCATTTTTGCCTGGGTGTTAGCTATCCTGTTGTGCCTGACAGGAGCCCTGGCTATTTTTTCACTGCCCGTTGAGCAATATCCCGATCTGGCACCGCCAAACGTGCGGGTCACCGCCAACTATCCTGGCGCTTCGGCTCAGACTCTGGAAAACACCGTCACCCAGGTTATCGAGCAGAACATGACCGGTCTCGATAACCTGATGTACATGTCATCGCAGAGCAGCGGGACAGGTCAGGCTACGGTTACGTTGAGCTTCGTTGCCGGAACCGATCCTGACGAGGCCGTCCAGCAGGTGCAAAACCAGCTGCAATCGGCAATGCGTAAACTGCCGCAGGCGGTACAGGATCAGGGGGTCACGGTGCGTAAGACCGGGGACACCAATATTCTGACTATCGCCTTTGTCTCCACCGATGGCTCAATGGATAAGCAGGACATCGCCGACTACGTCGCCAGTAACATTCAGGATCCACTCAGCCGTATTAACGGCGTGGGAGATATTGACGCTTACGGCTCACAGTACTCCATGCGTATCTGGCTTGACCCGGCCAAACTGAACAGTTTCCAGATGACCGCTAAAGATGTGACCGACGCTATCGAGTCACAGAATGCGCAGATTGCCGTCGGACAACTTGGCGGCACACCTTCAGTGGATAAGCAGGCGCTGAACGCGACGATCAACGCCCAGTCGCTACTGCAAACTCCGGATGAATTCCGCGCCATTACGCTACGCGTCAACCAGGATGGTTCAGAAGTTAAACTGGGCGATGTGGCAACGGTCGAAATGGGTGCTGAAAAGTATGATTACCTCAGCCGCTTTAATGGAAATCCTGCCTCCGGCCTGGGCGTGAAGCTGGCTTCAGGCGCCAATGAAATGGCGACAGCAACGCTGGTCATTAACCGTCTGAACGAGCTGTCACAATATTTTCCGCACGGGCTGGAATATAAGGTGGCTTATGAAACCACCTCCTTTGTCAAAGCCTCAATCATCGACGTGGTAAAAACCCTGCTGGAAGCTATTGCACTGGTATTCCTCGTGATGTACCTGTTCCTGCAAAACTTCCGCGCCACGCTGATTCCCACCATCGCCGTTCCCGTCGTCCTCATGGGTACCTTCTCCGTGCTTTACGCCTTTGGCTATAGCGTAAACACCTTGACGATGTTTGCGATGGTGCTGGCGATCGGTCTGCTGGTCGATGACGCCATTGTGGTGGTGGAAAACGTCGAGCGTATTATGAGTGAGGAAGGACTCTCACCACGGGAAGCGACACGAAAATCTATGGGGCAAATCCAGGGCGCGCTGGTCGGTATCGCCATGGTGCTGTCAGCGGTGTTTATCCCGATGGCCTTCTTCGGCGGCACTACCGGGGCTATTTACCGCCAGTTCTCGATTACTATCGTCTCCGCCATGGTGCTGTCTGTTCTGGTGGCGATGATCCTGACCCCCGCTCTGTGCGCCACCCTGCTCAAACCGCTGCATAAGGGCGAGCATCACGGACAAACCGGTTTCTTCGGCTGGTTTAACCGAATGTTTAATCGCAACGCCGAGCGCTACGAAAAAGGCGTTGCCAGAATTCTGCACCGCAGCCTGCGCTGGATACTGATCTACGGCCTGCTGCTCGGTGGAATGGTTTTCCTGTTCCTGCGCCTGCCAACCTCCTTCCTACCGCTGGAAGACCGCGGCATGTTTACCACCTCGGTACAGCTGCCCAGCGGCTCCACACAGCAGCAAACATTGAAAGTGGTTGAGGAAGTGGAGAAGTATTACTTCACCCATGAGAAAGACAACATTATGTCAGTCTTTTCCACGGTCGGTTCTGGCCCTGGCGGGAACGGTCAAAACGTGGCACGTATGTTTGTCCGCTTAAAAGACTGGGATGAGCGCGACACCACTACCGGAACCTCTTTCGCCATCATCGAACGTGCGACCAAAGCCTTTAATAAGATTAAAGAAGCCCGCGTCTTCGCCAGCAGCCCTCCGGCTATCAGCGGCCTCGGAAGCTCTGCCGGTTTCGATATGGAGCTGCAGGATCACGCCGGTGCGGGCCATGATGCGTTAATGGCCGCGCGCGACAAACTCATTGAGCTGGCAGGGAAAGACACGTCCCTTACCCGCGTTCGTCATAACGGTCTGGACGACAGCCCGCAGTTGCAAATTGATATCGATCAGCGCAAAGCCCAGGCGCTGGGCGTTTCCATCGACGACATCAATGACACATTGCAAACGGCCTGGGGTTCCAGCTACGTCAATGACTTTATGGACCGGGGCCGCGTGAAGAAGGTTTACGTGCAGGCGGCAGCAAAATATCGCATGCTCCCGGACGACATTAACTTGTGGTACGTCCGCAATAACAACGGTGGCATGGTGCCTTTCTCGGCCTTTGCGACTTCACGCTGGGAAACGGGTTCTCCACGTCTGGAACGCTATAACGGCTACTCCGCAGTCGAGATTGTCGGCGAAGCTGCGCCCGGCGTCAGTACCGGTACGGCAATGGACGTGATGGAATCGCTGGTGCGCCAGTTGCCGACAGGGTTTGGCCTCGAATGGACTGCGATGTCTTATCAGGAACGGCTGTCGGGCTCTCAGGCCCCTGCCCTGTACGCCATTTCTTTGCTGGTCGTGTTCCTGTGTCTGGCGGCACTGTACGAAAGCTGGTCGGTACCCTTCTCCGTCATGCTGGTCGTGCCATTGGGGGTTATTGGCGCGCTACTGGCGACCTGGATGCGCGGCCTGGAAAACGATGTGTATTTCCAGGTCGGGTTACTTACCGTGATCGGGCTATCGGCGAAGAACGCAATATTGATTGTTGAATTCGCCAATGAGATGAACGAGAAAGGACACGATCTGCTCGACGCCACGCTCCATGCTTGTCGCCAACGTTTACGCCCAATTCTGATGACGTCACTGGCGTTTATCTTCGGGGTGCTGCCGATGACCATCAGCAGTGGCGCTGGTTCTGGCGGTCAACATGCGGTGGGGACAGGCGTAATGGGCGGGATGATTTCAGCCACTATCCTGGCGATTTACTTCGTTCCCCTGTTCTTTGTGCTGGTGCGCAGACGCTTCCCATTGAAGCCACGCCCAGAATAATCGGACACAAAAAAGGCGACTTACGTTGAGTCGCCTTTTTTTATCCTTTACAGGATATGAATTTCTTCCAGAAAATTATTTACGAAGCATCACTTCGATAAAGTCTTTCCAGTTCCCCAGTTCACGTTCAATCATAACAACCTCTCTTATTATTATGGGCATTCTACGAAATCATCATCATTAAAAGAAGGCAATTTAACCGATGGTTGCGATTGATTCCTCCAGTGTTTGGGGTTTATGTGATCACTATGCGCTATACCCATAAATTTTATGTGACTTACTGCAATATTTTGAAATATTCATACATCATCTACTACTTTTGCAATTCTGATGGAAAAACAGGCTGATGCAAACAGGCAGATTCTGATTTTTAGTTATACGGTATTTTTTGGAGCTTTCAGGAATCATTATTCACTGTTGTTCAACAATGTTATATTTTTCTATAACGATTGAATGACAATATGTATTATTCATTGCCACAGAATAAAAGAATAAATATTCAAGTTACGTCAATAAGGATTCAAATGATCACCCTTTACGGCATTAAGAATTGCGACACGATTAAAAAAGCCAGACGCTGGTTGGAGGCTCAAGGTATTGACTACCGCTTTCATGATTATCGCGTCGACGGTCTGGACAACACGCTATTACAGTCCTTTATCAGCGAATTAGGTTGGGAGGCGCTGCTCAATACGCGTGGAACCACCTGGCGTAAACTCGATGAATCCACGCGCAGTCAAATCACCGATGCGGCTTCCGCCGCCGCGTTGATGATTGAAATGCCAGCAATTATCAAACGCCCATTGCTCTGCGCGCCGGGTAAGCCTATGCTGCTTGGTTTCAGTGAATCCAGTTATACTCTGTTTTTTAATGAGGTGTAGTCTATGTCGTGCCCGGTCATTGAGCTGACACAGCAGCTTATTCGCCGTCCTTCCCTGAGCCCGGATGATGCCGGGTGCCAGGCGTTAATGATTGAACGCCTGCGCGCGGTAGGTTTTACCGTTGAGCGAATGGACTTTGGTGACACACAGAATTTTTGGGCATGGCGCGGTAAAGGTGAGACCCTGGCATTTGCCGGTCACACCGACGTAGTGCCTGCCGGCGATGTCGATCGCTGGATCAATCCACCGTTCGAACCGACCATTCGCGATGGCATGTTGTTCGGGCGTGGCGCTGCCGATATGAAGGGTTCACTGGCGGCGATGGTCGTGGCCGCAGAACGTTTTGTCGCCCAGCATCCAAACCATCAGGGTCGTCTGGCCTTTTTGATAACGTCTGACGAAGAAGCCAGCGCCAAAAACGGCACCGTGAAGGTGGTTGAAGCGCTGATGGCGCGTAATGAACGACTGGATTATTGCCTGGTGGGTGAGCCATCCAGCACGGAAATCGTTGGCGACGTGGTGAAAAATGGACGTCGTGGTTCACTGACCTGCAACCTGACCATTCACGGCGTGCAGGGCCACGTAGCCTATCCGCATCTGGCCGATAACCCGGTACACCGCGCGGCCCCCATGCTCAACGAACTGGTGGCGATCGAGTGGGATCAGGGTAACGAATTCTTCCCGGCGACCAGCATGCAGATTGCCAATATTCAGGCTGGAACCGGAAGCAACAACGTTATCCCTGGAGAACTGTTTATCCAGTTCAACTTCCGTTTCAGCACTGAGCTGACCGATGAGATGATTAAAGCACGGGTTCACGCGCTGCTGGAGAAACATCAGCTGCGTTATACCGTCGACTGGTGGCTTTCCGGTCAGCCGTTCCTGACCGAACGCGGTAAACTGGTGGATGCAGTGGTGAACGCCATTGAGCACTATAATGAGATTAAACCGCAGTTACTGACTACAGGCGGGACGTCCGACGGGCGTTTTATTGCCCGCATGGGGGCGCAGGTAGTAGAACTTGGGCCGGTCAACGCCACTATTCATAAAATTAATGAATGTGTTAATGCCGCCGACCTGCAGCTGCTTGCCCGTATGTATCAACGTATCATGGAGCAACTCGTCGCCTGATGAGTGTTCCTGTAAGAGGAAATGAGCATGGACTGGCTGGCAAAATATTGGTGGATTCTGGTGTTGGTGTTTCTGGTAGGCGTGCTGCTGAACGTGATTAAAGATCTCAAGCGCGTCGATCACAAGAAATTTCTTGCCAACAAGCCGGAGCTTCCCCCACATCGTGACTTTAACGATAAATGGGATGACGACGACGATTGGCCGAATAAGGACCAACCGAAGAAATAATTAGTAGGCCGATAAGTCCCGTAGGCCCGGTAAGCGTTAGCGCCACCGGGCATTACGTGCCGGATGGCAACGCTTCGCGTTTTATCCGGCCTACGGTGATCAATCAGATCATGGCAATCACATCATCATCGTGAGGCTTACCGCCGCTCAGCGCTTCATCAAAGTAGTGCTTCGGTACGGTAAAACGCAGATGATCGAGCGCAAACTGCATGCTGCGTTCATCAATGGCATGCCCCAGATTTTCGACGATATCCAGCGTCACATCCCCACCGGCGCGAATTAACGCTTCCTGCGCGGCAACGGCATGAGATAACTCAATTACCCGGTCTTCACCACCGTGAATCAAATGCACCGTCGTCGCGGTGGTTGCAGCCTCTGGCAAGGTGGCATAGCGGCCATTGAAGGCGATGACCCGCGATGCCAGCCCCGGCTCAGCTTTGATGCTCTCAAGTGACATAATTGAACCCTGAGAAAAACCAATCAGCGCGGTTGCCTGCGGCGAAACGCCGCTTTGCTTCTGCCAGTAGCGCACGGTTTCGATAAACACCGGCATAATGGCGTCAACACGTTCCTGACGATTCTCTTCTGTTACGCCCTGCACCGAAAACCACTGACGTCCGGACGTCGTTCCGTAAGGCTCTGCTCCACCAATGCTAACGATTAGCGCATCCGGAAACAGCGGCGCAAACCAGGAGCCGATTTCGCCCATGGCAACCGGGTTATCGCCGACGCCATGAAACAGCAGCAGTAGCTGTTGAGCGGGTTTATCGGGACTTTGAACAACAAAATGGTCATGTTTCATGGCGATCTCCTTAACTGATGAGAATCATTCTACGCCGCTTAACCGCAATGACCATGCCAGGAAATTGAAGAAGTTAGTGAAAAAATTGCCATTGCATAATGCGATTATGTAGCCGTTGTTCACGCTCTGCATCTAACTGATTTAATGCCTGCGCCGCTTCGGCGCGCTGAATGATCAGCAACGCTTTACGACCAGAAATCTTGAGCTGTTGGCACAATTCGGCGTCGCTACGTTTTGCCTGGATGCGTCCGCGCAAGGCCGGAAGAGGTAACTCACTGTGCTCAAGCAGACGACTCAGACAGCCTAGCGACGTCAATAATGGCCGATGCGCGAAGGCAAACCCAGCCAGCTCAGCCCAGTCATCCTCATTAAGCGTAGTCTCTTTCAGCGGGACCAGCGGAATGCTCTCACCGTTCCATCGCGCAAGGATTTCCGCATCACGGCGCAAATGCTGGTGCTCCCGCTCGGCAAGGCGTTTCCCCGCTTCGCTAATGGGAAGTAACGCCATGGCGGTATAACAGCCGCTGCTGGCTTCCCGATGATTTCCCATTCGCACCAGCACAAAACCGCAGCGTTGCCAGAAACGCCATAGTTCAGCCGTATAACCAAAGCTGACGGACAGATAATCACACTGCATGGAATAACGCAGGGCCTGCATAATCAACTGCTGTCCGATACCTTCTCGCTGGCGCGCAGGATGAACCGCAATTCGACTGACCCGTCTCCCGACGAGCGTCGCCGCCAACGGGTCACCACCGTGCGCCGCCAGCGACTGCGCAACCAGATTCCCTCTCGGTCGACGATATCCGGCCCAGACGGCCTGGCTTAATTCCGCGGATAGTCCCCCTTCATCGACCAACCAGACGGCTCCCGCTACGGAGTCAGCGGTTGATGCCTGAAGAAAATGCTGACCAGGCGCGTCCATCATCCGCCGCAGGTCCAATGGCGAGGTGCGATAATGCGCTCCGGAAAGCAGCAGGTATACCGCTAACGGCAGCGCCGGATTAGCATGCCAGGACTGTTGCTCAAATGCCGAGAAGTGAAGCTCCCCCAATGGGGCATGCGTGAACGTTTCATCATCAAACACCAGCGCATCGCTGACGATTTGCTCCAGCGGACATCCCTGCGCCCAGCGTACCGGTTGTTGCAACTCATAGCGTTGAAGATTGGGGAAGCGGGCACAGAATTTCAGCAAGAAGCCTCGACCCGTTCCCTCGTAGCCTTGTACTGTAGTGGTTAACAGCGTACGAGGAAAACACGCCACCAGTTGATGCAGCAGCGGCGCGGGGATCGCGGCGGCTTCATCCACAATCAGCCAGTCTGCGATTGCAGAACTGCTTAACAGCGCATCCGGGGCCATAAAACGGTAACGCTCTCCGGCAAATTGCGCCAGCACATCCGTTGCCGCTTTGGCAGGCGCTGTCACAATCGCAGTGCCGTTAATCCGCGCTATGAGTTGCCCTGCCAGAGCGGACTTGCCCCGACCCCGTGCGGCCGTCACCGCAACCACACCGGGAGGCATAGCCAGTAATTGATTTAATACCATCGCCTGTTCTGGCTGGGGTTCGCCGGTTGCCGCGTGCCAGGCTGCGCGAGCAGGAAAGTGCGGACAGGAAACCGGCTGATGCTGCTGCCAGTGCAGAGCCTGTCTATCGCGGGAAATCACCCGTTTGACGTGTTCAATAAAGTGCGGTGTAGGGATAGGTTCAGCACAATCGCTCCAGCGTAGTGAATCCGCGTCCGGATGCGTGTGCCAGGAATGCCAGGGTGGGGTCAGCAAAACCAGCCAACTGCCAGCAAGCAGTGTGCCGCTTAAGGCGGCAAACGCCGCAGCGTCAAAACCCTGCCCTGCGTCAAAAACCGCATGACGAAACTCGCGCCCTAATAATGTTTTTAGCGCCTGCGGCGTACAGCACGGCTCGGTAGGGGCTTGCTCCCCTACCCACAGCCAGTCGCCGGGTAACGTGCTACGTAGCGCTAATGCCTGTTCCTGACACCAGTTATCCTCGCCGCTGATAATCAGCAGACGACGGATCCCTTCGTGGGTCATTTGTTCGGTTAACGCGCTCAGCGCCGTGTTATCGGACATCCCTGCCTCAGTATCTTAAATACCTTTACCAAAAGTATTACATTGCCCCGGATCGCCGCTATCAAAACCGCGTTTGAACCAGGTAAAACGCTGTTCAGAGGTTCCGTGAGTAAAGCTGTCCGGCACGACGCGTCCTTGTCCCTGCTGTTGCAGACGATCGTCACCAATGGCCTGTGCGGCGTTCAGTGCCTCTTCCAGGTCACCAGACTCCAGAACGCCCTGCTGCTGCATGCTGTGGCCCCAGACACCGGCAAAGCAGTCTGCCTGCAGTTCCATTCGAACGGAAAGACGGTTCACTTCTGCCTGTGAGGCATTCTGCTGCATCTGACGAACTTTAGGTTCAATGCCCAGCAGTTTCTGCACGTGGTGACCCACTTCATGGGCGATAACATAGCCCTGAGCAAAATCACCATCGGCGCCCAGCTTGTTTTTCATGTCGTCATAGAATGAAAGGTCGATGTAAACCGTACCATCTGCCGGGCAATAAAACGGTCCCATCACGGACTGACCCGCGCCGCAGCCGGTACGCGTCGCGCCCCGGTACATCACCAGCTTCGGCTGTTGGTAGGTGCGACCCATTTTTTCAAACTGCTGTCCCCAGGTATCTTCTGTTGTAGCCAGAATCACCGAGGTAAATTTTGCCGCTTCATCATCGTTTGGGCTGATGGAGCGTGATGATTGCTGTTGGGAGACCGGCTGGCCAGTCATTAGCCCGGTGAGATCCACGCCATAGTAACCCGCCACCAGCACCACAATCAGCAGGATGATGCCTCCTTTACCACTGGGCAGACGAAAACCAGGCCCACCCATAGAGGGGCCGCCAGAGCTGTTTCGTCTGTCTTCCACGTTGTCACTTTCACGACGCCCTTGCCAGCGCATAATCACCTCAACTTTTTATTCATTATGATGATGATCGTAGGCGGTTCGGAACAGGATTACCATAAGAAATAGTAATCAAATCAGGTGGGGTTAATGAGCCGGAGAGCGATCGCCGGCTCAGGGGAAGATTAGTCTAACTTCACACCCAGGCGATGCGCGACGGCTTCATAGGCTTCGATCAGGCCGCCCAGACTCTGGCGGAAGCGATCTTTGTCCATTTTATCCAGCGTTTCTTTATCCCACAGGCGGCTACCGTCCGGTGAGAATTCATCACCCAGGACCACTTCACCTTTATACAAACCAAACTCAAGTTTGAAGTCGACCAGAATCAGACCAGCATCATCAAACATCTTTTTCAGCACGTCGTTAGCTTTGTAGGTCAGCTCTTTCATACGTGCCAGATTCTCTTTGCTCACCCAACCAAAAGTTTCGCAATAGGAATCGTTAATCATTGGATCGTGCATAGCATCGTTTTTCAGGAACAGATCAAACAGCGGCGGATTCAGTTCAATACCTTCCTCAACGCCTAAACGCTTAACCAGAGAGCCTGCCGCGCGGTTACGTACCACACATTCAACCGGTACCATCTCCAGTTTTTTCACCAGACATTCGGTATCAGAAAGCAGTCGCTCCATCTGGGTAGGAATACCCGCTTCTTGCAGTTTAGTCATAATGAAATGGTTGAATTTGTTGTTCACCATGCCTTTACGGTCAAACTGTTCAATGCGCGCGCCATCCCCTGCTGACGTATCATTGCGGAATTCGAGCACCAACAGGTCCGGGTTTTCCGTGCTGTATACGGTCTTCGCTTTACCACGATACAACTCAGCTTGCTTTTGCATCTTTATTACTCCTGGGTGTGAATTAACGATAAATATTGCGTTTTTCTGCCGACGCACACGTTTGCGTATCATATCAGAAAAAAGGGCTGGAGTTATCCAGCCCTTTATTTTTACTTACTGAACGCTGCCTGGAAGACGGCGACCAGCGCGTCGTTCTGGCTTTGCGTCAGGGTATGCCCCTTCGGATCGATAAACTGCAAGCTGCTGCGGTTGTCTAAATCACCGACCTGCAGTTTATAGTCGCCGGATACCAGACCCGGATCGCTTGCGCCCAACTCCTGCCAGTTGCTATCGGACAGTGGTTTGTAGGTCACCGCGATGCTGCCCTGAGAACGGGTGCTGTCGGTTACCTTCATCCCCACTTTCTCAAGCGCTGCCGGCAGACGCTGCCACACCACGTTGAACGGTCCACGTACCACCAGCATTGGTAAACCGGTGTCATCGGCGGCGCTCTGAACATCCATGGTGGCTGCAGAGCGGTTCTGCGCGGCATTCGCGGCGTCGGTGGCGTTCTTATCCAGACCAGCAGAGATAACGTTCATCATCTCAGCGCTGTAACGCTGCATTAATGCCGCATCGGCTACGGGTTTACCCGCCTGCTCGAGGTTAACCAGTTTCACCGTTACCGCTTGCTGATAGCCCTGCGGTTTAACCGAGATTTGATAACGTCCACGGTACTGCTCGTCTTCATCCAGACGGTTCCAGTCAACCCAGTCGGTGGTCAACGTCTGGCTGGCATCATCACGTTTGGTGATCGTGTAGTTTTTAGACTGAATGACGCTAACGACCTGCGGCCACAGTGTGTTGCCACGACCGTTTTCCACCAGTAATGTCGACGTATCACCCGCGATCTGTGTGCGAGCACCGGTGACTAATGCTAACGGCTGAGCCGGTGGACGAATATCCAGCGCTTTACCCACGGCACCACTGCCGTTGGTTACCGGGATATTATAGTCGCCCGACATAACCGGCAAAATCATCCCAGCTGGAGCATGAAGCTCAGCAAGCGGTGCGGCCTCCAGATAGGATTCATCACCGCTCACCTGGCGCTTATAGCGCGAGTCAGAGCTACAGGCCGCGAGCAACATAACAAGCGAAACACCCGCAACCTTGGCCAGGCGCGACTTTTGTACTGAGTAAGCCATCAAATCTCCCTAAACTTTACAGCAAACCGGCATGCTTAAGCGCCGCTTTGACGATTTCACGAGCATTGTCCGTGATTGGCGTCATCGGCAGACGTAGCGTATCGGTCGCCACAAGTCCCAACTCCTTACACGCCCATTTCACGGGGATAGGATTGGGTTCGACAAATAGTTTGTTGTGTAACGGCATCAGACGCTGGTTAATCACCCGCGCCTCGGCAAATTGCCCGGCTGCCGCCAGTTTGCACATTTCAGCCATATCACGTGCCGCAACGTTAGACGTTACGGAAATCACGCCATGACCACCGAGCTGCATAAAATCCAGTCCGGTCGCGTCATCACCGCTGAGCAGAATAAAGTCGTCCGAAACCAGCTCTTTGATCTGGTGAACGCGACTTAAGTTCCCCGTGGCCTCTTTAATAGCGATAATATTTTTAACTTTCGCCAGACGACCAACGGTTTCCGGCAGCATATCGCAGCCAGTACGGGACGGCACATTATACAGAATTTGCGGCAGGTCAGTATGCTCAGCGATGGCTTTGAAATGCTGGAACAAACCTTCCTGGGTTGGGCGGTTGTAGTAAGGCGTCACCGTCAGGCAGCCGACAACACCGCTGTCGTTGAAACGCTGCGTCAGACTAATGGCTTCCGCGGTCGCATTGGCGCCGGTTCCGGCAATCACCGGAATACGCCCGTCAGCCAGTTCCAGCGTCATCATCACCACATCGCCATGTTCATCATGACTCAGGGTGGCGGACTCACCGGTGGTGCCAACAGAAACGATCGCCGAGGTGCCGCTGGCGACATGATAATCAATCAGTTTTTTCAGGCTCGACCGGCAGACTTTACCTTTCTCATCCATCGGCGTAACAAGCGCGACAATACTTCCCGTGAACATGGGCCATCCTCTGTGCAAACAAGTGTCTCAATGGTACGTTTGGTACGACAATAAAAGCAAGCGACCAGAGCCGTTCTGATTGTTGTATGCATGTTTTTTTTATGCTTTCCTTATGATTACCTCACCGCTCAAAGGAAGAACAGGTTTGACATCGTCATCGCAACACTATCTGGTCATTACTGCGCTGGGTGCCGATCGCCCAGGAATTGTGAACACCATCACGCGTCATGTCAGCAGTTGCGGCTGTAATATCGAAGACAGCCGACTGGCCATGCTGGGTGATGAGTTCACGTTTATCATGTTGCTGTCGGGAACCTGGAATGCCATCACCCTGATTGAATCAACCCTGCCATTAAAAGGCGCAGAGCTGGATTTACTCATTGTGATGAAGCGCACGACCGCGCGCCCCCGTCCGGCGATGCCTGCTACGGTATGGGTGCAGGTCGATGTCCCTGATTCTCCCCATTTGATTGAACGTTTCACCGCTCTGTTTGACAGCCACCAAATGAATATTGCGGAACTGGTTTCACGCACGCAACCGGCTGAGAATGGAAAGGCGGCGCAGTTGTTTATTCAAATTACCGCACATAGTCCTGCGTCACATGATTCGGCAAATATTGAAGATGCGTTTAAAGCACTCTGTACAGAACTCAATGCGCAAGGCAGTATTAACGTCGTCAATTACTCACAGCATGATGAACAGGATGGAGTTAAGTAATGAACCCACTGAAAGCCGGTGATATCGCACCGAAATTTAGCTTGCCGGATCAAGACGGAGAACAAGTAAATTTAACCGACTTCCAGGGACAGCGTGTTCTGGTTTATTTTTACCCGAAAGCCATGACACCCGGCTGTACCGTACAGGCCTGCGGCCTGCGCGATAACATGGATGAGTTAAAAAAAGCGGGTGTTGAAGTGCTGGGGATCAGCACTGACAAACCAGAGAAGCTTTCCCGATTCGCGGAGAAAGAAGTCCTGAATTTCACGCTCCTGTCCGATGAAGATCATCAGGTTTGCGAGCAGTTCGGCGTCTGGGGTGAGAAGTCATTTATGGGCAAAACCTACGATGGCATCCACCGCATCAGCTTCCTGATTGATGTCGAAGGAAAAATTGAGCATGTGTTTGATGACTTCAAAACCAGTAACCACCACGACGTGGTAATGAATTGGCTGAAAGAGAACGCCTGACCGTGAAATGCCGGATGGCGGCGTGAACGCCTTATCCGGCCTACAAATGCACGCGCGTAGGCCGGATAAGACGCGTTAGCGTCGACATCCGGCAGATGACTGCCCGGTTACTCAAACGTCCCTTTCACACACGCTTTCTGCTCCCTGACTACGGCTTTTCCCTTCGCCCACAGGTGATGAACTTCCAGCGCGTCGTTGAGCACCAGAATGTCCGCATCGCATCCCACCGCCAGACGCCCTTTATGCTCCAGTGCCAAAAATTCTGCGACCGTACGCGTCAGCGGACACAGCGCCTGTTCCAGCGGTATGGCATGAATCTTCACCAACTGGCGCACCGTCTCAGCCAGTGATTCAAACCCCGCGACACCGATGCCGGTGAGATTGCCAAGCTCATCAAATTCCGGCTGGCTGCCGTTGCCATCCGAACTAAGGGTAATGCGCGACAGCGGCACGTTCTGGCGCAGCGCCGTGGCGATAGCCGTGGCCGGGTCGACGGGCTCATCAATGCTGCTGGTAATGTCGATATAACCACCTTTACGGGCATACTCCAGCGCCGCCTGGAACAGCGGTTCCGCACGGTTAACGTGTGTCGGCAACAGTTTAGTAATCGGCACATCGCAACAGTCAAGGATCTGGTACAACGGTTCCAGCATGCGCGGGCTGTCGCCCATATGGAAAACGCTGATCCCCGGTTTGCGCCCTAACAATCCGCCGACACGCGACTGCGCCGCCATATTTGCCAGCGCCGAGGTATCCGGGGCTGAAGAACGATGGTCCGAAACCGCACATTTCACACCAATCACTTTATCGATCAGCGCTACATCGCGATCGATACTGCCGGTAATAGTCGGGGAAGGCAGAGAATACGCCCCGGTCAGCATCCATGCGCTGATGCCTTCAAACTCCAGCGCGCGGGTTTTTGCCAGCAGCGATTCCGGGTGACGGGTAATGCCATCGGTACCCAGCAAACCCACCACCGACGTGACGCCAGCTTCAACCAGCCGTGACAAGCGCACTTCCGGCGTGCGGGTATGCGGCCCCGCCTCCCCGCCGCCGCCAATAAGATGGACGTGTTGATCGATAAATCCTGGGCACACAATCGCGCCGTCAAGATTGATACACTCGCAACCGGGAAAGTCTTCAGGAGAAATTGACGGGGCGATGGCAACAATTTTGCTGCCGGAGACCAGTATATCCTGTCGCCCTAAATCTTCCGGCGCATACACGTGTCCCTGCTGGAACAACGTCAAATCAAGAATTGAACAGTTCATAACCTTCCTTGTCAGGCAATAACCTGCATAACCCAAATAGAGAGCAGCGCATTAATGACGCATACCGCAATAATTAGCGGGTAATAACGAGGATGAACCCCCGCGGTCCCCAGACAACGGCCCACATTTTGCACCGGATTGCCCATCAGGTAGATAGCCGGTAACAACACCGTGGCATCATGTCCCGAAAGCGTACCGGCGACAACCAGGCTGGCGCACACGCCGACGCCGCCTCCCATACTCATCACCGCTGCCAGCAGCACAGTGGCAGATTCCCCCGGCAGCCCCCACAGCGCCATTACCGGCTCGCATACCCGCCCGACAACCTCGAGCAGCCCTGTCACCTTCAGCGCCTGAATAATCACAAACGCCATCACCACGTTAGGTAACAGACTGGTTGTTGCAATGGTAAACCCGCGCCGTGCGCCATCGATAAACATATCCATGACGTTTTTACGTACCTGTGTTGTCATCTCACGCCTCCTGCTGCATACGGCGATTTTCCAGCTGCGCGATCCATACACGCAACAGGTTCGCGCCCACAAATTTGAAGACAAGGATCACCGCCAGCGGCGTAATCACCGGAACGGTCACCATCGTAAACAGCGCTGCGCCAGAAGAAAAATAGTTGGTAATGCACGCGCTGCCGCTGGTTTGCCAGCAGGCAAAAATTGCGCGTTCCTGCTCTGTGATAATGCCCTCTTCCGCCATTTCTTTGGTCATCCCTGCCGCGGCATCGGTATTTTGCAAATTCGCAATCAACGCCAGCGAACAAATACCCGGAATGCCCAGTAACGGACGCAGGACCGGCGTCATCAGCTGTTGTGCCGCGCGCAACCCACCCAACCCTTCGGTGACGGAAATAATCCCGAGCGAAAGAATGACGGAAGGCGCCAGTTCAAGCGCGAATAAGAAGCCGTCTTTTGCCCCCATCCCCCCAGTGCCACGAAAAGAGACTGCCGTGTCGCCCGCAGCATTAATCTGCCCAAACGCACCGTTGAGGACGGTGAAGTCAAAGACCCGCCACCATTCGGTACTTTTCGCAAACATGCCGGAAAAAAGAATAATCGTAATAAAAAAAGCGAGATAACCGCCCCATCCCACCTTTTGCTGCGTGTGTGTGCTGTGACCCATTTTGTTCTCCTGTTGGCCTTAATCCTTGTGTGACTAAAAGACATCACGATGGTCAAGTTAAAGACAAACGCGGAGAAAAACGACAGCAGAAGAGATTATTCAGAAAGTGTGGATAGAGGTCAGACAAGTTCAGATCCGGCGACATGATATCGCCGGATCTTGCAGATTAGGATTCGTCAACGACCTGACCATCCGGCCAGGCATGCATTACCGCTTTGATTAACGTCGCCAGAGGAATCGCAAAGAATACGCCCCAGAATCCCCACAGACCGCCGAAAATCACCACGGAGAGAATAATCACCAGTGGATGCAGATTGACCGCCTCGGAGAACAGCACAGGAACCAGCAAATTGCCGTCCAGTGCCTGGATTATCAGGTACACAGCAAAACAGCTCCAGAACTCGGTGCCAAGCCCGAACTGGAACAGCGCCACGCCAACCACCGGAATCGTCACCACAAAAGCGCCGATATACGGGATCAGCACAGAGAACCCGACCAGCACCGCCAGCAGCAGCGAATAGTTGAGACCAAACAGCAGGAAGCCGAGCCAGGTTGCTACGCCGACCACCACCATTTCCAGCACCTTCCCGCGGATATAGTTGGTGATTTGCTGATTCATCTCTTTCCATACCTGCCCCGCCAGCCCGCGGTTACGCGGCAGCACCCGGCGCACGGCGTTCAGCATCTGTCCTTTATCTTTGATCAGGAAGAACACCATCAATGGGACGAGAACCAGGTAAACCGCCAGCGTCAGCAAACCGACCAGTGAGGCCAGCGAATATTTCACCACCGAATCGCCCATGGTGAGCATTCGCGAGCGCATATTTTCCGCCATCGCATCAATGATGCCCGCATCCATCAGCGCCGGGTAACGTCGTGGCAAGGTGGCGGCAAAATCAGACAATTTATTGAGCATGCCGGGCATGTCGCGGATCAGGTAAATTCCCTGCTGCCACGCAACGGGCATCACCACAAAGGCCATCAGCAGTAAAATACCGACAAACACCACCAGCACAATCGATGTCGCCCAACGCCGTGAACACCCAATATGTTCCAGCCGCACTGTCGGCCATTCAAGCAGGTACGCCAGCACAATGGCGACCAGCAGCGGCGCCAAAAGACCGCTAAAGAAAAACAGGATGCCAAAACCGGCAACAAGAATAATCAGCAGGGCGATGGCTTCGGGGTCGCTAAAGCGGCGACGATACCATTGCATCAACATTTCGAGCATAAAACCCTTCCATGAACCCAATAGCGGGATTGCGATCCCGAATTGTATCGAAATGTCACAAAAAAGACTTCGCTTTTTATGGCTGATTACGCAAAGTGAAAAGACATTTTTCCTGGGTGTTCATCGTCAGGTTTCGCAGTTACACTCCGTAAGCTTGCAGAGTGTGAACGATACTTCACAGCATCGGTCAAATGGCTATCTCAAAAAAGAATACAGGACAGAGGTTATGTTCAGGCAGTTGAAAAAAAACCTGGTTGCTACCCTCATTGCCGCACTGACTATCGGTCAGGTTGCGCCCGCATTTGCTGATACTGCGGACACCCTGCCTGATATGGGAACGTCGGCAGGCAGTACGCTTTCCATAGGACAGGAAATGCAGATGGGCGATTATTACGTACGCCAACTGCGCGGCAGTGCGCCATTAATTAACGATCCATTGCTCACCCAATACATTAATGCACTGGGGATGCGTCTGGTCTCGCACGCCGACTCGGTAAAAACGCCCTTCACCTTCTTTTTGATTAACAACGATGAAATCAACGCCTTTGCTTTCTTTGGCGGCAACGTTGTCCTGCACTCCGCACTATTCCGCTATTCCGACAACGAAAGCCAGCTGGCATCGGTTATGGCGCACGAAATTTCCCACGTCACGCAACGCCACCTGGCGCGTGCCATGGAAGACCAGAAACGTAGCGCACCGCTAACGTGGGTTGGCGCATTAGGTTCAATTTTATTAGCAATGGCCAGCCCGCAGGCGGGTATGGCGGCGCTGACCGGTACGCTGGCGGGTACACGTCAGGGAATGATCAGCTTTACGCAGCAAAACGAACAGGAAGCAGATCGCATTGGTATTCAGGTACTGCAACGCTCGGGATTCGATCCCCAGGCCATGCCAACGTTCCTGGAAAAACTGCTCGACCAGGCTCGTTACTCTTCGCGTCCGCCGGAAATTTTGCTGACTCACCCCCTGCCGGAAAGCCGTCTGTCTGATGCCCGTAACCGCGCCAACCAGATGCGCCCGGTGGTCGTCCAGTCGTCAGAAGATTTTTATCTGGCTAAGACACGAACCTTAGGCATGTACAACTCTGGTCGTAACCAGTTGACCGATGACCTGCTGAGTAGCTGGTCGAAAGGCAACGTACGTGAGCAACGTGCGGCGCAGTATGGCCGGGCATTGCAGGCGATGGAAGCCAGTAAATACGACGAGGCGCGTAAAGCGCTGCAACCGCTGCTGGCGGCGGATCCTAACAATGCCTGGTATCTCGACCTGGCAACAGATATCGATCTCGGCCAGAAGAAAACCAGTGATGCCATTAACCGCCTGAAAAACGCCCGCGACCTGCGCACTAACCCGGTTCTGCAGCTCAACCTGGCGAATGCCTATTTACAGGGTGGACAAGCCAAAGAGGCGGCGACCATCCTGAATCGCTATACGTTTAACCATAAAGATGACCCTAACGGCTGGGATCTGTTAGCGCAAACAGAAGCCAACCTGAGCAACCGCGATCAGGAGCTGGCGGCGCGCGCGGAGGGGTATGCCCTCGCGGGACGTCTGGATCAGGCTATTTCGATGCTCAGCAGCGCAAGCTCTCAGGTGAAACTGGGTAGCCAGCAGCAGGCCAGATACGATGCCCGTATTGACCAGCTACGCCAGCTGCAAGAACGCTTTAAACCGTACACGAAAATGTAATTATCGAACCCTTGCCGGATGGCGACGCTGTAGCGTCTTATCGGCCTACGTCAGACGCAAAATGTAGGCCGGATAAGGTCTTTTGGCCGCCATCCGGCAGTATTGTTATGCAAGGAGAAGTCATGTCAGACGCGATTAAAATCTACCATAACCCACGCTGCTCCAAGAGCCGTGAAACGCTGGAATTACTGAAGTCCAACGGCGTGGACCCGGAAGTGGTGTTGTATCTGGAAACGCCGGCTGACGCAGCGACCCTGCGCGAACTGCTGCAAATGCTCGGTATGTCCAGCGCGCGTGAACTGATGCGCCAGAAAGAGGATCTCTATAAATCGCTTAACCTGGCGGACAAAAATCTGAGTGAAGATGCGCTGATTCAGGCAATGGTGGAAAACCCGAAACTGATGGAGCGCCCGATTGTGGTTGCCAAAGGTCAGGCTCGAATTGGACGCCCGCCTGAGCAGGTACTGGAAATCGTCGGTTAACCTGCAACCTGCCGCAGTCTTCTCGGCTGCGGCGCTTACAGCTTCAGAATTTCTTTTACGAACGGAATGGTCAGCTTACGCTGGGCGGTGATCGACGCATGATCTAACTGATCCAACGTCATAAACAGCGTTCGCATTTCACGATCCAGACGCTTTAGCAGAAAACGTCCCACATCTTCCGGCAGTTCAAATCCACGAAGTCTGGCGCGTAATTGCAACGCCTGCAGCTTATCTTCATCGGAAAGCGGTTGTAGCTTGTAGATTTGCCCCCAGTCCAGGCGTGAGGCGAGATCCGGCAACCCCAGATTCAGCTGTCTTGGCGGACGATCGCCGGTGATCAGCAAACGCGTTTTCCCCGACTCCAGGATACGGTTGTAGAGATCAAAGATCGCCATTTCCCACAGCGAATCACCGGCCACACATTCGATGTTATCAATGCAAACCAGCGATAAATGCTCCATCCCGTCGAGCACCTCGGGGACGAACCAGGTGCGTTTATCGAGCGGCACGTAGCCTACCGCATCGCCGCGCGCGGACAGTTCCGCACAGGCTGCATGCAGCAAATGACTACGGCCAGCGCCTTCACGCGACCAGAGATAAATATACCCGCTATGTTCCTGACGCAGCACGTTTTGCAGTGCAGCCAGTAAAGAGGAGTTATCCCCCGGCCAGAAACTTGCGAAAGTTTCGTCGTCAGGAAGATAAAGTGGCAAAGAGAGCTGTGCCGGTGTGTTCAGAGATACCTCAACCCAGGATTTCATAAAATCGCGTTGAGTTTAACACAGAAATACGTCGCGATAGAACCGGGCAGCGCTGCCGCCCGGTCAGAGATTTACTGTTGCGGACTGTCTGCATCTTTCGCGTCAAGCACGACTTCTTCCGGACGCAGCAGGCTGATAACTTTGAAAATCAGGCTCAGACAGACACCAACGATGGTCGCCAGCGCCATGCCTTTCAGCTCTGCGGCACCGATGTGAACTTTCGCGCCACTTACGCCGATGATCAAAATAACCGAGGTCAGGATCAGGTTCTGCGCCTTGTTATAGTCAACCTTCGACTCGATCAGTACGCGAATACCAGAAGCACCAATCACACCGTACAGCAGCAGTGATACGCCGCCCATAACCGGCAGTGGGATAATTTGGATCGCCGCCGCCAGTTTACCCACGCAGGAGAGCAGAATGGCGAAAATTGCCGCACCGCCGATAACCCAGGTACTGTAAACGCGGGTAATCGCCATTACGCCGATATTTTCGCCGTACGTGGTGTTCGGCGTAGAGCCGAAGAAACCAGAGATTACCGTAGACAGACCGTTGGCAAACATAGAACGATGCAAGCCAGGATCGCGAATCAAATCTTTTTTCACGATATTCGCCGTCACCACCAGATGCCCGACGTGTTCGGCGATGACCACCAGCGCCGCTGGCAGGATGGTCAGAATGGCAACCCATTCAAAACGCGGCGTGTAGAACGTCGGCAGCGCGAACCAGTGGGCCTGCGCAATCGGCGTAGTGTCCACAACGCCCATCACGAAGGAAAGCGCATAACCGGCCAGCACCCCGATCAGAATCGGGATAATCGCCATAAAACCGCGGAACAATACAGAGCCAAATACGGTTACCGCCAGCGTTACCATAGAAATGATGATGGTTTTCGAATCCGGTAATTGCCCCTCAGCAGGCAGTAACCCCGCCATACCCGCAGCAACGCCAGCCAGCTCCAGACCGATGACGGCAACGATTGCGCCCATCGCCGCAGGCGGGAACATGACATCCAGCCAGCCGGTTCCTGCCTTCTTAACAATAAAAGAAACCAGGCAGAACAGGACGCCACACATAATGAAACCGCCCAGCGCCACTTCATACCCTAACGGCAGCAGCAGCAGTACCGGGGAAATAAAGGCAAAGCTGGAACCCAGATATGCGGGAATTTTACCCTTACAAATAAAGAGATACAGCAACGTACCAATGCCGTTAAACAGCAGAACGGTAGCCGGGTTGATGTGGAACAGGACTGGCACCAGTACCGTTGCGCCAAACATGGCGAACAGGTGCTGCAAACTAAGCGGGATTGTCTGTAAAAGCGGCGGTCTTTCACTCACCCCGATAGCACGGCGCGTCATAGTGTTTTCCTCTGAGTGTTGTTTGTTATTAGCCATTGGGTTGTTTTATTCAAAAAAAAGCCGACTCTTAAAGTCGGCTTCTTTTCACTTATTCGTTTACTTAGTACCAAAAATCTTATCGCCGGCATCGCCGAGCCCCGGAATAATGTATCCGTGCTCGTTCAGTCCCTGATCGATGGAGGCGGTGTACAGCTCCACATCCGGGTGCGCTTTTTCCAGTGCCGCGATACCTTCCGGTGCTGCAACCAGGACCAGCACTTTAATGCTGGTGCAGCCTGCATTTTTCAGCAGATCGATAGTGGCGATAACAGAGCCGCCGGTTGCCAGCATTGGGTCAACGATCAGCGCCATACGCTCATCGATGTTAGAAACCAGCTTCTGGAAATACGGAACCGGCTCCAGCGTCTCTTCGTTACGGTACATACCAACAACGCTGATACGCGCGCTCGGAACGTTTTCCAGAACGCCTTCCATCATGCCCAGACCCGCACGCAGGATAGGCACAACGGTGATTTTTTTGCCTTTGATTTGGTCAACTTCAACTGGACCGTTCCAGCCTTCAATGGTCACCTTTTCGGTTTCCAGACCAGCGGTTGCTTCATAAGTCAGCAGACTGCCAACTTCCGAGGCGAGTTCACGAAAGCGTTTAGTGCTGATGTCGTTTTCACGCATCAGTCCCAGCTTGTGTTTGACGAGTGGGTGTTTGACTTCCACGATCTTCATACTCTTCTCCTTTCCTCAGACGAATGGCAACCACAAAAAAAATCGCCGGATTATACCGCTTTTCCTCTCTGGCGCAACACTGCATACGCTTGATATGGATCAACCAAAGTCATTTGCGTCTGAATGATGAGTATAAAACAAGCCCCGCACTGATGGCGGGGCTCGCTGTCAATGCTATGAATTTTAAAGATATTCAGCATTGGTCTGGATGACTTTTTGATACCACGAAAAAGATTTTTTAGGTGAGCGCGTTAATGTCCCGCCACCGTCATTATTTTTATCGACATAGATAAACCCGTAGCGTTTTTTCATCTCCCCTGTCCCGGCAGAGACTAAATCAATGCAGCCCCACGGGGTATATCCCATCAGATCCACGCCATCTTCCACCACCGCTTTTTTCATCTCACGTATGTGGGCGGCAAGGTAGTCGATACGGTACTGGTCGTTAACTGTACCATCGTCCTCGCGCACATCAATGGCGCCAAATCCATTCTCCACAATAAATAGTGGCAGTTGATAATGATCCCAGAACCAGTTCAGTGAATAACGCAGGCCAACCGGATCAATCTGCCAGCCCCAGTCCGATTTCTGCACGTACGGGTTGGAAACCAGGCTTTTCGACTCGTCGTAATCCAGCTGTGGGTTGTCCGCCGTTGCCTGGGTCGCGAAAGACATATAATAGCTAAAGCCGATGTAATCAACGCAGCCCTTGGCCAGCGCCTGACGGTCTTCCTCGGTGATATCCAGTTCAAAGCCACGACGGGCAAAGTAGTTGAGAAGATGCCGCGGGTATTTGCCGCGCACATGGACGTCAGTAAACCAGTAACGCCGGTGCATGGCATTCATCGCCATCATCATATCGTCTGGCGCGCAGGTCAGCGGATAGATTGGACACATGGCAATCATGCACCCTATTTGTAATTCCGGGTTAATCTCACGCGCGACCTTTACCGCCAGCGCGCTTGCCACCAGCTCATAGTGCGCCGCCTGGTACATGACCGGCTCGCGGTCTTCGCCAGGCTGGTATTTCAGACCTGAGTTAGTAAAGGGCGCGAAATCTTCGTGATAATTTGCCTGGTTGTTAATCTCATTAAACGTCATCCAGTACTTCACTTTGTGCTGGTAACGAGTGAATACCACCCTGGCAAAACGGACAAAGAAATCGATAAGCTTGCGGTTGCGCCAGCCGCCGTACTCCGTCACCAGATGGTAAGGCATCTCAAAATGCGACAGCGTAATCACCGGCTCAATGCCATATTTCAGGCATTCGTCAAACAGGTCATCATAGAACTGTAGGCCAGCCTCATTGGGTTGTTCTTCATCGCCTAAGGGGAAAATACGTGTCCAGGCAATAGAGGTGCGAAAACATTTAAACCCCATTTCGGCAAACAGCTTTATGTCGTCTTTATAGCGATGATAAAAATCGATGGCCTCATGGTTAGGGTAATTTTTACCGGCAGTCACACCGTCGGTAATTTCACGCGCCACACCATGCGCTCCCGCGGTCATGACATCAGCAACGCTGACGCCTTTTGCGCCCTCCTGCCAGCCACCTTCCAGTTGATGAGCAGCGACAGCACCACCCCACATGAAATCTGCTTTAAATCCTGACATACCCTTCCCCTATCATGATGACTCTGCGCAAAACGCTGTTGATGAGGTCCGCAACAGAAAACAGAAACCGGTTTCAGTACGATACTGTGCATTCGGCTAACAGGATTCAAGCACAAGACTGTACCCGGTTTCATTTTCGTGGCGCAGCTCAAACAAATAGATAAATGATTGTAAAATGCTGAAAAAACCAGCAGATAAAACTTGATGCAGAGCAGGCTCGCAAACGTTTGCTTTCCCTGTTAGAATTGCGCCGAATTTAACTTTTACTGCAAGTAAACATGTGGGGAAGCAGGCAGTGACCGATAAAACCTCTCTTAGCTACAAAGATGCCGGTGTTGATATTGATGCAGGTAATGCTCTGGTTGATCGAATCAAAGGCGTAGTAAAGAAAACTCGTCGTCCGGAAGTTATGGGTGGTCTGGGTGGCTTCGGTGCGCTGTGCGCATTGCCGCAAAAATATCGTGAACCGGTACTGGTTTCCGGCACTGATGGCGTTGGTACAAAACTGCGTCTGGCGATGGATCTGAAACGCCACGACACTATCGGCATTGACCTCGTCGCAATGTGCGTCAACGACCTCGTGGTTCAGGGCGCTGAGCCGCTGTTCTTCCTCGACTACTATGCAACCGGCAAACTGGATGTGGACACCGCAGCCAGCGTCATTAACGGGATTGCCGAAGGCTGCCTGCAGTCTGGCTGTGCGCTGGTCGGTGGGGAAACAGCTGAAATGCCGGGGATGTACCACGGCGAAGATTACGACGTGGCAGGTTTCTGCGTTGGCGTCGTCGAAAAATCAGAGATTATCGACGGTTCAAAAGTGGCTGACGGTGACGTACTGATTGCGCTCGGCTCCAGCGGCCCGCACTCCAACGGCTACTCTCTGGTGCGTAAAATTGTAGAAGTCAGCGGTTGTGACCCAGAAACCACCGAGCTTGAAGGCAAGCCGCTGGCCGATCACTTACTGGCCCCTACCCGCATTTACGTGAAATCCATTCTGGAACTGATCGAGAAGGTTGATGTGCACGCCATTGCCCACCTGACCGGCGGCGGCTTCTGGGAAAATATTCCACGCGTTCTGCCAGACAACACGCAGGCAGTGATCGACGAATCTTCATGGCAGTGGCCAGCCGTCTTCAACTGGCTGCAAACGGCGGGTAACGTCAGCCAGCATGAGATGTATCGCACCTTTAACTGCGGTGTAGGTATGGTTATCGCCCTGCCAGCTCCGGAAGTGGACAAAGCCCTTGCTTTGCTCAATGAGAAAGGTGAAAACGCATGGAAAATCGGTATCATCAAAGCTTCTGATTCCGAACAGCGTGTGGTCATTGAATGAAAAACATTGTGGTGCTCATTTCCGGCAACGGAAGCAATTTGCAGGCGATAATCGACGCCTGCGAACAGAAAAAAATCAATGGCACCATACGTGCAGTATTCAGTAACAAGGCCGATGCGTTCGGCCTTGAGCGCGCACGCGAAGCGAATATTCCGGCACACTCGCTGGAAGCCGCCCAGTTTGCCAGTCGCGAAGCATTCGACCGCCAACTGATACAAGAGATTGACGCCTATGCACCCGATGTCGTGGTGCTGGCCGGTTATATGCGTATCCTCAGCCCGGCGTTTGTCGCTCACTATGCTGAACGATTGCTGAATATCCACCCGTCTTTATTGCCGAAGTATCCCGGCCTGCATACGCACCGCCAGGTACTGGAAAACGGCGATGAAGAACATGGTACCTCAGTCCATTTCGTGACGGATGAGTTGGACGGCGGACCGGTCATTCTCCAGGCCAAAGTTCCAGTATTTGAAGGCGACAGCGAAGATGATGTCACGGCACGGGTTCAGGCTCAGGAACATACCATTTACCCGCTGGTGGTAAGCTGGTTTATCGATGGTCGCCTGAAGATGCGTGATAACGCTGCATGGCTGGATGGCGTTCGTTTGCCTCCACAAGGCTACGCCGCCGACGAATAATAAAAAAACAACCTGTAAGCCGAATGTCACCATCCGGCTTACAGGCATAACTACCTTTTCCGGTTAATACCACCGGTATTCATCTACGCTCCCCCTTTCTCTTTGCTATCAGACGGTTTATTGTCATATTTTTCTGGCACAGTTGGACATCTGAGAGCAATGCTCGCCATAATAAATCGGTAGTGTCCCGTGAATGAAACGGAGTAAAAGTGGTAATGGGTCAGGAAAAGCTATACATCGAGAAAGAACTCAGCTGGTTAGCGTTCAACGAACGTGTACTCCAGGAAGCTGCTGATAAGTCAAACCCGTTGATCGAACGGATGCGTTTCTTAGGCATCTATTCCAATAATCTCGACGAGTTTTATAAGGTTCGTTTTGCCGAACTGAAGCGCCGAATCATTATTAGCGAAGAACAGGGTTCAAACTCTCACTCCCGCCATTTGTTAGGCAAAATCCAGGCCCGCGTATTAAAAGCCGATCAGGAATTTGACGGCCTGTACAACGAGTTGCTGTTGGAAATGGCGCGCAATCAGATTTTCTTAATCAACGAACGCCAGTTGTCGGTCAATCAGCAAAGCTGGTTGCGTCATTACTTTAAGCAATATCTTCGCCAGCACATCACGCCGATCCTGATTAACCGCGAGACGGATTTAGTCCAGTTTTTGAAAGATGACTACACCTATCTGGCGGTAGAAATTATCCGTGGCGATACGATCCGCTACGCGCTGCTGGAAATTCCTTCCGACAAGGTTCCTCGTTTTGTGAATCTGCCGCCGGAAACCCCGCGCCGTCGCAAACCGATGATCCTGCTGGACAACATATTACGTTACTGCCTTGACGACATTTTCAAAGGGTTCTTTGACTACGACGCACTGAACGCCTATTCGATGAAAATGACCCGTGACGCCGAATACGATTTGGTGCATGAGATGGAATCGAGCCTGATGGAGCTGATGTCATCCAGCCTGAAACAGCGTCTGACCGCAGAACCTGTACGTTTTGTCTATCAACGCGACATGCCCAACGCGCTGGTCGAGGTACTGCGTGAAAAACTGACGATTTCTCGCTACGACTCGATTGTTCCCGGCGGGCGTTACCATAACTTCAAAGACTTTATTAACTTCCCTAACGTTGGCAAAGCTAACCTGGTGAACAAACCGCTGCCGCGTCTGCGCCATATCTGGTTCGACAACGAGAAGTTTCGTAACGGCTTTGACGCCGTTCGCGAACGCGACGTGCTGCTGTATTACCCCTATCACACCTTTGAGCACGTTCTTGAACTGCTGCGCCAGGCCTCTTTCGACCCGAGCGTGCTGGCTATAAAGATCAACATCTACCGTGTAGCAAAAGATTCACGCATTATAGATTCAATGATCCATGCCGCGCACAACGGTAAGAAAGTCACCGTGGTGGTGGAATTGCAGGCCCGCTTCGATGAAGAAGCCAACATCCATTGGGCCAAGCGTCTTACCGAAGCAGGCGTTCACGTCATCTTCTCCGCGCCAGGCCTGAAAATTCACGCCAAACTGTTCCTTATCTCGCGTAAAGAAGGTGATGAAGTCGTGCGCTATGCGCATATCGGGACGGGGAACTTCAACGAAAAAACGGCACGCCTGTATACCGACTACTCGTTGCTAACTGCCGATTCGCGCATTACCAACGAAGTGCGTCGGGTGTTTAACTTCATCGAGAACCCGTATCGCCCGGTGACGTTCGATTATCTGCTGGTTTCCCCGCAGAACTCACGCCGTCTGCTGTACGCGATGATCGACAAAGAAATCGCCAACGCGCAGCAAGGACTGCCTTCCGGCATTACGCTAAAACTGAATAACCTGGTCGATAAAGGTCTGGTTGACCGCCTCTATGCGGCCTCAAGCTCTGGTGTGCCGGTCAATTTGTTGATTCGTGGTATGTGTTCTTTGATTCCGAATCTGGAAGGTATCAGCGACAATATTCGCGTTATCAGCATCGTTGATCGCTATCTTGAACATGACCGGGTCTATATCTTCGAGAACGGAGGTGACAAGCAGGTGTATCTCTCCTCCGCTGACTGGATGACAAGAAACATCGACTATCGTATCGAAGTTGCCACACCGCTTCTTGACCCGCGCCTTAAGCAACGCGTGCTGGATATTATCGATATCCTGTTCAGCGACACGGTGAAAGCCCGCTTTATTGATAAAGAACTGAGTAATCGCTACGTACCGCGCGGAAACCGCCGTAAGGTTCAGTCACAATTGGCGATTTACGATTACATCAAATCACTCGAGCAACCTGACTAAAGATATGCCAATACACGACAAGACTCCACGACCGCAGGAATTTGCTGCGGTCGACCTTGGTTCAAACAGTTTCCATATGGTCATTGCCCGCGTGGTTGATGGCGCAATGCAAATTATTGGGCGACTGAAACAACGCGTACATCTGGCGGATGGCCTCGGCGAAGATAACAAGCTGAGCGAAGAGGCCATGGAGCGCGGGCTAAGCTGTTTATCACTGTTCGCCGAACGTTTGCAGGGGTTTCCTCCATCAAGCGTATGTATCGTGGGAACCCATACTTTGCGTCAGGCACTGAATGCGACTGATTTTCTCAAGCGAGCGGAAAAAGTCATCCCCTACCCAATTGAGATTATTTCCGGCAACGAAGAAGCCCGATTGATCTTTATGGGCGTTGAACATACGCAGCCGGAAAAAGGTCGCAAGCTGGTTATCGATATCGGCGGCGGCTCAACAGAACTGGTGATCGGCGAAGATTTCGAGCCTAAACTGGTCGAAAGCCGCCGTATGGGTTGCGTCAGCTTTGCCCAGATGTATTTCCCGCGCGGTGTAATTAACCGCGAAAACTTCCAGCGTGCCCGCATGGCGGCTGCGCAAAAGCTCGAAACCTTAACCTGGCAGTTTCGCATTCAGGGCTGGAACGTTGCGCTGGGCGCATCGGGCACCATTAAAGCAGCCCATGAAGTGCTGCTGGAGATGGGTGAAAAAGACGGTTTTATCACCCCCGAACGTCTGGACAAGCTGACATCTGAAGTGTTGAAGCACGCGTCATTTGATGCGCTCAGCTTGCCTGGGTTGTCAGAAGAAAGAAAAGCAGTGTTTGTACCCGGACTCGCGATTCTGTGCGGCGTTTTTGACGCGTTAGCTATTCGCGAACTTCGCCTTTCTGATGGTGCGTTACGTGAAGGCGTGCTGTACGAGATGGAAGGCCGTTTTCGCCACCAGGACGTTCGTAGCCGTACCGCCAGCAGCCTGGCGAACCAGTACAACATTGACAGCGAACAGGCCCGGCGCGTACTAGAAACGACGATGCAAATGTACGACCAGTGGCATACGCAGCAGCCAAAGCTGGCCAATCCCCAACTGGAAGCGTTACTGCGTTGGGCAGCAATGCTGCATGAGGTTGGGCTGAACATCAACCACAGCGGTTTGCATCGCCACTCTGCGTATATCTTACAAAACAGCGATCTACCTGGTTTCAATCAGGAACAACAGCTGATGATGGCAACATTAGTTCGTTATCATCGCAAAGCGATTAAGCTCGACGACTTGCCCCGCTTTACGCTGTTTAAGAAGAAACAGTTTCTGCCGTTAATTCAGCTGCTGCGCCTGGGCGTGCTATTGAATAATCAGCGTCAGGCGACCACCACACCGCCGACTTTGACCCTGATAACCGACGACAGCCACTGGACCTTACGCTTCCCGCATGACTGGTTTAGCCAAAATGCGCTGGTGCTGCTCGATCTGGAGAAAGAGCAGCAATACTGGGAAGCCGTAACAGGCTGGCGACTCAAAATTGAAGAAGAGAGCTCACCCGATATCGCCGCATAAGATCTCAGCAGGTGTCAGTTCATCTGGCACCAGCTTTTCCAGAGTTTCACTCAACGGCAGTGGCTCACCAATCAGATACCCCTGCATGTAATCAATCCCCAGTGAAATCACCGCACTGCGTATTTCTTCGCTTTCGACGTACTCCGCAACCACCAGCATTCTTTTCATCCGCGCCAGATGGCAAATAGAGGCCACGATTTGGTAGTCGAGGCTGTTCGAAACAATATTGCGAATAAAGCTACCGTCAATTTTCAGGATATCGGCATTCACATTTTTCAGCCGCGCATAGCTGGCATACCCAGTACCAAAATCATCAATCGCAATCTGACAGCCCAGTGATTGCAGCTGCAGCAACGTTGCCTGTGCCTGTTCCGCATTGGTCAAGGCATTGCTTTCCGTCACTTCAAAGATAAGTTGCCATGCTTCAACCTTGTACTTATTCAGTAACTGATTGATGTCATTAGGAAGTCGCGCGCGACATACTGAGGTGGGTGATAAGTTGATAGCAAACCGGTGGGCGGGCATTTTTTCCCGATTCTGCGCCATAAATTTCAACGTATTTTCAATCACCCACAGATCGATACGGGATGACAAACCAAACTCATGGGCTACCGGCAAGAAGCTATCAGGGGCGATAGTTTCACCGTCATCCCCCTCAAGCCGCAGCAGGATTTCGTGATAAACGTCGCCACGCACGCCAAAAATCGGCTGCGCCTTCAGGAAAAAGCGATTGTTCTCCAGCGCCTGCTGAATACGGTTCATCATCGCAACTTTATCTTTCAGGTCGCGTTGCAGGTGCATCACACCACGCCGCTGCAAATTCTCTGGTGAATTGGTTGCCAGCGATAATTCGGCAATGGTACTTAACTCTCCCAGCAACAAATAGATATGGTTAACAGGAGAACGGACATAGCAAAAGCTGATCCCAACCTGCGGTTGCAAAGGCATTCCGTCCCAAACAAAACGAAACTGCTTGATATGCCTGTCCAGTGCTTCAATGCGTTCCTGGTGTAGCTCAGTGTTAAAACGCAGGATTAAATCATTACCTGACAATTGATAGACATGCTCATCCTGTTCAAGCAACGGTGTTATCCACTGAGCCAGTTTTTGCTTGTACTGGATACGCAGCATAATGCCGTAATTTTTCACCAGCACCTCCATGCCCGGAACACCCAAAAAGCAAAGCACTGACCATGGCGCGTTTTTCAAATCCCGGTTCAAAGCGCGCAAATTCGGAATATGCACCATAGGGTCAAAGAAGGCCAGGCGATGGTTGCGCCGGGTAACAAAACGTTGACGCGTTGCCAGGACAGCAATGAAATTCACGATGAAGGAAAAAACCAGATAACTTGATGAGGTAATGGCAAGCTGCGTATCATAACCCGAATACCAGGGCATATAGCGCTGATAATAATGGATTGCGGTAATAAGTACGACCGCCCATATTAACGAAATAAATTTATAACCGTAACGCATTGCCCCCCACAGCATGACAGGCAGTAACAGTGACAGTGTATAATTCGTGCTGAATATTGAGCTTTGTTCATTGAGCGGCATACACAACATTGCCATTAGCACAGTCAATATAATCAACCAGACCGCAAACTCTGTTTTAGTCACTTTGGTATCAAACTGCTGCTTTAACTGAGAAAAATAGCCTCTCAGATGCAAGGGGTTGCGAATTGTTCGAATGATGAAATAACACAGCGGCACACCTACAAGATTCCCCGCGAGTATGGACTGATAGTTGATCAATGTGCCTGTATTGAAGGGCATAACGCCCACCATGCCGGATTTGCTTTCATAAACACCCACAAATGCAGCAAACTGGAAGAGTATCAGAAACAGCGTTGCCGGGCAGAAGACTTGCCAGAACATACGCTGAAACAACAGATGAGAGTCGCCGTGGGAAACGTTGTTTCGTCGGGGAGAAAATACTTTATATCCTCCCCAGCTAAGCACGATTGTAACTATAAAGTGCGAAATTATTGAAAGTGTTTCAAATAACCCGACCTGCGGATATTTGTACCAGATAATGGAAATGATAATACCTGGCAATGCCGCCCAGCCAAAAAAAAGCATCAGGCTAATCATCAGCGCTAACGGCAGGTAGAAAAGAATTACGGCCCCCGTACTAATATGGGCATAGGTGGTGGCAGTGCTCAATATAGGCAACAACAAAGAAGGTAAGATGAGAGGTAATGCCCACCATCTATCTCTAATACCAATATAATTTTTATTGAGTTTCATAGATGCTCAGTAGAATCCCACACATCCTGTAGGGGGTATTCAGACAGGCATCCCACCTGACCTTAAAACGATAAAGTAAAATACATCACAATGATTCATCAATTTTAGTTGTCAGCAAAGTGTGATGCTTGATACATATCAAAAAACATGCCCCTCATTCATCAATTATTACTCTTTTCATTATTTTTTATCGTTAATACATTATTCATGCAAATAATAATATTAATTTCCATAACATAAGAAGATAAAACAACTGAAGCAATTTTACATAAGGAAGAATTGACCATTCCCTCTCAGTGTGCCTTAATGTGAGTATCGCCCTCAGTTGGGTACACTACAAGGAACCTTTTGTGAGCCAGGTTACCAGCCTACGCAAACGACACCGATTTAACAGTCGCATGATCCGGATCGTACTGCTTATCAGCTTTCTCTTCTTCTTCGGACGCTTCGTCTACTCCGCCATTGGTGCGTGGCATCACCACCAGGACAAAAAAGAATCTCAGCAGACCACTCAGCCGCAACAGACAGCTCCTGCGCAAACCGACGAACATTGATCGCTCGCCCCTGTGATATCCCCAGCATTAAGATTCCTTACCGGATGGCTAATCGCCTGACATTTAACCATCCGGTAAGGGATTTGAGTGATGAAACTTTACACACCCCTCCCCCTCTCTCGCTTAATTATCAGATAATCGACCGTATTTTTCGCACAAATGCACAATCTTTTCATCCCACTTCACCGCACCATTCGCGCTGATTTTTACGTTACGATTTAACGGACATAAAAAGACAAACAGTGCTCAAATAAACGCTAATTAATATCACCAGCAAATATCACTGACGCAAGCATTTATATTTCGCATGAAAATTAAATAGTTATTTGAATTGTTATCATTTTTAAATACTACAGGGTAATACCATGAGTGGTTTTTTATTATTCCCGAAAATAAGAAGCGGCCTTGAGTGGATCGCCGGGCACAGCGATGCTGTCATTCAATTCGGCTGGAATATCGTTGCCGCCGTGATCTTATTGTTTATCGGTAAATTTATCGCTCGTCTGCTCTCTCGTGGGCTGGAAAAGTTACTGCTTAAACGTAAAGTCGACAGAACGATCATTCAGTTCTTCACCGCGCTGGTACGTTACATTACCCTCGCCTTTTCCGTCGTCGCCGCATTAGGTCGCATCGGTATTGAAACATCCTCCATTATTGCCGTCATCGGTGCCGCCGGACTAGCCATTGGCCTCGCGCTACAAAGCTCGCTTTCCAACTTTGCCGCTGGCGTGCTGTTGGTTTCCCTGCGGCCTTTTCGCGCCGGAGAAGTAGTGCAGATTGGTGCAGTCACCGGAACAGTAGAAAAGGTGCACATCTTCTCCACCACCCTGCTAACCGCGGACAGCAAAGAAGTGGTGATTCCAAACGGTAAGATCATCGCTGACAACATCATTAACTATTCCCGTCACCCTTTTCGTCGTATCGATCTGGTGATTGGTGTGGGTTATCAGAGTCGGATTGCAGAGGTTAAGCAAGTTATTAATCACATTATCGAGCAGGACAGCCGCATCGATAAGCAACGTGGGGTAACCGTTCGTCTGGGCGAACTGGGCGCTTCAGCGTTGAATTTTTACGTGCGCGTATGGGTGCCCAATATCGAATACTGGAATACCTATTACGATCTGCTGGAAAACATTAAAGAGGCGCTGGACGCCAACCACATCGACCTACCCTATCCACAGATGGATGTGCGTATTCAGAATGTCGCACCTCAGCAACAGTCTCAGCTGCAACTGGTCGATTAGCGTACTTTCCTGCAGAACATGCGCCTGAAGTATTTGCTGAAATGCGTGCAATAAAAAACCCTCTGTAAACAGAGGGTTTTTTGCATATTACCGGTTCAAAAACCGCTAACGGAAAGGGATATTATTCCCACTCAATGGTAGCTGGCGGCTTACCGCTGATGTCATACACCACGCGGGAAATACCGTTCACTTCGTTGATAATGCGGTTAGAAACGCGGCCTAAGAAGTCATACGGCAGGTGTGCCCAGTGCGCGGTCATAAAGTCGATGGTTTCTACCGCACGCAGGGAAACAACCCAGTCGTACTTGCGGCCATCGCCCATCACACCAACGGAACGAACCGGCAGGAACACGGTGAACGCCTGGCTTACCTTGTTGTACAGGTCAGCTTTGTGCAGCTCTTCAATGAAGATAGCATCCGCGCGACGCAGCAGGTCGCAGTACTCTTTCTTCACTTCGCCAAGCACACGTACGCCCAGACCCGGTCCCGGGAACGGGTGACGGTACAGCATGTCGTACGGCAGGCCCAGCTCCAGACCAATCTTACGCACTTCGTCTTTGAACAGCTCACGCAGCGGCTCAACCAGACCCATCTTCATCTCTTTCGGCAAACCGCCCACGTTGTGGTGAGATTTGATAACGTGCGCTTTACCGGTGGCAGATGCCGCGGATTCGATCACGTCCGGGTAGATAGTGCCCTGCGCCAGCCACTTAACGTCTTCCAGCTTCAGCGCTTCTTCATCAAATACTTCCACGAATACGCGGCCAATGATTTTACGTTTAGCTTCTGGGTCGTTCTCGCCTTTCAGCGCGTCCAGGAAACGCTGCTCGCCTTCCACGTGAACGATGTTCAGGCCAAAGTGGTCGCCGAACATATCCATCACCTGCTGAGCTTCGTTGAGACGCAGCAGACCGTTGTCGACGAACACGCAGGTCAGGTTTTTGCCGATAGCACGGTGCAGCAGCATCGCGGTCACGGAGGAGTCAACGCCGCCGGACAGACCGAGGATAACTTTATCATTGCCAACCTGCTCACGAATGCGGGCAACGGCGTCATCGATAATTTTTGCCGGCGTCCACAGCGCTTCACACTGGCAGATGTCGCGCACAAAACGCTCCAGCATGCGCATACCCTGACGTGTGTGGGTAACTTCCGGGTGGAACTGCACGCCGTAGAAGCGTTTTTCTTCGTGCGCCATGATAGCGAACGGGCAGTTGTCGGTGCTGGCAACGGTCACGAAACCTTCCGGAATGGCGGTCACTTTGTCGCCGTGGCTCATCCACACGTCCAGCAGCGGTTTGCCGTCTGCGGTCAGGGAGTCTTCAATACCGCGGACAAGCGCGCTGTCGGTCTGAACTTCAACCTGCGCATACCCGAATTCACGTTCGTTAGAACCTTCAACATGACCACCGAGTTGCATTGCCATGGTCTGCATGCCGTAGCACACGCCGAACACCGGCACGCCCGCGTTGAAAACGTATTCCGGCGCACGCGGGCTGTTTTCTTCGGTGGTACTTTCCGGACCACCGGAAAGAATGATACCGCTTGGGTTGAATTCGCGAATTTGTGCTTCCGTAACATCCCATGCCCACAGTTCACAGTAGACGCCCAGTTCACGTACGCGACGTGCAACCAGCTGAGTGTACTGCGAGCCGAAATCGAGGATGAGAATGCGATGTTTATGAATATTGTCTGTCATTGACGCTAATTCCGAGGCAAGTGAAACAAATTCGCCCGGCATATAGCCGGGCGCGGAAACTTATCAGGAGCCCATGCGGTAGTTAGGGGACTCTTTGGTGATGGTCACATCGTGAACGTGACTTTCCTGAATACCCGCACCGCTGATGCGTACAAACTCTGCTTTCGTTCGCAGCGCGTCGATAGTACCACAGCCGGTCAGACCCATACAGGAGCGCAGGCCGCCCATCTGCTGGTGAATGATCTCTTTCAGGCGACCTTTATAGGCAACGCGACCTTCGATACCTTCCGGGACCAGTTTGTCAGCAGCGTTATCGCTCTGGAAGTAACGGTCAGAAGACCCTTTGGACATCGCGCCCAGAGAACCCATACCGCGGTAAGATTTGTAAGAACGGCCCTGGTACAGTTCGATTTCGCCCGGGGATTCTTCAGTACCCGCCAGCATGGAGCCAACCATCACTGCGGCAGCACCAGCAGCAATCGCTTTAGCGATGTCGCCGGAGAAACGAATACCGCCGTCGGCGATAACCGGAATACCGGTGCCTTCCAGCGCTTCAACGGCATCAGAAACGGCAGTGATCTGCGGAACACCGACGCCGGTCACGATACGGGTAGTACAGATGGAGCCAGGGCCGATACCCACTTTAACTGCGCTACAGCCAGCTTCAGCAAGCGCGCGAGCACCTGCGCCCGTAGCAACGTTACCGCCGATGATCTGCAGGTCAGGATATTTAGCGCGAGTTTCACGGATACGCTGCAGAACGCCTTCAGAGTGGCCGTGAGAGGAGTCAATCAGCAGAACGTCTACGCCAGCGGCAACCAGCGCGTCTACACGCTCTTCGTTACCTGCGCCAGCACCTACCGCTGCACCAACGCGCAGACGACCATGCTCGTCTTTACAGGCGTTAGGTTTACGTTCTGCTTTCTGGAAATCTTTTACGGTGATCATGCCGAGCAGGTGGAAGCTGTCATCAACAACCAGCGCTTTCTCAACGCGTTTTTCGTGCATTTTGGCAAAAACGACATCGCGCGCTTCGCCTTCACGAACGGTCACCAGACGCTCTTTTGGCGTCATATATACGCTAACCGGCTGGTTCAGGTCAGTCACAAAACGCACGTCACGGCCGGTGATGATGCCGACCAGTTCGTTATCTTCAGTCACTACCGGGTAGCCAGCAAAGCCGTTACGCTCGGTCAGTTCTTTCACTTCGCGCAGAGTAGTGGTTGGCAGTACGGTCTGTGGGTCAGTTACCACGCCAGATTCGTGTTTCTTCACGCGGCGAACTTCTTCAGCCTGGCGCTCGATGGACATGTTTTTGTGGATAAAACCGATGCCGCCTTCCTGGGCCAGGGCAATTGCCAGGCGCGCTTCCGTCACGGTGTCCATTGCTGCGGAGAGCATAGGAATGTTCAGGCGAATGGTTTTCGTCAACTGGGTGCTGAGGTCAGCAGTATTCGGCAGAACGGTAGAATGAGCGGGAACGAGGAGGACGTCGTCAAACGTCAGGGCTTCTTTTGCGATACGTAGCATGGGCAATATCTCACCTGGGAGGTTATTAAATATTGCCGCGGCATTATACAGAGCGTAACCGATTGCATCCACACTTTTTTGCAAAAAAACCTTGCGCTCCTCTGTGAGCATGTTACTTTCGACTGAATAACTTGCTGATTTAGAATTTGATCCCGCTCACATGTTATCCTCTCAGACCACCTCAATTTTTACCGTAAGCCGCCTTAATCAGACGGTTCGTTTGCTGCTTGAGCAGGAAATGGGACAAGTTTGGATCAGCGGTGAAATCTCGAATTTCACTCAGCCGTCCTCCGGTCACTGGTATTTCACGCTCAAAGATGACACCGCCCAGGTACGCTGCGCGATGTTTCGCAACAGCAATCGACGGGTAACGTTCCGCCCGCAGCACGGTCAGCAGGTCCTGGTACGCGCCAACATTACGTTGTACGAACCGCGTGGCGACTATCAGATAATTGTTGAGAGCATGCAGCCAGCTGGTGAAGGCTTGTTGCAGCAAAAATATGAGCAACTCAAAGCCAAACTGCAGGCTGAAGGGCTATTCGATCAGCAGTTCAAAAAATCACTACCCTCTCCGGCTCACTGCGTTGGGGTCATTACCTCGAAAACCGGGGCTGCGCTGCACGACATTCTCCACGTGCTGAAGCGCCGTGACCCATCCCTGCCCGTTATTATCTACCCGACCGCGGTCCAGGGCGACGATGCGCCAGGACAGATCGTTCGCGCCATTGAGCTGGCGAACGCGCGGGGCGAGTGCGATGTGCTTATCGTCGGGCGCGGCGGCGGTTCTCTGGAAGATTTGTGGAGTTTTAACGACGAACGCGTAGCACGGGCAATCTTTGTCAGCCGCATTCCGGTAGTAAGCGCCGTCGGCCACGAAACAGATGTCACTATTGCCGATTTTATTGCAGATTTACGGGCGCCTACGCCATCAGCAGCGGCGGAAATTGTTAGCCGCAATCAATTGGAACTGCTGCGTCAAATTCAGCATGGCCAGCAGCGTCTGGAGATGGCGATGGACTACTACATCGCCAACCGTACTCGTCGCTTTACCCAGCTTCATCACCGTTTGCAACAGCAACATCCGCAACTGCGTCTGGCCCGTCAGCAGACCGTGCTGGAGCGGCTGCGTCAGCGGATGAATTTCGCTCTTGAGAATAAGATTAAGCAGGCCAATCAGCGCCAACAGCGCGTAAGCCAACGCCTGAGCCAGCAAAACCCACAGCCGCGAATTTATCGGGCGCAAACCCGTATTCAGCAACTGGAGTACCGTCTGGCAGAAAATATCCGCGCGCGTTTAAGCGCACAGCGAGAACGCTTCGGTAATGTGGTGACGCACCTTGAAGCGGTGAGTCCTCTCTCGACGCTCGCTCGCGGCTATAGCGTCACTACCGCGACGGACGGCAAAGTGCTGAAGCAGACCAAACAGGTAAAAACCGGTGATGTGCTCACTACCCGCCTGTCAGACGGCTGGGTAGAGAGCGAAGTGAAAGGCGTAACGACGGCAAAGAAAACGCGTAAGAAAAAGCCAGATTAAACCGGCACAAATTCCACACGTTTCTTCGAGATCAGACCATGGCCATTCTGACAGAAGTAGTCCACCGCACCGCAGGCTTTTAACACCTGGAGTGGCTGATGGCACTCCGGGCAGCGCGCTTCTAACGGAATATCTTTTTTACAGTTTTCACAGTGTGCCACACCGTTTTGTGGTTCCAGTTCTGCATGACAATCCGGGCAGGTCATCGACATGGTGACTCCTTTAAATGGCGTTCAATTCTGCGCTAATTTTACCATGATACGCTTAGTGTGAACCACGCAACTGTTGCTGTAGGATCAGTAATCGTTCTACCTCCTCCAGCCTGCGCTGCGTCGTGCGGCTCACCTCCTGCGGGCTGCGTTCAAACAGACTTTGCGTCCCCAGAATATGTTCCGCCAGACAATGGGCATAAATCGTACCAGGCAGACACCAGCGTTGCACAACATCACCGTCAATCAATTCGAGCACATCGTCGGCACCCCGTCGGTCGTAGCTGATGATACGCCCATCACGCAGATAAAGGCGCAGACCTTTTTGTCCGCCAGCAGGCCCCGCGTATTTATTCAGCCAGATATCCAACGGTACACCGCTAATCAGTCCTTGCAGATGCGCCTCTCCTTCAGCCGTGGTCAGGTCACCCTGGATGATGTTACGTCCCAGACGGTCTTTAGCGCTCTTCACCTGCAGGGTCATGCTGTCATTACCGCCCAGGTAACGCACTGTTTCACGCAGCATGGCCAGTACGTGTGTGCCAATGTCCAGAATCACACCGTCCGGGTGGCGAAGCTCACGCGTATCTGGCTCACCAGTGGCAAAGTTGAGCGCGATCGGCTCTCCTGTAGCGTTATATCCGCTCGGCTCCTGCAAAAAACCGTCGATTTTAACAACGTCTGAAAAGTGAGAGACAAGTGCCTGTTGTGGGTTATCGCCCTGCCACTGCGCACCGAGTTTTCCCAATGCCAGCTGCATTGCGCCATTACGCGCCATCCAGTGGTCGAGCGCCAGCACACGGTCGGCAGCGTCGGGTTGCTCCAGCAGCGTTTTCAGTTTTTCAATTTGGGAAAGCGTGGCAACAATCGGTTTTTCAACCACGATTCGTGCGATGGGAGCGGCCAGCGCCTGTTCAAGCACATCGAGATGATGCAGAGAAGCGGTGGTGATAAACAGGGTTTCAAGCGGTGTTGCAAGAAGTTCAGCGAGCGATGCACAGCGTGTCACACCAGCGGGCTGTTTTGCGGGTTGCACGTCAAATCCCACACAGCACAGGGAATCACCGTAAAGTTTACGCAATGCGGGCAAGTATGCCGTTTCAACGACTGCGCCAAGCCCAACAAACCCTAACAGCATGTTCTCACCTCGTAAATGAATTGGCCGGGACATCACGTCTGCCCCGGCACAATCGAGGTGTTATCAGGCGCTAGTAGCCGGTTTAGTTTGCGTATTCTCCAGCATGCGACGGATCGGCACAATGAGGACGATCAGTACCGCGGCGCAGATAAGCAATGCAATCGAGCAACGAGCGAAGAGATCCGGCAGCATATCCAGTTGGTCGGCCTTCACATGACCACCAATCAGACCTGCGGCCAGGTTACCCAGCGCACTGGCGCAGAACCACAGGCCCATCATCTGCCCGCGCATTCTTTCCGGGGCCAGCAGCGTCATGGTCGCCAGACCGATCGGGCTCAGGCACAGCTCACCAAGCGTCAGCATCAGGATACTGCCCACCAGCCAGAATGGGGAGACGCCTGCGCCACCGTTACTGAGAACGTTTTGCGCTGCCAGCATCATCAGACCAAAGCCTGCAGCGGCACAGAGAATACCGATAACGAACTTGGTGATGCTGCTCGGGCGAATGTTCATGCTCGCCAGTTTCGGCCACGCCCAGCTGAATACCGGTGCCAACAGAATGATAAACAGTGCGTTTATCGACTGGAACCAGACCGCCGGGATTTCAAAATCGCCGATCATACGGTTAGTGTAGTCGTTAGCGAACAGGTTGAACGAGGTTGGCTTCTGCTCAAACGCAGACCAGAAGAACGCGGCGGAAACCAGCAGGATAAAGCAGACCAGCAGTCTGGCGCGCTCTTTACGGTTCAAACCGGCAAAGATGAACAGGTAGATAAAGTACAAGGCAACGGAGGCTGCAATCACGTATACCAGTATGCTGGCAACCGCGACCGGATTTATCACAATCACGCCCTGCGCAATCAGCGTAACGATAACAGCTACGCCGACGGCCAGCGCCAGCAGCCACGCGCCCACACCGTTACGTTTCACTACCGGGCTGTTCCAGGTTGAGTCCAGACCCACTTCGCTGTCATAACGTTTCATCGATGGAACGGCAAACACGCGGAAGATGATCAACGCCACCAGCATCCCGATACCACCGATGCCAAAGCCCCAGTGCCAACCGTGGGATTTAATCAGCCAGCCGGAGATCAGCGGCGCGATAAACGATCCCATATTGATGCCCATATAGAACAGCGAGAAACCGCCGTCGCGACGCGCATCGCCTTTTTTATACAGCGTGCCAACCATCACTGAGATACAGGTTTTAAACAGACCGGAACCGAGCACGATAAACATCAGGCCGATAAAGAACAGGTTGTTCCCCATAATGGCCGAGAGCGCGATCGACAAGTGACCGAGCGCAATCAAAATGGAACCGTACCACACCGCTTTCTGTTGGCCGAGCCAGTTATCCGCCAGCCAGCCACCTGGCAGCGCGGCGAGATACATCGTACCGGCAAAGATACCCACAATCGCCGAGGCATTTTCACGCGCCAGCCCCATGCCGCCGTCATAAACGGTAGCAGCCATAAACAGGATCAGTAACGGGCGAATGCCGTAAAACGAGAAGCGCTCCCACATCTCTGTGAAGAACAGCGAGCCGAGCGGGTAAGGATGACCGAAGAAAGTTCGGCTTTCTTTTTGATTAACAGAGGATTGCATAATTCTCCCGAAAGTTATGTCGTCGTGCGTGTAAACACCGCGATGTACGCCAGCCAGTTACGTATCTGACCGATTTTTTACATGCGGCGAAAAGTTATTTAACCATTTGATAACCTAAGGCTAGTTTTGTCTAGTACCAGCCCCCGGACTTTAAGATGAAAACTCGACAAATGTCTACTTTCTTAGATTTAAACTTGGCAAAAAACGAATAGTGATTGACTTTACACAGGGGGAGATCAGCAATGGGCAGACGAAAAAAAACCCGCGACAAGCGCGAGTTTTTATCTGCATCAGCAACAGTTACTTGCTTTTTTTGATGTGCTTAATCAAACGCTTACGCTTACGCATCTGAGTCGGCGTCAATGTATTACGTTTGTTCGCAAACGGGTTCTCCCCTTCTTTGAACTGAATACGGATCGGCGTCCCCATCACGTCCAAAGACTTGCGGAAATAGTTCATCAGATAGCGCTTGTAGGAATCCGGCAGGTCTTTGACCTGGTTGCCGTGAATCACCACGATTGGCGGGTTATAACCACCGGCATGGGCATATTTCAGCTTCACACGACGACCACGCACCAGAGGCGGCTGATGATCTTCTACTGCCATGGTCATGATGCGCGTCAGCATCGCGGTGCTCACGCGACGTGTAGAGCTATCGTATGCTTCACGGACCGATTCAAACAGGTTACCCACGCCGCTACCGTGCAGAGCTGAGATAAAGTGTACGCGCGCAAAATCAATAAAGCCCAGACGGAAGTCCAGCGTCTCTTTGACCTGCTCTTTTACTTCCTGCGTCAGGCCATCCCACTTGTTCACAACGATAACAAGTGAGCGCCCACTATTGAGGATAAAGCCCAGCAGCGACAGGTCCTGATCGGAAATCCCTTCACGCGCGTCAATCACCAGCATCACAACGTTGGCATCTTCAATTGCCTGCAGCGTTTTGATTACTGAGAATTTTTCTACCGCTTCGGTAATTTTGCCGCGCTTACGCACGCCCGCGGTATCGATGAGCACATATTCGCGTTCATCGCGCTGCATCGGAATATAAATACTGTCACGCGTGGTTCCCGGCATGTCGTAAACCACCACGCGGTCTTCGCCGAGAATACGGTTAGTAAGCGTGGACTTACCTACGTTCGGACGGCCGACGATTGCCAGTTTAATCGGCAAATCCTGCGGGTTGAAATCGTCCTCAGGCTCTTCTTCGCCGTTTTCTTTGGCTTCAAGCTGCGCCCAGTATTCTGCGTCTTCATCCACTTCTTCCTGAGGAGCAACGTCATCCATCCACGGCAGCAGAACATGCTCCAGCAGGCTGAGAACACCACGACCATGGGACGCCGCGATCGGATAAATTTCACCCAGACCCAATGAGTAGAAATCAACAACCGCCTGGTCAGGATCGAGTCCGTCAGTTTTGTTGGCGACCAGGAACGTCGGTTTCTGGCGCGAACGCAGATGTTTAGCAATAGCTTCATCCGCTGGCATCAGGCCAGCACGCGCATCCACCATGAACAGCACAACGTCTGCTTCTTCGATAGCCAACAGCGACTGTTCCGCCATACGGGTTTCAACACCGTCTTCGGTGCCATCAATACCGCCGGTATCAATACAGATAAACTCACGGCCTTCAATTTCCGCACGACCGTACTTACGGTCACGAGTCAGACCCGGGAAATCCGCAACCAGCGCATCTCGGGTGCGAGTTAGACGGTTAAATAACGTGGATTTGCCAACGTTAGGGCGCCCGACAAGCGCGACCACAGGTACCATGTTTAAAGCCTCATTTAAAAAATCATCAGACAACGGGCACATTTTTTGCCCCGTTGTTAAAAACAGTAAAACGGCCCCTGCACCAGGAGCCGTTTTTCAAAGCGAGCGGCCGGGACGATTAACGCGTAATAGAGTACAGCGTACCGTCTTTCGCCTGGATCAGCAGTTTACCATCAGCAGAGACCGGCTCGGTCAGGAAACCTGAGCTGTCGACTTTCTGCTGGGCCACAAAACGACCATCGTCAACGTTAATCCAGTGCAGGTAGCCTTCGCTATCACCGACGACCAGATTGCCATTATACAATACCGGGGACGTCAGCAGACGGTGCAGCAGATCGCTTTGCGTCCACAGCGTCACGCCGCCATCGGTGGTCAGCGCCAGTACGCGGTCATTCTGGTCAACCAGGTAGATACGGTTACCGTCGACGATGAAATCATTCACCGAGCCCAGTTCGCGTTTCCACATAATCTGACCGCTGCGCAGATCCAGCGCCGTCAGGTTACCATTATAAGCCAGCGCGTAAACAACGCCATTGACGATAACCGGCGTGGTATCAACGTCGCTCAGACGATCGATTTCCGTTGGGCCTGTCGCCTGTGAGATACGCTGCTGCCAAATCATCTGGCCTTGCTGCATCAGCACGGCGCTCACGCGACCGTTATCACCGCCGACAATAGCTGCGCCAAAGGCGGTTGCCGGAGCGGATTCACCACGCAGAGACAGGGAAGGCATGTCGAGGTTAACGGTCCATTTGATGGCGCCATCAGCTTCGTTTAATGCCTGCAACTGGCCGTTGCTGGTGTGGATCAAAACTACGCCATCGCTCACAACAGGACGAGACAGCGCTTCACCGGCGACTTTCGTCTGCCATGCGGTGGTACCGTCGCTGGTATTCAACGCATAAACCTGTGCTTTTTCGCTGCCAATGTAAACATGTCCGCCAGACACGGTTACACCGCCAGAAAGCTGTGCAGATGCACGGGAGAACCAGCCGTCTTTCTCACCCAGATTCACAGACCAGACTTCTTTACCGTCGCCTGCGTTCAATGCTTTCACTACACCAGCGCGATCGGCTGCATAGACAACGTTATCCGCCAGCGCAGGGTGAAGATTGGAATAGAAATCACCAATACCGTTACCTACGGAGGTGCTCCATTCCGTAGACGGAGTAAACTGGTTTTCAACCACCGGTAATGGGGACATCTTAACGACATCTTCTTCGCCACTAAACAGTGAACAGCCGCTCAATAGGGTAACGGAAAGCAGCCCTGGCAGAAGTAATTTACGCAATTGCATCGGGTCCCTCTCAGATGGACAAATTATTGATTTTCATCTGCATCATTTCGCTCAGAGCAGGAGAGGCATCGCTTTTCACACCCGCTTCCCATGCGCTACGCGCACCTTGTTTGTCGCCTTTGCTCAGCAACGCTTCACCGCGCAGATCGGCAACAATGGCCGTCCACCCTTCACCTTTAATGGTGTCGAGTGTTTTCAGCGCGGTATCAGCCTGTTTAAGCTGAACCTGAACACGAGCCAGACGCAGGTTAATCACCGCTTTGAGATTTTCATCGCTGGTCGCAGCCAAGCCCTGTTGCAGCTGACTTGCGGCTTTCTCAAGTTCATTTTGGTCAACAAACTGCTGCGCAAGTTCCAGTGAAGCTAGCGCGCCGTAGGTATTTTTATTCTCTGCAGCAAATTTCTCAGCGGCAGGAATGCTGTCCGGTTTACCCGCGCTAACCGCAGTCACCGTATTTTGATATGCCAAAGAAGCAGAGCGTGCGGACTCCGTCTGATGGCTGGTCCAGTAACGCCAACCAACCAGCGCGCCAACCCCTAAAATGATCCCAACAGCCAGCGCCTTGCCGTTTTCAGCAAAGAAGCGTTTTACCGCATCAACCTGGTCGTGTTCGTTCTCGTAAATTTCCACGCTGTCCTTCTCCTTAGCCCAGTAAAGTGCGCAAATGCGCGGCAACGCTATCCTGCGCTACTGCCGTTTGCTCACCAGAGCGCAAATCCTTCACTACAACAGTACCGTCAGCCACTTCGGACTCGCCCAGTACCAGTGCAACGCGGGCGCCCCACTTATCGGCACGGGCAAACTGTTTCTTAAAGTTGCCGCCACCGTGGTTTGTCATCAGTTTCACACCAGGAACTTCATCGCGCAGACGTTCTGCAAGCGTCATTGCCGCCGACTGCGTGTCCGCCCCTGAAGCGACCAGGTATATATCGACAACAGGATCTGCGTTAAATTCCGGATTAACTGCCTGAACTAACAAAACAAGTCGTTCCAGCCCCATAGCAAAGCCCACGGCTGGCGTTGCACGACCGCCAAGTTGCTCTACCAGACCGTCGTAACGACCACCGGCACACACGGTGCCCTGAGAGCCCAGGCTGCTGGTGACCCACTCAAATACGGTGCGGTTGTAGTAATCAAGACCACGAACCAGACGCTGATTGACGGTGTAGGCAATGCCTGCGGATTCCAGCAGTTTGCACAAGCCCGCGAAGTGCTCGCGAGAGTCGTCATCAAGATAGTCGCCCAGTGCAGGCGCGTCGTTGAGCAGCGCCTGTACTTCCGGGTTTTTAGAGTCGAGAACGCGCAGCGGATTGGTGTACATACGACGCTTGCAGTCTTCGTCCAGTTTCTCTTTGTGCAGTTCCAGGTAGGCGACCAGCGCATCACGGTAGTTAGCGCGGGCTTCAAGTGAACCGATTGAGTTCAGCTCAAGGCTGACATGCTGAGAAATACCCAGCGCGCGCCACCAGCGAGCGGTCAGCATAATCAGTTCCGCATCGATGTCCGGGCCTTGCAGGCCAAATACTTCGACACCCAGCTGATGGAATTGACGATAGCGTCCTTTCTGCGGACGTTCGTGGCGGAACATCGGCCCGATATACCACAGACGCTGTTCCTGATTGTACAGGAGACCATGTTCGATGCCGGCGCGTACGCAGCCCGCAGTCCCTTCAGGACGCAACGTCAGGCTGTCGCCATTACGGTCCTCAAAGGTATACATCTCTTTTTCAACCACGTCGGTGACTTCACCGATCGCGCGTTTGAATAACGGGGTCTGCTCTACAATCGGCAAGCGAATTTCACTGTAACCGTAGCTACCGAGCACGTTTTTGAGAGTGCCTTCAATGCGCTGCCAGATGGCGGTTTCGCCAGGCAGATAATCGTTCATGCCGCGAATGGCTTGAATGTTTTTTGCCACGTTTATTCTCTTTATGAATATAAAAATGAACCCTCAGCGCTAACCCGAACAATGCGGGCGCCATGCGGGTTCAATCATACACGGGAAGCACGCCGCTTCCCATCACGTTGTTATTTTTCAAGCTGCTGCACGTCGATACGACGCGCTTCGTCCAGAATACTCGCTTTAGCGCGGATGCGGGCTTCAAGCTGCGTAATCATGTCGTCGTTATCGAGTCTGTCCTTACGCACGCCGTCTTCATACAGGCCGCTTTTCTTGTTACCGCCCGTCACGCCCAGCGTAGAAACCAGCGCTTCACCAGGACCGTTTACCACGCAGCCGATGATCGAAACGTCCATTGGCGTAATGATATCTTCCAGGCGTTGCTCCAGCGCGTTAACCGTACCAATAACGTCAAACTCCTGACGCGAACAGGTTGGGCAAGCGATGAAGTTGATCCCGCGCGCGCGAATGCGCAGCGATTTCAGGATATCGAAACCCACTTTGATCTCTTCCACCGGATCGGCTGCCAGAGAAACACGCAGCGTATCGCCGATCCCTTCAGATAACAGCAGGCCAAGGCCGATCGCGGACTTCACCGAACCACTACGCAGGCCACCGGCTTCGGTGATCCCCAGATGCAGCGGTTGATCGATCTGTTTCGCCAGCAGGCGATAGGATTCTACGGCGAGGAAAACGTCAGATGCTTTAACACTGACTTTGAATTGATCGAAGTTCAGACGATCGAGGTGATCCACGTGGCGCATAGCGGATTCCAGCAGCGCCTGCGGCGTCGGTTCACCGTATTTTTCCTGCAGATCTTTTTCCAGCGATCCGGCGTTGACGCCGATACGGATTGGAATATTTTTATCACGAGCGCAATCCACCACCATGCGAATACGCTCTTCACTGCCGATATTACCTGGGTTAATACGCAGGCAATCAACGCCGTATTCCGCCACCTTCAGCGCGATACGATAGTCGAAGTGAATATCGGCAACCAGCGGGACGTTAACCTGCTGTTTGATAAGCTTGAACGCTTCTGCGGCATCCATTGTCGGTACAGAGACACGAACAATATCTGCGCCTACGCGTTCCAGCGCTTTAATCTGATTAACCGTCGCTTCCACATCCGTGGTACGCGTGTTAGTCATAGACTGTACGGCGATGGGCGCACCATCGCCGATCGGCACGTTCCCAACGTAAATGCGTGTCGATTTTCTACGTTGAATTGGAGCCTGGTTATGCATTAAAAAATCTCCCGCATTGCCGTCTGTTACTGAGCCGGTGATTGTTCGGCATTAACGGTCAGACGCGCAACCTGGTTAGTTCTGATAAAACGACTCAGATCGACAGGTTTACCCTGGAACTGAATCTGCACTGCCGCCGGGGCGCCAATTTTCAGTTTGTACGGCGCTTGACCGGTCAGGTTTAGATTGCCGTCTTTACGCTGCATCCCGCTGAACAGTTTTTTACCGGTCGCATCGGTTACTTCCAGCCAGCAATCGGCGGTAAAGTTCATCACCAGCGCGTTAGGATCGGCTGCAGGTGTAGTCACACCTGCCTGATCGGTCGGCAGAGGAGCCGCTGTAGCTGGCGCTGTTGGCGCTGCGGTTGCGGTATCGACGTTAGCCTGAGAAGGGGCAACAACGGCGTTCTGTTGCGCATCAGCGGCGGGTGCCGGGGTCGCAGCAACGTCTGGCGTTGGCGCTGCGTCCGCTACCGCACCATCGTCAGGAGCCGGAGGGGTATCCTGCCCTGCTGCTGCGCTGGTATCTAACGGTACGTTCTGCGCACCCTCTTTACCGGCATTCAGCTCAGCAGAGGATTGATCGGCCATGGTGGTGATCTCTTCCTGCTGTGCTTTATGGTTCTGCCACCACCAGGCGCCTGTCAGTCCGACAACGACAAACAGTACCAGCCAGGTAAAGGTCATTAACCAGCCGTCGCGTTTCTTACGACGTTTGCCGAGCGAGAAGCTCTGCATCGGTGCGACTTTAGCTGGTCGAATCGGAGCCTGTTTTTCCAGCCCTGGCAACAGTTCTTCTTCAGGAATATGCACCAGACGCGCATAAGAACGGATATACCCGCGCAGGAATGTTGAAGCAAGATCGGCTGGCGCCTTATCTTCTTCAATATCGCGTACCGTGGAGACCTTCAGGCAAAGTCGCTCCGCGACTGCCTGCTGGCTGAATCCGAGTTGTTCACGGGCATTGCGCAGACGAACGCCGGTGGATAGTGTTTCATTTTTGTCGTGCGTGGCTTCAGTATTCATTCGCTACAGCTGCGTAAATTTGGGTTCTGATGCCGGCGAGCCACAATGCTCACCCACACCGCGAAACATCTGGTCAGTTAACCTTCGTCAGACAGTATAAAACGGTCAGACTATCAATGACAAAACGGCGTAAACCTGAGGGCTAAACACTTGTTACGCCGTTACATACTGCCTTAAAGTCGACAAAAACGCACCGTTATTATTGACCTGACGACGACAACAAAAAACCTCATATGGCTTACGTTGCACTACGGTACAGGAATTATACCGTAGTGCGCCAACATCAAACGGTCTTAATCTCGATAGCGTCGCCCTGCATACGCTTACGCAGAGTACGCTTGGTACGGTCGATAACGTCGCCCGCCAGCTGACCGCAGGCTGCATCGATGTCATCACCACGTGTTTTACGCACGATGGTAGTGAAACCATAGCTCATCAACACTTTGGAGAAACGATCGATACGGCTGTTAGAACTACGGCCATACGGCGCGCCCGGGAACGGGTTCCACGGGATCAGGTTGATCTTACACGGCGTATCTTTCAGCAGTTCTGCCAGCTGATGCGCGTGTTCAGTGCCATCATTGATGTGATCTAACATCACATACTCAATGGTTACACGACCCTGGTTAGCGTTGGACTTCTCCAGATAACGACGAACCGCGCCAAGGAATGTTTCGATATTGTACTTTTTGTTGATAGGTACAATTTCGTCACGAATTTCATCGTTCGGCGCATGCAGAGAAATCGCCAGCGCGACGTCAATCATATCACCCAGCTTATCCAGCGCAGGGACAACGCCTGAGGTGGAGAGCGTGACGCGACGCTTGGACAGCCCAAAACCGAAGTCATCGAGCATGATTTCCATCGCCGGAACCACGTTGGTCAGGTTGAGCAGCGGCTCGCCCATCCCCATCATCACCACGTTGGTAATAGGACGCACGCCCGTAGCCTTTACCGCACCAACGATCTTCGCCGCGCGCCAGACCTGACCAATGATCTCCGATACCCGCAGGTTACGGTTAAAGCCCTGTTGCGCCGTAGAGCAGAATTTACACTCTAATGCGCACCCGACCTGTGAAGAAACACACAGGGTCGCACGATCGTCTTCCGGGATATACACCGTTTCAACGCGCTGATCGCCAACCGCGATAGCCCATTTGATCGTACCGTCAGAAGAACGCTGCTCTTCCACCACTTCCGGGGCGCGAATTTCAGCCACTTCTTTCAGCTTGTTACGCAGCACCTTGTTGATGTCAGTCATGTCATCAAAGTTGTCGCTGCAATAGTGGTACATCCACTTCATGACCTGATCGGCACGAAACGGTTTTTCGCCCATCTCTTTGAAGAATTCGCGCATTTGCTGACGGTTCAGATCCAGCAGGTTAATTTTTCCATTTTTATTTGGAACCGCAGGAATGACGACTTCAGAGGTGTTAACTAATTCAGACATAATTTTTTCCGGCCTCGTTGTTACACGTTGTGGCCCGTGGAGGGTTAAAAAGAAACGCCCCGGCAAGCGATCTGCTCTTCCAGGGCGTTGCATTGTACAAAGTCTGGCGCAGGGATGCCACGTTTGCACGAAGCATTAGCGAAAATAATATGTAAAGGAAGATCGTAGGCCTGATAAGACGCATCAGCGTCGCCATCAGGCAAAACAGTGCCGGATGCGCAAATGCTTATCCGGCCTACCCCACGAGCTTATCAGCGAGTGCGCGGGCAAACCTCACCTTCACCAAAGAAATAGGCGATTTCGCGCGCCGCTGACTCAACGGAGTCGGAACCGTGAGTACCGTTCTCGGTGAAGCTGTCAGCATAGTCTGCACGCAGAGTACCGGCCAGCGCATTCGCCGGGTTGGTTGCGCCCAGCAGATCGCGATGACGCTGTACGGCATTTTCGCTTTCCAGAACAGAAACAACGATCGGACCGGAGGTCATGAATTCAACCAGACCGTCAAAGAACGGTTTGCCATCGTGCTCAGCATAGAAGCCACGTGCCTGCTCAACGGTCAGGTGCAGCATTTTAGTGCCGACAATTTTGAACCCTGCTGCTTCAAAGCGCGCAAAGATGCTCCCAATAACGTTTTTTGCCACCGCGTTTGGTTTGATGATGGAAAAAGTACGTTCAATAGCCATGATAACCTCTGTAATGTGTTCTGTTGTTGTCTATATAGATGTACGACCTGGCGCGGATTATAAAGAGCATCCCGGCAATTGACTATTGATGAAGGTAACATTTCTTTAAAATAAGATGAATTTTAGCAACAAACAGTCACCAACTGGTCTACTGCATCGAAAATCTCACCGTCGCTACCTGACCAGCGTCATCCATCACCAGCAGTTGATAATCCCCTTTAGTCGCCAGCCGTAGCGTAAGACGACGTTCACGTTCTTCCAGCCTTTCACCGTTAAGAAACCACCAGCGTTCACCGCTCCCACCACTGGTTTGCACCGGCAATGAGGCTTGAGCAGAACCGGGTAAACGCTTCACAATCGCGCCATCACGAATGCCTGTCAACTGCAATGGCTGCGAAGCGTCTTGCCCCAGCGGCGGACACGTGGCAGAAACTGGCGGTAATCTCGCCCCACGGCGTTCTGATTCCGGTAGCCATGGCTCCAGCGGCAATGGCCAGACGATTAACGTTTGCTCGTGCGCCTGCGGGCAATCCGCCGCCACACGTTTGCCTTCATCATCCAGCCAGACAGGAAAACGAATGCCATTAACCCCTTCCTGCTCGGGCAATAATAACGTTGGCGGCTGACTGCCATCCAGTAACCAGGTTGCCAGACGGCGACGGCAGTTGCTGTCTCCTGGGGCAAGGGATTGCCCGCCCGGCCAGCACACCACGCCGCGACTCACGGAATCAGGACGTGGATCTTCCGGCTGATTGGTCCCGCGAGAGAGCAAAAGATTGTTGACCTGATTGAGCAGCGGCACGGCGCTGGCAAATCCAAACTGGCCCACCACCGGCGTTCCGTCTGGTCTGCCAGTCCAGATACCGATCACATAACGGGCGTTAACGCCAATCGCCCAGGCATCGCGATAGCCATAGCTGGTACCCGTTTTCCACGCCAGCGGAACCACTCTGCTCAGTGCGTTATCCGGCAGCGGTTGCGCTTCGTCGGCCATAATACGGCGAATAATCCACGCCGCGCCCGCCGACATCAACGGACGTTCAAGCAGTGGGTCACCCGGCTGCAGACGCAGTTTTCCCGCTTTTCCCTTACGGGCAAAGGCGCTGTACGCTGCGGCCATATCTTCCAGCCTTGCCCCCGCGCCACCTAAAATCAGCGACAGATTCGGCGCAGCCCCTGCGGGCAGATACAGCGGTAAGCCGACGTTACGTAACGATGCGGCAAAGCGCTTCGGACCATAGGCTTCGAGCACCTGCACGGCGGGTAAATTCAACGACCTTACCAGCGCTTCGCTCATACTCACCGGGCCATGAAAACCGCTGTCAAAATTCCCCGGTCGATAATCTCCGGTTCGCCGCGGGACATCCTGCAACAACGAAGCGGGATGAATGAGTCCGTCATCCAGCGCCAGACCGTAAACAAACGGCTTCAGCACCGAGCCTGGCGAACGGATCGCATTCACCATATCCACATGACCAAAGCGGGAGTCGTCATTCATATCTACCGACCCCACCCAACCACGCACGCTCATATCGGTGTGATCGACCACAATCATTGCCAGCGAACTGCGTGCAGGTAAGCGCCCCTTCCAGTTCTGCGCCAGCTCTTCCAGTTGACGCTGCAATCCGGCATCAAGGGTAGTCACGATTTTATCGCTCCGGCTTTTTCCCAGCATCATGCGCGAGAATAACGGCGCTAACTGCGGCATTTGCCGGGGCGACAGCCAGACTGGCTCTTCACGTGACTCCTGTACCTGTCTGGCAGGCCAAATACCCTGGCTCGCCATACGTTCGAGCACTTTATTACGCGCCGCTTCAGCACGGTCAGGCCAGCGATCCGGACGCAGGCGACTCGGTGCCTGTGGCAAAACAGCCAGCAGCGCGGCATCGGAGTAACTCAATTGCGCGGGTGATTTACCAAGATAGGCCCAGCTTGCCGCCCCGACGCCCTGTAGCGTACCGCCAAACGGCGCACGGTTGAGATACAGTGTCAGGATGTCGCGTTTGGAGAGATGCCATTCCAGCTGCAATGCGCGCCAGAGCTGGCGAAACTTGCCGCCGAAGGTTCGCGGATGGGGATCGAGTAATCGTGCGACCTGCATGGTGAGCGTACTGCCGCCCGAAACCACACGCCCAGAGGAGAGGTCCTGCCATGCTGCGCGCAGTACTGAAAACGGATTGACGCCGGGATGCTTCCAGAACCAGCGGTCTTCATAGTTAATTAACGCCTCAAGGTAGCGGGGCGACACCTCATCAATCGTTACCGGATACCGCCAGATACCTTCGGCATCGGCAAAGCGCCAGAGTGGCGTACCATCATGTGCCACCACGACCCGTGCCGGATCGACTTCGTGCAAGGGCAGCGGCCAGATTTTATCTGCCGCCCAAACTGCCGCCACAATCAATAGCGCAACGGCTGCCAGCCAGAGCCAGCAGCCGCGTTTACCCAACCGGCGCATCATTTACGGTCTGACAATCAAAAGTCCCTCTGTCGCACCGGTCGCGCGCCACTGCGGAACATACATTGATTCCACCTGTGGGACGGGAACCTGGTAGGTCCCCGGCGTTACCGCTCGCGCCAGATACACCAGCGTAACCGGTTGTCCTTCATTGACCGCCACCGCAGCGACAAAGCGATCGTCACGGAACTCAACGTGCTGGATATCTGCCTGCTGCATCTGATTAAGCAGATTCGCCACTTCGCTACCGCTATCCTGCAGGCTGGCGCTGCCGTTGGCCAGATTCTGGTTTTCCAGTTCCAGTCCTGCTGGCAGTAAGTCAACCACCAGCGCATCCGGCACGTTCTGGCTGGCTTTCACCTCCAGCCAAACCAGCACCAGCTCGCCGCTGCGCAGCGAATCCAGCGATTTGCTGTTTCCGTCGAGCCCCAGAATTTGACGCTCAATATGCAGAACGTTGCTGGCAGGCGTCGGTGAGGTTTGCGGATAACCGCTCACATCCAGACGCAGCCACAGCGGTTGATTACCGGTATTGGTGACGCTCAGCGTAGACAGCGCATCGGCATCCAGATTACGCGTCTGTGATTTCTCCCCGGCTAACGGTTGCTCCGAGAGTGACGTTTGCGCCTGCCATGTGCCTGGCAAGTCCTGTAACGTACGCGCGGCAAGGAACAACGCATTATTTTCCTGAGTCGAGAGCCAGCGCTGCCCAAAGGCCTGTTCTGACAACGTGTTCAGCAGCGTATTCTGCACGTCAGGTTTGAGCTTGTTCTCTTCGAGCAAGGCCAGCATCAACGCGTTATCCCGTAACGCACTGCCGTAATCCGCCATCCACTGTTGCGTATCGCGGCGCGGCGTATTCAGCGCCAGCGTCAACGCCTGTTCACTGCGGTTAGCATCGCCCATATTTTTCAGCGCGATTCCCAGTTGTAACAGCGGTAAACCAGAGGCCGCTTGCGCACGACGCTCCCAGATCTCACGCAGTGCGCCAAGCGGGGCTTTTTGCTGACGCGCCAGAACCAACGCGGCGTAGGCTTGTACGGCAAACCGGCTTGCTGAAGAGTCGTCGGTATAGCGAATCGACAACATTCCTGGATCCTGCAAATAGCGCAGCAGCCGCTCGTTGCCACGGTTAATCACCTCAACCGGGACGCTGTAGCCTTGTTCGTTCGCACGGACGAGGAAATCCATGACATACGCAGTCAGCCAGTACTCTTCTGATCCGTTTTTATCCCACAGCGCGAAACCACCGTTATCACGCTGCATCTGCACTAAACGAGAAATCCCAATATCGACTGCCGCGCGGCGTTTTTCATCGCTGTCGCCCACAATACCTAACGCCTTCAATTGCGCAGCATTGGTGTATAAGGATGGGAACAACCCGCTCGCCGTTTGCTCCAGGCAGCCGTAAGGGTAAGCCTTCAGTTCGCGGATATAACGCGCCAGATTCAGCGGCGGCTTGCCGCTGAACAGCAGTTGTCCCTGCATCGTTGCAGGGGAGAAGTTGGTCAGTTCTTCGCCCGGAAGCTGCCAGGTTGCGCCCGGCTGAAGTGCGACACCGTTATTAACGGTTTGCGCCGGGAACGCCGGACGCACGCCAATCTTCCACTGTTTATGCTGAACTGGCAGCGTTTCACCCGGTAAAGTCAGACCGCTAATTTCTGCCTGAATTTCGCCATCGCCAAACCCCTCCCGCGCACGCACCGGAATAAACAACGTAGTCCGTACGCCTGGTGCCAGATTCAATGGAGCAGGATCTTGTCCCATCAGCTCCAGTAAACCGCTGGCCGCGAGCTTAATATTCAGTGTTTGCGGTTTGTCAGTCAGGTTAGTAACGTCCAGCGTCAGTCGCGAGGTATCGCCTCCCGCCAGAAAACGCGGCATATTCAGTTCAGCAATTACCGGCGCGGCAACAATCACCTTGCTTTCACTGCTGCCAAAGTCATCCGCCGTCCAGGCCTGTGCCATTACCCGTAGCTCGCCGTTGAAATCACCAATCGGTAGCGTCACCGTACCTTCGCCCTGCTCGTTGAGCGTGACCGGCAGCGCCTGTTGCGCCACGATATTGACGTGATTGACCGGTGGCTTACCGCCGCGCTTTAATTCATCGCCATCACCACCAAAACGCAGCGCCGCCAGCCGACCTTGCCCTTCGATCACCTGGCCGTAAATATCATAAATATCCGCGCCATAGCGTTTTTGTCCGAAAAATGCCTGCCACGGATCTGGCGTGGCGTAATCGGTAATGTTCAACACCCCGCTATCAACGGCAGAGACCAGCACGTTGACCTGTTTTGGTATGTCGCCATTTTTGACGCTGGCTTTAATCTTGACGGTCAACGACTGGTTTGGACGTATTTTCGCCGGGTTTTCCAGCGCCAGCGCCAGACGACGGTTTTCATCACCTAACGGCAAATGCAGTAAACCAACCGCCCGTTTTGGCGTGGCCGAACGGGACTTGTCGCCAGGACGAACCACCAGCGCACTGAGATACAAATCGTGGCGATTCCAGGTTTTATCAATCGGGATGGAGATATCAAGACCATCCGCCGGTACGTCTATTTCTTGCCACCACAGCGGGCCTTCGCTGGACTCCACCATCGCATAACCTTTGCCAGCAGCAGGAGCGGCAACGTGCAGCTTCATGGTATCGCCAGGGCGATAGCTGGGTTTGTCCAGTTTCAGAGTCACGCGATCGGGACGCACAGCCCCACTGCCGTCGCTGTTATCCTGCCAGCTATAACCTGCCCAGAAGCGTACGCTGCTCACCGCATCATTCGGGGCTTTCACTTCCAGACGATAGGCACCCCACTCAACCGGGAAGCTGACTTTACCGGTTTCATCGGCCTTAAGATCCAGAGTCTGCTCACCTTCAACCAGATCCTTTTGATCGAACTGTGATTGCCAGCCCTCGCCTTCAGACCAGTTCCAGTAATAATCCCGGCGCTCGCGGATCAAACGCACCTGCAAACCGGACACCGCTTTTTTCTCGCCCTGCGCATCGGCATAAACAATGTCGAAAGCTGCGTTGCTGTTTTCATCAACGATAGGCTGATTCACAGTGGTATCAGTGCGGTAGTCATAGACGGCTTTTGCCGCAAACTGCGGACGAATACCCGGCAGCATGTCCGCAGGCCAGATGGCTTGTTCAGCCCGACGCGTCACCGGGCGGCCACCTGACTCCAGCAGGCTGGCTTGCAGGATCACCTGTAACGGGGAATGCGTCTCCTGCCATTGGCTGTTGGTGGTCACTTCGCCGCGACCGTGTTCATCCAGCGTAAGCTGAACTTCATCGAGGCTGCGGGACAGGTTTTCTTCGGCAATATTACCAAACTGGAACCCCGGCAATACCTGCACCGCTTCGCGCAGCGGGCGCAGGAAAAGCTGCCCTTGCAGAGCATTGCCGTTAGCGGGCGCGCCGTACAGGTAGTAGCCCACTACCGAGAACTTCACTTCATCAGCCGGAGCCACCGGAATCTTATTGGCGGAGAGATTGAGCGCCATCCGCTCAGGCATAAAATCTTCGACGTGGAAATCCCACATCCGTGACTGGTTGTCGCCCGTATTAGCACGAATATGCCACATACCGGTTGGCGCGTTGGTGTCCAGCGGCCAGCTAAAACGGTACAGACCGTTCTCCGGCTGGCTAACCACCGAACGTAACACTTGCCCGTCGGGCTTCACGACCTCCAGCTTCACCGGCTGGTCGGGCAACGTTTTGCCGTCGCTGTCACGCAGTAATCCGTTGAGGATCACCGTTTCGCCAGGACGATAGAGGTCACGGGGACCAAACATAAAGAACTGTTTGCTGTATCCCGGTGCACCGGCAATATCAAATTCAGCCAGATCCAACGCCGGGAGTTTCAAATCCAGCAGCGTGGTTTGCCCGTCTTTGCGGGCCAGCAATAAAGCCGCGTCTTTATCAGTCTCCAGTTTGACATGACCCTGCGCGTCGCTGGTAGCCTGCGCCAACGTCTGTCCTTTTTCGTTGAGTAAGGTGACCTCTATACCCTGCTGCGCAGCGCCGTTTTCCAGACTCTGCGTAAAGACATCCAGTTGATTATGGTAACGGTGCGCAGACACACCAATATCGCTGAGCGTGAACAGCGTAGCGGCATTACTGTAGTTGTATTGTCCAGCCTGATTCATCACCGCGATGTAAACACCTGCTTGCTGCAACGGCTTGATATCGCTCAGCGGCAGCAGCAACTTCTCACGGGTGTTACGCGCAGGATTGAGGTCAAAGCGTCCGGTATACACCAGTTCCGCCATTTTCAATAGATTGTCAGATTCCCAGTTCGTCAACGAATTGCGGTATTCCCACTGGCTGACAAATGCGCCGAGCGATTCAGGCTTCACACGAAAGAAGTTCACATCCACGCTGTTAACATTGAGGGCCATTACCGGCAGGCCTTCAATTACTTTTCCCGGCAACAGCGAGCCGCGACTGGCAAACCCAACGCTTGGCTGTACATCGCGGGTGGTAATGTTTTTTTCATAATCAATAGCGAACGTCGCTTTATTCAACGCCAGCAAATCACGCTCAATGGTCACCACCAGTTCCCGGTTAGGTTCCAGATGGCGTAAGCGCAGCTCTTTCAGATTTGGCGCCAGCTCCCAGGCACCATCCACTTTGCCGATTTTTTTATCAACAACGTGCACGACGCGGGAAAAATCTTGTTCTGGATCGAGGGGAATGGAGAAGGTCAAAACGAGCGTTGCCGCACCGTCGAGCTGGACCTCTGAGGCATCCAGCAGCGTCAGCGACTTGCCCTGGCTTTGCTGCATCAGCTTTTGTAATTGAGCTTTATCTTTTGCTGGCGCAGTCTGTGCCGCAGGCGCATCAGGTTTCGCAGCCGTCGGTGATTTTTCGTTATTATTATCGCACCCGACCAGTGCCAGCATTAGCATGCAGGCCGCTACGCGTAAATGTTTCATTTTTCATCCCTGGCCGTAGTGGCCCGTTAGCTACGTAGAACAACTATTATGCGTCAGATTTACGGCTGTGGAAGTCAGTAACTGAACAACGTTGTCTTAATTTAAGTGATTAATGTGGATTCACCTGACAAATCAGCCTGTTTTACTTGTCGCTTTACGGTAAACATCCGACAATTTGCCAAAACCTGGTAAAAATGGAGATGCCTATGACCACCGCCTTCTTTGTCGCTGCCGACTGGCTTGCCGAACACATTGACGACCCGGAAATACAAATTATTGATGCCCGGATGGCACCTCCAGGACAGGAAGATCGCGATGTTGGCGAGGAGTATCGTGCGGGCCATATTCCTGGCGCAGTCTTTTTTGATATTGAAGCGCTTTCCGATCATACCTCACCGCTACCGCATATGATGCCACGCCCCGAAGCCTTTGCCGTTGCGATGCGCGAGCTGGGCGTTGATCAGGATAAGCATCTGGTTATCTACGATGACGGTAATCTGTTTTCCGCGCCACGCGCATGGTGGATGCTGCGGACATTTGGCGTCGAAAATGTCTCCATTCTGGCAGGCGGTCTGGCAGGCTGGAAGCGCGATGAGTTAATGCTCAAGGAAGGCGATGAGGATTTACCTGAAGGTGAATTTAACGTGGCCTTTACGCCTGACGCAGTTGTGCGCGTTACCGATGTACTGCTGGCCAGTCATGAAAAAACGGCGCAGATCGTCGATGCCCGTCCGGCTGCGCGTTTTAATGGCGAAGTTGACGAGCCGCGTCCTGGTCTGAAACGTGGTCATGTGCCGGGTGCGCTTAACGTACCGTGGACAGAACTGGTTCGTGACGGCGAACTGAAAACCACCGATGAGCTGGATGCTATTTTCTTCAGCCACGGCGTGAGCTTTGACCGCCCTATTATCGCCAGCTGCGGCTCCGGCGTAACGGCTGCCGTCGTCGTGCTGGCACTTGCCACGCTGGGCGTTTCTGACGTCGCATTGTATGACGGCGCATGGAGCGAATGGGGAGCGCGCAACGATTTACCGGTAGAACCGCAATTATAAAGCTGGAAAAGCCGGATAGCGCTTCGCTTATCCGGCCTACAATTTAGATAATCCGGTTCTGTTTAAAGTCGCGCAGGAAACCGCCCCAGCGGCGTTCGTAGAACGGTGCGATATGCTCAGTGATAAAGTGGCTCACGCCCTTCTCACCCTTCTTCACCTGGCAGATATCAATAGGTTCATCGCCCGGCAGCGTATCGGTCGCGACGCTGCCAGCAGCGTGGATGATCTCTTCAATATCCCCTTCCGCTTCAATACCAATCAGCAGATTCGGCAGGGCTTCCGCGCTTTCTTTGATTGAGCAGAGAAACGCGCGTTTTACCGGCTTAATGGTTTTAAACAGCGTAGTCAGCGAGTCAATCATCTGCGCCGGAGGTTCAGCGACTTCAGAGAGGATCAGCGATTCACCACCTTCCAGTACTTCCTGGGTGCTGAGCGGATTCCCCTCTTCCCCCATCAGCAGGCTGATTTCACGCGGCATAAATTCTTTGCCGGTCGGCAGTTTCGCGTTGAGAAAGAGCGTTTCGCCGAGCGTCATTTCAAACAACGTACGCACCGGCATAACGACAAATGCCTGCTCATCTTCCACCGCCTGCTGCAGGGCTTCCAGAGAAGTGAAGAACGGGATCACGGTCGTTCCGTCTTCTTTTTCCCAGTGCTGCAGGTCGAGAGCGCTGTCTTCAACCACCGCCTCGCCTTCTGCGGCAGTACCCGGCACCCAGACTGTGGATTCCAGTAAAGTACGGAAAAATGCCGGACGATGCGCAGGCTCTGTTGCCGCTTGTTCCAGCAATGTTTCTAATTCGTTTTTTGTTTCGGACATAAGTATCACAAATTGGATGAATACATGTAGGCCAGATAAGCGTAGCGCCATCCGGCAATACAGTAATAAATTATGCGGTCAGCAGATTCGCAATCGTGCGCACACCCAGACCGGTTGCGCCCGCAGACCACTGCTCAACCGGCGCTTTGCGATAGGTTGCAGAGCAGTCGATATGCAGCCAGCCCTGCTGGTAGTTTTCCACGAAATGGGACAGGAAGCCCGCCGCGGTGCTTGCGCCAGCCGGGTAAGCCGCGCTACCGGTGTTATTCAGTTCGGCAAAGTTCGACGGCAACTGGCTACGGTGAAACTCTGCCAGCGGCAGACGCCAGAACGGTTCGTTTTCTTGCGCCGCACTTGCCAGCAGGCGAGCAGCCAGCTGATCATCAAAGCTAAACAGCGCGTGGTAATCGTTGCCCAGCGCGGTTTTCGCCGCGCCGGTCAGCGTGGCAGCATCAATGATCAGTTCCGGTTTCTGCGCGCTGGCATCGATCAGGCCATCGGCCAGCACCAGACGTCCTTCGGCATCGGTATTCATCACTTCAACTTTTTTACCGTTGCGATAGTGAATGATGTCGCCGAGCTTAAAGGCGTTGCCGCTAATCAGGTTATCCGCGCAGCACAGATACAACTTCACGCGCTTGTTCAGACCACGGGTGATGGCAAATGCCAACGCGCCGGTGACCGTTGCCGCACCGCCCATGTCGGACTTCATTGAGTCCATAAATGCGCTTTGCTTGATGCTGTAACCACCGGAATCAAAAGTAATTCCCTTACCAACCAGGCAGGCATAAACCGGGGCTTCTTTGTCGCCTGTTGGGTTGTAGTCCAGCGCCAGCAGCACTGGAGGACGTTCAGATCCGCGACCCACGGTATGCAGGCCCATGTAGTTCTGCTCGCGCAGATCTTCACCTTTGGTGATGCGGTAAGAGACGTTATCGCACGCGACGGAGCACAGCAGATCAACAGCGCGCTGCGCCAGCTGTTCCGGGCCCAGCTCTTCTGCCGGGGCGTTAATGGTATCGCGCACCCAGTCAATAATCTTCAGACGGCTATCCAGCTCTTTGCGCTGCGCTTCGTCCAGAGCGGCCCACTCAACTTTGCGGGTGCCTTTTGGTCCCTTGTAGCCCTGCCAGAACGACCAGCTACGTTCGGTATCCCAGCCTTCACCGTCCAGTTGAACGTGTTTAATACCCAGGCCGTCGATTTTACGCGCGGCACGCTGGATAAGGCCGAGGTCATCTTTTCCGTTCAGGTGCAGGGTAATGCCGTCATTATTAATGCTGTATGTCGCCTTTTCACCCCAGCGGGCATCGGCGGGTTGCGTGGAAAGCGTAATTTTCATGGCTTCTGTCATTTTATTTATCCTTATTTTCGCGCATACAGGAAAACGGGCCACCCGTGGGCAGCCCGTTGACTTATTCGGCTTCGTCCAGCCAGACCAGCAAAATGGCCTCAAGGATTTTTTCGTTCGATGCCTGAGGATCATCATCGAACTCTTCCAGGTCACAGATCCACTGGTGCAGATCGGTGAAACGAACGGTCTTGGGATCGAGATCGGGGAAAGCGTCATACAGCGCCTCGCCGATTTCGCGGCTATCGGTCCACTTCAGTCCCATACTACCCTCTGTTAATGCTCACGCGCATGATTGATTGTGTAACGTGGGATTTCGACCACTAAATCGTCCTCGGTTACCCGCGCCTGACAGCTTAAACGGCTCTCCGGCTCCAGTCCCCAGGCTTTATCCAGCATGTCGTCTTCTTCTTCTGTGCTTTCCGGCAAAGAATCAAAACCTTCACGCACGATGCAGTGGCAGGTAGTGCAGGCACAGGATTTTTCACAGGCGTGTTCAATCTCGATCCCGTTACGCAGGGCAACGTCGAGAATGGTTTCGCCGGTCTCAGCTTCCAGAACTGCGCCATCGGGACAGAGATCCTGATGAGGCAAAATAACAATCTTTGGCATATTAAACCTCGTCCACGGAATGGCCTTTCAGCGCACTACGGACGGATTTGTCCATGCGGCGAGCGGCGAATTCCTGGGTTTGTTTGTCTACGTTTTTAATGGCTTGTTCTATCGCGTCAACATCGTCACCCTGTGCAACCTCGCTCAAGTGCGCGGCGGCGGTGTCGATAGCCTGACGTTCTGCGGCGCTTAACAGCGCGGCATCAGCGTTCAGCGCACCGGATAAACTCTCCAGTACGCGTGCCGCTTCGACTTTCTGTTCTGCCAGCATACGGGCTTTAACGTCCTGCTCGGCAAAACTCATCGAATCCTGAATCATGGAGGCGATTTCACTGTCGGTCAGACCGTAGGACGGTTTAACCTGGATTGAGGACTCAACGCCTGTGGATTTCTCCATGGCGGTGACGCTCAGCAGCCCATCGGCATCAACCTGGAAGGTCACGCGGATGTGCGCACCGCCAGCCGGCAATGCCGGGATGCCGCGCAGCGCAAAACGCGCCAGTGAACGGCAGTCCTGCACCAGCTCACGCTCGCCCTGCATCACGTGAATGGACATCGCGGTTTGGCCATCTTTAAAGGTGGTAAAGTCCTGCGCGCGCGCCACTGGGATAGTGGTGTTACGCGGGATCACTTTCTCCACCAGACCGCCCATGGTTTCCAGTCCCAGAGACAGCGGGATAACGTCCAGCAGCAGCATTTCGCTGTCCGGTTTATTTCCGACCAGAATATCCGCCTGGATTGCCGCACCGATAGCGACCACTTTGTCCGGGTCAATAGAGGTCAGCGGCGTACGGCCAAAAAATTCACCGACGCGTTCACGTACCAGAGGCACGCGCGTTGAACCGCCAACCATCACCACTTCCAGCACATCTTGCGGCTCCACGCCCGCATCTTTCAGCGCGCGACGGCAGGCCAGCAGCGTACGCTTGACCAGTGCGGAAATGAGTTCATTAAAGGTTTCACGGGTGATTTCACCCTGCCATCCAGCCACGTTAACCGTTACAGAATCAGCGTCGCTAAGTGCGATTTTCGCTGCAATCGCGGCATCCAGCAGTTCACGCTGTACGCGGTTATCGCTGCGATCGGCCACGCCCGCCTGCTCGCGAATGTAATCGGCCAGCAGATGGTCAAAATCGTCGCCGCCGAGCGCGGAATCACCACCGGTCGCCAGCACTTCAAACACGCCACGGCTCAGGCGCAGAATAGAAATATCAAACGTACCGCCGCCAAGATCGTAGACTGCGATCACGCCTTCCTGACCGGAGTCCAGACCATACGCGATCGCCGCTGCGGTCGGTTCGTTCAGCAGACGCAATACGTGCAGGCCCGCCAGACGCGCGGCGTCTTTGGTCCCCTGACGCTGTGCATCGTCAAAGTAAGCCGGAACGGTGATTACCACGCCGTCCAGTTCGCCGGACAGCGATTCGGTAGCCCGCGCGGCCAGCGCTTTCAGAATATCAGCAGAGACGCGCACCGGATTAAGCAAACCGGCAGCGGTTTCAATCATCGGCAGACCGTTTTCGCTCGCCTGGAACGTATATGGCAGATGCGGGTAACGCGCCTGGATATCCGCCAGAGAGCGGCCCATCATGCGTTTTACTGAGCTAACGGTGTTTGCCGTATCCAACGCTGCATTGGCGCGGGCATCGTAACCGACAGAGTAGCCCTGCTGCTGATAGTGAACCACTGACGGCAACAGGTGGCGACCTTCATGGTCTGCCAGCGTTTCGGCCTGGCCGCTGCGTACGGTAGCAACCAGGGAGTTTGTGGTGCCTAAATCGATACCTACCGCCAGACGACGCTGGTGCGGCGCGGCGCTCAGACCAGGCTCACTAATTTGTAATAAGGCCATTTTCGCTTCCGGAAATTAAAAATCGAGCAGTTTTTCTTCGAGTTGTTCTGCACTGCTTCGCAGTTTATCGAGAAAACGCAGCTTACGCACGGTATCTGCCGCTGCGTCCCACGTCTCGCTATCCAGCTGTTCCACCATCAGTTGATGGCGAACGTTATACATTTCGCTGACGCGTTTCATAAACGCATCTAAACGTTGACTGTCTTTTGCCTGTTCAATCTCGTCCAGCTCTTCACGCAGCTCCAGTTGCTCCATCAGGAACGCGGTATCGCGCACCGTGTGCTGCTCGCTGCGGATATCAAAACCGTGTAAAGACAATAAGTATTCGGCGCGCATCAAAGGATGACGCAGCGTTTGCCAGGCCTGGTTGATAGTGGCGGACTGCGAAACCGCAGCAAGTTGTTCCGCCTGGGAACCGCTGGCGAATTTATCAGGATGATACTGACGTTGTAGATCCTGAAAACGTAGGCTCAGCGCCTGAGTATCGAGCTGATAACGGGCCGGTAAGCCAAAGAGGGTGAAGTAGTCCATAACATTCTCAGGGCATCGATTCTCTGTTGTTCGATGAGGCAAAACCAGAGAGTCAGGTAAAACAAACCCCACGCGCAGGCGACCACGGTGGGGTTATCAGTAAGCGCGTTACACGTGGAAGCTTTCGCCGCATCCACATTCGTCTTTCACGTTCGGGTTAGTGAACTTAAACCCTTCGTTCAGACCTTCTTTGACGAAGTCTAACTGCGTACCGTCGAGGAATTGCAGGCTCTTACCGTCGATCACGACTTTTACGCCTTTGTCTTCAAACACGGTATCTTCAGCCGCCGGCTCGTCAACAAATTCCAGTACATAGGCCATACCTGAGCAGCCGGAGGTTCTCACACCCAGACGCAGACCAAACCCTTTACCGCGGTTTGCCAGGAAGGTATTTACACGCGCTGCTGCACTGTCGCTTAAGGTAATCGACATAATAAAACCTCAACTCTTAATTATTTTGCTTCACGTTTGCTTTTGTAATCCGCAATCGCGGCTTTAATCGCGTCTTCAGCCAGAATAGAGCAGTGAATTTTCACCGGTGGCAGTTCAAGCTCGTCGGCGATATCGGTGTTTTTAATCGCCTGTGCTTCGTCCAGAGATTTCCCTTTTACCCATTCGGTAACCAGAGAGCTGGAAGCAATAGCGGAACCGCAGCCGTAAGTCTTGAAACGCGCGTCTTCAATGATACCCTCATTGTTGACTTTGATCTGCAACTTCATCACGTCGCCACAGGCCGGTGCACCCACCATGCCGCTGCCCACGTTCTCGTCGCTGTTGTCAAAAGAGCCCACGTTACGTGGATTCTCGTAATGATCGATTACTTTTTCGCTGTAAGCCATGCTGAATTCTCCTTATCGGTACCGATTAGTGATGTGACCATTCAATGCTGTTCAGATCCACGCCCTGTTTGAACATTTCCCACAGCGGAGAAAGGTCGCGCAGGCGGCCGATGGAGTTGCGAACCAGATTGATGGCGTAGTCAATCTCTTCTTCGGTAGTGAAACGACCTAAAGAGAAACGAATTGAGCTGTGTGCCAGCTCGTCGGTCATCCCCAGCGCGCGCAGCACGTAGGATGGCTCCAGGCTTGCAGAAGTACATGCAGAACCGGAGGATACAGCCAGGTCTTTCAGCGCCATAATCAGCGACTCGCCTTCAACAAAGTTGAAGCTGACGTTGAGAATGTTCGGTGCGCCCTGCTCGAGGTCACCGTTGAGGTACACCTCTTCCATATCTTTCACGCCGTTCCACAGACGGTTACGCAGACTGCGCAGGCGCGCCATCTCGGTTTCCATCTCTTCTTTAGCGATACGGTATGCTTCACCCATGCCGACGATCTGGTGCACAGGCAGCGTACCGGAACGCATACCGCGCTCGTGACCGCCGCCGTGCATCTGCGCTTCAATACGAATACGCGGTTTACGACGAACGTACAGCGCGCCGATACCTTTCGGCCCATAGATTTTGTGGCCGGAGAAGGACATCAGGTCAACTTTCAGTTGGCTCAGATCGATAGGCAGTTTGCCCACGCTCTGGGTCGCATCAACGTGATAGATGATGCCGCGAGCACGGCACATTTCGCCGATAGTCGCGATATCCTGCACCACGCCGATTTCGTTGTTCACGTGCATGATGGACACGAGAATGGTGTCGTCACGCATTGCAGCTTCAAGTTCTTTCAGGTCGATAATGCCGTTACGCTGTGGGGCGAGGTAGGTGACTTCGAACCCTTCGCGCTCCAGCTGACGACAGGTATCCAGCACGGCTTTGTGTTCGGTTTTGCTGGTGATGATGTGCTTGCCTTTTTTCTGATAAAAGTTGGCAGCACCTTTAATCGCCAGGTTATCGGATTCAGTCGCACCGGAAGTAAATACGATTTCACGCGGGTCAGCGCCCACGAGGTCGGCAATCTGGTTACGGGCGATATCTACCGCCTCTTCAGCCTGCCAGCCGAAACGGTGTGAACGAGACGCTGGGTTACCAAAGTTTCCGTCCAGGGTCAGACACTGCATCATTTTCTCGGCAACACGCGGGTCCACCGGCGTGGTTGCGGAGTAGTCGAGATAGATCGGTAATTTCATTGCTCTATAAACTCCGTACATCGCTTCAATGCAAGGAATCAGGCAACCGGCTGGATGTACGACCGAGTTAACGGGGTGTGTAGCACCCCGGCCTGATTCTAAAATACTTTTATTATGCGCGTAACTTAACGTCGATCGCGTCTTGAGCACGATTAGTGCGTGGAGCGTCATGGGTATGCTGGCGACCAGACACATCCAGGACTTCCTGATTATTTACCAGTTCGCCCAACGTAATGTTGTTGAGGAAACCGGTCAGACGATCGCTCAGATCGCGCCACAGCGCGTGGGTCAGGCATTTATCGCCGCCCTGACAACCGCCTTTGCCCTGGCAACGGGTCGCATCTACAGACTCGTCAACAGCGCTAATCACTTCACCTACTGCGATGCTGCCGGCATCTTTACCCAGCAGATACCCGCCGCCTGGTCCACGTACGCTGGAAACCAGACCGTTTTTACGCAAACGGGAAAACAGCTGCTCCAGATATGACAGGGAAATTCCCTGACGTTCAGAAATATCAGCCAACGGTACCGGGCCCGTTTCGGAGTTGAGCGCAACGTCCAACATTGCGGTCACGGCATAACGCCCTTTTGATGTCAGTCTCATGTCTTACTTAGCCTCAAACTCGCCCCTGCCCGGGGTTTTTTATTGTAAAATGGGGGTATTGCATAGCAGGGGCAAGTCTGACATTCCCGACTAAATCAGTCAACTATTTACTTGACTAATTTAGTCAGGTATTTAACCTTCAGTGCCATTTTCACTTGCCGGATGCGCTTCGTTTATCCGGCCTGCAAATCGTGCGGCCTGTAGGCCGGATAAGCGAAACGCATCCGGCATTAGTACAGTTACTTGCTTTTATTCTGCTGCTCGATTGAAGCTAAAATCCCGCGCAGGATGTTCAGCTCCTGGCTCTCTGGACGCGCGCGCGTGAACAAACGACGCAGTTTGTTCATCACCTGCCCCGGGTGCCCTTCGCGGATAAACCCGGTCGATAGCAGCGTTTGCTCCAGATGACCGTAAAAACGCTCTAAATCATCGACCAGCGGATACTCTGCTTCTTCGTAATCTACGGTCTTGTCGCTTTCCTGCGTCGCCAGCCAGGCCATGCGCACTTCATAAGAGATGACCTGCACTGCCATCGCCAGGTTGAGCGAACTGTATTCCGGGTTCGCGGCAATGGCGACGTGATAATGGCACTTCTGCAGCTCTTCGTTGGTCAGACCAACACGTTCACGACCAAATACCAGCGCCACCGGCGAGTTCGTCGCTTCAGAGACACTTTTTAAACCGCATTCACGCGGGTCCAGCATCGGCCACGGCAGCGTGCGGGAACGCGCACTGGTGCCTACCACCAGGCTACAGCCCGCCAGCGCTTCATCGAGCGTATCGACGATCTGCGCGCTGCCGATCACATCACTGGCACCCGCTGCCAGGGCGATGGCCTGGGAGTCCGGTTTAACCAGTGGATTTACCAGCCACAGATTGGTTAAACCCATGGTTTTCATTGCGCGGGCTACAGAGCCCATGTTGCCAGTGTGAGAGGTTTCCACCAGCACGATTCGAATATTTTGCAGCATTGTATTTCTTCGGCTAAAGATTATTCGGGCATATTATCATAAAACGAAGACATATTCCGAACTCGCTGCTATACTCTGCGCCGTTTTCCCGTTCTTTAACATCCAGTGAGAGAGACCGATGCATCCGATGCTGACCATCGCCGTGCGCGCAGCGCGCAAGGCGGGTAATGTAATTGCCAAACACTACGAAACCCCAGACTCTGTAGAAACCAGCCAGAAAGGCAGCAATGATTTCGTGACTAACGTCGATAAAGCCGCCGAAGCGATTATTATCGAAACGATTCGCAAATCTTACCCACAGCACACCATCATCACCGAAGAAAGCGGTGAACATGTTGGTGAAGATTTGGATGTTCAATGGGTTATCGATCCACTGGATGGCACCACCAACTTCGTAAAACGTCTGCCGCACTTCGCGGTATCCATCGCAGTACGCATCAAAGGCCGTACTGAAGTCGCCGTTGTTTACGATCCAATGCGTAACGAACTGTTCACCGCAACCCGTGGCCAGGGCGCACAGCTGAACGGCTACCGTCTGCGTGGCAGCACCGCCCGCGATCTGGATGGCACCATCATCGCCACCGGTTTCCCGTTCAAAGCCAAACAGCACGCCGCTTCTTACATGAAAATTCTGGGCAACATGTTTACCGAATGCGCGGACTTCCGCCGCACCGGTTCTGCTGCGCTGGATCTGGCCTACGTTGCCGCAGCCCGCGTTGACGGTTATTTCGAAATTGGCCTGCGCCCGTGGGATTTCGCCGCAGGTGAGCTGATTGCCCGTGAAGCTGGCGCACTGGTTTGCGACTTTACGGGTGGTCATAACTACATGGCGACCGGCAACATCGTTGCAGGTAACCCGCGCGTAGTGAAAGCCATGCTGGCTAACATGCGTGACGAACTGAGCGATGCGCTGAAGCGTTAATCGTTGATGCCGGATGGCGGCTAGCGCCTTATCCGGCCTACCAGGGAAGTTCCCCGTAGGCCTGATAAGCGAAGCGCCATCAGGCATTCATCCTACAACAGTGCTAAAACGGTCTTATCCCTCGCCCTACCGGCACCGCGCTCATCCACATCACAATCGCAGCAGCAATCAGCACCGCACCACCGGCTAATGCCAGCGTCGTCCAGCCAATCTGTCGCCACAATACCGGCGCTTTATGCCCGCTAAATTTCACCGCAAGCGAGCGGAAACTGTGTACCAACAGAGCCAGTGACGTAATCGTCAAAGAGGTTCCTGCCGCCATCGCCAGCGCCGACGCCATCCCCCAGCTAAACACGCCAACCACTTTGCTGAACAGTAAAACCATGATGGCCCCCGAGCACGGGCGCATCCCCATAGACAGCACGATCATCAACCGGGCACGCCAGTCATCACCACTTTGCAGCTGTTCAGGATCGGGCAAATGCTGATGCCCGCAGCCGCAACCCTCGTGATGCACATGATGCGGCGTGAAGGCAGTGAATTTTGGGCGGCGCAGCAGCTGGCGCAATTTCTTCAGCGCACGGACGCACAATAAAACGCCCAACACGCCAACCAGAGCATAACTCCCTTTCTCTAGCCAGAAACTACTCATATGTAGCTGTCGTGCGGGCAACTGCAAGATGGTAAGCACCACAACCACCAGTCCGATGGCGACCAGCCCCTGTAATAAAGATGAGGCTAGCGTCAGGCCAATACTCGACTTCAGCTTCGAGGGGTGCGTTGCCAGCCAGGTGGTAATGACGACTTTTCCATGTCCCGGCCCCAGCGCATGCAGAACTCCGTAGAGAAAACTAAACAGCAGCAGCGATCCCCCGGCCTGGGCCGGCCTGGCGGCAACTGCTTTCAGCAACCCGCTCATCTGTTGGTTAACGTCGCGCTGCCAGACGACACTTTTCATCATCACCTGCGGCCAGGCCTGCCATAGCCACAGTATGCCGCCTGCCGCCAACAGCAAAAAGACAGCCAGCGGCCATAGCGTCAGCCAGCGACGTCTGGCTGCGCGTTGTTGATAAACTACTGACATTGCAGCGTTACCGTCTGTGCAAACTGTTTACCCAACTCCATATCCTCCGGCGGTGCGTCTTCTTTATCCAGCGACTGCGCAAAGCTCAGCGTTTGTTCATTGGGCGTCGGCGTATGTACTGAAATCCGGCATTTCTGGCTTATGGCCTGCCCCAGCCTGGCGTCGCTGTCTTTGTCATAGCTCATATCAACGTAGTAGGTCGGGTCGAAGGTTGAAATGGTATATTTTTGACCACTCAGCGGCTGAGCTTCGGCCAGCGGCAAAACGAACGTCAGCACTGCCTGGTGTTCCTCCCGCGCCATGCCATATTCCGTCGGCCTGTTTTTAAACTTTACCTTTTTCCCGTCGTGCCACACTTCGGTGAAATAGTGCTGCCCGAGAACGTTGGCCATCACTTCCGCCGCCAGTTTCTTCCAGATCTCATCACCAGGTTTGGCATTCCCCGCATCGTAAAGCAGATCCGCCGAGGTAATTTCATCCATCGTCCAGCGCATTTTCAGCGCGACGAACTGGTCATTCTCGCTCACTATCTCAGTTTTCAGATGGATAAAGCTGTGGGGATGCGCGCCTGCGCCAAAGGACAGGACAGCGAGAAACAACGTGATAATGATACGTTTAACGCCTTGCATGAGTTCTCCACGATGAAAATCTACACCGCCACAAATAATGATGCCTGGTTTGGCGAAAGTGTGCTGAGGATACCATTGAACGAAAAAATATTGAGCACCCTTTTCCGGTATCGATTCAGTTCTCAATTTCGATAATTTCTTCTTCGGGAAATTCCCCCCAAACACCTTTTAGGCGTCAAAACTTAAGCCAAATGATAAAAAAATGTTAATTGATGGTTTCATTTTAATATTTAATTAACACTTAATTTGAAAACCTGAATGTAAAACCATGCAAATTTAACCAATTGTTAACCATTTTATTTCTATAAATTCACAATAATGGGCATATATCACATTTACCAAACTTATGATTCATTCCCTCTTCCATTCATTGTTAACTTCACGCCGTGACATGTCCTGCCCCCTACGAAAGGTACAACTATGAAATTCAAACTCGCATTACTCAGTGCAACCCTGGTTTCTGCATGCATGTTGTCCGGCACGTCCTTTGCGGCGGAAAAATATGAAATTGCTGTGGTTGCCAAAGTCACCGGGATCCCATGGTTTAACCGGATGGAAACCGGCGTAAATGAAGCAGCAAAAAAACTGGATGTGAATGCTTACCAGACCGGACCTTCAACGCCGGACCCGGCGCAGCAGGTGAAAGTGATTGAGGATCTGATCGCCAAAAACGTTAATGCGATCATCGTGGTGCCGAATGATGCCAAGGTCCTTGAGCCGGTACTGAAAAAAGCGCGCGATAAAGGCATCGTGGTGCTGACGCACGAATCCCCGGATGAGCAAATTGGCCAGTGGGATATCGAAACCATCGATAGTGAAAAATACGCACAGGCTAACGTCGATGAGTTAGCGAAAAATATGGGCGGCAAAGGCGGATATGCCATCTATGTTGGTTCGCTGACGGTCCCACTGCATAACGCGTGGGCGGATTATGCAATTAAGTACCAGAAAGAAAAATATCCGGAAATGTTCGAAGTCACTTCACGTCTGCCGGTCGCGGAAAGTATCGATAAATCCTACGCCACAACGCTGGATCTGATGAAAACCTACCCGCAGATGAAGGGCATTATCGGCTTCGGCTCACTGGGTCCAATCGGTGCGGGTCAGGCTGTGCAGAAAAAACGCGCCAAAGATAAGATCGCCGTCGTCGGGATCGCCATGCCAGCGCAGGCAGCACCTTACCTGATGCGCGGTGATATCAAAAAAGCGCTGCTGTGGGATCCAAAAGACGCGGGCTACGCGCTGGTCACCGTTGCCGATCAGCTGTTGCAGGGCAAAGAAGTGAACGCCGATCTGAGTATCGATGGTTTAGGGAAAGCCGATATCGACACGGAGAAGAAAGTGATCCGCTTTAACAAGATCCTCGAAGTCACCAAAGACAACGCACAATCACTTGGTTTCTAAGGCTTTAGCCAACACCAGGGAACCTTAACGCCGACCGTCTGGTCGGCGCTATCAACCAAACTAACACTCAGCGTCCCCCCGGACGCGCGCAGGGGTATTGTCCATGGCAGACACCACCGCATTTATCACTCTTGAGAATATCAGCAAACAATTCCCGGGCGTGCTGGCGCTGGATAACGTGAATCTGACGCTGAGAAAAGGCGAAGTTCACTGTCTGGCGGGTCAAAACGGCTGTGGTAAAAGTACCATTATTAAAGTGATCTCCGGGGTTTATCATCCGGAAAAAGGCGCGCAGATTTTACTCGACGGAAAATTATTCCATCATCTGACGCCGCAGCTCTCTTCCCATTATGGCATTCAGGTTATTTATCAGGACCTGTCGTTGTTCCCCAACTTTAGCGTCGCAGAAAATATCGCGGTCAACCGCTATCTGCCGGGTGGTGATATCTGGGTGCGTCGTGGTGCCATGAAGCAGCAGGCGCTGGCAGCCATGAAACGTATTGGGGTGAATATCGATCCCGATAAAAAAGTTGAAAAACTCTCAATTGCTGATCGACAGCTGGTCGCCATTTGCCGGGCGATTGCCGCCGATGCGCGTCTGGTGATTATGGACGAGCCCACCGCCTCGCTAACCCGCCAGGAGGTTAATGGCCTACTGCGAGTAGTTAATGAACTGAAAGCGGCCGGAATTTGCGTCGTGTTTGTCAGCCATCGTCTGGATGAGGTGATGGAAGTGGCTGACCGCATCAGCGTAATGCGCGACGGCAAACTGGTGGGTACATACCCTGCCAGCGAACTCGACAGCCACGAGCTGGCCTTCCTGATGACCGGACAACGCTTCCACTACAGCCCGTTGCCGGAAAGGCCCGCGATTGAGCAAGAGCCGCTGCTTGAGCTGCGCAATCTGAGCCGCAGAGGCAAATACCAAAACATTAATCTGTCGCTGCACGGCGGCGAGATCGTCTCCATTGTTGGTCTGCTGGGTGCCGGGCGCACTGAGCTTTGTCTGAGCCTGTTTGGTATGACGCACCCGGAAAGCGGCGAGATTCGCATTAACGGTCAGCCGGTTACTCTGCGCAATAACCATGACGCCATCCAACACGGGATCGGCTATGTCTCAGAAGATCGCCTGACGCAGGGGCTGATCATGGAGCAGTCGATCTACGACAACACCATCGTCACGGTGTTTGATCAACTGCACACCGGTAGCGGTCTGCTCGATCATCGTAAAGCGCAAAAGTTGGTCGCCGATTTAATCCGCGAACTGAATATCAAAGTGTCCGATCCGCTCCTGCCGGTCAAAACCCTTTCCGGCGGTAATGCCCAGCGTATCGCCATTGCCAAATGGGTGGCGACCAATCCCCGCATCCTGATCCTCGACTCGCCTACCGTCGGCGTGGATATCGCCAACAAAGAGGGCATTTACCAGATAGCCCGCGATTTGGCGGAACAGGGTATGGCGGTGCTGATGATTTGCGATGAAATCCCGGAAGCGTATTACAACAGCCACCGTGTGCTGGTAATGCGTCGCGGCAAGCTGGTGGCGGAATTTAATCCTCATCAATGCAGTGAAGAGGAGATTGCTGAAGTGGTCGAGGTAATCAATGAATAAGATGCATCTCTCCCGTTTAATCGGGCAACATGAGTTCTGGCTGGGCCTGCTGGTTGTAGCCCTTGCCGTTGGGCTAAGCATCAGCACCGACGAGTTCTTGTCTTTGGGGAACCTGACGGATGTGGCCACCAGCTACGCGATTCTCGGCATCCTGGCCTGTGGGCTGTTTGTGGTGCTGATTTCCGGCGGGATCGACATCTCATTTCCGGCGATGACCGCGATAGCCCAGTATGCAATGGCCAGTTGGGTTATCGGTCACGGCGGTAACTTCGCGCTGGCGTTAATCATCGCCATTGCGGTGGGCCTGCTGCTTGGGCTGATCAACGGTTTTCTGGTCTATTGGCTACGCGTTCCGGCAATCATCATTACCATCGCCACGCTGAACGTCTACTACGGTCTGCTGGTTTACGCCACCAAAGGCACCTGGCTGTACGGCTTCCCGGACTGGTTTATGAACGGCATTAACTGGTTCTCGTTCACCGCGGCGGATGGCTACGACTACGGTTTGACCCTCCCCCTGCTGTGCCTGGCGGCGGTGATCATTTTTACCGCCGTGCTGATGAACTATACCCGTCTTGGCCGTCAGGTTTACGCCATGGGCGGCAACCGAGACGCGGCCTCGCGCCTGGGGCTGAATCTGCTGAAGCTGCATTTTTACGTCTATGGCTACATGGGCATTCTGGCAGGCGTTGCCGCCGTGGTTCAGGCGCAAATCACCCAGTCAGTTGCGCCCAATTCGCTGCTCGGCTTTGAGCTGACGGTGCTGGCGGCGGTAGTACTCGGCGGAACCAGCATGAGCGGCGGGCGCGGTACGTTGACCGGAACCCTGCTCGGCGTGGTTCTGCTGGCCTTCTTACAAAATGGCCTGACGCTGCTCAGCGTCTCCTCTTACTGGCACACCGTGTTCAGCGGCGCCATTATCCTGGTCAGCATTAGCGCCACGGCCTGGAACGAAAAACGCAAACTGGCAAGGGAGCTTTGAGATGAAAACAATCGCCAGATTTTTACCCGGTGATGCCATCATTCGCCTGCAATGCGTGATTATTGTGGTCGTCGCCCTGGTCTTCTCGGCCCTACTCGGCAGCCGTTTCTTCAGCGTCGCTAACTTCCAGTCGATTGGCTCACAGCTACCAATCCTCGGCATGCTGGCCCTCGGGATGGGCATGACCATGCTGACCGGCGGCATTAACTTGTCGATTATTGCCGGGGCGAACGCATGCTCGCTGGTGATGGCGGCGATTATCGTCACCCATCCGGATAACCCGCTGTTTCTGGTGCTGGCGCTGCTGGCAGGCGCTGCCGTGGCGGTGGCTATCGGCACGCTCAACGGTGCGCTGATTGCCTGGGTCGGGGTTTCGCCTATTCTCGCCACGCTCGGCACGATGACGCTTATCTCCGGGCTGAATATTCTGCTTTCCAACGGGACGGTGATTTCCGGTTTCCCGACCGCCATTCAGTACCTTGGTAACGCCACGATTGCCGGTATTCCGGTGGCGCTACTGCTCTTTTTCCTGGTGGCAATCCTGCTGTGGGTACTGCTGGAACACACCACGCTTGGGCGCAGCCTGTATCTCGTTGGTTCCAATGAACAGGCTACCCGCTACAGCGGCGTAAATACCGTACGTGTACAAATTTCGGTGTACGTGATTTCTGCCCTGCTCGGCTGGGTCGCCGCCATTTTGATGATGGCGAAATTCAACTCAGCTAAAGCCGGATACGGTGAATCCTACCTGCTGGTCACCATCCTTGCCTCCGTCCTCGGCGGTATCAACCCGGATGGCGGCTTCGGGCGCATTATCGGCCTGGTGCTGGCACTGATTGTGCTGCAAATGCTGGAAAGCGGCCTTAACTTGCTGGGGGTCAGCAGCTATCTGACGATGGCGCTGTGGGGCGCGGTGCTGATCCTCTTTATCGCATTACAGAATCGTAAAGCCTGATTTCAGGAGAAAAAATTATGGCAAGTTACTTTATTGGTGTGGATGTCGGAACCGGAAGCGCCCGTGCTGGCGTGTTTGATCTCAACGGCAGAATGGTCGGTCAGGCCAGTCGGGCCATCGAGATTTACCGCCCGCAGGCCGATTTTGTTGAGCAGTCTTCCGATAACATCTGGCAGGCGGTGTGTAACGCGGTTCGCGATGCGATTAACCAGTCGGATATCAACCCTATCCAGGTTAAAGGTCTCGGCTTTGACGCGACCTGTTCACTGGTGGTGCTGGACAAAGAAGGTAAACCACTGACCATTAGCCCGTCCGGGCGCAGCGAACAGAACATCATTGTGTGGATGGATCACCGCGCCATTACTCAGGCCGAGCGCATCAACGCCCTGCATCATCGGGTGCTGGACTACGTTGGCGGCATTATCTCCCCGGAAATGCAGACGCCAAAACTGCTATGGCTGAAGCAACATATGCCCAACACCTGGGCCAATGCGGGATACTACTTTGACCTGCCCGATTTCCTGACCTGGCGCGCAACGGGCGATGACACGCGCTCATTGTGTTCGACGGTGTGTAAATGGACCTATATGGGCCATGAAGACAAATGGGATGCCAGCTATTTCCGCCAGATTGGGCTGGAAGATTTGCTGGAGCATGATGCTGCCAAAATTGGTCGCTACGTGAAAACCATGGGCGAACCGCTCGGTCACGGGCTATCCGCGCGCGCCGCCAGCGAAATGGGGCTGATTCCGGGGACCGCTGTCAGCGTCTCGATCATCGATGCCCACGCCGGTACCCTCGGCACGCTCGGGGCAAGCGGTGTTTCCGGCGAGGTTGCGGATTTTGACCGTCGTATCGCGCTGATTGGCGGCACTTCCACTGGACACATGGCGATTTCCAAAGAGCCGCGTTTTATCGGCGGCGTCTGGGGCCCTTACTACTCAGCCGTGCTGCCAGAATACTGGCTTAACGAAGGTGGACAGTCAGCAACCGGGGCGTTAATCGACCACGTTATTCAGTCGCATCCTTGCTACGAAACCCTGCTGGCGCAGGCTAAATCTCAGGGGCAGACCATTTACGAAGTGCTGAATGCGCTGTTGCGTAAAATGGCCGGTGAACCGGAAGATATCGCATTTTTAACCCGCGATATGCACATCCTGCCCTATTTCCACGGCAATCGCTCGCCGCGCGCTAACCCAACGCTCACGGGCGCCATCACCGGACTGAAGCTGTCTCGTACACCGGAAGATATGGCGCTACAGTACCTTGCGACCATCCAGGCCATTGCGCTGGGAACCCGCCATATCATTGAAACGATGAATCAAAGCGGCTACACCATCGATACGATAATGGCCAGCGGCGGCGGGACGAAAAACCCAATCTTCGTTCAGGAACATGCCAACGCCACCGGCTGCGCGATGCTGCTGCCTGAAGAGAGCGAAGCCATGCTGCTGGGTGGCGCCATGATGGGAACTATCGCCGCGGGCGTTTTCGAAACCTTCCCGGAAGCGATGTCGGCGATGAGCCGGATTGGTAAAACGGTTACCCCGCAAACAAATCGCATTAAGCAGTACTACGATCGCAAATATCGGGTATTCCACGAGATGTATCAGGATCATATGAAATACCGCCAGTTGATGCAGGAGGACGCATGAGCGACTCCTGGTCTCAGGCCACCGGCGTATTTCAGCTCTATAGCGATGCCCTGGCGGGTCTGGGGCAGCATCTGACTGAACCGCTCTGGCAGTCGCTGATGGCGGAGCTGCGCGGCTGTCAGGGGAAAATCGTCGTCACCGGCGTAGGTACCTCCGGCATTGCGGCGCGTAAAGTGGCGCATATGCTTGCGTGCGTGGAACGTCCGGCGATTTACCTCAACGCGACGGACGCGGCGCATGGCGATCTCGGTTTTTTACGCGCCAACGACCTGGTGATTATGCTGTCGCGTGGGGGGAATTCGGACGAACTCACCCGGCTGCTGCCCGGACTGAATGCGCGAAATGTGCCGATTCTGAGCGTGACTGAAAACGCCGATTCAGCCATTGCTAAAGCGTCGAGACTGGTGATTTCCACCGGCGTCCAGCGTGAGGCCGACCCGCTCAACATGTTGGCCACCACATCAATTTTACTGGTGCTGGCTATCTTTGACGCCGCCTGCGCCTGCCTGATGAGCGAAAGCGGTTACTCAAAGGAGACGCTGTTGTCTGTGCATCCCGGCGGTGATGTGGGATTAACGCTGAGCCGTGGTAAGTAGCGCCAGGCAGCGCTCTTTTTACCCCCCCTATTTGCAAGTGTAATGGCGGTCAGTTAAACATGTAAGGAGAACGTTTTACTCTGAATAAGTTTCCGTTCACCTTATGTGCATCGCTTCTCTGATATCGCTATACCCGTGAACGTGCAAGGGAGGCTCACCGCCGCCTCCCTTGCATCCCAGGCTCCCGGCGGGAAAATCGTCGCTGCGCGAGCTATTCGTCTTATTCCGTCTGCCTGTCGGGTCGGGGCCGAGCCTGCAT
>NZ_JAOWGS010000004.1:0-258 GCF_030333035.1 Citrobacter sp. Cpo015 | reverse complement strand
GCTTGTAGCTCAGGTGGTTAGAGCGCACCCCTGATAAGGGTGAGGTCGGTGGTTCAAGTCCACTCAGGCCTACCAAATTCTTTCTGATACCGCGTTGTGAAACGACTCGCATACATCAGTATGCTTCACCGTTCCACGCCTTGTCTCAGCAAGAATTAAGGTGAATGAGATAACTACGATGGGGCTATAGCTCAGCTGGGAGAGCGCCTGCCTTGCACGCAGGAGGTCTGCGGTTCGATCCCGCATAGCTCCACCATC
>NZ_JAOWGS010000003.1:0-268 GCF_030333035.1 Citrobacter sp. Cpo015 | reverse complement strand
CAGTAAGGATGGTGGAGCTATGCGGGATCGAACCGCAGACCTCCTGCGTGCAAGGCAGGCGCTCTCCCAGCTGAGCTATAACCCCATCGTAAATGCTAATCTCTGTACCCTAATTCGTTTCCGGGCAAGGCGCGGTGGTGCGAAGCATACTGAAGTATGCGAGCATCGCCGTAACACAGCACGGAGGCGAATTTGGTAGGCCTGAGTGGACTTGAACCACCGACCTCACCCTTATCAGGGGTGCGCTCTAACCACCTGAGCTACAAGC
>NZ_JAOWGS010000018.1:0-202 GCF_030333035.1 Citrobacter sp. Cpo015 | reverse complement strand
CAATCGCAGGATTTCGAATTGCGACAAGGCGGCAACTGAATGAGTCCTTAGGAGCTTACTGAAGTAAGTGACTCAGGCGAATGAAGGCAGCCAACGCAGTAGCGGTTCGAAAGACGAAGATTATGCGGGAATAGCTCAGTTGGTAGAGCACGACCTTGCCAAGGTCGGGGTCGCGAGTTCGAGTCTCGTTTCCCGCTCCAAA
>NZ_JAOWGS010000002.1:0-284 GCF_030333035.1 Citrobacter sp. Cpo015 | reverse complement strand
AGCTATTCGTCTTATTCCGTCTGCCTGTCGGGTCGGGGCCGAGCCTGCATCCATGCAGGCCGTCCCCTCTGCCCGCATCCTTGCGGGCAGTCCCGGTCAGCCGTCAACGCCTCATCGATTTTCAGCCGGACTGGGATCATCGCTTCAACGCTCTGACTTCCAGTTAAATCTGTTTTGCTGTTTTAACAAAAAACACAGAAGGTGAGGTGTGGGCTGGTCCGGCTGAAAATTGCCGACGTGTTTCCGTAAGGCCGGGAGAGCCAGCATGGATGCTGGCTCAGGGC
>NZ_JAOWGS010000017.1:0-302 GCF_030333035.1 Citrobacter sp. Cpo015 | reverse complement strand
GAACACACCGCTTTTCATTTCTTATTACGGAGAAATGAAACAGTGTGTCGTTTCAATTTTCAGCTTGATCCAGATTTTTAAAGAGCAAATATCTCAAACGTGACTCGTAAGTCAGTTTTGAGATACTTCGGTCGGCGACTTTCACTCACACATACCAGCAAGTGGCGTCCCCTAGGGGATTCGAACCCCTGTTACCGCCGTGAAAGGGCGGTGTCCTGGGCCTCTAGACGAAGGGGACACTGAAGTCTCAATCGCAAGACGCCTTGCTATTTACTTTTCATCAGACAATCTGTGTGAGCACT
>NZ_JAOWGS010000016.1:0-230 GCF_030333035.1 Citrobacter sp. Cpo015 | reverse complement strand
TATCTTCGAGTGCCCACACAGATTGTCTGATAAATTGTTAAAGAGCAGTTGCGACGCGCTTTAGCGCTCTGTCGCGAGGTCCCGTATATTACGTTTTCCTCATTCAGAGTCAAGCATTTATTTTTGCTTTTCTCTACGAGATTCTCAGGAGAACCCCGCTGACCCGGCGGCTTGTAATCCGTTGTTCCGTGTCAGTGGAGGCGCATTATAGGGAGTTATTTCAGGCTGAC
>NZ_JAOWGS010000015.1:0-957 GCF_030333035.1 Citrobacter sp. Cpo015 | reverse complement strand
GCTTATCAGGGAAAGCTGTATGTGAAGATTACGGGCTACCCTTCTCTGCGGCGCATTCTTAACGGAACCCGTTACCGGATAAATCATCCTAAAGTACTTGAAGTGGGCATTGGCAGCGCCGGGTTTCGAAATGGCATAATGTCAGGGGCCAAATTCTGCATCTGGTTTTCCGCATGCTGGCGGTTGATTGAGGTGGTGTTTAAATCCGAGCATGACGTCGCCGCACTGCTGGGAAACGTGACGATGGATGTGGCGAAGGTGATTGTGAGTGTTTTTGTCTCGCAATCAGTGGGTAGTACTCTTGGGTTAGCTGTACCTCTATTGTTCTCTAGCGCCGCCGTTCCGGTTTGGGGAGAAATTGTCGGTGTCGTTGTATTAGGTTTTATTATTACCTGGTCTCTGAATGAAGTGGACAACAAATATGAGCTATCAGACAAACTGATAGCGTGTATTCGTGAGGGACTTAAAGAACGGCAAAGAATCGAAGAGAGGAACATCCAACGGCTGGGGTACAGAAGCTCCCTTTATGGCGGAAATTATTGACATGAAGCATAATATTAATCTGGTGAATATTAAGAAAAGATGCAACTTATTTCTCTGTATATTCATTTTTGGGGGGGGGACTTGGGTGGAGTATATTGCCAGCGTACCGGATCTCACCGATCTCATTGAATCCAGAAGCATCGTCTATTTTTTCTGGGGTTCATTTTGCATGTTTTTCATGATTCCGGTGACGGGTTGCTTTACTTTGGGCACTGCCTATCTGGCTTTTGCGAAAAGCATGCAGCCGCCAAAATTCTTCGACAGGACATTTACCATTGTTTTCCACGTCGCGGGGGTAGGATTTGTTATTGGTAATATTTTCTCTTTTATTGTTATTTTTTATCCTCTTGGTACTAACTATGTTTTATGTGAGCGTCCAGGCCCGACGTCTGGCACCTATTACACCCGGACCGA
>NZ_JAOWGS010000014.1:0-254 GCF_030333035.1 Citrobacter sp. Cpo015 | reverse complement strand
CAGTACATTGTCTTCTGCTGGGATTCCTATATTGACCAGCAGACCTATGAAACCAGCGCCGTCTTCGGCCCCGAAACCTGGCAGAGGATGAAAACACCTGCCGATCATACCCGCCCATCGGGCGCCCCTGTCTGGTACAACAGAATGGTGTTTGGCCTGTCTCCCGGCGGCAAGGTCAAAATCTGGTTTTCCGATGTCGCCGGACGCCCCAGCCTGCCGGTCACGCCCCTGAAACTGACAACCCGCTCCGGCAA
>NZ_JAOWGS010000013.1:0-321 GCF_030333035.1 Citrobacter sp. Cpo015 | reverse complement strand
CATCCGTAGCTCAGCTGGATAGAGTACTCGGCTACGAACCGAGCGGTCGGAGGTTCGAATCCTCCCGGATGCACCATATTCTCCGAGATAACAGCAAAACTGTTGTTTCATGGTCTGCGAGATAATCGCGAGCCCAGGGAGGATAACGTTGCTTCAGCAACGGCCCGCAGGGCGAGGTGCAGCCGAGTAATCCTCCCGGATGCACCATCTTCTTCGCAGTATCAGTAGTAATCAGCAATTCCCGATGCATCCGTAGCTCAGCTGGATAGAGTACTCGGCTACGAACCGAGCGGTCGGAGGTTCGAATCCTCCCGGATGCAC
>NZ_JAOWGS010000012.1:0-595 GCF_030333035.1 Citrobacter sp. Cpo015 | reverse complement strand
GTCAAAATCTGGTTTTCCGATGTCGCCGGACGCCCCAGCCTGCCGGTCACGCCCCTGAAACTGACAACCCGCTCCGGCAAGGACCTGACCCTGTGTAAAGACTACGTCGTCCCAGGCGGCAGTTTTACCTTCCTCCCGTCAACGCAGGCATTTATCAACGGTAAAACCTACCCCTATGGCAACTGGGATTAAGAGGGATGAAAATGCGCAAACTACTGATACTTGCCCTGTTACTGGCCGCTGCAGGCTGCAGCCCACATCAATCTCACCCTTTACAGTCAAAACAGGCCGCCAGCGGGGACTGGACTCTACCTTACGGTAAGTGGAATTTTTCTTTTATCACCCCCTATGAATTACCCTCAATGGTCAACCACGCAAGAGTTATCGACACCGATGGTTACTTGTATACCTTTAACACGCTTGACCCAACCTCTCGTGACTCTGAATCCGTGGACAAGTGGACTGATGTGACCTTTGGCGGCAGCGTTAATTTCAACAAAGTCAAAAAACCCCCGCAGTACATTGTCTTCTGCTGGGATTCCTATATTGACCAGCAGACCTATGAAACCAGCGCCGTCTTCGGCCCCGAAACCTG